>NZ_JBICSZ010000005.1:0-531172 GCF_043197365.1 Kribbella sp. NPDC049174 | reverse complement strand
CGGGACAAAGCTTCAACAGCCCAGTCAACGCGCGATGCTGAGTACGGCCGGCGCACACCACGAGACGAGGACCACGGTGCTCACCCGGATGACGCTGGCCTGCTGACCGACTGGGCAGAGCCCGGCCCGGACGACGAAGCCGACCGCGACGCCCCCCATCCCAGCCACAGCAACCTCCCCGACCCACTCGACACCCCCTACAAGGAAGCGATCGAGCCATTCGACCCCGCCCTGCAACTCGACCGCGACGACGGCGACACCCTCACCACCGCGACCGTGGATACCGAGTCTGCGGACGCCGCCGCACGCCGCGCGCTGGACGCCCGGCTCGCCCAAATCCGGCGAGACGCCCACACCAACCCACGCTCCGGCCAACCACTGCGCCCCGGGCAGACCGACATCTACGTCCACCTCACCGACCACACCCTGGCCACCGGCACCGGCGTCCTGCGCGTCGAAGACCTCGGCCCCCTCCTCGCCACCCAACTCAGCGAACTCATCGGCCACGGCCCCTACACCGTCAAACCCGTCATCGACCTCAACGACGCCATCAGCGTCGACGCCTACGAAATCCCCGACCGCATCCGCGAACGAGTCAAACTCATCCACCCCGTCGAGCTCTTCCCCTACGGCACCCGCGAAACCCACCCCGCGATGGATCTGGACCACATCCAGCCCTACGACCCCCTCGGCCCACCAGGCCAAACCACCCCCACCAACCTCGCACCCCTGCGCCGCTTCCCGCACAGGGTCAAAACCCACGGCCGCTGGCAGGTACGCCGCGTCGACCCCAGGACGCTGGAATGGATCACCCCCAACGGGTTCACCTTCCACGTCGATCCGTCCGGCACCCACCGCGTACCCAGACCACATCCAGGCACATGAACCCACCGGAGCGTGCCAACCAGCACCATCCAAGCGGAACTCCGCCCCCAGGATCGCGGCATATGCTTGCCCCGCCCCGCCCCCGCCCCGCCCCGCCCCCGCCAGTCTCAGGCATCAGGCTGTTTCGAGCCTCGCCTGGGGCGCCTGCATGCACATCACCGGGTGCATCGCCAACTGGACGCCGTGGGGTTGGCTGCGTCGGGTAACCGCGGCAACGCAACGATCCACGGCTGCGCGCGTCAACGGTGCACTTGATCAAGCGGGCGACAGCACGCGCCTCGGGCGGGCGGGAGCGCCGGCGAGCACGCGACGGAGGAGCGCGCGTAGCGGCGCGTGGGATAAACCGGGCAGCTAGTCTCGGGCGGTTCGGCAGGCTAGGTGGAGGGCTAGGCGTTCGTCGGAGTTGGCGAGGTCTACGCCGAGGAGTTGCTGGATCTTGGTGATGCGGGCGGAGACGGTGTTGCGGTGGATGCCTAGGACTGCGGCGGTTTCGGCGAGTGAGGACTCGGTGTCCAGGTAGGCGGCGAGGGTGCCGACCAGGTCGCCGGGTTGGTCTTGGATGGGGGCCAGCAGGGCTTTCGCGGCTGGTTGGAAGGTGTCGGTGCGGGTCCAGGCCAGCAGCAGCTGGGCCAGGCCGAGGCGGTCGACGTGCAGGAAGCGGCCGGTTTCGGGGCGGCCGCGGGCCAGGCCGGCTGCGTCGCCTGCTTCGGCGAGGGAGGTGGCGATGCCGCCGGGGCCGGGCTGGACGCGGCCGACGCCGACATAGGCGTCGACGGTTTTGACCAGGCGGCGTTGGACGCGGCGGATGGCTGCGGCCTGTTCCTGGACCTCCGTGGACGTCGGTTCGCGGGCAGCGGTGATCCACACGGACCAGCCGTCGCCCTGCTCAACAACGACCGCCTGCAAGCCCTCCGCGTCGAAGGCCTCGACGACGTCGGTACGACGACCTGCCACGTCCACCTGTCCGTCAGCGCCGATGCGGATGCCGGTGTGCCACCCGTCCAACTGCCAACCAAGGTCGACCGCGCGTCGCCGCGTAGCCTCCGACGGCTCACCGTGCAGCAACTCTCCCAGCAGCGACGTACGTTGCCGAGCGTCCCGCTCCAACTCCAACCGCCGCAACGCCAACCGCTGCCCAACGGCGGGCGCAACCACCGTCAACACAGCTGGCACGGCGGCAACCTCAGCCGGCACCACACCGGGCAGTCGAGCCACCAGCCAGCACGCAGGACCCGCACCAAGCACAGACACCGCGATCAGCACCGCACCACTCGGCAGATCCACCCGGTACGGCGCAGCCCAAGCCACCGGCACAGCAGGCAACGCCGCAACCAACTCCGGTCGCTCAGCAGCCTCCAACGGCTCCCCCGCCAACGTCCCACCGTCGGACCCGGCCAGTGTCACCGGCCGCTCCAGTACGGCGGATGTCGTACGCAGCACAGAGTCCAGTTCACCGTCGGACCGCCGCAGCGCAGTCACAGCTCGCAGCACCAAGTCCGCCCGCACCAGGTCAGGCTCGGCCGTCACCCGGTTGAGGTGCTCATGCGCCGCCAACGGATCCAGACTCCCCAGCACCGGCAACTGCAACCGTTCGGCCAGCAACTGTGCCCCACGCCCTAACGGCTCTACACCAGCCAGCAGCACCGCAGCCGCACCCGCTGCGGACGCCCTGCTGATCAGCGCATCGATCCGCCAGTCGGTGTGATCCGATGCCAGCAGTACGACGAGCAACTCCCCACCCATCGGCGACGGATGCCCGGCAACGTCCATCAGGATCCGCGATCCGGCCAACGAAGGCCCCGGCTCCTGCCCACCACCCAGTACGACGACCTCCCGCCACCCCGGCGACGTCAGCATCGCCGCCAGCGTCGGCGCCAGCCCGGTCACGAGGCCTCCAGCAACAGTGGATCGCAGGTCAGGCCAAAGGCCCGAGGACCGACGTGCGCCAGGCGCTCGCCATGCCGCCACCACGACGGCCCCGGCAGCGCGAGCACAAGCACCTCGTCACCAGAGCGAACAGCGTCGACCGCGATCGGCTGCAGTGTCCGCCGATCCAGCACGCACACCAGGTCAGGCGTGGTCACCACTGGTTCACCGTCGACCATCGCCAGCAGGTACTCGTTCTCAGTCTCGATCCGCACCACAGCACGACTCGGCTCGTCGACAACACAGACAGTCCCACGCCCGAACGCGCCGGCGCCACCCGGGGCGTGCGACCGAACGCCGTACCGAGCCACCTCGTCGACCCGCCCGTCACCCAGCAGTCGCCCGCCGAGTGCCTCAGCCACGTCGCCAGGCGCGGCGGCGGAGACGGGCAGAGCGGCATGGGCACGCCCGAGCTCGAGTGCCCTGGCCAGGCTGCCGTTGACCGCGTCGGACGTCGCACCCGCAGCAGGTGTCGGTGCGAGCGCCAGCACCGCCCAACCACCCGTGTGTACGACGAGGCTGCGTACGGCGCGCTCCAGCCCGGCCGGATCGATGTTGTCGACGACAACGACCTGACCGCCCGGCTCACTCAACGCACACGGCGTCAACGACCGTCCGGCCACCGCCCACGAGAACTGGTCGAGTCGCGGCATCGCCCGGCCCATCAGGTCCGCGTCGACGAACGGCAGCCCCATGTCCACCGCGGCAACCAGTGCGCTGAGGCCGTTCAGGCCGCCTGCCTCCAGCGACATCAGCCCGTCGACCGGCTGACCGGTCCAGCGGCTGACGGCCTGCACAGCCGTCGAGAACTCTTTGCCACTCGGCAGCTTCTCGGTGAGCACACTGGTCGCTCCGACCACGCCGACCGGGCTCAGGTAGCCGTCGGCAACGTCCGACGCGTCCAGCAGTTCCAGGTCACCGGACCCTAGCCGCCGCTGCAGGATCCGCCCGAAGGCCCGGCTGTCGCCGCCACCACCGGACCCCAGCAGAGTGACGCCGACGACCAGCGCCTCCAGGTCCCGCTCCCGGATGACGGTCGTCATGGGCTGATGATGTCACCGCAGCCCGCCCACCGGGTGGACCTCAGGGGGTGCTGAGGACGGCGTCAGTACGGCGCTCGACCGGCGAGAACTCCACGCCGAGGCCGAAGCACGACGGCCCGAAGACCGCCAGGGCCTCCGGCGTCCGCATCAGGTCCGGTGTGGAGATACCGACGACGGTGACGCGCTGCCCGTACCGCAGGCCCTCAGTGGTGATCGGCTCAGCGGTGTCCGCCTCCAGGACACAGATGAGATCCGGGACCGTGCAGACAACCGAACCGTCGACCTCCGCGACCAGGTTCTCGTTCTGGAAGCGGAGCTCCAGCGAGGAGGTGCCGTCGTACGACGCGAAGCGGGCCCGGCCGCGGGCGAAGCCTTCGACCGTACGGCGCTCGACGTCGACCACCTTGCCGCGGAACAGCACCCGCAGGTGGTTGTACAGCGTCGGAGCCAGCGCCACACGCACAGCCTCGATGGGATCGCTGTGCGACTCGCGCGCCAGCCGCACCGCCCGGCCGAGGGACAGGCCGAGGGACAGCGTCCGCGGTACGGCGGTGCGCTTCACGTCGGCGCCCGTCATCGAGTACTCGGCGATGTGCGCGACCCCGCCCAACCGGATGGTGATCCCGCGGGCCAGCCATTCCATCTGTCGATTGTCGACACCCGTATCGATGACCACGGTCTCGTCGTGTTCGCCCGCGATCGCCATCGGCGACCCCGGTACGCCGTACACCGAGAACGTCTCCATCTGGAGTTCGGGGAACGCCCGGCCCATGCCGTCGGCGTCGACCACCGGGAGGCCGGTCCGGGCCGCGACCAACAGCGGGATCATCGAGTTGATGCCGCCGCACTCGATCGGCATGGTCGCGTCGGCGGTGCGGCCGAGGTGCCGTTCGAGCGCCCGCAGCGCGCCGACCGGTTCGCTGCCGCGCGGGATCTTCTCCACGATCACCGTCGGCGCACCCATCTGCGCGGTCGGGATGACGAAGGCGTCGTCGTCGAGCTCGTCCGGGTCGAGGACGGTCACCGGACCGTGTTCCCGGATCGCCTGCTCGACCAGCAATCGCCCGATCAGCGGATCCCCGCCGCCCCCGGTCCCGAGAATCGCCGCCCCGCGCGCCAGATCCCGCAGGTGCTCAATCCCCAATTTCCAGCTCATACCGTCTCCAGTGCGCGGATCGGATCCAGGTCGTAGCCGAAGTAGCGCGGTCCCACCAGTTCGATGCCGGCCGGCGAATGCCAGCGTTCGTCGGACGGCGCGGCCAATACGCTGACGCGTTGCCCGTAGCGCAGGGCCTCCGTTGTGATCGGCTCGCCGGACTCGGTGTCCAGCACGATGATCAGGTCAGGCGTGGTCGCGATCGCGGCACCGTCGACCTCGGCGACCAGGTGTTCGTTCTGGAAACGCAGTACCAGCAGGCGGCCGAGCGACGCATCCAGTCCGTCGACGGTCGCGTCACCGCGGGCGAAGCCGGTCGTCGTACGACGCTGAACGTCGACAACCTTCCCGACATGCAGCAACCGCCCGCCGAGCCGGTCCACCACCGCGGCCACCGGATCACTGAGCGATCGCCGCGCCTCGTCGATGGCCAGCCCGATGGCGAGGCACTGCGACAGCGTCCCGGGCACGAACGACTCCCGCACCTCGGCGCCCGTCATCGCGTACAGCGACACGATCGCCGAGCACCCCATGTCCACCGTCGCGGACCGGGCCAAGCGTTCCGCCCACGTGTTGGAGATCGTGTCGAAGACGCCGCGGTTTCCTTTTTCGTCGACAATCGACATCGGCGTCGCCTCGATCCCGGCGAGGGTCGGCAGCACCATCTGCAGTTCGGGGAACGCGCGGCCCATCCCGTCGCCGTCGACCAGCGGCAGGCCGAGCTGGGCGGCCGCGATGACCGGGACGGTCGAGTTGACGCCGCCGGCCTCGATACAGGCGATGTGGGTCGGCGTCTTGCCGAGGTACTTGGCCAGCGTCTGGACCGCGATCGCGATCTGGTCCGCGGACGGGAGCTTCTCGACCATCACGGTCGGCGCACCCATCATTGCCACCGGCAACACACAGGCGTCGTCCGGCAGGTCGTCCACGCTCACCAGCTCGACGGATCCGTGGGCGCGCAACGCCTGCTCCGCAAGCAGCCGGCCGATGTGCGGATCACCGCCACCACCAGTCCCCAGTACGGCGGCCCCCCGCGCCAGCGGGCCGAGATCAGCAGCTGTGAGCATGGTCATGGGGCCTCCCGGTCTGGACTGAGGAGTGGAGGGAGCGAAGCGACTGGAGCGACGAGGGAAGACCGGGAGCCAAGGCCCCATGACCCAGCCGGCGCCGGAGGCCCGGCCATGAGCACCGTCATGACTGCCCCAGCCGGAGGTCGCCGACCGCCTTGCAGCGGATCCGGGTGGCGTTGCCGGGCAGGTAAGGAATCGGTACTTCGTCGAAGTCCACGATCCGCACCTGCGCCGGATCGGCACCGGCCGCGACCGCCCGGTCCACCGCTTCCTGACGAGCCTCGTCGACCACCGCGTCACGACGACCGGGATCGATCGCGTACACCCGATCCACCTCGCCACCCACCTGCGCGATGGCCGCACCGATCGCGTTCGCGACCGCGAAGTGGTCCGGGCGATGCACCGCCAGACTGCCCGGCAGATCGTCGGGCAGCAGGATCGATCCGCCGCCGACCGCCACCACCGGCAGCGGCTCAGGCGACGTCCGCATCCGCTCGACCGCGTCCGCGATGTCCGCCGCGACCCGAGCCAGCGCGGCCTTGACCAGCGTCGGGTCGAGATCGGCGACCGCAGCAGCCGAGCCGATGTCGGCCCGCCCGGCCGCGACCGCGATATCCGTCGCGGTCAACGTCGTACCGCCGAAGACCAGCGCCTCCTCGGTCAACCGATAACCCACGGACCGAGGACCGACCGTCACCAGGTCGTTGTCCTCGGCAACCAGACTGCCGCCGCCGATGCCGATGCTGAGCACATCGGGCATCCGGAAGTTGGTGCGGACGCCGGCCACGTCCACCTCGGTGGTCGCCTCCCGCGGGAAGCCGTGGGTGAGTACGCCGACATCACTCGTCGTACCGCCGACGTCCACGACCGCGCAGGTGTCCAGGCCGGACAGCAGGGCCGCGCCGCGCATCGAGTTCGTCGGGCCGGACGCGAAGGTGGCGACCGGATAGCGACGGGCGAAGTCGACGTCCATCAGGGTGCCGTCGTTCTGGCTCAGGTACAGTGGCGCCGCGATGCCGTGCCCGGCGACGGCGCCGGCGAGACCGTCGACGATACTCGCGGCGAGCTCCCGCAGCGCCGCGTTGATGATGGTCGCGTTCTCCCGCTCCAGCAGGCCGATCCGGCCGATCTCGTGCGAGAGCGAGATGGCCACGTCGTCGCCGAGCTCGGACCGCAGGATCTCCGCGGCGCGCAGCTCGAACTCGTTGCTGACCGGCGAGAACACCGACGAGATCGCCACCGACCGGACGCCGTGCGCGATCATGTCCCCCGCGTGCCGGCGCAGCTCGTCCTCGTCGAGTTCGGCGATGTGGCGGCCGTCGAACTCATGGCCGCCGTGGGCCAGATAGCTGCGTCCGCTGACCGCCTCGACCAGCCGCTGCGGCCAGTCCACCAGCGGCGGCAGCGACGCGGTCGCGGGCAGGCCGAGCCGCAGCGCCGCCGTCGGGGCGAGCCGCCGGGCCTCGACCAGCGCGTTGATGAAGTGCGTGGTGCCGATCATCACCGCCTGGACCTGGGCCGGGTCGAACGACCGCTCGGCCTGCAACCGGTCGAGGGTGTCGATGATGCCCGCCGTCACGTCCTCGCTGGTGGCCGACTTGTTGGCCGCGAGGACAGTGCTGCCCTCGAGCAGCACGGCGTCGGTGTTCGTGCCGCCGACATCGATGCCGATACGCATGCGGATCCTCCTGGGTTTCAGGTACGGCTAGCTGGTGGCCGGGACGGCGGTGGGCTCAGTCTGCTCACTGTCCATGGTGCGACTCGTGCCGACACCGCGGATCAGGCCGAGCTTGCCGGCCACGACGTACGCGGCGAAGCCGACGACGAGCGAGTTGATGCTGGGCAGGCCCCACTCGACGTACTTGCCGATCAGGGCGGCGCCGATCCAGATCACGATGGTGGCCGGTACCCAGGTCGGGGCGGTCGCGGGGAGCGTGCCGTGCTCGCGGGTCTGGTCGAGCTCGGGCCGCCAGCGCTTCACCACGAAGTACTCCGCGACCATGATCCCGGCGATCGGCGGGAACGCGACGCCGAGCACGATCAGGAAGTCGGTGAACTTGCCCAGGATGCCGCCGGCCGCGAGCAGGCTGCCGAGGATGCCGACCACCAGGGTGACCACGGCCCGGTTGACGTGCCGGCCGAACACGGTGCCGATGAAGTTCACGATGCCGAGGCCGGAACTGTAGAGGTTCCAGTCGTTGATCTTCATGGTGCCGAGGATGATCACCAGCGTGCCGACCCAGCCGACCGACGAGGTGACGATGGTGATCACGTTCGCCGAGCCGACCGCGTGCGCCAGCAGGACGCCGGACAGGCCGATCACGTACTCGCCGAGGGTGATGCCGAGCAGTGTCTGCTTCACCACGTCACCGACCCCGCGGTTGAACCGGGTCATGTCCGGGGTGATGACGGCGCCGACGATGAATCCGCCGGCGACGAGCGTCGTACCTTGCAGCAGGCTCAGCTCCGGACCGGGTGGCGCGGCGCTGGTCAGCGCGCCGAGGCTGTGGTTGGACAGTTCGCTGATGATCGACCAGCCGACCAGGATGAGGAAGGCCGGCACGGTCACGTAGGCGACCCAGGCCATCGAGTGGAAGCCCCGCAGTACGACGAGCGTCACGGCCAGACCGAAGGCCAGCGACCAGCCCCAGGTGGGCAGGACGCCGACCAGCGAGCTCAGGCCGGCCGCGGACACGGCGGACTGGATGCCGAACCAGCCGATCAGGCTGATCCCGATCGCCAGCCCGATCAGCGACGAGCCGGCCTGGCCGAACCCGGTCCAGCGCGCGATCACCGAGGTCTGCAAGCCCTCGCGGGCGCCGATGATGCCGATCAGGATCGCCACCAGTTCGAGGATCACCGCGCCGAGCGTGAGCGCCCAGAACGCGGTCCAGAAGTCCATCCCGAAGCCGAGTGTGGCCCCGAGCAGGAACTGACTCAGCGCGGAGATCTGCCCGAACCGCTGTGTCGCGACAGACCACCAGGAATAACGGGCACTCGCCGGGACGCGGGCGAGCGCATAGTCGTCGGTACCGACCTGTGAAGCGGCCATGGGGAACCTCCAGGACTGGGGATTCCACCGAACGTACGGCGCTCAGCGGCCTCGATCACCGTGGATTGTGCACACCCGGCACGGCTGCACTGTGCACCCAGCCCATGTCGACGCTCTTGCCCGACGGCCATCCGAGTCCTTCGTCGCGGAGTGCTACTGCTCCGCCCCCTCGGTGTGCTCGCAGTAGTCGCCGACGCTCCTACGCCGGATGCTCCCCCACCGATTGCCAATCCACCCGCAAGCCGTCCCGGCGGCCGATCTGCTCAACGCGCTCCGCCACGTGAGCGCTCGCCTCGCGCAGCCGTCCCGCATCCGCGGCCTCCACCCTGAGCACCAGCCGGTCCGGCTCGGCGACGATCTGCCAGGTCGCCGGACCGAGATCGATCAGCAACTCGCCCGGCTGCTGGTCCAGCAGCCGCATCCCGCCCGGTTGGTGCGCGAAGTGACTGCTCAACTGCTCGACATACCGCGCCGCCCGCTCCGTCGCGACGTACGCCTCCATCACCGGCATCCCACACTCCTTTTCAATCCATAGTGTCTCGACGGGACTACGAGGTCAGGTGGGCCGGTGAGAGGTCGAGGCGACGCAGCAGCTGGGCGTTGAGGGCGACGACGATGGTGGAGACAGACATCAGGATCGCGCCGACGGCCGGGGAGACGAGGATGCCGGCGAAGGCCAGGACGCCTGCGGCCAGGGGCACGGTCACCACGTTGTAGCCGGTGGCCCAGGCCAGGTTCTGCCACATCTTGCGGTAGCTGGCCTTGGACAGCTCGATCACCGACAGGACCGCGCGCGGGTCGTCGGCGGCCAGGACGACACCGGCTGACTCGATCGCGACGTCGGTGCCGGCGCCGATCGCGATGCCGACCTCGGCGCGGGCCAGGGCCGGCGCGTCGTTCACACCGTCGCCGACCATCGCGACCTTGAGTCCACGGGCCTGCAACTCCGCGACCTTGGCGTCCTTGTCCTGCGGTAGCACCTCGGCGAAGACCTCGTCGATCCCGAGTTCCTTCGCCACCGCCTCGGCCACCTGGTGCGCGTCACCGGTGATCATCGCGACCTTCACGCCCCGCCGGTGCAACGCGTCCACAGCCTGCCTGGACTCCTCACGTACCTCGTCCTCCAACGCGACCGCCCCGAGCACCTGTCCGTCCCGGACCACATGCAGAACCGCCGCGCCCCGTTCCTTCCAGGACTGCACATCCGCCTCGAGCTCAGCCGGCTCCGGTACGCCGTACTGCCGCAGGAAAGCCGGACCGCCGACGGCGACCTCGGCGCCATCGACAACAGCCTGGACACCACGCCCGGTGAGCGAGCGGAACTCTGAGGCGACCAGCCGGCCGTTGGCAGCCTCGCTGGTGCCGACTCGGGATCGCTCCTGGTACGCCCGGACGATCGCCTTCGCCAGCGGATGTTCGCTGTCCGCCTCGACCGCGGCCGCCAGCTCCAGCAGTTCGTTCTCGGTCACCGAGCCGACGCCCGCGACCCCGGTGACGACCGGCTGGCCCTTCGTCAACGTGCCGGTCTTGTCGAACAGGACGACGTCGATCGTCCGCATCCGCTCCAGCGCCAACCGGTTCTTCACGAGTACGCCGGCCTTCGCGGCGCGCTCGGTGGAGATCGCGATCACCAACGGGATGGCCAGTCCGAGGGCGTGCGGGCAGGCGATCACCAGGACGGTCACGGTTCGCGTGACGGCCTCGTCGATCTCGCCCAGCAACGTCCAGACTAGGAAGGTGATCACACCCGCAATCGATGCGAAGTAGAACAGGAAGGCCGCGGCCCGATCCGCCAGCGCCTGCGCCCGGGACGACGACGCCTGCGCCTCCGCGACCAGTCGCTGGATCCCGGCCAGTGCGGTGTTCTCCCCGACCGCGGTGATCTCGACCCGCAGAGCATTGTCGGTGGCAACGGTTCCGGCGACGACCGGGTCGCCGACAGCCCGCGCGACCGGCCGGGACTCGCCGGTGATCATCGACTCGTCGACCTCGGCCTGCCCCTCGACCACCTTCCCGTCGGCAGGCACGCGACCACCCGAGCGGACCAGGACGACGTCGCCCTCGCGCAACTCCGCCAGCGACACCTCGACCACACCGTCGTCGGTCACCTTCTCCGCAGAGTCGGGCAGCAACGCGGCCAGTGCGTCCAGGGCACCTGATGCGGCACCGAGGGCGCGCATCTCCAGCCAGTGCCCGAGCAGCATGATCACGATCAGCAGCGCGAGCTCCCACCAGAAGTCCAGGTCGAACCCGCCGATCTCCAAGGTCGTCACCCAGGACGCGACGAACGCGACCGTGATCGCCATCGAGATCAGTAGCATCATCCCGGGCCGGCGGGACTTCAGTTCGCCCCATCCACCGGTCAGGAACGGCTGGCCGCCGTACAGGAAGATCACCGTGCCCAGCACCGGGGCGATCAGGCCCGAGCCGGGGAACTCCGGCGGCATGTACCCGAGCAGGTCGGCGAACATCTCGCTGAAGAACACCACCGGCACCGCCAGCCCCAGGCTGACCCAGAACCGGTCCTTGAACTGCGCCGCATGATCCCCATGCCCAGCGTGCCCGCCCGCATGTCCACCGTCATGCCCGCCCGCGTGGCCGGCGTGCGCGTCATGCCCTGAGTGCTCGTGATGTTCATCCATACCCCGGACCATACCCCCTAGGGGTATCTGATCTCAACCCCCGCACACGAAACAGCCCCGCCATCCAGCCGGATGACGGGGCAGTCGCGGACGTCGTACTACAGCGGTTCGATGTCGGTGAGAGTCTCGGGGGTGAGCTCGACCCAGCGGGTGATGCCGATGTCGCGGAGGAACGGGAGGTCGTGGCTCGCGATGAGGAGCGCACCGCTGTACGACGAGAGCGCGTCCTTCAACTGGGCGACGCTGGCCAGGTCGAGGTTGTTGGTCGGCTCGTCGAGCATCAGCAACTGCGGTGGTGGCTCGGCCAGCAGCAGGGCGGCCAGGGTCGCCCGGAAGCGTTCACCACCCGACAGCGTGCTGACCAACTGATCGGCGGCACGCCCACGGAAGAGGAAGCGGGCCAAGCGCGACCGGCGCTCCTGGTTCTCCGTACTCGGCGCCAGCAAGGCGAGATTGTCGACGATCGACAGGTCGTCCTGCAGCAGATCGAGGCGCTGTGGCAGCAACCGGTACGGCACCACCGGCAACTCCCCCACCGTGACCGACTCCAGCAACGTCGTCTTGCCGGCACCGTTCGGACCGGTCAGTGCGATCCGCTCCGGACCGCGGATCTCCAGCTCCACCTGCGCACCGGTCCGCAGGACGTGATCCTCGAGCCGCAGCACGATCCGCCCGGCCGGTACGGCGGTCTTCGGCAGGTCGACGCGGATCGTGTCGTCGTCGTGGACCAGCGACTCAGCCTCGGCCAGCGCCTCCTGCGCCGACTCGAGCCGCTCGGACTGCATGCCGAGGTGCTTGCCGGCCGACACCTGTGCGGACCGCTTCAACCCACCGGCGATGATCTTCGGGATCCCGCCCTGCTCGAACGCCCGCTGGCCGCGCGCCCGGCGCTGGTCCATCTTCATCCGCGCCTCGATCAGGTCGCGTTTCTGCTTGCGGACGTCGGCCTCCGCCGAGCGCATCATCCGCTCGGCCGCCTCCTGCTCGACCGCCACCGCTTCCTCGTACGCCGTCAGGTTGCCGCCGTACCAGGTGATGTCGCCCTTGCGCAGGTCGCCGATCTGGTCGACCCGGTCCAGCAACTCCCGATCGTGGCTGACGATCAGCAGCGCACCGCGGAACTGGTCGACGGCGTCGTACAGATGCCGCCGGGCCCGCAGGTCCAGGTTGTTGGTGGGCTCGTCGAGCAGCAGTACGTCGGGACGCCGCAGCAACTCCGCGGCCAGCCCGAGCAGGATCGTCTCGCCGCCGGACAGCTCACCGACATTGCGATCCAGGTCGATCGCGCCGAGGCCGAGCTTGCCGAGCAGTGCCTCGGCCCGCTCGTCCACGTCCCATTCGTCACCGATGACGGCGAAGTTCTGCTCCGACGCGTCACCGGACTCGATCGCGGTGATGGCGCGGCGGATCGCGTCGATGCCGAGCGCCTGGTCGACGCGCAGCGTGGTGTCCAGGGTCAGGTCCTGCGGCAGGTACCCGAGCTCGCCGCTCACGCGGATCGTGCCGCGCTGCGGGTTGAGCCGGCCGGCGATCAGCCGGAGCAGCGTCGACTTGCCGGCGCCGTTGCGGCCGACGAGTCCGGACCGGACGGGACCGGCGACGAAACTGAGCCCGTCGAACAGGACGTCGCCGTCCGGCCAGGCGAAGAAGAGGTCCGTACAGGACAGGGAATGACTCATGTGCGTGTGCTCCAGAAAGAGGTCTCGGACGAGACCGCACACCGCGACGGGTGGCGATCACCGGCTGAAAGAAGACCTCGGAGCTACAACGCAGACCCCTGACGTCGGGAATGGGACGCAGACAAGGTTACGGGCCCCGCTTCACCGCTTCAACCATTTATCCGGCGCTTGCGCCAGGCAACGATCACCAGGTCGACCAGGGCGACGACCGCCAGCACGACGCAGGCGATCACCCACCCGGCCGGGACGTGGTACGCGGCGAACAGGATCGCCGCCGTGATCCACATCGTCACGCCGAAGCAGGACAGCACCAGCCGAAGCGTCAGGGCACTGCGCGGTGGAGGCGGCTCGAAGGCCATGCCACCCCAGTACCCAGAACTCAGGGGGCCTTGCGGAGCCAGGTCTCGACGCCGGCAATGTGGGCGGTCATCCAGGCGCGGGCCGCCTCCGCGTCACCGATCTCGATCGCATCCAGGATCGCGGCATGCTCCGACAGCGTCCGCTCGACCGCGCCGGCCTGGGTGACGCCGCGCCAGATCCGGGCCCGCTGGGTCGCGCCGGAGATGCCGTCCAGGAGCGAGCAGACCACCTGGTTCCCGGTCGCCTCGGCGATCGCGCGATGGAACCGCAGGTCGTTGGCGACCAACTCCTCCACCGGCGCGTCCGGGGTCAGGTCGCTGCACAGCAACCGCAACTCCGTCAGCTGTTCCTTGCTGATCCGTACGGCGGCCAGCGCGGCCACCCCCGGCTCGAGCAAGCGTCGTACCTCGAAGAACTGCAGGACCGAGTCGTCTCGATGCAGGTCGACCATGAAGTTCAGCGCATCGAGCAGATGCGCCGAGTCCAGGCTGGTCACGTACGTGCCGTCGCCGTGCCGGACGTCGAGCACGTTCACCAGCGTCAGCGCCTTGACCGCTTCGCGCAGCGAGTTCCGCGACAGGCCGAGCCGCGCCGCGAGATCCGCCTCCTTCGGCAGTCGATCCCCCGGCCCCAGTTCCCCCGAGGTGATCATCCCTTTGATCTTGACGATCGCCTCATCCGTCAACGCCATTTGGTCAGTATGCCGCCAACCCCTGCTCAGCGGCGTACGGCGATCGCATCCACCTCGAAGCTCATGTCCGGAAGCGCGAGTGCGGCGACGCCGAGGAGCGTCTGAACGGGCGGCCTGCCGGGCCAGCGGCGGGCGATGGCGGCACCGACGACGGCGAGCTTGTCCGGCGTGTGGTCGACGACGTACGTGCGGAGCTGGAACACGTCGGCGTAGTCGAGGCCGGCCGAGCGCAGTGCGACCCCGAGGTTGTCGAACGCCAGCTCGACCTGCTCGGCGAACCCCGCCACCGGCACCTGGCCGTCGGAGCCGGAGGCGTACTGGCCGGCGACGAAGACGAGGTCCCCGACGCCGGCCACATGGCTGTAGCCGAAGCCGGTCGGGTCGTGCAGTTCTGCCGGGTTGGTGATCATCGGGCGGGTCCTCTCGATAGATTCTGGATATATAATATCCAGAACATAGCATCCCGACCGCGTGCACAAGCGCGGTGAGCCCAGTGGTGACGAACTGGACTGATCCGGAGCGTGAGGTTCGCCACATTTCTGCGCAGTCATGATCACCACGGACGGCTAGTGCTCAGTTGCATACAGTGGCCAGTCAGGCTCAATCGCTGTACCCAGAGTCACGGCGGGGAGTGCCGGAATCCCACTTCTGTAAGGCGTCCGGCACTCCGTCCGGCCTTCGGCCGGGTCGCTCACATCCGGACGGGTGCTCGGTGAGCTGAAACACCTGCCAGCACAGTGTTTCAGGCCTCGAACGATCAAGCCGGGAGGGCCCGACCACTCGACGCACTGGTCCGGTGATCCCGGACTGTGGAAGTGGTCGGCGTGCTATTAGCCTTGCCCTGGGGATGCCCCCATAACATCAGCAGTAACCACCGCGGTAACGGACCGATCGGAAGAGGCGAACTGCCAAGTGGCCACCGAGCCATCAGACACGAATCCACTAGCAGCCTTCGGTGCTAACGAATGGCTGGTCGACGAGCTGTACGACAAGTATCTGCAGGACCCGAAATCAGTGGATCCGGCGTGGCTCGACTTCTTCAAGACCTATACGCCAGGTGACGCGAAGCCGGTGACCACCGCCCCGGCCGACGCTCCCAGGCCCGACGCGGTGTCGGAGAACAAGACCCCCGAGGCGCCGAGCCGCGGCACGGCCGCGTCCGCGCCCGCCTCGAGCCAGCCCGCAGCCGCGGCCACCGCCGCTGCCCCTGCTGCCGCAGCTCCGGCCGCAGCGGCCGCAACACCGCCGGCCGGTGCGCAGGCCGCCGTACCGCAGCAGAACCAACCCGCAGCACAAGCAGCGCCGGCTCCCACCAGCGCCGCCCCGACCGGAGGCACGGTGAACCAGCCGCCCAGCGCCCAGACCAAGCCCGCTCCCGAGACCACCACGGACACGGAGCGGAAGATCCTGCGCGGCGCGCCCGCGCGGACGGCGCAGAACATGGAGACCAGCCTCTCGGTCCCGACCGCGACCAGCGTCCGGCAGGTCCCGGTCAAGCTGCTCATCGACAACCGCATCGTCATCAACAACCACCTCAAACGCGCCCGCGGCGGCAAGATCTCCTTCACCCACCTGATCGGCTGGGCGCTGGTGAAGGCGCTGAAGACGCTGCCCGAGATGAACGCGTCGTACGACGAGACCGAGGGCAAGCCGACCCTGGTCCAGCCGGCCCACATCAACCTGGGCCTGGCCATCGACATGCAGAAGCCCGACGGCACCCGGCAGCTGCTGGTGCCGTCGATCAAGGCCGCCGAGACGATGACGTTCGCCGAGTTCTGGATGGCCTACGAGGACATCGTCCGGCGGGCCCGGGACAACAAGCTGGCGCTGCCGGACTTCCAGGGCACCACGATCAGCCTGACCAACCCCGGCACCATCGGCACCCAGCACTCGGTGCCGCGGCTGATGACCGGGCAGGGCTGCATCATCGGCGTCGGCGCGATGGAGTACCCGCCGGAGTACCAGGGCGCGGCCGACGAGACGATGGCCAAGCTCGCGGTCAGCAAGGTCATGACGCTGACCTCGACGTACGACCACCGGATCATCCAGGGCGCCCAGTCGGGTGAGTTCCTGCGCCGGCTGCACCAGCTGCTGCTCGGCCAGGAGGGTTTCTACGACGAGATCTTCCAGTCGCTGCGGATCCCCTACGAGCCGATCCGCTGGGCCGCCGACCTCCCGCACAGCCACGAGGACGACATCAGCAAGCAGGCCCGGATCCTGGAGCTGATCCACGCCTACCGGGTGCGCGGTCACATCATGGCCGACACCGACCCGCTGGAGTACAAGCAGCGCAGCCACCCCGACCTGGACGTGGCCACGCACGGCCTGACCCTGTGGGACCTCGACCGCGAGTTCGCCACTGGGTCGTTCGGCCAGGCCACCGACCGCAAGTTCATGAAGCTGCGGGAGATCCTCGGCATCCTGCGTGACTCGTACTGCCGGACCACCGGGATCGAGTACATGCACATCCAGGACCCCGAGCAGCGCCGGTGGCTGCAGGAGCGGGTCGAGCGGCCGCACACCAAGCCGCCGCGCGAGGAGCAGCTGCGGATCCTGGCCAAGCTGAACGAGGCCGAGGCGTTCGAGACCTTCCTGCAGACCAAGTACGTCGGCCAGAAGCGCTTCTCGCTCGAGGGTGGCGAGACCACCATCCCGCTGCTCGACGAGCTGTGCGAGGAGGCGGCCGGCGCCGGCCTGGACGAGGTCGTCATTGGGATGGCGCACCGCGGCCGGCTGAACGTGCTGGCCAACATCGTCGGCAAGTCCTATGGCCAGATCTTCCGCGAGTTCGACGGCAACATCGACCCGCGGACCGTGCAGGGCTCCGGTGACGTCAAGTACCACCTGGGCGCCGAGGGCGAGTTCGTCTCCGAGTTCGGCGACAAGATCAAGGTCTCGGTGGCGGCGAACCCGTCCCACCTGGAGACCGTCGACCCGGTGCTCGAGGGCATCGTCCGGGCCAAGCAGGACATCCTGGACCGCGGCGCCGCGTTCCCGGTGCTGCCGGTGCTGGTGCACGGTGACGCGGCTTTCGCCGGCCAGGGCGTGGTGGCGGAGACGCTGAACCTGTCCCAGCTGCGCGGCTACCGCACCGGCGGCACGATCCACGTGATCGTGAACAACCAGGTCGGCTTCACCACCTCGCCGGCCTCGTCGCGCTCGTCGATGTACTCCACCGACGTCGCCCGGATGGTGCAGGCACCGATCTTCCACGTGAACGGCGACGACCCCGAGGCCTGTGTCCGCGTTGCCGACCTGGCCTTCGAGTACCGCCAGGCGTTCAACAAGGACGTCGTCATCGACCTGGTCTGCTACCGCCGCCGCGGTCACAACGAGGGCGACGACCCGAGCTTCACCCAGCCGCTGATGTACGACCTGATCGAGCAGAAGCGGTCCGTCCGCAAGCTCTACACCGAGGCCCTGATCGGCCGCGGCGACATCACGGTCGAAGAGGCCGAGCAGGCGATGCGGGACTTCCAGCAGCGGCTGGAGCGGGTGTTCACCGAGGTTCGCGAGGCGAAGAGCCAGCCGGACACCCCGGCGCCGTACGTGACCGTCCCGGTCTACCCGGACAAGCCGGAGGGCCCGGACGCGACCGCGACGACGCCCGAGATCCTGAAGAAGATCGCCGACGCGCACACGACGCTGCCGGAGGGCTTCACCGTGCACCCGAAGGTGCTGCCGCAACTGCAGCGCCGGGCGACCGCGATCACCCAGGGTCCGATCGACTGGGCCAGCGCGGAGATCACCGCGTTCGGTTCGCTGCTGCTGGCCGGACGGCCGGTGCGGCTCGCGGGTCAGGACAGCCGCCGGGGCACGTTCGTGCAGCGGTTCGCCGCGATCATCGACCGGGTCAACGGCCAGGACTACGTCCCGCTGCAGAACCTGGACGAGAACCAGGCGAACTTCCACGTCTACGACTCGCTGCTGAGCGAGTACGCCGCACTCGGCTTCGAGTACGGCTACTCCGTGGCCCGTCCGGACGCGCTGACCCTGTGGGAGGCGCAGTTCGGCGACTTCGTCAACGGCGCCCAGTCGATCATCGACGAGTACATCTCGGCCGGTGAGGCGAAGTGGGGCCAGAAGTCGGGTGTCGTGCTGCTG
This sequence comes from Kribbella sp. NPDC049174, assembly GCF_043197365.1. Taxonomy (NCBI): domain Bacteria; kingdom Bacillati; phylum Actinomycetota; class Actinomycetes; order Propionibacteriales; family Kribbellaceae; genus Kribbella; species Kribbella sp. NPDC049174. Next base: position 512,564 of record NZ_JBICSZ010000005.1, on the reverse strand, counting down.
CTGCCGCACGGCTACGAGGGCCAGGGCCCGGACCACTCGTCGGCCCGGATCGAGCGGTTCCTGTCGCTGTGCGCCGAGAACGCGATGACCGTGGCGCAGCCGTCGACGCCGGCGTCGTACTTCCACCTGCTCCGCCGGCACACCCTCGGCGAGGAGCACAACCCGCTGATCGTGTTCACGCCGAAGCAGCTGCTGCGGCGCAAGGAGGCGGTGTCGCAGCCGGAGGAGCTCACCCACGGCGCCTTCCGGCCGGTCATCGGCGACGTCGAGGCGGAGGCCACCGCGGCCACCGTCGAGCGGGTCATCCTGGCCTCCGGCCGGATCGCGTACGACCTGCTGGCCGAGCGGAAGAAGGCGGAGCCGGACAAGCTCAGCACCGCGGTCGTCCGGGTCGAGCAGCTCTACCCGCTGCCGGCCGACGAGATCGTCGCGGAGCTGGCCAAGTACCCGAACGCGGCCGAGATCCGCTGGGTCCAGGACGAGCCCGCGAACCAAGGCCCGTGGCCGTTCATGGCGCTGAACCTGACCGAGCACCTCGGCGGCAGGCCGTTCTACCGGGTCTCCCGGCCGGCCATGTCGGCGACCTCGGTGGGCTCGATGGGCGCGCACCAGGCCGAGCAGGCCACGCTGCTGAAGCAGGCGTTCAGCTGACGTGTACTTCACCGACCGAGGGATCGAGGAACTCGAGGGCCGGCGTGGCGAGGACGACGTCACGCTGGCCTGGGTGGCCGAACGGCTGCGCGAGTTCGTCGACCTGAACCCCGAGTTCGAAACCCCGATCGAACGCTTCGCCACCTGGCTGGCCCGCCTCGACGACGAGGACGACTGATCCTCCAGCTGTTCCAGCCGGACCGACATGCCCTCCGCCGACGGCGGAGGGCATTCGTTTTTCTAGTCCGTGTGCGGTGGCCGGGTGCGGCGGGGTGGGTCGGGGGCCAGGGAACCGTCGGGGGCGATGTGTTCGAAGATCTGGTCGACCAGGTTGAGCACGTGGGGGTCGTCGACGGTGTAGATGTGCCGCCGGCCCTCGCGGCGGGCGGTGATGATGCCGGCCAGCCGCAATTTGCCCAAGTGCTGGCTCGCGGTGGCGATGCTGACTCCGACCCGGTCCGCCAGTGTGCCGACGTCGTACTCGCCTTGCGCCGCCAGTGACACCAGGTGCAACCGGACGGGTGCGGAGAGCATCGCGAAGGTGCCCGCGGCGGATTCGAGCTGCGCCTTCGTCGGTTCAGGGGATGTGGTCATCGCGCAGTCATTGTGACCGCTGGACCGGTCAGGCGACAGCACGCCGGGCCGCGGTGACGACGGTCTCATACTTTCGCAATTGCGAAAGTGTTAAAACGATGGCAGCCTTGAGACATGCCCAGAGCCCTCCGCCCTGTGTTCCTCTGCCTCGCCGCAGCGCTTCCGGCCGTTGCCCTCCGGTTGTCCGGGGTGCATCCGTCGGCACCGCTCGCGATCGTGGTTTTCGGTCTCGGCGTGGTCGCCGCGTCGTTCGTGCTCGCCTGGGCCGCCGAGGCCGCGGAGGTCGACATCTCCGGCGGACTGGCGATCGCGCTGCTCGCGGTGATCGCGGTCCTGCCCGAGTACGCCGTGGACCTCTACTTCGCGCACACGGCCGGCAGCGACCCGGCGTACGTGCAGTACGCCGCGGCCAACATGACCGGCTCCAACCGGCTACTCCTCGGCCTCGGCTGGTCCAGCGTCGTACTGATCAGCCTGTACGTCGCCTCGCGGCGCAGCGGGCGGACGGTGAAGGCGCTGGTGCTGGACTCCGGGTACAAGCGGGAGCTCGGCTTCCTGGGGATCGCAAGCGTGGTCGCGTTCGTCATCCCGGTCACCGGGCAGATCCACCTCGTGCTGGGGATCGGGCTGCTGGCCTTCTTCGGGTACTACCTGTGGCGGGCGGCCGCGTCCGGGCACGACGAGGAGCCGGACCTGATCGGGCCGGCCGCGCGGATCGGCGCACTGCCGACGGTGCAGCGGCGGACCGCGGTGATCGGGATGTTCGTGACGGCGGCCCTGGTGATCCTGATGGCGGCCGAGCCGTTCGCGGACTCACTGGTCGAGGGCGGCCACGCACTGGGGATCGACCAGTTCCTGCTGGTGCAGTGGCTGGCTCCGCTGGCCTCGGAGGCACCGGAGTTCATCGTGGCGCTGCTGTTCGCCTGGCGGGGCAAAGGCGGGGCCGCACTGGGGCTGCTCATCTCGGCCAAGGTGAACCAGTGGACCCTGCTGATCGGCAGCCTGCCGATCGCGTACATGATCGGTGGCGGATCCGCTGCCCTGCATCTGGACGGGCGTCAGGTCGAGGAGTTCCTGCTCACCGCGACGCAGACGCTGCTGGGTCTAGCGGTCCTGCTGAGCCTTCGCTTCCCGCGCTGGGCGGCCTGGACGTTGCTGGGGCTGTTCGCGGTGCAGTTCGCCGTACCGGGTCAGACCGGGCGATACGTGCTGTGCGGGGTCTACCTGGCGCTCACGGTGGTCGCGCTGGTCCGCAACCGGCAGTACATCCTGCCGACGATCACCTCGCCGTTCCGGCGGACGGAAAAGCCCGCCGGCGCGGAGCGCGCCGACGAGCTTGTCGAGGTCTGACCTCAGCTGGCCTGCTGCTCTTCGACGATGGAAGGGCGGCGGCGCTCCTGCGGGCCGGGGCGGCCGCGGCGGCGGCCGTAGAGGAACTTCTCGCCGGCCGCGGTGCCGGTGAACTTGGTCCGGCGGGCCCACTCGCGGCATTCCTCGATCACCGGGCAGGACGTCAGGCACACGGCCTGGGCCTTGCGCTGCTCCCACTGGGTGGCGGTCTCGTCGTACGCCGGCGCCTGGCCGACACAGGCGGCCTTCATCATCCAGCGGTCGGCGGGGTCGGCGATCACCGTCAAGGTCGGCCTCATGGGCACTCCTGGTCGCTCATCGATCGGGCGGATCGAACCCGCGGGGGTTTCCTGCGGTAGGACCAGACTGGTCCAGTTCGATTGCCCCGGTGCGACGCGCATGTTTCGGGCGTGAAACGTCAGTGCCGGACCATCCGGATCTCCATCAGGCCGAAGTACGGATCGTGCTTGCGGACACCGTCCTCGACGAAGCCGTTGCGCCGGTAGAACGTCCGGGCCCGACGGTTGTCCTCGAACACCCACAGGCTGGCCGGGTCCTTGCCGACAGCAACCTCCAGCAGGCGGGCGCCCAGCCCGGTGCTCCACCACGCCTGCCGGGCGTAGATCGCGAACAGCTCCAAGGGCGTGGGGGCATCGTCGTCACGCGCGGGCCCGGCCGACGAGAAGCCGATCACCCGGTCCTGGACGGCAGCCTCCGGATCGGGGTTCACCGCGAGCCACCGGATCCATCCCTCGGCCGTCGCGTGCGCCCAGCGCTCGGTCCGGCGCTCCAGGTCGCTGGTCCGCTCCGCCAGTACGTCGGCCTCGACCAGGCCGGCGTACGCCTCCCGCCAGCAGAGCAGGTGGCACCAGGCCGCGGCCTCGGCATCCTTCGCCGTGGCCTGGCGGATCTCCGGTCGCATTCAGACAGTAAAGACGATCTTGCCGAAGACGTCGCCCTCGTTCATCCTGGCGAAGCCCTTGCGGGCGTCGGCCAGCGGGAGCACCGAGTCGATGTGCGGCGAGATGCCCGCGTTCGCCATGAACTGGACGAGCTCGGCAAGCTCGACCCGGGTGCCCATGGTCGAGCCCTGGACCCGCAACTGCAGGAAGAAGATCCGGTTCAGCTCGGCCGACTTCGGCGCCTGGCCGCTCGTCGCGCCGGAGATGACCAGGGTGCCGCCCTGTTTCAGCGACTTCAGGGAGTGCGACCAGGTCGCCTGACCGACCGTCTCCATCACCGCGTCGACCCGCTCCGGCAGCCGCGCCCCGGATTCGAACGCGTCGTGCGCGCCGATCTCGAGCGCCTTCGCCCGCTTCCCGTCGTCCCGGCTGGTCGCCCAGACCCGGATGCCCGCGGCCCGCGCCAGCGTGATCAACGCAGTCGCCACCCCACCACCGGCGCCCTGCACGAGCACGGTGTCGCCCGGCTTCAGCCCCGACTGCGTGAACAGCATCCGGTACGCCGTCAGCCACGCGGTCGGCAGGCACGCGGCCTGCTCGAAGCTCAGCCCGGCCGGCTTCGGTACGACGTTCCGCGCGGGGACGGCGACCTTCTCGGCCAGCGTCCCCTGGTAGCGCTCGCTCAGCAGCGACCGCTTCGGGTCGAGCGTCTCGTCACCCTTCCACGCCGGGTCGGAGATCACCGCGTGCACGACGACCTCGTTGCCATCCGCGTCGATCCCGGCCGCGTCGCACCCGAGGATCATCGGCAGGTTCTGCTCGGCCAGTCCGACGCCCTTCAGCGACCACAGGTCGTGGTGGTTGAGCGCAGTCGCCCGTACGTCGATCGTCACCCACCCCTCGGGCACCGTCGGGTCGGGGCGCTCCCCCACCTCCAGTGCGGCGATCGGGTCGTCGGCGTCGAACTTGGCGGCGTAGGCAGCAAGCATGCGTACCACCCTAGGGGGTGGTCTGCGCCGAGTCAGTTACCGAATTCACCATGGGAGTGGAAAGCACGCCGTCCAGCAACTGCCGCGACTCCTCCAGCGCCTTGATCGACGCCGAGATCCGGTCGCGCTCGTGCTGCAACTGGTCGATCAGCACCGGGCACGTCGGCTCCAGCTTCTCGGTCACACACGGCAGCACCTGCGCGATCGTCGAGGTCGACAACCCGGCCGCCAGCAACGTCCGGATCCGCCCCACCAGGTCCACATCGCTCTCGGCGTACTCCCGGTACCCACTCGGCAGCCGCTCCGGCTTCAACAGCCCCTGGTCCTCGTAGTACCGCAACAACCGTTCACTGACGCCGGTCCGGGCCACCATCTCCCGCATCCGCACGCGATCACCACCTCACTCCGACTCTCACATCAGTGTCGGAGTTTAGCTCGCCCCCTTTCGCGGTAATAACGGCCCTGACCGAAATTCTCGAGGAGGACCGATGTTCCGTCTCCTGGTGGCTGCCTCCCTGACCACCGCCCTGCTGACCGGACAGACCGTGCCGGCGCCGGCCGCGACGACCGCACAGGTCACCGGCGCCTACCTGCAGATCACCGCCGACGGCGTCGCCACCGGCCGGGGCCTCGAGGGCGCGTCGCATGCGCACGCCGCACTGGCGGCGATGTACGACGTGACCGGCGACCCACGGCAGCGCCAGACCGCCGACGAACTGCTCGACTACATCCTGCAGCGGCGGCCGGGCCACATGAACACGGACATCGCCCTGCAGATGCTGCGCAGCCCTTACCTGCAAGGCGATCCGCGGTTGCGCGCCAACCTGGAGACGTACCTGACCGCGCTCCTCGACCTGTACGCCGCGCAGCCCGACACGGTGTTGGGCACCGGCGACATCCGCACCCTGACCGGGCGGGCCGAGCTGCTCGTCAACTACGCCGAGTACCTCGAGCAGCGGTCCGGCGACCCGGCCCGGATCCGGTCCGTCGACGCCGCGGCCCAAGCCATGCTGGATCGGGTGGCGGCACTGCAGTACACCCGTCAGGAAGCCGTCTCGGCGTTCCGCAACGACCGGTACGTCGGCGCCTTCCCGCACTTCGTCGCCGGTGACGACGGCAACATGGGCAGCTGGGACGTGGAGCACTGGGCGCCGTCGATGCTGTCACTCGACCAGTACGCCGCGGTCCGCGCACTCGCCGTCGGGTACGGCCGCTTCCAGTCCGCCACCTACAACGACGCCGCCGCGGCCGGAACGCGGCACCTGCTCGGCACCACCGAGATCGATCCCGACCTGGTCTACGCCGGCGCACCGGCCGGGTTCCCGCTCGACGGCGCGACGTACGAGATCGGCGAGGAGACCGGAGAGCACCCGTATCTGATCACCTACGGCTGGTCCCCGAACGCGATCGCCCAGATGGGTACGGCGTTGAAGGCGGTCCGCGACAACCGGGTCAAGGTGCCGCATGCGGCCGCCTGGCTGGCGTCGTACTGGCGGGGTACTCCCCCGCGCAGCGTGCTCGCACCGGGACTGTTCTGGCACGGACTGGACGCGAAGATCCAGTACACGCACCGGTTCATCGAGGCCACCCAGCTCGCCGTCCCGACCGGCTTCCCGTGGCTCGACCTGGAGCGCACCACGTTCCCCGGAACCGGAGACGACGACATCCGCCGTGGCGGCTGGTACGACGGCTCCGGCCGCGGCGCGATGTCCGCCGTCTACTCCCGGCTCGCGATGACCGGCTACGTCGAGTCCGGCGGCCACGACGTACAGATGCTGAACCGAGCCGGCCAGTGGTGGGAACGCATGGTCGTCCGCGGCTGATCAGGCCCGGGCGACCCCGTCGGTTTCGGCCGCGGCGGCCACCGCGGTCGCGACGGCCGGGGCGACGCGGGCGTCGAACGGCGACGGGATGATGTAGTCCGGGCGCAGGTCGTCCTCGGTGATGAGGCCGGCCAGCGCGTCGGCTGCCGCGAGCTTCATCCCCTCGGTGATCCGGGAGGCGTTCGCGTCGAAGGCACCGCGGAAGATGCCGGGGAACGCGAGCACGTTGTTGATCTGGTTCGGGAAGTCGGAGCGTCCGGTCGCAACCACGGCGGCGTGCCGGTGCGCGATGTCCGGGTGCACCTCGGGGTTCGGGTTCGCCAGCGCGAAGATCATCGACCCATCGGCCATCCGCGAGATCGCCTCCTCCGGCACCGTCCCACCGGACACGCCGAGGAACACGTCCGCGCCGTCCAGCGCGTCCACCAGCCGGCCGGACAGCCCGCCGGTGTTGGTGTCACGGGCCAGCGAGAGCTTGACCGGGTTCAGGTCGGCGCGGTCCTCGTGCAGCACACCCTTGCTGTCGACAACGGCCAGGTCGCCGACACCTGCCTGCAGCAGGATCCGGGCGCACGCGACCCCGGCCGCACCGGCTCCGGAGATCACCACCCGGATGTCCTCGATCGACTTGCCGGTGACCCGGAGCGCGTTCCGCAGCGCGGCCAGTACGACGACCGCCGTACCGTGCTGGTCGTCGTGGAACACCGGGATGTCCAGCCGCTCCTTCAGCCGCCGCTCGATCTCGAAGCACCGCGGGGCCGAGATGTCCTCGAGGTTGATCCCGCCGAAGGTCGGCGCCAGCCGGACGACGGTCTCGACGAACTCGTCCACGTCGGTGCAGTCGAGTGCGATCGGCACCGAGTCGACGCCGCCGAACTCCTTGAACAGCAGGGCCTTGCCCTCCATCACCGGCAGCGACGCGGCCGGGCCGATGTCACCGAGCCCGAGGACGGCGGTCCCGTCGGTCACGACCGCGACCACGTTGGACTTCCAGGTGTAGCGCCGGACCAGCGACGGGTCCTCGGCGATCGCCGTACAGACCCGGGCCACACCCGGGGTGTAGGCCTTGGACAGGTCGGCGGCGTCGCGGACGTGGACCGAGGACGTGACCTCGATCTTGCCGCCGCGGTGCAGCTCGAAGACGGCGTCACCGGCGTACCGATCGGACTCGGTGACGGCGGAGACGGACGGATGGGGCTGGGCGACCATGCGGGGACCCTTCGGAGAAACAGCGTGCAGGCGGTTGGTTACAGTGAGTGGGCGGTTCGATCAATGGGTACGTCGAACAACGCCGCGGCCAGGGGGTCACCCGTCGCACCGAGTAAACCACACACCGCACTGGTCTGCTCTGTGAGGGTGCCCACAGCGGCCCCAAGGGCTGCATCCGGGCGGCAACAGGGTGACGATGAGGTCTCAGCCGTAGTCGGCAGCCGACACGTGGCTGTCTGCTGTGTCAGGATGCGGCATCCGGACCGGTACCGACCGGTTCGGCGTACCAGTTCCAGTGTCGAGAGGTATCGCGATGAACATCGTCTCCACCCTCCGCAAGAGTCGCGTCCGCGCCACCGTCGCCGCGACCGCCGTACTCGCGCTCACGCTCGCAGCCTGTGGCGGCGGCGACTCGGACTCGGGCAGCGGTGGAACCGAGGACAAGGCCGCCGCCGCCGGGATCACCCTGGTGAAGTCCGGCAAGCTGATGGTCTGCACCCACCTGCCCTACAAGCCGTTCCAGTACAAGGACGGCGCCGACGTGGTCGGCTTCGACGTCGATCTCCTCGACCTGGTCGCGAAGGATCTCGGCCTGGAGCAGGAAGTCGTCAACATCGAGTGGGCACAGGTCACCTCCGGAGCCGCCTTCCAGGCGAAGAAGTGCGACATGGGCATGGGCGCGATGACCATCACCCCGGAGCGGCAGGCCGCGATCAGCATCACCGATCCGTACATGGACGCCACCCAGGTGCTGATGGTCAAGAAGGACTCCGGCATCAAGGGCCTGGAGGACCTGAAGGGCAAGAAGATCGGCGCCCAGGCCGACACCACCGGCAAGAAGTACGCCGACGACAACGCCAAGCAGTTCGGCTACACGGTGATCCCGTTCAACGACCTGGCGCTGCAGACCAACAACGTCAAGTCCGGCCGGGTCGACGCCGCCATCAACGACAACGGCGTGCTCTACGACTTCGTCAAGGCGAACCCGGAGATGGCGATCGCCACCGAGTTCAACACCGGCGAGCAGTACGGGTTCGGCGCGCTCAAGGACGGCAGCGGACCGAAACTGGTGGCGAAGTTCAACGAACTGCTGACCAAGGCCAAGTCGGACGGCCAGTACAACGAGATCTACAAGAAGTGGTTCGGGGTTGAGCCGAAGAAGTGAGCGAACCCACCGCCACCGCTGAGCGGAAGGGGCTGAGCCCGCGGCAACGGGCTCAGCGCTCCCGCTGGATCCAGTACGCGATCCTGATCGCGCTGATCCTGATCGCCGCGTTCACCGCGGACTGGAAGCAGATCGTCGACGTCTTCTTCAAACCGGAGTACATCAAGGCGGCGGTCGAGGACGGCCTGTTCCAAGCCCTGGTCAAGACCTTGGAGTACACCGCCGGCGCGTTCGTGATCGGCCTGATCGGCGGCACCATCCTGGCGCTGATGCGGCTGAGCAGCGTCGGACCGTACCGGTGGCTCGCGACCGCCTACATCGAGTTCTTCCGCGGCCTGCCGGCGATCGTGGTCTTCATCGCGTTCAGCCTGCTGCCGCTGGCCTTCGAGGGCCTGACGATCCCCTGGGATCCGTACGGCGTGGTCTGGCTGGCCCTGGGCATCGTCGCCGCGGCCTACATGGCCGAGGTCATCCGGGCCGGCATCCAGGCCGTCCCGAAGGGCCAGGTCGAGGCGGCGCGTTCGCTCGGCATGCCGCCCGGGCTGGCGACCCGCAAGATCGTGCTGCCGCAGGCGTTCCGGATCGTGCTGCCGCCGTTGACCAACGACCTGATCCTGCTGGTGAAGGACTCGTCGCTGGTGTTCATCATCGGCGTCAGCGCGGACGGGTACGAGCTGACCGGCTTCGGCCGGGATCTGGCCAACACCTACTCGAACCTGACCCCGCTGGTCACCGCCGGCTTCTGCTATCTGATCATCACCCTGCCGCTGGGCATCCTGGTTCGCCGGCTCGAGGCGAGAGGGGCGAAGACGCGCTGATGGCTCTGGTCGAGATCAAGAACCTGCACAAGTCCTTCGGAAGCAACCACGTCCTGCGTGGGATCGACTTCGCCGTCGAGGAGGGCGAGGTCGTCTGCGTCATCGGCCCGTCCGGCTCGGGCAAGTCCACACTGCTGCGCTGCGTCAACCTGCTCGAGTATCCGCAGGAAGGGCAGGTGTTCGTCCGCGGTGAGGACATCACCGACCGCGACTGCCACCTGGACGCCGCCCGGCAGCAGATCGGGATGGTGTTCCAGCAGTTCAACCTGTTCCCGCATCTGTCCGTGCTGGCCAACTGCACGGTCGCCCAGACGACGGTCCTGAAGCGCAGACAGGCGGAGGCGGACCGGATCGCCCGGGCCAACCTCGAACGCGTCGGCCTGAACGAGAAGGTGACGGCCTATCCGGCCCAGCTGTCCGGCGGTCAGCAGCAGCGGGTGGCGATCGCCCGGGCGCTGTCGATGGACCCGGCATTGATGCTGTTCGACGAGCCGACGTCGGCACTCGACCCGGAGCTCGTCGGTGAGGTGCTCACGGTGATGCGCAAGCTGGCGCTGGACGGGATGACGATGCTCGTGGTCACCCACGAGATGGCGTTCGCCCGTGAGGTGGCCGACCGGGTCGTGTTCATGGACGCCGGTGTCATCGTCGAGCAGGGCACGCCGGCCGAGCTGATCGGCAACCCCGCACACGAGCGCACCCGTACCTTCCTGCGCCGCGTCCTCGACCCGACCCACGTCGAGCCGACCGGCTGAGTTCCACCGCCCGGGCCCGGCCTTGTCCACAAGGCCGGGCCCTTCGCCGTGCATTGCGGGCGTGCAGCGTGGAAGATGTACGGCGTGGTGGGGCGATCACCCGCCGGACACGAGGGAGGCAGTGTGGGAAGCACCGGACGATCCGCCGAGGTCCGTCTGAGCATTCCGGCGGACAGTGCGTACATCGCCGTACCGCGGTCGGTGGTCGGCAACCTGGCGGCTCGCAACGACTTCACCGTGGACGCGATCGACGACCTGAGGATCGCCGTCGACGAGGCGTGCGCGCTGCTCCTCCCGCAGGCGTCCGACGGCGTGCTGGACTGCGTCTTCGAGATCGACCCGCCACAGCTGACGGTGCGGACCAGCGCCGTCGTACCGAACGGCTGGCGTCCCGACACCTCCTCGTTCGGCTGGACCGTGCTGACCGCACTGGTCGAGTCCGCGGCCGCGGAGACGATCGACGGCCGTCTCACCATCACCGTGACGGCAACCGCCACCGCCGCGGAGAAGCTGTGAGCGAGCGAACAATAGGGAGAGCACTGTTGTCAGTTACGCCGGAGCCGAGCGCCAGCGAGGCGGAGGCGTGACTGAGGAACGAACCCTGGGCGAGCCCCAGGAAACACCCGATCTACGCACCCGGACGGCCGACCTGTTCCGGGCGATGGCGGCCGCCGGTCCGGGCGATCCGGCCCATATCGGGGCCCGGGACGGCCTGGTCGCACTGCACATGCCGCTGGTGGAGCACCTGGCCCGCCGGTTCCGGAACCGGGGCGAGCCGTACGACGACCTGGTCCAGGTGGCCACCATCGGCCTGATCAAGGCGATCGACCGGTTCGACTCCGACCGCGGGGTCGAGTTCTCCACCTACGCGACACCGACGATCCTCGGCGAGATCAAGCGGTACTTCCGGGACAAGGGCTGGGCGATCCGGGTGCCACGGCGGCTGCAGGAGCTGCGGCTGTCGCTGACCGCGGCGACGGCCGAGCTGACCCAGGAGCAGGGCCGGGCACCGACGGTCGCCGAGCTGTCCGAGCGACTGGGGCTGTCGCCGGATCTGGTGATCGAGGGCCTGGAGTCCGCGAACGCCTACAACACGCTGTCGCTGGACGCCCCCGATCAGAACGAGGCGGACGCCAACACGGTCCTGGACGGCCTCGGCGGCGAGGACGAGGCGCTGGAGAGCGTGGAGTACCGCGAGTCCCTGAAACCGCTCCTGGCGCAGCTGGACACCCGGGAGAAGCGGATCCTGACGCTGCGGTTCTTCCGCGGTATGACGCAGTCCCAGATCGCCGAGGAGATCGGCATCTCCCAGATGCACGTCTCCCGCCTGCTGGCCCGCACCCTCACCGAGCTCCGCGCCGGCCTGCTCAAGGAGTAGCTACAGGACCGGACGGTCCTTGGTGGGGTCGTCGGCCAGCGCTTCGGTGGACGCCTTGTTGAAGATGCCGATCAGTACGCCGACCGCCGCCAGGGCGAGTGCGATCGCGACCGCCTTGGTCGAGCCGCCCCAGAAGCTGTAGGCGACCAGGATCTGGATCAGCTGGGCGAACACGGCCGGCCCCCGGCTCCACGTCGACGCGCGGGACAGCCCACGGGCGACGACGCCAAGGCCCACGCCGTACAGGATGAAGAAGGCGGTGGTGGTCAGTCCGAGGACCAGCCGGGAGCTTTGGATCGTAAATGCTTCGGCAATTCCGAGAACGACCAGCACGAGCCCTTCCGCAGCGACCACAGCCGCGGCTAGCTTGAGCGGTCTCGGTACGGCGGCAGCTGGGGGGTCGGTCGGCATGTCCGTCAGCTTAGGGCGTGTCTCCTGAGCCCGTGCAGCGTGATCTGCGCGGGGTGAGGAGATACTCCCTGGGCGCTCCGTGCCGGACGTGTTTCGGGCACGCGGGTCGACCACCTGCTCTTCCTGCGTTCCCGCACGGGCCGCAGGAACCCCAGCCCCACAGGGATTTGAGGTTGTGCGTAACCCGAAGGCCGTTGGATCGGTTACTTGCAGTGAACGGGTGATCGCGGGAACGAGTCTCTGTCCGGTTAACGGACGGGGCGAACCGCTATGCACCGGTTCGTAGTGTTAAGGAAGTGTTGTGATCTGATCGACAACTCCAGAACCCTTGTTTCACTCACCTGAGATTGGGAACATGGTCTCGTTCGTGAAAACGTTCACAACACGTTCTTAGATCGAGCACCTCGCACCACAAACCCCCCGTGCGAGACGAACCACGAGTAAAGCCGCGCTGCCTGGGCACAGACCAAGCTCACAGCGTACGACAACTACTGAGAGAGATGGGATCCGCCATGGATTGGCGCCACCGGGCCGTTTGCCTCGATGAGGACCCGGAACTGTTCTTCCCCATCGGCAACACCGGGCCCGCGATCATGCAGATCGAGGAGGCCAAGCAGGTGTGCCGTCGCTGCGACGTGCGTGAGCAGTGCCTCGCCTGGGCGCTGGAAGCCGGACAGGACCACGGTGTCTGGGGCGGCCTGAGTGAGGACGAGCGCCGCGCCCTCAAGCGCCGTAACGCTCGCGCCCGCATCCGCACCGCTTGACCAAGTACTTTCGAGGCCCCGCGGACCATCCCGCGGGGCCTTTCGCTTTCCCCTCGGGCTAGTCCTTGACCGGGATGTCCAGGGTGACCTGGGCGCCGTGCTTCCCGTCATGGCGTGGGCCGAAGTCCAGGGTGCCGTCGAGCTCACCGATGACGAGGGTGCGGACGATGGACAGGCCGAGATTGCCGGACAGTTCGGAGTCGAAGTTCGCCGGCAGACCGTGCCCGTCGTCGACGACGGTGACGCGCAGCCGGCCGACCGACCGCTCGGCGGACAGTTCGATGGTGCCGCTGGCCTCTTCCCCGTCGCGGGACCGGAAAGCGTGCTCCACCGAGTTCTGCATCAGCTCCGTCAGCACCATCGCCAGTGGAGTCGCGATCTCGGAGTCCAGCACGCCGAAGCTCCCGGACCGTTTGGTCTCGACGGACGTGGCGACCGTCGACACATCGGCCACCATCGCCCCGACCCGGTCCGCGACGTCGTCGAAGTCCACGTGCTCGTCGAACGACTCCGACAGCGTCTCGTGGACGATCGCGATCGACCCGACCCGCCGGACCGCCTCGGCCAGCGCGGCCTGGGCTTCCGGCACGGTGATCCGCCGGCCCTGCATCCGGAGTAACGCGGCGACCGTCTGCAAGTTGTTCTTGACGCGATGATGAATCTCCCGGATGGTCGCCTCCTTGGTGACCAGCTCCCGCTCCCGGCTGCGCAGCTCCGTCACGTCCCGGAGCAGGATCAGCGCCCCCACGTGCTGCCCGTCGGCGCGCAACGGGATCGCGCGCAGGAACAGCGTCGCCTCCGGGTTCTCGATCTCGAGTTCCTTGGCAGCCCGCCCGGTCAGCACCGACGCCAGTACGTCGTCGACCTTGTGCCCGCTGTGCAGCAGCTCGCCGGTCACGTCCTTGAGCCGGCTCCCGACCAGGTCGGTGACGAGCCCCATCCGGCGGTACGCCGACAACGCGTTCGGGCTGGCGAACGTCACCATCCCGTGCCGATCGACCCGGATACAGCCGTCGCCGACCCGTGGCGTGGTGGACAGCAGCCGCTCGCCGCCGTACGGGAAGATGCCGTCGGTGATCATCCGGGCCAGGTCCGTGGCGCTCTGCAGGTAGGCGATCTCCAGCCGGGACGGGGTCCGGACGCCGAGCAGGTTGGTGTTCCGCGCGATCACCGCGATCACCCGGGTGCCGCGGCGGACCGGGATCGTCTCGACCCGGACCGGGACGTCGTCGCGCCACTCCGGGTCACCCTCCCGGCAGATCCGGCCTCCGTCGTAGGCCTGGTCCAGCAGGTGCCGGCGGCCGCGCGGGATGAAACTGCCGACGATGTCGTCCAGGTACGCCGTCGGTCCGGTGGTGGGCCGCATCTGCGCCCCGGCCCAGAAGCCGAGGCCCTCGGTGTCCGGCAGCCAGAGCACCAGGTCGGCGAACGACAGGTCGGCCAGCATCTGCCAGTCGGAGACGAGCAGCTGGAGGCGGTCCAGGTCGGCCTGGTCCAGGGTGGTGTGGTTACGGGCCACGTCGGTCAGAGACGGCACGCCTCGATGCTACCGACGGCTTGTACCAGTACCTGCGGTGGTCCGCTCGACAGATGGGTGTAGATAGGTGTTGATTGATCAGGCACGGATGAAAGGATGCTCGGGTGGAGTCGACGTACTGGCAGGACGTGATGGCCGCGGATTACGCGGTACCGCGCGACCGTGCGCTGACCGACCTCACCGAGGAGCTCGTCCGCGGCCTCGCCAGTACCAACCCGCAGATCCGCGACGCGCTCGCGTACCCGACGCTCGCGACCTGGCTCGAGCGCGGGGTGTACGACGACCTGCTGCCGGGCTTCGGTGACGGCCTGTGTGCCGGACTGGCGTACGGGCTGGGTGAGGACGGCACCGACACCGTCTTCCGCCGGTCCTTCACCGCACTGACGCTGGCGGAGGTGATCCACCGCGACAACGCCGAGTTCCTGGTGCACGACGAGGTGGTGATGCGCTGGGGCGACCGGCTGGCCACCTGGCTGCTGCGGGAGCGCGACCTGCGCGGGTATGTGCCGGACTGCGGCTGGGCGCATGCGGTGGCCCACGGCGCGGACGCGATCGGTGCACTGGCCCGGTCACGGCACTGCGACGCCGGAGTGCTTCGGGCGCTGCTCGACGTACTGGCCGACCGGATCGTCAAGGACACGCAGTACCGCTGGGTGCACGAGGAGCACGACCGGGTCGCACACGCGGTGATGACGATCCTGCACCGGAACATGCTGACCAGCGACGAGCTGGAGCGCTGGCTGAAGCCGGTCGCGGCGACCGCGGCTCAGCAGCCGCTGATGCACGAGACGCTGCCGGAGTGGCCGACTCCCTCGGTCTTCAACGCCCGCGGCGTACTGCATGTCCTGCTGAGCCAGCTGGCGATCGGGGTGAAGGGCTTCCCGATCCCGGGTGACGACGAGCTGTTCGGCCGGCCGATCCAGGCCCGTGCCGACATGCTGCTGATGCTCACCGAGGCCGTGCAGTCCTCACAGCCCTACATCTACCGCCCGGCCTCTACTCAGTCCTAGGTACGGCGACTGTCGCCACGACAGCCCGGTGATCGCTGCCCTCGATCGCGTACGTCGTGAACCGGCCCGCCTCGAGCTGCCGGGTGATCAGCACGTGGTCGATCTGGGTCCGCGTGACCGCCGGCTGGTCCGACGGCCAGGTGCCGACCAGCCCGGCGCCGGTCAGCGACGCCACACTGCGGCAATTCGAACCGAGCGCGTGCCGGAAGTCCGCGTGGTCCGTGGTCGCGTTGAAGTCGCCCGCCACGATCGTCGGCGGATTCTGGGCGCACCACTGCCGCAGCACCCCGAGATCCTGCTTCCAGGTGGTCACCTCGGACGGTAACGGCGGGAACCCGTGGTACGCGATCAGCCGCACGTCCCCCAGGTTCCCTCCGGTGACGATGATGTGTCCGAAGGCCGTCGCGGACTGGTCCTTGGCGAACCGCACCGCACCGAGTGACGACGACACCAGGACACTGGTCGCACTCTCCACCGCCGCGCTCGGCTGCAGCGTGTAACCGTTGTAGACAAGGCCTTGCAGCTGCGCCCGGATCTCCTCGCGCACGTCGGCCTGTGCCTCCGGCAACGAAACCAGATCGGGCCTGCGCTCCCGGATCACCTTGGCCACCGCACCCGCGTCGGCTCCACCGCCGAGCACGTTCGCGACCATGATCGTCAGCACCCGGGACCCGGCCGACGGCGGCTTCGGATCCGAGAACTGCCGGGGAGCGGTCAGCGCCGCCCCGGTCAGCGCCAGCACCATCAGCAGGACGGCGGCGATCCGCCATCCCCGCCGTACCAGCATCAGCAGCCCCAGCAGCAGGACGACGGCCAATCCTTGCGGGCGAAACGCCACGAGTTGCGCGAACGGGGTGACCTCGTCCAGGCCGAACAGCTCCGGATACAGCGGGACGGCAACGATCAGCAGGAAGAGAACGGACAGCACGACCCGCCGAACCAGCCATGCGCGTTCGTTATCCATGAACCACCCTGAAGATCTGGTCGCTTGTCCGGACGAACGGTAGCGTGCTCCGTTGCGCCTGTGTCCCGAGGAGGTTTGCAGTGTCCCGATTGTCCGCGGTGAAACCCGCGTACTGGATCTCCGGCGTCCTGCTGGCGATCGCTGTCGTCGTACCGCTCCTGGTGTCCACCTACGCCAAGAACGAGCCCCGCTTGTGGGGCTTCCCGTTCTTCTACTGGTACCAGTTCCTGTGGGTCTTCCTCTCCGCCATCCTGGTCAGCATCTGTTTCCGGCTGGTGAGCACCGAGGAGCGTAAGCGGCGCGCGGCGGAAGGACTCGGAAACCCGGACAATCCGGGTACGGTCAAGGAGGGCGACCAGTGAATCACAGTGTCGACTGGGTCCAGCTGATCATCGTCATCGTGATCTTCGGCGCCGTCACCGTGATGGGATTCATGGCGGCCCGATGGCGCAGTTCCGGCAGCATGGAGAGCCTGGACGAATGGGGTCTGGGTGGCCGCGGGTTCGGCACGTTCATCACCTGGTTCCTGCTCGGTGGCGACCTCTACACCGCGTACACGTTCATCGCCGTGCCGGCCGCGATGTACGCCACCGGTGCGATCAGCGGCTTCTTCGCGGTGCCGTACACGATCGTGGTCTATCCGATCATCTTCATCTTCATGTCCCGGCTGTGGTCGGTCTCGCACCGCAACGGCTACGTGACCCCGGCCGACTTCGTCGGCGGGCGGTACGGCAGTCGTGCGCTGTCCCTGGCGATCGCGGTGACCGGCATCCTGGCGACGATGCCGTACATCGCTCTCCAGTTGGTCGGTATGCAGGCCGTGTTCGAGACGATGGGTCTCGGCGGCGACAACCTGCTGGCCAAGGACCTGCCGCTGCTGATCGCGTTCGCGGTGCTGGCGGCGTACACCTACTCCTCCGGCCTGCGGGCGCCGGCAATGATCGCGTTCGTCAAGGACGGCTTGATCTACCTGGTGATCGCGGTGGCGATCTTCTACCTGCCGCACGTGCTGGGCGGCTGGGGTGCGATCTTCGACGCCGCGGAGACCAAGCTGACCGCGACCAACCCGAACACCGGCAAGCCGGTCGGTGCGTTCATCCCCGGTGAGTCGGGCTATTCGGCGTATTGGACGCTGGCCTTGGGTTCCGCGATGGCGCTGTTCATGTACCCGCACTCGGTGACCGCGGTGCTGTCGACCAAGAACCGCAACGTCGTCCGGCGGAACGCCGCGATCCTGCCGGCGTACTCGCTGCTGCTCGGCCTGCTCGCGCTGCTCGGCTTCATGGCGATCAAGGCCAACGTGGACGTGAAGGGCCTGGACGGGCTGGCGAACCCGCAGCTGGCGATCCCGCGGCTGTTCGACCAGGAGTTCCCGTCCTGGTTCGCCGGGATCGCGTTCGCGGCGATCGCGGTCGGCGCGTTGGTGCCGGCGGCAATCATGTCGATCGCGGCGGCGAACCTGTTCACCCGCAACATCTACCGCGACTTCATCAAACGCGACGCCACGCCAGCGCAGGAGGCGAAGGTCTCCAAGCTCGCGTCGCTGGCAGTGAAGCTGGGTGCGCTGGCGTTCGTCCTCACGCTGGACAAGACGCTGGCGCTGAACTTCCAGCTGCTCGGCGGGATCTGGATCCTGCAGACGTTCCCGGCGATCGTGGTCGGCCTGTACACGCGGTGGTTCCACCGGTGGGCGCTGCTGGCCGGCTGGGCGATCGCGATGTTGTTCGGCACCATCGAGGCCTACAACGTGATCAACCCGGCGACCGGGAAACACTTCGGCGGCTCGCTGGCGAACGTCCCGTTCACCGACACCCAGTCGTACATCGCGCTGACCGCGTTCGGGCTCAACCTGATCGTGGTGGTCGTGCTGACGCTGGTGTTCCGGGCGCTGAAGGTTCCGGACGGTGTGGACAGCACGCACGCGTCGGACTACCGGGCCGACCAGGGTGACCCGGGGGTGAAGGACCTGCCCGAACTCCTCGACGAGGGCGGCGCGGCACCGGTCAAGTCCTAGGTGGTTGATGGCGGCCTTTTCTCTCGGAGAGGGGCCGCCATCACTCTTTGCTGTTATGTCGACACGCTGCGGGATCAGCTTGCCCGGGATTCCGGTGCGGGCGCGGCAGAATCGCGAGGGTGTTGCTGGTCCTCCTCGTCATGGTGCTCGCCGCGGGTGCGGCCTGGGCGACCGGTGGACGCCTCACCCGGCTGGCCGACAATTCCCTGACCGGCGTGCACTGGCTGGCCGCCGCGGCGATCGGGCAGTTCCTCGGCTCGCTCACCGGAGGTACGGCGTACCCGGTCGGCCTGATCGGCTCCGCGGTCTGCATCGCGGTCTTCCTCCGCCAGAACCTCCGCCACCCAGGGGTCGGCCTGCTGGCGCTGGGCTTCTTCTGCAACGCCTTGGTGGTCGCCCTGAACGGCGCGATGCCGGTCGCCGCCGACGCCCTGGCCCGGGCCGGTGTAGGGCCCTTCGTCAGCGATCCGCGCCACGAACTGTCCGACGCGACGACCACACTGCCTTGGCTCGGCGACGTCGTACCGGTGGCTCTTCCCGGCCTCGGACAGGCGGTCAGCCCGGGTGACGTCCTGATCGCCGCCGGCGCAGGCCTCCTGCTGTACGCCGGAATGGGCGGATCGCACCGCATACCGACCGAAACCGCGCCGGTGTGGGACGAACTGGAGCCCTGCGAGGGAACGCCCGCACTGCTTCGGCTAAAAGCGGAAGCCTCGGCCGATCACCCTCCTGAGTGACTCGACCACGACCGGGTCGTACTCCGCGCCAATGCCCAGACCGATCGACTCCATCGCCTTGCCCGGCGACTGCCCGGTCCCTTCCCCGACCAGCTGCTCGTAAGCCAGCGCCACGTTGACGATCCCACTCTCTACCGGGATGTCGGCGTTGCTGGCCCGGCCGTGCCGGTACGGGTCGTTCGAGTGCCGGACGATCTCGGCGACGTGGTCCAGCACGCCGGACCGTTCGATGACCGAGGCACCGATCTCCGCCGCCCGCTGCCGCTCCTCCCGTGTCCGCAACAGCGAAGCCCCACCCGGACTGGGATCCGCCAACGCCAACTGGCCGACGCCCGACAACAAAGCGGCGTACTCCAACGCCTCCATCCGCGCCGGCGTCAACCCCAGATCGTGGCCCAGAGCAACCGCCAACTGAGCCGTCCGCGCATTCTGCCCAGGACTGCTGAACCCCGCGATCTCCGTACTACGAGCCATCGACCGAACCGTGGTCCGATACGTCCGCTGCGCCGACGAATACCTACGGAACGCGAACTGGGTGAGGAGCAAGGGAACAACGACGAGCGGCGGAGCCCACAGGCCTGCGATCGAGGTCCCGGCGGCAAGCAGGACCCCACTGATGCCCATTGCCATTCCGATCCGCGCCGTCACTCCCAGCTCGTCACGCAGAGCGGCTGGGAACGGTCTGTTGTGGCGTTCGGTCGCCTGGCCGGCGCCGACCATGGCGTCGAGAAGTGCGGCGGCCAGCACTGCGAGGAGCATCGCGCCGACCAACGGGAGTGCATGCGCACTGGAACCGTCCCAGTACAACCAGTCCGGAGTGACCGCTGCGAAGACTGCGGCTGCGGCACCGACCGAGAGCAGCCGCCGGCACGAGACGACCGGGTCCCACCACAGACCTGCGACGATCCGTGGAATCACGCCGATGGCGGTTGCCACGGCGGTCACAGCGACGATCTGGGCCACATCGGGTGGTGTCGCGACCTCCGGTCCTCTGAGCAGGCAGTACCCCAGCGCGGCACTGGTCGCGATCGGCGCCCGGTTCCTGCTCCGGTCCACCCGGAACTGGACCATCTCGCCGACAGCGATGAGCACTCCGAAAGTCACCACGAACGGCCACTCCGTCACACCTCTGTCGGCGGTGATCACCACCCCGGCGAGCCCCAGCACAGCACCGGCGAGAGCGAGCACGACGCCACTGCCCCAGATTCGGAGCCCCGATCCTTCCGCCCCACCCTGCGTACTCATTCCGGGCCGGCCGCCGATCCGGAGGCACCGCCGGCACTGCCCAGACTCAGGTCGTCGTGGTCGATCGCCCCTTCGACCTCGGCGTTCGGCGCCGGCCGCTCCGCTGCCGCGGGCGCCCAGCCCTGCTGCTTGATGACCTCGACGAACGCGTCCACCAACTGCGGGTCGAAATGGGTGTGGCGATCCTTGAGCAGGATCTCGAGCGTCTCCTCGACGCTGCGCGCCGGCCGGTACGACCGGGTGGAGGTGAGGCAGTCGAACGCGTCGACGATTCCGATGATCCGCGCGAAATACGGGATCTTCTCCTTGCTCAGGCCGGCCGGATAGCCGGTCCCGTCGTACTTCTCGTGATGGTGCAGGACAGCCGACTTGACCTCTTCCAGAAAGGGGATGTTGCCGATCAGTTCCACCCCACGCGCGGGATGCAGGCGGATCGCGTCCATCTCCGAGTCGTCCAGTCGACCGGGCTTGCGAATGATGTTGGTCGGTACGCCGACCTTGCCGACGTCGTGCAGCAGTCCCGCATGTTCCAGGGCTTGCTGCCGATCGCCGGGCAAGCGCAGGTGCCGGCCGAGCATCCCGACCCCCTCACTGACGCGCTCGGAATGACCCCGGGTGTACAAGTCCTTGGTCTCGATCACCTGGATGAACGCCCGCATCGTGGCCGCCTGGGCCGCGCGCTCGACCGCGTCCTGCGAAAGAGCCCAGCGGGCGACGACCAACGGGACCAGGGTGAGCAGACCGGCAATCACGCCGAGGCCGCTCAACCACATCAGCGCCATGACCAGGCCGAGGTAGCCGTAACCGAGCATCGGGAGGGCGGTCGGGACGACGACCTCGCGGAAGAAGGCGCGAACGACCGTCCGGCCGCGCTCGAGCCACAGGACGCCGGACATCAGCAGCGCGTTGACACACTGATGGACGATGCCGGTCAGGGTGACGGCAACAATGGCCCGAGGGACGTCATGGAGGGCGGAGTCGCCGATCGGACCGTCGACAGCGACATAGGCCACGGCACCCCCGGCCGCCGAAAGAATCCGCTGACCGCTGTTGAACACTCGCTTGATGATCGGAACCCGCCGAGCCTGGACCAGCGAGCCGACACCGGCCACGACCACGGCTGCCGCGGGTCCGGCGATCACGTACACGGACATCAGCACGATCGACGCCAGGGACGCGCCCTGCGTCGGACCATGCGGAGACCTGAGCGCGCTGCCGATCAAGACCAGCACACAGAGGCCGAACACCGTCAGGTAGTTCGACAGCGTCATTGCAGACATGACACAGACGACCATCGCCGCAACGGCGACTCCCGAGACCAACAGGCGTAGCCCTGCTCGGTGTAAGGCTGACGTCATGTAGTGCCTTCAGGGGTTTGGTCACCAGTCCCAGTTGTCCGAGCCCATCGTAAGTCACCTCCGATCAGCGGCGTAGTCTTGAAACCCAGCGGGGTGAGCTTCAGGGGGGCAGACAGCGCGGCGCTGACTCTTGTGAATTTTGCTCATCCGTCGTGCGCCGAAACACTGTAAGCCAGACCGTGACCCGCCGCACGGACTGAAGACTCTCCCGTGATATGAGAGACTGTGACTCTTTGCAGTTGTAACAAGGAGGCTTACTAATGGGCAAGACCGGCCGCAAGCGCCGCGCACGCAAGAAGAAGGGCGCTAACCACGGTAAGCGCCCGAACGCCTGACCCAGGCGGCTACAGACAGCAAGGACCCCGGCCAAAACCGGGGTCTTTGCAATTTGGTTACGGGTCGGTTCAGACCACCATTCTCAGAGGTCTTGTCATCGGAGCGTCCGCGGCCGAACACCCATTGCAATCATCAAACGATCGTTTGGCTTTCCCTCGGTGTGATCTGCCGCACCAGCCAAACCGGTCCAGTCGGGCTGTGGATAACGCCAGCGCGGGTCGGCCGGGCCTCCTAGAGTTAGCTCCGGCATGCAACACAGGCCGTACCTGGCTGCATTCGATCAGTGAGGGAGGTGGGTGACTTGGCCACGGAGAGCCTGGGCGTACTGCTGCGCAGGTACCGGACTCGCGCGAGCCTGACCCAGGCCGGCCTCGCCGACCGGGCCGGCCTGAGCGAGCAGGCGATCAGCGTCCTCGAACGCGGTACCCGCAGCCGGCCACGCATTGACACCGTCCGGGCACTGACCGCAGCGCTCGGTCTGAACGCCGAGGAAGCCGCGCAGTTCCTGGCCGTTGCGCGAGGCAAGGGCCGCAAGGCCCGGCCCACTGCGCCCGACACCGAGATCCCGGCCGCGATCGACTCCCTGCCGATGCCATGGCAGCTACCGCCGACCATCCCAGACTTCACCGGCCGCGCGGCCCAGATCGAGGCAATCCTGGCGGCCCTGCGAGATCCCTCCGGACGCAACGGCGCGGTCGGCCTGGTCGCGGTGACCGGCATGGGCGGCATCGGCAAGACCGCGCTGGCCGTCCAGGCCGCGCACAAGCTCGTCCACAGCTACCCCGACGGCCACCTCTATCTCAATCTCCGCGGGTACGGGCCGGGCCAGCCGATGAGCATCGGAGACGCTCTGCGGCAGTTGCTTCGCTCCCTCGGTCTGGACCTGCAACTGATCCCCGAAGGTGTCGAGGAGGCGGCTGCGCTGCTGCGGTCACAGCTGGCCGGTCGCCGCGTGCTCATGCTGCTGGACAACGCGACCGACGTACCGCAGGTCATGCCCCTTCTGCCGGGCAGCCCGGGGTCGGCCGCGATCATCACCAGCAGGGGTTCGATGTCGGCCCTGTCCGGCGCGCGGCAGATCCGGCTCGACGCGTTGTCGGAGTCGGAGTCCGCCGAGCTGCTGTCAGGCGTCATCGGGCCGGACCGGGTCGCGGCCGAGCCGGGAGCCGCTGAGAGTCTCACCCTGCTGACCGGCCGGCTGCCCTTGGCGGTCCGGCTGATCGGTGCCCGGCTGGCCGCTCGGCCGAACTGGCCGATCCAGCACCTGGTCGACCTGCTCGAGGACGAGGGCGGGCGCCTGGACGGCCTGGGTTCCGACGAGACCGGCGTCCGCGCGAGCATCGCCAGCTCCGTCCAGTTCTTGCAGACCAGCGACCGCAGCCTCGATCGGGAAGCCGCTCAGGCGCTGCCGATGCTGAGCGTCCCGGACGGAGCGGACCTGCTGACTGCTGTCGCCGCACAGTTGCTCGACATTGGTGTTCGGCAGACCGACGCCATCCTGGAACGCCTTGTCGACCTCAACCTGCTCGACTCGGTCGCCCCCGAGCGCTACCGCTTCCACGACCTCATCCGTACCTACGCCCGCGAGCTCGCAGAGCAATCCCTCACCCCGGCCGAACGCGACGCCGGCCTGGAACGCATCCTTCGCTTCTACATCGGCTGCGCCTGGACCTGTCATGAGCTGACCCACGAAACGAGCCCCCGGCTGTCTCTGGCCACGATTCGCAGCACGCCGTTCCCGGCGTTGGCCGACATGACCTCGGCATTGCGCTGGTTCGATGACGAACAGCGCAACTTGATGGACCGGGTGGCCCAGGCGTCGGCCTCGACGCTGGCCGGATCGGCCTTGTTCCCCGAGCTCGCGCTCGCGCTGTTCGGCTACAACGAGCCCCGGCGTCGCTGGGTCGAGATGCGAGATCTCGGTCGTGGCGTGGCAGAGATCGCTCAGCGGCACGGCCTGCCGAGGATGGCGGCCTGGCTCCAGCACGACAGCGCGATCCCCGAGGTCGAGAACGGCGACCTGGAATCGGCCGCCGCCTATCTCTTCACGGCCCTGGACATGTTCCGTGCGCAGTCCGACCTCGCGGGCCAGGCGCGCTGCTGCTCGTCGCTGACGTACGTCCTTGGCCACCTCGGCCGGATCGACGAGGCGTTGGCGTTCGGCGAGCAGTCACTGCGCCTCAGCCAGGAACTGGGGGACGCGACCCTCGAGGGCGTCGCCTACGTCGCAGTGGGGGGTCTCTACAACCGCGCCGGTGCGCACGCTCGCGCCGACGAGGCCTTCGACCGCGGCATCGCGCTCGCGCAGAAGTTCGGTGACTCCCGCTCGGAGTTCAAGCGCTACATCAACGCGGGCTTCTCGCATCTCCTGGTCGGCCGGCACTCCGACGCCATCGACCGCGCGCAGCGCAGCCTCGTGCTCGCGGAACAAGCTCACGACGACGTCGGCCAGACGGAGGCTCATCAAACGCTGACACTAGCGTTGGCGGCCCAGGGCGATTACAAAACCGCCAGGGAACATGCCGAGGCCGGGCTGATGTTCGCCCGGCGGGTAAAGAATACGATTCGGGAGGGCCGTCTGCTCCTCGAATTGGCCCGGATCAACGCCGCGGCCGGTGACCGTTCCACCGCCACGGCCAATGCCACCGCGGCGGTCTCCGTGCTCGCCGGAGTTTCGCCGATCCATGAAACCTACGCCAAAGATCTATTGGCCCTGTTACAGCGCGGTGCCCCGTACACCTACACCTTTACCACCCACTCGATCTGAACGGCCGGAACTGCGGCGGCCGTGTTCAGTCGGTGGTGGTGATGGTGGTTTCGACCTGGATTTGGGTCAGGCGGAGGAGGATTTTCTGCCGGAGTGCGTCGGGGGCGTGATCGGAACCGCAGGAGCGGTGGACCAGTTTCTTCACGCAGCGTTCCAGGTCGTATTCGTCCAGGCACGGCGCGCACTCTTCCAGGTGCTGCCGGATCTCGTCGGTGCTGGCGTCCTCGAGTTCGTTGTCGATGAAGACGTACACACGCTGCAGGATCTCGCTGCAGTCGACGTCGTGGTGCTCGCCGCAGCTCACGACTCCTCCTCGGTTCCGGTCTCGTCGGACGGGATCAGGCCCCGGTCGCGCGCGTAGTCGCCCAGCAGGTCACGCAGCTGGCGGCGGCCACGGTGCAACCGTGACATCACGGTGCCGACCGGCGTCCCCATGATGTCGGCGATCTCCTTGTAGGCAAAGCCCTCGACGTCGGCCAGGTAGACGGCCAGCCGGAAGTCCTCCGGGATCGCCTGCAGGGCTTCCTTGACGTCGGAGTCGGGCAGATGCTCGAGTGCGACCGCCTCGGCCGACTTCAGGCCGCCGGGAGTGTGCGACTCGGCGGCGGTCAGCTGCCAGTCCTCGATCTCCTCGGTCGGCGACTGCGTCGGCTGGCGCTGCCGCTTGCGGTATCCGTTGATGAAGGTGTTCGTCAGGATCCGGTACAGCCACGCCTTCAGGTTGGTGCCGGGCGTGAACTGGTGGAACGAGCTGTACGCCTTCGCGAAGGTGTCCTGGACCAGGTCCTCGGCGTCCGACGGATTACGGGTCATCCGCATCGCCGCGGCGTACATCTGGTCGAGGAAAGGCAGCGCCTCGCGCTCGAAGCGCGCGGTCCGCTGCTCGGGTGTCTCTGTGGTGGTGGGAGTGGGCATCGTGATCGAGAATACCGGGGTCTTCCCCAAGCTCCGCGCCGGAGCCTCCCTCGTCGCCATCATGCCTGCCACAACACGCCCGGGCGCGGGGGCATTCCCGCCTCAGACCACGGCCTTCAGCCGCTGACCACTATCCGGACACTTCGCGGCTGACCCACTCGAACACGGCCTCGACGAGCACGTCGTACGCCTCCTGCTGGCTCAGCTCCGCCCGCTTCGGCACCTTGAACGAGTGCTCGGCCTCCGGCACGACGGCCATCTCGGTGAGCGGCGGGAATTCCTCGGGCGTCCCGAACGGGTCCCGCTCCCCCTGCACGACCAGTGTCGGCAGCCCCGCTCCCTGTAACTCGTCGACCCGGGACTTCTCCGGCTTGCCCGGTGCATGCAGCGGAAAGGCCAGCGCCAGTACGCCGGACGCCCCCAGGCTGCTCGCCGTCCGGCAGGCCACCCGGGCGCCGGCGCTGCGGCCGCCGATCACCAGCGGGGTGCGGATCCGGAGCTGCCCGATGATCGCGATCCAGGCCTCGTCGAGGATCTTCGGCCCCGGGGCGAGTTTCCGCCCGGCATGGCGCCACGGCTGCTCGATCAGGAACACGTTGATGTCCTGCTTCGGCAACCTCGAGGCCAGCGCGGCCAGGTCACCCGAATCGATCCCGCCCCCGGCACCATGACCGAGGGCCAGCGTCGCCACCGGCCGCCGGGCCCGATGCGCCACGATCCGGGCGTCCCCGTGCGGCGTCCCCACAATCCGTTCGTCGGTCACCGCCCCATCCTGTCATCACCGGGGGACGGATCGGCGCTGTGCGCGCGGTGCGTCAGAAGAGAGTGGTTTCGGTGTCGATGGGGTCGGCACCGTCCGGCGGCAGCGGATCGATCAGGTGGGGTCCGTTGTTCTTGACCGAGCTGACCGCCCTCGAGACGGCGTACGCCTCCAGCCGGCCGGGCGCGGCCGGCACCAGCAGGTCGAGGAGGTCGTCGGGGTCGGAGCTGAGCGGGTCGAGCCAGGCGTCGTACCGCTCCCGCTCGACCAGCAACGGCATCCGGTCGTGGATGCGGCCCAGGTCATCGGTGGCCGTGGTGGTGAGGACCGTGCAGGTCCACAGCCAGGCCTCGTCGGAGTCGGGGTCCTCGACCGACTTGTCCCGCCAGATCTCGTACAGCCCGGCCATCGCCAGGACGCCACCGTCGGCCGGGTGGATGAAGTACGGCTGCTTGACCGGCTTGCCGTTCACCTTCTGCTCGGACTTGTACCACTCGTAGTACCCGTCGGCCGGCAGGATGCAGCGCCGGGTCGCGAACGCCTTCTTGAAGGCCGGTTTCTCCGCGACCGTCTCCATCCGGGCGTTGATCAGCCGGCTCCCGATCGAGGTGTCCTTGGCCCACGACGGCACCAGCCCCCACTTGACCGTCGTCAGCTTGCGGACCGTCTCGTCCGGCACCTCACGGTTCTTCCGCTCGACGACCGCGATCACCGAGTCGGTCGGCGCGACGTTGTAGTTGTCCGGCAACTCCTGCACGGACTCCCGCACATTCCCCGCCTCGATCTCGAACTCGACGACGAGATCGCTGGGGTCCCGGCTGGACGCGTATCGACCGCACATGGGACACAGCCTAGTCAGCACCGCCGACAGTTCTCGAGGGACAAGCGGCGGCGGATTGCCCACCCCGTGATGGGCAATCCGCCGCCGGCCTGATGCGTCCGGGCGCCCCCCTGTTGGCGTCCGGACGCAGGTCCTAAGGTCTGGCCAGTTCGTCGAGCACCCGCCCGGCCATGGCGTCGGTGCTCGGTAGTCCTTCGATCCAGATCCGGGCCAGCTGGGGTACGTCGGTGTCCAGCCGCCACTGGGTGATCAGGGTTCGTACCGTCTCGACCTGCTCCGGCAGGTTCGGCTCGCGGCCGACGAGCGCCGCCGCGCGGTGTGAGCCGACGCGGCCCAGTACGTCACCGCCGTAGAACACGATCCGCAGGCACTCCGCGACGTCGACGAGCCGGAGCTCGCGGTCGAAGGGCGTCGTCCCCGGAGGATTGAGCGGCTCGACAACCACCAGTGCGTGGGTCTGCGGTACGGAAGTTCCACGGAATTCTGCCTCTCGATAGAGCTCGCCGAGGCGGGACCGCAGGTGCGACAGGCTGGACAGCCCGGTCAGCGGGTCCTCGCAGGACAGCGAGTGGAGGTAGACCAAAGAGGCCTCGGCCCAGCTGGAACTGAGTGCGCGTACCGCGGCGAAAGCCGGCTCGCCCCCGGCGATCGAGCGGTACAACGCACTCAGCCCATCAAGTGCCTCGAGCAACGAGACTCCGTCGGCCGCCAACTGCCGGCCGACCTCGTCGCTCGCAGGCACGACATCGGCACCGTCATGGAGCGCCTCGGCGATCGCGAGATAGGCGCTGTGGTCGGTGCCAGCTGTGCCGTGCGAGTCCCTCCACTCGCACGGTTGCTCATCAGGGGACGACGCCTCCGGCCGGGTCCGGGCGGGCGACCCCGCCAGGTTCAGGGACTTGGCCGGACGCAGGTCGAACCGTCTGCGGATGTCCGCGAACAGCGACATGGCCCTCCTCGAATAGCCCCGTCAGTCTCCCGACCGGTCGGCCGGAAGCGTCGTTCCGGGAGTGAGACAGAGCACGGCGAGCTTCATGACGCGGATTCGCCAAACTTTTTTCGCGTAACTTCCCCACTACCGCTCTCGTCAGGAAAGGAGCACAGTTCCGCGTCAGGAAACGTGCGCGCAGCCGTCCCACGTGGGAACCTTGTTCCCGGCAACGATGTGACGGACGGTGACAACGTTGCACGGACAGTCGTGACACCCTCGGGGAGACAGATGGAGACGCCGGAAGGACCGAGCGACGCCGAACTGATCGCGCGTGTCCGCAACGGCGATCTCGAGGCGTACGGCGAACTGTTCGGCCGGCACCACCACGCCGCCGAGCGGATGGCCCGCCAGCTCGTTCCGGCCAACGACGCCGACGACCTGGCCAGTGACGCGTTCGCCAAGGTGCTGGACGCACTGCGCTCCGGCGGCGGCCCGGACATCTCCTTCCGGGCCTACCTGCTGACGACGGTACGGCGGGTGCATGTGGACCGGATCCGGTCCGGCCGGAAGGTCCAGGCCACCGACGACATCGCGTCGTACGAGCGGGAGCCGGAAACCTTCGACGACCCGACCGTCACCGGCTTCGAGAGCGGCGCGGCGGCGAAGGCGTTCGCGAGCCTGCCCGAGCGGTGGCAGGCCGTGCTCTGGCACACCGAGGTCGAGGGCGAGAAGCCCGCGGCCATCGCTCCGCTCCTCGGCCTGACCGCCAACGGCGTCTCCGCGCTCGCCTACCGCGCCCGCGAGGGTCTGCGGCAGGCCTACCTGCAGCAGCACTTGGCCGACGTGGCCGGTGACCGCTGCCGCTGGACCACCGAGCGCCTCGGCGCGTACGTCCGTGGCGGCCTGACCAAGAGGGAGAACCGCAACGTCCGCGAGCACCTGGACGACTGCGCGATGTGCACCGCGGTCTACCTCGAGCTCGTCGAGGTCAACAGTGCGCTGCCGGCCCTGCTCGCCCCGGCCCTGCTGGGCACCGCGGGCCTCGGCTACCTGGCCGCCGCCTCCGGCGCGAAGGTCGGCCTGGTCGGTTTCGTCGTCACCGGCTGGAAGAAGGCGACGGAGAACAGCACCCGGACGGCGGTCGGCGCCGGAGCGGTCGTGGTCGTCGCGGTCGCCGCCGTACTGGCCGCGATGGCACTCACCGGCAACGACACTCCCCCGGCGGCGATCAACAACCCGCCGGCGCAGCAGCCGACCCAGCCGCCGGTCCAGCCGCCGACGGTTCCGCCGGTGAAGCCGCCGACGGTCAAGCCGCCGTCCGCGAAGCCCACGACGGCTCCGACCACCGCGCCGACGTCCGAACCGACCGAGCCCTCGCCCGAGCCGACGCCCACCCCGACTCCGCCGGCACCGACGACCGCGACTCCGCCGGCCACACCCACTCCGCCGGTGCCGACGACGCCGATCCTGGACGAGGGCCTGCTGACGATCAGCATGCCGCCGGGCGGCGGCGGTCCCACCACTCGCGCCGTGGGGACGCAGGCTGAGGCCGTCAGGTTCGTCATCACGATCAGGACCCCGGCGGGGAGCCAGGACCCGGTGGTCGTCGGCATCAAGTACGGCTCCGCCCTCAAGTGGCCGCTCAGCGGCAACCCGAGCGGCTGGACCTGCACTCCCGCGTCCGGCACCTGCACGGCGACCAACTCGGCCGCACCGGCGCCGCTCCCGGTCAGCTTCGACTCCCCCACCGGCGGGACCGCGGCTCAGCGGACCTTCACCGTCTCGGCGAAGACCGGCCGGTACTACGACGACGACTCCGAGACCCTGACCGCCCCGCCGCGGACCGACGAGAACCTGCTGAAGATCGTCGCCGGCAAGCCCGACCCGGACGTCCATCACCGGATCCTGACCGTTGCTCCCGGCACGGACCGGTCGAGCGTGACGCTGAAGATCACCTACGGTTCCTCGCTCGAATGGCCGATCGCGGCGAGCCCGGCCGGCTGGAAGTGCACGGTCAAGTCCCAGACCTGTACGGCGCTCAACCCGGCCAGACCGGCCCCGCTGCCGGCGGACTTCGACGTACCGACGGACGGCTCGTCAGCCGCGCGGACGTTCACCGTGGCCGCGACGGCCGGGCTGGTGAGCGACACGGACTCGCAGACACTGCCGGTGATCCAGCAGGACGAGTCGCTGCTGCAGATCATCACGCCGACACCGCAGACCGACCCGAACCCGTTCGTCTACAACCGGTTCCTGAAGGTGAACGGTGTCGCCAACCGCCGGGTCACCCTGGACATCTCCTGGGGACGCAACCTGTCGTTCCTGTCCGCGCTCGACCAGGGCTGGACCTGCTCGCGCTCCACCGACGTCCGGCGCGCGACCTGCTGGACCGACAACTACCGCAAGCCGTTCAACTCCGAGTGGAGCTCCTGGCTGCCCGGCACCGGCGCGGCCAACCAGATCACCGTGCACGCCCGGGTCGGCGGCCGGGAGGACACCGACTCCGCCCAGATCCCGCCGACCACCGGGCGGCGCTGAAACCGGGTTGCCGGCTGCATTACTCTGGATCTGTTCGCGCTGACGGAACCAAGTAGCGCCGTACGCCATGTTCGAGAGAGTCGCCGGTTGCTGTGAGGCGATACATGGAGCGGTGGCGAAGACACTCCTGAGCGAATGCACGGCAAGAGGCCGGGTCCGTCGGATCCGGTGAAGGTGTGGTGGCACCGCGAGATCCCCTTCGCCCACACCTCCGGGGTACGAGAAACGACCTGGAGGTGAAACAGCGATGCGCATTCTCAGTCATGAGATCCCCTCAGCAGTAGGCCAGACCGTCACGGTGGCCGGCTGGGTGCACCGAAGACGACGGCTCGCCGCCGTCAGTTTCCTGATCCTGCGCGACCGGTCCGGCCTGAGCCAGATCGTGGTCAAGGGCCAGGAAACGCAGGCACTGCTGGACGAACTCGGTGAGGAGACCGTCGTCCAGGTGACCGGTACGGTCGCCGCCAACCCGCAGGCACCCGGTGGTGCGGAGATCGTCGACCCGGTGATCGAGCCGTTGACCGAGCCGGCGCAGACGCCGCCGATCGAGCTGTGGCGACCCACGGTCGGTGCCGGCCTGCCCGTCGTACTGGACAACGCACCGGTGGCGCTGCGGCATCCGGCCGTACGGGCGTACTGGGAGATCGCCGCGGCGGCGATGCACGGGTTCCGGGAGGCTATGGGTCACCAGGACTTCACCGAGATCCAGACGCCGAAGATCGTCGGTACGGCGACCGAGTCCGGGGCCAACGTGTTCGCGCTGGACTACTTCGGCGGCCCGGCGTACCTGGCCCAGTCGCCGCAGTTCTACAAGCAGACGATGGTCGGGGTGTTCGAGCGCGTCTTCGAGGTCGGTCCGGTGTTCCGCGCCGAGCCACACGACACCGTCCGGCACCTGGCCGAGTACGTGTCGCTGGACGCGGAGTTCGGGTTCATCCAGGACCATCGCGACGTTCTCGCCGTACTGCGGTCGACGGTCGCGGGCATGCTGTCGGCGGTGGGTGAGCGGGCTGCTCCGGCGTTGGAGCGGCTCGGGGTGACGTTGCCGGAGATCCCGGTCGAGGTGCCGCTGCTGCACTTCAGCGAGGCGCTCAAGATCGCCGGTGCGGACCCGGACGAGCCGGACCTGGCACCGGCCGACGAGCGGGCGATCGGCGAGTGGGCGTTGCGCGAGCACGGCAGCGAGTTCGTCGCGGTCGAGGGCTACCCGATGGTGAAGCGGCCGTTCTACACGCATCCGCAGCCGTCGGACCCGCGCTGGTCCAACTCGTTCGACCTGCTGTTCCGGGGCCTCGAACTGGTCACGGGCGGCCAGCGACTGCACCGCTACAGCGACTACGTGGCGGCGTTGGCGGCGCGGGGTGAGTCGGCGGAGGCGCCGGCGTACAGCTCGTACCTGCAGGCGTTCAAGCACGGGATGCCGCCGCACGGCGGGTTCGCGATCGGGCTCGAGCGGTTCGTGGCGCGGCTGACCGGCGCGGAGAACATCCGCGAGGTCACGCTGTTCCCGCGCGACCTGCACCGGCTGACGCCGTAGTGGACACCACCGAGTCGGTTGTCGCCGAGGTAAACGTTGCCCTGGGCACCGATTATCAGCTGGTGCGGCAACTGCCCGGTGGTCTCCAGTCGAGCGCGTACGAGCTCACCGCCGGCGGGACCCGGGTCGTCCTCAAGTGGAGCGACGACCCGGGCTGGGCACCGCGCGTCCGCCGCGCGGCCGAGCTCGTCCGGCGGGCCCGTGCCGTCGGCTATCCGACCCCGGACTGGCTTGCCGTCGGCACCACCGCGGCCGGATCGCCGTACCAACTGCAGGAATTCGTCACGGGCGTCGGTCTCCACGACGCGTCGACGATCGGGCCGTCCCTTGCCAGGGAGCTGATCGCGATCTGCGAGACGCAGCGAGAGCTCGTCCCGGACCGCGACTCGAACTGGTCGGTGTGGGCCGCCGGAGTCGTCTTCGACGGCTGGGACGGAGTGTGGGACCGCGTCCGCGGGTACGGCGGTGAGACCACCGACCTGATCGAGCGGTACGACGAACTGTGCCGGCCGTACCGGGGTCAGGACCTCCCGAGCGACGATCTCGTCCACGGAGATCTGAATGTCGGCAACGTGATTGTCGACAATGGACGGGTCGCCGGCATCATCGACATCGAGGCGGCCGGCGGTGGGTCCCGCGCGTACGACCTGATCTCACTGGCGACCTCGGCGGCACGTGACGGCGCACCGGCCGGAGTCGACGAACTGTTCCTGCAGGCCGCACTGCGGGCCGGCGGCCGCGCCACGGTCGCGGTCTGCGCCGCGGCGGCATACGCGAGTGTCGCGGAGTTCGTCCGCGACCGCTCGACGTACTCACAGCACCGCGTCCACCACGGCGCACGCCGCCTACTGGAGCTGCTGGATGCATGATGTGCACATGCTGAGTGAGGTCGAGCGGCAGGTGTTGGCTGCGGTTGACGACGAGCGGATTGTCGACGATCTGCGGGAGCTGGTGCGGATTCCGAGTGTTGACGGCACGGCCGGCGAGGCGGAGGTGCAGGCGTGGTGTGCGCGGCGGTTGACCGAGCTCGGGTTGAGTGTCGACCACTGGCGGATCGATCTGCCGTCGGTGACGGCGGACCCGGAGTTTCCGGGGATGGAGGTCGAGCGCGACCAGGCGTGGGGATGCGTCGGCGTCCTCGGCGGGGACGGGACACCGGGGCTGATCCTCAATGGACATGTGGATGTGGTGCCGCCGGGTGAGCTCGGCTTGTGGCCGGACGGGGACCCGTTCTCGGCGCGGATCGAGGACGGGATCATGTGGGGCCGCGGGACCTGCGACATGAAGGGCGGGGTCGCGGCGATCCTCGGTGCGACCGCGGCGATCGTTGCCTCGGGCATCCGGTTGCGCAAGCCGCTGGCCGTGCACACCGTGATCGGCGAGGAGGACGGTGGCGCCGGTGCGTTCGCGACCTTGCGGCGCGGTCACACCGGCGAGGCGTGCCTGATCGCCGAACCGACCGCGGGCTGCGTCATCCCGGCCAACGCGGGCTCGCTGACCTTCCGGCTGGAGGTGCCCGGCCTCGCGACGCACGGCTCGACCCGGACCCGCGGGGTCAGCGCGATCGAGAAGTTCGTCGTGATCCAGGCCGCGTTGCAGGCGCTGGAGGCCGAGCGCAACCGCGATCCGCATCCACTGCTCGCGCACCTCGACCTGGCGAACCCGCTGTCCGTCGGCACGATCCACTCCGGCGACTGGGCCAGCACCGTGCCCGACGTACTCGTTGCCGAGGGCCGGTACGGCGTACGCCTCGGCGAACCGGTCACCGCGGCCCGAGAAGCCTTCGAGTCCGCGATCGCCGAAGCCTGCGCCAAGGACGACTGGCTCCGCGACCACCCGGTCAAGGTCACCTGGCCCGGCGGCGCCTTCGCCTCCGGTGTGCTCCCCGCCGACGACCCGTTCCTCGCTGACACCCTCGAAGCGGCGGGCGACCCCACGCCGGAGGTCAGGGGCGCGCCCTACGGCTCGGACCTCCGCCAGTACGCCGCTGCCGGTATCCCCACCCTCCAGTACGGCCCCGGCGACGTCCGCTACGCCCACGCCACCGACGAGCACGTCCGCCTCACCGAAGTCCTGCACACTGCCCGCACCTACGCCCTCTTAGCCCTCCGCCGCTGCGGCTGGTAGAAATCCCGCATGAAGCCGTTGCGCGGGCGTTCAGAGGAGCTCGGCCGGCTCCTGGACGCTCTGCGGGCGGCTGAGACCGGCCAGGCGTCTCTTGCCGTCGTCACGGGTGAGCCAGGCATCGGCAAGTCCGCACTGCTGCAGGCAGCCGTCGAGCAGGCGGAGCGCCGCGGCTTCCTGGTAGCCAGCGCAGCGGCTCACCAGACCGACAACATCAGCCCGCTCGCCTCGCTCGCCCCTGCACTCCGCGCCGGCCCACACCCCCTGATCGACACCGAGCACTTCCTGGAGCTGGCAAGCCTCAACACCCAGCCCCTCTGGCTGGCCGAACGCCTGGCCGACCTCATCGGCCGTCGCCTCGCCGACACCGCCGCCGTGATCGTCCTGGACGACGGCCAGTGGTCCGACCCGCTCACAGCCTTCGTACTGCGCGTGGTCATCGCCCGCCTCTCCGCCACAAAGCTCCTCTGGCTCGTGGCGACCAGACCGGTCCCTGGCGGCGTGACCGACCAACTGGCCGACGCAGTCCGCCCACAGGTCCCTGTCCACCACCTCAACCTCACCCCACTCACCCCCGACGCCATCCAGGACATCGCGGCCGACCTGCTGAACGCACCGGTCGACCCTGCGCTCGCTGTGCAGTTGGCCGGCGTCCAAGGCATCCCGTTCCTCGCCGAGCAACTCATCGCCGGCCTCTACCTCGACAACCCCGCAGACTCGACCGGTCCCCTCCCTACCGGTCTGGTCGAAGGCGTCCGGCGTCGTACCAGCGGACTGACCGAGCTCAGCCGCACCCTCGTGCGGACGTCTGCAGTGTTCGGTAGCGAGTTCCGGCTGGAGGACGTCGCGGTACTGATGGCTGAGCCGGTCGCCAAGCTGGCCGTGCCGTTGGAGGAGGCGATCCAGGCCGGTCTGCTCACCGACGCCGGTTCGGTACTGCGGTTCCGCCACGAGCTACTGCGGTCCGCCGCGCTGGCCGACGTACCACCGTCTGCTCAGCGCGCGCTGCACGGCGCCATCGCGGGTCAACTGATCTCAGCCGGACGCGGAGCGGCTGCAGCGGCTCCACACGTGCTCGCGGTCGCACAGCCCGGCGACGCTTCCGCCATACACACATTGCGTGAGGCGGCTCAAGACCTGCTCGCGACGATGTCGACGACTGCGGCCGAGGTCATCCAGCAGGCGTTCGACCTGACGCTGGTCGACGAACCACTCCGGGCCGAGGTCGGTGCGGACGTGGTCAGCGTCCTGCTCGCGGCCCGCCAGTACGACCGCGCCAAGGCCTTCGCCGAGGACCTGCTCAGCGGTACGGCGCTCTACCGCGGTCCCATCACCCCTGACCTCCGGGCGTCGCTCCGCCTGCGGTTGGCCCCACAGCAGTGGGCCACTGGCCGCCTGGCCCCACAAGAGCTCACCGTCCCCGGCGCAGCGCCCCACCTGGCTGAGCGCCTCGCCGCGTACCGAGTCCTGGCAGGTGCAGAAGCTCCCAGCGCAGCCGAGGAACCCGGGGCACGGGCTGTGCTGCAAGTGGCCGCGGCAGAGCGTGCGCGCGCCGAGGGCCGGTACGAGGAAGCCCGGGATCTGTACGTCGAGGCCAGGGCGACAGCTACTGATCTGCCGGACACTCTGGTCGAGGTGGGCGAGCTCTACTGCCGCGCACAGGCTGACGAGCTTCCAACGGCGCTGGAGCGCGTGCGCGAGCTACTGCGCGCCGGCGACTCGTGGTCAGCACCGCAACTGGCAGTCCTCCGCGCACGGCTCGAACTCGCCGCCGGCAACCTGCAAGACGCAGAAGAGGCCGCCAAGACCGGACTCCGCTGGATGGCTGACCTCCACGACGCAGCCCACGCACCAGTCGCTCAGCAGGTCCTCGCCCTGATCGCTCTCCTCCGCGGCCACCTCACCGAGGCCCGGGAACTCGCGGGGCACGATCCGACCATCAACGCATTGCTAGGCCTCGCCGACGGCGACACCAAGGCCACCACCCGGCTGTACGACGTACCACTCGACTTCCCCGAACGCACCGACGTACTCCTCCTGGCCGACGCCAAGGACCAACTGGAAGCGCAAACCGCGGCCACCCCTTCGACAGCCTTCCGCGGAGCTGCGGAGCTGGTGGCCGCTGGCAACGACCTGAAGAGGTTGGCCGCGGCCACCGAACTCCTGCGCGAAGCCCACAGACCAGTGCTCCTAGCCAGAGCCGAGGAACAGTACGGCCGGGCCGAGCTCGAGAGCGGCGACCGGTCCACCGGCATCGCAACGCTGGAGCACGCCCTCGACACCCTCACCAGGCTCGGCGCGACCGCACCGGCCGCCAGGATCCAGTCCGTGCTCCAGGCGGCCGGCGTACGGCGGCGTCGCTGGGCCGCCGTACCGCCGCGAGCCCAGGAGGGCTGGGAGGCTCTCACGCCGATGGAGCGCCGGGTCGCGCTGCTCGTCGCCGAGGGGCACACCAACCGCTCGGCTGCCGAGGAGCTCGTCCTCTCCGCCAGCACCGTCGGCACCCATCTCCGGTCCGCCTTCGGCAAACTCGGCGTCAACTCCCGGGTCCAGCTGACCCGACTCGTGCTCGAAAGGTTCACCCCTCCCCCGAACGCATGAGATTTGGGTGCACGCGAGTCGTCACAGGCGAGTTTCGACGCACGTGAGTTCGGCTGTTCGGTCGATCCGGCGGATCGCCCCCAAGCGGTTTCCTTCTAGCACCATCAACCGAAGGAGATCGAGAGCAATGACTGACAAGACCCCCACCGTCGTCCTGGTCCACGGCGCGTTCGCGGACGGTTCGAGCTGGTCCGGCGTGATCGAGGAACTGGCGAGCCGCGGCATTCCCGCCCTGGCCGCGGCGAACGAGCTGCGCGGCGCCGGGATCGACGGCAGCCGGGTCGCCGCCCTGGTGCGCGAGATCGACGGCCCGGTCGTCCTGGTCGGGCACTCGTACGGCGGCGCGGTGATCACCACCGCGGCGAACCAGGCCGACAACGTCACCGGCCTCGTCTTCGTCGCCGCGTTCGCCCCGGACGAGGGCGAGAGCCTGCAGGGCCTGATCGGCAGCTTCCCCGCGAACGACTTCGCCTCCGGGCTCGTCCCGCACACCCTGCCGACCGGCGACGGCGGCGAGGAGACGTTCCTCAGCCTCGCGGTCGACAAGTTCCCGGCACTGTTCGCCGCCGACGTAGCGGACGCCGAGATCCTGGGCCGGTTCCAGCGGCCGATCGCGGCCGCGGCCTTCGAGGAGAAGTCCGGCCCGGCGAGCTGGAAGCGTCTCCCCAACCACTACCTGGTGGCCACCGGCGACCAGGCGATCCACCCTGAGGGCCAGCGCACGATGGCGGCCCGCGCCAACGCCACCACGATCGAGGTCGACGCCTCGCACGCCGTCTCGGTCTCGCAGCCGAAGGCCGTCGCGGACCTGATCGAGCAGGCCGTCCGCTGACGCAACCCAGCCGGCCGACCCCCGCGCGGGGTCGGCCGGCTGGGTCTTACAAGAGCCGGTCCAGAGTCCGCCGCCCCGCGGGACCCCAGATCGGCTTCCCACCGGGAAGGCCCTTGTCGCCGGCATCGCCGATCGAGATGAGGGCGAGGGCCTTGCCGACCGCGCAGCCGCGGGCACGGGTGATCGTGGCCTCGTCCGCCACCGCGTAGGCGTCGAAGAAGCGTTCCGCCGCGCCGTCGGGAAGCAGGATCCAGGCGGCGGCCAGATCGGTGGCGGGATCGCCATGGCTCAGGTCGCCGAAGTCGATCACCCCAGCGAGCGTGCCGTCCGCGACGACGACGTTCGCGGGATGCAGGTCTCCGTGCAGCCACACCGGCGGACCGGTCCACTCCGGCGCGGCGACCGCCTCCGCCCAGATCTTGCGGACCGCGTCGTCCACCTCGATGCTCGCGAGGGTTTCCTCGAAGCCGAGCTCCAGAGTCCGGAGCGGAACACCCCGGCCGGGGCTGACCGGCGCGCCCGCAGGTGCTTCCTCGTGCAGCGCCCGGAGGAACGCCGCCAAGGTGTCCGCGGCCCGCTCGTCGCTGATCGGCGTACGGTCGGCCGGTTCTCCGGCTACCCAGGTGGTGACGAGCCAGGTGTGCGGGAACTGCTCGGTCGGTTCCCCGATCCGCTGTGGAACCGGCACCGGCAACGGCAGCCGCGGCGCGAGCTCAGGCACCCAGCGATACTCCTTCTGCAGCAACTCCGGGCCACGAGGCGTCCGGGGCAACCGCACCGCCAGGTCGTCTCCGAGCCGCCATTGCTGGTTGTCCCAACCGCCGACCACCTGCCGCAGTGGCAGGTCGGCCAGATCTGGATGTTGCTCCTGTAAGAGTCCGCGCACCAGTTGTTCGTCCACAGGGCGTCAGACGCATCACACCGGCGCCTGGTTGGGAATGCGACCGGATTGGGTGAGGTTGCCACCAGCATGCGTATTGATGTGTGGTCCGACGTGGTCTGTCCGTGGTGCTACATCGGGAAGCGGCGGCTCGAGCAGGCGCTGGCGGAAAACGACGACCAGGCCGAGATCGTCTGGCACAGCTTCCAGCTGGACCCGTCCGCCACGAACGACGACCCCAGGGACCTGCCGACCCGGCTCGGCGAGAAGTACGGTCGCGGCCGCGAGTGGGGCGTGCAGGCCAACGCGCACGTGACCGAGATCGCCGCTGAGCTCGGGCTGGACTACCACCTCGACCAGGCCAAGTCCGCCAACACCGTCGACGCACACCGCCTGCTCCACCTGGCCCGCGAGCTGGTCGACGCCGGCCAGGTCCCCGCCGACACCCAGGACCGGCTGAAGGAGCGCCTGCTCAAGGCGTACTTCACCGACGGTCTCCCGGTCGGCGACCACGCAACCCTGGCCGGCCTGGCCGAGGAGACCGGCCTCCCGTCCGACCGCGTCGCCGAGGTCCTCGCGAGTACGACGTACACCGAAGAAGTGGCCGCGGATCAGGCCCAGGCGCTGGCGTACGGCGCGAACGGGGTGCCGTTCTTCGTGATCGACGAGAAGTACGGCGTGAGCGGCGCGCAGCCGGTGGAGGTGTTCCGCGAGGCGCTCCGCCGGGCGAACGCGGACCGCAAGCCGGTCACCCTGATCACCAGCCCCGGCGCGACCGACGACGCCGCCTGCGGACCGGACGGCTGCCCGATCTGAGTCTGAACGGCTGAGCCGTGGGTACCGGGAGTCATCAGAAACGTGGTGTATGAAGGAGGCATGACTGTCGTGCGCGCACTGGCCAGGCCGTTGCTGTCCATGATCTTCGTCGTGCAGGGTGCGAATTCGATCCGCAACCCGGAGCCGCTGGTGCCGAAGGCCCAGCCGGTGACGGACCGTTTGGTGCCGATGGTGAAGCGGGTCGCGCCGCCGCAGGTCAGCGACCGCATCCCGGAGACCACGGTGAACCTGGTCCGCCTGAACGGTGTCGTCCAGGTGCTCGGCGGCCTCGCGCTGGCGAGCGGCAAGGGACGTCGGCTGGGTGCCGCGACGCTGGCCGCCACGCTGGTCCCGGTGACCGTGGCCGGGCACCCGTTCTGGCAGGTGAAGGACAAGGAGTCCCGGGCCGTCCAGCGCGTCCAGTTCATGAAGAACCTCGGCCTGCTCGGCGGACTGCTGCTGGCAGCGGTCGACACCGAGGGCCAGCCGGGTCTCGCCTGGCGGGCCACGCACGGCGCCCGGGCGGCGAAACGCGAGACCAAGCGCGGCGCCAAGGCAGCCAAGCGGGAGGCCAAGCAGCTCGCCCACGAGGCGAAGCAGGCGGCCCGGATCGCGAAGGCCGAGCTCCACCTGGGCTGAAACGCTCTCACTCGCGCGCTCCCGGACGGCTGGAAGGTCCGGGAACGCTAGGCTCAGTGCTGAGAATCGAGCCGAAGGAGTGGGATGAGCACGGAGCAGGGCTGGGCGGCACCGCGGGCGACAGGACCGGTCAGCGGCCGGATCACGGTACCCGGATCGAAGTCGATCAGTAACCGCGCGCTCATCCTCGCCGCGATCGCGGACGGCCCGTCCCACCTGACCGGCCTGCTCGCGGCCCGCGACACCTCGCTGATGCGGTCCGCCCTGGTCTCCCTCGGCGTCGGCATCGCGGACAGCGGCGCCCAGGTCACCGTCACCCCCGGCTCGCTCAAGGGCCCGGCGAGCGTCGACTGCGGCCTGGCCGGCACCGTCATGCGATTCGTCCCGCCGGTGGCCGCGCTCGCCGACGGCGTGATCGAGTTCGACGGCGACCCGTACGCCCGCGAGCGCCCGATGAACGTCATCCTCGGCGCCCTGCGCACCCTCGGCGTGCGGATCGACGACCACGGCACCGGCCGGATGCCGTACGCCGTCTCGGGCGCGGGCTCGGTCCGCGGCGGCAACGTCACGTTGGACGCGTCCGGTTCCAGCCAGTTCGTCTCCGCGCTGCTGCTCGCCGGCGCCCGGTACGACGAGGGCGTCGACATCCGCCACGACGGGAAGCCGGTGCCGTCGCAGCCGCACCTGGACATGTCGGTGGGGATGCTGCGCGAACGCGGCGTTCAGGTGGACGACAGCGAGCCGAACCGGTGGGTCGTTGCCCCCGGCCCTATTCGGGCGCTGGACACCAAGATCGAGCCGGACCTGTCCAACGCCGCGCCGTTCCTGGCCGCGGCCGTCCTCACCGGCGGCGAGGTGACCGTGACCGGCTGGCCGGCGCCGACGACCCAGCCGGGCGATCAACTGCGCGACATCTTCAGCCACTTTGGCGCCGAGGTGACCCGCACCGACGACGGTCTGACCGTGCACGGTACCGGCCGGGTCCAGGGCGTCGATCTGGATCTGAGTCAGGTCGGTGAGCTGACGCCGGTCATCGCGGCGGTGGCTGCGTTCGCGGACGGGCCGTCGTACCTGCGGGGGATCGCTCATCTGCGCAACCACGAGACGGACCGGCTGGCGGCGCTCGAGCAGGAGTTCAACGCGCTCGGCGGCGACGTGACGCAGACGGCCGACGGGCTGGAGATCCGGCCGAAGCCCTTGCGGGGTGGGCTTTTCGGCACGTACCACGACCACCGGATGGCGCACGCGGCCGCCGTACTCGGGCTGCTCGTCGACGACCTGCGGATCGAGAACATCGGGACCACGGCGAAGACGCTGCCCGAGTTCCCCGAGCTCTGGTCGGGGCTCGCCGGCTGATGTCGCGGTACGACGAGGAGGCCCGGTACGACCGGCCGAAGCGCCGGACCCGGCCGCGGACGAAGGACCGCCCCTCGTACGACGACGCCGCCACCGGCTTCGTCATCACCCGCGACCGCGGCCGCTACACCTGCTGGGTCGAGCCCGGCGACCGGGTCGTCACCGCGATGAAGGCCCGGCAGCTCGGCCGCAAGGGCGTCATCGTCGGCGACCGGGTCAAACTCGACGGCGACGCGAGCGGCACCGAAGGCAGCCTGGCCCGGATCGTCGAAGTACTCCCCCGGACGACGCTGCTGCGCCGCTCGGCCGATGACGACGACCCGGTCGAGCGCCCCCTGGTGGCGAACGCGGACCAACTCGTCATCGTCGTCGCCGTCGCCAACCCCGAACCGCGGACCGGCCTGATCGACCGCTTCCTCGTCGCCGCGTACGACGCCGGGATGCGCCCACTGCTCTGCTTGACCAAGACCGACCTCGCCGACCCGGATCCGCTGCTCTCGATCTACCGCCCACTCGGTGTGGAGTCAGTGGCAACTCACGAAGGCGGCGACCTCAGCGGACTCCACGAGCAACTGGACAACCGCACCAGCGTCCTGGTCGGTCACTCCGGCGTCGGCAAGTCCACGCTGGTCAACGGCCTCATCCCCGGTACCGACCGGGCGATCGGCGTGGTCAACGAGGTGACCGGTCGTGGGCGTCATACGTCGGTCAGTGCGCTGGTCCTGCGGTTGCCCGAAGGCGGCTGGATCATCGACACCCCGGGCATCCGCTCGTTCGGCCTGGCGCACATCGACCCGGACAAGCTGATCCACGCCTTCCCCGACCTGGCCGAGGTCGCCGAGGACTGCCCCCGCGGCTGCACCCACACCGAGACCGCACCCGACTGCGCCCTGGACGAAGCCGAAGGCGTCGACCGCGAACGCGTCGCGTCCTTCCGCCGCCTCCTGGCAAGCCGCGAGGGCCGCGACAGTCCCTCCACCCAGCCGGAAGCTACTTAGGCGGCAACTGCCCGTCCCACACGGCCTTGGCGCCCGCGTCACCCGTGCGGATGGTCTGCCAGATGACCAGTACGCCGATCACCACGACGGCAGCGCTGGTGACGAGCTCCAGGGGCTTGCTCTTCGTTGCCTTCGCACCCTTTCCGCTGGCCAGCGCGGACGTCCCGCCGAGCAACAGGAACGCGGCGACCGCAACCACCGCGAAGATCAGGCAGAACCAGAACAGCAGGTCGCCCCGCTCCTCATGCACCCGCACCGCCTGCTCCAGGGTCGGGACCGCGGCGACGAACGCCTGCCCGCTCTCCTTCGCGACGTACGCGAGGACCAGCGAACCGAGCGCGAGCAGCAGAGCCGGCCAGCGGAGCAGCCAGCGCCAGCGCGGCAGCACCGCGAAGGCGATCGCGGTGAGGGCGGCCACCGGCAGCACGACCACCGCGGCATGGATTACCAGCACGTGCAGTGGCAGGTCACCGAAGCGCTCGAACATTGACGCCTCCAGGGCAGTCGTCGACGTGATCAGACACTAACTGCACGTTCAACGACCACGTTCGGTTCAATCCGCGCCGCAACCGTTCCGCAACCTTTGCCGACACCTGTGCCTCCTCAAGAGACGTTGGTGCGACTGGCGGTGGTCCAGTCGTTCGCTGGCAAGGCGGAGGAGGAGAGCAATGCGGAGCATTGCGCGACGACGACAACGCCGCCAGCGGGCGACTGGGGCGCCGCCAGGCGTGCCGAACGTTTCTTGAGGAGGCACTACCCCGCTGAGCGGCCGGTCAGGCTAGCCTTCCGGCATGCCTTCGCACACGGATGACCTGCGGCTCGCCCACATCCTGGCCGACGACGCGGACTCGACCACGATGGACCGCTACAAGGCGCTCGACCTGCACGTGGCCACCAAGCCGGACCTGACCCCGGTGAGCGAGTCGGACAAGAAGGTCGAGGACGTGATGCGCAAGACGCTCGCCCGGGCCCGCCCGCGGGACGCGTTCGTGGGCGAGGAGGACGGCACGTCGGGCTGGGGGGTGCGCCGCTGGGTGGTCGACCCGATCGACGGCACCAAGAACTACATCCGGGGCGTCCCGGTCTGGGCGACGCTGATCAGCCTGATGATCGAGGACCAGGTGGTCGTCGGCGTGGTCTCCGCCCCGGCCCTCGGGAAGCGCTGGTGGGCGTCGTACGGCGACGGCGCCTGGACCGGTCGCGCACTGCACTCCTCCCAGCCGTGCCGGGTCAGCGATGTGAGCAAGATCGAGGACGCGTCGCTGTCCTACGCCTCACTCAAGGGCTGGGAGAAGCTCGGCAAGAAGAACCAGTGGGCCGACCTGATGGACTCCTGCTGGCGGACCCGCGCGTACGGCGACTTCTGGTCGTACATGCTGGTCGCGGAGGGCGCTGTCGACATCGCCGCCGAGCCCGAGCTGAACCTGTACGACATGGCCGCGCTGGCCATCATCGTCGACGAGGCCGGCGGCAAGTTCACCTCGGTCGACGGCGTCCCCGGCCCGAACGGCCCGAACGCGGTCGCCACCAACGGCCGCCTGCACGACGAGGTTCTCAAGCGTCTCGACTGATCCGCCGGGCCAGGAACTCAGCCTCCACGGCGTTGCTCGTGAACGCCAAGGCCTCCTCGTACGCCGCGCGCGCCTCAGCATCCCGGCCGGTACGGCGAAGCAGCTCAGCCCGCGTGGACGCGAGGTACGGATACGTGGACAGCGCGGGATTGTCAGCCAACGGCTGCAATGCGACCAACCCCGCCTCCGGACCGTCGACATAACTCAACGCCACCACGCGATTGAGCGCGACCACCGGTGATGGCCACCGGGCCAGCAGCAGGTCGTACAACCCGAGGATCTCGGTCCAATCGGTGT
The DNA here is from genome assembly GCF_043197365.1 of Kribbella sp. NPDC049174. Classification (NCBI taxonomy): domain Bacteria; kingdom Bacillati; phylum Actinomycetota; class Actinomycetes; order Propionibacteriales; family Kribbellaceae; genus Kribbella; species Kribbella sp. NPDC049174. The sequence goes on along the minus strand of NZ_JBICSZ010000005.1, from coordinate 468,151 downwards.
CCTCCCACCGCTCCGCCTCGGCGTGTACGGCGGCGATCGCGGCCATCAACCCGAATCGCCCAGCCGGCCGCGCCAGCGCCTCGTGCACAAGTTCGAGCCCCTCGGCGATCAGCGACCGATCCCACAACGCCCGATCCTGGTCCTCCATCAACACCAACCGCCCGGCATCGTCGACCCGGGCCGCCTGCCGCGCCTGGGTCAGCAACAGCAACGCGAGCAGCGCCGCCGCCTCACCGCTGTCCGGCAGCAGCAGTCGCACCATCCGGGCGAGATCAAGCCCACGCCGCGCCAGATCCGGCCGCGTCAGCCCATCGCCATCCGCCGCCGTGTGCCCCGCGGTGTACACCAGGTGTACGACGTCCAGCACGACGTCGATGCGCTCCGGCAGATCGGTCAGCCGCGGGATCCGGTAGGCGATCCCCGACTGGGAGATCTTGTGCTTCGCCCGGGTGATCCGGGCCTGCATCGCGGTCTCCTTCACCAGGAACGCCTTGGCGATCTCGGTCGACGACAACCCGCAGACGAGCCGCAGCGTCAGGGCGATCTGGGCCTCCTGCGCCAGCGCCGGATGGCAGCAGGTGAACACGAGCCGCAGCCGGTCGTCCGGGAACACACCGGCCGCGACGTCGGCGTCGTCGACCGGATCCGGCATCAGCAGCGGAAGCTTGCGCTCCGACACCGCGGCCCGCCGCCGATGCTCGAGCGCCCGGCGGGTGGCCACGGTCGTCAGCCAGGCACCCGGCCGACGTGGGATGCCCTGGTTCTGCCAGTGCACCAACGCCTGTGCGTACGCGTCCTGGACGCAGTCCTCGGCCAGGTCCAGGTCGGCCGCCACCCGGGCGGTGGCCGCCAGGACGAAGGCCCACTCGCTCTCGTGAGCCTCCTGGACCGCCCTGGCGACCGCGCCCGTACTGATGGTGTTCACATGCCGAGGCTGTTCATCACATGCCGATGATGGGCCGCACTTCGACCCCGCCCATCGGGGACGGCACCTGCTTGGCGATCGCCAGCGCCTCGTCCAGGTCCGCCGCCTCGATCACGTAGTAGCCGCCGATCACCTCCTTGGTCTCGGTGAACGTCCCGTCGGTGACCACGAACCCACCGTTGCCGTCCGAGCGGATCGACGTCGCCGTGTTGCTCTCCCCCAGCTGCGCACCGCCCCGCAGCGCCGGCCCGTTGGCCTCCGCGAAGGCCTGGTGGCGCTTGTGGTTGAGCTCGGCCACCGAGGGGTCCGCCCCGGCCCACGCCGACTCGTCGTCGTAGATCATCACCAGGTACTTGCCCACTGGTATCACCTCTCCTTGGAAGGACCGGACCCGCTTCCCGGATCCAGCATCTACCACTCCGATGCGTGAGCCTGCGCCAGATCGACATCCCACGCGGAGAATTCGGGGACCACGTAGGGTGGCTGGCATGTCCTTGACCTACCCCATCGCGGAGCAGACGCTGGACAACGGCTTACGTGTCGTCGTCAGCTCGGACCGCGCCGTACCGATCGTCGCCGTGAACCTGTGGTACGACGTCGGATCACGCCACGAGCCGCCGGGACTGACCGGTTTTGCGCACCTGTTCGAGCACCTGATGTTCCAGGGATCGCGCAACGTCGCGTCCGGCCAGCACTTCAGCCTGCTGGAGACGGCCGGTGCCAGCCTGAACGCGAGCACCTTCTTCGACCGGACCAACTACTTCGAGTCGCTGCCCAGTGGCGGACTCGACCTGGCCCTGTGGCTCGAGGCCGACCGGATGGGCTACCTGCTCGACGCGGTGAACCAGGAGAACCTGGACAACCAGCGCGACGTGGTCAAGGAGGAGAAGCGGCAGAGCTACGACAACCGCCCGTACGGTGACTCCTACGAGCGGCTGGTCAAGCTCACCTTCCCGTCCGACCACCCGTACGCGCACATGACGATCGGCTCGATGGCTGACCTCGACGCCGCCTCGGTGGAGGACGTGCACGCGTTCTTCCGCAAGTACTACGGCCCGAACAACGCCGTCCTGACGATCGTCGGCGACGTCTCCGAAGAGGACGCCTTCGACGCGGCCAAGCGGTACTTCGGCCACCTGCCGGCCATCCCGAAGCCGCCGGCCGCCCCGGACGGCACGATCGGCCCGCTGACCGAGGTGCTGCGTGACGACGTCGTCTCCGACGTACCGTCCGACCTGGTCACGATGATGTTCCGGCTGCCGGTCGACGGGACGCCGGAGCTGGACGCGGCCGGTCTCGCCCTCGACATCCTCGCCGCCGGCCAGAGCGGCCGGCTGAACCGCCGACTGGTCCGCGACGAGCAGATCGCGCAGTCGGTGTCCGGTGGCGCGCTGCCGCTGATCGGCGGGGTCTCGTTCGGCACGCTGACCGGGATCGCCTCCGACGGCGTCGACCTGCAGAAGGTCGAGGACGCGCTGCTCGAGGAGCTCGAGAAGCTGGCCGAGGGCGGCGTCACCGAGGACGAGCTGGCGACGGTTCAGGCGCAGGCCGAGCGGGACTGGCTGGAGCAGCTGGCCACCTGCGCCGGCCGGGCCGACGAGATCTCCCACCACGCACTGCTGTTCGGCGACGCGAACCGAATCAACACCCGGATCGACCAGGTCCGCGCGGTCACCGTCGAGCAGGTGCAGGCCGCCGCTGCCAAGTGGCTCCGCGCGTCCGGCCGCGCCCAGGTGACCTACCGCCGTACCGAGACAGCCGAAGGAACGGCAGGAGAGCAGGCATGAACCAGGTTCTGACCACCCCACCTGCCGTCGGCGCTCCGCGCCCGTGGAAGTTCCCGGAGTCGGTCACCACGACGACCGCCGCCGGGACCCCGGTGCACGTCTTCGATCGCCCCGGCCAGTACGTCGCCACCGTCCGGGTGACGATCGCGATGCCGCTGATCGCCGAGCCGCGTGAGCTCGAGGGCGTCGCGACGATCATGTCCCGGACGCTCGACGAGGGCACCGAACTGCGGTCGGCCAACGACTTCGCGGCTGCCCTCGAGCGGCACGGCGCGGCGTACGGCGTCGATGTCAGCTCGGACGCCCTGCACGTGGAGATCTCGGTGCCGGTGTCCCACCTGGCCCCGGCGGTGAAGCTGCTCGCCGAGGCGGTCACCCGGCCCGCGTTCAACCAGGCCGACGTCGGCCGGCACGTGACGATCCGGCTCGGTGAGATCAACCAGGAGCGGGCCAACGCCGGTTACCGCGCCCGCGAGGCGTTCGCGGCGCACCTGTTCGACCAGTCGACCCGGCGCTCCCGTCCGACCGCAGGTACGCCGGACACGATCCGGCCGCTGACCAATGTGCAGGTGGCCGAGTTCTACCGGGACAACATCGGCCCGGGCCGGGCGCAGATCCTGTTCGCGGGCGACGCGACCGGCGTGGACGTGGCCGGGATCATCGACGAGGCGTTCGGCGGCTGGACCTCGGTGGCCGGGCCCGCGGTGGAGACGCCCGAGCCGCTCTTCATCCCGGGCGACCGCGTCGTGCTGGTCGACCGGCCGGGGTCGGTGCAGAGCCAGCTCCTGATCGGCTGCGCCGGTCCGGACCGCCGTGATCCCGCCTGGGGTGCGGCCGCGGTCGCGAACCACGTGGTCGGCGGCACGATCACATCGCGCGTCGACACCGTGCTGCGCGAGGAGAAGGGCTACACCTACGGCACGCGGACCAGCTTCGCCGCGCCGCGCAAGGGCGGGACGTTCAGCCTGGGCGGCGCGGTCCGCACCGAGGTGACCGGCGCCGCGATCAGCGACGCGCTCCGGATCCTGCGGGAGGCGCGTGACGGGCTGACCGAGCAGGAGGTCCAGGAGGCGAAGGACAGCCTGATCCGGACCGCCCCGCTGCGGTACGAGCAGGCCGACTCGGTCGCCCAGCAGGTCGGCAGCAACATCGCGAACGGCGTACCGATCGGCTTCGCCGACACCTACCTGACCCAGATCGCCGCCACCACCGCCGACCAGGCCACCGAGGCCTACCGCCGGTACGTCGGAACCGACGGCCTGCTGGTCGTCGTCGTAGGGGAAGCGAAGGACGTCCGGCCGCAGCTCACCGAGCTGGCGTTGGGCGACCTGATCGAACTGAGCTGAGGAACTGCTCCTCTGCTCAGCCTGAGCAGAGGAGCAGCCTGATGTCGTTCACCGAGCGACCGACCGACGCGACCGACCGCACCCACACCTTCTGGTCGCCGGCGTACCCGCTCCAGCCCGGCTTCCCGAACCAGCCGGCGTACGGCATCCTGCGCGACCATTCGCAGGCCACCGTCTCCCTCGTGCTCGGCGCGCTCGCGCTGTGCACCGGCCTGCTGATCGTCTCGCCGGTGGCCTGGTGGCTCGGCAGCCAGGCCCTCGCCGAGATCGACGCGTCGCCCGGCGTCTACAACAACCGGGGGATGGCTCAGGCCGGGCAGATCTGCGGTCTGATCGGCACCGCCCTGCTCGGCCTCGGCCTGTTGTTCCTGGTCGGGATGATGGTGCTGCTGTTCGCTACTTCGGCGTGACCAGGCAGGTCGTGCCGCGGTCGCCGAGGCTCCAGCCGGTCTCGATCGGGTGCAGGTAGATGATGTCGGACGCGTCATCGAGCTGCTCACCCGTCGCCGCCCACCGGTCCACGCAGCCCTTCTCCGCGGCCGTCTGGACGGCCGTCAGCCCTGGCCACTTGCCCGCGGGCAGGTCGAACACGGCGAACACCTTCCCACCGTTCGGCTGATCGCAGGGCACCAGCTCGAGGTCGCGGACCTCCGCGGCCTCGGCGATCGTGCTGACGCAATCGCCGACGCGGAGCTTGTCCGCCCGGGCGTTCTGCGTGGTGGTGACCTGCCCCGAGGCGTCCCGATCCGGCTCACCGTCGCCGAAGACCACAGCGAGCCCGACGAGGCCGACCGCCCACACACCGGAGATCACCAGCCCGGCAATGGCCAGCCCCTTTCCCTTCTGGCCGTTGTGGCTGATCTTGCTCAGCGCGACGATCCCGAGGATGACGCTGATCAGAATCGCGCCGACGATCCCGAAGACCAACGACAGGATCGCTGGGGTGCTGGTCTTCTGCGGCTGACCTGGGTACTGCGGCCCGTGCGGCATCCCCTGCACCGGCGGCATCCCGGAGTACGGCTGCTGTCCGGGGTATTGCGGGGGTCCGGCGTACTGCCCTGGGTGCTGCTGTTGTCCGGGGTACTGCTGCTGTCCGGCGTACTGCTGCCCGGGGTGCTGGGGTGGGCCGGCGTACGGAGGTTGTCCGGAGGAGGGCGTACCGGGGTCTCCGTCCGAGGGAGGCGTCGATTCCATGGACGGACTGTAGACCCCGGGACGGCGTCTCCGCCGTGAATTAGCGACTGATGTAGTTCGAGAGTTGCTCGCGCTCGAACTCGAGCTCTCCGATCCTGGACTTGACCACGTCGCCGATGCTGACCAGACCGGTCAGCGCACCGTCGACGACGACCGGGACGTGCCGGATCCGGCGATCCGTCATCAGCCGCATCAGGTTGTCGATGTGCTCGTCCGGGCCGCAGGTCGCGACCTCGGCAGTCATGATCGAGCTGACCCGGACGTCTCCCGCGTCCGGGGTGGCGTTCCAGAGCCGGACGACGTCACGCTCGGAGACGATGCCGGCCACGGAGGACCCGTCCGGGCTCACCACGACGGCGCCGATGTTGTGATCGGCCAGCAGGCTGAGCAGCTCGGTGACGGTGGCTTCTGGGGAGATGGTGACGACCTGGTTGCCCTTGCCGCGCAGTACGTCGTTGATCTTCACGGAGCCTCCTGCAGATCGAGGGACCAATACCCAAAGGTAGCGAAATCCGCCCCGAAGCGGCAGCCCTCGCCGATCACAGCTTGTGATGAGTCCCTGCGTATCTACGTAACACTCAGTGACCGATCACGACCGTCACACGCCTGGATCCTTCCCACGCGCCGCTACGCTCGCTATCGCTCGCCGCCACCGCTCCCACCCACCCTGAGGCGCGGGCTCCTATCGTCGCCTGCTTAGCAGAAGCCAGGCGGGGACCTGGATCGTCGCGTGCACCTGATCGCGAGTACCGTCCCAAAAGGTCTCTCGTGATCGACAGCGCCCCTCGGGTGATGACGATCGGCAAGGCCGAGCCAACATCGGATGGGAGACATCGCATGGCCGACCCACGAACGCCCTGGACCGCGTTCGAGTTCGCCGTGGTCGATGTCGAGGGCAACGGTCAGCAACCACCCGACCTGGTGGAGATCTCGATCGTCCCCATCCGGCGCGGGACGATCGGCGATCCGAAGACCTGGCTGGTGCGGCCGCCACGGCCGATCACATCGATCGCCCGACGAATCCACCGAATCACTGACGCCCAGGTCGCCGATGCGCCCACAGTCGCCGATGTTGCCGACGAGCTGCGTAGGTTCCTTGACGGTCGGGTGTTCGTGGCGCACAACGCAGGAGTCGACCTCGGCGTCGTCAGTCGATCAGTGCCTGGTTACCAACCCGAGCTAACCCTCGACACCCTGAGACTGGCCCGGCGCCTTCTCCCGGGGCTGGCGTCGTACCGACTGGGCGCACTCGTCGAGTCGCTGCACCTGGCTCAGGATCTGCCAGCCGGCCTCGCTCCGCACCGCGCGACGTACGACGCGATCGTCTGCGCGCGGCTGCTGAAACGATTGGCGACGCCGAACGGTGCCGAGCCGCTAACTCTTGACGAGTTGCTGGACACGAAGCCGGAAAGGGTGTCCGAGGCCGAAACCCTCTTCTGAAGGACTGTTTCATCACCGTCGACGGCGACGGGGACGCGGCTAGCCACACGGCCCCGAGGGCCGCGGCACCCAGACGACAGTCGCGCAGTGGTACCCGTTACCTCCCGGTCCACAGCACCCGCGCCAACCGCGCCGGCCTGTCACCACACTTCGCGCACGCCGCCGAAGGCGGCCGACTGGACAGCCGCCGCGTAGCGGCGTCCTTTCACCGGGATCGCGCTCGGGCGCCCGTTGGGCTGGGACCTGCGTAGGGTGGGTGGGTGAGCTCAATCGTTCCGGGTCCTCAGAAGAAGATCGAAGAGGAGATCACCGCGGCGCGCTCCGGCGCCAAGCCGCTCAACGCGGGTGACCTCAATCCGTCCGCGCCGCAGCAGGAACAGCTGGTCGGACTCGACGACTGGCCGCCGACCGTGCGGGCCGTGGTCGAGGCTGACCACGACCGCGTCGCCGCATTGGTGAGCAACCGGCGGAGGACCGCCGATCATGCTCTGCCCGCGGTCGCCCGCGGCCTGGACGAGCTGCTCGACCAGGTCGCCGAAGGACTCCAGGCCGACAAACCGCGCCTGCTGCGCAAGCCCACCGCTGCCGCCAGCGAGGTCCCGCTGGACGATGTGGCAGAGCTCCTCGGCATCCCGTCCGGCGAACTTACGCCCGCACCAGGCCGGGCCGAACGTCGTACGGCGCTGCGCACGATCAAGCAACTCCGCGCCCAACTGAAGGAACTCGAGACCTCACACGACCACTCCCGGCTCACCCGAATGGTCACCTTCGTCGTCCGACTGGCCCTGGTCATCGACCGCGTCCCGGAAGCAACCGGCGCCTTGGCCCCGATCGCCCTGGACCGCTACGCCAACGCCATGCCGGACGCCCAGTGGGACTGGACCTTCCAACAGAAACTCGAGTTCTGGCAGGAAACCCACAAGACACTGGCGGTACGGCCCAACAGCTGATCGACGCACCGGCGTCACCACACTGCGCGGACGCCGCCGGCGGCGGCCAATGAAACAGCCGCCGCGAAGCGGTGTCCTTTGCTTCCGGCCCCTACTACCCCTTGATCGCGCCACCCAGCGCGAAAGCACCGCCGAGCTTCCTGCTGAGCAGCAGGTACAGCAGCAGGACCGGCGTGGTGTAGATGAGCGAGTACGCCGCCAACTGGCCGTAGTTCGGTTCGCCGTACTGGCCGAAGAACGTGAAGATGCTGACCGACGCCGGCAGTCGCTCAGGGGAGAGCAGCAGCATGAAGGGGACGAAGAAGTTGCCCCACATGCCGATGAAGGTGAAGATCAGCACCACCGCGATCCCCGGCCACATCAACGGCAGCACGATCGACCGCAGCGCCTGCATGCTGCCGGCGCCGTCCACCCAGGCGGCTTCCTCGAGTGAGATCGGTACGCCGTCCATGAACGTCTTGGTCAGCCAGATCGCGAACGGCAGTGAACTGGTCGCCATGAACATGATCGTGCCGCCGAGTGTGTCGACCAGGTTGAGCTGCACGAACAGGCCGTACACCGGCACCATGACCGCGGTGATCGGCAGCCCGGTGCAGAACAGCACGGTCAGCAGGAACGGCCGGTTGAACTTCGACTTGAAGCGGGACAGCGGGTACGCCGCCAGCACCGCACAGATCATCGTGAGCAGTGCGGCACCACCACACAGGATCACGCCGTTGAGAACGGGCCGGTACGTCGTGTCGGTGTTCAGCACCGCCTTGAAGTTCCCCAGCGTCGGGCTGGTCGGGAACTCGACCCGCAGGCCGGCGGTCCGGTTGATCGACGCGAACAGTACCCAGAGCAGCGGCAGCACGAACAGCACGCCGATCGCCAGCAGAACAAGGTTGGCGGACAGCTTGCTGATCCGGTCGCGGGCAATCATGCGGCCTCCGAGTTGAGTCCACGCAGGTAGATCAGCGAGAACACCGCGCCGATCAGCAGCATCACCAGGGCGATCGCCGTACCGTAGCCGATCTGGGAGAAGCTGAACGCCTGCTCGTACATGTACAGCGGCAGCGTCTGGCTCTTCGTGCCGGGGCCGCCGCGGGTCATCGCGTAGATGAGACCGAACACGCTCAGCGTCTGCAGCGTGATCAGCATCAGGTTGGTCATGATCGCCCGGCTGATCATCGGCAGCGTGACGAAGATCAGCCGCCGTGCGCCGGACGCGCCGTCCATCTCGGCCGACTCCTCGATCTCCTTCGGTACTTCGCTCAAGGCCGCGGAGTACACCAGCATCGAGAACGCCGTACCGCGCCAGATGTTGGCCAGCGAGACCGCGATGATCGGTGCCGCGTACAACCAGTCCTGGCCGGGCAGGCCGACCGCGTGCAGCATCACGTTGAGCGTGCCCTCGTCGTTGAAGAACGCGCTGAGCAGGTACGCCGCCACCACCTCGGGCAGCACCCAAGCACCGATGACCGCCGTACCGACGAAGTTGCGGATCACCTTGGTGGACCGGCGCATCAGCAAGGCCAGGCCGAGCCCGAGGGTGTTCTGGCCGATGATCGCGGAGATCAGCGTGAACACCAGGGTCAGCCAGATCGCGTTGGTGAACGCGCCGCTGCCGAACGCCTTCCGGAAGTTGTCCAGCCCGACGAAACTCACGTTCGCGGCACCGGTGCCGGTGAGCGCCATGTTGGTGAACGCGGCGTACAGGCAGTAGATGATCGGGCCGGCCAGGAAGACCAGCATCAGCCCGATCGCCGGTGTCAGCGGCAACATCTTGACCAGCTTGGCGCCTCGTGGCCGCCCGTTCCGTCCGGACTTCCTGCCGGACGGAGCGGGCTTGGCCGAGGCCGGGGCGACTGTCGTCGTCACAGGGGCAATTCCTTCGTCAGGCCGGCGCTACTGGCCGCCGCTGTCGGTGGTCGTCTTGTCCTTGCTGACAATGCCTTCCACCGCCTCGTCGTAGTTCTTCGCGGCCTCGTCCGGCGACGACTGCCCGGTCATCACCGCCTCCATCGCGGTGATGATCTCGTTGGAGACCTTCGGGTACTCGGCGTACGCCGGCCGGTACACGGTGACCGAGACCAGGTCGGTGAAGAACTGGGTGCTCTTCGCGGACGACTTGTACGCCTCGTCGGAGGCGACGTCCTTGCGGACCGCGATCTGCGCGCCCTCGGTGGCGTACTTGGCCGCGTTCTTCTGCGTCTGCAGCGTCTTGATCAGGTTCCAGGCCGCATCCGGGTTCTTCGACTTGGCCGGGATCGCCCAGGTCCAGCCGCCGGAGAGGCTGACCTTGCCCTTGCCGCCACCGTCCTGCGTCGGCATCGCGGTCTGGCCGAGCACCTCACTCCACTGCGGCCACGGCTTCGCACCGGTCTTCTGCCAGTTCCCGTAGATCCAGGAGCCGTCCAGCGCGATCGCCAGCTTGCCGCCGGGAAGCAGTTCGGTACCGACCTTGCTGCCCATGTTCGGGTCGAGCGCCTGCTTCGGTGTCGGCGCGAGGCCCTCGCTGTAGATGGTCTTGACGAAGTTCAGCGAGTCCTTGAAGCCCTGGCTGCCGACGACCCACTTCTGCTGGTCGTTGTTGTAGAGGGTGTCCTTGGTGCCGTAGAGCAGCATCTCGAAGCCCTGCATGGCCGAGGCCTCACCCATCGGCTTGCCCGAGTACACGTTCAGCGGGATGACGCCGGGGACCTTCTCCTTGATGGTGCGCGCGGCGGAGAGCACGTCGTCCCAGGTCTTCGGCTGCCAGTCGGCGGGTAGGCCGGCCTTCGCGAACAGCTGCTTGTTGTACCAGAGCGCCCGCGTGTCGGTGCCGTCCGGGACGCCGTACGTCTTGCCGTCGAGCGCCTTCGCCGCGCCCTTGGCCGTGTCCTCGAACTGGCCCCACTGGTCCCAGCCCTTGATGTAGTCGTCGAGCGGCCGCAGGTAGCCGGCGGTGATGTCGGAGTTGATCAGGAAGGTGTCCTCGTAGACCACGTCCGGCGCGGTGTTCGGCGACCGCATCATCAGCTGCAGCTTGGTGTAGTAGTCGTTCTCACTGGCCACGATGGGCAGGATCTCGACCTTCGACCCGGGGTTGGCCGCCTCGTACTCGGTCTTGACACCGGTGAGGAAGTTCTTCATCACCGTGCCCGGACCCCACTGCTGGTACGCGATCTTGATGTTCGCCGGACCGGCGCTCTGCGAGCCGCCCGCCTCCGGCTCCTTGGTCGTCGACCCCTGGCTACAGGCCGAGACCGCCAGCAGCAACGCACTCACCGCGGCGGCTGCTTTGAAACGTTTCCTTGTCACCCTCAGGTCCACCTTCGGGCAATCGTTGTCATCCCGCTACCACGACCCAAACGCGCTGGGCTTTCTCGCGACCGTAGGAGGCCCGAGGCGCCGAAGTCAATGCTTGACAGACAACGTTGTCCCGGTCTGCAGGCGCTGACGCGGTGACCGGCACGTAACGATCCGGTCACCGCAATGTCATCGGCTCAGACAGTAACGGGCTTCGCCTCGTGACGGGGTTGTACGACGCGCTGGGACCGCAGAGCGCCGAGGCCACAGAGCGTGAGGCCGGCGAGCAGCCAGCAGCCCAGTACGACGAGGGGCCCGGCCGCTCCGGCGCCGTCGAAGAAGCTCACCGAACGTAGCGCCGTACTCGCGGCTCCCGGCGGCAGCAGTTGCCCCAGCGCACCCCAGCCGCTCGGCAACATCTCGGGCGCACTCGTCAGTCCGGATAGCGGATTGCCGAGCAGCATCATCACGGCCGCGCCGAGCGCGAGGCCCGCCGTACCGAGCAACCATTCCAGCCCGAGCAAAGTGAGACTGATCGCGGCGATCGACATCGCGATCACGCCTGCGTTCCCCCAGTAGCTGCCCTCGAACGAGCCCAGCCAGTACTGCAGTACGGCGGCCAGCGCGAGTCCACCGGTGATCGCGAACCCGATCGCACCCGCCATCCGCCGGGAGCCGGACTTCACCAGTTGGGTCAGAGCTCCCGCGGCGATGATCCCGCCGAGCACCAGCGGCAGCGCGCCCGCGGCGAGCCCCGCACCACGCGGGTCGTCCGCCGGCAGCGGTACGACATCCGTCACCTTGGCCGGCGTCTCGGGAGACATCCGCGACGACAACTGGGTGAGGATCTGCGCGACCGCGGGACTACCGGCCGACGCGGTCAGCACCTCCGGCGACTGCGGGTCGAGCACGATGGCGCCGTACACATCCCGGTCCTCGATCTTCTGCACCGCAGCAGCCCGATCCGGTACTGCGCTGAGCTCGAAACCACCGGGCATCGCCTGCTCGAGCCCCTTCGCGACCTGGGCGACCGCCGGCTCAGGACCGACGACCGCGAGCGGGACGTCGCGCGGTTCGGAGTGCGCGGCCGGCCAGGCGAAGGCGATCAGCAGCACGGTGAGCAGCGCGGTCAGCAGCGTGATGACAGCGAACAGCGGTGGCCGCTGCCGGTTGTCGGCGGCGTGTTCCGGGGCGTGTTCGGGCGCCTGGTCGGGGTGGTGCCCGGTCAGCTGAGCGGACATGGGGGACTCCTTGTTCCATAAAACCGAATGACCGTTCTTTATTAGTTCGAGAGTGGACCGCGAGGTGGCGACTTGTCAAGAACGGACATTCGTTTTATGTTCCGGACATGCCGAAGGTCACCGAGGAACATCGCCTGGCCCGCCGTCAGCAGATCGTGGCGGCGGCCCGCCTGTGCGTGGTCGAGCAGGGTTTCCACAAGACGACGATGGCCGACGTGATCCGGGCGTCCGGGCTGTCCGCGGGGGCGGTGTACGGGTACTTCAAGAGCAAGGAGGAGATCGTCGCGGCCATCGCCGAGGAAGCACTCAGCACGGTCGACGAGCTCTTCGAGAAGATCCTCGCGACCGAGGAGCCGCTGAGCCCGCTGGCCGCCCTGGAGGCCGCGCTCAACCACATCGTCGCGGTCGCCGAGCGCCCCGGGGGCGACGTGACCCGGGTCGCGATCCAGGCCTGGGCGGAGGCGCTGCGCAATCCGGTGATCATGGCGACCGCCCAGGGCAAGTACACCCAGCTCCGCGGTCACTTCGAGGCCGTGGCCCGTCGTGCCCAGGCCGACGGCACCGTGGACGCCTCCGTCGACCCCCGCTACATCGCCCAGGTGCTCTTCGGCTTCCTCCCCGGCTTCATCCTGCAACGCCTCCTCATCGGCGACGTCTCCCCCGACACCTACACCGCCGGACTGCGCGCTTTGCTCCAGCCGTAGGGGGAGTTTCACCCACCATCGACGGCGGTCCAGCACCCTGGGGACCGCGGCTCGCGCTCCGTAGCGTCAGTGGCGTCCACCTGAAGACGCAAGGAGCCGGCGCATGAGGCGCAAGCAGCAAGTTGTGAGCAGGAGCGAGCACTCGGTCGTCCTGCACGACGTACGACGGGTCTACGGCCGCGGGGGCAACGCCGTCACCGCCCTCGACGGCATCTCCATCAGCTTCGCCCGCGGCACGTTCACCGCGGTGATGGGTCCGTCCGGATCCGGCAAGAGCACGTTCCTGCACTGTGCCGCCGGCCTCGACCATCCGACCTCGGGCACCGTCCACATCGACGACCAACCCCTTGCCAGCCTCAACGAACGCAGGCTCACCGAGCTCCGCCGCGAGCGCATCGGCTTCGTCTTCCAGTCGTTCAACCTGCTGCCCGCGCTGACGGTCTGGCAGAACGTCTGCCTGCCGCAGGAACTCGACGGCCGCCGCGCCAACCGCACCGCGGTCCGCGAGGTGCTCGACCGCGTCGGACTCGGCGATCGCCACAAGAACCGTCCGGGCGAACTCTCCGGCGGTCAGCAGCAGCGCGTCGCGATCGCCCGTGCCCTGGTCGCGCGCCCCGCCGTGATCTTCGCCGACGAACCGACCGGCGCCCTCGACACCCAGACCGCGGCCGATGTCCTCGAGTTGCTCCGCGAGCCGGTGCGCACCCAAGGGCAGACCGTTGTGATGGTCACCCACGATCCGGTCGCCGCCTCGTACGCCGACCAGGTCGTCTTCCTGGCCGACGGCGTACTGGCCGGCAGCCTGACCGCCCCGACCGCCGAGCAGGTCGCCGACCGGATGACCCACCTCGGCGCCCGTTCCAGGCTGTCCATGGCGGTGGCCCGATGATGCGGCTGGCTGTCCGCACTCTGCGATTCCGCAAGGGCGGCTTCGTCGCCACGTTCGTCGCGGTCGTCTTCGGTACGGCGATCGTGATGGCCTGCGGTGGTCTGATGGAGACCGGCATCCGCTCCAACGTCGAACCGGAACGCCTCGCTGCCGCCCCGATCGTTGTCACCGGCAAGCAGTCTCACCTTCGGCCCGGCGCCGAGGACGCGACGGTGTTGCCCGAACGCGTCGGTGTCCCGGCTTCGGTGGTGGCCAAGATTTCTTCTGTAGAAGGCGTTTCGGCCGCGATCGGCGACTACACGTTCGCTGCCGTCGGGGCGGGTGCTACCGAGGGTCACAACTGGTCGAGTGCGGCGTTGGCGCCGTACCGACTGACCTCGGGCCGCGCTCCTCGGGCCGGTCAGGTCGTTGCCACGGGGTCCGATGTGAAGGTTGGCGATCGCGTCACCTTCCTGATCAAAGGCGAGCCTGCGACCTTCACCGTCAGCGGTCTGGCCGCGGGTCCGACGGGTCACAGCTTCTTCTCCGACCGCGAGGCCGCGCGCTTTGTCGACAATCCGACCAGCTTCGCTGACGTCGGCGTACTGGTTGCCCCCGGCACCGATGTCGACGCGGTGAGGGACCGGATCGAGGCGCTCGACGCCGGGATCACCGTCCGCACCGGGATCGACCGCGGCCTGGCCGAGCACATCGGCGGGGAGTCGCAGCGGGTCGCGCTGATCTCGATCGCCGGCTCGTTCGGCGGTATCGCCACGATGACGATGATGTTCGTGGTCGCGTCCGCGCTGGCTCTCTCCGCCCAGCACCGCGAACGCGAGTTCGCCCTGCTCCGCGGCATCGGTACGACGCCAGGCCAGGTACGACGGATGATCCTCGGCGAGGCCCTGCTCGTGTCGATCCCGGCCGTGCTGCTCGGCGCCGTACCCGGTGTCTTCCTCGGCCGCTTCCTCTTCGAGCAACTCGGCTCGCACGGTGTCGCCTCTCCGGTCGTCGAGTTCTCCCAGGGCTTGATCCCGTTCGCCGCCGGCGCGGGAGCCGCCGTACTCGCGACCATCGGCGCCGCTCTGATCGCGGCCCGCAAGTCGGCCAAGATCCGCCCGGTCGAAGCGCTGATGGAGGCGTCGCTGCAGCGGAAGTGGTTCAGCTGGGTGCGTCTGCTCTTCGGTCTGCTGTTCCTCGGTGGCGGTCTGGCTCTGCTGATCGTCACCGCGACAGTGATGACCGGTCCGCTCGCGGGTGCGACCGCCGGGCCGTCGATCCTCTGCTGGGCGATCGGTGTCGCACTGCTCGGCCCGTTCTGGACCAAGGCGGTTCTCCTGCTGTGGCGCTGGCCGGTGCAGGCGCTGACCCGGGTCAACGGACGGCTCGCGATCCTCAACGTCTCGGCCCGCTCGGTGGCGATGTCAGCCGCGGTGATGCCGGTGATGCTTGCCGTCGGCATCTCGACCGCCAACCTGTACATGCAGACCACACAGGTCCAGGCTGCCTCCGAATCCTTCACCCGGGATCTGCGCGCGGACGCCGTACTGGTCTCCGAAGCGGGCCTCTCACCAGCGCTGCTGAACCAGGTGCGCGAGGTGGCCGGTGTGGCGAGCGCATCGGCTTTCGTCCGCAGTACGGGCGTCATCGACGAACCGCGCAACGCTCCCTTCGACGAGGAGGGCGCTCCCCTGCTCGGGGTGGACGCCCAAGGTCAGGACGGTACGGCGCCGGTCCGATTGACGGCCGGATCGCTGTCGGGCCTTGTCGGGTCGACCGTGGCACTGCCGGAGTACGTGGCAGCCAAGCTCGATCGCGGGGTCGGCTCGGAGATCACTATGACCATGGGCGACGGAGCATCAGTGACGCTGCGGGTGGTCGCGTTGTTCGCGGCCGAGCGCGGCTACGAATCCATCGTGCTGCCGGCTTCCCTTGTCGCCGCTCACACGACGGACGGTCTGACCAAGCAGATCCTGATCCGCTCCGAGCCTGGGAGCGACGTACGTCCGGCCTTGGTTGCGCTCGCCGCCAAGCACCCCGGTGTACAGGTCGCGGACCGCGACAATCTGGTCGCCTCGAACGCCGAAGACCTGCAGACGCAGGCCTGGATCAACTACATGCTCGTCGGCATGCTGATCGCGTACACCGCGGTCTCGGTCATCAACACCCTGGTCTCGACCACCCTGCGCCGGCGCCGTGAGTTCGCCCTCCAACGCCTGACCGGCTCCACCCGCGCCCAGGTCCTCCGCATGCTGACCACCGAAAGCACCTTGATCTGGCTGAGCGGCATCACCCTAGGCACCCTGGTAGCCCTGGCCTGCCTACTCCCGTACTCCGCCAAGGTCTCGGACTCGGCCATCCCGACCGGCCCGCTGTGGATCTACCTGGTGATCGTAGGAGCCGCAGGCGCCCTCACCTTCACCTCAACCCTCCTCCCCGCCACCACAACCCTCCGCCACTCCCCCACCCAACCCACCCACGCCGACTAACTCCCGCAGCCAGGTGGGTGTCCTCCTCCGAGGGCACCCACCTAGCCCTGCCCGCCAAACACGCGAGCAGGAACGGATCCGGATCGCCAGACAGCCGCCAGCCGGCCGCTAGGAGTCTGCCAACCACGCCATCAGGCGCCCGCGCGACCAGCAGCGGCCAACGGCCTCGGCATGCATCACCGACCCGTCAAACACCGCCAGCCCGATGATGCTGTGCCCAGACGCGCGGCGATCGCCAAATGTCGGGATCGTCGGCGCAACTCCGACCCCCTCCGCTGACACCCACGCCACCGCCCGCCCGGCCGCCACTTCGTCAAGACGGTGCAGGAAGCGCAGCCGACTCTCGAGCGAGAACCGCGACAGCGCCCACGTCGTAGTGACGACAGGCAACGCGTCCGCAGGCACCCGAGCGACGGCGTCAGGCAACACATCGACGGCGTCACCCCGCAGCAGCACCGGAGGGGCCATCGCCGCCAACGCCAACTCCGCCTCGAGCCTCGCGACCCGCTCCGGCTGATCCGGCCACACGCAGGCGTGCAACCACCGGGCCTCATCCGCGTCCGTCACGTCGACCGGATCGAGGTCGATGCCAACCCGGGCGACAACCTCGGGCATCGCCCGCGTCGGAATGGCCCGGTCTCCCACGATCGAAGTCGACACCTGCACAGGAGACGACGGGTCGCCCAACGATTGTCCGTTGCTATACGCGATGCCAACGCGATCAACCTGGAGATTGAGCCCAGCCGAACACCCCACGTCAACCAGCCCCACCGAATCCGCGCCCACCCGGCGAGCCGCCTCGGCAATAGCCGGATACAGCACAGCGCAGCGCCCAGTCTCGATCGTCCGCGTCGGCCGGCGCACGGCGGTAGCCACGACCAAGTCAGTCATTCGCAGCAGCGTGTCGATCGCCGCGCCCGCGGCAGCATCGCCATCCCCAGCGCCATAGGCCGCGGCGAGCTCCGGGGCCCGTCCGGCAAGGGCGAGATCATGCAGCGCGGCGAGGATCACCGTGGGCTGCCGCTTGCGCGCCGGCGCCGCCTCGATAGCGCGCAGCGCCTCGTCGGACTCACTCAGGGCGACAGCAACACGCTCATACAGCGGCGATGTGCCGACGGCGTCGACCTCACCAAACTGCCGGTACACCTGCGCGAGCGTCCGCGCCCTACCCACAGGCACCAGCCCTTCCAGCGATCAACCCCGACATCCCGACGATTCTAGCCACCGACCCCCTTCACCTCTCCCCCGCCAACACGTGACGAGGAACGGACCGGCCCCCCGGGCACGCGCCACAACCCGCCGCCTGCCGCCTCCCGCCTGCCGCCTGCCGCCTGCCGCCTGCCGCCTGCCGCCTGCCGCCTGCCGCCTGCCGCCTGCCGCCTGCCGCCTGCCGCCTGCCGCCTGCCGATGATCGCCTGCCGACGATCGCCGGGCCGCGCATGAGGAGGCCTTACACCATCGCCATGCTTCGCCGCCGCAGGACGACCGGCAACTCCTCCAGCCGCTCGATCCGCATTCCCGCACCGGCCAGCACGGTCACCATCCATCGACCGTCCACGGCAGGCTGCAGCGCACTTGGCATGTGCTCTGCACATAAGTCGGCAACTCCTGCCCCACGTAGCTCCGACTCACTCCCCGATCAGCACCCCGGCCCGGAACTACGACGTACTGATCCGCACCCCCTCGCCCCGCCCCTGCAGCGAATGGAACTCGGCCACGAAGAACAGGCACTGCCTCCCAGCCCTCCGGCCCCCAACTCCCACGCCAGCCGACCGCAGCACGCGCGTTCTCGGGGTCCTGCTGCGAGCCCCCCGGCGGCGGTCGCACCCGCACCCGCACCCGCACCCGAGCCCGCACCACCCGGGCCCACCCGGCCCGATCAGGCACCATTCACCCACCCGGCGTGTGCGAACTGACCTACTTCGCCGGCGTCGGCTCCGCCACCGGCTGCAACGCGATCGTGGTGGCCTGGACGATGCCTGCGTTGTCGCGGATCCAGCCGGACAGCACCACCTGCAGATCCTCGAGATCCCGCTCCTCCAGGATCACCCCAGGCACCGGCACACTCGCCCCCAACTCCGCCAGCACCGGACGCAGGTGCTGATCCGCCAGCAACTTATGGCTGGGCGCCGCGGACACTGTGACCGGCACCACTACCGCCCCCGCCAACGCCTGCGGCCGCAACACATCCAGGAAGCTCTTCAGCAACCCGGTATAGCTTCCCTTGTACACGGGAGTCGCGACCACGATCACAGACGCCGACGACACCAGATCGATCGCGTGCTCCAGCGCCGCCCGCTCCTCCTGCCCCGCGTTCTCCCCCTGGAAGATCGCCGGCGCGAACGTCACCAAGTCGACCAGTTCATCGATCCGGTACGGCGTACCGAGCTCGGACGCAAGCAGTTCGGCAACGGATGCGGCAGCCACCGCCGTCCGCGAACCAGCCCTGGGGTTGCCGACCACGGTGACGACAGACTGCGGCCACACCGGCGGATCCGGCACAACCTGCGGTTCGAACGCGACTGAGGGCATCTGACCCATCTCCTGAGCTCGGCAAGTGATGGATCGAGACTAGCCAAAGTCGAGCTTGCTACTTGACTTTCTCAGATTCTGAACGCCCGGCCCGAACCTTGACCACCACGAACCACGTGACAGCCGCCACCGCACCCGCGAGCACGACCCATTGGAAGACGCCCACCGACGACTCCACCACGTGCCACCGCTCACCGAGCTGATACCCGGCGACGATCAGCAACGAGTTCCAGAGCAGGCTGCCCATCGCGGTCAGCGTCATGAACAGCGGCACCGACATCCGCTCCACACCTGCCGGCACTGAGATCAGACTTCGCACCACCGGCACCAGGCGCCCGATGAGCACCGCCTTCAGCCCATGCCGGTTGAACCAGTCCTCGGCCTTGTCGACGTCCTCGACCTTGACCAGCGGCAGCTTCCCGGCCAGCGCCCTGGTCCGATCACGGCCCAGCCCCGCACCCACGCCATACAGTGCGAGCGCACCGACGATCGAGCCGATCGTGGTGAACAGGATCGCACTGACCAGCCCAAGATCACCGCGGCTGGCGGCGAACCCGGCCAGCGGCAGGATCACCTCGCTGGGCAACGGTGGAAACAGGTTCTCCAGCGCCACCGCGAGCCCGGCACCCGGCGCACCGAGCTTCTCCATCAGGCCGATCGCCCATCCGGCCACACCTCCGGTCGGTTCCTGCGTCGCCTGCAGCGCGGTCATCATCACCTGATTCGTCGTGAACATGTCGACGACGCTAGGCCCGCGAAGGTGTCCGCACATTGAGGCCAACCGCCGTCTTGCGAGAGGATTTTCCACAGTACATAACTGCGGAAAGCCCCAGTTTCTTCTCGTCCTGTGCCCACTACTCTTGCGGGCATGCAGCCACGACACAGCCTCCTGCGACGGAGCATCGCGACCCTGGCGGGTCTGATGTCCGGCGCGCTCACGGCTGTCGTCGAGCTGTTGTTCGTGCTTCTGTCAGCGCTCGCGCTGGTTCCGGTCGTCGCGACGCCACGCGCGCGGCGCTCGATGGAGGTGTCCATTCATCGTTGCGCACGGCAACTTGCGACGATGGAGCAGCGACGCCTCGCCACCTTCCACACCATCCGGGATCTCGGTCCGTATTCCGATCGTTCGGCGTACGACTACATCCTCAGACGCTGGGCGATCGGCGGGCTGGGCGGCCTCGTGGTGCTGCTACTTCTGTACGGGCTCGTCGTCGCGGGGACGATGATCAGCGCCTGGGCTCTGGACGGGACGTGGGGCTTCATCGAGAGCGCCGGCCGGGTCAGCACCGCGACGCTGCTGATCGCCGCGGTTCCCGGAGCCCTGCTGCTCTACCTGAATGTGATGGGACTCATCGGCATCGTCGATCTGGACGCGCGACTCGCCCGTCGCTACCTGGTGCCGTCCGTCGAGGAGACCCTCACCCGCCGGATCTCGGAGCTGACCGTGAGCCGGGCCGAGGTGGTCGAGGTGGTGAACGACGAGCGCCGCCGGATCGAGCGTGATCTGCACGACGGCGTGCAACAACGCCTGGTCGCTCTCGGCCTGCTCCTCAGTCGCGCCCGCCGTACTCGCGATCCGGCGCACGCTGCGGAGTTGGTCCGCCAGGCCCACGAGGAGTCCGAGCAGGCTCTTGCGGATCTGCGCGACGTCGCCTGGCGCGTCTACCCAACCGTCCTCGACCAACTCGGGCTCCGCGATGTCATCGGAGTCCTCGCCGAACGCTCCAGCATCCCCGTCCGACTGCACTACGACTTGCCCGACCGACCACCCGCAGGAATCGAGACCGTTGCCTACTTCGTCATTTCTGAAGCTCTCACCAACGCCGCCAAGCACTCCGACGCCACCCAGGTCGACGTGACGCTGACCCGATCACGACTCTGCGCCGCGGACGACACACCAGGCCACAACTCGCACGTACTGATCACCGTGGCCGACAACGGCCGCGGTGGCGCGGACCCTCACGGCCGCGGCCTCACCGGACTAGCCGGACGAGTCTCAGCCGGCGACGGTCACCTCACGATCAGCAGTCCACCCGGTGGTCCCACGACGATCCAAGCGGAGTTCCCATGCGAGTGATACTGGCGGAGGACTCGACGCTCTTGCGGGAAGGACTCATGCGCCTTCTGCTGGAGGAAGGTCACGAGATCCCGGCCGCCGTCGGCGACGGGGATGCGCTGGTCGACGCGGTCCGCGCAGCCGCCGATGCCAGCTCCCTTCCGGACGTGGTCTGCGTCGACGTCCGGATGCCGCCGACCCACACCGACGAAGGACTCCGCGCCGCACTCACCATCCGCCAGAAGTGGCCGTCCGTCGGCGTTCTCGTTCTCTCGCAGTACGTCGAGAAGTCGTATGCGAGCGAACTGATCACCTCAGGCCAGGACCGGATCGGGTACCTGCTGAAGGACCGGGTCATGCGCGTCGAGGAGTTCCTCGAAGCCCTCGAGCGAGTCGGCTCCGGCGGCGTCGCGCTGGATCCGGAGGTCGTCCGCCAACTCCTGTCCCGTACCACCCACGCCGATCCGCTGCAGAAGCTCACGGCCCGCGAACGCGAAGTCCTCGCCGTCATGGCCGAAGGCCACAACAACACCGGCATCGCCGAGCGCCTGTTCATCTCCTCCAGCGCCGTCGAGAAACACTCCAACGCCATCTTCGACAAACTAGGCCTAACCCACGGCACCGGCTACAACCGCCGAATCCAAGCCGTAGTCACCTACCTCACCAACTAGCCGCACACCCAACCTCCCTCCCATGCCCACCGGCGGGGGCGCGGGCTTGGCCGGCGGGTTGGGCGGGGCGGGGGCTTGGGCGGCGGGGTGGGCTTGGGCGGTGGGGTGGGGGCAGGCGACGCGGGGGCCTAGGAAGAGGCCGCCGGTGGCGTCGATGGTTTGGCCGGTGATCCAACGGGCGTTGTCGGAGGCGAGGAACGCGACGACATCGGCGACGTCCTCGGCATGGCCGAGCCGTTCGAGTGCGGTCAGGGCGGTGATGGCGTCGGTCAGGCCTGGGGTCTCGAACAGTGCTGCGTTCGCGTCGGTTTCGGTTGCGCCGGGGGCGACGGCGTTGACGGTGATGCCGCGGGCGCCCAGCGATTGCGCCAGTGTGAGGGTCATCGTCTCGAGGGCGCCCTTGGTCATGGCGAAGGACGTCTGGATCGGGTTCGCCATGCGGGTGGCGACGGAGGTGATCGAGATGATCCGGCCACCGTCGCGCAACACCGGAAGGGCCTGCTGGATCAGGAAGTACGGCGCTCGCACGTTCACCGCGATCAGACGATCGAACTGGTCCACGGTGTCGGTCTCGATCGGTCCTGCCGGAGGTGCGGCCGCATTGTTGACCAGGATGTCCAGCGGTCGCCCATCGAGACCGGACTCGAGTTGCGCGATCAACCCGTCGACGTCGTCGGGCACGCCGAGTTCAGCCCCGATCAAGAACCCACGCCCGATGCGCTCCAGCGTCTCGGCGGCGCCTTCCTTGTCGCGGTTGTAGTGCACCGCCACCTCGGCCCCGTCCGCCGCCAACCGCTCCGCGATCGCACGCCCGATGCCCTTCGACGCGCCCGTCACCAGCGCGACCTTGCCACTCAGATCCGCACTCATTGCGACCCCTAGAAGTGTTAGAAACTAACAAGTTGTTAGAATCTAACACATGACCATCCGGGAGCGCCGCCGAGCCGAGACGCGGACCACGATCCAGCGGCACGCGATCCGGCTGTTCGTGGACCGCGGGTACGACGCGACCACGGTGAACGACGTCGCTGTTGCGGCCGGCGTCTCGGCGATGACGGTCTACCGGCATTTCGCCACGAAGGAAGATCTGGTTCTGTACGACGAGTTCGACCAGGTGGCCGCCGCGACCATCACTGAACTCCCAGCAGACGAGCCGCTCGTCGTACGCATCGCCCGAACCCTCGCGGCAACCTACGACCAGGCGATCGCCGATCGGGAGTTCCACCTCGCCCGGCTGCGGCTGATGATCTCGACGGCGGCGCTCCGGGCTCGCCATCTCGACAGTCAGTACGCCACCCAAGAGGCCCTCGTCACCGCGCTGTGCGCCGGATCCGAGGACCCCGCGCTGGAGTTCCAGGCTCGCGCTGCGGCGAGCGCGTGCCTCGGCGTACTCCACATCGCCGTACTCCGCTGGGCCGCCGAGGACGGCAGGCCCGATCTGCGCACGCTCTTCGAGGAAGCCTTCACGGCGACGTTCGGCCACGCTTTCTGATCCCGCTCGCGTGATCGCGGACGTATATTCCTCATATGGCAAGTACGTTTGAGGTGCTGGCGGAGGGGCGGCGGCGGGAGATCCTGGACCTGCTGCGCTCCGGCGAGCGCCCGGTCGGCGACCTCGTCGAAGAACTCTCACTCAGCCAGCCCGCGGTCTCGAAGCATCTGAAGGTACTGCGGGACGCCGGCCTGGTGGAGGTCCGCCAGGACGCCCAGCGCCGCTGGTACCGCCTCAGCCCAGCCCCACTCGCCGAGATCGACGCCTGGCTCGAGCCCTACCGCGACCTCTGGCGAACCCGCCTGGACGCCCTAGAAGCCCACCTCGACACCATGGACTGACCCCAGCAGCCTTCCAACCGAGGAAGCGCGAGCGGGCTGTGCTGCGCGAGGGGGTGCGAGGCAGTGGTGGGGGCAGGGCGCGGGGGCGGTGCCGGCTGGATGTGCGTGGGCCGTGTTGTGCGGGTGCGCGTGGGGTCGTGTTGTGCGGGTGCGCGTGGGGTCGTGCTGTGCGGGGAGGGTGGGTTGCATGAGCGACGGCCCGGAGGGGTCCGGGCCGTGCTTTGTGTTGGATGGTGGCCGGGTCAGGTGAGTTCGGGGACTCGGAGGTGGGCTATTGCGAGTTCGAATTCGCAGACGTCCAGGACTTCGGCGCCGGCTTCCTTGGTGGTGGCGGAGCGCATGGAGGCGGCGGCTTCGCGGTTGCTGTCCATTGCTTCCTGGCTGTCGTACGTGACGGAGGAGACCGCACGGCCGGTAGCGCGGTCGACGAGGAGGCTGGCGCTGCAGAAGCCGGCCAGGTCCTCGAGCCGCGGGAGTGACGCCAGTTTGTAGACGTCGATCGACCGGTCCAGGTTGTCCGGGTCGACCTTGACCCAGGTCGCGCGGACGCAGGCGCCCTGGACGGAGCGGTGGTCACGGTGCAGTACTGCGATCTCCCACTCCTCCACCGTGGGGCTGCCGCCGCCCATCATGTCGGCGACCCGCTCGCGGATCGGGCGGAGCTCTTCGTCGGAGGCCCGCATCGCCTCCTCCGACTGCCAGGCGCTGGTGGCGATGCAGCGTCCTGATTCCCGGTCGGCCAGCATGGACAGCCCGATACAGCCGTCCATCTCCAGGATCGCGGGCATCACTTCGTCACGCAGCTGCGCGATGCCGGCGTCGATCGACCCCGGCTTGGCGTTGATCGTGGTGGAACGCGCGTACACGATCCACCCCCTTACCCCTCAGGGCAGCGCCCCGGTGGCGCCACCGGACGCACCCCACATTGCTCCGCAAGCACAGCCCTGGCAATCCCCCGGGCGACCACACCCGAGCACCATGCCTCGCCGATCACAACCGCTCACGTTCGGTACGCCGAGACCGGTCAGCCAACGGCACCAGCCCAGCGTGACGGGGTGACTGCGGAGGAACGGAACATCTCGACGGACAAGGTGATCGCGACGACCGCCTTCCGCGCCAGCTTGGCTTGAGTGAGGTGCCTCCCTCGCGCAGGTGGGGCACGACCGGTGATTGACTGGCCCGATGACTGAACTCGGACAGGCCCGGGCCGCGCGGTGGTGGGTCCGGGGGCGACGGATCGGGTCGATCGAGCGGGCCGGGGCGTTTGTCGAGGATGTCGGGTTCGCGTTGTTGTTTCCGGCGCCGCGTGCCGTCGTACCGTCGCTGTGGGAGGCGGTGGCCGGCGAGGACGACGAGCCGTTCGGGTCCGGGATGGGGACCAACGAGCAGCGGGTCTGGACGTGGAAGGACGAACTGCCGCGCCGCGGTCTCGCCTGGTATGGCGCCTATCTCGGCGGCCGAGGCACATTCCTCGCACCGGAGCTACTCAATGCGCTCTACCCAGCAGCGGGTGACCCCAGCGACCATCAATCACTGGACCTGTCGCCGGCCGCGCACGAGATCGCCAAGGCGATCGCCGCGGAGCCATTGCCGAGCGCAACCCTCCGGACACTGATCGGCGACCGCAGCCGCTATCAGCGCGCGATCACCGAGCTCCAACGGAACCTGCTGGTCACCACGGCCGGCGTCCACGAGGCCGGATCCGGCTGGCCCGCCGCGCTGATCGCCTTGACCTGCGACCAGTTCGATGTCGGCGGCGGGACGGACCACGCGCTGGCGACCGAGCGGTACCTGGACACCATGCTGGAGACGACGCCAGGCGAGCTCGGCCGCGCCTTCCGGTGGCCGGTGGCGCAGGCGCGAGCCCGCCTGGACGAGCTGCTCGACGATGGCCGGGCGACGTTCGACGGCACCCGGTACCAGACAGCGGTCGCGAACCTCTAGCGGATCTCGGCGAGGTCGAAGAGGTTGCCCTCAGGATCGGCGAAGGTGATCCAGTGCGTGCCGAACTCGTCGTACTCGTCGAGGCGCTTGGCACCGAGGCCGACGAGCCGGTCGATCTCGGCCGACCACTCGGCCGTGGCGAGGTCCAGATGAATGCGGTTCTTGCCGCTGCGTCCCTCGGGGACCTTGATGAACATCAGCGCCGTACCGCCGTCGTCGGCCCGGCCCACGGTCGCGACGAACTCGTTGCCGTAGTCATCGATCTCGCGCTCGAGCACGGCGGACCAGAAGGCGGCGAGGGCGCGCGGGTCGTCGCTGTCGAAGGTGACTTGTGCGATGGAAATGGACATGTTCAGCCTTTCAGTGCAGGGATTCGCTGGATCGGCCAGCAGATCTCGGTTCGCCAGGCGGCCGGGTCCTCCACGTCGCCGGGACTGACGACGTACAGCTCCCGGATCGGTCCGGGTGCGACCTCGCAGTGCTCCGCGACGTGACTGCCGAGGGCGCCGTAGCTGCGGTCGAAGTCCGTCAGCGATCCGGCGTGTACGGCGATCGCGAAGAAGCCACCCGGGATGTCGACGAGCTCGACGCCGTCGGCCGGCTCCTGGTCGGGCGCGACCGGCAGGAACGCGACCACCTCACCGGCATCGTCGTTGAAGAAGTCGTTGCTGTAGGTCGCACCGCAGGTGGCGAAGATGCCGTGCTCCGCACCCACCGCACCCAGCCGGGCGAAGACGCGTTCGCACCAGGGCCCGATCGCGTCCCGCTCGACTTGGTCGCGTACGCCGTACGCCCGGAACGCCGGGATGAAGCGGTAGTCGACGTCCAGCGCCCGGTGCCCGGGAGTCAGCATCTCGCGCAGCGACGTGACCACGTCACGGGTGTGCGCGAGCTCCTGCTCCATCCGCTCGAGGTGTGACCGCAGGGTCTCCTCGCGCCGGGAGTCGTCGGACGTCTCAACGAGCTCCCGGACCTCCGGCAGCGGCATCCGGAGCTCCCGGAGCCGCCGGATCAGCAGCGCCTGGTCGACCTGGCCGGTCCCGTAGCGCCGGTAGCCCGACGTGGGGTCGACCGAGGCGGGCGCGAGCAAGCCGATCTCGTGGTAGTGGTGCAGTGTCTTCACGCTGAGATGCGTCAGGCGGGAGAACTCCCCCACCGTCACCAATGCCGCCATGTCCGTAACCCTCCACCCTCCGGTAACCGGAGAGTCAACAACACAACAGCCACCCGCCGGAAGACGGGTGGCTGTTGTGTTGTTGCTGGAAGATCAGCCGCGGTAGCGGCCTATGACCTTGGTGTAGTCCCAGGGTTGCTGGGGTACGCCGCTGCAGCTGTCGGCTGGGCCGCCGGTGCACGGGCGGTCTCGGTTGACGGACCAGAAGGTGAAGCGGGCCAGGTGGTGCTGGGAGGCGTAGGACAGCATCGACTCGAAGTCCGACAGGTTGACGCGCTCACCGGCGACATCGGTGATGCCGTTCATCGAGGAGATGCCGATCTTGCGGTACGCCGCGTCGTCGCTCAGCCCGTAGGCGTCGCGGACCCGGTTCTTCAGCCCGTCGGCCGCCTGCCGGGTCAGGGTGGCCATGTTGGTCGTCCCACCGCCGAAGTTGAACGGCATGATCACCCAGCCGTCGAGGTTCAGCCCGGAGGCCGCGCCGCGCCGGATCAGGTCCTGACCGTCGCCGTCCGGCCCGGAGGTCGACGTACCGAAGGTCAGGTACGTCGCGATGCCCGGGTTGTTCTGCTCGACGATCTTCAGCGCGTCGATCACCCGCTGCCGCACGGTCGCGTTCGTGAACTCGCCCGCTTCGATGTCGACATCGAACGCCTTCAGCGACAGCGCATTGATCACCTTCTGGTACGCCGCCGCCAGCTCACCCGCCGAACTGCAGCTCTGACCGAGCTTGTTCCCGGACCAGCCACCCACAGAGACGACGACGTCACCGCCGTTCGCGCGGATCGCGTTGATCGCCTGCTGGTCGACGCCGCCGGTCAGCGGACGCTGGCCGTCCCACATCGGGTTGCAGTACCCGTTGGACAGGATGAAGGCCATCGTGAACCACTTCACCCCGGTCGCGTTCATCACGGTCGCCGGGTTCGGCGGGCTGCCCCAGCCTTGGTACAGGTACGGCGCCGCCGCCATCGGAGCGCCACCGGTCGGCGGCGGACCGTCGTCGGCAGCCGGGACGTTCCACTTCTGGTTCGCCGCACCCGTGCACGACCACAACTGCAACGGTGTGGCGTTCGCCGAGTTGTTGCCGGTGACATCGAGACACTTGTTCGCCTGCGGGTTCACCAGGTCGCGTCCGGACGTGTAGGTCCACTGCTGAGCAGCGCTCCCGTTGCACGTCCACAACTGAACGCGAGCTCCGTTGGCGGTCGAGCCGCCACTCACATCGAGACACTTGCCCAGAGCACGCAGTGTCCCGTCGGTCGACCGGCTCCACGACTGAGCGGCAGTCCCGTTGCAGTCGTACAGCTGTACGGCAGTCCCGTCCGCACTGTTGGCGCCGGCAACATCCGCACACTTCCCAGCCAGCCCGGTGATCGTCCCGGTTGCGGCCTGCGCCGGGGTCACCCCAGTGAGCCCCAGCAGAAGCACCCCAGCAGCGGCCACCGCCGCCACCCGCCGCATCAGACGTTCCACTTCTGGTTCGCCGCGCCCGTGCAGGTCCAGATCTGCAGCGGTGTCGCGTTCGCGGAATTGTTGCCGGTGACATCAAGACACTTGTTCGCCTGTGGATTCACCAGATCACGCCCTGCCGTATAGGTCCATTGTTGTGCGGCACTCCCGTTGCACGAATACAGCTGCACCCGAGCACCGTCGGCGACCGATCCGCCGCTCACGTCGAGACACTTGCCCAGGGCCCGGATCGTCCCGTCACCAGGCCGGGTCCACTGCTGAGCCGCCGTACCGTTGCAGTCGTACAGCTGTACGCCGGTCCCGTCAGCACTGTTGGCCCCGGCAACGTCGATGCACTTCCCGGCCAGCCCGGTGATCGCGGTACCGGTGCCACCGCCACCCTGCGAGCCCGACCAGGTGAACGTCGCCGAGGTCTTGGTCGGCAGCGTGTAGATGAACGACTGCGATCCCCAGTTCACCCGCACCGACTGCGAACTGCCGGTGGTATTGAACGCGATCAGCGACTTCGACCCGTCCGGGTTCTTCCACGCCACGTTCTTCACCGAGTTGTTCGCCGACGAGTCGATCCGGACCGCGCCCGGCTTCACGAACTTGGTCAGGTGACCCATCGTGTAGTACTCGACCGTCTTGTCGACCTGACCCGCGCGGCTGCCGCCACGCTGCACCGTCACCAGACCCGTGCACACGTTGCAGCCGGCACCGACGTACGGCAGGTGGTTCTGGTCGAGCGCGAGGCTCCACTTCACCCACGACTTGCTCCAGTTGCGGGTGTAGTCGATCAGGTTGTTCATGTCCTCGACCTGCTGGTTCGCGATCCAGGTCCCGCCCGAGTGCTCGGTCATGTAGTGGTTCACGGCCGGATACTGATTGTGGACAGTCGTCTGCAGGTTCACGTCACCGCCGTACCCGTGCCAGGCGATCCCGCCGAACAGTGGGTCGTTCCGCAGCGCGGCATCCGCCAGCGGCACCGAGCCGAGGTCGTTGTAGTTGCCCCAGTTGTAGTCCAGGATCATCACCTTCGTGGTGATACCGGCCGCCCGGAAGGCGGGGATCAGGTGGTTCTTGGTGAACTCGAGCAGACCCGAGCCGTTCCAGTTCATCGACGCGTAGCCGGTGTCGTCGGTGCCGCAGCAGGTCGGCTCGTTCTGCACCGAGACGTAGTCGATGTGGTTGCCCTGGGCCTCGTTCTGCTGGACGTACTTGACGAAGTACTGGGCGTACATCGGGTAGTACTCCCACTTCAGCCAGCCGCGGTTGGTGAACTTGTTGTTGTCCTTCATCCAGGCCGGCGAGCTCCACGGCGCGCCCTTCACCTTCAGCGCCGGGTTCAGCTGCTTCGCCTGCTTGGTCAGCGGTACGACGTCCGCCAGGTCATGACCGATGCTGAAGTCGTTCAGATCGCAGCACGTGTCGTCGTAGGAGTAGTTGAACCGGGCCAGGTCTGAGGCACCCATCGGGTTGCGCGTGAAGGCCAGCCCGATCCCGTTGACCGGGTCGAACAGGTCCTTCATCACCTGGTTGCGGGTGGCGGCCGTGATGGTGTTACTGCTGTTCAGCAGCCAGGCGGCGCTGTCGGTGAACGACGCACCACCGCCTTCGAACGACTGGTACGTCGTGTTCTCGTTGACCATGATGGTCTGGTTCGCCGTACCTCCGGCCGGGCCGAAGTTGACCGGCGTCTGCTGCTGCAGACCGCGGGTGACGTTGCGGCCGGCCGCGTCGTTCGTGGTGGTCAGCCAGATGTTGACCTGTTCACCGGCGGCCTGGGCCGATGGTGCGGTGCCGAATCCGAGTCCGGTGGCGGCGACGCAGGCGGCGGCCACCGCGGCCGGCAGGAGGCGTCGTCGCCAGGGGCGGGCGCGACGAAGGGTCCCGTTCGCGGGCATGGGCGGATCTCCCTTGTGTGGAAGGGTTTTCAGACAACAGGGAGTTGTCGGCGTCTGCCCGCGCCGCAACAGGTGGTCAGCACGAGGTAACCATCAGTGAGCGGGCGTGTCAACGCCGCATCCACACTTTTTTCACGTCTTTTATTTAGTCCCGACCTTGACGTGGGAGCGTTCTCACACGAGGATCCGGCCGAGCCCTGTCTCCCGACCGCCCCCGCGAGAAATGAGGCATCCATGAAGCGTTCCCGGATCACGGCGCTCGTCGCGATCGGCGCCGCACTCCTCGGCACCGCCCTCCTGCAATCCCCAGCCAACGCCCGCCCGGAAACCGCCGCCGCCCCGACGGCGACGATCTGGGAGGACAACTTCGACGGCCCGGCCGGCCAGGCACCCGACCAGGCCAAATGGAGATACGACATCGGCGGCTCCGGCTGGGGCAACAACGAACGCCAGTACTACACCAACAGCACCCGCAACTCCGCCCTCGACGGCAACGGCAACCTGGTGATCACCGCCCGCCGGGAGAGCGGCGGCCACCAGTGCCACTACGGCACCTGCGAGTACACGTCAGCCCGGTTGCTCACCGCGCAGACCTTCACCCAGACGTACGGCCGGTTCGAGGCGCGGATCAAGATCCCCAGGACCCAGGGGATCTGGCCCGCGTTCTGGATGCTCGGCGGCGGCAACTGGCCGAACGACGGCGAGATCGACATCATGGAGAACATCGGCCGCGAGCCCGCGACGGTGCACGGCACGATCCACGGACCGGGGTATGCCGGTGCCGGCGGCATCGGTGCGGCCTACAACCACCCGAACGGCTGGGCGTTCGCCGACGACTTCCACACCTTCCGGGTCGACTGGGAGCCGAACGCGATCACCTGGTTCGTCGACGGTGTCCAGTACCAGCGCCGGACGCCGGCCGACCTCGGCGGCAACGCCTGGGTCTTCAACCACCCGTTCTTCATGATCATGAACGTCGCGGTCGGCGGAAACTGGCCGGGCTACCCCGACCGTACGACGGTCCTGCCGCAGACGATGACGATCGACTACGTCCGCGTGTCCACCCTGGGCAGCAGCTCAGGCGGTACGCCGATCACCGGGCTGGCCGGCAAGTGCGTCGACGTCGCCGCCGCGAACACCGCGGACGGCACACCGGTCCAGCTCTACGACTGCAACGGCACCAACGCCCAGCAGTGGACCCGGCCGGGTGACGGCACGATCCGGGCCTTGGGCAAGTGTCTGGACGTGAACGCGGGATCCGTTGCCGACGGCGCCAAAGTCCAGCTCTGGACCTGTAACGGATCCGGTGCCCAGCAATGGGTTTACACCTCCGCGCGGGACCTGGTGAACCCACAGGCCAACAAGTGCCTCGATGTCACCGGCAACAACTCGGCCAACGCAACCCCACTCCAAACCTGGACCTGCTCAGGAGCAGCCAACCAGAAGTGGACCGTCTAGCTTCGCGACGGCACAACGCCGCCATCGCGGAGCAGTTGCAGCAGCGGCAGGGTCGCGGCGCCCAGCGCGACCGCGTCCCTGCCGAGCTTGCACAGCTCGATCGACACCTGCGCATACGGCTGGCGCAACGCGTGCTCGCCGACAGCCTCGCGCAATCGCGGCAGATACCGCTCCCCCAGCAACAGACCGGCCCACCCGCCGAGCACGATCCGCTCCGGGTTGACCAGGTTCACCAAGTTCGCGACGCCCGCGGCCAGATACCCGATCGTGTCGTCCACGATCGTTGCCGCGACTTCCGACGTACCGACGGCGTCGAGCAACTCGACGAAGGCCGCCTCCTCATCGGTGGCCGCCAAAGCTCCGCCGGCCTCGCGATACCGCTCGAGCACGGCCTCGGCACCGACGTATGCCTCCAGGCAGCCGAACGCTCCACAGCGGCACCGGCGACCGCCGTACGCGATCGTCATGTGGCCCCACTCGCCCGCACTGCTGCGAGTTCCGCGATAGCTGGAGCCGTCGGCAACCAGCGCCGCACCGACACCGGAGCCGATCAGGGCAACCACCGCATCCGTAGCGCCACGACCGGCGCCGAACCACATCTCCGCCTGACCCAGCATGTTCGCACCGTTGTCGACCTGGATCGGGACCTCGGTGCCCTCGGCAAGCATCTGCCGCAGCGGTACGGCGTCCCACCCGAGCGTCTGCGCGTCGACGACGGCGTTCCCCTCGACCACACCGGCGACCGCGACCCCCAGGCCGAGAATCAACTCGGAGCGCACACCGGACGAGGCGACCACCGCCGCAAGCCCTTCGAGCACGTGCTTCACCACCACCGACGGCTGCGGCGCGTCGATCGGATAGTCGACGGACGCGAGCACTTTCATCGCCAGGTCGAACAGCTCGACCCGCACCCGTGTCTCGCCGACCTCAGCGCCGACGACGTACCGGAACGTCGGTGAGACCCGCAGCAGGATGCGCGGTCGGCCACCCTCGGAGTCCACCGAACCGGCCTCTTCGACGACACCTTCGGCGATCAACTCGCTGACCAGGTTGCTCACGCTCGCGGCGCTCAGCGAGGTCCGGTGACCCAGCTCGTGCCGGCTGAGCGGACCGTCCCGGTAGATGGTGGTCAGCAGCGCCGACCGGTTGGACCGCCGCATGTCGCGCACAGTGGTCCGCCGAACGTCCATACCGTCTACCCCTACCTGGTCCGGCCTCAGGCGGGCCGCTGACGCAGAGTTCATCACGCCATCCCCACGGGCCGGAAGACGGACCTTCCTCCAGGTCGTGAACTAAGCAGTGATTCGTTACCGTCCCGTGATTGACGACTGCCGACGCCCTCGGCTTCACTCTACGGAACCGCTTCCGAAACCGGTTCCGGCGCTCAGCTGGAGCCACACCCGCCCGAGGGGAGCAAAGCAGTGTCGATCACCATCGCCGATGTCGCGGCGCGTGCCGGCGTCAGCAAGACGACCGTCTCGCGCGTCCTCAACGGCAAGGGCGAACTCGACCTGCGGACCGCCGAGCGGGTACGTCAGGTGATCGCCGAACTCGGCTACGTACCGAGTGCTCGCGCGGTCGGTCTGGCCCGCGGCCGCACCCGGATCGTCGGCATGCTGGTCCCGTCGCTGACCTGGCCCTGGATGGGCGAGGTGCTGCAGGGAGCCGTCGACGTGGTCGAGAGCGAGGGCTACGGCCTGCTGCTCTTCACCTTCAACCGGGGCGAGGAGTCGATGCACCAGTTCGCCTCCCAGGTCTCGGCCCAGTCGTTCGACGGCCTGCTGGTGATCGAGCCCGAGGGCACCCTGACCTACATCGAGCAACTGCATGCGCGCGGCCTGCCGGTGGTCCTGATCGACGACCGCGCCAAGCGCCCCCAGTTCCCGTCCGTCGCTACCACCAACCGGGCCGGCGGTGAGTCCGCCGCCCGGCACCTGCTGGAACTCGGCCGCCACCGGCCGCTGGTGGTCACCGGCGTCGAGCGGTTCGGCTGTACCCACGAACGCCTGGACGGCTTCCGCGACACCTACGCCGAGGCCGGCATCGAGCTTGATCCGAAGCTCGTGTTCGAAGGCGACTTCACCCATGAGAGCGGCCGCCGCGGCGTGCAGTACGCGCTCGACCAGCGGCTCGAGTTCGACGCGATCTTCGCCCACAACGACCTGTCCGCCGGCGGTGCCATCCAGGCCGTCCGGGAGTCCGGGCGGAACGTGCCGAACGACGTCTCGGTGGTCGGGTTCGACGACATCCCGTACGCCGAGCACACCGAGCCGCCGCTGACCACGGTGCATCAGCCGATGCGCCAGATGGGTCAGGCGGCGGCCCGGATGCTGATGGGGTACTTCGGCGGCACCCCGCTGCCCGAGGACCCCCAAGTGCTGCCGACGACGCTGATCGTCCGCAGCTCAACCGCCCCGAAGGTCACCACGAGGACCAAACCCGCCCCGAAGACCCGGTCCCACTGAGACTCCGGCGGCGGGGCAGCTGCCCCTGTCCCGCCGCCGGTGAACCCCCGATATCGATCCGTTAAGGCGTCCGCTCTTCCCATGAGAGCGCTTTCACGCCACGATGCACTCGCTCGCGCGGCTCAGGCGCGAGCATCCGCCAACAGATTCACAGGAGGAACCGATGCGAGCACGACGCACTGTCGCGCTGGCCCTGACGGGCCTGCTCGCGGCAGCCACCCTGGCTGCCTGTAGTAGCGGGGACGGGAACACCACGACCAGCGGATCCGGCAGCGCCGCGACGGTGCTGAACGTCGGAATGCCGAACGGCCCGCAGACCGAGAACCACAACCCGTTCCTCGGCTCCTCCTCGGGTGCCTCGCTGGGGTACCGGTGGATGATCTTCGAGCCGCTGGTGATGATCAACGGCATCAAGCCGACCGAGGCCGGCAAGCCGTGGCTGGCCACCGAGTGGAAGTGGGCCGACAACTTCACCAAGCTGTCGCTGACGATTCGCGACGGCGTCAAGTTCTCCGACGGCAAGCCGATGACGGCCGACGACGTCGCCTACTCGTTCCAGCTGCGCAAGGACAACGAGGGCCTGAACCAGGACGCCATCCCGTACGGCACCATCACCGCGTCCGGCGACAAGGTCGACCTGACCTTCACCCGGTCCCAGTTCGTCAACCAGAACAAGATCCTGACCGTGTTCGTCGTACCGAAGCACCAGTGGTCGACGCTGAAGGACCCGAGCCAGGACACGCTGAAGAGCCCGATCGGCACCGGGCCGTACACGGTGAAATCGTTCACCCCGCAGACGACCACGCTGACGGTGCGCGACTCGTACTGGCAGGACCTGCCGAAGGTGAAGGAGCTGCGCTACACGTCGTACAACGACAACAACGCGCAGACCACCGCGCTGGCCAACGGCGCGTCGGAGTGGAGCTTCGTCTTCGTCCCGAACGTGAAGGCCGTCTACCAGGACAAGGACCCGGAGCACCACAAGCTGTGGTTCCCGGCGAACCTCGGTATCCACGGTCTGTGGATCAACACCACCCGCAAGCCGTTCGACAACCCGGCGCTGCGGCGGGCGATGGACAAGGTGATCAACCGCGACGACATCTTCATGCAGGGTGAGGCGGGCTACTTCTACCCGAAGGTCGAGTCGATCACCGGGATCCCGACCCCGGCGGGTGAGTCGTTCATCGCGCCGGAGTTCAAGGACCAGAAGCACTCGGTCGACGTCGACGCCGCGAAGAAGGAGCTGACCGACGCCGGCTTCAAGCTCGAGGGCGACGTGCTGAAGGACCCGACCGGCAAGCCGGTCACCATCACGCTGACCGACCCGGCCGGCTGGTCGGACTACATCACCGACCTGGAGATCATCAAGGACAACCTGTCCACGATCGGGATCAAGGCGACCGTCGACAAGGCCAACCAGGACGCCTGGTTCAAGGCCTTCGACGAGGGCAACTTCGACGCCGGGATGCACTGGACCAACGGCGGCGCGACGCCGTACGACATCTACCAGAACATCATGGACGGCAAGATCCTGAAGCCGGTCGGCAAGGGCGGCGTGAGCGGCAACTACGGCCGGTTCAACAGCCCGGAGGCGACCAAGGCGCTGGACCAGTACGCCAACGCGACCGACGACGCGACGCGGACCGCGGCGCTGAACACGCTGCAGAAGATCATGGTCGAGCAGATGCCGGTGGTGCCCACGTCGGCCTCCAACGTCGGCGGTCTCTACAGCACCAAGAACTGGGAGGGCTGGCCGGACGAGCAGAACCAGTACGCGCCTGCTCAGCCGACCCAGCAGAACGCGCTGCAGATCGTCCTGAACCTGAAGCCCGCCGGCGCCCAGTGAGGCCGGACCGCGGCGCCGGACCCAACCGTCCGGCGCCGCGGTGTCACGATCTTGAGGAGTCCGAAGCGCATGACGGTGACCGACACCGAGGTGGTTCTCGAGGCCGAGGGCCTCACCAAGCATTTCCCGGTACGGCGGGGAGTTCGCGACCTGCTCACCAGGGACCGCAAGGTCGTGCACGCGGTCGACGACATCCGGCTCACCTTGCGCCGGGGCCGGGTCACCGCCCTCGTCGGTGAGTCCGGCTCGGGCAAGTCGACCGTCGCCCGGCTGCTCGCCCAGCTCTACGGCCGGACGTCCGGAGACATCCGGCTGCACGGTGAGTCCGTCACCGTGCACGGCGGCCGCAGGTTCCGCGCGTACTGCCGCCGGGTGCAGATGATCTTCCAGGACCCGTTCGCGTCGCTGAACCCGACGCACACCGTCCGGTACCACCTGACCCGCGCGCTGAAGATCCACGGCCGGGCGGGCAACGGGCCGGCCGAGCTCGAGGAGAATCTCCGCGACCTGCTGCTCCGGGTGCAGCTCACTCCCCCGGAGCGCTATCTGGACAAGTTCCCGCACGAACTCTCCGGCGGTCAGCGCCAGCGGGTGTCGATCGCCCGCGCGCTCGGCGCCGATCCGGAGGCGCTGCTGGCCGACGAACCGGTGTCGATGCTGGACGTGTCGATCCGGCTCGGCGTACTGAACCTGCTGCGTGACCTGAAGGAACGGCTCAACCTCGCCATCCTCTACATCACCCACGACATCGCGTCCGCCCGCTACTTCGCCGACGAAACCCTGGTGATGTACGCCGGCCGGATGGTCGAAGGCGGTGACTCGGAGACGGTCACCCAGAATCCGGCGCACCCGTACACCCGGTTGCTGATCGAGAGCGCCCCAGATCCGGACCGCCTCGACCGGGTGGGCGATCTCCAGCCTGAAGCGGAGGACCGCGGCACCGGTGAGCCGCCGAGCCTGATCGCCCCGCCGACCGGCTGCCGGTTCCATCCGCGCTGCGTGCACGCGATGCCGAAGTGCTCGACCGACCTTCCGCCCCGCTTCGAGCTGCCCACCAATCACGGTCACTGGGCGGCCTGCTGGCTCTACGAGGAAGGAGCCGCGAAGTGAAGTTCCTGCTGCAGCGCATCGCGTTCTACCTCTTCACCGCCTGGGCCGCGCTCACCATCAACTTCTTCATCCCGCGAATGATCCCCGGCGACCCGGTCACCTCATTGATCAACAAGTTCCAGGGGCAGCTGAGCACCGAGGCGATCAACTCGCTCTACGTGCTGTTCGGTCTGGACAAGAACGCCAGCATCTGGAGCCAGTACGTCGACTACTGGGGTCAGGTGTTCCGCGGCGACCTCGGGTTGTCGTTCACCTTCTTCCCCACGCCGGTCTCGGAGATCCTCAGCCAGAGCCTGCCCTGGACGATCGCGCTGGTCGGCATCACCACCTTCGCCAGTTTCATGATCGGTACGTCACTCGGCGTGCTGGCCGGCTGGCGACGCGGCTCCTGGCTGGACGGACTGTTGCCGGTGACAACATTCCTGTCCTCGATCCCGTACTTCTGGCTCGGCCTGCTGGCGATCACCCTGCTGGCCGGTCCGGACAGCATCTTCCCGTCGTCCGGTGGTTACGAGCCCGGCCTGGTGCCGTCGTGGAACGCCGAGTTCATCGGCAGCGCGATCCAGCACAGCCTGCTGCCGGCCGTCACCATCCTGATCTCGTCGGTCAGCGGCTGGATCCTGAGCATGCGGAACATGATGGTGACGGTCGCATCGGAGGACTACATCACCGTTGCCCACGCCAAGGGTCTGCCCGAGCGCCGGGTGATGGTCGGCTACGCGGCCCGCAACGCCCTGCTGCCGAACGTCTCCGGCTTCGCGTTGTCGCTCGGATTCATCGTCGGCGGCACGCTGCTGGTGGAGATCGTCTTCTCCTACCCGGGGATCGGCTACAACCTCTTCCAGGCGGTCGGCGCCAAGGACTACCCGCTGATGCAGGGCATCTTCCTGGTCATCACGCTGTCCGTCCTGGTCGCCAACCTGATGGCCGATATCGCCTACCTGCTGCTCGACCCGCGTACCCGGAAGGAGGGCTGATCACAGTGTCAGCGCCAGCCACCACCATCACCGCGGTCACCCCGGAAGGTCCCGAGGTCGCGGCGGCCCCGGCGAAACGCCGCCGGTTGCGGTTCGTCGCCAACCCGAAGGCCGCGACCGGTCTGATCGTGCTCGCGTTCTTCTGCGTGATCGCGATCATCGGTCCGTGGATCGCGCCGTACGACCCGTCCGCGCGCAGCAGCGACCTGATCCAGCCGCCGTCCGGTAAACACTGGTTCGGTACGACGCACCTCGGGCAGGACATCTTCAGCCAGGTCCTGGTCGGCACCCGGGGCGTGATGTTCGTCGGCCTGCTGGCCGGCATCGTCGCGACCGCGTTGTCCGTGCTGATCGGGGTCAGCGCCGGCTTCCTCGGCGGCGCCGCGGACGAGAGCCTGTCGGCCCTGTCCAACGTCTTCCTGGTGATCCCGGCGCTGCCGCTGATCATCATCGTCGCCTCCACCATCCCGAGTGCCGGTGACCTGATGGTTGCCCTCGTCATCGGATTGACGTCGTGGGCGTGGGGCGCGCGGGTGCTGCGAGCACAGACGTTGTCGTTGCGCCGCCGCGACTATGTCGAGGCAGCGCGGGCAACCGGCGAGAGTACCTGGCGGATCATCACCGCCGAGATCATGCCGAACCTGACCGCGATCATCGCCTCCGGTTTCGTCGGCACGGTGATCTTCGCGGTGATGTCGGAGATCACCCTGGCCTTCATCGGCATCTCGACCATCTCCGAGTGGAACTGGGGCACGATCCTGTTCTGGGCGCAGAGCCAGCAGGCCCTGGCCCAGGGCGCCTGGTGGTGGTTCGTCCCGGCCGGCCTGGCCATCGCGATCCTCGGTACGGCGCTGTCGCTGATCAACTTCGGTATCGACGAGTTCGTCAGCCCGCGGTTGCGCAGCAGCGGTCACACCCGGGTGAAGACGAAGGACGGTCACTCGGTCCGGATGCGGGTCGGCTTCACGCCGGTCCTCGGATCCAAGGAGCTGCGCGCGACGCCCGTCGTACGGCGGAAGAAGGAGGCCGCATGAAAGAGCCGGTGCTGGAGATCAAGGACTTCTGCGTCGACTACGGTCTCGGCGACGAAGCGGTACAGGCGGTCCGCGATGTCACGCTGACCCTTCATCGCGGTGAGGTGCTCGGGCTGGCCGGCGAGAGCGGCAGCGGTAAGTCGACCCTCGCCTACGGCGTCACGCGGCTGCTCCCACCGCCGGGGGTGATCAGCGGCGGCTCGGTCGTCTACCACCCGCCGACCGGCG
This sequence comes from Kribbella sp. NPDC049174, assembly GCF_043197365.1. NCBI lineage: Bacteria > Bacillati > Actinomycetota > Actinomycetes > Propionibacteriales > Kribbellaceae > Kribbella > Kribbella sp. NPDC049174. The sequence continues at coordinate 429,253 of NZ_JBICSZ010000005.1, read as the reverse complement.
ATGCGTACGACGTGATGGCGCTGACCGACCCCGAGTTGCGGGCGTTCCGCTGGGCCGAGACGTCGATCGTGTTCCAGGGCGCGATGAACTCACTGAACCCGGTGCACAAGGTCTCGACCCAGATGCTCGACGTGATCAAGGCGCACGAGCCGCAACTCTCGCCACAAGCACGGACCGCGCGAGCGCAGGAGATGCTCAAGCTGGTCGGCATCTCGGCCGACCGGATGGACGCCTACCCGCATCAGTTGTCCGGCGGGATGCGGCAGCGGGTGATGATCGGGATGGCGCTCGTCCTCGAACCGCAGATCGTCATCATGGACGAGCCGACGACCGCGCTCGACGTGGTGATGCAGCGGCAGATCCTCGCCCAGCTGGTCGAACTGCGCGAGCGGCTCGGCTTCTCCGTTCTGTTCATCACCCACGACCTGTCGCTGCTGGTCGAGTTCTCCGACCGGATCGCGATCATGTACGGCGGCCGGATCGTGGAGGAGGCCAAGTCGGCCGATCTCTACAAGGACTCGCTCCACCCCTACAGCGAAGGGCTGCTGAAGTCCTTCCCGGCGTTGCGCGGTCCGCGCCGGGAACTGGCCGGGATCCCCGGTTCGCCGCCCGACCTGCGCGGGATGCCGAGCGGTTGCTCGTTCCATCCGCGCTGCCCGCACGCGTTCGACCGCTGCTCGGCGGAGATCCCGCTGCTCGGCATCCCGTCGGCGCGTAACGATCCCAGCCGGTCCGTCGCCTGCTGGCTCCCCGGCCGCGTACCCGTCGGCTGATCCTCACCTCTCACATCCGAAGGGCGAACAGATGAGCACAACTTCCGTCTCGGGGGACGCCGAACTGATCGCGGGACTGCCGGCCGGATTCCGGTGGGGTGTCGCGACGTCGGCGTACCAGATCGAGGGCGCGGTCGCCGTCGACGGCCGGGCGCCGTCGATCTGGGACACCTACTGCCGGGTGCCCGGTGCGATCGACAACGGCGACACCGGTGACATCGCCTGCGACCACTACCACCGGATGCCTGCCGATGTTGCCTTGATCAAGGAACTCGGGCTGGACACGTACCGGTTCTCGGTCGCGTGGCCGCGGGTGCAGCCGCGCGGGAAGGGGCCGGTGAACCTGGCCGGGATCGACTTCTACGACCGGCTGGTCGACGAGCTGCTTGCCCAGGGCATCGACCCGTGGGTGACGCTGTACCACTGGGATCTGCCCCAGGAACTGGAGGACGCGGGCGGCTGGCCGGTGCGCGACACGGCGTACCGGTTCGCGGACTACTCGATGCTCGTCTTCGACGCGTTGAGCGACCGCGTCGACACCTGGACCACGCTGAACGAGCCGTGGTGCTCGGCCATGCTCGGCTACGCGTACGGCGCTCATGCTCCCGGCCGGCGTGAGTACCCGGCGGCGCTGGCGGCTGTGCATCACCTGCTGCTCGGGCACGGGCTCGCCACGGTCCGGATGCGCGAGGCGGCACCGCGCAAGGTGGACATCGGCATCACGCTCAACGTGGCGACGGCGTACCCGGCGAGCTCCTCGGAGCCCGACGTCGAGGCCGCCCGGCGCGCGGACGGTATGGGCCGGCGGATCTACCTCGACCCGCTCGTGCACGGTCACTACCCCGCCGACGTGGTCGCCGATCTCGCTCGTGAAGGTGTCGAGTTGCCGGTCGAGGACGGCGACCTCGAGCTGATCTCCGCGCCGATCGACGTACTCGGGGTGAACTACTACTTCAGCCAGAAGTTCACCGGGTACGCCGAGGACGGCCGGACCGTGGACGCGGCCGGCCGGCCGGTCAGCCGGACCATCCCGTTGGACAAGCCGCGCACCGCGATGGACTGGGAGATCGTCCCCGAAGGCTTCACCGACCTCCTGCTGAGCATCGCCCGCGACTACCCCGGGCTGCCGATGGTCATCACCGAGAACGGCTCCGCCTTCGAAGACCACCCCGACGCCGCCGGCTTCGTCGCCGACGCCGACCGCACGGCGTACTTCACCTCCCACCTGGCAGCCGTCGCTGAGGCCATCCGCCAAGGCGCCGACATCCGCGGCTACTTGGCCTGGTCCCTGCTGGACAACTTCGAATGGGCCTACGGCTACGCCAAACGCTTCGGCATCATCCGGGTCGACTACGAGACCCAGACCCGCATCCCGAAACAGAGCGCCCTCTACCTGAAGGACCTCGCCGAGCGACACCGCGCCCGCTGAGCGGTCCGCGACGCCGTTGCGGTCGGTCGAAGTGTGGAGGATTCGTGGAGATCGCGCCTCCATCCGGCCTCCACCTCGCCTCCAAGCTTGACGCTGCGCGCAGGTCGCAGAGTCGTCTCATCGACGACTGGAGTGGGGGGCGGATCATGGACGACGTTGTCGTGGTCGGGGCGCGGTGTGCCGGAGCTGCCACCGCGATGTTGCTGGCGCGGATGGGCCACGACGTCGTGATGGTGGACAAGGCGCGACTGCCGAGCGACACCCTGTCGACGCACGGGCTCATTCGCGGCGGTGTGGTCCAGTTGTCCCGCTGGGGACTGCTCGATCGCGTCCTCGCGAGCGGCGCGCCGGCGGTCACACAGGTGCTGTTCGATCGCGAAGGCGAGACGAAGGTACGGCGGATCAAGCCACGCGCCGGCGTGGACCTGCTGGTCGCGCCACGCCGCCAGGTGCTCGACAGCCTGCTCGCCGATGCCGCGCAGGAGTCGGGCGCGACGCTTCGGACCGGCGTGACCGCGACCGACCTGCTGCGGTCGGATGACGGGCGGGTCACCGGCATCGTCGGCCGGTCCGCGAACGGTGACCGCGTCGAGTTCCCCGCCCGCATCGTCGTCGGCGCGGATGGTCGCCGGTCGCGCATGGCCGAGCACTTCGGCGCCGAGACGCTGGAGCAGTTCACCTCGCCGTCCGCGGCCTTCTACACGTACGTGACCGGTCTAGCCCCGGACACCTACGAGTTCCATCTTGCGCCGGATGTGTTCGCCGGTGTCTTCCCGACGAATGACGGCGAGGCGTGCGTCTGGCTGATCCGGCCGACTTCGCTGCTGGAGCCGATCAGTACGGCGGGCGCCCGTCGCACCGCCGCCTTCGTCGATCAGCTCGAACTGCTCGTGCCCAACCTCGGCCACCGGGTCCGGACCGACCGGATCACCGCACCGCTGCGCGGGGCCGCCGAGCTGCCGAACTTCCGTCGTCAGTCCCACGGCCCGGGGTGGGCGCTCGTCGGCGACGCCGGCCACCACCGGGATCCGATCACCGGGCATGGCATCACCGATGCCTTCCGCGATGCGGAGCTGCTGGCGACCGCGATCGACCACAGTCTCCGCGACGCGACCGTCGAGCCGGCCGCGATGGCGTCGTACCAGGAGATCCGGGACGCGATGGCGGGCGAGGTGTTCGACCTGACCCGCGCGTTGACCGGCTTCCCACCACCGGAGCGCTTCGTCGAACTGCAGATCCAGCTCAGCGAGGCACTCGAATACGAGGCCGACCAACTGGCCTCGTTTCCCGGCCGTGAGGCCGTCAGCCACGCCGCTTGAAAGGAACAGCACGATGACCACCACCACCGAGAACCGCCGCAACGGCGTCGACACCGCGACCCTGTTCGCCACCCTCGACGCGGTCAAGGCACAGCCCGAACTCGCCCGCTTCCAGTTCCGTGCCAGCAACCGCTGGATCAGCGGCACCCACAATCGCGGCACGATCAGCGGGTTCTACGGCGCCGGGCAGGAACAGACGCGCGAGGCAGACTTCGCGTTCGACGCCGACCACCCGCCGGTACTGGTCGGCAACGACAACGGGCCCACCCCGGCCGAGCACCTGCTGCACGCACTGGCCGCCTGCCTCACCAGCGGACTGGCGAACATCGCCGCCGCTCGGGGGATCGACCTCGAGGAGGTCACGTCGACGGTCGAGGGCGACATCAACCTGATGGGCATCCTCGGACTCGACCCGGACGTGCGGAACGGGTACGAGGCGATCCGCGTGGTCTTCCACGTCAAGGGCGATGCCGAGGCCGAGAAGCTGGCGGCCCTGGTCGCGCAGTCGAGCAAGCGCTCGGCGGTGTACGACGTGATCACTCACGGCGTCCCGGTGTCGATCGACGTCGCGACCGCCTGATCATTCCCAACCGGCCGGTCTGCCCGACCCGGGCAGTCCGGCCATCACTGTGCGGCGACCGCCCGGAAGATCGGTTCGGCGCCGTCGATCGCTTCGATCACGACACCCGAGCCGGCCAGCAGGTCACGCACGCCCGGAGTGATCCACAGCGAACCGGGCGCGGCCTGGTCGGCGAGGGCGATGGCGGCCTGGACGCCGTACGCGTCGAGCTCGGCTGCGTCCCGCGGTACTTCCGCGATCGCGACGCCGAGCCTGTCGACGCCATGCAGGAGCGCGAGTCCGGCCCGCACCGCAGTGGCGGGACCGTCGAAGACAACCACCGTCCGGCCACCCGGGCCCGAGCATCGGCGCCCACCCGCCGCGGCCAGACTCGATGCCAGTTCCCCTGCTCCCGGTCCGGTCGGCGCAGTCACGGCCGCCAAGGCCAGTGGGCGGTCCGCCGGACTCGGCAGCTCCCGCACGAACCGCTCGATCGGGTCGAGGATCTGGTCCGGGTTCCCCGAGACGAAGTGATCGGCACCCTCGAGCAGTTCCAGCTGTGCGCCCGGAATCCGTTCGGCGATGAAGTGGGCACCGCCGACATCGATGAGCGCGTCGCCGACCCGATGGAGCACCAGTGTCGGTACCCGTACCGCGGGCAAGGCGTCCCGCACGTCCACCTGCGCGTTCATGTCCAGCAGCGCCCGCACGGTGGACGGGGTCGCGGATGCTCGCATCCGCTGAGCCCACCACCGCTGCATCGGTACGTCGGCCGACGGGCAGCGCAGCCGCATGTCCGCCTCCCAGTCCCACCGGTTCACCAGCTGATCGGTGTAGGTCCGCCACACCTCCTGGGTCTGCGCCCAGGGATAGTCCTTCGTCCAGACTCGTTTGGCGTAGCTGCCGTACAGGACCAGCCCCGTGACCCGCTCCGGATGTGTCGCCGCACAGAGGATCGCCATCGGCCCGCCCTCGGAGTACCCGACCAGGACCGCCCGGCGCGATCCGACCGCGTCCATGACGGCGAGTACGTCGTGCATCCGGGTCTCGAGATCCGGCAGACCGGACGGCCGGTCCGACATCCCGGTACCGCGTTTGTCGAACCGGATCAGCCGGCCGTACGACCCGAGCCGGTGCAGGAAGTGGGCGTGCCGTGGATCGGCCCAGTCCAGCTCGAGGTGCGACACGAACCCGGAGATCAGCACGATGTCGAGGTCACCGCCACCGGTCACCTGGTACGCGATGTGGAGGCCGTCGCTGACGGTGTAGCGGATCGGCTCGACCGGTCGAGGCTCGGACCGCGCCTCGACCGGTGCGACGAACCGGTAGCCCCGGCCGTGCAGCGTCCGGATCATCCGCTGACTGTGACCGTCGTCCCCGAGCGCCCGCCGTACCTGCTTGATCCGGCTGGTGACGGCCGTCTCGCTGACGAAGCGGCCGCCCCAGACACCGTCCATCAGTTCCTCTTTCGCAACCACCCGGTCACGGTGCGAGACCAGATACGCGAGCACATCGAACGCCTGCGGCTCCAACGGCACCGGGATCCCGGCCCGGCGAACCTCGAACAACGCCGGGTCGAACTCCAGATCCCCATCGAACGCGAGCACCACAGCTCGACTATGCCACCGCGGCTACCCCTTCTGAACCACTCGCGTGAGAGGTGCTGGGGTGATGGTCCGGTGGGTTCTGAGGTACGACGCGAAGGTTTCGTGGTCGGTGTTGTTGCGGACGGGGTTGGTGTAGCTCTTGAAGGCCGAGTAGCCGTCCGCGCCGATCACGGTGTAGGCCAGCGCGGCGACCCGGTAGGTCTTGGCCGGGTCCAGTGCGGCGCCGTCGATTTTCACGTCGGCCGGGTCGACCTTCTGACCCACCGGCTTGGCTACGTCGAAGGCGTAGGCGACATTGCCCGACACCGCGAGCGGCACGAACCTCACCGTGCCGTCGGCCTGCGTCTGCCACTGCTGCTCGAGTACGGCGTCCAGCTGCGCACCGGTGAGGCTCACCGTCAGCACCGGGTTGCCGTAGCCGTACGCGTCCCAGGACTCACCGAGCAGCACCCGCCCGTCCGCGTCACCCGGCTTGTTGCTGTTGGCAACCAGGAGGTCGCCGCGCAGCGCCGTGGATCCGGTTGCCGGCTTGGCGGCGATGATGCCGAGGTCGGCGGTCCCGTTCTGGCGAGCGGTCCACAGGTGGACGTCGGCCGCGAGATCGGCCATTGTGCTCTCGCCGACCGCGTTCGCCGTGCGGGTGAAGTCACCGGTGATGGTCGCGACGGGCTCGGCGTACTTCCGGTTGCCGGCCGCGGTCCAGTAGTCGACGATCCGCTGGATCTCCGGATCGGGCGTAACGTCGCGGGTGACCGCGTGGTTGGTCGACGTGGTCCGGTCGCGGAGGACCTCACCGGTGTTGCGGTCGAGCTGCACGTTGATCTCGTTGATCAGGCGGCCGTGGTTCGCCGCCTCGACGACCGGGCGCGGATTGCCGGCCGGGTCCGGGATGCTGCAGTTGAACGCGGCGTGCCAGTGGCCGGTCACGATCGCGTCGATCTGCGGGGTCACCTTGCGGGCCAGTTCGATCGCGGGACCGCTCGGGTTGACACAGTTGTCGTACGTCGCCGAACCGTCCGTACCGCCGTCGTGCATGTTGAGCACGATCGCCTTCACGCCACGCCTGGTCAGCTCGGCCGCGGCGGCGTTGGCCGACTCGACCGGGTCGAGCGCCTTCAGGTCGGGCTGGAACGACGTGGAGCCGACGGGAGTGTCGGGAACGGTCAGACCGATGAAGCCGATCGGGTACGCGCGGCCGTGGTCCCGGACCCAGCGGATCGTGTACGGCGCCACGATCGTGCGACCCTTGGCATCGACGATGTTGGCCGACTGGAAGGTGAAGTCGGCACCGTGGAAGCGGCGGCCGGTCGAGTCGGTGAAGCAACTGTCCACACCGACCGTGCCGAAGCACTTGCCGCGGGCCATGTGGTCGACCAGGAAGCTCTGCGACACGTCCAGTTCGTGGTTGCCGACACTGGAGAACTCGACACCGAGCGCGTTCAGCACCTCGATCGTCGGCTCGTCCGCATGCGCGTCCACCTCGAACGGCCAGCCGGAGAAGCTGTCGCCGTCGGCGAAGAAGATCGAGTTCTGCTTCCCGGCCCGGATGGTCTTCAGGTGGGTGGCCAGGTACGCCGCTCCGCCGACGACCTGAGCTTTGCCGTCGGGACCGGCGATGGTGCCGCCGTCCGCGGGCGACGGTGGGCGCAGGTAGCCGTGGAAATCGGTGATCGAGACGAGCTGCACGGGCACCGAGGTGGCAGTGGCATCCGGTACCGATGTGGTCACGGCCTCGGCGGCCGAGGTCAGGGCCGCGGGGGCCAGGCCGGTGGTCAGGATCGCCGCGAGCGCCGCGGCGATCGTGCGGGCGGGGCGGTCTCTGCGCACAATTGTCTCCTCAACTGTCTGAGCAAGCACTTTCCGACAGAATGAGACTGCCTTACGATGAACACGAAGTCACTACCGAACGGCGAGTCGCCGAATCCGGAAAGAAACCAACCTTCCGGTTCTGAGACCGCACCTGCCCGCCGCTGTCGAGATCTGATCAAATACCAACGTGGTGGCCGGTGGTCCCGCGAAGCCTCCGGCCACCACCCCGCCCGACTGGAGCCTGATGAACCTTCCAGTGATCCCCGCCCCCGCGACGGCCTCTGCTCACGACGGGACGCTGATCGTCGGGAACGCTCTCGGAGTCGTCGTCCAGTCGCCCGAGCTCGCCGATGTCGCGGCGCGATTCGTCGAGGACGTCCGGCTCGACGCCGGTATCGCGCTCTCGCTCGGGTCCGCCGGAATCACGCTGCTGATCGACGGCGACGGCATCGATGACGTCGCACCCGCCGCAGGCCTTCGGGCCGATGGTCAGGCGATGGCCGACGAACGGTACGGACTGGAGATCACCGGCGACGGCGTACGCGTCTGGGGCCGGACCGCGGAGGCGGTGCACCGCGGGCTCACCTCGCTCCGGCAGCTCATCACGACCCACGCCCAGGACGGCACCGCGGCGTTGCCGATCACCCGCATCGTCGACGGGCCTCGCTTCGCATGGCGAGGGCTGTCGCTCGACGTCGTCCGCACCTTCCATGCTCCGGACGTCGTACGCCGAGTCATCGACATGTGCTCGCTGTACAAGCTGAACGTGTTGCACCTGCACCTGACCGACGACCAGGGCTGGCGGGTCGAGGTGCCCGCACGGCCCGCGCTCACCGAGGTCGGCGCTCGCGGTGCGATCGGGAATCGTCCCGGCGGCTACTACACGCAGGCCGACCTTGGCGAGCTTGTCGCGTACGCCGCCGATCGCTTCGTCACCGTGGTGCCGGAGATCGACATGCCCGGCCATACGTCGGCGGTCTTCCGCGCCTGTCCCGAGCTCGCGCCCGACGAGATCCGCACGATCGAACTCGGCAACGGCGCGAGCCTCCAGCTCAGCACCCTCGACCCGGATCGCGCCGAGACGTGGTCGTTCGTCGAGGATGTCCTCGACGCCGTCATCCCGCAGTTCCCGCAGAGCGCCTACCTCCACATCGGCGGCGACGAGGCCTGGGGCATGTCCGACGAGGCTCACGCCGCCTTCGTCGAACGCGCCGCCGCGCTCGTCCGTGCCCGCGGGAAGCGAGTGGTCGGCTGGCAGGAGATCGCTCGCGCCTCGATCAACTCCGACGACGTGGTGCAGTACTGGATCGACATCGCCGAATCGGCGGACGGCGATGCTGCGAGCTCGATGCTGCCGCCGGATCTGCTGCCGATCCTCGTCGAAGGCCTGCGGAAGGCGAAGCACGACGCCCCGAAGGCACTCGCCCAGGGAGCACGGCTACTCGTCTCACCGACCACCTGGCTGTACTTCGACCGTCCGCACGCCGACGCGTCATCCGATCCGGAGCAGGAGGTGGCACGCAAGCGGGTCGGCCTGCCGTTCTACCCGGCGGCGTCGATTCGCGACGGCATCGACTGGGACCCGGTCGAGAACACGCCGGGCGTGCAGACGGAGCAGCAGATCGCCGGCGTCGAAGCGGCTGTCTGGTGCGAAACCATCGCGAACTCCGACGAGCTCGAGTTCATGCTCCTCCCCCGCCTCGCCGGTGCCGCGGAGAAGGCCTGGACCCGCCAGACCTCCACCGACTGGCCCGACTACGCCGCCCGCCTGGGCCGCCAGTCCCCGACCTGGAAGCACCGTGGCTGGACCTGGTTCCAGTCGGTGGAGATCAACTGGGCTTGACCAAACACACCGAAGGGGCAGACCGGTCAGCGGCCTGCCCCTTCGGTCACGGACTCAACAGGTCGCGGTCGGCGCGGCCCAGTCTGCCCGGTCGTTGTACCCGCCGTCACCCGCGTCGCCGACGAAGAGGTCGAGGACGCGGACGCCGGTGAGATCGACATCGACCGGCTTCGGGCGGTCCCGATCGACCACGCCGCTGTCGTACAGAACCTTGCCGTCACCGATCACCTGGAACGTCGCGGTACCGCCTTCCGGCCCGACGTTCCGCACCGCATCGTCGATACCGACGGTCCCGGTCAGCCGCGTGCAGGCCTTGCCCAGGTAGTAGCGGACGGTCGACGGCGAGGCGACACCGATACCGGTCGGGTACGTCGTTCCGACCAGGCTGATCGGGGATCCGCCACCGACGCTCTCGTCCACGGTCGGCGACATCCAGCCGCTGGTCGCGCTGATCCAGTCGTGGTGCGACAGCGCGACCGTTCCGTCCGGCGGCTCCGGTGCGACCACGACCGGTGACACGGTCGTCTGCCGCTGGACGCCGTACCCGAGGGTCTCGTACGACGTCGACGCGGTCAGGCTCGCGGATCCGGGTGCGGCGCCGGCAGGCAGCTTCACGGTGAAGGCGAAGGTCGCCTGCTTGCCGCCGAGCAGGTACGTCGGTGCCTTGGTCAACGACTTCACGGTCCACCCGGTGCCACCGGCAACCGTCACCGCGGGCTTGAACACGGGCAGCAGTCCATCGTTGCGGACCGCGACCTGAACGGTCAGTTCGTCGCCACCGGCAACCACCGGCGCGACACCCTCGGGCTGCGCGTCGGTGCCGACCATGGTCACCTGCGGAATGCCCGCGGTCACGTGCGGGATACCCGGTACGCCGGTGGCCGGCTGCACCCGGAAGAGCGCCGTACCGTGGGCCGGGACCGCCGCGCTGATCGTGCCGGCGCTCTCGGTGACGGCGTTCGTCCAGGCGTTCTTGAGCGTGAACCGTGCACCCGACAGGCCGACTGCGGCAGCCGTCGTGGTCACTGTCTTCGCACTGTCACCGCGGTTCAGGAGTACGACGGCGCGCCCGCCGTCCGCGAGTCGCTTGACCCACGTCTCCGTCGTACCGGCCGCACCGACCCGAACAGCCTGGACCGGGGCCCGATCCTGGTTGATCGCGATCACGTCGGGATCGGTCAGGGTGGCGATCGAGGTCGCGCTCAACTTGCGGACGTCGCTGCCGATGACGAGCGGTGCCGCGGCCACGGCCCACAGCGTGAACTGGCTGCGGAACTCCTCGTCCGACATGCCGAGCTCAGGACCGAGGTAGTCGGGGTCGCTGAACGCACCCGGCTTCACGACCTCGGGGTGACGCGCGTTGGCGTCGTAGTTGCGCAGTACGTCCTTGAACTTGATGTCAGCGAGGAACCCGACGTCGGTGTAGGTCCGCCACGACTGCGCGATCCCGGGCGCGTACGACCACGAGTTGATCGACTGCTGGGACTCCGGGTAGTTGCCCCAGTCCGGCGAGGTGACCGGGTTGCACAGGTTGAAGATCATCGGCCGGTGGCTCGCGTTGTTCCGCAGAGCCTGGGCGAACTCGGTGAACACGGTCTTCGGGTCGAGGTCCGCCGCGATGCCGCAGAGGTAGTCGACCTTGACCGCGTCGAAGCCCCAGGCCGCGAACTGGTCCGCGTCGCGCTGGTAGTAGCCGCCGCTGCCGAGCCCGCACTTGCCCGGGATGTACGGACCGGCGTCGGTGTAGATGCCGGCCTTCAGCCCCTTGCTGTGGATGTAGTCGACGAGCGGCTTCAGCCCGTTCGGGAACTTGGCCGGGTTCGGCTGCAGGTCACCGGCCTCACTCCGCGGTACGTCGGCCTGCCAGCCACCGTCGAGCCAGACGATGTCGTAACCGGCCTTCGCCAGCCCGCGGCTCACCATCGAGTCGGCCACCGACTTGACCGAGTCCTCGGTGAAGTCGCCGGCGAGACCGTAGTACGTGTTCCAGCCCATGTACGGCGTCGGGCTGAGCACGTCGGCCTGTTGCGTCGTGCCGGTTGTCGTCGCGATGGTTCTTGCGTTGGCCGGCGTCGTGCTGGTGGCGAGTGCGGCGGTCACCAGGGCGGCCGCGATCACCCCGCCGAGAAGTCGCTTCATCTGTTGTCCTTTGCTGCCGTTGAGCGGAACGGTCAGTCGAGTGCTTCGACGACCAGGCAGTTCGAGTCGGTCGAGCCGTCCCAGCGGACGCCGACCTGCAGCAGATAGCTGCCCGAGTGGATCTCGTTGCCCACCCGGTAGTTCGTCGCGGGATCCAGCTGGACGAGCGGCACGCGGCGCGGCCTGGTCGGCAACGTCCCGCGCACGTTGCCGTCACCCGTCTCCCACAGAAAGACCACGGACCGGTCGGCGCCGACGTACTGGATTCCGGCACCCAGGTCGTGGACGTTGCCGTTGACAACCACGTCGCGGATCGTCTTGTACTGCGCGATGTGGTGCTGCGCCGTCTTGAGCTGGTCGTCGGACCACCGCGACAGGTCGGCGCCGATCCCGAGCACACCCGACATCGCCACGTGGAACCGGAAGTCGAGTGACCGCTCGCGGCCGTCATGGGTACCGACGGCGTCGGTCACCCACGAGCTCATCAGGTGCGGCGCGTAGCCGGTCAGGAAACCCCGCTGGATCCTGAGCCGATCCAGCGGGGCCGTGTTGTCACTCGGCCAGAGCGTATCGACCCGGGCGGCCATCCCGAGGTCGACGCGTGCGCCACCGCCCGCGCAGCCCTCGACGTACACGTCGGGATGCTCGGCCCGCAGCCGGTCGAGGATCGTGTACAGGTTGGCGACGACACGACCGTCGAGGTCGCGTCGCTGGTCGCCGGCGTCGAGCCGCGGCCGGTTGGCATCCCACTTCAGATAGCTGATCCGGTACGACGACAGCAGCCGGTCGAGCGTTTCCCAGACGAACTCGGCGACATCGTCACGGCTCAGATCGAGCAGGAGCTGGTTGCGAACCTCGACCGGCTCGCGACCGTCGGTGCGCAGAATCCAGTCCGGATGCTCGGCCGCCGGCGTCGACCCCGGGCTGACCGACTCCGGCTCGACCCACAACCCGAAGTCCAGCCCGATCTCGTCGAGTTGCGCGATGAACGTGTCGAGCCCGTCCGGGAACTTGGCCGGATCGACGTCCCAGTCGCCGAGCCCGTGGCGGTCATCGGTCCGCCCGGTGAACCAGCCGTCGTCCACCACGAACGTCTCCACACCGATGGCCGCGGCCCGCCTCGCGAGCTCCAGTTGGTGCTCCGCGCGGACGTCGAACTCGGTCGCGAACCAGGAGTTATAGAGAACCTTCGGAGGACGTCGCCGGGAGAACGACCGCTGGTAGTCGTGGAAGACGCGCGCCAGGCCTTCGGACCCCTCGGAGCTGTAGGCCCCGACGGCCTTCGGCGAGACCCACGACTCCCCCGGCGCCAGGCGGAGTCCGAGGGCGGACGGAGCCCGACCGGCCTGGATTCGCGTCTGCCCGGTGGTGTCCACCTCGGCCGACATCTCCCACGACCCGGTCCACGCCAGTTGGACGCCGTACCCGTCGACCGACAGGAACGGTGAGTAGGAGTGTCCGGTGATGCCTTGCGCGCTGCCGATCGTGAATCGTCCGCGCTCGATCGTCACCTCGGCCTGCTGGAACTCGCTGTTCCACTCACCCCAGAGATAGCGGATCGGTCCGCGAGCGGGGATCACGAACGCCGCCGAGTCGTGCCGGTGCAGGGTGAGCTCCTCGGTGCTGTCGTTGTGCACCGACACCCACCGCTCCACCACATCCCCCACCATCCGGTAGTGCAGCACCAGCCACACTGCCCGCACCTCGTCCTTGAATTCCAGCTGCAGCTCATCCCCCGACTGCACACCGGCGAACGTCGGCCGCAGTTCGTCGGATCCGTCCGGACCACTCAGCACCAGCTCGACCGGAGCGCCGTACCGGACACCTCGTACCGCGTACTCGAGCGGTTCGACGTCCGCCCGCGGGAGGAAGTGCTCGGTGCCGACCGGGCCAACGGTCGACGGCCCATCGGCCACCGCATGCGGGCCCCAGGCAACCAGCTCGGCCCACCGACCGCGCTCCGGCACACCGACGACATACGACGTACTTGCACCGCGCAACGTCCAGGTCTTCACTTGACGGCTCCGATCGCCAGACCGCCGACGAAGTGCTTCTGGAACCGGAGGAAGACGGCGACGGTCGGGACCGCGGCGATGACAGTACCGGCTGCGATCACGTTCCAGGACGACACGAACAGACCCTGCAGACCGAGCAGCGCCGGCGTGACCGGCATCTTCTCGCCCGAGCGGATCACCGTGATCGACCAGAGCAGATCGTTGAAGATCCAGGTGAACGACAGCGCACCGAGCGCGGCCATCGCCGGCCGGGTCAGCGGCAGGATCACACTCGCGTAGATCTTCCCCGGCCCCGCCCCGTCGATCGTCGCCGCCTCCTGGATCTCCCGCGGCAGATCCCGCATGAACCCGTGCAACACGAACGTGTAGAACCCGAGACCGAACCCGACGTGCACGGCGATCAATGCGACGAGGGTGTCGTAGTACCCGATCAGTTCCACGAACCGCGAGATCGGGATCAGCAGGATCTGCGGCGGCAGCAGGTTCCCCATCAACATCAGCAGCAGCACGGTCCGCCGGAACGGAATGTTGTACCGCGCCAGCCCGTACGCCGCGATCGACGCGAGACCGAGACTCAGGATCACCGCCGGGATCGTCACCAGGAGACTGTTGATCAAGGCCCGGAACTCGTCCGCGTCCTCCCACGCCGACTTGTACGTCGAGAACGTGAACGAATGCGGTAACGACCCGAGCCCGTTCGCCGCGACGTCGTCGAAGCTGCGGAACGAGATCACGATCACCCAGAGGATCGGCGCCACCCACAGGAAGGAGACCAGCCCCATCGCCACGTGGTAGCCGGAGGTCTTGAGGCGATTCATGTCTCCTCCCGGAAGGCACGGATCAGGTAGCCGAGGATCACGGCCAGTGCGAGCAGGAAGATCACCACGGCCAGCGCGGACGCGTACCCCAGCTGGGTGGACTGGAACGCGGTCGAGTACATGTAGGTGCTGAGCAGCTCGGACGAGTGGTACGGGCCGCCCTTCGTCATCGACCAGACGATGTCGAACGACCGGAGCGAGTCGATCACGATCACCGACAGCACGACCGAGTTCACGCCCTTGAGCTGCGGGATGGTCACGTACAAGGTCCGCTGCCAGGCACTCGCGCCGTCGACCTTCGCCGCTTCGTAGAGCGCGGGGTCGACCGCCTTCAGACCGGCCAGGTACAGCACCATCACGTAGCCGATCTGACGCCACAGGGCCGGCACGATCACGGCGTACAGGGCGGTGTCGGGGTCGGCGAGCCACGGCCGGATGAAGTCACCCAGGCCGACGGTCCGCAGGACGGTGTCGACCAGGCCGTCCGGCTGGTAGAAGACCCGCCAGATCAGCGCGGTGACGACCAGCGAGAAGACGACCGGTGTGAACAGGGCGGCGCGATAGATGCCGACGCCGCGGCGTTCCCGCTGCAGCAGCAACGCCATCCCGAACCCGCCGAGCACACTCAGCCCGCCGAACAGCACCAGCCAGATCGCGGTGTTCTTCAGCGCGGTCCGGAAGATCGGATCCGACACCATGTCCGCGAAGTTCCCGAAGCCGACGAACGTCGGCGCCGACAACCCGTCCCAGTTGGTCAACGCCAACCAGAACCCCTGCAGCGCCGGCCAGAAGACCCACACCGCCTCGACCGCGAACGGCACGAACACGAACACGAGGATGAGCGGCGAAACGCGTCGCGGTCCGCTTCTCCGCGTCCGGCGAGGTCCGGCAGCCGGGCCGTTACCGGTCCGGCTGCGCGGCTCCACTGTTGTAGCGGTCACGCCTTGAAGACCTTCTCGGCCGCTGTCTGCCAGGTCTTGAGGATCTGGTCGATCTGGTCCGGCTTGTCCAGGAACTTGGTCAGGGCGGCGTCCGCGGTCGGCTGCAGCGCGTCACTCGAGTCGCGGTTGAAGAACTGGGTCAGCTCTGCCGCGCTCTCGATCATCGCCTTGCCCTTCTTCACCAGCGGCGTGTCCGCGGCCTTCCCGTCCGGGTTGGCCGGGATCGCCGTACCGGAGGAGTTCTGCACGTAGATCTCCTGCGCCTCGGCGGTCGCCAGCCAGGTCATGAACTTCTTCACCGCCTCCGGGTCCTGCGCCTTCTTCGACGCGAAGTACCCGTCCGTCGGGGCCTCCTCGGCGACCGGTACGGCGGGATCGATGATCGGGAACTGGAAGAAGTCGATGTCGTCCAGGGCGTCCTTCGGCGCGGAGTCGGCGAAGAACGTGCCGATCAGGAACATCCCGGTCTTGCCGGCCAGCAGCGCCGACGTCGCCTCCTGGAACGGGAACGACTTGCCCTTCGGGTCGAAGTACGGCAGCACCTCGCGCCACTTGGTGAAGACGGCCTTCACCTTCGGGTCGTCGAAGCGGCCCTCGCCGGCCAGCAGCTGCCGGTGGAACGGCGCGCCGTTGATCCGGATGTTCAGGTAGTCGAACCAGGCCGACGCGACCCACGGCGTGTCACCGAGGCCGATACCGATCGGCGGGATCCCCTTGCCCTGGATCGTCTTGCAGACCTGCAGGAACTCGTCCCACGTCTTCGGGGGCGTGACGCCCCACTTGGCGAAGTTCGACTTCCGGTAGAACATGCCCCACCAGTAGTAGCTGGTCGGGACGAAGATCTTCTGGCCGTTGCTGCTGGTGGACAGCGTCTGCATCGACTGCGGGTAGTTCTTCAGCCCGTCCCAGACGCTGGTGACGTCGAGCAGCAGGTCCTTCTTCGCGTACGAGTCCGCGACCGAACCGGCGTACCAGGTGTAGACGTCCGGCGGGTTCGCCGAGGTGAGGTACGTCGGCAGCTGGGTCCGGAAGATCTCCGACGCGACCGTGTTCAGCTTGACCTGGGACCCGCCGGTCTTGTTGTACGCGGCAACGACTTTCTCCATCGCGGCCTTCGCCTGCTCACTGGAGAGGTTCGATTGCAGCGCGAGCTCACCAGTCGCCGCACTGCCGCTGCCGGGACTCTTCGTCGAGGTCGCACAGCCGGGCACCAGGGCGGCTGCCCCGAGTACTCCGAGCCCCTTGAGGAACGTCCGCCGATCTGCTGCCAGACCCGTCATGCCAACTCCTGAAATCGCCTCGCCGGCTGTACCGGTCGAGTGAGTGGTGTGTTGCGGACGATCTTGCGATGAGCGCTCGCAGGTGTCAATATTAATTCGTAAATTACGAGCAAATCGCTTGACCGCGACCTTGGCGTCACGGTCAACTGGTGCCTCGTTCATCGGTGCAGGTCCGTTGGGCCTGGTTGGTCGGAGGAGGCGCGGGTGCGGTTGGCGGGGCGGGTGATCGTGGTGACCGGGGCCGCGTCCGGCATCGGTGCGGCCTGTGCGGAGCGGCTGCTGGCCGAAGGTGCTTCGGTGGTGCAAGTCGACGTACAGCCGTGCAAGGAGGTGCCGGGCCGGGCGATCGCCGTACTGGGTGATGTCGCGGCGCCGGACACCTGGGCCGAGGTGCGGTCACGCGGCCGCGACGAGCTCGGCCCGATCGACGGACTCGTCAGCAACGCGGTCTTCGTCGACGTGAAACCGGCCCACGAACTGCCACCTCCGTCCTGGCAACGGCAGCTCGACGTCAACCTGACCGCAGCCTTCCTCGGCTTCCAGACCTTGTACGACGACCTCGCTGCCGGCGCCGGCTCCGTCGTACTGGTGTCGTCGGTGCACGCGCTGGTCGGCCTCCCGGGGCACCCTGCCTACGCGGCGACCAAGGGCGCCCTGGTTGCGCTCGGACGCCAGCTCGCCGTCGAGTACGGCGGCTCCATCCGGGTGAACACTGTGCTGCCTGGCCCGATCGAGACCGCGATGTGGGACCGTGTCGATGCCGAAGGCCGTGAACAGAGTGCGAAGGCCACGGCGATCGGCCGGCTCGGGCGGCCGGACGAGGTGGCACAAGTGGCGGCATTCCTCTTGTCGGAGGAAGCGTCGTACGTGACCGCCGCCAGTCTGGTGGTCGACGGTGGTTGGTCCGCGGTGAAGGACTCGGCATGAGGGAGAGCAGTGTGACGGGGATTCAGCGCGGCGTGACGCGAGGACTGCATGGACAGATCGTGCAGGTGATGGCGCAGCGCATCCTGTCCGGGCAGATCCCGGAGGGCGCGACCATCAACGTGCCCGACTTGCAGGCCGATCTCGGCGTCAGCCTGACCGCGGTCCGCGAGGCGTTGAAGGTACTGACCGCGAAAGGGCTCGTCGACGCGCGGCAGAAGCGCGGGACCTTCGTTCGGCCGCGGTCGGACTGGAACCTGCTCGACGCGGACATGATCCGCTGGCACTTCGCCGACGACGTACGGCCGGAACTGCTCGAGGAACTGCACGAGGTGCGCGGGATCGTCGAGCCGGCCGCCGCCCGGCTGGCCGCGTTGCGTGCGGAGCCGTCGCACCTCGATGCGCTGGACGCGGCGATGACCGCGATGGAATCGGCCACGGACGACCATGCGGCGGTGGCGGCGGACCTGGCCTTCCACCGGGCGTTGCTGGCGGCAACGGGGAACGAGCTGCTGACCAAGATGGAAGTGATCATGGAGACCGGGCTCGCCGACCGCGACCGGCTGGTCCACAAGGTGAAGCCTTCGGATGACCCGGTGCAGAGTCACCGGCGAGTGCTGGATGCCATCCGTTCCGGCGACCCGGCTGCGGCTGAATCGGCGATGCGTGAACTGCTGGCGAAGGCTGCCGAGGACTTGACCGAGGTCCGCGGGACCTCCGGGCGCGCCGCCTCCCCGCGGCAGGGTCGGCGTCGCTCGTGAAGATCGAGAGGATCGAGACGTTCCTGGTTCCGCCGCGCTGGTTGTTCTGCCGGGTCGAGACGAGCGACGGCGTCGTCGGCTGGGGTGAACCCGTGGTCGAAGGACGGGCCGAGGTCGTCCGGACCGCGATCGAGACGTTGTCGGAGTACCTGATCGGCCAGGACCCGTTGCAGATCGAGCGCCACTGGCAGGTGCTGTCGAAGGGCGGCTTCTACCGCGGCGGACCGGTCTTGAGCAGCGCGGTCGCCGGACTCGACCATGCACTGTGGGATATCGCCGGCAAGGTGTACGGCGCTCCGATCGCCTCGCTGCTCGGTGGACGGGTGCGCGATCGGGTCCGTGTCTACGCCTGGGTCGGCGGTGACGAGCCGGCCGCGGTGGCGGACCAGGTCGCCGAGCAGGTCGAGGCGGGGATGACCGCGGTCAAGATGAACGGCAGCGGGCGGATCCAGCCGTCGCCGTCAGTTGCCGAGATCAACGACATCGTGTCCCGGCTGAGCGCGGCGCGGAGCGCTCTCGGTGACAACCGTGATGTCGCCATCGATCTGCACGGCCGGGTTGGGGTTGCCGGTGCGCGGCGGATCCTGCGCGCCGTCGAGGAGTTGCAGCCGTTCTTCGTGGAAGAACCGGTGCTGCCGGAGCACATGGTGCACCTGTCCGAGGTGGTCGGTGCGTCGACTGTGCCGGTCGCGCTTGGCGAGCGGCTCTACCATCGCGCTGATTTCGTGGCTCCGCTGAACGCGGGTGTGGCGGTTGTCCAGCCGGACGTGTCGCACGCGGGTGGGATCTCGGAGCTTCGCCGGATCGCGGTTCTCGCCGACACGCATGGTGCGATGCTGGCGCCGCATTGTCCGCTGGGTCCGATCTCGCTCGCGGCGAGTCTGCAGGTCGCGTTTGCCACGCCGAACTTTCTGATCCAGGAGCAGAGCCGGGGAATCCACTACAACCAGGCGAGCGACCTCACGTCGTACGTGACGGACCCGACGCCGTACACCTGGGTCAACGGTCACGCCGAGTGGAATCCCCTGCCAGGCTTGGGAATCACAGTCGACGAGACCGCGGTCCGCGCCGCCGACAAGACCGGCCACACCTGGCGCAACCCCGTCTGGACCCACGAAGACGGCTCCTTCGCCGAATGGTAAGCGGTTCTGGAGGTGCGCAGGTGACGGCTTCTGGAGGTTCGGCGGTGACCGTCGACGCGGCCGACGGCGGCCGCTGGACCTCGTTGCTGCTCGCCGGCTGTGAGTGGCTCTGGCCCGGGCCGGGCTTGATGTCCGGTCCGCGCACAGGCACATCGAAGTTTGTCGACGCCGGCGGCCTGGACGAATGCTTCCCTACCGTCCGCGGTACACCAGACCACGGCGGCCTCTGGAACCAACCGTGGGACGGCTCCGTCACCTACGCCGACACTCAACTGACCCGCACATTCACCTCCGGCCCTGACACCGTCACAGCCGACTACCACCTGCAGGCCCCACCGGGCTTCCGCTTCATCTGGGCGGCCCACGCGTTGCTGGACTGCGCGGTCGGGGCACGGCTATCCGCACCCGACGGCGCGGTCTGCCGCCTCTACCCCGAAGCCGCGCCATACCTGACTGCCCCTTGGCCGGCTGACGCCCCCTGGATCGAGACCACTTGGCCGACACCACTCGACCTGAGCACCTACGGTCCCTCCGATGGCACCGCCGTCGGCGCCGTCCTGGTCGACTGCCCCACCGTGTCCGTGTCTGACCGTGGCGCCATCCTGACTTTCGAGCTGATTTGCCCAGGGCAACCAGTCTCGACCGCGCTCTGGCGCAACCAGGCCGGCTTCCCGGACGAAGCGCCGTACCGGAGCCTCGGTGTGGAGCCGATGCTCGGCCGTGTCTTCGACCTCGCGGAAGCCGGCCCGGGCGACGCGGCCGTCGTACCGGCGAGCGGTGAACTGGCCTGGCGGTTGACCGTCGCCGCCAGGCCGGTCTGATGCTGCTATCCGAGCGGCAGATCGAGTACGACGTTCGCCACCGCGGTGCTGTTCGTCGTACGGATGCTGTTGAGCTCGGTTGCGGTCAACGCCCGCTTGTAGATCCGGACCTCGTCCATCGAGCCGTCGAAGTGATGCGCGCCGTCGAGCCGCTGGCCGACGTACATCTTGAACGGCCGCGCCGGACTGACCGATCCGGCGGGTGCGGTGACGCTGGCGGCCTGGACTCCGTCGACCCAGATCGACAGCGTGCCGGCCTTCCGCTGGAGTGCGACATGGTGCCAGGCGTTGTCGTTGTAGGCCTTGGTCGTGGCGACGGACGCGGTGTTGCCGTTGGTTGTGATCAAACCGCGGATGCGACTGTCCGCCGGTTCGGCTCGCAGCCAGAACTGGGAGAACTCGTTGATGTTGTAGCCCCAGAAGATGGCCTGGTTCGCCGTACTCGCGCCGTACTTGATCCACGCCATCGCGGTAAAGTCCCCGGCGCCGACCGCCAGCGACTCCGCGAACGGCAACTGGATCGCGTCGTCGACCCCGTCGAGGTCCCGGGCCTGCCCGAACTTCCCGGCGACCGCGGTCGTCCCGCCGCGCAGGTAGCTGTCGTTGCCGAGCCCGGAGACGTCAGGCGTCGTCGTACCGAGCGGCGCGTCCGGGTGGCCGATGTCGGTCTCGGTGAACCGCGCGAACCGGATCTGATCACGCGCGTCCACCGTGCCGCCTTCGTACAGCAGCCCGATCTCGCCGGTGTCGAGGATCGCCAGGTCGGAGTACCCGGACCAGTCACTGGTGATCCTGGTGCCGTCGGCAACGGACTGCCAGGTCTTGCCCTCGTCGAAACTCGACCGGATCGTCATGTACCGGCGCCGCTCCGGATCGGCCGGCGCGGCGAACAGGATGCGGTTGTACTTGTCACCGCGATCCACCGCTCTGAGGCGTTGCAGCGAACTCTGCACGACCGGCGTGGTCAGCCCGGAGATCGTCGCGTACGGCGCCGCGTAGGTCTGACCACCGTCGTTGCTGACCGCGAACATCCGGCTGGCACCAGCCGCACCGCCGTTGTTGCGGGCAACAGCATAGATGCCGCCGTCAACCTTCTCGACGACACTGATCTCCTGCGGTACCGCGCCGTCCGTCCTGACATCCGTCGCACCCTTGTGCCACGTCTCGCCGTGGTCGTCGCTGTAGACGAGCTGTCCGGCCTGGCCACCTGCGCCGTTGTCGTAGTTCGTACCTGCCACCAGTCGGCCTGCATGCGCACCCCGAGTCAGTTGAATGCCATGCACCGGGCCGGTCGCGTACCAACCCCAGGCCGGATCGTCGATTTGATCACCGATATTTCTCGCCGTACTCCAGGTCCTGCCGTCATCATCACTGACCTGCACGTACGGCGTCCTGGGTCTCGTCGTCGTCCCCGGATCCATCGTGCTCAGCAGGACGATCCGCCCGGTCTCGTAGTCGACGATCGGCGCCGGGTTCCCCCTGGTCGCAACCGCGCTCGGATCGGAGTCGGTCCCGGACAGCACCGTCTGGGTCGCCGACCAGGTCCGCCCGTCGTCGTCGGACCGGCGCATCACCAGGTCGATCTCCTGCGAGTCCCCACACCAGGCCCGCCGAGCCTCCGCGAACGCCAGCAAGGCTCCGCTCTTGGTGCGAACGATGGCCGGGATCCGATAGCACCCGTACCCGGCATCGCCCTTGTTGAAGAGCACAGTCTGGGTGATCGCGGCCGGCTCGAAGTCTTGCCGAGCATCAGTTGGGGGCCGAGCAGCCGCCGGCGTGGCGGGTACCAGGAGCGCAAGGGCGACAACGAGTGGAAGACGTCTGGGCATGAGCGGATGCCTCCTAATGAACAGAAAGTAAACAACAGGGCGGGCTGTCCATTCCGTAACTTATCCACCCATCGACTGTCCGAAACCGACGACATGGGACGTCCTATGTCTGGATCGATCCAATAGCGTGGACCCCGAGGAGGAACCCATGGATCTGCTTGCCGAACTCCGGCACCGCAAGGTGCTCGCCATCATCCGCACCGACAGCCCCGACCGCGCCCTGGAGTGCATCCACACCCTGGTCGACGCGGGCATCACCGCCCTCGAGGTCTCGCTCACCACCCCGGGCGGCGCCGACGCGATCGCCAAGGCGCGATCGGAGTACGACCCGTCCATCCTGATCGGCGCGGGCACCGTCATCACCCCCGCCCAGGCCGACGAGGTCGCCGCCGCCGGCGCGGGCTTCGCAGTCACCCCCGCGATCACCCGCGGCGCCCACCGCAGCGTCGAACTCGGCCTGCCTCTCCTCTGTGGCGCCCTCACGCCCACGGAGGTCGTCGCCGCCCTCGACCTAGGCGCCACCGCCGTCAAAATCTTCCCCGCCAAGGTCTACGGCCCCAGCTACCTCCGCGAACTCCGCGCCCCTCTCCCCGACGCCCCGCTCATCGCGGTAGGCGGCGTAGACGCCAAAACCGCCCCTGAATACCTGGCCGCGGGCGCGCTAGCAGTAGGCGTAGCATCCCCCCTCCTAGGCGACGCCGCCACCGGCGGCTCCCAGTCAGAACTAGCCGCCCGAGCCAAGACCTTCCTCGCCGCAGTAGACGCACCCCGCCCATGACCACCCCACCACCCGCACGACCCCACTACTGGTCGCAGGGCACACTTGGCCCCGCGCCGACGTCACCCGGGCGGAACGACCCGACACCACCTCACTGCAGTTGCTCAACTGACGGCCACACGGAGTAGACCGATGACCGATCTCCTCACCATCGGCGAGACGATGGTTTCGTTGCGCACCGCCCGCCCGATGCGGCTCGGGGGTGACGCTCACCTGTCGATCGCCGGCTCGGAGAGCAACGTCGCCATCGGCCTGTCCCGGCTCGGACACCAGGCCGCCTGGCTAGGTGCTGTGGGCAACGACGAACCAGGCCGCCTGATCCAGCGCACCCTGCGCGCCGAGGCCGTAGACACCAGCTGGCTGCGGTTCTCGGACGAGTCGTTCACCGGGTTCATCGCCTTCGATCAGCCGTCGCACGACATCACCCGCGTCAGCTACCACCGCCACGGCTCAGCCGGTTCCACCCTGACCAGCGCCGAATGCCTCACCGCCCTGGAAGCCGCATCACCACGCCTCCTCCACGTCACCGGCATCACTCCAGCCCTCTCCGACTCCACGCGCGCCGCGACACTGGCCGTCGTACGTGCAGCCGCAGACTCCGACGTACGCATATCCCTGGACGTCAACTACCGAGCCCGCCTCTGGTCACGCACCGAGGCAACCGCCCTGCGTGAGCTACTTCCCTACGTACACACGGTCTTCGCCTCAGACGACGAGCTCGACATCCTCACCGACGCACCCGACCCAGTCCGCGACCTCCTGGACACCGGCATCACCGAAGTCGTCGTCACCGCAGGCGGCAAGGGCGCCTGGGCCCACACCACGGACAGCACCATCCACCGCGCCGCCCTCCCCGTCACCGTCGTCGACAGCATCGGCGCCGGCGACGCCTTCGTCTCCGGCTACCTCTCCGCCACCCTCGACGGTCTCTCCCCCGAGTCCCGCCTCGACCGCGCCACCACCTCCGGCGCCTTCTGCGTCACCGCCACCGGCGACTGGGAATCCCTCCCCACCCGCGAAGACCTAACCCTCCTAACCCACACCCGAGGCACCGCCCTCCGCTGACCGACGAGACCGCGCGCAGCACCGAGAGGAGCAGCAGTTCACCGGAGCGTGTCCGACTCCGCCATGGGTGCGCCAGCTGCGCGGCGAACGGCGGTCAGTTCCACTTCCGGCGGCGGCCTCTGCGGCGTACCGTCCGGAAGGGGTAGCCATCGGCTGAGGGGGAACGTGTCATGAACATTCGTCGGGCGGCGCTTGCGATGATTTCGGCCGCCGTACTCTGTCTGGCGGGTCAGGTTTCCGTTGCATCGGCATCTCCCACTGGGGTCACCGCCGCAACACCGGGAGAGCTGCTGGCCATCTGCGAAGAGCTGTTCGGGGACGTCTATGAGACACCGAACCCAGAGCCACTCGCGCAATGCCAGTGGAATATGGCGATCATCGACGCCGACGCGTCGGCCAGGTCGCTCGCCACCGGCGAGGGGGTGCGGGTCGGCGTTCTCGACAGCGGCATCGACGCGACCCACCCGGACATCGCGCCCAACCTCGATCTGGCCGCCTCGTGCTCGTTCATCCGCCCGGGTACTCCGACCGCACTGCCGGCTGAGATCGCGACAAGTTGTGACAACAAGGCTGCCCTGCGGGACTTCTATGGTCACGGGACTCACGTCGCGTCGATCATCGCGGCACCGGTCAATGGCATCGGTATCGCGGGGGTCGCTCCGGACGCGACCCTGGTCGCGCTGAAGGCCTGTACAGCTGAGGGTTTCTGCTTCGCCGACTCGGTCGCGGCCGCTCTTCGGTACGCCGGCGATCAGCGCCTCGACGTTGTGAACATGAGCCTGTTCGCCGACCCGTACCTGTACTACTGCCAGAACGAGGCCGGCCAACGGGCAATCCTGCAGGAGCTGACGTCTGCCGCTCGGTACGCCCAGCAGCGAGGTGTTCTGCTGGTGGCTTCGGCCGGCAACGAGGCCGACGACCTGCAGCACCCGACGATCGACGAGATCAGCCCTGACTACCCGCCGGACACTGCCGAGACTCGTCGGGTACGCAACAACTGCCGGGTCGCGCCGGCCGAGTTGCCCGGTGTGGTGACGGTGTCCGCCACCGGCCCGGTTGGATACCCGGGCTACACGACCGTCATCGCGGAGTACTCCTCCGTCGGCA
This sequence comes from Kribbella sp. NPDC049174, assembly GCF_043197365.1. Lineage (NCBI taxonomy): Bacteria > Bacillati > Actinomycetota > Actinomycetes > Propionibacteriales > Kribbellaceae > Kribbella > Kribbella sp. NPDC049174. Next base: position 404,294 of record NZ_JBICSZ010000005.1, on the reverse strand, counting down.
TGGGCGTCGTTGATGTCACGGCTCCCGGTGGGGACTACTTCTCGGCCACCGACACGGTGCAGGACGCCGTACTGGGCGCGCTGCCGAACACGCCATCGGTGCTCTGGGACGGGTTCGACCCGCTCGAGCCCACCTTCCCCGGGATCACCGTGGTCGACCAGGGCGCACGCTACGGCTTCCTCAACGGCACTTCGATGTCTGCTCCGCATGCAGCGGGCGTCGCCGCGCTGATCGTGGAGAGGAATCCCGGCTGGGCACAGGGCGCCGTCGCAGCAGCTTTGGAGCGTACGGCGACTCCGCTGGCGTGCCCGGTCGACTGGCAACCGATCGACGAGGACGACGACCGCCAACGCTGCTACGGCAGCGCCAACCACAACTCGTTCTTCGGCGCCGGCCTGGTCAACGCCGCCCGCGCTGCCGCCGGCTGACACACGGGCGGCCTTTCCTGGTGGGGAGTGTTAGCTGAGGAGGTCTGGGTCGGATTCCAGTTCTTCGTCGGGCTCTAGCGGGAGGACGATTTTGAAGCGGGTGTCGCCGGGGTGGGATTCGACGCGGAGGTCGCCGTGGTGTTTCTTGACCACGATGCGCCAGGAGATGTCGAGGCCCAGGCCGGTGCCTTCGCCGATGGGTTTGGTGGTGAAGAACGGCTCGAAGATGCGGCGGCGGATCTCGGGTGGGATGCCCGGGCCGGTGTCGCCGATCTCGACGACCGCGTAGGCGCCGTCCTTCTTGGTGCGGATGGTCAGGGTGCCGGATCCGCCCATCGCGCTGACCGCGTTGTCGATGATGTTGGTCCACACCTGGTTGAGCTCCGCCGCGTACGCCGGGATGGCCGGCAGGTCCGGATCGAAGTCCTTCACCACCTCCAGCCCCTGCAGCTTGCCCGACATCATCACCAGCGTGGACTTGAGCAGCTCGCGCAGGTCGACGATCTGGTACGGCGCTCTGTCGATCTGCGAGTACTGCTTCGCGGCGCCAACCAACGTGGAGATCCGGGTGACGGAGTCGTCGATCTCGTTCATCAGCGACTCGGTGTCGATCGTGTACATCAGCCAGCGGACCGCACCTTCGAGGTACGTCGGCCCGACGGCGGTCAGCACCTCCTCCATCCACGGCACGTCCAGACCGGCCGCGGCCAGCACCGGCGCGACATCCCAGCTGGCCTGGACGTTGTGGTCGTCGAGCCAGTCGGTCAACGAGTCCTCGGCGTCGGAGAGCTCCATCGGCGACAGCTCTTTCGCCTTGGACTTCTCCAGTCGCTCGACCGCCGCCTCCTGCAACTCGACGATCTGGTGCAGCTTGGTCGCGTCCAAGGTGCCGTCGGCAAGCATCGCCAGCTTGGAACGCATCCCGGCGACCCGCTGGCGCAGCGTCGCCGCCGCGCGGACCGCCGCGGCGGCCGGGTTGTTGAGCTCGTGGGTGAGGCCGGCCGACAGCGACCCGAGGGCAAGCAACCGCTCGCGCTCCCCCAACGTCTCGTTGGTCCGGCGCGCCCCCATGATGAAGCCCTCGATCAGGTGCACCGCCATCGGGAACCAGGTGTTCATCATCGTCGCCATCGTGACCGCGTCGATGACGAAGAACTCCGAGGGCTCGGTCACCCGCATCGTCGCGGTGTAGTCCTTCTTCTTGTCGTCGGCGCCGAAGAACGCGCTGAAGGCACCGGAGTACACGCCGCGCTGCCGGGTCCGGTTGATCTCGACCTCTTCGCCGTGCGACAGCTTGCAGAGCCGGAGCTCGCCGGACAGCAGGATGTAGCAGCAGGTGGCCGGATCGCCTTCGCTGAAGACGATCCCTTCCTGGATCTCCTCGACGTACCCCTCGTTCGAGAGCCATTGCAGCTGCTCGTCGGACAGGCTCTCGAACAGGAACAGCGTGCGCAGTTCGTCGATGCTCAGCCGTCGCGGCTCATCGGTGTGGACAGTCATCAGAGCATCTCCAGGTATCGGTGCACCAGTGTCACGGCCATCGCTCCGTCGCCGACCGCGGAGGCGACCCGCTTCACCGACTCGGCCCGTACGTCCCCGGCGGCGAACACGCCCGGCATGCTCGTCTCCAGGTGGTACGGCTCCCGCTCCAGCGTCCAGCCCGGTGGTCTGCCCCGCAGATCCGGGCCGGTCAGCACGAACCCGCGCTGATCGCGGAGCAGGTCACCCGGCAGCCAGTCCGTCCGCGGGGCCGCACCGATGAACACGAACATCCACTCCGTGTCCACCTCGCGCGTCTCGCCGGTCGCACTGTTCCGCAAGGTCGCCCGCTCGAGGTGGTCCGACCCCTTGCAGTCGACCACCTGCGTACAGGTGTGGACCTCGATGTTGTCGATCTCGTCGATCTGGTTGATCAGGTACGTCGACATCGTCGCCGTCAGCGATGGTCCTCTGACCAGCATATGCACGCGTTTGGCATGTTTCGAGAAATACACCGCGGCCTGGCCGGCTGAGTTCGCCCCGCCGATGATGTAGACCTCCTGGCCGGCACAACTCGGCCCTTCGGTCGTGGCCGAGCCGTAGTAGATGCCCCGGCCGCACAGGTCGTCGACACCGGGCGCGTCCAGCGTCCGGTACGAGACGCCGGTCGCCAGGATCACCGAGTGCGAAGAGATCTCGCTGCCGTCCGAGAACCGCAGCTTCCGGGCGGACCCGCGCGTCTCCAGACCGACCACTTCACGCGCGGTCAGCAGCTCCGCGCCGAAGCGCACAGCCTGCCGCCGGGCCCGATCGGTCAGCTGAGCACCGGAGACACCGTCCGGGAAGCCCAGATAGTTCTCGATCCGGCTCGACTGACCGGCCTGACCACCGGTGGCCAACTGCTCGACCAGCACGGTCCGCAGCCCCTCGCTGGCGCCGTACACAGCAGCGCCGAGGCCGGCCGGGCCGCCACCGACCACGACCAGGTCGTAGAACTCCTCGGCCGGCGAGGTGGACAGGCCCACCTTGTTCGCCAGCTCGGCCTCGCTCGGCGCCACCATCACCGTGCCGTCGGGCGTGATGACCACCGGGAGGTTCGAGCCGTCCACACCGGCCGCCTCCAGCAGGCGTTTGCTCTCGTCCTCGTCGACGCCGTACCAGCGGTAGGGCACGGCGTTGCGGGCGAGGAAGTCGCGGGCCGCGAACGACGGTGCGGACCAGCGGTGGCCGATCACCCGGGTCTCGTCGGTGGACGGCTCCGGGGTCGACTTCCACAGGTCGAGCATCGCGTCGACCACCGGGTAGAGCTTCTCCTCCGGCGGATTCCACGGTTTCAGCAGGTAATGGTCGAGGTCGACCACGTTGATGGCCTGGATCGCCGCGTCGGTGTCGGCGTACGCGGTGAGCAGGACGCGGCGGGCCAGCGGGAACAGGTCCATCGCGGCTTCGAGGAACTCGATGCCGGACATCTGGGGCATCCGGTAATCGGCCAGCAGCAGCGCGACCGGCTCGCCGCGCAGCTTGAGCTCGCGCAGCGCCTCGAGCGCCTGCGGGCCGTTCTCCGCCCGGACGATGCGGTTCTCCTCGGCGTAGCGGCGGCGAAGGTCACGGGCGATCGACCGGGAAACACCCGGGTCGTCGTCCACGGTGAGGATCACCGGGCGGGTCGTTGACGCTGTCATGCCTCCTTCATACCAGCGCGGGACCAAGATCCGGGAAGGGTAATCTCCACAGACTTCCGCTGCGGTTTCCCGCAGTACGCACCTGCGGAAACCCTCAGGGCAGGGCCGCGAGGTACGGCGCGTGGCTGTTCTTGAACTCCCAGCCGTAGTACCGATCCCAGTTGATCGACCACGTCATCAGCCCGCGGAAGGCCGGCGAAGCCCCGCCACGAAGGCTGTAACCACCGCAGTTCTGGCCCTTGACCAGGCAGTCGAGCGCTTGGTGAACGGCTGCCGGGGCGGTGTAGCCGTTGCCCGCGCTGACCGCCGCCGGGAGTCCGAAAGCGATCTGGTCCTCCCGCAGTCCGGGGAACGTGTGGCCGGTGTTCGCGACCGGGAATCCGGCCTTGATCATGTCGGTCATCGCGACGTGGAAGTCCGCGCCGCCCATGGTGTGGTACTGGTTGTCGAGCCCCATCACGGGACCCGAGTTGTAGTCCTGGACGTGCAGCACGGTCAGTGCGTCGCGCATGGCGTGGATCACCGGCAGATAGGACCCGGTCCGGTTGTCGCCACCGCCGGCGCCGCCGTAGAACTGGTACCCGACCTGCACGAAGAACGTCTCCGGCGCCATCGTCAGCACGAAGTTCGCGCCGTACTTCGCCTTGAGCGACTTCAGCGCCGAGATCAGGTTGACGATCACCGGTGTGGTCGGGTTGCGGAAGTCGGTGTCACCCGCGTTGAGGTACAGCGAGTGCCCTTCGAAGTCGATGTCCAGCCCGTCCAGTCCGTAGCGGTCGATGATCGCGCTGACCGAGTTGACGAACGCATCCCGCGCCGCGGCGGTGGTGAGCTGGACCTGCCCATTGGCACCGCCGATCGAGATCAGCACCTTCTTCCCCGCCGCCTGCTTGGCCCGGATCGCGCTGATGAACTCGGCCTCGCTCTCCACGTTCGGGCACTCAGCGGCCGGACAGCGGTTGAATCTGATGTCGCCGGAGGTCACCGACGTCGGCTCACCGAACGCCAGGTTGATGATGTTCCACTCGGCCGGCACGTCGGCCATCCGCACGTACCCGGACCCGTTGGCGAAGCTGGCGTGGAGGTATCCGATCAGCGCGTGCTTCGGCAACCCCGTGCTGGTGCAGCCACCCGTCGTACCCGTTGCCGCTGTCGACTTGGCCGACTCACCCGAGCTGTTGTACGCCGCCACCGAGTAAGTGTGGCCCGTGCACCTCCCGAGCCCGCTGATGGTCGCCGAAGTACCAGTGACGGTCTGTACGACGCCGGAGCCTTCGTAGACGCGGTAGCCCGTGACTGTGCCAGTGGACGCGCCCCAACTCAGCGAGATGCTGCTGTTCGTCGTACCAGTGACTGACGGCGGACCAGGAACGCCAGGACCGGATGGATTGCCACCAGGACCGTCGAGACTGATGTCATCCGCCTGGTACGCCGGTTGGCCGTACCAGCCATGCACGTATACCTGCACCGACGTCTGACTGGCACCCGTCGTGAAGGACAGACTCAACTGCGTGTAGCTCGTGGCGGATGGCGTCCAGGTGGACGAGCTACCCGTGACGCCCAGATACACGTAGGACCCACGCACCCAGCCCGACAAGGTGTACGCCGTATTGGGCTGCACCGACACGGTCTGACTGCACTGTGCAAAGTCAGAACTCGACACGGCCCCGTTGAGCGCGTAGCCACCGGTACGCACCGGACTGCTGACGACAGACCCGCCGGAGCACGTCCATCCGCTCAGCGACCCGGTCTCGAAGCCCGGATTGGTCAGGACGTTGGCTGCCTGCGCAGTCTGGGTCCCGCCGACCAGCAGCAGGAGCAGGCCGAGGACAGCAGCAAGGCACCGTGGACGCATGAGCGGACCTCCCGGGGCGGTTGGAGTCCATTTAGTAGAGATGCTCCATAACTCCCTGGTCAATGCGCCACGACTGTCGGCTTCCCGACCGTGTCCGGAAGCCGACTGACCTCCTGTTGTTTGGCAGGTTTTCGCCAGCGGCCAGTTGAAGCCAAAACGGTGTAGTCCGCGCTACGAGTTGGCACGCTTTCTGTCGTCCGGGCTCGGGGCGGGCGACCGAGGGCTACAGCCCGCGGTCAGGACTACCGGGACGCTCCAGGCGAGCGTCCCCCGTGGAGGCATCACGTGAACCATCCGAACCTGCGCCGGCGCACCGCTCTGGTCGCCGGCGCCGTGCTGATCACCACCGCCCTGGTGGCTCCACCAGGCTCGGCAGCACCAACCGCACCGCCACCTGGGTCAGAGGCCACCTCGATGGGGCTGCCGACGTTCGCCCCCGGCCGGTACGTCGTGACACTGGCCGACAAGCCACTGGCGACGTACCAGGGCGGCGTGAGCGGGCTCAAGGCCACCAAGCCGGCCAAGGGCAGCAAGGTGGACGTCAACAGCACCGACTCCAAGCGCTACCGCTCGTTCCTCGCGACCAAGCACGCACAGGTCGCAGCAAAGGTCGGTGCGAAGGTCAGCCGCGACTACTCGACCGCACTCAACGCGTTCACTGCCTCACTGACCTCCCAGCAGGTCAACGAGCTCAGTAAGACAGCCGGCGTGGTCTCCGTGGTCCCGGACCAGTTGCACAAAGCGCTGGACGACCGCAAGCCTGCTGACTTCCTCAAGCTGTCCGGCAACAGCGGAGTGTGGAAGGCACTGGGCGGTACGGCGGAAGCCGGCAAGGGTGTCGTGGTCGGAGTCGTGGACACCGGCGTCTGGCCGGAGAGCGCCTCGTTCGCCGGGCCTGCGCTCGGCACCAAGCCACCGACCGCGGCCGACCCCTACCGGCCCTACCGCGCCGGTACCACCACCGTCATGCAGAAGGCCGACGGAAACACATTCACCGGTAGCTGTGAGACCGGCGAGAGCTTCACCGCCGACCTGTGCAACACCAAGCTCATCAGCGCCAAGTACTTCGGTGACGGCTGGCTCAACCTGGTGCCGCCGGACCAGCGGGCTGACTACGCCTCACCACGCGACGGCAACGGCCACGGCACCCACACTGCTTCCACAGCGGCGGGCAAGACCGGCATCGACGTGGCGGAGAGCGGCATCAACTTCGGCACCATCTCCGGTGTCGCCCCGGCCGCCAAGGTCGCCGTCTACAAGGCACTCTGGGAAGGCAAGGACGGCAAGAACTCCGGCGGCCTGACCTCCGACATCCTGGCCGCAATCGACCAGGCCGTGGCCGACGGCGTCGACGTGATCAACTACTCGGTCGGCTCGATCTTCGAGTCCGCACACACCGACCCGGTCCAGCTCGCGTTCCTGTCCGCGGCGTCGGCCGGCATCTTCGTGTCCGCCGCCGGTGGCAACTCCGGTCCGTACGCGTCCACGCTCGACAACACCTCCCCATGGGTGACCACGGTCGGTGCGAGCACCGTGGCGCCGTACGCGGGGACTGTGGTGCTCGGCGACGGGCAGAAGTACGCCGGGGTGAGCACGAGCATCGCGGTGACGACCGGCAACCGGCCGCTCGTCACCGGTCCGGCCGTCAAGACCGCCACATCGAGTGACGCCGACGCACTGGGCTGTCTGCCCGGCACACTTGACCCGGCCAAGACCGCAGGCAAGATCGTCGTCTGCGAGCGCGGTGTAGGTGCCCGGGTCGACAAGTCCGCCGAGGTCCTGCGCGCCGGCGGCGTCGGGATGGTCATGCTGAACCTGTTCGACCAGGACGCGCTCGGCGACTCTCACGTCGTACCGACGGTGCACCTGAACGTCCCGTCCGCTCTGACGGTCAAGGCGTACGCCGCAACCGCGGGTGCAACCGCAGAGCTCGTCCCGGGCAACACAAGCGGCCAGAACGAGCCGTACCCGCAGATGGCGGACTTCTCCTCGCGTGGCCCGTCCCTGTCGAGTCATGGCGACCTGCTGAAGCCTGACCTCGCTGCACCCGGTGTCAACGTGCTGGCCGCTGTCGCACCGCCGAGCAACGACGGACACAGCTTTGCCTTCTACTCCGGTACGTCGATGGCCGCACCGCATGTGGCCGGTCTGGCAGCGCTGTACCTGGCGAAGCACCCGGACTGGTCTCCGATGGCGGTCAAGTCCGCCCTCATGACGACGACTACCGACGTACTGTCGTCCACTGGTGCTGTCGACAGCGACCCGTTCGCACGGGGTGCTGGTGAGGTTCAGCCGGCGAAGATGCTCGACCCGGGTCTGGTCTACGACTCCGGCGATGCCGACTGGCTGAGCTACCTGGAAGGCAGTGGTGTCGCGACTGGTACGGGCGTACCGGCAGTCGACCCGAGTGACTACAACACTCCTTCTATTGCAGTCGGACAACTGCTCGGCACGCAGACCATCACCCGGCGGGTAACGGCCGTGACACCCGGGCTGTACCGAGCCACGGTCTCGGTGCCGGGCATGAAAGCGACGGTGACCCCGTCGATCCTGAACTTCACGGCTGCCGGTCAGACCAAGACGTTCACGGTCAAGCTCACGCTGGACACCGGATCGTCCGGTGAGACCACCAGCGGCTGGTTGACCTGGCAGGGTGCAGGCAAAACGGTCCGCAGCCCCATCGCCGTCGTACCGACCTCCGTACTCACACCGAACGAGGTCACCGGCTCAGGCGCCTCCGGCACCGCCGCCTTCGAGGCCACCGCAGGCAAGGCGGGCTCCCCGATCCGTGCGTACGGCGTTGTGTCAGCACCACTCGTACCTGGAGCGGTAGCGGCCGGCACTGCGGACGCGGACCTGCCGAACTACCCGGTCACCGTCACCGCACAGACCAAGGCCCTGCAGTGGAACATCAAGACCGTTGACCCGGCCGGGAGCATCTGGCTGGTCCTCTACAAGGTCGTGAACGGTCAGATGCAACTGCTGTCGTTCGTCGGCAACGGATCCAACCAGGCCTCCGCCACTCTCGCCGCACCTGCTCCTGGTGTGTGGGGCGTCCTGGCGATCACCCTGTCGAACCCGCCGGGGGCCAGCACCACGGAGTACACGATGCAGACCAACGTCGTGACCTCCACCTCGGGCAGCGCGCTGAAGGTGAACCCGCCGGTCGCACCGGCCGCCTTCCAGCCCTTCCAGGTCACCGCGTCCTGGTCGGGTCTGCCCACAGGTCAGCGCTCGACCGGCTTCGTCGAGTTCCCGAACCGGGCCGGAACAGTGGTGACGATCAACTAAATCCAGCGCCGCCGGGCGGCCTGAACGCCCGCCTGGAACCGGGTCTGCGCGCCGAGTGACTCCATCAGCGCGCGGACCCGGCGCTGGGTCGTCCGGGGACTGATCCGCAACCGGCGGCTGATCATGTCGTCGGTCGCACCACCCGCGAGCAGCAACAGAATGTCCCGGTCCGGCGACCGCAGCGCCGGCACCTCGCCGTTCGCCAGCAAGGCCGGCATCGGGATCGCCAGCGCCCACAGCATCTCGAACGTCGCGATCAACCCGTCCAGCAACCCGGACGACCTGATCAGCAGGTTGGACTCGGCCGGCGCCCGCTTGGTCAGCCCGATCAGCGCGGTGTCGTCGTCCCCCACCGCCATCTTCATCGGCACCTGGGCCAGCACCCGGCTCACCTCGCCGGCCGACTGCAGCTCCGGCAACACCCCCATGATGTCCTCGGACTCGAACACCTCGGTGCCGTAGATCGCCCGGTACTCGATCCCGTCGGCCAGCCGCTCCAGCTCCAGCCGCTGCTGCGTCGACGGCGGCGTCACGTACGGCGGCCGATCCAGCACCCGCACCTCACGGGTAGCGCCCCGCTGCAACTCCTCGTAGGCCCGCAGCAACGTCGGGCCGTCCTCGATCAGCTCGATCTGGTTCCCCTCCAGCACCGGCCGGCCACGGGCTCCCCGCAGCTCTTCGGCCACCGACCGCAGCCTCGACAACTGCGCGTCCAGCTCGTCCAGGGGATCCACAACAGCCCCGTCCGCCACCACAACTCCTCCCCAACACCAGCCAACGACCGGACCTCACACTAAACCGAATTAGCAACGGCCTCGCAGCGATGTCTCACTCAGCTGTCGAGGCAGAGGCTCGGACACGGCCAGGGGCGACCGCAGCGGGCGCAGCAGCCGTCGAGGGCCGGTGCCGGCAGCCAGAGTGGGATGGTCGGTACGGCGGTCTGCGCCGTCCGGCCGAGCACGGGTTGTGGGCTGGTCGGGAACCAGTGGACTCGGGTGCGGCCGCCGTTGCCGTGGGCGGCCAGGAGGGCTTCGATGCCGCCGTCCCAGGTGGACGTGCTGGGCCAGCGGCCGCGCCAGCGCACGGCTACCGTGCCGTCGGACCACTCGACGCCTTCAGCAAGCGTGCCTGTGCCGCGCACGCCGGATGCATCGGTGTGGCGCACCAACCGGAAGAGTCGAGGCTGCCGCTGCATCGTGTTCACTTCTGCAACCCTGCTCGGCACCCGCTGGCTACAACAGGTGTGGTCTGTGGGCTGTGTGAACAGCCCACAGACCACAGGACGGTTTTTGTCAGTGACGGCTTGTACTGTCCACTTCACGCTAGTGAGCGGGGGTGATCCTGTGGCTGAGGCGACGTTCGGTGCGCAGTTGAGGGAGTGCAGGCAAGCGGTCGGCTTGAGTCTGCGGCAACTTGCTACGCGGGTCGGCTACGACCACAGCTACTTGTCGCAGGTGGAGCGCGGCCAACGACCGGGCTCTGCCGAGTTGGCGCGGCTCTGCGACCGTGAGCTTGGTACTGGCAGTGAGCTGACCAGTGCCTTCGCACCGCGGCGGCGGTCCACGCAGGCGGCCGCGCGGACTACTGATCCATTGGAGGCGGCTTGGCACGGGTTTGTTGCGGTGTTCGGGCGCACGGATGCGCTCGGGGACTTCCGGAGCGTTCCGCCTGCTCAGCTGCTACCGGAGTTGATCGCGGACTTGCGCGTGTTGCAGTCGGACTCTGCGGTCGAGGCGGCGCAGTTGAGTGTGCTCACTGCGCAGACGCTGACGGCTCTCGGGCAAGGGAGTGCGGCCAGGCGGTGGTGGCTGGCTGCTCGGGTTGCCGCGGACAGGTCGACCGAAGAGGTGCGGAGTTCAGTGCTCGCTCAGGAGGTGATCAGTGGACTGGCGGAGCGGCGGCCGTTGCTGCAACTTCTGGAGACTGCTGGAGAAGCCGGTGGGGCTGTGGTGCAGGCGCATGGGGCTCGGGCATTGGTGTTGGCGGAGTTGGGGCGGTACGGCGAGGCTCATCGGGCGTTGCAGGAGTTGATCGGGTTCGCGGATGAGTTGCCCTCGGCAAGTACGGGGCCGCTGGCGTACGAGGTGCACGTCACCGAGGGGCGGGTGTGTGCACGGCTGGGGTACGGCGCGGCCGGGTGTGTGCTGTTGGCGCGGGCGCTCGAGTTGTGTCCGGACGAGTGGGTTGGGGAGCGGGCCAGGTTGCGGATGGGACTGGCGGAGTGCCTGGTGGTGGATGGTGAGGTCGCAGCTGGGGTGGCGCTGGCGTTGCGGGTGCTGGTCGAGTTGCCGGACGAGTGGCACACCTATTACTTGTACGACGATGCCGCGCGGGTGCTGAGCGCCGTACGCACGAGAGAACCTGGTATGGCGGTGACGCTGCAGGAGCTCCTTGGACGTCGGCCGTACCTGGACAACCGGAGTGTGGGCACTGGGTCGAGCTCACTGCGGTGAGAGGGGTAACGTGCCCGGAGTGAGTAGTGAAACGGCAGTGACAGACGTGTGGGACTTTGCGGTTGAGCTGCGCAGCGATCCGGCCAGCGCGGAGGCGCGGACGGCTGTATTGGCCAAGCCTGCGTTCGGGCAGGCGTTCACTGACCACATGGTGGTGGCCAACTGGACGGCTGACGATGGCTGGCACGACCAGAAGGTGACTGGGTACGCACCACTCACGGTGAGCCCGGCTGCCGCCGTACTGCACTACTCGCAGGAGATCTTCGAAGGGCTCAAGGCCTATCGGCACGCGGACGAGTCGGTGTGGGCGTTCCGGCCTGATCGCAACGCCGCACGGTTCACCGCGAGCGCTGCCCGGCTTGCACTGCCGCAGGTGCCTGAGGACGCGTTCATCGCGGCACTGCGGGCGCTGGTGACGGTCGACGAGCCTTGGGTGCCTTCGGCTGACGCCGGCGAGACCAGCCTCTACCTCCGGCCGTACATGATCGCCACCGAGGCCGCGCTGAGCGTCCGGCCGGCTCGTGAGGTGCTGTTCGGCGTCATCGCCTCACCCGCAGGTCCGTACTTCGACACCGGCCCCAAGCCGGTGTCGATCTGGCTGACGACCTCGACCATCCGCGCGACACCAGGTGGGACCGGTGCGGCCAAGTGCGGCGGGAACTACGCGGCCAGCCTGGCCGGCCTGGCCGAAGCCGTCGCCAACAACTGCGAGCAGGTCGCCTTCGTCGATGCGGTCGAGCACAAGTGGCTCGAGGAGATCGGCAGCATGAACATGTTCTTCGTGTACGCCGACGGGCGCATCGCCACCCCGGAGCTGTCCGGCTCGATCCTCGAGGGCGTCACCCGCGCCTCCGTGATCGAGCTCGCCGCCGACCTCGGCCACAAGGTCGAGGAGCGCCAGATCTCCGCCGACGAGTGGAAGGACGGCGTCCGCACCGGCGAGATCACCGAGGTCTTCGCCTCCGGCACTGCGCCGTGATCACTCCGATCGGCCGGCTGGCCTGGCCCGACGGCGACCTGACCATCGGCGACCACTCCGTCGACTACGGCGTCGGCCCGGTGACCAAGTCCATCCGCTCCACCCTCCTGGACCTGCAGTACGGCCGCATCCCGGACTCCCACGGCTGGCTGACCCGGCTGGCGTAGTTACTGCCGGTTGTCCCCGCCGGCGGTTAGGTTGAGGTCATGGCTGAGTCCAAGGCGGGGAAGGCTAAGACTCCGGCGATCGAGCTGGAGGTGGGTGAGCGCACGGTGCGGATCTCCAATCCGGACCGGGTGTACTTCCCCGCGCGCGGCGAGACCAAGCTGGATCTGGTCAAGTACTACCTGTCCGTCGGCGACGGAATCGTACGGGCGCTGCGGGAGCGGCCGTGCATGCTGCACCGGTTCCCGGAGGGCGTTTCCGGCGAGAAGGTGCATCAGAAGCGGTTGCCGCACGGGGCGCCGCCGTGGATGGAGACCGTGCGGGTGAAGTTCCCGCGGTACAACCGGACGGCGGACGAGCTGTGCGTCACCGAGGTCGCGCACGTGGCCTGGGCGGTGCAGATGTCGACGGTCGAGTTCCACCCCTGGAACTCCCGTCGCGCCGACACCGAGAAGCCGGACGAGTGGCGGATCGACCTGGACCCGATGCCGGAGTGCCCGTTCGATCGGGTCCGCCGAGTCGCCCACGTCGTCCATGAGGTGCTGGACGATCTCGGGGTGGTCGGCTTCCCGAAGACGTCCGGCGGGTCGGGGATCCACGTCTATGTGCGGGTCAAGCCGGAGCACGGGTTCTCCGACGTACGACGGGCTGCGTTGGCGTTCGCGCGGGAGGTCGAGCGGCGCGCACCGGAGGACGTGACGACGACGTGGTGGCGCAAGGATCGCGACCCGAAGAAGTTGTTCGTCGACTACAACCAGAACGCCCGGGATCACACGATCGCGAGTGCGTACTCGGTCCGCGGGAATCCGGAAGGAACCGTCTCGACGCCGATCCGGTGGGACGAGATCGACGACGTCGATCCGAAGGCGTTCACCATCCAGACGGTGCCGGCCCGATTCGCCGAGCTCGGCGACCTGCACGAGACGATCGACGACAACGTCTACACCCTCGACACCTTGCTGGAGTGGGCCGAGCGAGACGAGCGCGAAGGCGCCGAGGAGCCCCCTCCGCCGGAGGACTAAGAACCTCCGGCCAGCCCGTGGTGGAGGAGATTGGTGAGGGTGTCGATCGCGGTTTCGTCGGAGATGGTGCGGCCGTCGGACGGGTTGACCACCAGCCAGGTGTAGGCGAACCCCTCCATCAGGGATGTCATGGCAGAGATCTCGACGAGCGGATCGGCCGGCGGGTTCGGCAGGTGGGCGAAGTGCTCGATCATGTGGGTGTCGTCGTCGGCCATGATCCGCTGCAGCCGACGGCCTAGGTCCGGGTCGACCATCGAGGCCTGTTTCACCGCGACCATCTCCGGCAGGTGCTCGCGGTAGAACCGCCAGAACGCCGCGACGTGCCAGCGGATCGACGAGATCTTGCTGAAGTCCGGGTCGTGACCGGCATCGTCGAGGACTGCCTGGTCCGCCGCCGCGAGCATGTCGGTGAGGAGCGCCTCGAGCAGCTCCTCCTTGCTTGCGAAGTGGTTGTAGAACGATCCCGTCGCCCGGCCCGCGGCCGCGGTGATGTCGGTGATCTTCGTGTTCAGGTATCCGCGCTCGGCGAACACCTCCCGGGCCGCCTGCTTCAACGCCGCCTCGGTCCCGGCCGCCCGTTCCCGGCGGCTCACCCCGTCCGTCACCAGAACCTCCTTGACACCGAACCCTAGCCACCTCCATAGTGAATTCGGATTCAGTGAATCATAATTCACCCAAAGGAGACAAGGATGACTGTTCTAGTCGCAGGTGCAGGCCCGACCGGCCTGACCCTGGCGATCGAGCTGGCCCGGCGCGGGATCGCCGTCCGGCTGATCGACAAGGCGACGCAGTACTTCGAGGGTTCGCGGGGCGACGGGTTGCAGCCGCGGACGCTGGAGGTGTTCGACGACCTCGGCGTGGTGGACGAGGTCCTGCGACTGGGCCGCTCGCTACCGCTGATGCGCGTCTACCTCGACGGCAAACTGGCCGACGAGCGCCGGATGGCCCCGATCCTGGAGCCGACCCCGGACATCCCGTACCCGAACGCGTGGATGCTCGGCCAGTCGCGCACCGAGCAGATCCTCCGCGACAAGTTGGCGGAGTACGGCGTCCGCGTCGAGCTGGACACCGAGATCGTCGGCTTCACCCAGAACGCCGACGCGGTGACAGCCGAGCTGTCCACCGGCGAGACAGTCCAAGCGCAGTACCTGGTCGGCGCGGACGGCGGCCGGAGCTTCGTCCGCAAGCACCTCGGGATCGCGTTCGAGGGTACGACGGACGAGTCGATCCGGATGCTGCTCGGCGATGTCGCGGCGGACGGGCTCGACCACGAGTACGGCTACTGGTTCGCGACGCGGGACAACCCGATGGCGGGGATCGCGCTGACGCCACTGTCCGGCGGGGACCAGTTCCAGTTCGGTGCGCCGCTCGACGACGATCAGGTCGACCCGTCACTCGAGACTCTGCAGGAACGCGTCGATCAGTACGCCGGTCCGGGTGTGGCCAAGCTTCGTGATCTGACCTGGTCGACCGTTTGGCGGCCGAACGTCCGGCTGGCCGCGCGGTTCCGGGTCGGGCGCGTGTTCATCGCCGGCGACGCCGCGCACGTCCACCCGCCGACCGGCGGGCAGGGCCTCAACACAGGCGTCCAGGATGCGTACAACCTGGGCTGGAAGCTGGCCGACGGGCGTGAGGAGGTGCTGGCGACGTACGAGACCGAGCGTCGTACCAACGCGATGCGGGTTCTGGGGATCAGCGAGGAGCTGATGCAGAAGCATGTCGACGGCGAGGAGAGCGCGATGGAGCGCGGCGAGAACACTCGCCAACTCGACGTCTCCTACCGCGACCTGTCCGACACGAGGCCGATCGCCGGCGGCGACCGGGCACCCGATGCTCCCTTGGTCGATGCACGCGGCAACAAACTCCGGCTCTTCGACCTCTTCCGCGGTGCACACCCGACGCTGCTGCGCTTCACCCCGACCATACCGTCGACGGGCGAGCACACAGTTGACGTCGTACGACGGGATGCGGCGGACGGGACCTACACGTCGCCGGAAGCATTCGCGCACTACCACGCCGCAGACGGTGACGAGCTCCTGATCCGTCCTGACGGCTACCTGGCCTAGGCGATCTGTTCCTGGATCTTGAACTCGAGGCCGTCGGCGGCGGCGAGGTAGACGTCCTGGTCGACGAGGTTGCCGTCGAGGCGCATCAGGCCTCGGGGGCTGTCGTAGAAGTGGCCGGTCGGGAGGGCGGCCGACATGGCGATGGATCCGCTGACCTCGCCCAGGCGGGCGAGGAAGCGGATCGCTTCGTAGCAGGATTCGCCGACCGCGTTCAGGGCTGGGGCGTAGCGGCCGAAGCGGGTGTAGTACTGGTGTGCGAACTCGCCGCTTTCCACGGTTTCCAGGCCGTCGAAGTACGCCGCTGCCGCGTAGATGCCCTCGTTGGCTCCCGGGCCGGCGCCGAGGAGGGTGTTCTCCTCGATGGCGGGGCTGAGGCGGAGGAGCTTCTCACTGAGACCGTGGCGGGCGAACTGGCGGTTGAAGTGGACGGCGTCCTGGCCCATCAGGAGCATAATGACGCCGTCTGCCTTCGTTGCGTTGAGATCGTTGAGGACTGCGCCGAAATCTGAGGTGCCTAGCGGGACGTAGGACGAGTGGACAACCTCGGAACCCGTTCCCTGCAAGGCTTCCTGGGCTACGGACCCGGTCACTCGCGGGTACACATAGTCGTTGCCGACGACAACCCAGCGACGGGCACCGCGGTGCTCCCGGAGCCAATGAGTTGCCGGGAGCAACTGGTTGACCGGACGTTCGCCGAGCATGAAGACGCCGGGAGTGTTGTCACTGCCCTCGTGCATCGCGGCGAAGGCGTAGACGACGCGACCGCCGATGCGGCGGGTCAGGGCGACGCGTACGGCGGAAATGTGCCAGCCGGCGACCGCGTCGACCCGGCCGCTGTCGACCAAGCGGCCCACGTCTTCGGCGACGACCTCGGGTGTGCGGCCGGCGTCGACCTGGACGAGCTCGACCTGGCGGCCGGCGATGCCGTTGCGTGCGTTGAGCTGCTCGACGGCGAGCTGACCGCAGGCCAGGCAGGACGGCCCGTAGATCCCGGTCGGCCCCTGCAGCGGCACCACGAACGCGATCGACACCACGTCGGACTGCCGCACAAGCACCTCCCTCACTCAGCCAACCTCGAGTCACCGGCAGTCTGCCCAGTGTGGCGCAGGTGGAGGCGGATCTCCGAGCGCTGGGCTATATTCCCAGCACCTACAACCGGGGAGGAGTGCGGATGCCGTCCAGCCTGCTCCTGCTGCTCAAGCAGATCGAGCGCCGGATCGAGCTCGGTCTGCAGCCGTTGCTCGACGAGTTCGGGCTGTCCATCGAGCAGTGGCGGGTGATGGCGGTGCTGCACGCGGAGCCCGGTCAACCGATGTCGATCCTGGCCGAGGCCGCCGTACTGCCGGCCGCCAGCCTGACCCGGCACGTGGACAAGCTGGTCGAGCGCGGTCTGGTCCTGCGCCGCATCCACCCGGACGACAAGCGCCGCATCGTCACCGCCCTCTCCCCCGTCGGCAGTACCGTCGCCGATCGGATCGCCGCCGCCCAGCGCGGCCTCGAGGCGGATCTCGCGGATTACTTCCAGATGGAAATACACGAACGTAGCGGATCGGCAACACGGCGGTAACACCGCGTTCCTAGGTTCCTTCCATTCGGGTGCATCCCGGCCGGCAGCGTCGCCGGTCCGCCGGAGCACCGCTCGCCCGAAGGTGCCGCAGGAGTTCCGCCCATGACTGTTGAACCCTCGCTCGACCACCGCGCCACCCCCGAACCACCGACTCAGACCGCCGCGACGCGCGAGACGCTGGAGGACTACACCCTCCGGTTCGCGCCGCGGAGCTACCGCAAGTGGTCGACCGGCGTCGTCGCCGTCTCGGCCCTCGGCGGGATCGCCTATCTGGCCGACTTCGCGATCGGTGCGAACATCGGCATCTCGTACGGAACCACGAACGCGCTGTGGGGAATCGGGATCTTTGCGGTGGTGATCTTCGCGACCGGCCTGCCGCTCGCGTACTACGCCGCCCGCTACAACATCGACCTCGACCTGATCACCCGCGGCAGCGGTTTCGGGTACTACGGCTCGGTCGTGACGAACGTGATCTTCGCATCGTTCACGTTCATCTTCTTCGCCCTCGAAGGCTCGATCATGGCGCAGGGGCTCGAGCTCGGGCTGCACATCCCGTTGTGGCTCGGTTATGCCGTGTCCACGCTGGTGATCTTCCCGCTCGTGATCTACGGGATGAAAGTGCTGTCGACCTTGCAGATGTGGACGACACCGCTGTGGCTGGTCCTGATGGTGCTGCCGTTCGTGTACCTCGTCGTGTCGCATCCGGATTCGGTGTCGACGTTCTTCGACTATCGCGGTCAGAACAACGAGGGCACGAACGTGGGCTCGATGCTGCTCGCGGCCGGTGTGTGTCTGTCGCTGATCGCGCAGATCGCCGAGCAGATCGACTATCTGCGGTTCATGCCGCCGAAGACCCCGGAGAACTCCCGGCGCTGGTGGACCGCGATGCTGCTGGCCGGGCCGGGCTGGGTGATCTTCGGTGCGATCAAGCAGGTGATCGGCCTGTTCCTCGCCGTCTATCTCATCGCGAACGTCGCCGACGGCGCGTCGGTCGCCAACGAACCCGTGCATCAGTTCCTCGAGATCTACGAGGGTTTCATGCCCGGATGGCTCGCGATGGCGCTGGCCGTCGTACTGGTCGTGATCAGTCAGGTGAAGATCAACGTGACGAACGCTTACTCCGGTTCGCTCGCGTGGACGAACTCCTACACGCGGCTGACCCGGCACTATCCCGGCCGGCTGGTGTTCCTCGCCTTCAACCTCGTGATCGCGCTGGTGCTGATGGAGGCGAACATGTTCGACTTCCTCAACACCATCCTCGGTTTCTACGCGAACTGCGGGATGGCGTGGATCGTGGTCGTTGCCTCCGACATCGTCTTCAACAAGTACCTGCTGAAGCTGTCGCCGAAGCAGCCCGAGTTCCGCCGCGGCATGCTGTACGCCGTCAACCCGGTCGGCTTCGTGTCGATGGCCGCGGCCGCGGGGGTCTCGATCCTGGTGTTCTTCGGCGGACTCGGCGACACGATCAAGCCGTACTCACCACTCGTCGCGATCGGTCTCGCCCTCGTCCTGCCGCCGATCCTGGCTGTTGCTACTGGGGGTAAGTACTACCTGCGCCGTACGGACGACGGACTCGACCTGCCCATGTACGACGACCACGGCAACCCGTCGGGCGCCGTACTGACTTGTCATGTGTGCCGGCAGGACTACGAGCGGCCGGATATGACCGCGTGCCAGACACACGACGCGGCTGTGTGCTCGCTCTGCCTCAGCACCGACAAGGTGTCCGACCACGTCCTCCCGGCCGCACCATGAACTTCACCCCCGCCGAGACCGAGAAGCTGCTGCTCTCCGTGGCCGGCATGGTCGCCCGCGACCGGCTGGCCCGGGGAGTCCGGCTCAACCACCCCGAAGCGGTCGCGCTCCTGAGCACCTGGGTGCTCGAGCGCGCCCGCGAAGGCGCCCGCGTCGCCGACCTGATGGAACGCGGCCGCACCGTCCTCACCCGCGACGACGTCATGCCGGGCGTCGCCGACCTCCTCACCGACGTCCAGATAGAGGCGACGTTCCCCGACGGCCGCAAGCTCGTCACTATCCACAACCCAATAATTTAAGGGGGAAAGCATGACGAGCAGGATTAAACTTAGCAATGAAGAACAGGGGGCGGGCAACGGCGCAACCGAGCCGGGCCCCGGAGCCGTACGGGTCGCCCCGGGCTCCATCCGTCTGAACACAGATCGTTCGGACAGTGAACGTCTGCGGCTGGTGATCGTGAACACCGGCGACCGCCCGGTGCAGATCGGCTCCCACCTGCACCTCCCCGACGCCAACACAGCTCTGTCCTTCGACCGCGAAGCAGCCCAGGGCTTCCGCCTGGACATCCCGTCCGGCACATCGCAACGCTTCGAACCCGGCGCATCCCGCGAAGTGGATCTCGTCGCACTGAAAGGCAATCGCCGGGTGCCGGGGATCCAGGTGAAGCACGATGGTTGAGATCTCGCGGGCCGCATATGCCGCGCTGTATGGGCCGACGGTTGGGGATCAGGTTCGGTTGGGGGATACGGATCTGTGGGTCGAGGTGGAGGAGGACCTCACGGTGGGGGGTGAGGAGGTGGTGTTCGGCGGGGGGAAGTCGATCCGGGAGTCGATGGGGCAGGGTACGACGACCCGGGCGGAAGGTGCGCCGGATACCGTCATCACGAATGTGCTGGTGCTCGACTGGTGGGGCATTGTGCGGGCGGATGTGGGGATCCGCGACGGTCGCATCGTCGCGCTCGGCCGGGCGGGCAACCCGGACATCGCGGACGGCGTGCACCCCGAGTTGCGGATCGGGCCCTCGACGGACGTGATCGCGGGTGAGGGCCGGATCCTCACCGCGGGGGCGATCGACTCCCACGTTCACCTGCTCTCGCCGTCGCAGTTGCATGAGGCACTCGCGACCGGGATCACCACGATCGTCGGCGGCGGGACCGGGCCGAGCCAGGGTTCCAAGGCGACCACGGTGACGCCTGGTGCGTGGCATCTCGAGCAGATGCATCGGAGCCTCGACGGGTTCCCGCTCAACGTATTGCTGCTGGGCAAGGGGAACACGGTGAGCGCCGAGGCACTCGCCGAGCAGGCACTGGCCGGTGCCGCCGGGTACAAGGTGCACGAGGATTGGGGCTCGACCCCGGCCGCGATCGACACCGCGCTGCGGGCCGCGGACGAGTGGGGGCTCCAAGTCGCCCTGCACGCGGACAGCCTGAACGAGGCCGGCTTCGTCGAATCCACGCTGAACGCGATCGCGGGTCGCGGGATCCACGCGTTCCACGTCGAGGGCGCCGGCGGTGGGCACGCGCCGGACATCCTCTCGATCGCGTCGTACCCGCATGTCATCCCGGGCTCGACGAACCCGACGCTGCCGCACACGGTCAACACCGTCGCCGAGCACCTCGACATGCTGATGGTCTGCCATCACCTCAGCCCGGATGTCCCGGAGGATCTCGCGTTCGCCGAGTCGCGGATCCGGGCGACGACGATCGCGGCCGAGGACATCCTGCATGACCTGGGCGCGTTGTCCGTGACCTCGTCGGATGCGCAGGCGATGGGCCGGATCGGCGAGGTGATCACCCGGACGTGGCAGGTCGCGCACGTGATGAAGGACCGGCGCGGCGCCCTCGGCACGAGCCTGCCGGCCGACAACGAGCGGGTACGGCGGTACGTCGCGAAGTACACGATCAACCCGGCAGTTGCCCATGGCATCGATCAGGTGGTCGGCTCGGTCGAGACCGGGAAGCTGGCGGACCTGACGCTGTGGGATCCGCGGTACTTCGGCGTTCGCCCGAGCCTGGTGATCAAGGGCGGCGCGATCGTGTGGGCCGCGCTGGGCGATCCGAACGCGTCGATCCCGACCCCGCAGCCGGTGCTGATGCGGCCGGCGTTCGGGGATGCGATCGGGGCGGATGTGTCATTCACGTTCGTCTCCCCCGCTGCGCTGGACGACGGGTTGGCCGAGCGGCTGCGGTTGCGGCGGCGGCTGCTCGCCGTACGGCCGACGCGGGAGATCGGCAAGGCGGACATGAAGAACAACGATGCGCTGCCGAGGATCGACATCGATCCCGAGACGTTCGCGATCAAGGTCGACGGAGACCTGGTCGAGCCGGCGCCGGCCGAGGTACTGCCACTCGCCCAGCTCTACGCGATGTTCTGATGAGCTCGCCCGAGGTGGTCGCGTGAGCTCGCCTGAAGTGGTCGCGTTGATGCTGGCCGACGGCCGGTTGCCGACCGGCGGGCACACCCAGTCCGCCGGTCTCGAGCCTGCCGTCCGCGCCGGGCTAGGCGCCGACGGCAAGCACCTAGCGGACGTCGCCGACTACGCCCGAGACCGTCTCCGCACCGTCACCCGAGTCGAAGCCGCCACCGCCGTACTCGCCCGCCACCAAACAACCACGTCCCAACCTCTGACACCGGTTGAGGAGGCATGGGCGGCGCGGACGCCCAGCCAGGTGTTGCGCGGCGTATCGCGGCGGCAGGGGCGGGCCTACTTGCGGCTGGCAGCGCGGGTTTGGCCCGACGTACTGCGGTATCTCGAGCCCGACAGCGAGGTCGCGAGGCCCGTCGTGGTGGGCGTGATCGGGGGCGTGACCGGGTTGTCGGCGGACCAGGTTGCCCGTTTGATCGCGTACGACGACGTGCAGACAGTGGTGGCCGCTTCGCTCAAGTTACTGCCAGTAGATCCATCCGACGCGGCGAGCTGGCTGGCCGGACTGCATGACGACATCGAGCGGCTCGTCACCGACGTCGCGCCGCTGACCGGGATCGACAAGATGCCGGCGGACGGGGCGCCGCTGCTCGACGTGTTCGCCCAGAACCATGCCAACGAGAGAATGAGGTTGTTCCATGCATGACCACGGCACACGTTCCTTCCGGCTGGGCGTCGCCGGCCCGGTAGGGACCGGAAAGAGCTCGTTGATCGCGACCGTCTGCCGGGAACTCGCTGACGAGCTGAACCTCGGCGTGATCACCAACGACATCTACACCGACGAGGATGCGCGGTTGCTCCGGTCGGCCGGCGTACTGGAGCCGGAGCGGATCCGGGCGGTGGAGACCGGCGCCTGCCCGCACACCGCGATCCGGGACGACGTGACGCCGAACCTGATCGCGGTCGAGGATCTCGAGCGCGACTTCGCGCCGCTGGACGTCGTCCTGGTGGAGTCCGGTGGTGACAACCTGACGGCGACCTTCTCCCCTGCACTCGTGGACGCGCAGATCTTCGTCCTCGATGTCGCAGGTGGTGGGGACGTCGCGCGGAAGGGCGGTCCGGGAATCGCGCGCGCGGACTTGCTCGTGGTCAACAAGACCGATCTCGCGCCGTACGTCGGGGTGGACGTCGAGCAGATGGTGACGGATGCCGAGGCTGCGCGCGATGGGAAGCCGGTACTCGCGCTGTCCCGCAACGACCCGGCGTCGGTGGCCCGGCTGAAGGAATGGGTGCTGTCGATGACGACCGTCGTCCGCAGTGGCGGGCACACCCCGGTCGACCCCGGACCGATGGCACCGCATTCCCACGTCGACGAGGACGGCCAACTGATCACTCACACCCATGCCCACGCGCATTGAGGTCGTTGCGGATGCGGTTCGGGATCGCTGCCTTTTGAGCAGTGATCAGATATCACCGCGGCGGCTGGCCGGGCCGCCGGGCGTGGTGCGGATCGCGCTGGTCGCGGCCGGGGCATTGTTGCTGGCCGGTGATCAGGTACGAATCGAGATCGTGGTGACGGGTCCGGTGCAGGTCGAGATCATCGAGACAGCCGGGACGGTTGCCTACGCAATGCGTGGAGCCAGAGCGCGGTGGGACGTCGACATCCAGCTCACCGACGGTGCGAATCTGCGCTGGTACAGCGAACCGTTCGTCGTCTCAGCCGATGCGGCAGTGACGCGGTCGACCGTCGTACGGATGGAGCACGGATGTACGGCGGAACTGCGCGAGTCGCTCGTACTCGGGCGACACGGCGAGGTCGGCGGCGCGCTGCAGACGATGACGCGAGCCTGGATCGGCGACCACCTCACCCTCGCGGAAGACCTCGACCTGTCCCCCGATGCTCGCGGCGGTTGGGCGGTCATGCACACCGCCCGCTGCCTGGACACCGTCACCGCGCTCGGCTTCCGCCTGCCTGAGGACACTCACACCGTGCAACTCGAGGGGTGTGGTTCAATCGCGCGCCGGCTGGTCCACGAGCAACACGAGAGCGACCTCCGGCAAGTGCACTGAGCTTCTAGGATCGTGGGGTGCAGACACTCGACTCGGCCACCGCGTACGACCGCGCCGTCGACCTCGCCACCAAGCGTCGGCGGTCCATCCTCGGAATCACCGGGGCACCCGCGGCAGGCAAGTCGACGTACGCCGAGCAGCTCACGGCGAAGCTGGTAGCCGACGGACACCGCGTCGCGCTGGTGCCGATGGACGGATACCACCTGGCGCAGTCGGTCCTGGAGGAACTCGGGCTCGCCGAGGTGAAGGGTGCGCCGCACACGTTCGACGGGTACGGGTTCGTTGCCTTGCTCAGAAGGTTGAAGGAGTCACCGGATGAGCAGATCTGGGCGCCGCGTTTCGACCGCGGTCTGGAGGATTCGATTGCCGCCAGCATCGGAATCGCCCCGGACGTCACGCTGGTCGTGACCGAGGGCAACTACCTGCTCTTCGACGAGATGCCGTGGGCAACTGTCCGCACATGGCTCGACCAGTGCTGGTACGTCGAGGTGCCCGAACAACTGCGGCACAACCGTCTCGAAGCCCGTCACCGCCGCTACGGCCGGTCCCCCGAAGAGGCCCACGAACGCACCTACGGCACCGACGAACGCAACGCCAGACTGATCGCCGCAACCGCGCCGGCCGCGGACGCGGTGATTCAGCTGTCCTGACAGACCCGCTCGATGAAACCGGCCACGCCGTCCAGGTAGAGCTGGAGACCGAAGTCGAAGTCCTCGTCACTCATGTCGTCGAAGTCGCTCACCGTGTCGAAGACACCGGCGTCGAGGACGCGGGCCAGTGCGGGGAGCTGGCGGCTGTCGACCACGCGGGCGAGGATCGCGCCATACTGGCTGAACGCTTCGGGGTTCTCGCGGAAGCCGGCGGCGAGGTCGAGGGACAGCCGGATCTCGCCGTGGACATACGTCATCAGGCCCATCACGACGCCGACCTTGGCCGCCTCGGGCAGGCCGGTGTCCTTCAGTGCGCCGAGGGCGGAGTCCAGCCAGGCGAGGTTGTTCGGCCCGGCCGGCGGGCCGGAGATCGGGAGCTTCGAATACCAGCGGTGCTTGCGGATCGCGACCATCACGCCCTCCGCCCAGAACGTCATCCCGGTGCGCCAGTCGACCCCCTCGGGCAGCGGCTCGGGACGTTCCAGCGCGGCGTCCGACATCAGCACGAGCAGCTCGTCCTTGCTCTTCACGTGCCGGTAGAGCGCCATCGTCGAGTTGCCCAGCCGCTCGGCCACCCGCGCCATCGAGACCGCCGCCAGCCCCTCGGCGTCGGCGAGCTCGATCGCGGCCCGGGTGATGTCGTCGACGGTCAGTGACGGCTTCGGCCCGCGCCGGGTGCCGTCCCGCAACCGCCACATCAGCGCAACGTCGGCCGGCAACTCGCTCATCTCCACCGCCTCAGTCTAGGGAGCCGCGTTCAGGGCTTGCGCAGGCCTATAGCGTACATGCTACGCTATTTAGCGTATCCAATACGCAGTAAGGAGGGGACGATGATCGTCGAGGCAACCGGACTGCGGAAGTCATTCGGGGCCACCGAGGTGCTCACCGGAGTCGACCTGCAGGTCCCGGAAGGGTCCGTGCTCGCCCTGCTCGGCCCGAACGGGGCCGGCAAGACCACCACCGTGCGGATCCTGACCACGCTGACCAGGCCGGATGCCGGCCAGGCGACCATCGCCGGGTACGACGTACTGCGCGAGCCGGCCCAGGTCCGCGGCGTGATCAGCCTGACCGGGCAGTACGCCGCGGTCGACGAGAACCAGACCGGCCGGGAGAATCTGGTCATGGTCGGCCGGCTGATGCATCTCGGCCGACCTGCCGCGCGACGCCGTACCGCTGAACTGCTCGAACAGTTCGGGTTGACCGAGGCGATGGACCGCCGGGTCAAGACGTACTCCGGTGGGATGCGGCGGCGGCTCGACCTGGCGATGAGCCTGATCGCACAGCCGCGGGTGATCTTCCTGGACGAGCCGACCACCGGGCTCGACCCGGCCAGCCGGTCGATGATGTGGGACTCCATCGGCGAACTCGTCCGCAACGGCACCACCATCCTGCTGACCACGCAGTACCTCGAGGAGGCGGACCGGCTCGCCGACCGGATCGTGCTGCTCGACAAGGGCGGGATCGCCGCCACCGGCACCGCCGACGCCCTGAAGGCCCAGATCGGCGGCGAGCGGATCGAGCTCCGGTTCGCCGACGAGATGCAGTTGCTGAAGGCAACCGGCGTACTGGACGGGATCGCCGATCAGCTGGTGCTGAACATCCCGTCCGACGGTACGGCGGCACACCTGCACCACGTCCTGGACGTACTGCGGGACAACGGGCTGCAGCCGGAGCGGGTGTCGTCGCACCGGCCGACGCTGGACGACGTCTTCCTGGCTCTGACCGCGTGAGATAGGACCTGATCAAAATGCCACAACACCAAGGAGCAACCGCCGCGCTCTCCGACGCGGTCACCATGATCGACCGCTGCGTCCGGCTGATGCGCCGGAACGTGGACACCCTGTTCGTCTCGATCCTG
This sequence comes from Kribbella sp. NPDC049174, assembly GCF_043197365.1. Taxonomy (NCBI): domain Bacteria; kingdom Bacillati; phylum Actinomycetota; class Actinomycetes; order Propionibacteriales; family Kribbellaceae; genus Kribbella; species Kribbella sp. NPDC049174. The sequence continues at coordinate 378,609 of NZ_JBICSZ010000005.1, read as the reverse complement.
CTGCCGATGCTGATGATGGCGCTGTTCGTCTATGTCTTCGGCGGCGCGATCAGCACCGGCACGGAGTACATCAGCTACGTCGTTCCGGGGATCCTGCTGCTCACCACCGGGTACGGCGCCTCGAACACCGCGATGGCGGTCGCGGACGACATGAACAGCGGGATGATCGACCGGCTGCGATCGCTGCCGATCCGCAGCTTCGCCGTGCTGACCGGGCACGTCACTGCGAGTGTCGCGCGTAACGCGGTGTCAACGGCGATCGTCATCGTCGCCTCGCTGGCGATGGGTTTCCGGCCGGCGGCCGGCCCCGGCGACTGGCTGGCGGCGATCGGACTGCTGCTGCTCTATGTCCTGGCGCTCTCCTGGCTCGCGGCCGGTCTGGGCGTGATCGCGAAGTCGGTGGAGTCGGCCAGCACCCTGAGTTTCTTCATGTTGTTCCTGCCGTACCTGAGCAGTGCGTTCGTGCAGCCGGAGACGATGCCGTCGTGGTTGCGGCCGATCAGCGAGCACCAGCCCATCACACCGGTGATCGAGACCGTGCGGGGTTTCCTGATCGGGACACCGATGGGGAACAACGGCTGGATCGCGCTCGCCTGGTGTACCGGTCTGCTCCTGTTCTCGGTGACGTTGGCGACCTCGTTGTACCGGCGCCGAACGAGCCGCTGAGCGCATTTTCCGTGCCGTTCGGAGAAAGCGCCGGTGCCGACGCACCGGTTTGGTTCGAACATGACCCCGCGACCGGGTTACGGTCTAAGTCCCCCCCAACGTGTGGTGGTCCCACTCCCCCCGGGACCCACACGGACAAGCGCCCCGATCTCTGATCGGGGCGCTCTGTTTTGCCCTGCACATCCTGGGGATTCCGGACTGTACCTCTATCAGCCGCGGTCGCCGGTGAACCGCGGCGAGGACGGCGTACGTGTGGCTGGACATCGAGCAAAAAAAGATCTTGCCGGGTGTTGTCGAATCTGGCGGATCTGGTCCGACGTATCAGTGAGAGCGACCAAAGGAGAGGGTCAGAATGAACACCACCGCCACCGTAGACACCGCCACCACCACCATGATCGTCACCATGCTCGCCGAGGGCAGCCCGGTCTGGTTCGTCGCCGGCATGGTCAAGATGCGCAACCACGACGTCTACCTGATCGGCCGGGCCGCCGGCTATCCGGACAAGGCGCAGCTGCGCCGGGCCGTGTGGGCGCAGCAGAACCGCACCCGCGTCCCGCAAGCGCACGCGCAAGCTGCCTGACACTCCTTCAGGCCGCTCCACGCACCATCGGCCGCTGCTGTCCCCCGGGGCACCAGCGGCCGACGTGTGTCTGCACATCAAAGCTGAGGGTGGCTGGGCCTACGGTTGGGTGGGGCCAGACCTACTTCGGTGCCGAGCCGGCCGATTTCGCGGTCCGGGTGGTGCACAGTGAAATCACCAACCCGTAACGAGGAAGAGGTTCTTGATGTCGTGGGTGAAGAGTGCCTGCGTGGGGTTCGTCCGTGCGTGTGTAGTCGCAGTCGTCACCATGGTGGTCCCGGCCGTGTGGGCCGGCGCCATCGCCGTGGCGATCTGGTGGGCGGGCAACCCGTGGTCGTGGATCCCGTTGTTCGTGCTGGCCGGTGTCGGCACTCTCGCTCTGTCCCGGCCGGTCTGCCAGCTGGTCCGCTCCCTGGTCGCGAAGTGGACGAGCACCGTGATCCCGGCCGGCTATCTGGAGGTCGGGCCGGTGACACAGCTGTCCACCGGCTACTGGTGGAACGGCACGTCGTACTCGCGAAGCAGTAAGGAGGCTCGCGAGGACCAGGAGCTGCGGCTGCGGTTCAAGGACCCGGCCAACTGGCGCGACCTGCGGTTCGTCGCGATCGCGCCATTCACCGCCGGCCTGGTCGCGGCGATCCCGCCGGCCGGCGTCGTGGCCGCCGTACTCGGCTTCTCCCAGTCGGTGCCTCTGGTCGGCGTTCTCGGTCTGGTCGTGGCGATCGCGAGTGCGCCGTACGCGTGGCGGCCGATCGAGCCGGTCGCCGTACGGTTCCTGCGACCGTCGGCGGCGATGGCGCTGGCGGACCGGGTGGACGAGTTGACCGCTCAGCGTGCGGACACGACTGTGGCGCAAGCTGCCGAGATCCGGCGGATCGAGCGGGACCTGCACGACGGAGCGCAGGCGCGGCTGGTCGCGCTCGGGCTCTCGCTGGCGACCGCGGAGAAACTGATGGAGACCGACCCCGCCCAGGCCAGGGCGCTGCTGCGGGACGCCCGAGTCGGCGCCGCCACGTCACTGACCGAGCTCCGCGAACTGGTCCGGGGCATCAACCCGCCGGTGCTGAACGAGCGCGGCCTCGTCGACGCCGTCCGAGCCCTGGCCATGGACAGTCCGCTCGAGACAGCGGTCAGCGCCGAGGTCGAGCTCAGCCTGGACCCGCCGATCGAGTCGGCCCTGTACTTCGGGATCGCCGAATTGCTGACCAATGCGATCAAGCACGCCCGTGCGTCCCGAGCGGGAATCTCCATCGCTCGGAACGACACGGCCATCGTGGTCGAGGTCGAGGACAACGGCCGGGGCGGAGCCGAGGTGAACGCCGCGGGCGGACTCGCCGGGCTGCGCCGCCGCCTCGCGGCGTTCGACGGAACTCTGGAGCTGACCAGCCCGGCCGGCGGTCCGACCCGTGCGAGGATGACGGTGCCATGCGAATAGTCGTCGCCGAAGACCTCTACCTCCTGCGGGACGGAATGGTCCGCCTCATCGAGGCCTACGGGCACGAGGTCGTGGCCACGGCGAGCACCGGCCCCGCGACCCTCGCCGCGCTGCTGAAGTGGCGGCCGGACGTCGCCGTCATCGACGTCCGGATGCCGCCGACCCAGTCGGACGAGGGTCTGAAGGCCGCGCTGGCCGCTCGCCACGAGGTCCCCGGCCTGCCCGTCCTGATCTTGTCCCAGCACGTCGAGCAGCTCTATGCCCGCGAGCTCCTGGCTCAGGGCGCCAACGGCATCGGGTATCTGTTGAAGGAGAGCGTGTTCGAGGCCGATCAGTTCGTCGACGCGCTGGAACGGGTCGCCGCCGGCGGGACCGCCATGGACCCAGCCGTCATCACCAAGTTGATGTCCAGCTCGAACCGGCCGATCGACAAGCTCACTGGACGCGAACACGAAGTCCTCGGCCTGATGGCCGAGGGCCTGTCCAATCAGGCCATCGGACAGCGGCTGTTCCTCAGTGACAGCGCCATCAGCAAGTACACGACGTCGCTGTTCGGCAAGCTCGGCATCACCGACGACGACAGCAGCAACCGGCGCGTCCTCGCCGTCCTCACCTACCTGGGTCTGACCGGTTCTTGAACTGGTCGGTGAAGAACCGCTCCACAGTTGGGAGGATCTTGCGGCCGGAGTGGGCCGCACCGGGGACGACATCGAACGTGATGTCGAGACCGTGGGAGCGGTAGTTCTGCTCCAGCGTGCGCAGACGTTCGATCCGGGTGGTGCCGGTGAGCTCCGCGCCGTCCATCCAGTTGGACTCACCGCGGTTCATGATCTCCCAGGTCTCCACGTCCTCGGAGCCGACCACCAGCTGGATCGGCACCCGGCGCAACGCGTCGACGTCGATCGGCTGGCCGAACTTCTCCTCGAAGCCCTTCGTCCCGAGCCACCACGGCAGCGTGTCGTCCAGCTGGGTGATCCGGCCGGGCGCACCGATCGAGGCGGCGGCCAGGCGGTCCGGGTGCAGGTAGAGGAACCGGTGCGTGAACTGCCCGCCGCCGGAGAACCCGTGCAAGTAGAACTTCTCCGCCTCGACCGGGTACCGGGACGCGACCTCGTCCACGATCGACAGCAGCATCCGGTCGAACCGGATCCCCTGGTACTCGATGAACTTGAAGTTGTGCAGGTCGGTCGGGTCGACCAGACCGGCCGGGAAGATCGGCGTCAGGACGACGGCGCCCTGCTCGTCGGCGAAGTCCTTCAACTGGTTGCGGTAGTTCGCCGCCGACCGCGCGGTGCCGTGCTGGACCACCACCAGCGGTGCGCGGTCGTCGTCGGCCAGCTGGTGCGGCACGTACAGGCAGTAGTGCAGCCGCGGGTCGGCCTGGGAGGCGAAGATCGGCGTCGCCCCGCGCTGGTAGAAGGTCGAGGTGTGCGTCATGGACGTCCTTCGGTGAGTGCGAACGCGGCCCTCAGCTCGCCGACCCGTTCCGGCTGCCAGCCGGGTCCGGGCGCGGAGGAGAGCAGCATCTGGGTGTAGGGATGTTGTGGCCGGCGCAACAGCGCGTCGGTGTCGTCCTGCTCGACGTCGGCACCGCGGTACATCACCACGATCCGGTCGGTGACCTCACCGACCACGGCGAGGTCGTGGCTGACGAAGACCAGGGCGATTCCCAAGGACTCCCGGATCTCGTTGAGCAGGGCAAGGATCTTCGCCTGGACCGAGACGTCCAGGGCGGAGACGGCCTCGTCGAGGACGAGGACCTTGGGATGTACGGCGAGGGCCCGAGCGATCGCGACACGTTGCCGCTGGCCACCGCTGAGTTCGTGGGGTCTCGAGGCGAGCAAACGCTGCTCGAGGCCCACTTGGTCGAGCAGCCGGCTGATCTCGTCGGCAGACGCGGACGGCCGGTGCCGGCGCAGTACGTCGCGAAGACAGCCCTCCACGGTCAGACGGCGATCGAGTGAGGTGTACGGGTCCTGGAAGACCATCTGGATCGCCCGGGCCCGTTGCAGCCGCGCCTTCCGACCGCGACCGGCCCGGTGGAGCTCGACGCCGTCGATGGTGACGCTGCCGGTGTCGGGCGAGGTCAGCCCGACGAGCATCCGCGCGACGGTGGTCTTGCCGGAGCCGGATTCACCGACCACCCCGAGGGATCCGCCGGCCTCGACGGTGAAACTGATGTCCTTCGCAGCGACAGTGGCGCCGTACGTCTTGCCGAGTCCCTCCACCTGAAGCAGGGTCATGTCGGCACCTCCTCACGTTCCGGCAGCTTGGGTACGGCGGCCGCCAGCGCCCGGGTGTACTCGTTGACGGGGTTCTCGAAGATCGTCGTACCGGGCTGGTGATCGACGATCAGGCCGTCCTTCATCACGTAGACGCGGTCGCAGTACGCCGCCGCCAGGTGCAGGTCGTGGGTGATGAACAGCACCCCGAGATCCCGCTCGGCCCGCAGTCGTTTCAGCAACGCGAGCACCTCGGCCTGCGTGGTCACGTCCAGCGCACTCGTCGCCTCGTCCGCCAGCAGCAACTGCGGGTCGATACTCAGTGCAGCCGCGATCACGACCCGCTGCAGCATGCCGCCGGACAGCTGATGCGGATACAACCGCAGCAGCCGCTCCGGATCCCGCAACCCTACCTCGCCGAACAGCTCGACGAGTTTGCCTCGCGCAACGTTCTTCCGTACGCCGTGCACCTGGACGAGCCGTTCGGTCGCCGAGTCGCCGATCCGGCGGACCGGATTGAGCGCCGTTCGCGGCGCCTGGAAGATCATCGCGGCATGGTGGGCCCGCACGTCCTGGACCTCGGCGGGCGAACAGGAGAGCAGATCGGTGCCGCCGACAACGACCGAGCCCGACGTCACCGCCTGGTCCGGGAAGAGTTTGAGCGCGGCCCGGGCCGTGGTCGACTTCCCGGAACCGGATTCGCCGACCAGGCCGACCGTCTCGCCGGACTGGACGGTGACGGAGATGCCCCGCAGGATCTCCGTGGTGCGCACGCCGACCTTCAGATCACTGATCTCCAGCAAGGTGGTCATCGTCGCACCGCCAGCTTGTCGGACAGCCGGACGCCGACCACGTTTGTCGCGACCACCACGATCGCGATGGTGAGACCGGGGACGAGCGCCGGCCCGACGATGCCCTGGATGACACCGGTCCGGCCCTCCTGGACCATCAGCCCCCATTCCGAGCTCGGCGGCTGCGATCCGAAGCCGAGGAAGTTCAGCGACGCGAGACTCATCAGTCCCTCTCCGAACAGCACCACGAGATACCCGACCAGCGTCGGCAACAGGTTCGGCAGCAGGTAGCGGAAGCACAGGAAGAATCCGCCGACCCCCTGCAGCCGGTACGCGTCGACGTACGGGCGGGCGATCTCCTCCAACGCGATCGACCGGGTGAACTTCGCGATCGCGGGTGCGTAGGCGAGCGCCATGCCGAGCACCGAGGTGAGCTCGCCGCGATCGAACACGGCGATACACAGGACGACGAACAACAGACCAGGGAACGCGAACATCACATCGGTGATCCGGCTCAGCGCGGTGTCGACCCATCCTTGTTTCCACGCGGCGGTCACGCCGATCAGTACGCCGAGCACCGTTGCCACGGCCAGCAGCGCGATCGCACCGAGCAGGCTCGGCCGGGCGCCGTGGATGATCCGCGACAGCAGGTCCCGGCCGAGCTGGTCGGTCCCGAGCCAGTGCGCGGGACTGGCCGGCTGCCAGATCGCGCCGAAGTCGGTCTTCGCCGGGTCGTACGGCGCCACCCACGGAGCGAACACGGCCGCCAGTACGGCGATCACGAGGACGGCGGCACTCAGGTAGAACGGCCACTTGTGCTTGCGGCGTACACCCGTCACATCGGTCAGAACGGCGACTGTCATGCGGCGCTCCTGGCGAGAACCCGTGCATCGAGCAACGGATAGATGAGGTCGACGATCACTGTGACCGCCATGTACGCGATCACCATGTAGAGCAGAATCGCCTGCACCACAGGGAAATCGTGAGTGTTGATTGCCTCGACCAACAGACTGCCGATGCCGTTGAGGCCGAAGACTCCTTCGACCACGACCGTGCCGGCCAGCATGCCGGCCACGATCAGGCCGCACATCGTCACGATCGGGCCCAAGGAGTTGCGCAGCACGTGTCTGACCACCGTCTTGCGCTGGGCCAGACCGTAGCTCCGCGCCGCCTCGACATGGTCGAGACTCTGCTGCTCGACCATCGTCTGCCGGGTCACCCGGCTGACCACCGCGACCGCGCCGAGGGACAGCGCGATCGCGGGCAGGGTCAGGTGGTGGATCCGGCCGAAGAACCCCTCGCCCGGACCCGACACCGCGAACCAGCGCAGCTTCACCGCGAAGACCGAGATGAGCACCACCGCGACGACGAAGTTCGGGATCGACGTCGCGAACGTCGTCACCCCGGTGATCAGGGCGTCCACGGCGGTCCCCCGGCGCAGCGCCGACCAGATGCCGAGGAGCACCCCGATCACGATGAACAACACCGACGCGTACACGACCAGTGACAGTGTCACCGGCAACCGGCTGCCCAGCAGCGTCGTGACGGACTGCTGGTAGACCATCGAGGTACCGAAGTCGCCGTGCAGCAGATCCTTCGCCCAGGTCAGATACTGGGTGATGAACGGGTCGTCGAGGTGGTACTCGGCGCGCACCGCGGCGATCCGCTCCGGTGTCATGTTCTCCGGGTTCCCGATCAGGAACGACACCGGGTCCCCGGGCGCGGCGTACATGCCGGCGAAGATCACGAACGAGCTGATCACCAGGGTGAGCACCATCGCGCCGAGGCGCCGCAGTGCGACCATCTGTCTCAGGCCCCCTTCGTCCCGAGGTCGGCGGCCCACGGGTAGTAGCGGTAGCAGCCACTCGCCGGCACACCGGTCACCTTGGTGGACAGCGCGACCGTGCTCGGGCTCTGGACCAGCGGGATCCACGGCATCGCGTCGGTCCAGCGCTTGGCCAGCTCGATCGCGATCGTCGCCCGCTCCGCGTCCTCGAGGGCGGCCCGGCCCTTGTTCACGAGTTCGTCGTACGCCGGGTCACGCAGCAGCCACTGGACCGTCGAGTTGCTGGCACCGTTCTTGTAGAAGCCGACCGGGTCGTTCTTGGAGATGAAGTAGTCGTCGCTGAACAGGTCCGCGGTCTTGCGCACCGACTCGTCCGACATGTCGTAGCCCTGGGTCGGGATCTGCGTGATCGATGCCTGCAGCCCGATCTTCTGGGCGGCGTCGACGACGGCGTTCGCGATCACGTTGCGGACCGGGCTGCCGTCGCTGGCGACCACGATCGGCTGGGTCTGCCCGACCTCTTGGACCAGCTTCTTCGCCGCGTCGATATCAGCCTGCTGCGGTGCCGCCGGCAGGCCGCCGATGGCGTCGTACGCGGTCTGGAACTTCTCCTTCTCGTAGCCCCAGGCGCCGGATCCGACCGGTTCCTTCCAGGGTTGGCCGAGGCTGGACAGGGCTGCCTTGGAGACGCCCTCGCGGTCGACCGCCAGTGCGAGTGCCTTGCGGAGCCGGACGTCCTTGAGGGCGCCCTTCTCGGTGACCATCAGGTTCCAGACCCGGGTGTCGGGTCCCTGGCTGACGGTGGTGACCGTACCGCCGGCGAGCTGGGTCGCCGAGGACAGGTTCTCCAGGTACGAGCCGGTCGCCGCGCCGGTGACGAGCGAGTTGACGATGACGTCGTCACTGCCCCACTTGAAGGTGATCTTGTCCGTCTTGGCCGCCTTCTCCGGGTTCCAGTACGTGGCCGACTTGGTCAACACGATCTGCTTGCCGGGCGCCCACTCGGACAGCTCGAACGGGCCGGTGCAGGCGTCCTTGCCGTCCGGCGTACCGAACTTCTTGCCCTGGGACTCGACGCCCTTGCGGCTCCAGACCACGCCGGCGTCACCGGCGATCGCCTCCACGAAGACGGCGTCCGGCTGCTTGAACGTCACCGTGACCTCGTTCGGCCCGGTCTTCGCGACCCCGGTCACGTTCACGTACTCGTCGGACTCCGAGGCACCGTCGGCCGAGTGCCGCTGCAGACTCCACAGCACGTCGTCGGCGGTCATCGTGCTGCCGTCGTGGAACTTCACTCCCTGCCGGATGGTGAAGACCAGGGTGTTCTTGTCCTTCCACTCGTGCTTCTCCGCCAGCCCCGGCTTGAGGGTCAGGTCGGGCTGGAGCTGCAGCAGGCGGTCGCAGACGTTGGCCATGATCAGGTCGCTCTGCGAGTTCGCCGCGTCCGCGTCGAGGTCGAGCGAGCGCGGTTCCTTCGGCATGAACCAGGTCGCCTGGTCGAGCTGACCGGCCGCGGCCGGCGTGCTGTCGACGAGCTTGACCTGGTCCTTCACGGGCGACTGTGCGGCGTTCTGGCCACCACCACACCCTGCGAGGACGAGCACGGCGGAGGCACAGAGCGCCGTACCCCAGTGTCTGGCGCGGTGTTTGCGGGACATGACTACTCCTAGTCGTAAAGATTGAACGGAATGAGCTCGTACTCGTGCTCGCAGGGAGTCCCGGGCGCGACGTAGTACTCGCCGGTGGTCAGGTCGACGCAGCTGGACAGCAGGGTCGACCACTGACGCAGCTCGTGCAGCCGCTCGTCGGGGTGGGCACACAACGAGTCGGGCAGACCGAGGTGGTCCGACATCGCGGTGCGGATGGCTTTGCGTACGTCGGTCGCGGTCAACGCCTCACGCAGACCCTGTTGGGCCCGCGGGACGCGGAGGAGGGAGTCGGGCGACATCGGGCGGTGGTTCGCCGCCAGTTGCGGCGGGACGAACGCCTGGTAGTGGTTGCCGTGGACCAGCAGCCCGTCGGTGGGGTACTCCCAGCCGTGGGCGCCGGGGGTGGTCTCGACGTCGATGCTGTAACCGGATCGATCGGTCAGCAGCGCGTTGCTCGCGATGTGCGCGCGAGTCTTGACCAGGACCTTGAGTGCGTCAGAGATCGAGGCCGAGTCGAGGACGAGCCGGCGGATGATGGTCTGCGGTACGCCGACGGTGTCGTCGAACCGGCCGCCGAGGCCGTTGGCGTTGAGTGCGAACCCGAGCGAGTTGGCGCCGTGCCGGCCGATCTGACCGGCCTCGACCTGCATGACGATGGTGGGTTTCGGGGGCTGGACGATGCGGAGGATGACGACGGTGTCGCGAACGGCGTGCCGCCAGTCCCAGTTCTGGCCGGTGTAGACGTGGCCGTCTCCGCCGGTCAGCGAGTACGACGTACAGCCGTCGGGGACCTCTTCTTCGGGCAGCGGGGCGTCGTACACGATCTCGCCGCGGCAGTTCAGCACCACGATCTCGCGGACGCTGACGCCGGCTCCGTCCGCGATGCCGCGGATCTCGTCGTACAACTCGGGGAACTCGCTGCTGATCAGCTGCTCCCAGGGGGCGGACTGCTGGAGGATCTGCGCCCAGGTGCGTCCGGTCTGCAGCTCGAACGCCCGGCCGTAGTACTCGATCGCCGCGCCGATCAGGTCCGCCGCAGCGCGACCGTACTGCCGTCCGCGATCATGGGCCGACGGGCTGGACACCTCGATGATCCGCATCTGCTTCCTTCGGGTTTACGATGTGTTACAGAACTCGACTTCTTGGATGGTTCGTTACAACGCGATGGGAACGGATGATACACAGATGGCCGATGAGGTAACAGGGGTTACGAGAAATCCGGCACTTGCCGAGCTGCGGGCCCGCATCCGGGACCACTGGGACGACTTCACGCCCGCCTCCCGTGCAGTCTGCCGATCACTGTCGGAGATCTCGCCCGAGCGGCTGCTGTATCTGTCCGCGGCCGAGCTCGGCCAGGCGAGCAAGACCAGCAACGCCACCGTCGTCCGCACCCTGCAGTCCCTCGGGTACGCCGGGCTGGCCGAGCTCAAGGACCGCGTCGCCTCCCCGTTCCAGCACCCGAGCCGGCGGGAGGAGCGGCTGCGGAGCCGGATCGAGTCCACCGGCGGGGACCCCAAGCACGTCTGGGACCGGGTGATCACCGAGGCGATCGAGCGGATCGAGTTCCTCAACCAGCACATGGAGATGGACGCCTACCAGGAGGCGGTCCGGCTGATGCTCGACGCGCGCGAGATCGCGACGTACGGGTTCGGCGCCAACTACGTCGCGGCGGAGCACCTGACGCTGAAGCTGCGCCGGTTCGGCCGCCGCAGCCGCTGCATCCAGACCGCCGGGTTCCGGCTCGCCGACGACCTGCTCGCGATCGGGTCCGACGACGTGGTCATCGTGATCGCCCCCGGTCGGCTCGTCATCGACGCGGAGATCGTGATCGACCGGGCCCGCGCGGTCGGCGCCGGCATCATCCTGCTCAGCGAGCAGGTCATCGCCGAGCGGCTGGCCGACGACGTGACGGTGGCGATCCACGTCCCGAACACGGTCACCGGGATCACCGCGGAGGTGCTGACCACGATCGTGACCACCGACGCGCTGGCGCAGGCGGTGGCGGCCGCGGACACGGAGCGGACGATGGAGTCGGCACACACCCTCGAGTCCCTCCGACAGCAGCTGGGATTCTGATGCTCCCGGTCAGCACGGTCGACTACCACGCGGGCGGGGAGCCGTTCCGGATCGTGACGTCGGTGGAGGTGCCTGGCGCTTCGGTACCGGATCGGCGGGTGTTCGCCCAGACTTCCCCGACCGTCGATGCGGTCCGGCAGCTCCTGGTGAACGAGCCGCGCGGACATGCGGACATGTACGGCGGGTTCGTTGTTCCAGGCAACGATGATGGGGCGCACTTCGGGGTGTTGTTCTGGCACAAGGACGGGTATTCGACGGCGTGCGGGCACGGGACGATTGCCCTCGGCACCTGGGCGATCGAGAGCGGCCTGGTGGCCGCTTCCTCTGACGGGGTGACGGATGTGGTGATCGACGTACCGTCCGGACGGGTGGTCGCCCGGGTCACCTGCGCCGGTGGAGCGGTGTCTGGCGTTGCCTTTCGCAACGTTCCGTCGTACGTCTCGGGCCGTGGTCTGGAGGTGTCGACGTCACGCGGGGACGTCGTCGCCGATCTGAGTTTTGGTGGCGCGTTCTACGCCTCCGTCGCCGCGTCGTCGGTCGGGCTCTCGGTGACGCCCTCGTGCTATGCCGACCTGATCGCGGTCGGACGGGAGATCAAGTGGGCGCTCGACGCGCAGGCCGTCCACCCTGTCGACTCGCGGCTGAACGGGGTCTACGGGACGATCTTCTACGACGACCTGGGTTCCTCGGACAGTGGACCGCACCAGCGCAACGTCGCCATCTTCGCCGATGGGGAAGTGGACCGGTCGCCGTGCGGCTCGGGTACGTCGGCGCGCCTGGCGCTGCTGTACGACGAGGGCCGGCTGGCTGACGGCCAGGTGCTGCGCCACGAGTCGATCGTGGGGACCACGTTCCTGGGGCGGGTGGTGGAGATCGTCGACGATGGAGTGATCACGGAGGTCGAGGGCGCGGCGTACCGGACCGGTAACGCCACGTTCACCCTCGACCCCCGCGACCCGCTCGGCACCGGCTTCACGCTGCGCTGAGGTCTAGCATCGGGCGCATGATCTTCATCACCGCGAAGTTCCGCGTCCGGTCCGAACACGCCGCGAACTGGCCGTCCATCACCGCCGACTTCACCCAGGCCACCCGGGCCGAGCCGGGCTGCCTGTGGTTCGACTGGTCCCGTTCCGTCGACGACACCGACGAGTACGTCCTGGTCGAGGCCTTCGCCGACGACGATGCGGCCACGGCCCATGTCACCTCGGCCCATTTCAAGGCCGCTCAGCAGCACCTCCCGCCGCACCTGGTGGAGACGCCGCGCATCGTCAACTTCAAGCTGCCCCAGGACGACTGGTCCGAACTCGGCGAACTCGCGGTGAAGTAGTTCGTCAGTCCGCGACCACGACGGTGTTCTGCGCCGCCGCGATCTGCCAGGCATCCTCGTCCTTCGCGAGGACATAGACCGGGCTGCCGTGTTCGACCGGCAGTTCGGCGGTCGAGCCGTCGCGGCGGACGTAGGTCTGGTTGACGTTGACGACGGCGATGTCGGGCCGGACGAACAGCAGGTGGTCCGGGACGTAGGTGGCGTACGAATCCTTCGTCGCCCCGGGCAGCACCCGGCTGGTGAACTCGGCGATGGTGTCCCGCCCGTACAGCCGCTTGCCGTGCCCCGTCACCCAGAGCGCGTCCTTGCGGAACAGCGCGATGAACGCGTCCAGGTCCTCGGTGCTCTGGGCTTCCTGTACGGCGTCGACCAGCGCCACGATCGCATCGACATCGGCCTGACTCGGGATCTGTCCTTCGATCTTCATGCCGAAGATCCTGCTAGCTAAACCTCACTTGAGGTCAACACGGCCGGCGCTTCCCGCTTGGCGAGCTGCCGGACGACGTACGCCGCGTCCTTGCCGACGCCGCCGACGGTGTGCGAGTTGAACATGTACTGGAACTCCTGCCCCAGCACGTACAGCCCCGGCTGCCCGGTGACACAGCCGCGTTCGCTGGCGATCCGCCCGGACGAGTCCAGACCGGGCAGGTCGATCCAGGCGAAGTCGGGGACGAATCCGGTGCACCAGATGACGTTGGCGACGTCGAGCAGTACGCCGTCCTCGGTCTGCGGCCGTCCGTCGACGACACCGGCGATCCGCGGGACGCGTTCGATCCCGACGGCGAGCAGGTCCTTCTCCTTCTGCCGGATCAGGAACTCGCCGTGGCCCTCGAGTGCCTCCGCCTGCACCTTGCGGCCGGGCCGCTTGTCCTCGGTGAGGATGTGCTCCCACACCCACCAGATCAGCGGGAACATCAGCTTGCCCTGCCAGCCGCGCATCTCGACCGGCAGATAGCCGACGTTGCGGCCGGCCAGCAGAACCTTGTGCGTCTTGCCGACCTCGACCCCGATCTCGGCACCGGAGTTCCCCGCGCCCACGATCAGCACGGTGCCCGGCCGCAACTGTCCGGGGTTGCGGTAGTCAGCCGTGTGCAGCTGGACGATGTCCGGCGAGAGCTCGCCGGCGAAGTCCGGAATCTTCGGCGCCCGGTGTACGCCGGTCGCCAGGATGACGTTGTCCGCCTCGAACGACTCGGTGCCCGCGGTGACGCGGTAGCCGTCCCCCTCACGGAACAGCCCGTCCACCCGCGTGTTGAGGCGGATCGGCAGGGCGAACTGTTCCGCGTACCGCTCCAGGTAGGCGACCATCTCGTCCTTCGACGGGAAGGTGTAGCCGCCGCCGAACTTGGCGCCTGGCAGGTTGTCGCGGCTGGCGGGCGTGAACAGGGCGAGCGAGTCCCAGCGGTTGAGCCAGGACCCTCCGACCCGGTCCGCTGCGTCCAGGATGACGAACGGCTTGCCGCGCTTGGCGAGGTGATATCCGGCCGACAGACCCGCTTGGCCTGCTCCGATGACAACTGTTTCGTACCTCATGGGTTCCTCCTTCTTGTTGTGTCGAAGGTAGGAATCCGTGCTGCTTCGGCGCGTCGGTGAAACTACCCAACGGCCGGAATGGGTACCTCTCAGACCAGCTTGTGCTCGAGGCCGTACGCCGTTGCCGCGGACCGGGACGTGACTCCGAGCTTGGTGAAGATGTTGCTCACGTGCCGATCGACGGTCCGCTCACTCAGCACCAGTTGATCGGCGATCATCCGGTTGGTGGCTCCGGTGGCGACGAGCCGCAGTACCTCGATCTCGCGCGGTGAAAGCAGTCCCTCCGGCCTTCTCGGCCCGGCGACAGCGCCGAGGTGTTCCAGCGTCTCTCGCGCCGTCGAGGTCTCGCGGTCCGCGGACTCGTTGTCGCCCAGCGCCCGGCAGGCATCCGCGATCAGCAACCGCGTGCGCGCTTCCTGGTACGGCGCGCGCATCTCGACCCAGCGACGGAGGGCAGCGCGGGCCGGCGTCAGTGCGGCGTCCGGGCGGCCTTCGGCGAGGCGGATCATCGCCTGGGCCTGTTCGTGGAGCGCGCAGACGACCGTGGTGCGGCTCTTGTTCGCGAGATCGGCGAGGCCGGCGACTGCTTTTTCGGTCGCTTCGAGGTCGCCCGAGGCGAGCAGGATCTCGGCGGCGGCGAACTGGACCTCCACGCGCTTGGCGTCGTCCTGCGACTCGGAGAGACAGCGGCGGATCATCGCGGCCGCTGCCTGCACGCTGCCCTGCTGCAGCCGGAGCAGGGCCAGGCCTGGCTGCGGGTCGAATCCGAGCCGACTTGCCTCGGTGAAGCACTCCTCGGCATCGGCGAAGTGACCCTGCAGCCGGTCGAGGTTCCCCCGCACGTACGCCCCACAACCGGCGGCCCACACGTCGATGTCGGCCGGGCTGACGCCGGCCAGGTCCTTGCGAGCGTCGGTCCAGGCGCCCCGCAGTTGCTTGAGCTCGGCCCGTCGTACCTTGCACTCACCGGTGAAGTTGCCGAGCTCGGGCTGGGCGTCGCACCAGCGCGACATCGCGGCGGTCCACTCCTCGGCCCGCCGCAACTCGTACACCGTCCAGCAGCCGGAGATCGCACCGCAGTAGATGATGCCGGTCACCATCGGCGAGAGCGAGCCGGTGGTGAGCTCGACCATGGCCTCGTCCAGCTTCGCCAGGCCCTCCGTCGTACGACCGAGCTGCAGCAGCAACAACCCTTCCTGGTGCAGCGCCAGCGCGACCAGGTCCCCGCTGCCAAGCCGGCGCCCGGCCGCAACCGCCTCACTGGTGATTGCCACCGCCTGCTCGAGGTCTGCTACCCCGAAGGCCTGACTCATCCTCAGGACGGCGGCAGGCACCGAGTCCGTCCCGTCCTCCTCGATCAGCCGGGCTGCGCGCGCCAGCCAGCCGCCACCGACCACCACGTCCCCGGACACCATCCGCTGGATACCGGACCAGAGCGCTGCACCTGCCGCACCGAGCACGTCACGCTGTGCGAGCAGCTGCTCGTAGGCGCGCTCGCGGATGGCGTAGTAGTCGTCCATCCGCCCCACCAGCATCGCCGCGACGGCATACCGGTCCAGGTCGTCGGCGTCCAGGGTGTCCGCAGCTGCGAACAACTCATACGCCCGCGCCCAGGCACGCCCGTCGTACGCACTCCTGGCCCCCGCGATAACGTCCACGAGCCCAGTATCAGCCGCCGTGTTCGATCCGGTACTGCTCTTCAAGCTCCTCGAACCCGCCATCGCTCACCGAGAACCCCCACGGCACCTCACAACGCCCGACATGCTCCTCCACCGGACACATCACCCGCGCCACCGGCTCCTGCAGACCGAGCACGTCGTCGGCCCCTCGAATCGTCACCTCAAACGTCATCACCCCGCCGAAGCTACCGGCGGCTCGGCGCCAGACACATCAGGGTTTTCGACGGGATCTACCCTGACTCGCGAAACGACTGGAGGACTATGAGCCTGACCGTTGCCTCACTCAACACCCGCGGAATCCCGCTCGTCGGCTCACGCCTGGGCGAGCGGTATGCGGCGATCGGCGCGGTGTTCGAGGCCTCCGATGTGGACGTCGCCAACTTCCAGGAGGTGCTGACCTACTACCACCTCCGGCGGTTGGTCAGGTCCATGCCGTCGTACCGCTTCGTCAGCTTCCGCCGCTCGGCGGCCGGACCGGCCGGCGGGCTGGTCACCCTGTCGCGAACCGCCATCACCGGAACCGAGTACCGGCGCTTCCCGATCCCACCCGCCGCCGACGCGGCTGACCTGCCCAGACTGTCCCGGCTGAAGGCGTCGCTGAAGGGATCGCTGGTGACCAGACTGGCGGGAGTCAGTGTCGTCAACACCCACTTGCTGGCCAACTACGACGGCGACTGGTCAGAGACGAACCGCTTCTACCGACTGCACCAGGGGCAGTTGGCCGCGGTCGGCCGGCACGTCGACGACGTCGGGCAGCCCGCGATCGTGTGCGGCGACTTCAACATCGCTCGCGACAGTTCGCTGTACCGCGACTTCATCCGCGACACCGGTCTCCTGGACGCCTTCGGCGACGATTGTCCGCCGACGTTCCACGCCGCGTACCTCGCACCCGGCAAGGCATCGCGCTGTATCGACTTCTTGCTGCTCTCGGATCCGTCGATAACGGTCGAGGCCGCGGAACTGACCTTCACCGCCGAAGCCGGACCGGGCTACCTGTCTGACCACCTGGGTCTGCAGGTACGGCTCTCGCTTTAGCGCCGACGGCCGGCAGTTACGGCGCGGGAGCGGATGCGTCGGGCAACGAGCAGGAGGACAACCACCAGCGCGACCAGCGCGGGAATGACCCACCAGGGGATGCTCCAGGCGTGGGTTGTGCTGGCTATGGGGTTCAGTGGGCCGGTGGAGCCGGCTGCGTCGGTGAGGAGTGGTGTGAGCGTGACTGTCCCGGTGAGGCGGAGGGCTGGGGTGACGCCGTGGACCTGGGTGGAGGTCTTCCAGGTCTCACCAGGGAGCAACTGCGGTGAGTCTTCTTGGCCTGACTCAACTCGCCAACTCCCGAAGGGGCCCGCCACCGAGGTTGACGGCCGGGCAGCAAGGATCGCGTTGCCGTTGTTGTGGACGGTGTAGGTGACTGTGGCGTTGCGATTGCCCGTGTAGCGCACCTTCAGGTCGTCGACCGACAGGCTCGGCTTGAGGTCTCCACTGACCCGCAGGCGGATCCGGATGGCGAGTCGCCGGTCAACGTCGGTGCCTCGCTTCAGTGACGTGACGATGCCGCCAAGGTGGTCGCCCGGCTTGGCATCGGCCGGAACATTGATGGTGAACGGCACCTGCACAGACTGTCCCGGTGCGACCTTCATGCCGTCCCGGTCCGCATGGACCCACGCGCCGACACCGGTGGACTTCGTGTCGGGCGTCAGGAGGTCGAGCCGGCCGTTGTCGGTCGTGTAGGCATCAGCGGCGTACACGGCCAGCTCGAGCGGGGTCTTGCCGCGGTTGACGACCACGAGGCCGTCCTCGACCTGTCCACCCGGGTTCACCGTGTAGCTGTAGTTCTGACGATCGGACCCGAAGCTGTTGGCCGCCGTACTGACAGACCAAGGGACGTCGTCGGCTGCTGCCGCGGTCGGCGCGCCTGTGGTGAGTGCGATCAGCAGCACGAGGGCTTTGAACATCGGGCTTCCTTCTACGAGCAGGTGGGGGTGGGCGCTGACGCCCACCCCCATCAGGTTGATCAGCTCACGTCGGTGAGCGTCACGACACCTTGCTGGGTCTTGCTGACCGTCCAGTCGTGCCTGCCCGGACCCGGGTGGGAGTGACCCCGGTCGGTGTACGGGTGGACGACGACCTTGTCGACCAGCGAGCCGACCGGCTTGGCCGGGGTGGCACCACTGTTCGGACCGCACCACGACACCTTGCCTAGCTCAACGGCGGCGTTGGGAGCGGTGCAGGTACCACTGCGCACGTTCTCCACCACGAGCTTGTTCTTCTGCACCTCGACCGTGACGTAGGTACGGACGTGCTCCTGGTTCTCCACCGAGTTCGCCCAGTGGTTCTTGGGGTTCAGCGGGTCCGGACCGTAGTTCGGGTCCTGGGTCGTGTCAGGAGCGGTCAGGTCGTAGTACTTCGAGCCGGACGCGGAGTTCGCCGTCACGTAGATGACTCCGCCCGGTCCCTGCGCCACCTGGGTCGCACCAGGCTGCTCGGCCGGGTTGGCCTTCTTGCCGTTCTTGATCACGTAGCTGCGCGAGTAGCTGTGGTCGTGGCCCTGCAGCACCAGGTCGACGCCCAGCTTGGAGAACGCGGTCGGGAAGTCCTGCCGGCGCTGCTGGTTGTCGGCGTCGTTGGCGTGGTCGGCCGGCGAGTAGATCGAGTGGTGGTACACGAGCACCGTGTACTTCGCCTTCGCACCGTGCGCATTGACCACCTTGGTGACGTAGTCGACGTGCGCGGCGTCCGCGTTGTTGGCGTAGGCGTTGCTGTTCAGGTCGATGAACAGCACGTCCTTGTAGATGAACCAGTAGTCACCACCGGACTCCGTGCTCGGGTTGCCGCGGTAGAAGCCCGCGGAGCGGTCGGTGTTCGGGGTCCAGAAGTGCTGCTCGTACGCCTTGCCGCCGACGTCGTGGTTGCCGATGGTGGCGGCCCACGGGTACTGGCGGAGCTTGTCAGGGGCGAGGAACGCGTTCCACTGGGTCTCAGTGTTCGCGGACTCGACCTGGTCACCACCCGACACCAGCAACTCGGTCTTCGGGTTGGCAGCGAGTGCGACGTTCAGGGTGTCCATCCAGCCGGCGCCGTCCTTCGCGACGTCGCCGGACGAGCCGATCTGCGGGTCGCCGAAGAACAGGAAGCTGTAGTCGCCGTCGAAGTCCTGCGTCTTGAACGAGTACGTCGGGCTCCAGCCGCCCGTCGTACCGACGCGGTACGAGTACGACGTGTGCTCGCGCAGACCGTTGATCGTCGCGTGGCCGTTGTAGCCGCCGTTGACCGTGTTGGCGGCGACGGTGGCCGGGAATGTGGTCGCGGAGGCCGGGAACCGGCCGTGGACGAGTCGCGAGGTGGGAGCGACCTGCACCACCTGCGCGGCGCTGGTCGGGGCGTACCAGCTCACGACGCGCTGCGACTCGTTGGCACCGACGCCGAGGATGATGCCGGTGGGTGTTGCTTGGTCGGCGGCGTGGGCAGCGCCCACACCGCCTCCGAACGCCGTGGCGGTCGCGAGGACCGCCGCAGTGACGCACGTGGCCACACGGGTCCGTGCCCAGTTGATGAGCTTCATCGAGTGTCCGTCCGTTACTAGTGACGAGTTGAGCCAGACAGGCCCATCGGAGAGCGTCTGCCTCGCTGATGGAGGACGGGTGAACAAGGGTTTACCACCCGCGCTACAACGTCCGACTCAGAGCCGCTGCACAAACCAGACCAGACCAGCTACGGAGACACCGGCCGCGATCACCCCAGTGGTCCACAGTGCGGCAGTCGGCGCTGCCCGGCGCAGCAGGGCGAGCAGCGGGAAGGCGACTGCGATCAGCGCCAACTGCACGGTCTCGATGCCCACGTTGAACACCAGCAACGACCACAACAGCGTCCAGGACCAGGCCTGCTGGATCCCCAGCGCACCAGCGAAGCCGACACCGTGGACGAGGCCGAAGCAGAACACCACACCCAGTCGGGTCCATCCAGCCCGGTCGAGGCTCACATGACTGCGGCCACTGGACTCGAGGTCGGTGGCGAGTCGTCCACGCCGCCAGATCCTCCACAGGTGCCAGGACGCGACGATTGCGATCGAGAGTGCGATGACCGGCTCGATGAACGACGGCGACACGTGGACCACGCCGAGCGCAGCAAGGATGAAGGTGACCGAGTGGGCGAGGGTGAAGGTCGTTGCCGCCAGCATTATCTCGCGCAGCCGACGTGACCCGGCGATCAGCGCCAGCAGGAACAGGATGTGGTCGAGACCAGTGAGCAGGTGTTCCGCTCCCAGCCGGAAGAACTCCCAGAACCGCTCGGTCCACGACTGGTGCGTGGAGAACGACGGGTGCTCGGAGTCGAGCGCACTGCTGCCTTTCTGCAGATCGAGGTGGTAGGTGACGATCGTCTTGGTCCCACGCACGTACTGCTCGCTGTCCGGGAACAGTCCACTCCGCACCTCGTGCGAGTCGGCCGCCTCAGCGCAGCGGTAGTCGAGGTCCATGAACGCGTACGGCACGCCCTCACGCTGGTCGATCCTGAAGTCGCCTTGCTGCGTCGCCGTACAGGCCTGACCGCCGGCCGTGACTCCGAAGCGATCGGACACGTACTTCATGACCGAGCTGGCGTGGGTCTTGAGTGCTGCTGCCTGCTTAGTCGAGTCTCCGGAGTCGAAGGCCGCCGTACCGACCTTGAAGAGCGGATCGTCCTTCTCGGAGTCGGCGACCGACACGACGAGCAGGTCGTACTCGAGTCCGAGCTCGGCCCGGACGTGTCCGGTTTCGGGTGCGGTCAGGTCGACGTACACGGTCGAACTGAAGCCGTGGGCCTGAGCGGGTACGGCGCTCAGCAGGAGAACCAGTGCGGCAGCTAGGACGTAGGCGCACCGGCGTGTGGAGGCCAGCATGAAGCGCACGCTGCACCTGCTCGGTGAACGCCGGTGGGACCGTGGGCGAACGATGGCCGTACCCACTCTGGGAACCGGACTTCATGAGGTAAGAAGGGTGCGGCCTTCTCACCGTCATGGAGGACGATCCCTTTGCACCAGCGACTTCGGCCTGCCCGGGCTGCTGCCGTCGCGCTCGCGATCGTCGTCCTGGCCGTCGGCTGCAACACCGCCGACGACTGGGCCCGCCCACGCGCCACGCCGACGCCGGTCGGCACGCTCGGCGCCGGATTCGTGAACCCGACCGCACCGCCTTCACCAGAAGCGACCATCACGCCGAGTCCTGGCTCGTGGAACGACGTACACCCCGGCAAGGGCTACCGCGTCGTACTGCTCACAGCCGGGGACGATCCTCAGACGCAGACCTTGGTCACCGCCGTGCAGGACTGGGCTGAGGACGAGCACGTAAGCCTCAAGACGGTGAAAGTCACAGCTGCCGACCAGTACGTCGGACGGATCACCGAAGCCATCGATCTGAAGCCGGACCTCATCGTCAGCGCCGGCAACGCCCTCGTCGATCCCCTGGCCCTGGTCACCGCCAGCCATCTCGACCAGCAGTTCCTCCTGGTCGGCGCCGAGATCGCCGAACCCACCGCCAACGTCACGGCGGCCGACTGGCCCGGCGCCTCCTACCGCGGCGAAGGCCTAGGCATGTCCTCCACCTACGACCCCAGCTCGTTCACCCCGGCCCGAGCCACCGCCGCCATCCAAGCCGGCACAGCCAGCGTCCTTCACGGCTTCACCGGCATAGTCCTCTGGCTCACCTGAGAAGCGCCCGGAACCCTGTGGGTCCCGGGCGCTCCGCTGCTACTTGTGCGTCAGCGGCGACGACCCCAGCGGCGGCCGGCGCCGACGCCGGCGAGGTGAAGTGCGACACACAGAAGACCAGCGGTGAGAAGTGTCTGCGGCGTGAAGGCGTCGCTGGCCCGGACGTTGGCCCAGTCCAGGATGAGCGCGAGGCCGAAGATGACGGCAGCAATGATCGCGAACATCGAATGCTCCTTGTCGAAAGTCGGGCGGATACCCGAACCAGTACCCACCGCAACTCCCCGACACAAAACGAAGGCCCGGACCTGATGGTCCGGGCCTTCTTCCGTAGCGGGGGCAGGATTTGAACCTGCGACCTCTGGGTCCTTATAACCTGGCATCCATTCCCCCCGGTCAGACCGATGTTTCACCTAGCCACGGGCAGCTTGATCACCACTGCGGATCACCGCTGTTGACCAGAGATTCCTCTTCTAGACCGTAGTCTCAACCGTAGATTCCAGATCAACTGCGGTGGTGCGGCCGGCCGCGTTCCCACCAATCGATAGCCTCACCGTCCTCAGCCACGCGCTGGATGATGTGAGCGGTGAGCTCAGCCTGGCTGCCGGTGGTCTGGCAGAACGTCCACAACTTCCGCGCCGCACGCTGGTACTGGAAGATCACCTCGTCGACTTCGAAGGCGTCCAGTTCACCGCCGCGGTGCCGATCGACGGCCTCTGCGACCCGCTGAACCAGCGCCGCCAGTTGCACCTCATGATAGGTAGCGACCTGCTGACGCGCCGCCTGACGCTCGGCCCTCGTGCTCACGGGTCAACGTTATCCTCGATTCTTCATCCGGCGGTGGGTGAAGGCGTGGTTGGCTGTGTGCGTTTTTGATTCGATGATTTGGGTGTGTCGGCGTCCCAGGCGGTTCATCGGTTTCGTCCTGGGCCCAGGTATTCCTACGATCGAGCGCGGCCGTGGCGACCGCGTACTCGAAACGATTCGTGCGCATTGGTCGACCTGGCGGGGCCGCGCCATCGAGCCCGTAGCTCGCGAAGCCCTGTGGCGACTGGCTGACGACTCGCTCCCGGAGGGAACCGGCGCGATCGGCGGCTACTGGACACGCACCAACGACCCTGAGATCGACCTCGTCGGAGCCGACCGCGCACCGATAGCCAAGAAGATCACCTTCGTCGGCTCGATCAAGTGGCTCGAGAACAAGTCGTTCGACGCCAGGGACCTCGCCCGGCTGATCCGGCACCGGGCGCAGCTACCCGGCGCCGACGACGCGACCCCACTCATTGCCGTGTCCCGGAGCGGCTGCACTGCAGAAGGCATCGAACACCTCACACCCCAGGACCTGATCTCCGCATGGGATTGATCGTCGTCCGGGCGCGGCCCTCGGGAGAGCTTCTTCATCGGCTGGATCCTCACGAACCAAGGAGAGTCAGACGCCGGCGAGTAGCAATGGGCCGGCGACCTCGCAGCACTCGAGGCACACCAACAAGCTGAGTGAAACAGGTCGGGTTAGGGGAGCCGTTGCCACGTGCCGACGAGGTGGCTGTGACGGTGAATATCGACGTCGTTTGCTCGTGAAATCTGGCGTCATGTCGGGCTCGGTCCGCAGGTAGATCTCCGTGAATTTTGACGCGGTGGCCGCGGACTTCGGCTCAAGAGTTCCGGGGAGTGGCGAAGGCCTCGCGTGGGGTCTCGATGTTGCATCGGGCGGCGCCGCCCACCGGCTCGCCGACGCGAGCTCCGAGCGCGCGACTGCGCCAGACCTGCTCCCGGCGATCGACCGCTGGGGATAACTCGACCCCTACGTGTCGATGCATCCCTCGAGGCTCTTGGTCCTCGTCCTGGTGATGGCGGAGCTGCTCAACCAGCCACGCCGCCGGCTCAGCGCCTTTCCAAGCGGAGGAGCGAATCCTGGCCCCGACCGACGAGCTCACGCGCGCGTCACCGCGATCATGAACGCGTGAGGCGAACGACTCCGGCTAGTTTCTCATCCATGGGATTCGAGAGAGATGAGAGGCCCTTCCAGGCCGACGCCTAAGACGCGGTCGCCTACGACGCCCTTTTGCCACGACCAACCGAGAGCGGCTGTGCGACGAGCGCCCGTTTACCCCGGCGACAACGAGCCGACCATACCTCTTCGATGAGTCCTGCGCGGGATCGGATGATGACGCCGTGTCAGCGGTTCCCTACGCGGACGAAACGATCGTGGCGGACAACACATCAAGTGGGCAGGCTGAACTGGCATCGGAGCGGATCAACGATGAGCGCGTGACCTCGGATCGGCCCTATTGCGGACCAGTAACGCGATCGCTAGACCGTAGTCAACCCGATCTGCCGCGAATAACGAAGGCCCCCTGACCAGGTGTTTCACCTGGTCAGGGGGCCTCCTTCCGTAGCGGGGGCAGGATTTGAACCTGCGACCTCTGGGTTATGAGCCCAGCGAGCTACCGAGCTGCTCCACCCCGCGTCGTTGTGGTTTTAGTTTAGTGGATCGGCGCTGAGCAACCAAATCGGCTCCCGGTGTGGCTCGGGGTGGGCGAAAACCCGTGTCAGCGGCGGGCGGTGCGGCGTACCGTCCGGGTATGTCCAGACACGTCATTCGCCCGTTCGCGGAGGCGGACCTGCCAGCGGCCGCCCAGCTGCTCGCGGAGCGGCACAAGGAGCACCGGAAGCGGCACCCTCTGCTGCCGGCTGAGTACGAGGACGAGCAGATCGCCGTGGTCGAGGTCACGGCCGTGTGGGAGAGCGAGAGCGCGTCCGGCGCCGTACTGCTGGAGGGAGACGAGTTGACCGGCTACGTGCTGGGTGCGCCCAAGCCGTCGCCGGTCTGGGGGCCGAACATCTGGATCGAGTCCGCAGGCCAGGCCGTACGTGAGCCTGAGCACATTCGCGACCTTTACGGCGCTGCCGCTGCCAAGTGGATGGACGACGGACGGACGGCTCAGTACGTGCTGGTGCCGGACGACGCGGAGCTGGTCGACGCCTGGTTCCGGCTGGGGTTCGGCTCGCAGCATGCGCACGCGGTGCGTCCGGCCCCGACTGCTCGTCTGGAAGCACCGCCTGGTCTGACCGTACGACGTGCCACGCGCGACGACATCGCCGTACTGGCGGAGCTGGACCTGGTACTGCCACAGCACCAGGCACAGTCGCCGGTGTTCTCGGCCGGCGAGCTGCCCACGCTGGAGGAGGCGCTGGCCGACTGGGAGGAGTCGATCGACGACCTGGACTACGCGACCTTTGTTGCCGAGTACGACGGTCGCGTGATCGGCTCGTCCGTCGGGTGCTCGGTGGAGAAGTCCAGTGCGCACAGCGGGCTGGCTCGTCCGGACAACGCGGGGTTCCTGGGCTTTGCCGCCGTACTGCCGGAGGCACGTGGTCGACGGGCTGGCCGTGCGTTGGGTGAGGCGGTGCTGCAGTGGTCCGCCGACACCGGCTACACGGCCGTCGTCACCGACTGGCGGGTGACCAACCTCCTGTCGTCGCGGACATGGCCGAAGCTCGGTTTTCAGCAGACGTTCCACCGGCTGCATCGGCTGATCGGGTACTGAGGGTCTTTTCCACAGGTTCGATATCGCGCGCCGGGAAGGGCGCAGATCGGTGCAACTTCTAGGGCAAGAAGACGCCTTGCAGCAGGCCGGGCGTCGACGTCCTCAGGAGGCAGCCATGTCGCGTTCTTCCCTTGGTTCCCGAGTCGTTCCGTCGACCCGTCGTATCGTGATCGGGAGCGCGGTCGTCCTCGCCTCATTCGGTGTCTGGACGACCAGCCCGGCCGCGGCGAGCGGTATCGAGCCGCGATCCGGGTACGCCGTGGCTCCCCCATCGACCGAGCAAAGGGCATGCACCTTGGACGGCTTCGTGATCGAGCATCTTCCCGCCGGGATCGGTGCACCGACCGACTTCGAGTACGAGTGGGAGGACGTCAGCTTCCATAGCCGGGTCTGGGAGACCGGGCCGGATCCGGAGGGTGCGTACAAAGTCGACCTGACGGTGAAGACCATGCGCGGCGAGAAGCTCTCGGATCTCGAGGAGCTCAAGGCCTTCCTCGCCGAGTACGAGGAGAAGGATCCGGAGACCTGGGACCTTCGCCCGGTCAAGGTCGGCGAGTACGACGGTCTGGTCGCGGACGACGAGGTGTTCTACTTCGTCTCGCCGGGAGTCGCGGCCGAGGTGTCACTCGATCGCGAACGCTTCTCCGAGCAGGATCTGCTCGACACGGCGACCGGCTTCCATCCGGAGACCACAGGCTGATCAACCGGTGCTGTAGGCAACGACACGGGGCGGCGACTCCGACGGTTGGTCGGTGTCGCCGCCCGGGTGAGCAGCCTGTGCGTCAGCCTGTCGGCGACGTCGGTGGACTGGATGGTGCCGGCGTGGACGGTGTCGTGGTCGGCGTGCCACTGGGAACCGGGGTGGTCGGTGTGACTGCGGCTCCCGCCGCCACGGCGCGGTCGATCGCCGTCTTCACCAGGTTGAGCTGCCTTTGGTACTCCGCCAGGTTGCCGGCTCTCAGCGCATTCTGGGCCGCGTCCCACGCGGTCTGTGCCTGCGCCAGCGCCTGCTTGACCGTTTGGTTGGCCGGTGGTTGGTTCGGCGTCGGCTGGTTGGGCGTCGGCTCACCGGTGCTGACGGTGGTGTCGAAGACCTTGGTCAGCGCCTCTTGCAGCGTGCTGCCGAAGGCGACCCGGTCGCCGAACGAGACCAGGACGTAGCGCAGCACCGGATAACTACCGGGGCCGCTCGTCCGCACCGAGTACACGGGTTGGACGTAGAGCAGACCGCCACCGAGCGGCAGCGTCAGCAGGTTGCCGAACTGTGCTCGGGCGCCGCTGGTCGGCTGGTTGATCGGGAGCAGCGCGGTTCTGATCGCGTCGTCGGTCTGGAACTTGTTGTAGACCTGTCCCGGACCGGGGATCTGCACGTTGCCGGGCAATCGGAGGATCCGGAACTTGCCGTAGTCCGGCGAGGTCGCCTCGGCATCGACGGCCATGAACGCGGTCAGGTTCTCCCGTTCCGCGTTCGGCACGTACACCGAGGTCAACGAGAACTTCGGCTCGGGCTGATCGGGCATCCGCAACGAGAGATAGAAGGGAGGCTGCTTGACTTGGGACGACGAGTCGGCGCCGGCGGACACCGCGGTCGGGTCCGCCGGGACACGCCACAGATCGCTGTTCTGGTACCAGGTGGTCGAGTCCTGCACGTGGTACTTGGCCAGCAGGTCGCGCTGGACCTTGAACATGTCCTCCGGGTACCGCAGGTGGGACATCAGGGCGGGCGAGATGTCCGAGCGCGGCTGGACGGTGCCCGGGAACGCCTTCATCCACGTCTTCAGCACCGGGTCGTTCTCGTCCCAAGCGTACAGCTGGACCGATCCGTCGTACGCGTTGACGACGGCCTTGACCGAGTTGCGGATGTAGTTGATCTCCTCACTCGGCTGCTGCGCGATGGTGCCGCGGCCGGTCGTGGTGTCCCGGGTGCTGTCGTCCAGGGCGACCTTCTCGGAGTACGGGTAGTTCGCCGAGGTGGTGTAGCCGTCGACGATCCAGACGACCTGGCCGTCGACGATGGCCGGGTACGGGTCGCCGTCTGGCGTCAGCCACGGCGCGGCCTTCTCGACCCGCTCGCGCGGACTGCGGTCGTAGAGGATCTGCGAGTCGGGGTTCACCCGGCTGGACAGCAGGATGTTGGCGTCCCGCATCTTGGTGGCGTACAGCAACCGGTTGAAGAACGTGCCGACCGGGACGCCGCCCTTGCCGGCGTAGGTGTTCAGCGTCGGGTCGCCGCCGTTCGTGCCTTCCGGGGTGTCGAGCTCGACCGCCTGACCGCCCTTCGGCCCGCCGACGATCGAGTAGTCCGGGGACTGCTCACCGAAGTAGATCCGCGGTTCATACTTGCCGAGCTGACCGGTCGGTGGCAGGTCCTTCTCCGACCACACCGGCGTACCGTCGGCGGCCCGCTGGTTACCGTTCGCGGCGACGACGCCGTAGCCGTGGGTGTAGACGGTGTGGTCGTTGTTCCAGTTGCGCTGGCCGGCCGGCAACCGGTCGACCTGCACCTCGCGGACCGCGATCACCGTGTCGTTGACCTTGTCGCCGATCTTGTACCGGTCGACGTCGAGATCGGTCGGGAACGAGTAGAAGCCACGCACTTGCTGCAACTGCTCGAAGGTCGGCCCGACCACACTCGGGTCGATCAACCGGATACCCGGCAAGACCTCGGCATCTTCCGCCAGATCGCTCGGGGTCGCCGTGGACTTCGCCGGGTAGTTGATCACCTGGGTGCCCTCCAGGCCGTACGCCTGGCGGGTCGCCTCGATGTTCTTGGTGATGTACGGCGCCTCGCGCACCGGCTCGCTCGGCCGGACGCGCAACTGCTGCAGCGCCGCCGGCCACAAGGCACCGAGCAGGATCGCCGAAAGGATCAGTACGACGGTGCCCACACCCGGCAGCAGCCACGTCCGGCGTACGACGTTGGCGAAGAACAACCCGGCACACAGCACCGCGATGACCGCCAGGATCTCCTTGCTGGGCAAGACGGCGTTGTCACCTGTGTAGGAGATGCCGGTGAACAGCCGGCTGTCCGACGTCGTCAGCCCGTAGCGGTCGAGCCAGTAGCTGAACGCCTTCAGCAGGACCAGGAACCCGAGCAATACGGAGAACTGCACCTGCGCCGCGCCCGAGGCCTTCTGCCCCTTCGCGGACGGGCGGAAGCCGCCGTAGAGGTAGTGGGTGATGATCGCCGCGACCAGCGACAGCAGCACGATCGAGTAGCCGAAGCCGAGCAGCACGCGCAGCCACGGGTAGTCGAAGACGAAGAACGCGATGTCCTTGTTGAAGTGCTTGTCGGTGACACCGAACGGGGTCCGGTTCCGCCAGGCGAGGAAGACCTTCCACTCCCCCGACGCGGCCGAGCCGCCGAACACCAGCATCAGGGTCGCGATCACGCCGACGGCGATCTTCCCGCGCTGCTGCAGCAGGTCGCCGTACCGTTCGAAGCCCGGGCTCGGCGACGGCGCGAGGGCGACCCGCGGCCGGGTGCGGTAGGCGATGATGATGTTCGCGACCACGGCCGCCGCCATCAGCAGGCCGACCACGAAGAACAGCAGCACCCGGGTCCCGAGCACCGTGCTGAACACGGAGCCGAGATCCACCGAGCGGTACCACAGCCGCTGGGTCCAGACGTCGGTGAAGACACTGAACAGGATGAGCAGGACGATCAGCGTGGCGATCGTCGGCAGCAGCGCCCGGGGCCGTCCTCCAGACGTTCGCCGCGTCCGCCGCGGCTCCTCCGGCATGTCATAGACGCCGTCGCTCATGATCGGTTCTCCTCGTTGTCACTCATGCCGTCGACCCCAGGACCTTCGCCCGGCCGGTTGTCGACCGAAGGTTCGAATGTCAAAGACAGTACTTCGCACAGCGTGGGGACCAAGTCGGCGCCGGTCAGTACGGCGCTGTCCTCGTCGTGTGAGCGCAGCCGGACGGCACCGAACCGGTCGCCTTCGCGCAGGACCGCGGCGACCATCCGGACCTCGTGGCGGCGTGGATCGCTGCCCGCCATCCGGGCCAGCTCGGCGTCGGACTCAGCACTGGACAGACCCGCCTCGGCCGAGGCGGGCAGGACGACTCGCTCGATCGCGAGCGCACAGCCGCTGACGCCGTCCGGCCACTCGATCCGGCCCAGCGCGTCAGCCAGGTGCTCGTCCTCGAGACCGCCCGGCAGTTCACCCTGGGCGACCGGAGTGAGCGGCTGGGACGCGTCCTCGGCGCCGAGCTCGGCGGCCAGTTGCGGTTCGGCGCGGAGCAGTTCCTCGGTGGGGACCAGCGCGAACAGTTGCGCGGGCTGGTCCCAGCCCGCGCTGCTCACGTGCTTCTCGATCTCGACCACCGCGCGACTGAGCGCGTCGGGAGGCAGAATGCCTACGGAATCCATGCCGTCAGCTCTCCCCTTCGGCCGGCCGGTACGTTCAGGTGGCTCATCGCGTGCATGTCGGGACATCTCCGGTTCCGCTGGCGATCGCGTTGAGAGCGCTGATCGCCTCGCTCAGGGTGGTGATCTTCACCAGCTGGATGTCCTTCACGCCCGCGTGCAGTGCGGCCTCGCAGTTCGGTCCGGGGACCAGGAAGACGGTGGCGCCGTCCTCTTTCGCGCCCGCGATCTTCTGCTGGATCCCGCCGATCGCCCCGACCTGGCCGAGTGCGTCGATCGTCCCGGTGCCGGCGACGTGCTTGCCCTCCAGCAACGCACCCGGGGTCAGCTTGTCGTAGATGGCCAGTGCGAACGCCGTACCGGCACTCGGGCCGCCGATGTCCTGGCCCAGGTTGACCGTGACCTTCACCGGCGAGTCGATCCCGATCGTGATGCCGACCATCGGGCGAGTGGCCTCGCCCGGGGTGGCCGCCGTCTTCAGCTGCACGGTCTGCTCGGCGCCGTCGCGGCGGATCAGGAAGACGACGTTCTCGCCGACCTTGTGCTTGCGCACGAGGTCGCCGACCTGCGGGACCTGCGACACCGTCACACCGTCGACCGCGAGGACGATGTCACCCGGCTTGAGCTTGCCGTCGGCGGGGGTGTCCTTGCCCACCGTCGAGACCTTCGGGTGGTACGGCACCTTCGCCGCCTGCAGAGCGGCCGCGATCGCGCTGTCCTGCGAGCCAGTCATCTCCGCCGTGTTCTGCTCCTCGACCTCGTCCGCGGTCTGGTCCGGCGGGTAGATGATGTCGCGCGGGAACAGATCGTGGTGCGGGTCGAGCCAGTTGCGCATCGCCTGGGGCAGGGTGAGTTCACGCTCCGGCGAGGTGACCGACACGGTAGTCAGGTCGAGCCGGCCGGAGGTCTCGAAGGTCGGGTGCCCGGAGATCTCGATGACCGGCTTGCCCTTCGTCTCCCCGAGGGTGTCCTTCACCGGCCCCGGGCTGAACGAGACGAACGGCACCGGGAAGGCGGTGACCAGCCCGAGCGAAATGACGAGCAGGACGATCGAAGAAACCAGCGTGGCGGTACGACGTGTCACGAACCCTGCCCTGCGATCTTGGTGGAACCGAACGTCTCGGCCGAACCGAGCTTCCTGGTAACGGCGAGCGTCCCTGCTGACTCCAACGCTCCAGCACCCCCAACCGTCCCGGCCCCACCGAAACCGGTCCTCCCGGCGAGGCTCGCCGGACCGGTCTCACCGAACTTCGCGGGAAAACTCGGGGTGCGAGTGGAGCCTTGGGGACCGGGTGAGGCGGGATTGGCGGCCGACTCGGATCCGCCGGCTGACTCGCCGGTGCCGGAGCTGTCGGCGGCAGAGTTCCTGGGGGTCCGGCGGCGGAGGCCACGGCGTCGTTCCGGGGTCGCCCGTGGTCCCGGTGCGGCCAGTGCCTCGTTGAAGCGGCGGAAGTCCTCGACCGAGGCGAAGGCACC
The DNA here is from genome assembly GCF_043197365.1 of Kribbella sp. NPDC049174. Classification (NCBI taxonomy): domain Bacteria; kingdom Bacillati; phylum Actinomycetota; class Actinomycetes; order Propionibacteriales; family Kribbellaceae; genus Kribbella; species Kribbella sp. NPDC049174. The sequence continues at coordinate 347,786 of NZ_JBICSZ010000005.1, read as the reverse complement.
GCCGGACCGGCGCGGACCACGGCTCCGCCCGCGCCACGCGGCCCAGCACATCGCCAGGAGCGTGGCGACCAGCGGGAACGCCAGCCACGCCAAAACCTTCATCCGGCCACCTTCATGCGCCCAGAGTACGTGTCAGTGAGCGCCGACCCACTCGCTTGGACCGTCGGTGAAGTGCTGGTGTTTCCAAATCGGGACCTCGGCCTTGAGATCGTCGATCAGCCTCCGGCAGGCGGCGAACGCGACATCGCGGTGCGACGCGGCCACGGCCACGATCACGGCGGCGTCGCCGATCTTCAGGTCCCCGGTGCGGTGTACGGCGGCCAGCGCGGTCACAGCGGGGTCGTCGCAGATACGCTGCGCAACCTTCCGCAGGTGCTCCAGCGCGTCCGGGTGAGCCTCGTAGCTCAGCCGATCGACCGGCTTCTCGTGGTCGTGGTTGCGCACAGTGCCGATAAAGACAGCAGTACCACCGGCAGTCGCATCGGCGACAGCGGCCAACACCTCGTCGCTGGACAACACACCCTCACGAATGTCCAGCAACCTGATCGCGTCGCTCATAGTCCCTCACTCCCGCCAGAATCCACCCCACACCTACCACGAACCACCCCCCACCCCCGCAATTCTCCCCCACCACCCCTCCAACCCCGCTCCCAGCCCGCCTCACCCCTCCCACCCACCGTCCCCACAGGTCCTCTCGCAACTCCCAACCCCACCCGGCCCTGTCACCTACTGCCCCGGCCCGCCGGTCCCACAACTCCTCGCCCACTCCTCCCGGCCCGGCTGTACCCCGCACAACCGCTCACCACCCCGCACAGCCCTCTCACCCTGCAACCCTCGGGACCGCAGCACTCTCACAACTCCCACCCACCCGGCCCCGCCGTCTTATCCCGCGACTCCCAGCGCTGCCCGGCTCGGTGTCCCCGCTCCCGCCACCGCCGGCCCCCGCAGCTCGCCCACCGTCCCCAGCCCGGCGGTAGCTCGCAGAGCCCCTCAGCCCCCGCAGCCCTCGGGACCGCAGCGCCCTCACAACCCATATGCCCAGGCCATCGGCCACCTCTTCGCTCGGGCACCCCGCCGTCCTCACAGGGTCGTCTCGCTACGCCCAGCCCCAGCCCCGTCACCTGTTGCTGCCGCCATCGCCGTCCCCGACACAATTCCTCGCCAACGGACTCCCACCCCCACCACAACTCGCACAGCCCCCGACCCAGCAGCTCCCGGGACGGCAGCACCCTCACAACTCCTACCTGTCCGGGCCGACTGTCTTCTCCGCGCGACTCCCGCTTCTCCGCGCGACTCCCGCTTCTCCGCGCGACTCCCGGCCCTGCCCGGCTCTGTCACCCTGTTCCCGCCACCGCCGTCCCCCGACTCCTCGTCTACTGCTCGCGGCCCCGCCGTACCCCGCACACCCCCTCAGCTGTTGCTTCGCCTCACCTCTCAGCTCCAAGCCCGCCAGACCCCGCACGGTCCTCGGCCGGCGGTCTCACGGGGAGAGCGTGCTGCTCGGGGGAAAGTCAGGGGTCTGCCAGGGGCTAAGTGGAGGGGTAATGCGTTCGCCGGGGGCGGAACTGGAGGGTGGAACCAGTACGTTGGAGTTGTACGCCCCACCCGCACAGGAAGGCCCACTCCGATGAGCGACGAACCGGACAACCCGTTCAAGGGAACTCCGTTCGAGGCCATGTTCCAGCAGTTCTCCGGTGCGGCCGGCGCGGGCGGCGCTCCCGACCTGAACGCGATCTTCGCCCAGGTCCAGCAGCTGCTCAGCGGTTCCGGCGACGGGAAGCCGGTGAACTGGGATCTGGCCAAGGACATCGCCCGCAAGACCGTCTCCGCGGGCGGGGACCGGTCGATCACGCCGACCGACTCGGACCGGGTGGCGGACGCGGTCCGGCTGGCCGAGCACTGGTTGGACGAGGCAACCACCCTGCCCGAAGCTTCCACCACGTCCGCGGCCTGGAGCCGCGCGGAGTGGGTGGAGAACACGCTGCCGGTCTGGCAGACGATCGTCGACCCGGTCGCCGAGCACGTCGCCGGCGCCATGGGGAACGCGCTACCGGCCGAGGCTCAGCAGTTGGCGGGGCCGATGGCGGGCATGCTGCGGCAGTTGGGTGGTTCCATCTTCGGCGCACAGGTCGGTCAGGGGCTGGGCGAGCTGGCCGGCGAGGTCGTGAGCTCGTCCGACATCGGACTGCCGCTCGGACCGACCGGGCAGGCGGTGCTGCTCCCGGACAATGTCGCGAAGTTCGCCGAAGGGCTGGGGCTCGCCGACGAAGACGTCCGGCTGTACCTGGCGCTGCGCGAGGTCGCTCACCAGCGCCTGTACGCCGGCGTGCCGTGGCTGCGGCAGCACGTGCTCGCCGCGGTGGCGGACTACGCGTCCGGCATCGAGGTCGACACCGGCAAGATCGAGCAGGCGATGGCAGGCATCGACCCGCAGAACCCGGAGGCCATGCAGGAGGCGCTCGCGGGCGGCCTCTTCGAGCCCGAGGACTCCGAGCAGCAGAAGGCGGCTCTGGTCCGGCTGGAGACCGCGCTCGCGTTGGTCGAGGGCTGGGTGGACGACGTCGTACGGCAGGCGACGAAGGAGCGGATGCCGGCGGCGGTGCAGTTGGCGGAGACGGTACGACGGCGTCGGGCCGCGGGTGGTCCGGCAGAGCAGACGTTCGCCACGTTGGTCGGCCTGCAGCTCCGGCCGCGGCGCCTGCGTGACGCGGCGAACCTGTGGGCCGCTGTACGCGACGCACGTGGTGTGGATGGCCGCGACGAGCTTTGGTCGCACCCGGATCTCCTGCCGAGCGCGTCCGACCTGGACGACCCCATCGGCTTCGCGCAGCACGCCGGCGAGCTGGCCGACATCGACATCACCGACTTCCTCCCCGACGAAGGCACTCAGGAAGGTGACCAGGGCAACAACCCCGACTCCCCCAAGTAGTCGCCCGTCCTCGGCACAGCTGTACGGCGTTCCGCGGTGTGTTCTGGGGGGACCTGGGACGCTCTCTTCGGCATGCGCGCCGGACGGTGTCTTGAGGTGGTGGGGGAGACTGGCGGGATGCTTCTTGGGGATGCGGTTGCGACATTGGAGGGGTGGAGTGCGCCTGATGACGCGCAGGGGGAGTTGCGGGCGCACTACCTGAGGCATCTGGCCGAGCGGCCGGATGGGATGTGGCGGAGTTGCCGGCCGGAGCATGTGACGTCGAGTGCGCTGGTGGTGGACGCGTCCGGGAGTCAGGTGCTGTTGACGTTGCACAAGGTTGTCGGGAACTGGCTGCAACTGGGTGGGCACTGCGAGGACGGGGATACGACGCTCGCGGGTGCGGCTCTGCGTGAGGCTACGGAGGAGTCCGGGCTGACTGGGTTGTCGATCGATCCCAGTCCGCTGCAGTTGTCGCGGCATCAGCTGTTGGCTGGTGGGTGTGCGGGTGCGTTCCATCTGGATGTTCAGTTCCTCGTGACTGCCGCGGAGACGACTGACTTCGTCGTCAGCGAGGAGTCGCACGACCTCGCGTGGTTCCCGATGGACGCACTGCCGGGCGGGGTGGACCACACGGTCGAGGAGTTGGTCAGCAGCGCCCGCCGACGACTTGCTGTCGTTGGTGGAAACACCCGTGGTTGATCGGGCCGTGTAGCCGCCCCTCCAGGCACTCTCCCGCGGCAATACACCGCCTGGATCCGGCGTACACGTGCCAGCACGCTGTTTTGCCCGCAACCGGGCCCGAACACACCCGCGCGGTGCGTTCGCGGCTCGGGTGGCGCGATCGGTTGGCGCCGATCCGGCAGTCGTTGCTGGCGAACATCATCGGTGAGGAATTCATCGCGACGCACATGGCGTGGGGTGCGATCAACGAGTGGTGGGCGCATTCGGCGTACGCGCGGCTGATTCAGGCTGAGAGCCATCCGGTGCTGACGGGGATCCTGAAGCGGATCGCCAAGCACGAGACGCGGCATGTTGCGTTCTACAACAGGCAGGCGCGGGGACGATTATGCCGCCGGATGAGGTGAAGCACATGCTCAGCTATTTGTACGGCGGAGGCCAGCATGGCCTGCATTTGGTCGAGAAGGAACTCATCAGTACGTCATCCCCGCCTGACCGCGGAGACGGCAGGCGGCCGCGGGTCGGCCGGCTAGACCGACCCGCGCGCCACCAGACAGATCCCCTCCGAGACCCGCCCTACTGCATTCCCCGTGAAGTCCCCGTCGTACTGCGTGCTGCGATCCCCCCGTGTTACTGCGGATGCCTGTAAAGTCCCCGCGGCACTGCCATCCCCCGTGCCCCCATGTACTGCCGTCCCCCGATAGTTTCCCCGTTTGTGTTGCACCCCCGGTTGTACTGCGCCCCGTGAATCTCCCCGCTGTCCCCACTCCACTGCCGTTCCCCGTCAACGGCAGCAGGTTTCTTGCATCCCCCGTGCTCCCACGTACTGCGATCCCCGTGCCACTGTTCCCCCGCTGTACCGCTGTCCCCCGTGATTCCCCGTTGCCTCGCAGTTCCCTCTTGCTGTGGGCCGTTGTCCGGTTGGCCCGCAGGGTTGTTGTTGCTGTTCCCCCCAGGTGGCGTCTGGGTGTGATCCGCCGTCCCCCGGTCCCCCGCGGTTCACCTCCGTGATGCCGTCCCCAGATCCCCGTTGTCCCCCACTGGCCGTGGCCCCGCTGGTGTCGGGTACCGCCCCTGAACGGCATCGGCACCAGTGCGGCGACGGCCTGAACTTCCCCCAGAAGTTCCCTGCTGCCTGATGAACGAGCGACTCAAGGGAAGGTGACGGGTCAAGAGTGACGAAGTATGGATCGTGTCGCGTCCCAGCCTTCGAGGCCTGGATCCAGTCGCGCTATGTCAGCAGCCGATCGCAGACGGTGCCAGCCGGGGCCGATGGCAACGGCGTGACGGCGGGGCTTGAGGGACTCCAGTTCGGACAAGGGAGTGTCGAAGGTCGGTGCGGCCGTAGTGACCCAGTCGGCGGTGGGGACGTTCACGCCGATGGCAGCGAGTGTGCCGTCCTCGGCTGGAGTGACGGCGATGTCGGCGGTGCTGAGTGCACGGAACAGCTTGCCGATCAGGAGACCAGGCAGGTCGGGTACGTCGTGGCTGACAGCAACAACCGCGGCTGCCGGGCCGGCGAGAGCCACCGCGTCCAGGACCGGGCGGGCGGCATCGACGGCGTACACAGGTGTGGCCGGCCAGGTGAGGGCGGCTACCTCGGCTACAGCCGCGTCGTCACCACCTGCCACGGCCACCGCCACGTCTACCCGGTCCAGTGCGGACAGGACTTCGTAGGTGTCCTCAGCGAGCGCCAGCCGCCAAGCCTCCGGGTCACGGCCTGGCGGGGCCCAACTGCCGACCGCCGGCACGACCAGTACGACTACTCGGCGATCGGTCACGCTGAGCCGCTCACGTCGTCGTGATGGGTACGGGTGGCGGCGGACGGGGTCACCGAGCGGCCGGGAAGGCGGTCGCGTTCCAGGGAGCGCAGGGTCTGGGTGAGCATCTTCTGGCTGACTCCGGCGATGCGGCGGGACAGGGGAGAGAAACAGTATGCGCGTGCTGCTAGGCCGAGGCGGGTAGTTCGGGGGTGATGAGTCCCAGTCTGAGGGCGATCATGATCGCGTTGGCGCGGTTGGTGGCGCCCAGCTTCTCGTACACCCGGGAGACGTAGGTCTTCGCCGTCGACACGCTGACGAACAGAGTGCCTGCGATCGCCGGCACGGACCGGCCGGTGGCGAGCAGCGACAGAACCTCGAACTCGCGCGGACTCAGCACCATGCCCTCGACAGCCCGCCCCAGGCCGAGCTGACCGCTGACGGGGCGCCCGCCGGCGACGTGGCCGCGGCGTGCCAGGGCGTGCGCGAGACCGGTCGCGGTGAAGGAGGCGGCCGCCACCGCGGCGTGCCGGATCGCGCCGAGGACCTCTGGGTTCGGGGCGGTCTTGCCGACGAAGGCGGAGACACCGGTCTCCAGAGCCCGGAACAGTACGTCGTCCTCGGCCTGCGCGGTCAGGATGACGATGCCGAGGCCCGTGTGCCGGTCGCGGAGTTCGCGGGCCAGCTGGAGCCCGTCGGCATCCGGCAGAGCGACGTCCAGCACCACAACGTCCGGACGGGTGGAAGCCACCAGCGCCGGCGCCTCGGACGCGAGAGCGCATTCACCGACGATGGCGATGTCGGCGTCGGCCGTGACGAGCCGCATCAGCCCGTATCTGGTCAGCGTGTGGCCGTCGATGACGACGACTTTGATCGAGCTCTGCATGACGTTCCCCCGTGTGTTTCTCTCTCGCGATCCCCCAGACGGAGAGTGACTGATATCACCTGCTGTAACTGTGATCGCGAGACTCGCAGCTACATCATCGTCGGTCTGCCGATCGTGCTCGGCGGCTGGCTGACGTTCAGCAAACCGGAGTACATGAGCCCGCTGTACACCACGCCGGTCGGCCTGATGATGGTCGCCGGCGGGGTCGGGCTGATCATCGTGGGCGCGTTCTGGATCCGCGCGCTGATCAAGGTGGAGGCTTGAGATGACCGCAACCATGCTCTTGATCGGCGGACTCGTCGCGCTCGGTCTCGCCGTCGTACTGGCCGTCGTCGGCATCGTCGCTCGTCCGGCCGAGGACGGTGTGGCCAGGGCACTGGCCACGATCGACAATCACTACACGCGGCACGCGCCGGTGGAGGCCGAGGTCACGCGGGACCCGTTCGCGGCCCTGCCCGGCTGGCTCCGCGGCCTGGCGGTGCACCTGTCGCCGTCGGGGATCACGACGACGCTGCAGCGCCGACTCGATCTCGCGGGCAACCCGAAGGGGTGGACGCCCGACCGGATCCTGGCGGCGAAGGGCCTCGGCCTGTTCATCCTCGGCGGCCTCGGCGCACTGTACGGCGTACGCACGATCGGCCTGCTCGTGGTGAGCGCCGCGGTGGCCGCGACCGTCGGGTTCTTCCTGCCCGACATCCTGCTGTACAACGCCGGGGCGAAGCGGCAGGACAAGATCCAGAAGGCACTGCCCGACGCGCTCGACATGCTGACGGTCTGCGTCGAGGCCGGGCTCGGGTTCGACGCGGCGCTGTCGCAGGTCTCCCGTAACACCGCCGGTCCGCTGGCCGCCGAGTTCTCCCGGGTTCTGCAGGAGATCCAGATCGGCAAGTCCCGCTCGCAGGCGCTGCGCGCGATGACCGATCGGACCACGGTGCCGGAGTTGCGATCGTTCGTGTCGGCGCTCGTGCAGGCGGGTGAGCTGGGCATCACGATCGCCGACGTACTGCGTGAACAGGCCCGGGAGATGCGGTTGCGCCGCCGGCAGCGGGCCGAGGAGAAGGCGCAGAAGGTGCCGGTCAAGATCCTCTTCCCGCTCGTCTTCTGCCTGTTCCCGTCCATGTTCATCGTCATCATCGGGCCGGGCGCGCTCAGTATCGCCCGCGTCCTGTTCGGGAGGTAGCCATGCTGAAGACCGCGCAGCGCCGACTGGACGTCGGCCGGCTGATCATGGTGCCCGCGGCCACGTTGATGCTGTGCGCCGATTCGATGGTGCTGACCCAGTCCACCGGCCCCGGAACCGCGGGCACGCTGCGCTGGATCGGCAACGCCCTGGTCGGCGCCTTCTACGCGGTGATCATCTGGGCCTACCTGCGGCGTGGGCCCGCGAAGTCCACGAGTACGTCGGTCGTCGCCAACGCTGCCGCGATCATCGCGACGCTGAGCCCGTTCGCCTTTCCTTTGCTGACGGGTACGACGGGCTCCGTCGGCCGCGAACTGGTCGCCGACGTCCTGCTGGTCACCGGTACGGCGTGGTCGGTCTGGTCGTTGTGCAGTCTGGGCCGGAATCTGTCGATCATCGCCCAGGCACGCGACGTCGTCGAGCACGGGCCGTACCGGTGGGTCCGGCATCCCTTGTACACCGGCGAAATCGTGTCCTCGCTCGGACTCGCCATCGCGGCGGACTCCCTGGCCGCTGCCGGCGTGTGGGTCACGCTCGTCGCGCTGCAGGTCCACCGGGCGCGCCAGGAGGAGCGGATCCTGATCGGCACCTTGCCTGCCTATGCGGCGTACCGGACCCGGACCGCCGCGTTGTTGCCCGGGGTCTTCTAGCTCTTCGGCGCGATGAGGCCGCGTTGGAGGGCCGGCTAGTCCAGAGTCGCCTGCAGGCGGAGGGCGACCTGGACGTCGAGGGCGCAATCGGGGTGCAGCCAGCCTTCGCCGAGCAGGACGGTGATGCGGTCCAGACGCTGCTGGACGGTGTTGGGGTGGACGTGCAGGGCATCGGCGGCCCGGGTCGGGCTCTGTCCGGCCGCGAAGTACGCCCGTAGGGTGCCGATCAGGTCGGTACCGCGCTGAGCGTCGTACCCGATCACCGGTCCGAGCACGTGATCGACGTGCGCGGCGATATCTGCGTGCGCCGCCCCGACGAGCCCTGCCAGGCCCAGGTCGTCCGGTGTCGAGGCATGAGCAGTCCGGCCTAGTCGCAGCATGGTGCTGACCAGTCGGGCCGCCTGGCGATGTGCTGCGATCAGGTCACTCCCCCATGCCGCTGGGCCGGTGACTGCGATCGTCACGCCGGTCTGGCGGGCTACCACGGCCAGTTCGCCGGCGACCTTGACCGGGTTGGACGCGGCGAACAGCAGCACCAGGTCCCCGGCGTACGGGCCGGTGAGAGTGAGCTTGTCCTCCAGTGGGGCGGTGAGTCTGGCCAGTACGCCGCTGTGGTCGCCGCGGCAGACCGCCACCACCAGACGGTCGTGGCGGCGGTTCGGTGCGATCAGGCGGAGTCGTTCGGTCAGCGTCCTCGGGTCGGCGCTACCGCTCAACATGTCTGAGACGAGGTCTGCCTGGGCGCGCTGGGACTGCTCGGCGGCCTGGCGGCGGAAGAGGAGGACGAGAGCGGTGACAACGGCGGCACGTTCGACGATGCGCTGGTCCGCGTCGGACAGGTCGTCGACGCCGCCGATCACCAGGGCGCCGAGGCGCTCGCGTTTCGCGGTCGCGGCGACGACCCAGCAGTCTCCGATCTTGGTCAGCCGACCGGACTCGGACTCCCGCCACGGTACGGCGGCACGGTCGGGCGACCCGGCAACTGCCAATTCGTTGCCGACCGCATCGACCAGGACGACCCAGACGTCCAGGAGCTCGGCCAGGGCGGCGGCGATGGCATCGACGTCCCCACCGGACAGAACGATGTCGGCGAACCGGTCGTGGGCTGCGGCCGCGTGCTCGGTGCCGGCGTGGGCTTCGGACAGCTGGCTGAGCGCGGCCTCGGTCTCGGCGGCCGCTCGGACCTGCACGATCGTCACGGCTGCCAGGGCTGCCAGTGATCCGAGCAGCGACACCTCTTCGCGGCTGAACGGCCGGCGCGTCCGGTTGGACGCGAACAGTACGCCGACGAAGGCTCCGTCGACGATGAGCGGCGTACCGCAGATGGCCACCAGGCCTTCCTCGCCGACCGCGTGGTCGATCGGCGAGGTGTGCCGGAAGCGGCTGTCGGACGGGTAGTCGGCGGTCCAGTACGGCTTGTACGTCTCGGCGACCAGCCCACCGAGGCCCGCACCGAGCGGGAGCCGCAACTGCTGGAAGGCCGCCGAGACCGAGCCGTCGGTCGCCCGCATGTAGGTGTCACCGCGGGCGGGGTCGTACAAGGTCAGGTAGGAGACGTCAGTGCCGATCAGGGTGCGGGCCCGGTGCACGATGGTGTCGAGTACGCCGCCCGGGTCGCGCGCCGACGCGAGCTCGCGGGCGACGTCGACCAGGGCGGACAGCTCGGCCTCACGCTTCTTGCTGGCGTCGATCCCGGCCCGGATCCGCAGTGCGAGATCCCGCGCGACCGCGTCGTCGCCCGCCGCCCGGGCCAGCTCACTCCCGGGCGCGTCCTCGGCCAGCAGCCGCAGCAGCTCCTCCACGTTCGCGATGATGCCACCTACACGCTGGTCAGGTCCCGACGGTGCGTTTCGGAGTACGACGTCACCGCGATGATGGAGATGACCGCACACGCTGCGACGTACACGGCGATCGCATAGCCGGAGTCGTACGCCTTGAGCAGGGCCACCGCGATGAACGGCGCCAGACCGCCCGCGATGATCGACGCGAGCTGGTAGCCCACCGACACACCGGAGTAGCGGACCCGGGTGCCGAACAGCTCGGTGAAGAACGATGCCTGCGGCCCGTACATCGCACCGTGCAGCACCAGTCCGACAGTCACAGCCAGTGTGGCGAGGAGGAAGTTCTTCGTGTCGACCAGTGCGATGAAGACGAACGCCCACACGCCTACACCGACAGCACCGATCAGGTACACCGCCCGCCGGCCGATCCGGTCTGACAACGCACCCCACAGCGGGATGGCGCAGAAGTGCACGGCCGCACCGATCAGTACGGCGTTCAGCGCGAACGACTTGCCCAGACCGAGCTGTTCCTTGGCGTACGTCGCGATGACGATGGTGAAGATGTAGTAGCTGACGTTCTCCGCCATCCGCGCGCCCATAGCCGTCAGCACCTCACGCGGGTACTTGGTGATCACCTCGAGCAGCGGGATCTTGTCCGTCGGCTGCTGCTTGGCCCGAGCCTCCTTGAACACCGGCGACTCCTCGATCCGCAGCCGCACCCACAGCCCGACCAGCACCAGTACGGCGGACAGCAGGAACGGGATGCGCCAGCCCCACGAGTTGAACGCGGCGTCCGACTGGAACGCGGCCAGGCCGGCCAGTACGCCGTTGGCGATCAGCTGACCCGCCGGAGCACCAGCCTGCGGCCAGGACGCCCAGAAGCCACGCCGTGCCGGATCACCATGCTCCGACACGATCAGTACGGCGCCACCCCACTCACCACCGAGTGCGAAGCCCTGAATGAGCCGCAGCACGGTCAGCAGGATCGGAGCGAGCGCGCCGACCTGTGCGTACGTCGGCAACAGGCCGATGGCGAAGGTGGCGACGCCCATCATCAGCAGGGACAGCACCAGCAGGTTCTTGCGGCCGAGGCGGTCACCGAAGTGACCGAACACCACCCCACCGATCGGACGGGCGAAGAACCCGACCGCGAAGGTGGCAAAGCTCAGCAAGGTACCGGTGAGCTCCTCCCCCTTGGGGAAGAACAGGTCTCCGAACACCACCGACGCGGCCACGCCGTACAGGAAGAAGTCGTACCACTCGACCGTCGTCCCGACGAGACTCGCGCCGACCACCCGGACGATCGGCGTACGCGTTTGGACCGGTTGTGTTGCTGTCATTGACGGGCTCTCCTGAGCTAGTGGGCGGTCCAGCCGCCGTCGAGTACGAACGAGCTTCCCGTGATGGAGGCGGAGGCCCGGCCACACAGCAGTGCGACCAGCTCCGCTACTTCATCCGGCTCGATCAGGCGCTTCACTGCGACTGGCTCGAGCATGACCTTCTCCAGCACCTCTGACTCGGTCAGACCGTGGGTGGCCGCCTGGTCCGCGAGCTGGGCGGTGACGAGCGGCGTACGGACATAGGCCGGGTTTACACAGTTGCTGGTCACTCCGTGCGGCGCACCCTCCAGTGCGACCACCTTGCTGAGCCCCTCCAGCCCGTGCTTGGCAGCGACGTACGCCGCCTTGAACGGACTGGCCCGGAGACCATGGACCGAGCTGATGTTGATCACCCGGCCCCACCCGGCGCCGTACATGTGGGGAAGGGTCTGACGGATCAACCGGAACGGCGACTCGAGCATGAGCCGGAGAATGTAGCTGAACCGCTCCGGCGGGAACTGCTCGAGTGGTGCGACCTGCTGGACCCCTGCATTGTTCACCAGGATGTCCACGTCCTTCGGCAGGTCCCCGAGGCTGTGCAGGTCTGCCAGGTCCGCCACCACGGTCTGCATGCCCTCGAGTGTCTCGAGACCGGCAGCGTCGTAGTCGACCGCAACCACGTGGACGCCGTCAGCCGCCAAGCGCCGGGCGCACGCGGCGCCGATGCCGGACGCAGCGCCGGTGACGAGGGCTCGACGAGGGGTAGCCATGCCGGAGACTTTAGGAATCAGCCACAGCCCGCAGCTATGGGACGACAGCACACAAGTGACCCGGTCCCTATGTCGGACTGGGCCACCCGTCAGCTCCGGCGACCCGGCAGGGGAACCTTCGACCAGTCCGTGTCCGAGGCGAGGTAGAAGCCCGGGTAGGACGGCTGGTTGTACGCGGTGTTCTGCCTGGCCACCTCGACCCGGCCGTACGGAGCAGGACAAGGCGGACATGGCGGATCCTCTTGGCGGGGCGCGAATATGGAAAACGCTTTCCGGGCACCGTAGGACGGTCAGCGTCACGCTGTCGAGGGTTCTGTCCGCAACCGCCGTCGGGCCGGTGTGGCAGTCGGCGCCAGTGGCGACAGCTATCGAAGCCGCGCCGGTTGATAGCCGGAGCTTATGGTTGAAACATGGTCGATATCGAGCATCCGAAGAAGAAGGCCGCTGGGGTGCCCGCGGTGCTCTCGTCGTTCAAGTTCGGCTTCCGCGAGATGGGACCGGTGCGGACCGGCAAGGTCTTCCTGAAGATGAATCAGGACGGCGGTTTCGACTGCCCGTCCTGCGCCTGGCCGGACCCGGATCACAAACGCAAGCACGCCGCCGAGTTCTGCGAGAACGGCGCCAAGGCGGTCGCCTGGGAGGCGACCCGCAAGCGGGTGCCGCGCGACTTCTTCGCCGCCCACTCGATCGACCAGCTGAACCAGATCTCCGAGTTCGAGCTCGGCAAACTCGGCCGGATCACCGAGCCGCTGTTGCTCCGGGCCGGCGCCACGCACTACGAACCGGTCGGCTGGGACGAGGCGTTCCAGGTCGTCGCGCGGCACCTGAAGGCCCTCGCCGACCCGAACGACGCCGTCTTCTACACCTCGGGCCGGACCAGCAACGAGGCCGCGTTCCTCTACCAGCTGTTCGTCCGCGCCTACGGCACCAACAACCTGCCCGACTGCTCGAACATGTGCCACGAGTCCTCCGGTACGGCGCTGTCCCGGGTGATCGGCAGCGGCAAGGGCGCGGTCACCCTGGAGATGCTGGAGGAGTCCGAGCTGATCGTGGTCGTCGGCCAGAACCCGGGCACCAACGCACCCCGGATGCTCAGCCACCTCGAGGTCGCCAAGCGCAACGGCGCCGACATCGTCTCGGTCAACCCGCTGCCCGAGCCCGGCCTGATGAACTTCAAGAACCCGCAACGCCCGAGCGGCTGGGTCGGTAAGGGTACGACGCTCGCCGACCAGCACCTGCAGATCCGGATCGGCGGCGACCAGGCGCTGTTCCTTGCCGTCGGTCACCTTCTGCTCGAGGCCGAGGCGGCCAACCCGGGCACCGTGTTGGACAAGGCATTCGTCGAGTCGCACACCAGCGGTTTCGAGCTCTACGCGAAACACAATGCCGAGCTCGACTGGGCCGCGGTCGAGCTGGCCACCGGACTGCGTCGTACCGAGATCGAGGAGTTCACCCGGCGGTTCATCAAGTCCAAGGCGACGGTGATCTGCTGGGCGATGGGGCTGACCCAGCACCGCGAGGCGGTCGCGACGATCAGCGAGATCGTCAATGTCCTGCTGCTGCAGGGGAACATCGGCAAACCCGGCGCCGGCCCGTGCCCGGTGCGCGGTCACTCGAACGTCCAGGGCGACCGCAGCATGGGGATCTGGGAGCAGATGCCGGACGCGTTCCTGGATCGGCTCGACCACGAGTTCGCGTTCACGTCGCCGCGCGAGCACGGTGTCGACGCGGCCGCGACGGTGAAGCGGTTGCGCGACGGGTCGGTTCGGGTGTTCGTCGGGATGGGCGGGAACTTCGCGTCCGCGACACCTGACACCGAGGTCGTCCATCGCGGGTTGCGGCAGTGCGATCTGACCGTGCACGTGTCGACCAAGCTGAACCGGTCGCACACCATCACCGGCCGCGAGGCGCTGATCCTTCCGACGCTCGGGCGGACCGATCACGACCACACGGCGGCGGGTCCGCAGTCGGTGACGGTCGAGGACTCGCAGGGTGCGGTCCATCTGTCCACCGGGAACCTGATTCCACCGGGGCCGGAGATGAAGTCCGAGATCGGGATCATCTGCGGGCTGGCGCAGGCCGTCGTACCTTCCGTGGGCGAGATTCCGTGGGCGGACTTCGCCGACGACTACAGCCTGATCCGGCAGCGGATCGGGCGGGTGGCCGACGGATACGAGGACTTCGAGGAGCGGTTGCGGGCCAACGAGGGTGGCTTCCTGCTGGCGCATGCGGCGCGGGATCGGCGGGAGTTCCGGACGTCCGACGCGAAGGCGCAGTTCACCGCGAACGACCTGAGGTGGCTGCCGACGGCACCTGGTCGGCTGCTGTTGCAGACGATGCGCAGCCACGATCAGTTCAACACCACGATCTATGGGCTGGAGGACCGCTACCGCGGCGTACACGGGACACGCGAGGTCGTCTTCGTGAACCCGGCTGACCTGGCCGAGCTCGGATTGAAGGACGGGGCGTACGTCGACATCGTCAGTGAGTTCCAGGGTGTCGAGCGGCGGGCCTCCGGGTTCCGGCTCGTCTCGTACCCGACCGCGCGTGGCTGCGTGGCGGCGTACTACCCGGAGACCAACGTGCTCATGTCCGCCGACGACCTGGCCAAGGGCAGCAACACTCCGGTCGCCAAAGGCCTGACAGTCAGGCTGGAGCCAGTCTCGTCCTGAGCCACGGCTGGACTGCGGCCAGCACGACGGCCACTGCGGCACTGGAGAGCCACAGACCTTCGGGGCCGAACGACTCGAGCAGCCAGGTCACGGTCAACGGCGCGATCGCAGTGGCGAAGCCCCAGCTGAGCCCGAAGACAGCGAGGTAGCGACCGCGTGCGTGATCGGGTGCGAGTCCCGACACCAGCGTGAGGTAGCGAGTCAGCAGGAAGAGTTCGCCGAGGCTCCACAGGACTGTGGCGAGGAGGAAGACGGTCAGGCTCTGTGCGAACGCGCTCACGAACAGGCCGATGCTGAGCAGGACATAGCCGATCGTCATCGCGCGGAAGTCGTCGAGGTGCTGCACGCGGAGCAGGCGCTGGGCGAGAATCAGCGTCACTGCTGACACGGCGAGGATGAAGCCGGTGCCTGACTCCGGCAGGCCCTGCTCCAGCAGGGTGAGCGGTAGTCCGATCACCAGTTGCATGTACATGGTGGCGAAGACCGTGCCGCTCGCAAGGAGGAGCAGCAGTCGGCGATCCCGCCAGACCGTTGTCGCGGTCTGGCGTGCGCTGTCCCGTCGTACGTCGGCTGGGAGTGCGCGGGCGACGAGGATCGCACAAGCCAGACACGTCGCCGCGTCGGCGACGAACAGCCAGCGCAGGTCCCAGTGACTGAGGGTCGCCGCGAGGAGGCCGGCCAGTACGCCGGCGGCCGCCATCGCTGCACCGAGCAGGCCGTACGCCGCTGGACGGTCGGCGGGCTCAGTGACGTCGGCGATTGTTGCCTGGCTGGGTGGTTCGTAGATCTCGAAGACCAGGCCGAGCAGCAGGGTCGCGAGCACCGCGGACCAGAGTTGATCGGAGACTGCAATCCAGGTCTGAGCAACAGCACATCCGGCCAGCCCGAGCACGATCGTCCGGCGCCGGCCGATCCGATCAGCCAACTGCCCACCCAGCAACCGGGACGGAATCGTCGCCACCCCGAACAGAGCCAGAATCAGCCCGGTCTGACTCAGCGACGCCCCGAACTCCACCGTCAGCACAACCCCAAGGAACGGCAACGTGAACGCCCCGACCCGATTCACTGCCCGAGCAACCACCAGGATCCAGACCTCGGATGGGAGCCTGCGCGCGGTCGACACCTCGCCACGGGTTCGGGTGCTCACCACAGCCTCCTCCTGCGTGACTATCTAAGCCGCTATGGTTGGTCACGCGGGGTCGACTGTACGGAGAGATGGCATGACTGGTCAAGTGTCTTTTGATAGTCACACGAAGAACGTGCTGGCGGCTGCTGTGGAGTACGTGAACCGGCTGACACCGGGCTATTCCGGCGGCTCCCCGGTCGCCGCGCCCGCCGACGAGTCACAAGCCGTCGGGGAATCGCTGGCGGCCATCGGGTATCCGCGGCCGTCTGTCCCCAGGGCTGATGCGCGACGGCTCACGGAGCTCGCCGGCCGGATGCGGATCGTGTTCGAGGCGGCTCACACCGGGGACCTCGACCGGGCCGCGACAGAGGTCAACGCGCTGCTGATCGACACCAACGCGCGACCGCAACTGGACCGCGGCAAGGACCGACCGTGGAGTCTTCACTTCCACGGACCGAACGACGAGCTGGCCAACGGCTGGGCCGCCGGCTGCGCGGCCGGCCTCGCCATCGCCCTCGGCAGCGACCTTGCCGGCCGACTCGGTGTCTGCGCGGCGCCGCACTGCGACCGCGTCTTCGTCGACGTCTCCCGCAACGCCCAACGCCGCTTCTGCTCGCCGCAGTGCCAAAGCCGGGTCAAAGCCGCCACCCACCGAGCCCGCCAACACCTCGGCTGAGGTCAGGCGCGAACGGTGAGCTTTGGGTTGGCCGGGTCCTGGTTGTTCAGGACGAGCTGGGCCCGGGTCTGCGGCTGAATCTGGTCGACGTAAAGGCGTTCGCCGGGGATGTACTTCGTGCGGTAGCGGTGTTCGGCCGCTTCAGGCGACGACATCCAGGCTTGGTCGCGGACGATGCCACGCCGGAGCACTTCGTCGAAGGTGATGTCCACGTAGACGCGCAGGTCCCAGTAGGCGTCAAGCTCTGGCCGTTGGAGGAACGCACCGTCGGCCAGCAGGACGGCATCGTCGGCCGCCACCGCAAGAGAAGTGTCGAGGGCGGTCTGAGCAGACGGGTCCATGATCGCGGTCGTGTAGCGGCGATCGCCGTCTGGTCCGAGCGGAATCAGCAGCCGGTCGCGGATGGCCTCGTTGTCCCAGGTGTCGAGGTAGTAGCCCTCCGGCGAGTCCACCGGGTACGCCGTACGTAGCTCGACCGCACGCTTGAAGTAGTCGATCTCGGCCCGGATGACCTCGCGCTCGGTGCGATCCCGCAGTACCTGCGCCAGCTCGTCCGCCAGCGTGGTCTTGCCCGCCGCCGAACATCCGTCGATCGCAACCCGCACCGGATGCGGACGATCAACCGCCAGCACCAGCTCCGCCAACTCGGCCAGCATCTCGGCTCGCTGCTCCACACCGCCTCCTTGCCCGGGGCGAAGGACGCTACCCGCCGCCGTTACGAAACCACCACCGAAATAGCGGCGAGCGCCTCACCCGGCTGCGGCTGGGTGAGGCGCTCGAATCGCTACAACTCAGCCGACCGGGGTCAGCTCGCGCTCCTCCTCGCGCGGGGCGGCCGGGGCCGCGTGGTTGGCCTGCTTGCCACGGAGCCACTTCGGCGCCCACCAGTTGGCGTTGCCCAGCAGGGTCATCATGCTCGGCAGGACGACCGCCCGGATGATCGTCGCGTCGATCAGGATCGCGACCGCCAGGCCGACACCCAGCTGCTTCATGTCCAACGTGCTCAGCGTGGCGAAGACCGCGAAGACACCGATCATGACGGCGGCCGCGCTGGTCACCACACCCGCGGAGCCGGTGATGCCTTCGGCAACGGCCTGCTTGGTCGGTACGCCGCGGAGCACCGCCTCACGGATCCGGCTGACGACGAACACGTGGTAGTCCATCGACAGGCCGAACAGCACCACGAAGAGGAACAACGGCAACCAGGAGACCACCGCACCGTTCGACCGGAAGTCGAGAATCCCTTC
The DNA here is from genome assembly GCF_043197365.1 of Kribbella sp. NPDC049174. NCBI lineage: Bacteria > Bacillati > Actinomycetota > Actinomycetes > Propionibacteriales > Kribbellaceae > Kribbella > Kribbella sp. NPDC049174. The sequence continues at coordinate 330,130 of NZ_JBICSZ010000005.1, read as the reverse complement.
GGCCCAGGTGTTCTGGAAGACCGCGGTCACCACTCCGTACGCCGCTCCCGCGCTCAGCACGTTCAGGAAGATCGCGGTGAGCGCGACCACCACGGACCGGAACGTCACCATCATCACGATCATCGTCAGCAGCAGCACGAACCCGATCACCAGCGGCAGCTTCGCCTTCGTGTGGGCCGCATAGTCGACGTCCGCGGCCACGAAGCCACCGACGGCGTACTCGGCGCCCGGCACCTTGCCGAAAGTCTCCGGCATCAGTTCGTTGCGCAGCTTGGTCAGCGAGTCGCGCGCCTCCTGGCTACCACCCTCGTACGGCGTGGCAACCTCCACGACCGTGACCGTGCCGTCCTTGGAGATCCGCGGCTCCTCGAGACCGTCCTGCGCGTAGAGCTTGTCGTTCTGAGTGAGCTTGTTCAGCTCGGCCAGGGCGGCCTTCACCGCCGGCTGCTGGTCGGCCGGAGCGCGAACGGCGACCTCGTGGCTGGTGCCCGTGCTCGGGAACGCTGCCGTGAGCCGGTCGTACGCCTTCATCACCGCGGTGTCGCGCGGCAGATCCTCGGTGCCCGGGAACTTCAGCGTCATCCCCAGTGCGGGCGACGCAACCGCGAGCAGTGCGGTGACCGAGACCAGCAGCGTGGCGACCGGGTGCTTGAGCGCCGGCTTCAGCATGGCCGGCCAGAACCGCGGCTTGCCCTTGCTCGCGGTCAGCCGCCAGACGAACGGGATCCGCGGACGGTCCACCCAGCGACCGAGCTTCGCCAGTACGGCGGGGAGCACGGTCAGCGAGCCGACGACGGCCACCGCGACGACCAGGATCGAGCCGACCGCGAAGGACGAGAACACCGCGTCGCGGGCCAGGAACAACCCGGCCATCGAGATGATCACCGCGACACCGGAGACGACGACGGCGTGACCCGACGTGGCGGCAGCGATCTCGACCGCGTCGACGTGACCGCGACCCTTGGCGCGCTCCTCACGTTCGCGGCGGAGGTAGAAGAGCGAGTAGTCGACGCCGACCGCCATCCCGATCAGCAGGATCACGCTGTTCACCGCGTCGACCGCGGGGACCAGCTGCGAGGCCGCTGCGGACAGACCGATCGCGGCGGCGACCGCGGACAGCGCCAGCACCAGCGGCACCGAGGCCGCGATGAGTGCGCCGAACGCGACCAAGAGAATCGCCAGTGTCACGGGCAGGCTGAACATCTCCGCGCGCTTGAAGTCCTTGCCGAGCGTCTCGTCCAGAGCCTTGCCGATGGACAGGCCGCCGACCTCCTCGATCCGGAGGTTCGGATACTGCTGCTGGACCTGGGCGGTGGTGTCGAGCAGCGGCTGTACGCGGTTGTCATCGGTGCCGTCCTTCAGGGTGACCCTGACGATCAGGGCGTCTTTGTTCGGCGAGGGCATCGGCTGAGCGACCTCCGCGACCCCACCGAGGGCGCGCATCCGCTCGATCACGACGCCGGCCGCCTTGGCCGCCTCGGCCTGGTCGAGTGTCCCGGACGGTGCGGTGATCAGCACACTCTCCACATCCGGGTCGGCGAAGTTGCCGGACTTGACGATGTTGTCGGCCCGGGTCACCTCGCCGATGTCGCCTTCGCCGTCGGACTCCTTGGTGCCGGTTGCCGAGCCGAGTGCGAAACAGGCGATCACGAGCACCACCCACATCGCGATCGCCCGCCACGGATGGGTGGCACTCCAGCGCGCCGCCCGGACCGTGATCTGTCCCCTGGCCATACGTTCCCTGCCCCTCTGCGCCCCCTCTGGCGCCCCACCCAGCACTGCCTGGCGCGGCGCTGGCTACGACTCAAAAGCCTCGTCGCTGGAGGGTGGTCGCCACCATGCAGGAAGCCACCGAGTTCACCCTGAGGTAAACCCCACCCCTCCCCTGCGGCCAGCCACACCCTGCTGGGGGTGCACCCCAGGGCCGCTACCGCAGCGTGAGCGGACGGGTGCGGGTAGCTCCCACCGGCGCCTTGCAGATCGGCTGCGAGGTGACCGGCGGCGGGCAGGCAACAGCGGCTGGGGTTGGGCGAGGCGCCCCTCAGCCCTCGGCTCAGAAGTCCTCGAGGTTGAGGGAGGAGGCGGCGGAGATGCCCTCCAGGTAGCCCTCGGCGCGCTCGGCTTTGGGGTAGCGGTGGACCAGGGCCCAGAAGGCGGCGTTGTGGGCCGGCTCGATCAGATGGGCCAGCTCGTGGATGAGCACGTAGTCGACCACCCAGGCGGGCATCGACTGCAGACGAGTCGACAAACGGATCGATCGGTCCGCCGGAGTGCAGGATCCCCACCGTCTGTTTTGGTTCGAAACCCACCTGACTGACGCAGGTTCGGGCACTTCGGGGAGGTGACGACACGCGAGTTCGTGTGCTCTGGCCAACAATTTTTCGTCCGACACGCGGGAACGGCTGCGCTGCTTCTCCAGTCGCGCCAGCATGGTCTCGACCCAGCGCGCCTCCTCCGCGGCGGACAGCCGGTCGGGCATCAGCACGACCACCCGCTCGCCGTCCCGGTAGGCGCTGACGGTCCGCTTGCGCCGCTTGCTGCGTCGGATATCCACATACGGCGGGATCGGGCGCGGTGGAGAGTCGGCCATGGGTCAAAAATGTACCCCCCGAATCCGACAACTTTCTTCCGTCCACATCCTGTGCATCGACGTTTCCGCAGGTCAGACGCCAGATCTTGGGCCGGTCGACTCCGGTTGTTCACATCCTGTTCCCCCGCCCGTCCACAGTGCCCGGCGGCGCGTCCCACAGGTTGCACACAGGGTTATCCACAGGGGTGGACAACGGGCCCTTGCCTGCACCGCCCACGCCTCCTAGCGTCGACGTCAGCAGGCTCCCGGATCGCCTCCGGGGCCGTTCGGAGGGGAAGCCGAGCGGTTCCGAAGGCGGACACCCGGGAGCCTGCTCTGTGCTGCCGGAGGGTCCGGAAAGGGCTTTCCTCTGGGAGACCAAGCGGCGCGCGGGCCGGGAGGTGCGCTTGAGCGTGCGCCTGGCTGCCGTAGGGTGAATCCCGACTGGGCCGAACGGCCTACGGCAGGACGGTCTGCCGTTAGCATCCACGACGGCCTGGGGCGAGAACCCGGGCTGGTATTCAGAAGCAAGGAGAGGGCCCTCATGGCAGAGACCTGGAGCGGCGAGTTCTACTGCGTCAAGTGCAAGGCCAAGCGCACCGCCGACGGCGAGGTCAAGGTCAACGACAAGGGCACGCGCATGGCCAAGGCCAAGTGCCCCGAGTGCGGTACGAACCTGAACCGGATCCTCGGCAAGGCCTGACGCACCAAGTCGTGGGGCGGTGGTGGACCCGGTGGGTCCGTCACCGCCCTTCGTCGTTCCGCACCGCCCGTGCGCCGGCCTGACGCGCCGCGCCGGCAGCCCACCGCCGTACCCGGGAAGACATGCGGGTGACCCGGCCGGGCCCCCGCTTGGGCGACCCGACAGAATGGGAGGGTGTCGGACCTTCCCCGCAAAGCGCTGAGCCGGACCGCGAAGCTCGCCAGCCTGCCGCTCGGTGCCGCCGGCCGGGCGACGGTCGGGCTCGGCAAGCGGATCGGCGGAGCGCCGGCCGAGACCGTGATGGCGGAGTTCCAGCGCCGGACCGCCGACCAGTTGTTCGCCGTCCTGGGTGAGCTCAAGGGCGGCGCGATGAAGTTCGGGCAGATGCTCAGCCTGATGGAGTCGGCGATGCCGGAGGAGCTCGCGGCGCCGTACCGGGCGACCCTGACCAAGCTGCAGGACTCCGCCCCACCGATGCCGGCCTCGACCGTGCACACGATCCTGAACCGTGAGCTGGGCAAGCGCTGGCGGGACCGGTTCGAGGAGTTCGACGACCTGCCCGCGGCCGCCGCGTCGATCGGCCAGGTGCACCGCGGCACGCTCAAGGACGGCCGCGAGGTCGCGGTCAAGCTGCAGTACCCGGGCGCCGCCGAAGCGCTCCGTGCGGACCTGCGCCAGCTCGGCCGGTTCGCCCGCACCTTCGGCACGCTGGTCCCCGGGCTCGACATGAAGCCGCTGGTCGCCGAGTTGCAGGAGCGGATCGGCGAGGAGCTCGACTACGACCGCGAGGCGCAGGCGCAGCAGCAGTACGCCGACGCCTTCAAGGACCACGAGGAGTTCGTCGTCCCCCGGGTCATCAAGCACTCCCCGAGCGTCATCGTGTCGGAGTGGATCGAGGGCCGGCCGCTGTCGTCGGTCATCACCGACGGCACCAAGCAGGAGCGAGACGAGATCGGGCTGAAGTACGTCCGGTTCATGTTCAGCGGGCCCAAGCTGGCCGGTCTGCTGCACTCCGACCCGCATCCGGGGAACTTCCGGGTGATGCCGGACGGACGCCTCGGCGTGGTCGACTTCGGGCTCTGCGCCCGGCTGCCGGACGGGTTGCCACCCGCGATCGGCCGGCTGCTGACGATCTCGCTCCAGGGCGACGGGATCGCGGTCCGCGACGGACTCCGGGCCGAGGGGTTCATCAAGCCGCGGATGGAGATCGATCCGGAGCAACTGATGGACTACCTGGCGCCGTTCGCGGAGCCGGCCCGGGCCGAGATGTTCCAGTTCAGCCGCGCCTGGATGCGGGCCCAGGCGAACCGGACCAGTGACTTCCGCTCGCCCAGCGCGTCGCTGGCGTTCAAGCTCAACCTGCCGCCGTCGTACCTGCTGATCCACCGGGTCTGGATCGGCGGCGTCGCCGTACTGTCCCAGCTGGAGGCCGAGGCGCCGTTCAGCTCGGTCCTGGACGAGTTCCTACCGGGCTTCACTCGAGTCTGAGCCCACGCCTGACCCCAGGGCCGGCTCAGAGCGGAGCGTGCGGGCCAGCAGCACGCTGATGACCGTCAGAGCGGCCGCTGTGATCCCCGCAGCCACGTGCAGCCCGTCGGTGAAGGCGTCGCGCGCCGCGTCCAGTACGGCGGCCGGCACCCCGCCGCCGACGGCCTCACCCAGTGAACTGCCGCCCTGCCCGTCCATCTGGCTGCGGTACACCGCGGTGACCACACTGCCCAGTACGGCGATGCCCAGTGCGTACCCGAACTCGTTACTCGTCTGAGTCAGCGCACCGGCCGCACCAGCCTTCTCCGGCGGCACCGAGCCGATCACCAGGTTGGTGCCCAGTGTCACCAGCGGAGCAGCACCCACGCACTCCACCGCGAAGGCGACCACCAGTACGGCGGTAGACGTCGCCTGGGTCATCACAGCCATGCCGACGATCGTGAACGCGATGCCAGCCGGGATCAGCACGCCAGGACGGATCCGGCGGGCCACCCGCGGCGCCAGCTGGAAGGCGACCGTCGAGGTGACCATGCCGGGCACCAGCGCGATACCGGCGGTCAGCGGGGTCATCCCCTGCACCAGCTGGAAGTACTGCGCGACGAAGACCATCACACCGCCCGACAGCATCGAGTACGTCATCATGCTGCCCAACGTCACTGAGAAGGTCAGCCGGGAGAACAGCCGTACGTCGACCAACGGGTCCGCGAGCCGACGCTGCCGCCGTACGAAGACCCCGCCGAACACCGCACCCACGATCAGACCGCCGACGGCCGTCGTACTCACGCCGTGCGAGGCCAGCTGCTTCAGCCCGTGGATCGCCGGCAGGATCGCGGCCAGCGACAGCACCACACTCGGTACGTCGATGCGGCCCGCCTTCTCGTCGCGGTACTCCGGCAGCAGGAACGGCCCGACCGCCAGCAGCACCGCCATCGCCGGTACGCCGATCAGGAACGCCGAGCCCCACCAGAAGTGGTCCAGCAGCACGCCACCGGCGATCGGGCCGACAACCGCACCGACGGTGAAGCAGCCCGCCCACACGCCCAGCGCGGTCGCCCGCTGCCGTGCGTCCGGGAACAGCGTGGAGATCAGCGACAGCGTGCACGGCGCGATCGCCGCGCCCGCGACACCGAGCACCGCCCGGGCGCCGATCAGCATCCCGGGACTGGTCGAGTACGCCGCCACGACCGAAGCCACCCCGAAGACGGCCGCCGAGGCCAGCAGCAGGCGGCGCCGGCCGATCCGGTCACCCAGGTTGCCCATGGTGATCATCAGCCCGGCCACCATGAACCCGTACACGTCCAGGATCCACAGCTGCTGGCTGCCGGTCGCGCCGAGGGCCTCGGTCACCGCCGGCACCGCCAGCAGCATCACGAACAGGTCCAGCGACACCAGCAGCGTGGCGAGTGACAACACGGCCAGCCCGATCCACTGCCGCCGGCTGATGGTTCCGGCCGCGCTCTCGGTGACTGTCATTGGTCCGGTCCTTCCGCTGGAGTACCTGCCTTCACTCCTGCGTCGGACGGATCACCGCCGGATCGACATCCGGTTCAGATGTTTCTCACCAGTAGACGGGGTCCAGCTTCCCCTCGATGGCACGGACGTTCTCCCGGGTGCAGCGGTCGCAGTACAACAGCTTCCGGCCGTTCTCCACCGAGGTCAGCCAGGTCAGCGGCGCCTCTTCGGTCTCCGCCTGCTGACCACACAACGAACAAGTAGCTCTGATCACGCGCATCAGTGTGCACCTCCCCCCGGGCCGTCACCCCCGTGGCCCCGGCCCTCGGCTCCCAGCATGCGCTGGGTCGTCCACGCCGCGGAAGAGGTCTGGTCCAGTCCGCGGGCATGACGAGGGGCGGCCTCCTGATGGCGGCCGCCCCTCGGTGATTCAGCTGGTCAGGCTGTCAGCCCTGCCTGGCCGGTCCTCCCTTGCGGACCGGCCGGGCGGGCCTGGTTTCTGGTGGATCAGACCAGGCGGGCAAGCGCGAGGCGCGCACGTGCGCTGGCCCTCTCCGCTCGCCGGCTGGCCCGCTCGGCCTGCTTCTGCGCACGCTGCATCTGGCGAGCGAGGTAGAAGCGCCGGTTCTGCTCTGCGTCCTCCAGTTTGGAACGACAATGAGCACGGGCGAGATCTTCGTTGAGTAAATGCATCTCAGTTCTCCTGTAACAAGTCTGGGTCGTCATGGTCTTGGAGTCTCGATTCGGGTCGGGTACGTCAGGCCGCGGTTACGGTGTCGCTCTTACGGGGACGCCCACGGGGCCGCTTGCGCGGAACCACCACACCCTGGACGAACAGCTCACCGCCCCACACTCCCCACGGCTCGGAACGCTCGAGCGCTCCGGCCAGGCACTCGGCCTTCAGCGGGCAGGTGGTGCAAAGAGACTTGGCGTACTCGACATCCGCCGGCGATTCGGCGAAGAAGAGTTCTGGCGCGTAGGACCGACAGGGCAGGTCCTGCGACGAGGCCACCTCGGTGAAGACATCGAGGAAGCTCACGCTCATTCCGGTCACCTCCCAGTGACTTTTGGTTGCTGATCTCTTGTCGTCCGTGACGGCCAACGGTTGATGGCCGCCAAATCTGTGCTGACAAACAAAAGGGCCGCGGGACCCTTTTCGGGTTCCGCGGCCTTGGAGGTGCCGGCTCTGACGTCTGTCAGACCGGTGGACTCCATGCTCGAGAACCCGAACCGCCGTACTTCACATCGCCGACAGCTCCGCCCTTGATCTGGGCAGCGCCGGAAGCCATGAGCACAACGGTCGCGCCGTGCAGGCGCGGCGAGGCACCCTGAATCGGGGCGCACGGCAGCGCGGCAACGTCGCTGAACGGCTTCTTGACCGTGTTGATGTTCATTCCAGGGCACCTCCTCTCGTTGTGGCGAAGCGGGCGGTTAGCTCGATCGCTATGGTTGTTTGAAGTTTTCGGCCAGGCTTCGACCGCAGAAAGAACAGTACGCCGTCCCCAGCGGAGCCCGCAAACTATTTAACGCCAGTTCGCGAAGTTGGCCGGAAGTTGCCGCGACGGTGGCCGAAACTGGCTGCCACCACAGTCTTCCAGCACGCTCCGGGACGTCATCCGCACGCTCCGGGATCGTTGCCTCTGTCACCTAAATGCCACGTCTGCCGTCAGCAGAATGCGGCACGTCCTCCACCATGCGCCTCCGCAGGCCTGCCTGGCAACACATTTCTCGGTCCGGCCGCCGAGGCTGCCTGATCGGGCAGGCCGGTCAGCGGATGCAGAGGTTGAGGATGGGCTCCGCGTACTTGGTGATCTTGGTGTGGCCGATGCCCGGGATCCGGCGCAGCGACTGCTCGTCGGTGGGGCGGGTCTCGGCGATCGCGGTCAGGGTGGCGTCGGTGAGGATGACGAAGGCGGGCATGCTCTCGGACGCCGCCTGCTCGGTCCGCCAGGCGACCAGGGCGTCGTACAGCTCCTGGTCGATCGAGGACGGGCAGTCCTCGCAGCGGCCGAGCTTCCGGGCGCCGGGGTCGAGCAGGCCACGGCCACAGACCCGGCACTTGGGGATCGGCCGGCCCGCCCGAGACGAGCGCTCCGACCGCTCGGCTGCCGGCTCCCACGCGGTCGGCCGCGACGCCGTCCGCACATTGAGAGGGTCGAGGAAGCGAGTCGGACCGCGCTGACCGCGCCCGCCCGGGGAGCGTGAGGTCGACCAGCTGACGTGGAGCTGCTGCTTCGCCCGCGTCACGCCGACATAGAACAGCCGCCGCTCTTCCTCCACCTGCGCCGGCGTCTGGGCGTAGCTGATCGGCAGCGTCCCCTCGTGCGCGCCCGCGATGAAGACACAGGCCCACTCCAGGCCCTTGGCCGCGTGCAGCGTCGCCAGCGTGACCCCCTCGGCCAGCGGCGCGTGCTGAATCGACGCCCGCCGATCGAGCTCCGCCATCAGATCGGCCAGCCGAGCCGTCGGGTTGGCCGAAGCGAAGTCCGAGGTCATCGTCACCAGCGCGCTCAGCGACTCCCACCGGTCCCGCACCGCGCCGGTCCCGGCCGGCGCCTCCGGCGTCCACCCGGCCCCACCCAGTACGCCGCTGACCACCTCGACCAGATCGTCCGACACGTCGCCGGCCTTCGCCTGACCACGGAGCAGTACGGCGGCCTGCCGGATCTCGGCCCGTTCGAAGAACCGCTCGGCACCCTTCAGCACGGCCGGGATCTTCCGCTCGGCCAGCGCCTGCTCGTAGTTCTCCGACTGGGCGTTCGTCCGGAACAGTACGGCGATGTCCCGCAGTGGAGTCCCCTCGTCCCGCAGCCGCGCGATCGCCCGCGCCACCGCATCGGCTTCGGCGACCTCATCCGAATACTCCCGGTAGACCGGAGCCGGACCGGCCGGCAGCTGCGACCGCAGCGCCACCCGCCCCGGCAGCCCGGACGGACCGGTCGCGTCGAGGATCTTGTTCGCCACGTCCACGATCTGCGGGGTCGATCGGTAGTCGCGGACCAGCTTGATCACTGTCGCGGACGGATGCCGGGACGCGAAGCGCACCAGGTTCTCCGGCTCGGCGCCGGCCCAGGAGTAGATGGTCTGCGCCGGGTCCCCGACCACACAGACGTCCTCACGCCCGCCGAGCCACAGGTCGAGCAGGCTCTGCTGCAGCGGGCTGACGTCCTGGTACTCGTCCACGACGAACGTCCGGTACTGCCGCCGGATCTCCGCGGCCACCCGCTCGTCCTCCGCGAGCAGCGCGACCGCGCACAGCAGCACGTCCTCCAGATCGATCCGCCCACGCTCCAGCTTCACGTCCTCGTACGCCGCGAAGACGCGCGCGATCGTGGCCGGGTCGAAGGCGGCCAGCGTCCGGCCCGAGCGCGGCGCGAGCTTCGCGTAGTCGTCCGGCCGGACGTTGCTCACCTTGGCCCACTCGACCTCACCGGCCAGGTCGCGCAGCGCGGGCGTGTCCACCCGGACCCGGCACCGCGACGCCGCCTCGGTCAGCAGCGGGAACTTGCGATCCACGATCGGCGGCAGCTCCCCGCCGTACACCTTGGGCCAGAACCACTTCGCCTGCCGCAGGGCGGCCGAGTGGAACGTGCGCGCCTGCACGCCCTCGACGCCGAGCTGGGCGAGCCGGCCGCGCATCTCCCCCGCGGCCCGTTGGGTGAACGTCACCGCGAGGACGCGCAGCGGATCGAACGTCGCGGTGCGGACGCCGTACGCGATCCGGTGGGTGATCGCCCGCGTCTTACCCGTCCCGGCTCCCGCCATCACCACGACCGGACCGTTCAGGGAGGTCGCCACCGCCCGCTGCTCGGGGTCGAGCGCCTCCAAAAGGTCATCCGCGGATGCAGAACGTGTGAGATCGCTCACGGACGGGGACATTGGGGAACAGCACCACCTGCGTCAGGGTTCGGATACGTCGAGAGCAACCCTAGACGGGCCGCCGGACAGAATCCGACCGCCCGGGAGACGGAGTCAGCCGATGGCGGCATTCACGATGTACTCGACCCCCTGGTGCGGCTACTGCCACCGGTTGAAGGGGCAGCTGAAGCGAGCCGGGATCGAGTTCACCGAGGTCGACATCGAGCAGGTCCCGGAGGCCGCGAAGATCGTCGAGAAGGTCAACAACGGCAACCAGACGGTGCCGACGGTGGTCTTCCCGGACGGCACCGCGATGACGAACCCGTCGCTGGCCCAGGTCGCCGAGAAGCTGGCCGCCTGACCCTCACCCCCGCTGACGGCGCCGTGACCTGGACGGGTCCGGCGCCGTTTTCGCGCTCATAGGCCGCAAGTTATGGACATTACGGTCATGACCGTTATACCTTCCTCGGAACAACGCCGCAGGGAGCCCGCCCATGATTCCGCGCCGTCACTTCCGCCACGCCTTGTCCCGCGCCGCCGCCGTCCTGGCCGTCACGCTCGGCCTGCTCGCCACCGGTGGTCTCACCGCCGCGGCGGACCCGGATCCGAAGCGGCCTGATCCGTTCCCCTCCGAGGTCGGTCCGATCAGACCGGACGCCACCCGGATGGGCCCGGCCGCCGAGGATCCGATCCGCGACCTCGGTGCGCCGATCAGTTCGCTCACCGTGATGGAGGGCGCCATCGGCCGCACGCCGGACGGCCGCGACGTCGTGTACGCCGTACCTGCCGGTGAGAACGCCCAGCTCAACGTCGTCGACCTGCACACCCGGCAGTTGATCCACGCCCTGCCACTCGCCGGGGCCGCCGGTGCGTGGGCGATCGTGGTGGCGCCCGACGGCAGCTTGTACGTCGGCACCTACCCCAACGCGCACCTGTACCGCTACGACCCGGGCGCAGGCACCGTCACCGACCTGGGCCAGCCGATCCCCGGTGAGTCCGTCATCTACGGCCTCACCGCGGACCAGAACGGCAACGTGTACGCGGGGACGTATCCGACCGCCCACGCCTTCAAGTACGACCCGTCGAACGGTCAGGTGACCGACTACGGCTCACTCGACCCGGTGCAGCAGTACGCGCGGTCAACCGTGTACGACCCGGATCACAACAAGCTGTTCGTCGGCATCTCCACACCCAACGCGAGGCTGCTCCGCATCGACGTGGAGACGCGTCAAGTCGAGGACATCACTCCACCTGGCACAACCGCCAAGGACTTCATCGACCTCGACTACGCCGGCGGTCGCATCTTCGCCAGCGCCAGTAGCCGACTGGTCGTCGTTGACGCTGTCACCGGTGAGCAGGTCAAGTTCACGGATGCCACTACGGGCACTCAGGTCATGGACTACCCGATCGCGGCACGTGGTGTGTCCGCAGCCGGTCCGGGTGGCGTGTACTTCACCAACAACACACTCGCCCTGACCCACTACGACCTGGACACGAACACCGTCGGCCCGGTGTCACCGCCCCGCACGGTGACCCGTGGCGCATCGATCGGCTACGGCTGGGTCACCGAGAACGGCAGCCAGGTGCTGTACGGCTTGGCGGGCAACTACTCCGGCGGAACGTTCCGGTACAACCCACAGGACGGCACGCTCGCACAGTGGAGCTCACCGTTCCAGTACGTCCCGGTTGCGCTCATGCACGCACTCGCGGACCCCGCGAACGGGAAGGTCTTCGTCAACGCTTACCTCAACGGGTCGACCTCGGTCTACGACCCCGCGACCGGCAAGTCCACCGTCACCACCCGCCAGGGCCAGGTCGAGGACTGGGCCTGGGACAACACCGGCAAGATGTACGTCGGCATCTACCCGTACGGCCGGCTGTCGCTATGGGATCCGAATGCTCCAGCGACCCCGACGAACCCGAAGGAACTCTTCAGCCTCGTCGACAGCCACCACCAGAACCGGCCCGTCTCGGTCAAGCCTGCCGGCAACAGCGTCTACGTCGGCACCACACCGGCGTACGGCGAGTACGGCGGAGCCCTTACGGTGTACGACGTCCCGACCGGCGCCTTCACCGTGTACCGCAACCTGGTGGCCGACCAGACCATCTCCTCATTGCTGCCAGTCGGCGCCGGACTCTGGGCAGGCTCCAGCATCGAGGGCGGTCAAGGTACTGAGCCGACCGCGACCGAGGCCCACCTGATCAAGGTCGACCCGTCGAACGGTGCCGTACTCACCGACGTCGTACCCGTGCCCGGTGCGGCCAGCATCAACGAGCTGATCATCGGACCTGACGGAAACCTGTGGGGCCTGGCGGACGGCATCGTGTTCGTCGCCAACCCGACGACCGGTGCGGTACTGCGGCAGATCCCGGTCTTCAGCGGCCGGACCGGCGCCAACGACGGTGCATTGTCATGGCGGGACGGCTACCTGTACGGCGTGACTGGCGGACGGCTGTTCGTCGTAGACAGCCTCGGGGGCGTGTCGACCATGCTGCGCGACCACGGTCTCAACCGGCTCACGCAGACCCCGGACGGCACGTACTACACGCTGCTGCGACCGGACGGCTGGACGAACCCGACCAACCTGGCCTCGTACACCGCACCGGTTGACCCGTGTCCGCAGTCGGACCTCCGGGCGACAGTGTGGACCGGGAACATCAACAGCCACGTGACGAACCGCCATGTGGAGTACGGCTGCACGCTGACCGACGTGCTCCCGGATGCCAAGGCGGAGTGGCCGAGCCACGCCGCCTACGTCATTGCGGTCGACCGGAAGGTCAGGGAACTGGAGCGAGCCGGCACGGTGGAACGCTGGGAGGGCGCTCTGATCCGCCTCGCCGCCGCCCGCTCCGACGTCGGCCGGTAATCACCAGCTGCCGGTGAGCTCCTCGCCGTACCAGCCTTCGATCAGGCGGCGGGAGATGGAGATGTTGCCGGGGAGGGCCATCGTGCCGGCTTCGACCAGCGCACGAAGGTCCTCCCTGGTGAACCACCGGGCCTCGGCGATCTCGTCGGCGTCCACCTCGATGTCGGTGCTTGCCGCCTTGGCGTAGAAGCCGAGCATCAGGCTGGACGGCAGCGGCCACGGCTGGCTGCCGGCGTACACGACCTCAGGCCCCACGACCACACCGGTCTCCTCGAGGACCTCACGTCGTACGGCGGCCTCCAACGACTCACCCGGCTCGACGAAGCCGGCCAGGGTCGAATAGCGCCCCTCCGGCCAGGCACCGTTGCGGCCGAGCAGTGCGCGGTCCTGGTCGTCGGTGACGAGCACGATGATCGCCGGATCGCTGCGCGGGAAGTGCGACAAGCCGCACTCAGGACACTGCCGCACATGCCCTTCCTCGATCACCACCGTGTGCTCTCCACAGTTGGCGCAGTGCGTGTGTACGCCGTGCCAGTTGGACAGACCGACCACGTGCACCGCCATACCGGCCTCGCGGTCGGTCAGTACGGCGCCCAGCTCGCGCAGCCCGGCGTACGACTCGTCCGCCTCGGTGCTGACCAGTACGGCGAACACCGCGCGGCCGTCAGCCGTCTGACCCGCACCGGACTCACGGTCCACGCCCAGGAAGACCCGTACGCCGTCCGGCGCTTCGGACGGAGGCACCAGCTTCAGTGCGGTGCGCTCGGCGTTCACCTGCAACTTGTCACCGGCGACAACCGCCACCTGGGTGTCTGGGTCACCCCACGCCTTCTCCAGCCACTCCTCGTCACGCCGGCGATCGGCAGCGCGATCCAGCACGGTACGGGACAGAGCTAAGGAACCAGGAGCGATGGAGTAGGCCACATGCCTCAACATATCCCGGCCGCGTGAGAGCATCCCCGCATGAGTATTCACATCGCCGCCGAGAAGGGGCAGATCGCGCCGCGCGTGCTGTTCCCCGGTGACCCACTGCGGGCCAAGTGGATCGCGGAGACCTACCTGTCCGACGTGACCTGCTACACCGAGATCCGGAACATGTTCGGGTTCACCGGCACCTACAAGGGTGAGCGGATCTCCGTCCAGGGCTCGGGCATGGGCCAGGCGTCCGCCTCCATCTACGCGCACGAGCTGTTCGCGGAGTACGACGTACAGACCCTGATCCGGGTCGGTACGTGCGGTGCGCTGACCGAGGCCGTGCGGGTCCGCGACGTCATCGTGGCGATGTCCGCGAGCACCGACTCGCAGATGAACCGGCTGCGCTTCCACGGCATCGACTACGCGCCGACGGCCGACTACCAGCTGCTGCGCGCCGCCGTGGACGCGGCCGAGGCGGGCGGGCTGAACGTGCACGTCGGCCAGGTGTTCTCCGGCGACCTGTTCTACAACGACCGCCCCGACCTGGTGTCGCGGACGGCGGAGTACGGCGTACTGGGGATCGAGATGGAGGCCGCCGCGCTCTACACGCTGGCGGCGAAGTTCGGCCGCCGGGCGCTCGGCATCATGACGGTGTCGGACCACCTGATCACCAAGGAGGAGACGACCGCCGAGGAGCGGCAGACGACGTTCTCCGAGATGATCACCATCGCCCTCGACGCTGCGATCGAGGTGCCGGTCTGAACCGGGTCGCCACCGCCCTGGCCGCCCTGATCCTCCTCACCGCCTGTTCGGGTAACGCTGAGCCGACGGCAACTGAAACAACGTCCGGTCCGGCACCGGCCACACTGCCGGCCATCAATGCCGCGCAGGTGGTCAGTGCGCTCGGCAGCGCCGGCTACAAGTGCACTACGGACGCCGCCTACGCCATCTGTACGTCGGGAGCCGCATCGGTTTGGGTGCTCACCGGATCGCATCCCCGCCCACCGGTGGTGTCGCTGCACGCGGCCGGACCGGTCGCTACCGCGTCGGCCGAGATTGCGAAGGTGCTGCCGAAGACCCTGGAGCTCGCTCACATCAACCAAGGCGCGGAGATCGCTGCCTGGTTCGGCGAGCAGAAGGGCACAGCCCCAGGTCAGGCGACCTTCGGCGACTGGCAAGCCGACTACTCGGCCGAGGTGGACAGCGAGGAGCCCGGCACCCACCTGACCCTCACCGACAAACTCTGCACGGCGAACTGCCAGGCCGAGTAGGCAGGTCCGGCTACGCCGCGATCAGTTTCGGCAGGACTCGGCTGACCCGATCGGCCAGCTGGTCCGGGACCCGATCCGGATCCGCGGCGTAGCCGACCACCGCCTGCTCGAAGAGACCGTCGAGCAACGCGTACGCCGTGGGCGCGTCGACGGTCGGGGTGCCGCCGACCAGATCGGCGTACCGGGTCAGGATGCGCCAGATCATCTGCTCCAGCAGCTGGTCGATCGCGACCACGTCGTCGCGCAACTGCTCCTCGAACATGCTCTGCGCGCGCAGGTCGTACCAGAGCCGGTGCATCGGGGTCTCTTCGACCAGCGTCTGCGTCATCTTGCCCAGGAAACCGACGGCCAGTTCGTCGGCCGAGGCGGCGGTCTCGACCACTTCGTCGTACCGCTGGGCGCACTTCGTCTTGTAGTGCCGCACGCAGTAGCTGATCAGGTCGATCTTGTCGCGGAAGTAGTAGTGCACGACGCCGTGGGTGAACTCGGAGTTGTTCGCGATCTCCCGCAGGCTGGTCCGCGCGTACCCCAGCTCGCCGAGCGTCTTCAGCGCCGACTCCGCCAGTGCGACCCGGCGGCGCTCGACCTTGTCGATCCCCGAGACCCGGGCGGGGCGGGCCGATCCCGAGTCCGGCGCAGAATCCGGCGCAGAATCCGGCGCAGAGTCCGATCCAGGGTCCGATCCAGCGGCGTCCGAGGCCACGCTCATCGCCACTCCCTCTCTCCGGCCGGGTTCGTCGGCGTCAATGTACCCCGCCGCGGACCCGGGCGCTGCCCGCGGCGGGAGATTTCTTGACAACTGTCCAACAAAGTCTTGACGACTGTCAAAGGAATCTCCAGAGTGTGAAGCACAGCGGTCCTTCGAGCAAAGGAGCTTCAGATGGGCGGACTCGACCTCTCCGGCCGGAAGGCACTCGTCACCGGCGGAGCCCAGGGGCTCGGCGAAGGAATGGCGAGAGCACTCGCGGCGGCCGGGGCCAAAGTGGTGATCAGCGACATCCAGAAGGACACCGGCGAGGCGGTCGCCGACGCGCTGGACAGCGAGTACGGCGCCGGCAACGGTTTCGTCGCCCACGACATCACCGACGAGGGCAGCTGGGAGAACGCGGTCGTCGCGGCCAACGACATCCTCGGCGGCCTGGACATCCTGGTGAACAACGCGGGCATCGAGATCACCAGCCTGCTCACCGAGGTCACCGCCGACGACATCCGCAAGATGCTCGACGTCAACGTGCTCGGCACCACGCTCGGGATCAAGTGGGGCCTGCGGACGATGCGGCCGGGCGGACTGGCCGGTCAGGGCGGTGCGATCATCAACGTCGCCTCGGTCGCCGCGACCATCGCGTTCCCCGGGATCGCGGTCTACTCCGCGACCAAGTCGGCGGTCGACCGGCTGACCCGCGTTGCCGCGATGGAGTCCGGCAAACTCGGGTACGGCGTCCGCGTCAACTGCATCTACCCCGGCCTGGTGCCGACCGCGATGGGCGCGGGCCTGGCCAACGACGTCGCCCAGCTCGGACTGTTCGAGTCCCCCGAGGCAGCGGTCGCCGCGGTGATCGGGCTGACCCCGGCCGGCCGGCTCGGCGAGGTCACCGACATGGCCGACGCCGTCGTCTTCCTCGCGTCGGACGAAGCCCGCTTCATCACCGGCATCGGCCTGCCGGTCGATGGCGGAATGGGAATGTGATCGCCCATGACCAACAAACCCGTAGTTGTGTACGGCGCCTCCGGCTACACCGGCCGGCTGGTGTGTGAGTACCTCCGTCAGTACCACGTCCCGTTCGTGGCCGCCGGCCGCAGCGAGGACAAGCTGAAGGAGTCGATGGAGTCCCACGTCGCGGGGATCGAGACCGCCGACTACGAGATCGCGACCGTCGACCACGACGTCTCCACCCTGACCGACCTGTTCAAGGGCGCCTCGGTGGTGCTCAACACGGTCGGCCCGTTCAGCGAGCTCGGCCCGGCCGCTGTGGAGGCCGCACTGGCAGCCGGTGCGCACTACACCGACACCACCGGCGAGCAGGACTGGCTGATCACCTGCGACGAGACGTACGGCGCCAAGTTCGCCGAGGCCGGTCTGTTGCTCGCTCCCGGTATCGCGCAGATGTACACCACTGGCGAGATCGCCGCGCAGCTGTGCCTGGAACAGCCCGGCCTGGACACCCTGGACATCGCGGTGTTCTGGGGCGGCAGTCCGACGATCGCGTCGACCCGCACCATCCTGGTCAACGCGGCCACATCGAAGGCGCACTACCTGGACCAGAACGCGTACGTCGAGTTCCCCGAGCAGGGCCTGGTGCCGCTGGTGGTGCCCGGGCAGCACGAACTGGCGCTGTCACTGCCCTGGGGCGGTACGTCGCATCCGGTCTGGTTCAAGCGCGATCCACGAGTGGCCAACTGCAAGGCGCAGGGCGGCGTCTTCAACGCGGCGCTGATGAACGGCGTACCTCAGATCGTCGCAGGCGCACTCGAAGCCACCAAGGACATGGCTCCGGACGATCGCAACGCGGCGCTGACCGAGACCGCCCGCCAGGTGATGAACCAGATGCCGCCGCGGGAGAACCCGCGCGTCAACAAGTCGCTGGACTCCGTGCACGCCTCCGGTCCACTCGGCCGGGCGCACTGTGTCATCCACGGCAACAGCAACTACCAGCAGACCGGTCTGTTGCAGGCCTATGCGGCGTACTCACTGCTCCAGACCCCACCGAAGCGCGTCGGCTTCGCCAGTGGCTGCCAGGCCTTCGGCCACCGCGAGCTGCTCGGCGTACTGCGCGCATTCGGGCTGGTCTCCGAGCCTCAACTGACTGTGCTGCAGTGAAGGAGTAGCAGTGCGACTGGTCGACTACCTCGACAAGGGCGCCTCGCTCGGTCCGGACGCACCGTGCCTGACCACCGACGGCGAGACGCTCACGTACGCCGAGGTGCAGCAGCTGTCGTACCGGATCGCGGCCGGTCTCGCGGCGGCCGGCGTACGGCCGGGTGGCAAGGTGGCGATCCTGTCGGCGAACGACCCGATCGCGTTCAGCTGCGTGTTCGGGATCAGCCGGGCCGGTGCGGTCTGGTGCCCGATCAACCCGCGCAACGAGGCGGCGGAGAACCGCGAGTTGCTCGACCAGTTCGACTGTGAAGTGCTGATCTACCAGGCGGCGTTCGCGCCCCTGGTGGATCGGATCCGGGTCGCGGTGCCGAAGGTCCACACCTTCGTCTGCCTGGATGCCGATCCAAGCTCCGGCCAGGCCCCCCACCTCAATGGCCGGAGCGTCGGCTGGGACGCGTTCTGCGGGGGCGTGTCCCAGCCGGCACCCGATCTCACCGGTCCCGACGAGCTGGCGTTGATCGTCGGTACCGGTGGGACCACGGGTCGGCCGAAGGGGGTGATGCTCAGCAACGGCAACCTGGAGACGATGACGGCGCTGACCCTGATGGGCTATCCGTTCGGCGAGCGGCCCGTCTACCTCGCGTTGGCGCCGCTGACCCACGCGGCCGGCGTGCTGTGCTTCCCCGTCCTGGCCTCCGGCGGCGAGATCGTCATCATGCGGACCCCGGATGTGCACAGGTTCCTGGAACTGATCCCGCGGCACCGCGTCACGCACACGTTCCTGCCGCCGACCCTGATCTACATGGTGCTCGCGGCCGAGGAACTCGACGGCACCGACCTCTCCTCCCTGCGCTGCTTCTGGTACGGCGCCGCACCGATGTCGGTCGCTCGACTCGAGGAAGCGCTGCAGCGGATCGGCCCGGTGATGGCCCAGCTGTTCGGCCAGACCGAGGCCCCGATGATGATCTCGATCCTGCCGCCGGCCGACCACTTCGATGCCGATGGCAACATTGCGCGCGCTCGGCTGGCGTCGGCCGGCCGACCGTCGCCCCTCGTCACCACCGCGATCATGGCGCCGGACGGATCGTTGCTCCCGCGTGGTGAGCGCGGTGAGATCGTCGTGCGCGGCTCGCTGGTGATGCAGGGGTACTACCGCAACCCCGAGGCCACCGCGGAGGCGTCCCGGCACGGCTGGCACCACACCGGCGACATCGGCTATCTGGACGAGGACAACTACCTGTACATCGTCGACCGGGCGAAGGACATGATCATCACCGGCGGCTTCAACGTGTACTCCACCGAGGTGGAGCAGGCGCTGATGGCGCACCCCGCGGTCCGGGACTGCGCGGTGATCGGGCAGCCCGACGACAAGTGGGGCGAACGGGTGGTCGCCGTCGTCCAGCAACAGCCTGATGCCGAGATCGATCCGGACGAGCTCATCGCCTTCGTCAAGGGTCGGATCGGCAGCGTGAAGGCGCCCAAGGAAGTGCTGGTGTGGCCGGACTTGCCGCGGTCCAAGGTCGGCAAGGTGCTCAAGTCCGACATCAAGGCCCAGCTCGCTGTGGACGTGTCAGCCTCCGGTTGAGGCCGCGGTCGCCGAGACGACGATGGCCGTGGTGACCGCGGCCTGCATCTCGGCGACGGCCTTCTTCACCGCGTCCGCCGCCCAGTCCGACTCGGCGATCTCCTTGGCCCGCTGCTTGAGCGCCTTCTTGTCGACCGCGTCGGTGACGACCTTCGGTACGACGTTCAGCGCGCTCAGCAACGCGATCAGGGCACCGGTCCGCTCGTTCGGCGACGTGCCGACCTTCAGCACACTCTCGAGTGCCAAACGCACGTCCGCCTCGTGCCGCGCGTCCTTGGCCGGCCAGCGGGTCACCGGGAAGATGCCGAGCACCTTGCCCTCGTCCGCCGCCAGCACGCCGCGCTCTGCGAGTCTGGCGAGCAGTTGCTCGCGCAGCTTCTTCGAGAGCCGGCCGATCTGGTCCTTCGGACGCTTGCCGGGCTTGTCGGCCACATAGGCCAGCCGCTCGTCCAGGATCGCGTCACCCGTCGGACTGGCGTCCAGCACCTTCAGACGACCGCGCTTGACCTCCTCACCCTCACCGGCCACGTCCAGCTTCCCGAGCATGGTCAGCTCGATCAGCACGGCTCCGGCCAGCGCATAGTCCAGCCCGGGCGCTCCGGTGATCGGCTTCCCGCTCTCGTCGTCGTACAACAGCAGCAAGAGATCTTCGGCAATCAACATGCCTCCAACCTAGGCAAGCGCCCGTTCGGCGCACATCAGCCGCACGGACTACCTCCGGCATCCGACTTCAGTCGTGGTGCGCGCCGGGATACGGACCCCCTGGTCGTTGCCTTGTGGACTATCTAGTAAGGTAAGCCTTAGCTAACAGGTTCGCCCACCTCGAAAGCAGACCGCCATGACCAGAGCACTGCCCGAGCCGTCCTACCGACGCTTCTTCGCCGGTATCGGCACCCTCAGCCTCCGGCCGTTCGACCTGACCGAGGATGTGACCACCCTGCACAGCTGGGTCACCCAGCCCTACGCGCAGTACTGGGGCCTGCTGAACGCCTCGGTCGAGGACGTGCACGCGGAGTACCTCCGCATCGAGAGAACCGGCTACCACCGCGCCTTCCTCGGCGATCACGACGGCCGGCCGGCGTTCCTGATGGAGCGCTACGAACCGGCGTACGACGCGGTCGGCAAGCTGTACGACGTAGCGCCGGGCGACATCGGCATGCACGTCCTGGTCGCCCCGCCGGAGGTCCGTATCCCGGGCTTCACCGGGGCGATCTTCGAGACGATCCTCGACAGCCTGTTCAGCGACCCGCTGGTCGACCGGATCGTGGTCGAACCGGATGTCCGCAACACCAAGATCCAGGCACTGAACGAGCGGATGGGATTCCGCAAACACAGCGTCGTGGACCTGCCGGACAAGCAGGCCTGGCTGAGTTTCTGCACCCGCGACCAGTACGCCGAGGCGACCCGGATGAACGAGGCAGGCTGATCCATGACGACCGAACATCTCACCCCCGAAGCCTGGGCGGTCGCCAACCGTGCCCTGGTCCGCAAGGCCCTCGCCGAGTTCATCCACGAACGGATCCTCGAGCCGGTTGCCATCGACAACGGTTATGAGCTCCACTCCGGCACCAGCCGCTACACCTTCACCGCCCGGCTGTATCCGCTGAACCACTGGGACGTCGACGCCGACAGCATCCAGCGCGACGGCGACCGGCCGGTTGACGCACTCGACTTCATCACCGAGTTCCACCAGCAGCTCGGCATCGGCGCCGCGATGCTGCCGGTGTACCTCGAGGAGATCAGCAGCACGCTCGCCAGTACGGCGTACAAACTCTCCAAACCCGATCTGACCGCGGCCGACCTGGTCACCGCCGACTTCCAGACGATCGAGTCCGCGATGACCGAGGGCCACCCGTGCTTCGTCGCGAACAACGGGCGGCTCGGCTTCGGCGTCACCGACTACCGCGCCTTCGCCCCGGAGACCGGGCAACCGGTCCGGCTGACCTGGATCGCCGTACGCAAGGACCGGGCCACGATCTCGCACAGCACGACGATCACGTACGACGACCTGCTCCAGACCGAGCTGGGTGACGACGTACTGCGCCGGTTCGCCGCGGAGGTCGTTGCCGTGGGCGCCGATCCGGACGAGTACGTCTACCTGCCGGTGCATCCTTGGCAGTGGGAGAACAAGACCTCGATCACCTTCGCGGCGGATATCGCCCAGCGGCACATCATCCACGTCGGGTCGAGTGACGACGACTACCAGCCGCAGCAGTCGATCCGGACGTTCTTCAACCGGTCGCAGCCGTCGCGCAACTACGTGAAGACGGCGCTGTCCGTGCTGAACATGGGCTTCATGCGCGGGCTCTCCCCGACGTACATGGCCGCGACCCCGGCGATCAACGACTGGGTCTACGGACTGGTCGAGAACGATGTCGTCCTGAAGCGCTACGGCTTCTCGGTCCTGCGGGAGATCGCGGCGGCCGGGTATCACAACCGGTACTACGAGGCCGCCACCGAGAAGACGTCGCCGTACCGGAAGATGCTGTCGGCGTTGTGGCGGGAGAGCCCGGTGCCGACGCTGGAGCCGGGTGAGCGGCTGGCCACGATGGCGAGTTTGCTGCATGTCGACCGGCATGGTTCGTCGCTGGCCGCGGCGCTGATCCGCGAGTCCGGGCTGGCGCCGGCGAACTGGCTGCGGGCGTACATCGATGCCTACCTGATCCCGTTGCTGCACAGCTTCTACGCCTACGAGCTCGTGTACATGCCGCACGGCGAAAACCTGATCCTGGTACTGCGGGACGCCATCCCGATCCGGGTCATCATGAAGGACATCGCCGAGGAGATCGCGGTGATGAGCCCGGCGACGCCGCTGCCGGCCGAGGCAGAGCGGGTCCGGGCCGAGGTGCCGGAAGACGAGAAACTGCTGTGCATCTTCACCGACATCTTCGACTGCATCTTCCGGTTCCTCTCGCCGCTGCTGGATCAAGAGGGGTTGTTGACGCCGGCCGAGTTCTGGTCGGTGGTTGCTTCCTCGGTGCGGGCCTACCAGGCGGCGACGCCGGAGCTGGCCGAGGCGTTCGCGAAGTACGACGTGTTCGCGCCGACGTTCGCGTTGTCGTGCCTGAACCGGCTGCAACTGAAGAACAACCAGCAGATGGTGGACCTGACGGATATCGCCGGGTCGCTGCAGTTCGTCGGATCGCTGGACAACCCGCTCGTCACGGAAGCAACTGACTGACCAGCGTGTCACCCAGCCAGGTCTCGTAGTCCTCGACCGGCCAGTGCCGGTCGAGGACCAGCAGTCGGTAGATCTCGGCCGCCGTACAGGCCAGGAAGAGGTCGAGCGCCCTGGGTTTGAGCTGCCCCTTGAACGACTTCAGGAAGATCTTCAGCTCCTGCTCGCGCGCGTCCCAGACGCGCTGCATCTCCTCGGCCATCCGGGCGTCCGCGCGGGCCGCCTCCTGGTAGATCTGGATCACGTCGATACCGGTCTCGAACTGCCGGGTCTGCCAGTGTGCGGCGCTCCGGAGCCGCTCGGCCGGGTCTTCCAGCTGGAGAGATTCCTGGGCCAGCCGGCGGGTGTCCGCCTCGGCGATCCAGATCCGGGCGATCTCGCGCAGGATCGCCGGCTTGTTCCCGAACGCCGAGTAGATCGTCTGCGCCGGGATCTCGGCCGCCGCGGAGATCGCGGCGATCGTGGTGGCGACGTACCCCTGCTCGGCGAACAGGCCGCGTGCCGCGCGGGCGACCTGTTCCTTGGTCGCGCGGGCCTGGCGTTCGCGATGGGACTCCTTGACAGCCACGAGGGGAATCTAGCACTCTGTTCATCATAGTCTTACTCTGATAAACAGATGGGGGATCTGATGAAATCGCTCGACCTGTACGCCGATTCGGCCTGCCCGTGGAGCTGGCTGGCCGTCCGCTGGCTCACGTCCGTGGCACCACACCGGGATGTGCAGCTGAACTTCCGCTCCCACAGCCTCTGGCTGAGCGATGGTTCCGATGTGCCCGAGTTCATCCGCGCCGTGGCCGTTGCCACCAGCAAGGAGTCCGTGCGGGTGATGCGGGTCTTCGAGGCCCTGCGGGATGCGGGCCGCACGGACGCGATCGAGCGGCTGTATCTCGAGTGGGGCTCGCGGGTGTTCGTCCCCGGTCCACCTGAGGCGCCTGGCCCCGCCGTCCTGGAGGAGGCGCTTGCGGCCGCCGGGTTGGACGGGTCCTGGCTCGCCGCCGCCGACGACTCGCGGTGGGACGCAGCGATCTCGGACTCCAGCGCTGCGTTGGCGGCTCTCGCTTCGGGTACGCCGCTCGTCCCCACGCTGTCCGATGGCCGACGGGCCCTGTTCCGTGGCGCCGTCGTGTCCGCGCCGCTGTCGTTGGACGACGGATTGGAAGTCTGGGACGCATTGGAGATCCTGACCGCGGAACCATCCTTCGTCGGTCTCTCCACCACTCCCCTGCCGATACCGGCCTTCGCTGTGGATAACTCCCGCGGCGATTCCGAGAGTTCAGCCAAGCTGGTGAGGTGACCACCGAACACGTTGTCGAGCAGCAGACACAAGCACACCCGGGAGGTGCTCGGCAGGCTCTGCACCGCGAGGCTGTCTCGCGGGACGGGCGGCGCTACGAGTTCGTGGACGGGCGGTTGCTGGTCACAGGTGCCCAACCGCCCGCCCACCACGCCGCGGTCATCGCCCTGATGATCCACCTCAAACAAGCCTGCCCACCTGACCTCCTGGTCGCCGTGAGCTCCGTCGACTTCCGCCCCACCCGAACCATCTCCCTCCGCCCCGACCTCCTGGTCTGCCGCCGATCAGACGCCGGCCCCCACCTCCTCCAAACCCCACCCCTCCTAGCCGTAGAAGTCCTCTCCCCCTCCACCCGAACCACCGACATAGTCCTCAAACGCACCCTCTACGAGTCCCACCAAGTCCCCTCCTACTGGCTCCTGGACCCCACCCACCCCGAACTGACAATCCTCGAACTAACCGACTCCACCTACACCTGCCGCGCAGTACTCCAACCCGAAGAAACCTTCCACGCCACCACCCCGTTCCCGGTCACCCTCACACCGGCGGACCTGACGGGATGAAGGACCGATCCACGGGCAACCCGGGGCAGCCCCGGGCAGATACCGGGGCAACCCAGGGCAGATCGCCGAAATGGCACCAACCACCCGTCGAACACCACCATGCTGGTCCAGTGGCCGAGAAGGAGGCACCATTGTGTCCGTGGAACCTATTGAGACAGGGCCCTATACGCTGGCCTACCTCGAGACTGCGCCTGACGACGGGAGACGGCGCGAACTCATCGACGGCGGTCTGTACGTGACGCCGGCACCCTCGAGGCTCCACCAGCGGGCGGTCGTCGAGCTCAGTTTCAGGCTAAGGCTCGCCTGCCCAGTCGGCCTCGAGGTCCTGGTAGCACCGTTCGACTATCGCCCGACACCTGAGCGTTCACTTCAGCCGGACGTCCTCGTGTGCAGCCCGGACGACCACGACCCGAAGCATGCGACGAAACCTCTGCTCCTCGCGGCCGAGGTGGTTTCACACAGCTCCCGGATGCACGACCTACTCCTGAAGCGTGGCGTGTACGAACAGGCCGGCGTTCGCTCCTACTGGATTCTGGATCCGGACAAGGAGACGCTGACCGTCCTCGAACTGGTCGACGGGGTGTACGTCGAGCGCGACGTGGTCAGCGGAGAGAAGGTCTTCGACGCAACGCTCCCGTTCCCGGTGCAGATCGTCCCGGCCGAGCTACTGCGGAACCGCTGAGACTCCAGGCACTCCGGGACGCGGCGCCCGCCGCAGTCAGCCGTTGAGGAGTGCCGCGAGTTGTTGTTTGCCGGGGAGGGATTCGGGGCGGATTATGTCGCCGGTGCGGACGTAGTAGAAGGCGGCGGTTACTTGGGTTAGGGGGATGCCCTGGAGTTCGGACCAGGCGATTCGGTAGATGGCGAGCTGGAGGGGGTCGGCGGATTCGGAGCGGCTGGTTTTCCAGTCGATGACTTCGTAGCCGCGGGAGCCGTCGGGGCGGACGATCTGGTAGACGGCGTCGATGCGGCCGCGGACGACGCGGCCGGCGATGGCGAGGGCGAAGGGGGCTTCGATCTCGAACGGGGAGGTTTCGCCGTAGGGGCCGGTGCGGAAGGCGTCCATCAGGTCGGTCAGGTCGGTGTCGTCGACGATGTCCTCGTCGGCGGCACCTGGCAGGTCGTCGGGGTCGAGCAGGAGTTGCTGGCCGAAGTAGCTCTCGACCCAGGCATGGAAGCGGGTGCCGAAACGCGCCGCCCGGTTGGGTTTGCGCGGCATCGGCCGGGCCAGTTCGGACGCGAGACCGTCCGGGTCCTTCGCCAGCCGCATCACCTGGGTCGCCGACAACGCGGCCGGCAGCGCCACGTCGTACGCCTTACGGCTCCGGCTTTCCCTTGCCTCGGACAACAATCGCTCGATCTCGGAGTCCCACCGCGCGACCGTCGCCTGCTCGTCCAGCAGCAACGACTCCTCCGCCTCCAGCGACGGCCCCTCGGCCCGGGCCTGCTGGACCAGCGCCACCGAGTCCAGTCGCCGCTGGTACGACGCGACGTCGTACGGCGTCGGCCACGGCGCCTGCGTCTGCTCGGCGAGCTCCGGGTTCTCCTCGGACAACTCCGGCTGCTCGGTCCAGGCGACGACCCGCTCACCGGCATGCTTCTTCAGGAGTTCCAGGTACGACGACGGACCGCGCGGGCGTTTCTGCGTCGGACCCCACCAGTGCCCGGTCGCGACCAGGATCTCCTTCGCCCGAGTGAAAGCGACGTACCCGAGGCGTCGTTCCTCCAGCGCGTTCACGTCCTTGCACTCGTCCGCGAACGCCTTCAGCCCGGCATTGGACAGGTCGTGGAAGTCGGGCAGCGTGTCGGCGTCACCGCGCAGCGGCCACGGCAGCACCTTCGCGTTCGTCGTCCACTTGTCCCGGCCGCGGTCCGACGGGAACACCTTGTTCACCAGGGTCGGCACGAACACGATCGGCCACTCCAGGCCCTTCGACCGGTGCGTGGTCAGCAGCTTCACCGAGTCCGCTTCACTCGGTACGGCGAGGTCGAGACCGGCGGCGTACTCCTCCTCGGCGGCCAGATACGCCAGCAGGCCGTCGAGCGAACCGTCCGACTCGGTGGAGACAAAGTTGCCGACGGCATCCAAGAAGGCGGCCAGGTGGTCGCGGCGGCCGGAGTCGACGTGGTCCGGGGTCGCGGTCAGCTCGACGTCCAGACCGATCGTGCTGATCACCCGCCGGACCAGGTCGAGCAGCGGCTCCGCCGCGTGAGCGCGCAGTTCACGGAGCTCGACCGACAGTTCCTTGAATCGAACCAGCGCCTCGGGCGAGTAACCCCACGTGTCCGGCGAACCGGGATCGTCGACCGCCTCGGCGAGCGAGATCACCTCGGTGGAGTCCATTCCGGCGACCGCCGCATCGAGCGCGGCGACCAGGTCGTCGGCCGCCGGACGGTCACCCGCGTCGGCGAGCGCCCGGGAGCGGTTGGCCAGGAGCGCCAGGTCGCGATGGCCGATCCGGTAGCGAGGGCCGGTGAGGATCCGCAGCATCGCGGCGTTGGCGGTCAGGTCGTTCACGGCTTGCAGCGTCGCGACGACGTCGACCACCTCGGGCAGGGCGAGGAGTCCGCCGAGGCCGACCACCTCGACCGGGACCTTGCGAGCGATCAGCGCTTCGTGGACCGCACTGAGGTCGACGTTCGTCCGCATCAGGATGCCGATGTCCTTCCATCGGCGGTTCGGCGTGCGGTGCGCGGCGACGATCGCGTCGGCGACCCACTCGATCTCCTGCGAGCGTGTCTCGAACAGGCCGACCGTGATCGCACCCTCGGGCGCGTTGTCGGGTGCTTCGAGCGGGATCACGCCAGGGTGCTGCTCGTACAGCTCGGCCGCGTGCTGGTTGGCGGCGGCGAGGATCCGGCTGCCGCAGCGACGATTGACGCTGAGCACGTAACGCTGAGCCGGGCTGCCATCAACCTGAGGGAAATGCTCGGGGAACTCGTCCAGGTTCGCGACGGACGCACCGCGCCAGCCGTAGATCGCCTGGCACGGGTCGCCGACCGCGGTCACGGGGTGCCCTCGACCATCAGGCCCGCCGAACAGCGCGGTCAGCATTCGCCGCTGCGACACGGACGTGTCCTGGTACTCGTCGAGCAGCACGACCTTGTACCGCGATCGCTCGACGACCGCGACCTCCGGGCACTCCTCGGCCAACCGCGCACCGAGCGCCATCTGGTCCGCGAAGTCCACGACGCCACGCTCGGCCTTGTAGGCCTGGTACTCCTCGACCAGTTGCAGAATCTCGCCACGCTTCAGCGCGGTCTCCGCGAGTTTGCGGACCTCGACCGTCTGCTTCCGCGCGGCCGCGACTTCCTGCCGTACCGCTTCGTCATGGTCGCGTACGTCGTCCGCCCGTAGCAGGTGGTCCGCGAGCTCACCGTCCAGCGCGAGCAGGCTGTTGACCAGCGTCGGCACGTGATGTGAGGCGTGCCGGATCGGACCGGCGGATCGCCGTACGACGCGACCGGCCAACTGGAACCTGGTCGCGTCGGCGAGCACCCGGGCGTCCGGCTCGAGCCCGAGGCGCAGCCCGTGCTCGGCGATCAGCGTGCCGGCGAACGCGTGGTACGTCGAGACGACCGGCTCACCGGGCTCCTCCGGCTCCCAGTTCGGGATGTTGCTGCGCAGGTGGGCGGCGAGGATCGGGTTCTGGTCCTTCGGCAGCGTCGACCCGAGGACGCCGGCCTTCGTCAGGTCGTCCCGGATCCGCACGTCCAGCTCGTTGGCGGCCTTCTTGGTGAACGTCAGCCCGAGCACTTCCTCCGGCTTCACCTGCCCTGTGCAGATCAACCACACCACCCGGGCCGCCATCGCCGTCGTCTTCCCCGATCCGGCCCCCGCCACGATCACCCCGGGCGCCAACGGCGCCGTAATAGCCGCCAACTGCTGATCACTGAACGGAATCCCCAGCAGATCACACAACTCAGCTGTGGTGGTCAGGTGAGCGCGCATCAGAGGATTTCCCGGCCTTCGGGTTGGATGGGGCACAGCGGGCGGGCTTCGCAGCGGGCGCAGCCGTCGTTGCGTTTGGCAACGAACTCTTCGGAGCGGACCATCGCCTCGGCGTCCTCGACGGCTTCGTCCAGCCAGGTGCGGCCGTCCTCGTCGGACTCCAGCGGCCCCTGGTGCTGGACCTTGGGGAACCCGCTGTCGTCGTGGCGGAGCTGGACCAGCTCGGCGCCGCCGGCCACCGGGTCCTCGCCCAGCTTCTCGAGCTGGCGGGAGGCGATCGCGCGTTGGTAGATCGCGAGCTGCACGTGCCGTGCCAGCGCCGGTTTGGTCGGCATCGTGCGCCCGGTCTTGAGGTCGACCACCCGGACGGTGCCCTCGGAGTCCTCCTCGATCCGGTCCATCCGGCCCTTCACCCGGACCGCAGGTTTGTCCGTGTCCGGCAGCAGTACGTCGAAGTCGACCTCGGTCCCGATCAGCCGCCGATCCGGCCGGCCCTGATGCCAGGCGACGAACCGCCGCAACGCCTGCTCGGCCTCGACCCGCTCCCGGTCCGAGATCCAGGTCGACTCGAACTCCAGCTGCGTCCACACCTTGTCGAGCCAGCCGTTCAGCTCGTCCACGTCCGGCGGCAACGTCCCCGTCGCCACCGCATCCGCCAGCGTGTGCAACACCATGCCGAAACCGATCGCCGACGTACTGGGCGTCTCACCACCCGCCCGCCGCTGCAGGAACCATCGCAGCGGACAGTCCACGATCGTCGTCAGCGCACTCCCCGACAACGGCACCGGCAGATCCGGATCCGCGATCGGCCGCTCCGACCGGGTCCGCTCCCGCACACCCCACCAACGGGTTGGATCAGCCGTCGGCACCAGCGCCTGCTCGCGATCGTCAACGGCATCCGCCAACTGCGCCAGCCGATCGGCCGCGGACCGCTTCAACGCGGGCGACGACGCCGGATCCGCCAGCACACAACGTAGATCCGCGACCAGACCGTGGAGCGACAACGGCCGCCGCGGGCGACCCGCGACCAACTTCAAAGGAATGTCCAGCTCGGCCAGCAATCGCGACGGTTGATCACCGTCCGCCTCCGGCGCCTGTACCGCGGTCACGATCAGCCGCTCCCGCGCTCGCGTGATCGCGACGTAGAACAGCCGTCTCTCCTCCGCCAGCAGCGCGCCCGCCGACAGCGGCTCCACCAGACCGTCCGGCCCGAGCCGGTCCGGCTCCAGCAACGACCCGCGCCGCCGCAGATCCGGCCACTGCCCTTCCTGCACACTCGCCACAACCACGAGCCGCCACTGCAAACCCTTCGACCGGTGCGCTGTCATCAGCTGTACGCCGGCCTCGCGATACGTCCCGTCGAACCGGTGGTCCGAGGCGATGTCCAGCGACTCGAGCTCCGAAAGGAACGCCGACACACCCTTGAACCCGACCTGCTCCTCGGCCCGGCTGGCCGCGTCGAACAGGGCACACAACGAGTCGAGGTCCCGGTTCGCCGTCCGGGCCTGCTCACCACCGGAGTTCGCCTGACCGCGGAGCCGCCGCAACCATGGCGAGTCCGACCACAGCGACCACATCACCTCGTCCGGGGCCGCCCCCGCGGTCACGATATTCCTTGCCTTCAGCAACCGTTCGCCCAGGGCCACGAACCGGGCCTCCGCCGGCGACGCCTGCTCGTCCAGCAGCAACGGGTTCATCAACGCGTCCCGCAACAGCTCGTCCGACGAATGCGGCAACCGCTGACCACCCGCGGCCTCCCGATCCCGCCGCCGCAACACCCGCGCGAGCCGGCGCAACTGCCCCGCGTCCATCGCCCCCAACGGCGACAACGCCAGCGCCCGGACGACGTCGACCGTCAGCGTGGACGGATCCGCGACCGCCCGCAAAGCAAGCAACATCGGCCGTACGGCGGGCTCCCGCGACAACGGAAGCTCGTCACCGGCCACATCGACCGGGATCCCGGCAGCAGCCAGCGCCCGACGCAACGGCGGGATCGAACGACTGCCCGACCGCACCAGCACCGCCATCTCGTGCCAGCCGACGCCGTCCTGCACATGGGCCCGTCTGAGCAGATCCGCGATGTGCTCGAGCTCGGCCCCGCTGGTCGAGTACAGATTGGCCTCGACCTTGCCGGAGCCGTAGACACAGCCACTCGCATCCGGATTGCGGAACCGGTCGAACGTGTCGCGGTCCAAGGTCCCCGGGACACCCAGTCGGCTGACCACATTGCGGGACACGCGCTGCAGCGTCGTACCGAAGCGCCGAGTTGTGCCCAGGGCGATCTGGGCCGCTTCGGCGCCGTCCGCCGTACGGAACTCGTCGGTGAAGCGCAGCAGACCACGGACGTCGGCACCGCGGAAGGTGTAGATGGACTGATCCGGATCGCCGACCACGACCAGGTCACCGCCGTCGCCGGCGATCGCCTGGAGCAACTGGGTCTGGCCGGGATCGGTGTCCTGGTACTCGTCGACGAAGACGGCCTTGAACTCGGTCCGCAACTTGGCCTGCACCTGCGGCTGCTGGGCCAGGATCACGGCACGGTGGATGAGCTCGGAGTAGTCCAGGACCTGCTCGTGGTCGAGGATCTGCAGGTACTCCTCGAAGAAGTCGCCGACCGCGACCCACTCGGCCCGGTCCGCGGAGCGACCGATCGCGGACAGGTCCTCGGGGTCGAGCCCGAGCTGTCGCGCCTTGCCGATCACCGCCTGCACCTCGTCGGTGAAACCGCGTGTCTTCAACGCCGGATGCAGACTGGGCGGCCAGTGCACCGCACCGACCTCGCGACTACCGGACAGGGCCTCGCTCAACCGCAACGACTGCTCAGGTCCGGACGGAAGACGCAGTGGTACGTCGAACGCGTCGGCCGGCGTGAAGCGTCGCAGCAACGCGTAGCAGAAGGAATGGAACGTCATCGACGGCATCACCCGAGTGGTCCGCCCGAGCCGTCCGGTGATGCGGTCGCGCAACTCGGTCGCCGCCTTGCGCCCGAACGTCAGCACCAGCACCTCGTCGGGACTCAGCCCCCGATTGCGCACCCGGTCGGCAACAGCCTCGACGAGAGTCGTCGTCTTCCCGGTCCCGGGACCGGCCAGCACCAACAGAGGTCCGCCCGGATGATCCACCACCGCCTGCTGATCCGGATCCAGAACAGGAGCATCCGCACTGCGCCCCTCCGCCCGGACCAATCGGTACCGGGACCCCTGTCTGCTGACCACCGCCCCATCCCACCAGACCCCACCGACAATCCGCTCAGCACACACCGCACACCGAGAACCTCACCGGACTGCGGACAACTTCCCGCAGATTTCGTGCATCAAGACGTGGGAAAGCCGGCCACCTCAACTGCCGGCGACCATCGGCGGTGCGGGGGTCCGGGGCGGGGCCGCCGCATCGCTGATGTCTACTTCGGATCCCAGCGAACCTCGCGCAGGTTGACCCGGCCGTTCGTGACCCGGACGCCGTCGGAGCGAAGGTTGTGAAGCTGCTCGTCGCCGACCTCGTCGGCGGGGACTCCGCTGGCCCGGATCACCCGCCACCACGGCACGCTGGCGCCGTACTCACGCATGATGGCGCCGATCTGGCGCGGTCCGCCCTGACCGACGTACTCGGCGATGTCGCCGTACGTCGCGACGCTGCCCGGCGGGATCGACTCCACGGCACGCAGCACCGCCTCGACGTACTCCTCCCTGTCCACGAGGCCAAACCTAGCGGGGACCGCGGACAGTTCAGGCCAGTGGCGCCAGGGCCTTCGCGAGCGGTTCGACGACGGACGGCGGCGCGTCGAGCGGAAGGTTCATCACGACCAGGTCGACGCCTGCTTCGCCGTACGCCGCCGCCTGGGCGACCGCGGTGTCGAGGGGCTGGTCGGGTTCGATCCGGACGTTGACCGAGCAGGTGATCTCGTTGACGTCGCGGCCGACGTCCGCGCAGTGCCCAGCCAATATGTCCTTCAGCGGCTTCCACTCCTCCGGGCCCGACACGATGACGTTCCAGTGCTGAGCCCACCGGGCGACCGCGCGCAGTGTGCGCTTCGGGCCCTTGCCGCCGATCGTGATCGGCGGGTGCGGGGTCTGCACGGCCTTCGGCTCGCAGTACGCGTCGGTGAGCTTGATGTACTTCCCGTCGAAGTTCGCCACCTTCTCGGTGAGCAGCGCGATCATCGCCTCGACACCCTCGTCGAACCGGTCGAACCGCTCCTTCAGCGGGTACAGCTCGATGCCGTAGGCGGCGGTCTCCATCTCGTTCCAGCCGGCGCCGACACCGAGCTCGAGCCGGCCGTCGGAGATGATGTCGGTGGTCGCGGCCATGTTCGCCAGGACGGCGGGATGCCGGTAGATCATCCCGGTCACCTGACAGCCGACCCGGATCCGCCGGGTCGCCTGGGCCAGCGCGGCCAGCGTCGTCCAGGCCTCGAGGTTCGGGCCGGCCATGTCGCCGCTCAACGGGTAGAAGTGGTCCCAGTGCCACGCGGACTCGAAGATCTCGAAGTCGTCCGCGGCGATCCACACGTCCCGTAGCTGCTGCCAGGTGGTGTGCTCCGGCCTGGTCTTGATCGCGAACCGCATCCCGGCCTCCTCGTAGGTAACCGTTTCCCGAGAAGGACACTACCCGGTCAGCCGCCGCAGATGGGATGGACCGGGCGACCTTCTTGGAAGGCGGTCACGAGGGCGAAGAACTCGAAGATGACAGCGGCGGCCGCGGTCGCGAACAGGATGAGCGCGATCGGCTCACGGCTGTGACCGAACCAGCGGATCAGCAGGAAGAGCGCGACCGCGCCGACACCCAGGCCGACGAAACCCAGCACGTACGCCGCTGTCGGCAGCGGGAGCGAACCGTCGCAACTGGCCTGCCGGCGGCGGATCAGCTCGGCCTGGGCATTGGTGTTGATCGTGGCCAGCAGCACCCCGACGATCACCAGCCCGAGCACCAGCCCCTGGTGGCGGCGGCTGGTGCGCGACTCCCCCATTGGTCCGGCCCTAGTCGAGTCCGAGCCGGGCCCGCACTTCGGGGCGCCGCAAAGGCGGCACGGTCTGCGGCGGATTCCGGCGTTCCGGCATCTCGGCCAGCAACTGCTCGGTGATCCGCGCGACTTCGGCCGCGGCCCGCTCGATCGGCTCGCGGGTGGTCGAGCTCAACGAGCCGACGCCGGTCACCTTGCGCACGTACTGCAATGCGGCCGCGTAGATCTCCTCAGAGGTCGCGGCCGGCTCGAGTCCCCGCAGGACGGTGATGTTTCTGCACATGCCAAGACAGTACGTGCCGGAGCGGACAATCCAACCGAATCCTACGAGGTATTGACTTCCCTAATGCCTTTAGGTTTTCCTCAATGTATGAGCACTGCTGGGCTGGATCGCCGAACCCGTCGCCGCCAGGAGACCATCGAGGAGATCCTGGAGGTCGCCATCGAACTGATGGAGACCGAGGGCGTCGCGGCACTGAGCCTGTCCGCGGTGGCCCGCCGGCTCGGGATGCAGCCGCCGTCGCTCTACCAGTACTTCCCGTCCAAGATGGCGATCTACGACGCGCTCTTCCAGCGTGGCGCCGAGCTCGTCCTGGCTGTGCAGCGCGAGGCCGTCGCCACCGCATCCGAGGACGAGGACGTGCTGGAGCGCGGCCTCAACGCGTTCTGCCGGTGGTGCCTGGAGCACCCGGTCTACTCGCAACTGCTGTTCTGGCGGACGATTCCCGGCTTCGAGCCGAGTCCGGCTGCATTCGCGCCCTCGATGGAGTCGGTCGAGGATCTCCGGCAGCACCTGCAGGAGGCGGTGGACGCGGGCCGGTTGCATCCGGACGCTGCCGGCGAGGAAGCCATCGCGCTCTTCACTTCGATGACGGCCGGTCTGCTGTCGCAGCAGATCGCGAACCAGCCGGACGCTTCGTTCGAGGACGGACGGTTCATCCGGCTGCTGCCCGTCGTACTCGAGATGTTCTATCAGCGATACGCACCGACCAGGGGGTAGTGATGACCGCAGTACTCGCGGGGGAGATCGGCCGCGCCGGCCGGGAACGGTGCCGGGATCACCGGGACGCGGAGATCCAGGCGTGGCACGACTTACTGGCGTCACTCGAGGGGACCGAGTGGCACCGCCGGACGGTCTGCGACGAGTGGGACGTCGCGGATATCGCCGGGCATCTGATCGGCCAGGCCGAGGATGTGACCAGGCCCTTGTCGTTCCCGCGCCGGTTCCGCAAGGCCAAGCAGGTCTACCCGGCGCTGCCGCGGTTCGACGCGCACATGATGGTCCAGGCCGACGAGCACCGCGGTACGCCGCCGGCCGAGCTGCGGGCGCAGTTCGACCGGGCCTGGGGGAAGGCGACGCGGGCGATCGCGCGGAATCCGGCGCTGATCCGGCGGGTGACCATGAACGTGGAGGGCATCCCGATGACGCTGGGCTATGTCCGGGACATCCTGCTGGCCCGGGACCTGTGGATGCATCGCGACGACGTGTGCCAGGCGGTGGGCCGGCCGTTCGACCCGGGTCCGTACGCCGAGGAGGTCATCGCGCAGGTGATGTACGACGTGGACGCGATGTCGTTCTGGGGTGAGCGGCCGGCCGTCGTACTGGAGCTCACCGGACCGGGCGGCGGGACCTACCGACTGGGGAGGGGCGAGCCGGTCGGCCACGCCGCCGTGGATGCGGTGAGCTACATGCGGACCCTCTCGGGCCGCGACGACGAGCCGGCCGTCTCCGGAGATCCGGTCGCCGCTGAAGCGGTCGCCACCTGCCGGATGCCGTTCTAGACAGCCAGAGGGCTGGAGCAACCTGCTCCAGCCCTCTGCTGTGGTACGCCGCCTGCTTCAGGCGGTTGCTCTAGTACGCCGGCTGGCTCGGGTCGATCTGGTCGACCCAGGCGACGACCCCGCCACCGACGTGGACGGCGTCGGAGAAGCCGGCACCCTTGGCGATCGCGAGCACCTCGGCGGAGCGGACACCGGACTTGCAGTGGAAGACCAACTGCTTGTCCTGCGGCAGCTTCTCCAGCGCGACACCGGTCTGGAAGTCGGCCTTCGGAATCAGCACCGAGCCCGGGATCCGGTTGATCTCGTACTCGTTCGGCTCGCGGACGTCGATCAGGACGAAGTCCTTCTCGCCGTTGTCCTTCAGCTTGATCCACTCGCTCAGCTGCTTCACCGAGATGGTCGAGCCGACGGCCGCGTCGGCCGCCTCCTCGGTCAGCGCGCCGCAGAAGCTCTCGTAGTCGATCAGCTCGGTGACGGTCGGGTTCTCACCGCAGATGGCGCAGTTCGGGTCCTTGCGGACCTTCAGGGTGCGCCAGTTCAGGTCGAGCGCCTCGTAGATGTTCAGCCGGCCCAGCGACGGGTCGCCGATCCCCGTCAGCAGCTTGATCGCCTCGGTCACCTGCGCGGCACCGACGGACGCGCACAGCACGCCCAGGACGCCGCCCTCGGCGCAGGACGGGACCATGCCCGGCGGCGGCGGCTCGGGGTAGAGGCAGCGGTAGCACGGGCCGTGCTCGGCCCAGAAGACGCTGACCTGGCCGTCGAAGCGGAAGATCGAACCCCAGACGTACGGCTTGCCGAGCAGCACCGCGGCGTCGTTCACCAGGTACCGGGTGGCGAAGTTGTCGGTGCCGTCGACGATCAGGTCGTACTGCTCGAAGATCTGGAACACGTTGTCGTTGTCGAGGCGTTCCTCGTGCAGGACGACGTTCGTGTACGGGTTGGCCTCGAGGATCGACTCCTTGGCCGACTGGGCCTTGGACTTCCCGACGTCGGACTGGCCGTGGATGATCTGGCGCTGCAGGTTCGACTCGTCGACGGTGTCGAACTCGACGATGCCGAGGGTGCCGACACCGGCCGCGGCCAGGTAGAGCAGCGCCGGGCTGCCCAGGCCGCCGGCGCCGATCACCAGCACCTTGGCGTTCTTCAGCCGCTTCTGCCCGGCCATCCCGACCTCGGGGATGATCAGGTGCCGTGAGTACCGGCGGACCTCGTCGATGGTCAGCTCGTCAGCCGGTTCGACCAGCGGTGGCAATGACACGTGTCGGCTCCTCGTGAACGATGTCGGTGGGCTCTCCGGTTTTCAACCATCCGGCCCTCCTCCATGTTCCCGCACATCCCCAACCACCCCCACCACAGTCCGCATCCCGGGATCCCCGTCTCACCCCGGGATGCGGACCTCTGCCGCTCAGTCGTTGTCGGTGATCGTCGCCTTGACCGTGACCGGCAGCTTGATCTCCGCCCCGTCCACCGCCTGCACCTTGACGCTGAACGTCTCCGCCGGCTCCTTCACCTTGTCGTCCACCAGCCGAACCGGGAGATCCCCAACCGTCTTCCCCGGCTCGACGTACCCCTCGACGGTGCGATTGGGCGGAGTCGTCCCGTCGTCGTACTCGCCCAGGTAGTCCTTCCGGATCACCGCCGTACCGTCGGTCAGCACCCCGAAGACGTTCACGATCTTGTCACTCGGCGCCGACAGCTTCACCGGGAACCGCACCGCACCGGCCTTCTCGCCCGCCGCCCCGTTCCCGACCGTCAGCGTCGGCGTGGCGTCGTCGTCGATCACCACACCATGCCCGAAGGACTGGTTCAGCAGCCCCTCCCGAGGCGCCGAGAGCACCAGGTTGAACGGCAGGTCGTAGCTGTCCCGAGTGTTCCCGGTCACCGGCACGCTGACCTTCTGCCGCACCTGCCCCGGCTTGAACACGAGCTGCCGAGTGACATCGCCCACAGCAGTCCCCAGGTCCCCGCTCGTCTCGACGTACACACTGACCGGACGGATGCTCGGCCGCGACAGCGTCACCCAGAAGTCCATCGACTTCGTCCCCTTGTCGCCTTCCTTCACCGTCACGTTCGACGCGGACAGCTGCGGCAGCAACCGGGCAGGAGCCGACAGCCCGACCCCAGGCGACGAGAACGCGACATCACTCACGTACGCCGACCCACGCGCCACTCGGTCGGTCCGCAACTCGACCGCACGCACGTCACGCAGATCCACGCCCTTCAACGACCCCACCGGGATCCGCACGGTCCGCAGCAGGTTCTTCGGCAGCCCACTGTCGCCACGCCCTGGCATCCGCACCAGCGCGTCACTGACAGCAGACACGGGTACGACGGCCGCACGGCCTCGCCCATCGACCACACGCACACTCAGATCAGTCTTCGGCGCACCGGCCGGGTCCGGCGCGGCACGGAACGACAGTGCGGCAAACCGTCGTACGTCGCGCTGCCAAGCAGGCAGGTTGAGCCGCAGTACGCCGTCAGTCCCGGTCCAACTCAGCTTGGTCACCGCAGTGGTTGGTGTGCGAGCGGCGTACCAGGCAGTGCCCCAGTGCGGAGCGTTGGCCCAGTCGTTCGTCGTCATGCACGTCGGTGTCGCAGCCATCCGACCAGACGGCTGCGTCACGCCCGCACACACTGTCGCTGACGCCTTGCCGGTGACAGACCCTGCCGGCAGTGCCTTGGCGAGGGCATTCACGTCCCGCCGCGATACCAGCGGCGCCTGCGACACCACACGGACGACGGCCCGCCCAGCCGAGGCCGCCCGCGCGTCGGACCCGTCGAACTGCGGCAGGAACTTCGTCTCGTGGCCGAGCTGCAGCCGGAAGAACCCCGCGATGTACGCCGTACCGACGGCCTGCTGCTCCTTGGCCGTCAGCCGGCCCGCGTACTTCGCACCGCAGGGCGACTCCTTCTCCTCACCGAACCAGTCGTCACCTGACGGCGCCTCGGACTGTCCAGGAGTCCACTCGGTGTTGAAGAAGTTGTGGTTGGTCCCGAGCACGGTCACGGTCGACCGTGGTGCGTTGTCGCCGGTGACGGAGTCGCGAGTGTCGTCGTAGAACTTCTGGCCCTGCAGGTCGGCGACGTCGCCGTCGCAGTACGGCAGCAGGACGCTCATCGCAACGCCAGGCACGGTGGCACGGGCGAAGTCGGTCGGCGCGAGCGGCAGGACGGCACGGATGCCGTACTGCCCACCCCGGTCGGCGTTGAGCACCGCGGCCCGGGCAACACCCTCGCCACCACGCGAGTGGCCCATCAGACCGACGCTCTGCAGGTTCACCTTGCCGACGAAGGTGCGGCCGAACGGTCCGCCGCCGATCGTCGACCACTTCTTCCACAGCGCCAGGTGATCGAGGATCAACTCGGCTCGTGCCTGCGCACCCGAGTCGTAGACATCACCGTCGTACGCGTTGACCGCGTTGGCGCTGATCGACACGACCTGGTAGCCGCTACTCGCCAGCGCCTGGGCCGGGCCGTCGTACCCGCGGAAGCTCGGCACCGGCTTGGCGCCGCCCGAACAGGGCCACGGCTTGTCCGACGGGGTGAGCTCGTCGCCGCCGTAGCAGTACTGGTGCCGGCCGTGCAGGAGGAGCACCAGCGGCCGCGGCCCGACCGCACCGCGCGGCGTGTAGACCTTCCCGCGCACTTCGGACCGTTGTCCGAGGCCCGGAAGGTAGACCGCCTCGTCACCGAGGTTGTACTCGGCTGTGTCGACCTGATACTTGCCCAGCGCACCGGGATCGGCCGTCAGCGGCGGCCCCTGCTTCGCCTTCAGCCAGTGGGCATCGGTCGGCCCGGCCGCCTGGCTCCGGTTCCGGCCGGTGCTCTTGCCGACGTCACCCGACCAGATCAGTCGTACGTCGCGTGCTTTCAGTACAGCCGGGTCGGTGGTGAGCAGGGTCAGCGTCCGCTGGTCCGGCGACTGTCTGGCCACCCCGATCGGTACGCCGTCCACGGCCAGCAGCGGCAGCGACGCGCGCATCGGCGCCGGCGCGGCGAGACGCAAGGTCAACCGGTAGCCCGAGGCCACCGGTGTCACGTCCCAGTTGTTGCCTTTAGCAACCGATGATGGCGGCTCTGCCTTCTGTGATTGAAGGGCCGGTGTTGCGGCGTTCGCGTGCAACGCCCCCACACCCAGTAGTGCGACCATCCCCAGCGACAGGCTTCTGATGAGTCTGCCCATTACCCGCACAGTGGTCCTCTCGTTCGACGAACACAGTGTTCGTCCGACTCCATGAGCGAGAGGAAAGTTGATCCGACCAGCTGCTCAACCGTGTCTCAGTCCGACCACAGCTGTGACTCGATCAACCGATCAGCTGACGGAACGCGCGCTCAACGTGTTCGGGGTGTTCCATCTGCGCGACGTGGCCTGACTGCGGCAGATAGAGCAACCGCGCGTCGCGGAACTGGCGGTGGGCCTTGGTCCGGATCCGGGCATCGACCAGCCGGTCCTTCCCGCCGTAGACCAGCAGCACCGGGCACTCGACCCTGGCCGCGTCGGCCCACAGCGACCGGCGTGGCGGCGCCAGCGACGACCGCAGGATGCTCCGGGCACCTTGCACCGTCGCCAGCATCCCCCACGGGTCCGTGTCGCGGCGGCGCAACTCCTCCTCGTACGCCGCCTTGACCTCAGGCGGGATCGACCGCGGATCGCCGAAGATCATCGCCAGTGACGCCTGGAGCCGCCGGTCGAAAGGCAGTTGCCGGGTCCGCGTCAGCACAACCTGCCCCAGCCGCGGCGTGGCGACCGCCGCGAACCACAGGGCGGTCACAGAGGCCCGCGGATGCGGCAGCGCGGGAGAGATGAGTGTGAGTGATGCGACCAGGTCCGGCCGGCGTGCGGCCAATGCGACCGAGGTCGCCCCGCCCATCGAGTTCCCGAACAGGTGCACCGACTGGTCGACCTCACGCTCCAGCAGTGCGATCAGTACGTCGACCTGCTCGTTGATCCCCGCGGCACCCGACAGCGGCGTACGCCCGAAACCCGGGAGGTCCGGGGCGATACCGCGGACCGTGTCGTTGAGCAGCAGACCCAGGGCGGTCCAGTTCAGCGACGACCCGCCGAGGCCGTGCACGAACAGAGCGGGCGGCAGGTCCGCCGCCGCACCGGGGGCGTCCCTGACATGGAGATCCACTCCCGCGACCGGCACGCGCCGCGCCGGCCATTCCTGCACCCCCAACGGGGCGTGGCCACCGGTTACTGCCGCGTAACTATCCACGGAACCCATGGTAGGTCGCCATCGGCTTCAGCTACACCGGTCCAGCGTTGGCCCGTTAGGACTGCTTGCGGGTGGAGACTGGGAGGCATGGCAGCCGCACCGCAGCAACTGACCACCGAGGTCGACGGGCAGACGATGAAGCTCACCAACCTCGGGAAGGTGCTGTATCCGCACACCGGCTTCACCAAGGCCGAGGTGATCGACTACTACCACCAGGTCGCCACACTGCTGCTGCCACACCTGTCCGACCGGCCACTGACCCGTAAGCGGTGGCCTGACGGCACAGAGGCGCCGTACTTCTTCGAGAAGAACGCTCCGCGCGGTACGCCGGCCTGGGTGCGGACCGTGACGCTGCCGACCCCAGGGAGCTCGACCGGGCGGGACGAGG
Organism: Kribbella sp. NPDC049174; assembly: GCF_043197365.1. Classification (NCBI taxonomy): domain Bacteria; kingdom Bacillati; phylum Actinomycetota; class Actinomycetes; order Propionibacteriales; family Kribbellaceae; genus Kribbella; species Kribbella sp. NPDC049174. The sequence continues at coordinate 289,265 of NZ_JBICSZ010000005.1, read as the reverse complement.
CCGACTTCGTGGTGGCTGACGACGTCCAGACGGTGGTGTGGCTGGCCAACCTGGCCGCACTCGAGCTGCACCTGCCGCAGTGGCGGATCGGTCTGTCAGACACCGGCAAGGACCCGCAGGCCGACCTGATCGTGTTCGACCTCGACCCGGGGCCTGGAGCCACCATCGTCGAGTGCTGCGATGTGGCGCTCGCACTGCGGGAGCTGCTGAGCCATTTCGGGCTGGAGGGCTGGCCGAAGACGTCAGGTAACAAGGGCATGCACTTGTACGTGCCGATCGAGCCGGCGTCATCGCGGAAGACCAGTGCTTTCGCCAAACAGCTCGCTGAGCAGCTGGCCGAGGCACTGCCGGAGAACGTGACCGCCAACATGACCAAGGCGCTCCGCCCCGGCAAGGTGTTCATCGACTGGAGTCAGAACGCCAGCGCCAAGACCACACTGGCGCCGTACTCGCTGCGTGGCGCCGAGGAGCCGCGGGTGTCCACCCCGATCGACTGGGACGAGGTGGCCTCGGCGACCACGCCGGAGGAGCTCCGGTTCCTGCCGCACGACGTGCTGGCCCGGATCGAGGAGTACGGCGACGTCCTGGAAGGCATGTACGACGACCCGAAGCCGCTACCGTCGTAACCGTCGGTGATCGAGAGGAGCAGTCGCATGACCAGTGAGCCCGACTACGAGGGTCCCGGCTTCGACAGCGTGCCCGATGACGCCCCCGAGGCCGACGTACTGGATCAACGCCAGAGTGCGGCGACGGACCGGCGCGCCGAGGACTCCGGCGTACCGATCGAGGCCGATCCGGCCGATGTGGACGAGCAGCGCCGCGAGGTCGGCGACACGGACGAGGACGACTACCGCTGAGCCGCTGAAGCAGTACGCCGGGACCGCGCGCAGTACCACGATGGAACACCGATCGGCGGGGAAGCTACTGGCGGGAAGGACTGCTGGGTAGGATTCGGGGAACGACCCGGCGGTCGAGCCCGAGCCGCCGTGCCGCACCACCGAAGGAGCCGACTGTGTCGACGACACCCGAGACCGCGCCGAAACGCGGCAGCCGCCTGCCGCGGCTGGCCCGTCGCGCGCAACTGCTCGAGGCGGCTCAGGAGGTCTTCGTCGCCAACGGCTACCACGCCGCGGCGATGGACGACATCGCCGACCGCGCCGGCGTCTCGAAGCCGGTCCTCTACCAGCACTTCCCCGGCAAGCTGGAGCTGTACCTGGCCCTGCTGGACACCTCCTGCGACGCGATCGTCGCCTCGGTCCGGGATGCGCTGAAGTCGACCGACGACAACAAGCAGCGGGTCACGGCCACGATGCACGCGTTCTACGACTACGTGGCGAACGCCCAGGGCGCGTTCCGGCTGGTGTTCGAGTCGGACCTGACCAACGAGCCGGCCGTGCGGGAGCGGGTCGACCGGGTCACCCACGCGTGCGCCGAGGCGGTGTCCGAGGTGATCAGCGCGGACGCCGGGCTGAACCGCGAGCAGTCGATGGTGCTGGCCGTCAGCCTGGTCGGCATGGCGCAGGTCAGCGCCCGCTACTGGCTGGCCGCCGACAACTCGTCCCTGCCCCAGGAGCACGCGGCCGACATGGTCGCCTCGCTGGCCTGGCGCGGTATCGGTGGCTTCCCCCGCACCGACGCCTGATTCGGTACGTCGTACCGGCGCACCGAAAGGTTCTGCTCTGGGCGGACGGGTGAGAGCTGAGCGGCGGCAGCGGCTAGGCTCGAACAGTCACCGGCGAGAGCCGCCGGTCGGAACGTGCCCGGAGGGTTTCGTGGAGGTCAAGATCGGCGTGCAGCACGCCAATCGTGAGTTGGTGCTGGAGAGCGAGCAGAGCCCGGACGAGGTCCAGGAGGCGGTCGCGGCGGCGCTGAGCGGTAAGTCCAACCTGCTGCAGCTCACCGACGACAAGGGCCGCCGGGTGATCATTCCGGCCGACCGGCTCGCGTACGTCGAGATCGGTGAGGTGTCGATCCGCAAGGTCGGGTTCGGCGCGATCTGATCCCGGTCCGGACACAGTCGAGCGTGTCCCGGTTGCGGAGTGCCACACACAGGGCACGATGGCGGTAAGACCTGCGCTGCATTGGTCTGGTTTGTCACGGGGCGCCAGTTGGGCGCAGGTCAGCCATCCCTCAAGGAGGAACCGTGGGCTTCTGGATCTGGATGATCATCGTCAGTCTCATCGCGGGCATCATCTTCGGGCCACTGGCTCGGCTGGTGCTTCCCGGCAAGCAGAACATCAGCCTCGGCTGGACCATCCTGGGCGGCGGTATCGGCGCCTTCCTCGGTGGTCTGATCGCCTACTTCCTCGGTGTCAAGGACACGGCCGGCCCGGACTGGATCCAGTACCTGATCCAGATCATCTGCGCCGCGATCGTCGTCGCGTTCATCTCCTCCCGCAACAGCAAGACGACAGCCGCCTGAGCCCAGGCTGCAGGCACCACCAAACGGCCGCCACCCCGAAAGGGGCAGGCGGCCGTTGCCGTGTCGCCCAGGCCTCCGTTGTGCTCAGGCCTGGAGACCGAGGGCTGTCATACGGGCGGTGTGAGCCTCGGTGAGACGGGTGAACATGCGGCCGATCGCGGCCAGGTCCAGCCCCGGGCGGTCGACGCTGCCGGCCAGCAGCGCGGCGAGCGAGTCGCGGTCCGCGGCGATCCGCTGCGCCTGGCTCAGCGCCTCGCCGACCAGACGACGTCCCCACAGCGCCAGCCGGCCGCCCAGCTTCGGGTCCTCCTCGATCGCGGCCCGGACCCGGTCGACCACGAACTCGGCCTGCCCGGAGTCGGCGAACACCTCGAGCACCAGGGCCCGGGTCTCCGCGTCCACGAACGACGCGATCTCGCGGTAGAAGTCGTTCGCCAGGCCGTCCCCGACGTACGCCTTGACCAGGCCCTCCAGCCAGTCCGACGGCGCGGTGTGGTCGTGGAACGCGGTCAGCGGCGTGACGAACGGCGTCATCGCCTCCACCGGGTCCACGCCGAGCGCGACCAGCCGGTCCCGCAGTTGCTGGAAGTGCTGGAACTCGGTCGTCGCCAGCGCGGCCAGCTCGGCCTTGTCGTTCAGGGTCGGCGCGAGTTTGGCGTCCTCGGCCATCCGTTCGAAAGCGGTCAGCTCGCCGTAGGCGAGAACTCCCAGCAGATCCACCGCCGCGGCCCGGTAGGCGGGATCATCAAAGGCCGTCTGCTCCATGCCCGGCACCCTATCTGGACCGGACCGCGAGTGGCGCAAACCACACGAAGCGGCGTTGACAGCCGTTGCGGCTACACTGGTGGGCGATTCGCCGGTGACGCGCCCAGATGGGCAAGCTGGTGCGAGGTGCTTGCACAGTGTCCCCGCGCCTCATGACGGAGCTGGAATGCTCTTGGCGCCCGGCCACTGAACACACCTGTCCGCACAAGCATGTGAGAGGCGATCAGCCTGACCACCTTCAGAGAGCTCGGGGTGCTGCCCGAGATCTGCGACGCGCTCGACCGCGTCAACATTGTAGAGCCGTTTCCGATCCAGGAGATGACGCTCCCGGTCGCCCTCATGGGCACCGACCTGATCGGCCAGGCCCGGACCGGGACCGGTAAGACGCTCGGCTTCGGTATTCCGCTGCTGCAGCGCACCATCTCCCCCGGCGAGGCCGACTACGAAGAGCTCGCCGCGCCCGGCAAGCCGCAGGCGCTGGTCGTCACCCCGACCCGCGAGCTGACCATCCAGGTCGCCAAGGACCTGACCACTGCTTCCACCGTCCGCAGCGTCCGGGTTCTGACCGTGTACGGCGGAGTGGCGTACGAGCCGCAGCTGGACGCGCTGAAGACGGGCGTCGACGTCGTCGTCGGTACGCCGGGACGCCTGCTGGACCTGGCGAACCGCGGTGTGCTCGACCTCAGCCACATCAAGGTGCTGGTGCTGGACGAGGCCGACGAGATGCTCGACCTCGGCTTCCTGCCCGACGTGGAACGCATTCTGCGCAAGACGCCCGAGCTGCGTCAGACGATGTTGTTCTCGGCAACGATGCCGTCGGCCGTGATCGCGCTGGCCCGCACCCACATGCGGCACCCGCTGAACATCCGGGCGGAGTCGCACGAGGACACCCAGATGGTGCCGACCACGGCACAGTTCGTCTACCGGGCCCACGATCTGGACAAGCCCGAGGTGGTGGCCCGGATCCTGCAGGCCGAGGACCGCGGCCGGGTGATGATCTTCTGCAAGACCAAGCGCGAGGCGTCCCGGCTCACCGACGACCTGCAGGACCGCGGCTTCAAGGCCGCCGCGATCCACGGCGACCTGAACCAGCAGGCCCGCGAGCGGGCGCTGATGCGGTTCCGCGGCGACAAGATCGACGTACTGATCTGCACCGATGTCGCGGCTCGCGGCATCGACGTCGAGGGTGTAACGCACGTCATCAACAACACCTGCCCCGAGGACGAGAAGGCCTACATCCACCGGATCGGCCGGACCGGGCGGGCGGGTGCGAGCGGGATCGCGGTGACCTTCGTCGACTGGGCCGACGTGACCCGGTGGAAGACGATCAACAAGGCGCTCGATCTGCCGTACGACGAGCCGCAGGAGATCTACTCGACATCGCCGGAGCTGTACCACGACCTCGGCATCCCGACCGACGCGAAGGGCCGGATCAAGCCGGCCCGGGAGTCGCGCGAGGAGAAGCCCGCCGGCCGGGACAACAAGCGCCGGACCGAGGAGCGCAGCGAGCGCGCCGAGAGTGGCGAGGGTCGCGAGCGGCCGGCCCGGAAGCGCAACCGGGTCCGCAAGCGCACCCGCAGCGGCCAGACCGTCGACGGGGTGGCGACCGAGCCGAAGTCCGAGTCGGACGTGACCGCGAAGACGCAGGTCCCGCCGACCGCCGAGTCGTCCACCGAGGCGGCGGAGGCGCCGGAGCGTACGCCGCGCAAGCGCAGCCGCACCCGGAAGACGGCGGAGTCCGCTACTGCTGTTGAGCCGGCTGCTGCTGTTGAGCCGGCTGCTGCTGTTGAGCCGGCTGCCGAGGTCGAGTCCGCGGTTGCCGAGTCGGTTGAGAAGCCGGTTGAGAAGCCGGTCAAGCGCACCCGGACCCGCAAGACGGCGGCAGTGCCGGCCGAAGCGGCTGCCGAGACGGCGGCAGCGCCGGCCGAGGCGGCTGCCGAGACCGCGGAGCCGGTGAAGCGCACGCGGACCCGGACCCGGAAGGCTGCCGAAACCAAGACCGAGCCCAAGACCGACTCGAAGGCCGAGCCGAAGACCGAGTCGAAGGCCGGCTCGAAGGCCGAGGAGTCGAAGGCGCCCAAGGCGTCGGCGCCGCGGGGGTCGAAGGCTGCCAAGGCACCGGAGCCGGCGACCAGCCCGACGGTCCCGCTGTTCTCCGCCCCGGAGTGACCTGCCCGTCGCCCGACCGTGGCTGAAAGGTGATCTGAACCTGCAACACCCTGCCCCTCGGTTGCCGTCCCAGCGGTAACCACGAGAGAGGGGCATGGGTGATGAGGCGGATCAAGACTGCCGCGGCCGGGGTGGCGTTGCTGGGGATGGTGCTGCTGGCAGGGTGCTCCGGCGAGAGCGGCGACAGCTCCAGCGTGTCCGGAGCGGCCGCACCGGCCGACCGGCAGGACACGGGCTCCGAGGCGGCCGACGGCAAGGCCGGTGGGAGTGCACCGCAGGCGCCGGGCAAGACCGAAGTTCAGCCGACGATCACGCGCGCGATCATCAAGACCGGATCGCTCACGGTCGAGGCCGACGACGTGGACGCCCAACGACAGAAGGCGATCACGGTCATCACCGGTCTCAAGGGACAGGTCGCCTCCGAGGACACCGGCAGCGACCACGACGGCAAGATCAGCCGGGCGAATCTCGTCCTCAAGGTGCCGACCGCGTCCTACGAGACCGCGATCCAGCGGCTGTCCGAGCTCGGCAAGCGGCTCCAGATCCACCAGGAATCCAGCGACGTCACCGAGCAGGTGGTCGACGTGGAGAGCCGGATCGCCTCCCAGCGGGCCAGCCTGGAACGGATGCGCGTGCTCCTGGCCAAGGCGAACACGATCGGCGAGATCGTCTCGGTGGAGACCGAGCTGACCCGGCGCGAGGCCGACCTGGAGTCACTGCTGGCCAAGCAGAAGAACCTCGCCCTGCAGACCGAACTCGCCACGCTCGCGCTCACGCTGACCGCGAAGGGCGAGGCGCCGGTGTCCGAGGACCCGGATCGTGGGTTCCTGGCCGGGCTGAAGGGCGGCTGGGACGCGTTCACGGCCACGTTCTCCGCGCTGGCGACGGCGCTCGGTGCGGTTCTGCCGTTCCTGGTGCTGCTGGCGCTGATCGGCGTACCGCTGTGGCGGTTCCGGAACCGGCTGCGGCGTCAGCCGGCGCTAGCACCTAGCCAGGCCCCGGACAGCGGGCAATAGGTCAGCGGGCAGTAGGTCAGAGCAACGCGCCGGCCAGCGCCCGGTAGGCCTTCGCACCGGGCGAGGCCGGCGACGTGCTCAGGATGGTCTCGCCGATCGCCGGCGCCTCCGCGAACCGGATCGACTTCGGGATCGCCGGCGCCAGTACGTCCAGTGAGTATGTGTCGGCGATCGTCTCCAGCACGGCCCGGGCATGCGTCGTCCGCCCGTCGTACAGGGTCGGCAGGACGCCGAGCACGTGCAGCCCCGGGTTCGTCAGCCGCTGGACGTCGTGGATCGTGTCAAGTAGTTGCCCTACGCCACGATGTGCCAATGTCTCGCACTGCAACGGAATCAGTACGTCGGACGCCGCGGACAACCCGTTCACCGTCAGCAGTCCGAGCGTCGGCGGGCAGTCGATGATGATCCAGTCGTACGACGACCGCAGTGGACGCAGCGCGGTCCGCAGTACCTGCTCCGGACCGCTCTCGCGGGCGAGCCGCACCTCCGCGGTGGCCAGGTCGATGGTGGCCGGCAGCAGGTCCGGCCCGTCCTCGAACTCCACCAGGATGTCGCGTGCCTTCACGCCGCCGAGCATGACGTGGTGGATCGACTTGTCCAGCTCCTCGGGGTCGATCCCGACCGAGAACGTCAGACAGGCCTGCGGGTCCAGATCGACCAGCAACACCCGTTGACCGCGCTCGGCCAGGGCAGCGCCGAGCGTCGCGACAGTGGTCGTCTTGGCCACGCCGCCTTTCTGGTTGGCTACCGCCATCGTGCGAGGCACCCGGCCATTGTGCCGCACGCCGGAACGCCCGGTCCCACCCCGGGGGTTGACCTCAACCTCTCTTTAACTTCCAGCATGGTGGGCATGACCGGAACCGCTGTGTGCCCCGATCCCCCGACCCCCGAGTGCGACGAGCCGAGGGTTGGTGCCCCAGCACGGGCCGGGCGGCGGGAATGGCTGGGGCTCGCGGTGCTCGCACTGCCGACCATCCTCATCGGTCTGGACGGGACCGTGCTGCACCTCGCGGCACCCGTGCTGAGCACGGACCTGGCCCCGAGCTCGTCCCAGCTGCTCTGGATCATCGACGTCTACGGCTTCGTGGTGGCCGGGCTGCTGGTGACGATGGGCACCGTCGGCGACCGGATCGGCCGCCGCCGGCTGCTGATGATCGGTGCCGCCGGGTTCCTGGTCGCCTCGGTCCTGGCCGCGTTCGCCACCAGTCCCGAGTTGCTGATCGCCGCCCGCGCGCTGCTCGGGCTGGCCGGCGCGACCCTGATGCCGTCGACGCTGTCACTGCTCAGCAACATGTTCCGCGATCCCGGTCAGCGGCAGCTGGCGATCGCGATCTGGATGACGAACTTCATGATCGGCGGTATGGCCGGTCCGCTCATCGGCGGCGTCCTGCTCGAACACTTCTGGTGGGGTTCGGTGTTCCTGATCGGCGTACCGCCGCTGATCGTGCTGCTGGTGGCGGCGCCGATCCTGCTGCCTGAGTTCCGGAACGTGCGGGCCGGCCGGATCGATCTGGTCAGCGTCGCGCTCTCCACCGGGGCGATCGTCCTGGTCGTGTACGCGATCAAGGAGACCGCGGAGGACGGGTTCCACTCGGGCGGGGTGGGCATCGCCGTGGTCGGCGTGTTCCTGGGCTGGGTGTTCGGGCGGCGCCAGTTGGGGCTGGCGGAGCCGCTGATCGATCTGCGGCTGTTCCGCCGGGCCACGTTCAGCGCGTCGCTCGGGGCACAGATGTTCGGGTTGTACGTGCTCGCGGCGATGGGGTTCCTGACGGTTCAGTACTTCCAGTTGGTGCTCGGCATGTCGCCGCTCCAGGCCGGGCTGTGGATGCTGCCGACGATGGTCGCCGGGATCATCGGCACGCTCGGTGCGCCGTGGGTCGTCCGTCACCTGCGGCCCGGTACGGCGATGACGCTCGGTTTCGTGGCCGCCGTACCAGGACTGGTCCTGATGGCCATGACAGGTCGGATGCCAATGGTGGTCGGGTTGGCTATCGCCAGTCTGGGCATCCAGGTGGTGCTGGCGCTCACGTACGACGTGGTGGTCAGCAGTGCGCCGCCAGAGCAGGCCGGTGTGGCGTCTGGCATGGGCGAGACGGGCACGGAGCTCGGTATCGCACTGGGCATCGCCATAGCGGGCAGTCTGGTCGCTGCGGTGTACCGCGCGGGCATCCCGGTCGGTGCGCCGGAGTCTGCTCGCGACACGCTGGGTGGTGCGATTGCGGCTGCTGAGCGCCTGCCCGGTCCGGTCGCGCAGCAGCTGCTGGAAGTGGCCCGCGACGCCTACACCAACGGTATCCAGCTGGCAGCCGTCATGTGCGCCGCCATTGTGGTCCTGCTCGGCGTGGCCACGGCCACACTGGTTCGGACGGACTGAGCAGATACCCTCTTTACTTGTGAGTACGCCGCGTTCGCTGACCTTGCCCGACGGGGTACGCCCCGCGACCCTCGAGACCGACCGTGGGTCCTTCGCCACCCTGATGGCCGTGCCGGACATCGGTACGCCGCTGGGCACGGTGCTGCTCGTGCCGGGGTGGACCGGCAGCAAGGAGGACTTCACTCCGCTGGTGGACCACCTGTGCCGCTACGGCTGGCGTACGGTCGCGGTGGACCAGCGCGGTCAGTACGAGACGCCTGGCCCGGCCGACCCGTCGGCGTACACGCTGGCAGAGCTCGGCGCCGACGTGGTCGCGATGAGCACGGCGCTCGGCGGCTACAGCCAGCTGGTCGGGCACTCGTTCGGCGGACTGGTCGCGCGGGAGGCGGTGCTCACCGATCCGTCCGTGTTCTCGACGATCAGCCTGATGTGCTCCGGTCCGGCGGCGTTCACCGACGAGGTGACACTGCAGGGCCTGCAGCTGCTGGCTTACGGGCTGGACAACCTGCCGATCGAGCAGGTGTACGACCTGAAACTGCAGCACGACAGCAGCGGCCCGGCGTACGTCGCACCGCCCGAGGAGATCGCGGCCTTCCTCCGGAAGCGGTTCACCGGCAACGTTCCGGTCAGCCTGGCGGAGATCACCCGGCGGCTGATGGACACGCAGGACAAGACCGACCAGCTGGCGAAGTCCGGCGTGCGGGCGCAGGTCCTGTACGGCGAGGGCGACGACGGCTGGCCGCTCCCGGTCCAGCGCGCCATGGCCGAGACCCTGGGCGTGGAGGCCCAGGTGATCCCCGACGCCTTCCACTCCCCCGCCATCGAGCAGCCGGCCGCGACCGCGCGTCTACTGACCAGGTTCTTCCACGACCGCTGACTACTTGACCGGCTTGACCGCGACCTCGAGGTCGAAGTTCTCGAGTCCGCCCGGCGTGAGAGCGGTCTTCAGCGCCTCGTCGTACACCAGGGCCATGATCCCGAACTTGTCGACGTCGGCGGCGCCGTAGCCGTACACACCGAGCCCCTTGTTGATCACGTCACCGATCGACGTACCGATCTTGGCCAGGTCGGCGTTGCTCAGCTTGACCTGGTGCACGCACAGGTTGCCGTCGTACACCTTCTCGAACGCGGTCCGGAAGGCCGCCAGATCACCGTGCGCCACCCCGATCGTGTACACCTCCGGCGCACCCGGCGTGTGGCCCTTCGGATACAGCACGCGCGGGTCGTTGGCCTGGTCCTGGCGAGAGTCGAGGAACTTCGAGACGGCTACCTTGTCGATGTCGAGGTACCCGGCCTTCCACCCGCCGGCGGGCTCCGGGCAGGGCACCTGGTCCGGCGGGACTTGCAACTCCGCCGTGGTCGACCGCGTCTGTGGCACTCGCTGGTCCTGGACCTCGATCGCCTGGCCGGCCCAGATGCCGGTCACTTGAGTCTGACCGGTCCGCACCCCTTTGATCGTTTTGGCGTCGGCGAGTCTGCTCAGGTCCAGGCCCTTCAGCGTGACGGCATACTGCGGCTCGCAGGACGGTGCCGGCTCCTGGCCCTTCGCCCAGCCGATCGCGGGCCGCGGCAGCGGCGGACAGAACACCGGCTCCTTGCCCGGCGCGGCGATGACCTGACCGCCCACCTCGACCCGGTCACCGTCGCGGACGAGCAAGTCGTCGTTGGGAGCTTGATTGCCTTGAGCAAACGCTTTCGACGTCGAGTTGGTGCCGGCCGGACCGGCGACGGGCTCCTTGTCACCGCCCGGCAGGACGGTGAGCGCGGCGGCGGCGATCGCGGCGACGCTGGCGGCGGCGAGTGCCGGCACCCAGGCGCGCGGGCGGCGGCGACCGCCGAGCATACGCTCCAGGTCGGGCTCGGGGGCTGACGGCTGGTCGGCACGCCACCGCGCGCCGGCCCGCGCCAGCAGGTCGTCGACCTCGTCGGTCGGGTTCATTCGCTGACCTCCAGCAGGGTACGCAGGCGGGCCCGCGCATCGGACAGGGTGGACTTGACGGTGCCTTCGGAGCAGCCCATCACCGCGGCCGTGTCGGCAACCGACAGGTCGGCGAAGTAGTAACAGTCCACCGCGAGGCGTTGCCGTGCCGACAAGGTGGCGAGCGCGTGGTCCACATCCATCCGGGCGTCCAGATCCGGCCGCGACACCGGGCCGTCATGGTCCTCCAGCTCCCCGACCGGCCGCAGCCGCCGGGCCGCCTTCCGAGCCTGGTCCGCGGTGATCGCCAGCAGCCAGGCCGAGGCGGTCCCCCGGCTCGCGTCGTACTGACTCCGCTTGGACCAGGCGCGCGCGAGCGCCTCCTGGACGATGTCGTCCCGGTCCGCGCCCACCGCGAGCCGCGCCGCCAGACGAGCCATCGCCGGCAGATGCGGCCGCACCCACTCCGCAAACCCGAGCCCGTCCGAAGGCGGCCCCACCACCACCGCCGGCTCATCCGTCATCGTCGGCATACCCTGTCTACCCCCGAATCCCACTTCCGGTTGGGTCCCTACCCGATTTCCAACGACCCCACCCACCCCAAGTCACACCCCACCCCCCGTTCGTAACCTCCCCGAGTTATCCACAGATCCCCAAAACCCACCCCACAGCCATCGCCCCAGTAACTACGGTCGAAGAACCAAACGACCTGGGGAGACCACATGCCACCCGCCCCGGCCCAACCACCCGAACCGTCCACCCTCCACCAAGCATTCGAACGCAACGGCCCCCTCGACTGGGGGGAGAACGCTCTGACCGCGGCGGACATAGCCCGCGCCCACGGCGCCAAGGCCTCGAGGAAGAGCCTTCAACTTCTGGAGCGGACCGTTGCCCTCGAGCCACGGATAACTGCCCAGTTCCTGGCCTCTCTGCCGCCCACTGCCTCGCCGTACCACCTCGCCAGCCGAGTCAAATCGCCGGACTCGCTGGCCCGGAAGATCCGGAACGCATCGGCGAAGCGGAGTCGGATCCCTCTGGACGACGTCTTGCGATACACGGCGCTCACCGCGTCGTCCAACGAGTTGGTCGACGCCGCACGCCATACGATCGATCGACTGACAGATCAGGGCTGGCGGGTGACGTACGCCGTCCAGTCGTACACCGACGGATCCCGCTACAAGGGCGTTCACGCCTATCTCGCCGTTCCGGGCATCGACCGTGTCGAGGTGCAGTTCCACTCCGCCGCCTCGGCGAAGGTCAAGGAGTTGACAACTCCTTGGTACGAGATCGAGCGCAGCGCCCACGCGTCGAAGGATGAACGCGCCGCCCGGAAGAAGTGTGTTGATCTGTCGGCGACGCTGTCAGCCCCACCAGGCATCGACGGCCTGACCGAGCTGGGCGGTCGCACCGTGGCGGTCTGCAACTACTCTGACTCCAGAGCGCGGCCGGTTCCCCCGGAGCGGCTGTCGACGAGCGCGCCACGAGCAACTGTACACACGCCAGTGACCACGAAGAACGACGGGATGATGCGATGAAGCTCTATCTGGTCAAGCAGCAGGGCGAGCCGCTGTGGGTAGCAGCTTTGGCGCACGAAACCATGTATGCGTACGTGGCGAACACCGGGAAGTTCCATGACAACAATGCCTTGCGCAACGACTATTACATGGAACGGGACTTCAGCTACGAGGAGATCGGGCCGGCTGAGGCGCGGCGACTGATTGACGACGGACTCGGGCGACTGGACGAAGCCGAGGAGGCCGAGGATCTCGCCGTGTGGCAGGCCGATCCCAAGCCGCTCGACCCCGCGGATGTGCTCTCCATCGCGGCCGGCTACAACCGCTGAGGTCGTTGTGACTCGCCTGTACTTGGTGAAGGACGGGGAGCGGGAGCTGTGGGTGGCGGCGTTGGTGGAGGAGGATGTTTGGACTTATGTGGTGAACACGGGGAAGTTCCACCGCAACGAAGGGGCTCGGCATGCCTTCTACTTCTTGAATGAGTTGGAGTATGTCGAGATCGGGATTGCTGAGGCGCAGCGGTTGATCGGCGCCGGGGTGGGGGCGGTTGACGAGCAGGAGTTTCCGGACTCGGTGCGACGGTGGCGGGAGGACGACCAAGGGATGGATGCCGAGGTGGTGTTTGCCTCGATGGTTGCTGATCTCGCCTAGGTGCGGGTGGGCGTGTAGAGCTGGGTGATGACGGATTCGATGGTGGGTTCGGCGATGGTTAGGTCGAGCAGGGGGTAGTTGGCGGCTATTTGGGAGAGGAGGGGGGCCGCCTTGGTGGTGGTGGGGAAGGTCAGGTGCTGGCGGGGGCCGTCTACCTTGACGACGGTGGCGCCGGTGATCTCGATGGGTGGGAGGGAGGTGGCCAGGTCCACTACCAGGGTGCGGGGGGCGGACTGGCTGGCTTTGAGGCCTTCGAGGGTGCCGTCGAAGATCTGGTGGCCGTGGTCGATGACCATGACGCGGGTGCAGAGGGCTTCGATGTCGTCGAGGTCGTGGGTGGTGAGGATGACGGTGGTACGGCGTTCCGCGTTGACCTGGGCCAGGAACTCGCGCAGCCGGGCCTTGCTGATCACGTCCAGGCCGACCGTCGGCTCGTCCAGGTAGACGATCTCGGGATCGTGCAGCAGAGCGGCCGCGATGTCGCCGCGCATGCGTTGGCCCAACGACAGTTGACGGACCGGTACGTCGAGCAGATCGCCGAGGTCCAGCAGTTCGACGAAAGTGGCCAGGTTCTCCGCGTGCCGGGCCCGCGGGACGTCGTACATCTTCTGGAGGACGGCGAACGAGTCCTTCAACGGCAGGTCCCACCACAGCGTCGTACGTTGACCGAAGACCACTCCGATCCGCTTGGCCAGCTTGAGCCGATGGCGCGACGGGTCCACACCCGCGACCCGGATCGAGCCGCCGCTCGGGACGAGGATGCCGGTCAGCATCTTGATCGTGGTCGACTTGCCGGCGCCGTTCGGCCCGATGTACCCCATCACCTCCCCCGGCTCGACGGTGAACGACAGTCCGTCCACCGCACGGACCTCGCGGCGGGTACGGCGGAACCCGGTCCGCGACGAAATGGTGAACGCACGGGACACATCGGACAACTCGATGACTGGCATGGGCTCAACTCCCTGTACTGCGGTAACGACGGAGACCGCCCCGCCACGCCAGTGACGCCAGCGCGACCATCGCGGCGGCGACCACCGGGGACAGCAGGCCGATCCAGGACGGCAACCCCAACGGCGCCGGTTTGCCCAGCACGAACAGCACCGGGTAGTAGTTGACGAAGGCAAGCGGTACGACGAAGGTGACGGCCCGGACGATGTCCTTGCCGAAGACGTTCAGCGGGTACTGAGTCAGCGTCTGACCGCCGTAGGTGAACGCGCTGGCCACCTCGGCCGAGTCGACCGAGATGAACTGGAACGCCGCGCCGAGTACGAAGATCGCGGCGAAGATGATCGACCCGGTGATCATCGACAACCCCAGCATGAGGCCCTTGGCAACGGTCCAGTCGACGTCGAGGTTGCCGAGCGCGAACACCAGGACGACGCCGGCCTGCAGTGGCCGGCCGATCCGGCGCAGGGCGAACCCGTCCGCGGCGGTCTGGATGAAGGCGGGCATCGGCCTGATCAGGTAGACATCGAGCGAACCGTCGCGGATGCGCTGCCCGACCCGCTCGATCGAGCCGGTGACCAGGTCGGCCAGTCCGAGCGTCATCGAGGCCGTTGCGTAGAGCAACGCCATCTCCCCGAGCGTGAACCCGCCGAACGCGTCGATGTGGCTGAACATCAGCACGATCGCGGCGAAGTCTGTCAGCGTAATCATCATCCCGGTGAACAGCATCAGCAGGAACGACAGCGGATAGGCCAGGGCCGACCGGATCCACATCAGGACCAGCATCCAGTACTGCCCCGGCACCCGGCGGAGCTCAACCACCTTGGATCACCACCTTCCGGGTCGCGAACAACGTGGTGACCTGACAGATCAGCAGCAGCACCAGGAGCCAGCCGAGCTGGAAGACCAGCGCGGACACCGTCCCGCCGGGATTGCGGCCGAGCCAGATGTCGATCGGCACCTGCAGGGTCGCGGCCCACGGCGTCGCCCGGGCGAACTCGCCGATCCAGCCGGGGAACACCACCAGCGGCAGGATCGTCCCGGAGAAGAACAGCGAGAGCATCAGTCCGAGAGCCTCCATCCCGCGCGAGTCGATGATCCAGAACCCGGACAACGCGACCAGATACCGGATGCCGAAGCTCACCAGGATGCCGAACACCAGCCCGACCGCGACGGCGAGCCAGCTGATCACGCCGGACGGAAACTTGAGGTCGAACACCAGCGATCCGACCAGCAGCGGCGCGCCACCGCGAACGATCAGCTGGAACATCGCCCGCCCGAAGTCGACCGAGAGCCACCACAGCAGCAGGTGCGTCGGCCGGTACAGGTCGACCGCGATCTCGCCGCTGCGGACTCGCTCGCCCAGTTCCACCGTGGTGGTGGCACCGAAGATCCCGATCGGCATCAGCAGGCCCTGCTGCAACCAGACGAACGTCAGCGCGTCCGAGACGTCGTACCCGCCGAGACCTGGGCGCTCGTGCCAGAGCGTCAGGTAGACACCGCACAGGATGAACCCGAACACGGTGTTGGTGAACGCGCCGGACGCGGTGGCGATCCGGTACGTCGAGAACCGGCGGAACGACCGTACGCCGATCGCCCAGTAGACGCCCACGGCAACCTCCTCTCATCGCTCGAGGTGGTGTCCGATCGGTCCAGCGGCACGCAGAACTGCCCCCGGATCTGGAAAGACCCGGGGGTTCGGACACCACTGTGACAGGCATGGATGACCCACGCCGTTATCAAGGAAAGGATCGGACACTACGACGCCCAGCCGGCGACCGTCAACTGGGTTACGTGCAGCTGGTCGGAACCAACCACGATCGGACGGCGCGGGTGGTGTGTGTGGGGAGGAATTTGCGACCGGCTCGGGCGTGGGACCCCTCAGACCCACGCCCGGGCCGGTGGATCAGGGGAGGTCGGCTTCCAGGAGGCGGGCCAGCAGCGTGGCGAAGGGGGCGGGGTGGCTGGCGTAGCCGGTGTGGCCGCCGGGGAAGGTGACGACGGGCCAGCCGAGGTGGTCGGCGATGATCTGGATCGGGCGGCCGGGGAGGTATTCCGCGGAGACCAGTCCGGCTGCGGGGACGATCTTGTCGGCGACCGTCTTCAGCGTGTCCAGGTCCGGGCGGTAGCGGGTGAACGGCAGCAGTTTGTGCTGGTAGAAGCTTCCCGAGTTGGCGCGCATCCGCTCGAAGAGTTCGACGAACTCGGGCAGCAGGTCCTCCGGCGGCGGCAGTTCGTCCTGGTCCATCCCGGTGCCGATGCTGAACAGCAGGTCCGCGGCGTCGAGACCGTCGCGGTGGTACGTGTCGTACACGTCCTGGAAGAAGGCCCGCGCATCGACCGCGTCCGGCAGCACCTCGACGACCGGCGGCTCGTGCGCGACCAGCATCCGCACCCGGTCGGGATGCCGGGTGATCAGCTCGAGCCCGGTGATCGCGCCCGAACTGCTGCCCAGCACGTACGCCGGTTCGTCACCGGCGACCGCCTCGATCACCGCCAGCGCGTCCTCGGCCGACTGCTCGACACTCTCGTCCCGGGGCTCGCCGTCGTACCGGCTCCTCGAGTTGCCGCGCGGGTCGTACGCCACCACCGTGTAGTCCGCCGAGAGCTGGCCGACGATCCCGCCGAAGATCCCCGCGTCCGTTCCGCCACCCGCGATCAGCAGCAGCACCGGCCCGGATCCCGACACCTCGTAGTGCAGCGTCGCACCCGGCACCGGCAGCTTGTTCACAGTCTTCGCGCCCATCAGGCAACCCCTCTCTCAGTTGCCCTCAGCTTCCAGCCCTCCGCTGGCATCCCGCGCACACAGCGCTGGCACGCCCCATCAGCTCGCGTCCTCCAGCGGGATGGGCGAGCTGTCGTCCAGGCCGGCCCAGGAGTCGCGGGGTGGGGCGGCTCGGCGGCCTTCCGGGCAGGTGCGGACGAAGTCGCACCAGCCGCACAACGGTGACGGCTCCGGTGGGAACGCCTCGTCGGCTTGCGCCGGGGTCAGACCTTCGTGCCAGCGGGCCTCGGCGGTGACGGCGTCGTCAGCGATCGACTCGGCCCGACGCTGGTGCCGAGCCAGCGAGGCGTCGTCGTGATCGGCGGCCGCGACGGTGTTGGTCGGCAGGTGGTGCAGCTCGACGAGGGTGCACTGCTTGTGCAGGACCCGCCGCGCACCCAGCACATACAGCGCCATCGCCAGCGACGACCGCGCATCCGTCGAGGTCAGCGGGCGACGGCCGGTCTTGTAGTCGACGATCGCCAGCTCGGTCCCGCCGCTGCCATCTCGGGCCGGCCGCTCGTCGATCCGGTCCACCCGGCCGCGCAGGGAGGCCCGTTCGGTGGTGAAGGCAACGGTCCGCTCCACGCCGCGTGGTACGTAGTACGGATCGGAGTCGCGGAGATAACCCAGGACCATGGACGTCGACCGATCCCGCCAGTCCAGCGACTGTCGTTCGTCCCGGAAGCCCTCGCTCCGCCAGCTCGACCGCATCTTGGCGACCACCTCATCCGGCGTACGGCGGGCAGCCGGCCAGCGACCGAAGAAGTCGGCGAGCACCTCGTGGACGATGGCTCCGACCGTTTGGTGCGCCCACGGCGGACCCTTCGACGGCCGCGGCGTCTCGAGGTAGGTATAGCGATACTTCCGCTTGCAGTCGGCGAAGGTGAGCAGTTTCGTCGGCGTCGCGACGAAAAGCGCCGCCGGCATCCCGGGCAGCATGTCGTCCATCAGCCCGCCTTGATGAAGTCTGTCACCGCATCCGCAACCAACTGTACGGCGATCGCGCTCAGCAGCAGACCGGCGATCCGGGTGACCAGGAGGACGCCGTTCTCCCCCAGGACCCGCATGATCACGCCGGAGAACCGCAGCGTCAGCCACATCACCAGGTGGATCAGGACGATGCCGATCGAGATCGCGACCACGTCCGGCACCGAACCGTCCGCGCGCTGCACGAACACCATCGTGGCGACGATCGCACCCGGTCCGGCGAGCAACGGCGTACCGAGGGGGACGAAGGCGATGTTGACGTTCTTGGTCTGGACCGGATCCTCGGCGGTGTCGGTCAGCAACTGCAGCGCGATCAGCAGGAGCAGCAGACCGCCCGCGCACTGCAGCGCCGGCAGCGTGATGCCGAGGTGGTGCAGGATCTGCTGGCCGAATGCCGCGAACACCACGATCACGCCGAACGCAACCAGCACCGCCTGCCAAGCGGCCTTCTTCCGGACCGCGCGGGACTGGCCCGCGGTCAGTGAGATGAACACCGGAACGGTGCCCGGCGGGTCCATGATCACGAACAACGTGACAAAGACAGAGCTGAGCAGCGACAGGTTGATGACATCGTTCACGGCAGGTAGGCCTCGGGCACCGTCGCGTCCGCGGCCGCCGCGTTGATCTTCGCGACCTCGAGAAGCCGCTCGAACTGCTCCGGCTCGGTGGAGTTCACCCCCAGGTCGTGGTCGATCTTGCCGTCGCCGTGGTGGTCGCTCGAGCCGGTGTAGATGATGCCGAGGTCCTGGGCGATGCCGCGGAGCGCCGTCCGGGACTCGGGCGAGTGGTCCTGGTGGTCGACCTCGATCCCGGCCAGGCCGTGGTCCTCGACCAGCCGGGCGATGGTGTCCGCGGTCATCACCTTGTAGCTGGACCGGCCCCAGGGGTGGGCGATGATCGGCACACCGCCGGCCTCGCGGACCAGGTCGATCGCGCGGCCGGGCTCGATCGCGTAGTGCGACACGTGCCCGGGCCGGCCGTCGGCGAGGAACCGGTCGAACGCCTCGCTCCGGTTGGCGACCGTGCCCTTGGCGACCAATGCGTCGGCCACGTGCGGCCGCCCGACCGACGGCGTACCGGTCGCCTGGGCGAGCACCTCGTCGACGGTCAGGTCGACGCCGAGGCCGTTCAGCCGGGCCACGATCGACGGGATCCGGTCGGTGCGGCCGTCGCGAACGATCCGCAGCTCCTCGGCCAGCCCCGGGTACGACGGATCGGGCAGATACCCGAGCAGATGGACGCTGATGTAGTTGAGCTTGCAGGAGATCTCGATCCCGGGGACGAATCCGAGGCCGAGGTCCTCCGCGGCGCGCCGTCCGTCGGCCCACCCGTCGGCCGTGTCGTGATCCGTGAGCGCGATCACGTCCAGGCCGGCCCGCTTGGCGTGCGCCATCAGGACGTCCACCGGGTCGGTGCCGTCCGAGCGGTTCGAATGGGTGTGCAGGTCGATACGCACGAGCGGGGCCGGATCCCTTCCATGGACAACTGTCAGGGCTGATGCTATCTGCGCCCGACCCCAGAACCGGTCGTTATCCACAGACAGGCTCTATATGGTGTGGTGGCATGAATGCGCACCGCGTCGACTGCGTCGGAGCTCTCGTGTACGACGACCGGCACCGGCTACTCCTGGTTCGCCGGGCGGATGAGCCCAGTCGCGGCCTCTGGTCGCTGCCGGGCGGCCGGGTCGAGCCGGGTGAGGACGATCCGACCGCGGTGGCCCGTGAGGTCGCCGAGGAGACCGGTCTCACAGTCACAGTCGGCCCGCTGGTCGGCGAGGTCGAACGCGAGGGCCCGAACGGCCAGCTCTATGTCATCCGCGACTACGAGGCATCGGCGGTCGGTGGCACGCTCACCCCTGGTGACGACGCGAGCGACGCGAAGTTCGTCAGCCGTGACGAGTTCGACAACCTGCCGACCGCCACGCTGCTCGCCTCCACGCTCGCCCAGTGGAACGCCCTCCCGGGCTAGCCGATGCGCGCGATCGAGGAGAACGCCGCTGAACTGCTGATGGCGATGGGTGCCGCCGGCGGTGGGGTGCAGCGAGACGACGGCACCGTGCGCTGGACGATCGGCGGCTCACCGATCGACTACCACAACGCGGTGGTCGCGGCGGACCTTACGAGTGACGACAACGTCATCGCCGAGTCGATCCAGTTGATGAACCAGTACGCCGTACCGGGAAGCTGGCACGTGGGCCCGTCCATGCGCCCGGCGGATCTCGGCAAGCGATTGCTCGACGCGGGGTTCACGTACGGTGGCAGCGAGCCCGGGATGGCGGTGAAGCTGTCCGAGCTCCGGAGACCGGCGGAAGTGCCCGGGCTCGAGATCACCCGGGTGGACAGCGACGAGGCGCTCGCCACGTGGGAGGCGACGCTCGGACGTGGTTTCGGCGAAGGCGAGAAAGAAGCGCGGTGGGTCGCGGAGGTGTATCGGCGGCTCGGATACGGCGATCCCTGGCGGCACTACCTGGGCCGGGTCAACGGTGAGGCGGTCGCGACAACAACTGTTTTCCTCGCGGCCGGAGTGGCCGGGGTCTACTTCGTGATGACCGTTCCCGAGGCGCGCCGCCGCGGCATCGGCGCGGCGATCACCTACGCCGCTCTCCGAGAGGTCCACGACGTCGAGTACGGCGTACTCGGCGCATCCGAAGCCGGGAAGTCCGTGTACGCCGCCCTCGGGTTCGAGGAGCGCTGCACCATCGATCTCTACGAATTCCATCGGTGAACAGCCGGTGAGCCGCGCTCCCAGCCGAGCACCGAGATGGTGGCCGTGTTGAGGACGAAGTGACGGCCTCCGGTGACGTCGAGCTCCAGCCAGCGGGCGGTCAACGCACGCAGAGCGTGGGAGTGACCGAACACCAGGACGTCACCGGGTACGGCGGCGATGCGGGCGTTGACGCGGTCGAGCCGGGCGGCGACCTGGGCGGGGGTTTCACCGTTGGGTACCGGATGCGACCAGACCGTCCACCCCGGCACGGTCGTGCGGATCTCCGCGGTGGTGATGCCTTCGTAGTCCCCGTAGTCCCATTCGACCAAGTCGTCGTCCACCTCGGCATCCCCGAAGCCCGCGAGTTCCGCGGTCCGGCGGGCCCGCTGCCGCGGTGACGTGAGCACCAGCTCGAACGTCTCCCCTGCCAGCTTCTCCTTCAGCGAGGCGGCCACGTGTTCGCCCTCCGCGGTCAGCGGAAGGTCGGTCGTCGACGTGTGCCGGCCTGACTTGCTCCACTCGGTCTCGCCGTGCCGGATCAGGAACAGCTGGTCCTGTCGCTCAGTGGTGGTCACACCCTCATCTTCGCAAAAACAAGCACCGCATCGTCGGAGATGACCCCCGAGGTCTTGACCAATCCACCCCGGACAGGGCAGGGTCGAAAACTGTAAGCGCTTCCACTCCGACCCCCAGGAGCAAGCAGTGGCCTCCGGACCCACCGGCCGGCCGGCGACGATCTACGACGTCGCGGCCCGGGCGAAACTGTCGATCGCGACGGTTTCGCGTGTCCTGCAAGGGACCGGACCGGTGTCGGAGAAGGCGCGGACCCGGGTCGACCAGGCGGCACGCGAGCTCAACTACGTACCGCTGCGCGCCGCCCGGAGCCTGGCGGTACAACGGCACGAGGCGCATGGGCTCGTGCTGCCCGACCTGGCCGGCCCGTTCTACGGCGACCTGCTGATGGGGTACGAGCGCTGGGCCGGCGAACACGGCCAGAGCGTCATCATCACCGTCACCCACGGCAACCCCGATCCGCGCCGCACGGTCCGTGACCTGGCCGGCCGGGTCGACGGAATCGTTGTCCACGGCAACGCTTTGGACCAGCCCACGATCCAGGGTCTGCGCAAGGCCGACGTACCGATCGTCCTGATCGCCCGCCCGCCGGTCACCGGCTGTGACTCGATCCGTAGCGAGAGCGCGGCCAGCGCCGAGCAGCTCACCACCCGATTGCTCGACCACGGCCGCACCCACCTCCTCTTCGTCGGCGACCCGGCCAGCTCGTACGACGTCTCCGAGCGGTACGCCGGTTTCGCCAAGGCACACGAGGCCCGTGGGCTGCAGGTGCCGAAGCCGGAGCGGGTTCCGCTCACGGAGGAGGCCGGTCGCGAGGTCGCCGAGAAGGTGCTACAGGCAACCACCCGCCGACCCGACGGGCTGGTGTGCGCGAACGACGAGTTGGCGCTGGCGGCGGTGGCCGCGCTCAAGGCGAACGACGTCGCCGTCCCAGGACAGATCGTGGTGACGGGATGGGACGACGTGATGGCGGCGCGGTATGTGTCGCCGGGGTTGACCACGGTGCGGCAGCCGATGACCGAGCTGGGACGGCTGGCGGCACAACGACTTCACGAGCGGGTGACGGGCGAGCGGACCCGCGCGCGGAACGACGTACTGGCAACACAACTCGTGCTGCGGGACAGCTGCGGCACGGGGGATGCAGCAGTAACCGAGTGAGGAGACACAGATGATCACCCACAGCATCCGCCGCCGGCTGGTGATCGGCAGCGCTGCGATCACCGCCACTGCCCTTGCCTTGGCAGGGTGTGGCAGGTCGGAGGACTCCCCCAGCGGGAGTTCACAGGCGACCACGACGGTCAGCGAAGGGCCGGCCACCGGCAACCTGACCGTCTGGGCGATGGGCACCGAGGGCGAGAACCTGCCCAAGCTGATGGAGCAGTTCCAGCAGGCCAACCCGGGCGTGAAGGTCACCGTCACGCCGATCCCGTGGGACGCCGCGCACAACAAGTTCACCACCGCGATCACCGCGCAGACGCTGCCGGACGCCGCGATGGTCGGCACCACCTGGATGGGCGAGTTCGCCGACCTCGGCGCCCTCGACCCGACCCCGGAGGGCTTCGACAACGCCAGCTTCTACCCCGGCGCGCTGGACACCACCAAGGTCGGCGGCACGCAGTACGGCGTTCCCTGGTACGTCGAGACGCGGTTGGTGTACTACCGCAAGGACCTGGCCGCCAAGGCCGGTGTCACCACGCCGCCGACCGACTGGGACGGCCTGAAGGCGATGGCGAAGGCGATGAAGGAGAAGGCCGGCGCCAAGTACGGGATCAACCTGCAGCCGGGCGGCAGCGGGTCCTGGCAGACGGTGATGCCGTTCGCCTGGTCCGCCGGTGCGAACCTCACCACCGACGACCAGAAGGAGTTCACCTTCGACACGCCGGAGATGCAGGAAGGGCTGCAGTACTACCAGAGCTTCTTCACCGAGAAGCTGGCCGGTACCGACCTGCCGCCGAACCAGACCGAGGCGCAGTTCGTCAGCGGCCAGGTGCCGATGTTCATCTCCGGGCCGTGGATGGCGGGCTCGATCGCGAAACTCGGCGGTGACGCGATCAAGCCGAATATCGGCGTCTTCGAGATCCCGAAGAACAAGACCTCCACGTCGTTCGTCGGCGGCTCCAACTTCGTCGTGTTCAAGACCACGAAGAACAAGGACAGCGCCTGGAAGCTGGTCAAGTTCCTGTCCGAGGCGAAGACGCAGGCCGCCTGGTTCAAGATGTCGTCCGACCTGCCCGCGGTGAAGAGCGCGTGGGAGGACCCGAGTATCGCCTCCGACCCGCTGCTGCCGGTCTTCGGCAAGCAGCTCGAGTCCGCCAAGGCCCCGCCGGCGATCGTGAACTGGGAGCAGGTGGCGACCGCGTTCGACACCGAGATCGAGAAGATGGCGAAGGCCGGCCAGTCCCCCGCCGACACCGCCAAGGCCACCCAGACCAAGGCCACGGCGATCGGCACGGGTAGCTGATCTGATGTCCACCGTCACGGAACCGCGCGCCCGGGCGGCACCCGCCACCCCGCCACCCGGGCGTCCGCGGCGACGCCTCGACCACCAGACCGCCACCGCGTGGATCCTGGTGCTGCCGTTCGCCGTGCTGTTCCTCGCGTTCACCGCCGGGCCGGTGCTCGGGTCGCTGCTGATGAGCTTCACCGACATGCGCCAGCGTGATCTCCGGACGCCGTTCGCGGTGAACGGTGTGGGGTTCGACAACTACGTCAAGGCCTTTCAGGACGAGACGTTCCGGAAGGCCGCGTTCAACACCGCGTACTTCGTCGTCATCGGCGTACCGCTGACCCTGGTGGTCGCGCTGGCCGCCGCGGTGTTGCTGGACCGCGGGCTGAAGCGGTTCCAGGGCCTGTTCAAGGTCGGCTACTACCTGCCGGTGGTGACCTCGATCGTCGCGATCGCGGTCATCTGGCGGTTCGTGCTGGCCCCGGACGCCGGTCTGCTGAACACGGTGCTCGGATGGGTCGGCATCGACGGGCCGAACTGGCTGGCGTCGAAGACGTGGGCGATGCCGTCGCTGATCGCGATGGCGGTCTGGCGGAACTTCGGGTCCGCGATGATCATCTTCCTGGCCGGGCTGCAAGGGATCCCGCAGTCGGTCGAGGAGGCCGGCCAGATCGACGGTGCGAACCCGTGGCAACGGTTCCGGTACCTGATCCTGCCGTTGCTGCGACTGACCATCCTGTTCAACTGCGTGACGACAGGGATCGGTTACTTGCAGTTCTTCGAGGAGCCGTTCGTGATGACCGAGGGCGGTCCGCTGAACAGCACCATCTCGGTGTCGATGTACACGTACCAGCAGTTCGGGTTCGGCAACTACGGCCTGGCCACGTCGATGGCGTACCTGCTGTTCGTCGTGATCGCGGTCGTCACGTTCATCCAGTTCCGGTTGCTGAGGGAGAAGTGATGCGCCGTACCTGGTGGATCTACCTGATCGGGGTGCTCGGCCTGATCGTCGTCGCGGCGCCGTTCGTCTGGATGCTGCTCGGCAGTTTCAAGACCCAGGGCGAACTGCTCCGGGTCCCGCCGACCTGGTTGCCGGACCAGCCGACGAACCAGAACTACGTGGACCTGTTCAACAAGGAGAGCTTCCCGCGCTACTTCCTCAACTCGACGGTCGTCGCGCTGGCGGTGACGGCCGGGAACCTGGCCTTCTGCTCGATGATCGGCTACGCGCTGGCCAAGCTGCGGTTCAAGGGCCGCAACGCGCTGTTCGTGCTGGTGATGGCCACCCTGATGGTTCCCGGCATGGTCACCTTCGTGCCGCTGTTCGTGCTCGTCACCAACGCCGGGATGGCGAACAGCTACCCCGGCCTGATCCTGCCGTTCCTGGTCTCGCCGTTCGGTGTGTTCCTGATGCGGCAGTTCTTCCTCGGGCTGCCGGACGACCTGATGGACGCCGGCCGGGTGGACGGCAGCAGCGAACTGGGCATCTTCGCCCGGATCATGCTGCCGCTGACCAGGCCGGCCCTGGCCACGCTCGGCATCCTCACCTTCCTCGGTTCCTGGAACAACTTCCTCTGGCCGCTGGTGATCGCCCAGACCCAGGACAAGTACACCCTCCCCGTCGCCCTGGCGCTGTACTCGAAAGGCCAGAACGCGCAGAACTACGGCCTGTTGATGGCCGGCGCGGTCGTGGTCGTCATACCCGTGCTGGTGATGTTCCTGATCTTCCAGCGCCACGTCACCAAGGGCATCGCCGTCACCGGCCTCAAATAGACCTTCTCTGGAGACAAGATGACCGCCAACATCAGTCGCCGCACCCTGCTCACCGCCACCGGCTCCGTCGCTCTCATCGGTGCCACCTCGGCCAGTACGTCGTACGCCGGGCCGGCGTCGAATCATCAGGCTGATCCGGCCGCGCTGCTCAAGGGCAACTGGCGCCCCACCAAGACCGATCGTGCCCTCGTCGGCCGCTGGGCCCGCGACACCTGGCGCAGCCTGGTCGCGATGACCGACGAGACCACCGGCCTGCCCGCCGACAACATCGGCGAGTCCGTGACGAACCCGGTCCGCAGCGGCTACACCTCACCGACCAACATCGGCGGCTACCTGTGGAGCACGGTCGTCGCCCGCCACCTCGGCATCATCTCGCCGCAGGAGTCGTACCGCCGGATCACCCAGACCCTGACCACGATGACCAAGGTCGACCACCACGACCCGAGCGGCATGTACTTCAACTGGTACGACGAGGCGACCGGCGAGGTGCTGACCACGGACCCGGACGGAACCAGGGCGATCACGCCGTTCGTCTCGAGTGTCGACAACGGCTGGTTCGCGGCCGCGCTGATGGTGGTGCGCAACGCCGAACCGCGCGCCCGCGCCCTCGCCGACTCCCTGCTGAACAAGATGAACTTCGCGTTCTACTACAACCCCGCGGCCAGGCCGGGCGGACTGATGCGCGGCGGCTTCTTCGAGACCTCGCCGCCGGACGAGGAGACCGACAAGGGCAACCACGCGGGTGTCGGACCGGACGTGTACTACCGGAAGTTCCACTACGACACGTGCAACACCGAGGCCCGGATCGCGCCGTACATCGGGTTCGCCCTCGGACAGGTCCCGCACACGCAGTACTTCGCCACCTACCGGACCTTCCCGGACTCGTGCGACTGGTCCTGGGTGGAGCAGCGGCCCAAGGGCGTGCACCGGACGTATCTCGGCCTCGACGTGTTCGAGGGCACGTACTCGTACCGCGGCATGCGGCTGGTGCCGTCGTGGGGCGGCGACATGTTCGAGTCGCTGATGCCCGACCTGTTCGTCCCCGAGTCGACGTGGGCGCCGCGGAGCTGGGGGATCAACCACCCGCTCACCGTCCGCGCGCACATCGAGCACGGTATGGACGACGCCAAGTACGGCTACTGGGGCTTCTCGCCGGCCTCGAACCCGAAGGGCGGGTACTCCGTGTACGGCGTCGACGCGATCGGGATGGACCCGGGCGGCTACCCGTCCGACCTGGAGGCGACGAACTACGACGCCGGCTTCGAGGGGTGCCGCGAGGGTGTGAACCCGAACCCGACCTTCGGCGACGGCGTGGTTACCCCGCACGCGGCGTTCCTGGCCATGCAGTACGCGCCGCGGCAGGCGATCGACAACCTGTCCCGGATCGAGACGAACCTCAAGGCGTACGCCGGTGGTGGCTTCTACGACTCGGTCGCGGTGCGGTCCGGGACGATCGCCAAGCGGTACCTGTCCCTCGATCAGGCCATGGTGATGGGTGCCATCGGCAATGTTTTCGCGAATGACGTGATCCGGCGGAACTTCAGCAGCCGGACGGTCGAGCAGAGGATCCGGCCCCTGATCGCGATGGAGCAGTTCGAATCCGGCCTCGAATAACGGGAGACACTCTATGCAGCACGACGAAGCCAAGGCCGACTGGGACGCACGGATCGCCGTGCGCAGCGACGAGGAACGGGGGTTCGCCTTCCCGGACCTCGATCCACCCAAGGAGGTCACCGCGATCGGCGGGGCCGGTCAGGTCACCATCGACTGGTCGCCGGTGGACGGCGCGGTGGGATACCTGATCCTGCGCGGGACCGGTGACCACGGTCCGCTCGAGCCCGTCGACCACCACAGCGGTGACGTCCTGTCGGTCCCGGCGCCGCCGTACGTCGACACCACGTGCACCCCGGGGACGCCGTACCGGTACGCGGTCGCGAGCGTTCCCGAGGTGACCGTGGCCGGGCGGGCGAGTGCCGTCGTCGGCGCCGTTCCGTCGGTTGCCGACGGCACGGTTCCGGTGGTCTCGGTCACCGTGGACGCGGTGGCCGAGGGCACCCAGCTGCCCAAGCCATGGGCTCCGATGGTGGGCAGCGAACGGCTCAGCCAACTGCTCTGTACCGACCGCAGCGGCGGCCGGGAGATCGGCGCCGAACTGGAGCACGCGCTCCGGCGGATGCACGACGAGATCGGGGTCCGGACGGTCCGGGCGCACGCGATCTTCCACGACGACACCCGCGTCTACACCGAGGTCGACGGCGAACCGTCGTACGACTTCTCCGTCGTCGACGCGATCTACGACAAGTTGCTAGCGATCGGGCTGCGGCCAGTGGTCGAACTCGGCTTCATGCCACGCGATCTGGCCAGTGACCCGTCGAAGACCGTATTCGCGTACGGCGCGATCATCTCACCACCCAAGTCGTACGAGCGGTGGCACGACCTGGTCCGCGCACTGGTGCAACACCTCGTCGAGAAGTACGGCCTCGACGAGGTGCTCACCTGGGACTTCGAGGTCTGGAACGAGGCCAACCTGGAGGTCTTCTGGTCCGGCACCAAGGCCGAGTGGCTCCACCTGTACGACGCGACCGCGGCGGCGGTGAAGTCGGTCGACGCACGACTCGCGATCGGCGGACCGTCGTCGGCCGCGGCCGGCTGGGTCGACGACCTGCTCGCACACGCGGCCGCGAACGGATCGCCGGTGGACTTCGTGTCGACGCATACCTACGGAAGTCC
Source organism: Kribbella sp. NPDC049174 (assembly GCF_043197365.1). Lineage (NCBI taxonomy): Bacteria > Bacillati > Actinomycetota > Actinomycetes > Propionibacteriales > Kribbellaceae > Kribbella > Kribbella sp. NPDC049174. The sequence continues at coordinate 261,509 of NZ_JBICSZ010000005.1, read as the reverse complement.
GCCACTCGACGTCCAGGCTTCCCTGGATCGGCACGGGTTCAGCGACGCGCGGATCCTGTGGACCGAGTGGGGTGTCACGCCGACCCACTTCAACCCGATCAACGACTCGGTGTTCTCCGGCGTGTTCCTGCTGCGCGGGATGCGGTCGGCGGCCGGTCGGGTCGACGCGCTGGCCTACTGGGTCGCGTCCGACCACTTCGAGGAGCTGGGTCGGCCGCCGCGGTTCCTGCACGGCGGATTCGGCCTGCAGACCGTCGGTGGACTGGCGAAACCGCGCTACCACGCGATGAGCCTGCTGAGCCGGCTCGGGCCAGTCGAGCTGCCGGTGACGCTGACCGGTGACGGCGGCGGGAGTCTGGTGGAGGCGTGGGCCTCACGGGATGGCGACCGGATCGCCGTACTGCTGTGGAATCTCACCCTCGACCAGACCAAGGCCGACGGTGCACCCGAGCTGTCCAGGACAGTTCACCTCGAGCTGCCAGGGGTGGATCCGTCCTGGCAGGCCACGGCCACCACTCTCGGCATCGGAGTCGGGGATGTCTCGGCGGCCGCGGCCGAGCTCGGGATCGGTGACTGGCCGACCGAGGATCAGCTCGCCGAACTGGCCGAACGCAGCCGGCTGGTCAGTACTCCGCTGGCATGGACCGGGTCAGCACTCGAGCTGACTTTGCCGATGCCTTCCGCGGCCTTGGTGGAGCTTCGACAGCATCAAGATTGACCGCCTCCTGGATCCAGCGTTCGACGCCGGCAATGTGCACCGTCGCCCAGGACCTGGCCACCTCCGGTTCGCGCCCCTCGATCGCGTCGAGGATCGCCCGGTGTTCGGCCAGCGTCCGGGCGACGGCGTCGTTCTGGGTCAGGCCGCGCCAGATCCGGGCCCGGTAGGTCGGCTGGCGCAGGCTGTCGATGATCGAGGCGAGGGCGCGGTTGCCGCTGCCGATCGCGAGCAGCCGATGGAACTCCACGTCACTGGCGAGCAGGTCCTCCACCGACGGCTCCGGGCCGAGCTCGTCCAGCAGCTTGCGCAACGCGGCGATGTCCGTGTCCGCCATCCGCAGCGCGGCCCGCGCGGCCGCGGCCGGCTCGAGGATCCGCCGTACCTCGAAGAACTCCAAAACGGACGCGTCCTGGTGCAGGTCGAGGACGAAACCCATCGTCTCCATCAGCAACGCCGGATCGAGACTCGTCACGAACGTGCCGTCACCCTGACGGACCTCGAGCACCCGGATCAGCGCGAGCGCCTTGACCGCCTCGCGCAGTGAGCTCCGGGACAGGCCGAGACGCGCGGCCAGATCCGGCTCGCGCGGCAGCCGGTCGCCGGGCCGCAGCTCGCCGGTCACGATCATCTGCTTGATCCGGTCGATCGCCTCGTCGGTGACCCGCACGCACACCTCCTGACCTGACGGTGGAAACATCCGATGTCAGCGTTGCACACATCGGATGTCTTGGCGAGTTTCTTACGCTCAGCTTTTCGTTTCGACCCTGAAATAAGGACATGAAGTGTTGACTCATGTCAAGTGTTCGTCATATAGATCGGATGAATCACTTCGTTCTCGAGGTACCAGTTCCCCTGGAGGTCAGGATGTACCGAACACCAGCGCGAGCCCGCCGTTGGGCGATCGCCACCCTGTCGGCCCTCGCGCTGACGGCCGTGGCCGCGTGTGGGGGCAACGACGGCAGCGGCGGCGGTGGCGACAGTGCGGGATCGGCCGACAAGGCCGACCTGACCTGGTCGTTCTGGGTCGGCGGCACCGAGGATCAGGCGGCCTGGCAGAAGGTCGCCGACCAGGCGACCACCGATCACGCCGGCATCACCGTCAAGCTCCAGGGCACCGACTGGAACAACTACTGGTCCAAGATCGGCACCCTGCTGGCCAGTGGCAAGGCACCCTGCATCATCGGTATGCAGAGCCTGCGGACCGCGTCGTACGCGAGCGCGATGCTGCCGCTGGACGACCTGATGAGCAAGTACGGCCTGAAGACCGAGGACTTCGACAAGCCGATCATGGACGGCCTCAAGGTGGACGGGAAGCAGATCGCGATCCCGTACGACTCCGGCCCGATGGTGATCTTCTACAACCGCGACCTGTTCAAGGCCGCCGGTGTGGCCGAGCCGAAGCCGGGCTGGACGATGGACGAGTTCAAGGCGGCCGCGAAGAAACTCACCGCCGCCGGGAAGAGCGGCCTGGTGACGACCCCCGGCGACCTGGGCGTCACGTCCTGGGTGCGGACCCTGACCGGCGCGGAGCCGCTGGCCGACGGCAAGCTGAACCTCACCGACGCGAAGTTCACCGAGGGATTCTCCGAGTACGCCGACTTCGTCAAGACCGACAAGATCGCGCCGCAGGTGCCGGGCGGCAACCCTGACTTCGAGACCCAGCAGTTCGTCGGCGGCAAGGCGGCGATGCAGCTGAACGGGCCGTGGTCGCTGATCGACACCAAGGGCAAGGTCAAGTTCCAGCTCGGTATCGCGCCGATCCCGGCCGGTGCCGACGGCTCCAAGACGTACACCGCCGGCTCGGGCTTCGGCATCTCCCGGTCCTGCAAGACGCCGGACGCCGCCTTCCAGGCGATCATGTCGATGACGAGCGAGAAGCCGCTGACCACGCTGGCCGCGGCCGGCCGCGCGTACCCGGCCCGGATCGCCGCGCACCCGGCCTGGTTCACCGCGGCGGGGATCGACGGTGCGAAGGAGACGATCGACTACGCCTCGGAGAACTCGATCCCGCTGGTCACCTCGAAGAACTGGGTCCAGGTGGCCGACCTGCTCAACCGGTTCGGGACGCAGGCGCTGAACGGTGAGATCCCGCCGGAGCAGGCCCTGAAGACCATCCAGGACCAGGCAGGCGCCGGCTCCTGATGGCTGTGCACATGGCCGGGCCTCCGGCACCGGCGTGGTCATGGGGCCTTGGCTCCCGGCCTTCCCTCGTCGCTCCAGTCGCTTCGCTCCCTGCGCTCCTCAGTCCAGGCCGGGAGGCCCCATGACCATCAACACCACGACCGTTGCCCCGCCCAGCGTCCCGCCCGGGACGCAGCGGGTGGGGCGCCGGCCCGCGTTGCGACGGGACGGCCGGTATGCCGGGCTCTTCCTGGCGCCGAGCCTGTTCGGGCTGGCTTTGTTCACGCTGTTCCCGACCGCGATGGCGCTGGGGATCAGTCTGTTCGACTGGCCGGTGTTCGGCGAGCGGCAGTTCCTCGGCATCGACAACTACACGCACCTGCTGAACGACCCGGTGTTCCGCCGGGTGGTGCTGAACACCGCGCTGTTCGTGGTGCTGTACGTACCGCTGAACGTGGTCGTCTCGCTCGGGCTCGCGGTCTGGCTGGGGCCGAAGATCAGGGGCCGGCAGGCGTTCCGGGTGCTGTTCTTCATCCCGGTGATGACGCCGATGGTCGCCAACGTGATGGTCTGGCGGCTGCTGTTCCAGCCGGGCGGCCTGATCGACACCGGGATGCAGAGCTGGTTCGGCGTGACCGCGCCGAACTTCCTCGGGTCGTCGAACTGGGCGATGTTGTCGATCGTGGCGATGTCGGTCTGGCAGGGCTTCGGCTACAACTTCCTGGTCTTCTCCGCCGCCCTCGACCAGGTGCCGCAGTCGCAACTGGAGTCGGCGCAGATCGACGGCGCCGGGCCGTTGCAGCGGTTCCGGTACGTCATCTGGCCGATGATCACCCCGTCGATCTTCTTCGCCACCACGATGACGCTGATCACCTCGTTCCAGGTGTTCGCGCAGCCGTTCATCCTGACCCAGGGCGGTCCGGGTGTGTCCACCCAGACCATCGTCATGTACGTCTACAACCAGGGCTGGCAGTTCCTCACCATGGGACTCGCGTCGGCCGCGGGCTGGGTGCTGTTCGTGATCATCATGGGCATCACCGCGATCCAGTTCATCGGCCAGAAGCGGTGGGTGCACTATGACGTCTGATACCGGCAGCGCCGTCCGCAAGGTCCGCAGCGGCGTCTCGCACATCCTGCTGATCCTGGTCGCGATCCTCTTCCTCGGGCCGTTGGTGTACGCCGTCTCGACCTCGCTGAAACCGGCCGACGAGGTGTTCACCCCGACCCCCGAGCTGTTCGGCTCCGAGATCCGCTGGCAGAACTACGCCGACGCGTTCACCTTCGCGCCGTTCGGCCGCTACTTCATGAACAGCATCTTCGTGGCGATCGCCGGCACCGTGGTCGTGGTGATCGCGTCGAGTATGTCGGCGTACGCGTTCGCCCGGCTGAAGTTCAGGGGCCGTGAGCAACTGTTCGTGCTGTTCCTGGGCACCTTGATGGTGCCGCAGGAAGTGCTGATCGTGCCGATGTACTGGCTGATGCAGTCGCTCGGCTGGGTGGACAGCTACTGGGCGCTGATCCTGCCCTGGGCGTTCACCGCGTTCGGCACCTTCCTGCTCCGGCAGTTCTTCCTGACGGTCCCGGCCGAGCTGGAGGAAGCGGCCCGGGTGGACGGGTGCGGGCCGATCAGGTCGTTCCTGCAGATCATGCTGCCGCTGGCCCGGCCGGCCATCGCGGTCCTGACCGTGTTCACCTTCATCAGCTTCTGGGGCAGCTTCCTGTGGCCGCTGATCATCGTGAACAGCGTCGAGGACAAGGGCACGGTCCCACTCGGCCTGGCCCAGTTCATCGGCCAGCAGGGCACCCAATGGAACCTGATGATGGCGGCGTCCGTGCTGGCGATGCTGCCGACCGTCCTGCTCGTCATCCTGCTGCAGAAACATCTTGTCCGCGGCCTGCTCGTCACCGGTTTGGGCGGCCGATAGAAATGCCACTACTTCAAGGAGTGCTGACATGACCGACGCGCCCCCCGCGGCATCCGTCGAGAAGTTCCGCGACTGGCGGTTCGGCCTGTTCGTCCACTGGGGCCTGTACTCGCTGCCCGCCCGGCACGAGTGGGTGAAGAACCGCGAGCGGCTGACCGACGAGGACTACCAGCCGTACTTCGACCACTTCGAGCCCGACCTCTACGATCCGCGCAAGTGGGCCGCCGCGGCGCGTGAGGCCGGCATGAAGTACGCCGTACTGACGACGAAGCACCACGAGGGCTTCTGCCTGTGGGACTCCGAGGTGTCGGACTACACGGTCACGAAGACGGCGTGGGGCAAGGACCTGGTCGGGCCGTTCGTCGAGGCCTGCCGGGCCGAGGGGCTCGGCGTCGGGTTCTACCACTCGCTGATCGACTGGCACCACCCCGAGTTCCCGATCGACCTCGTCCACCCGCAGCGCGACGACGAGGAGGCCATCGCCAAGGCGGCCGGCCGGGACGTCCAGGTGTACGCCGACTACCTGCACGCGCAGACCCGTGAGCTGCTGACGAACTACGGGCCGATCGACATCATGTGGTTCGACTTCTCCTACCCGGGCCGCAAGTACCCCGACGGCCGCGACGGTCACGGCAAGGGCCGGGACGACTGGCGGTCCGAGGAACTGATGGCGATGGTCCGGGAACTGCAGCCGGACATCCTGATCAACGACCGGCTGGACATCCCCGGCGACTTCGTCACGCCGGAGCAGTACCAGCCGGACGGCCCGATGACGCGCGACGGGCAGCCAGTGCTGTGGGAGGCCTGCCAGACCCTCAACGGCAGCTGGGGTTACGACCGCGACAACCTGGACTGGAAGTCGCCCGAGCTGCTGGTGAAGATGCTGGTCGACTCGGTCTCCAAGGACGGCAACCTGCTGCTCAACGTCGGTCCGACCGGACGGGGTGAGTTCGACCCGCGGGCGCTGGCCACGCTGTCCTCGATCGGTGAGTGGTTCCGGCTGCACGAGCGGTCGGTGCGCGGGGCGCGGCCGAGCGAATTCACCGCGCCGGGCGACTGCCGGTACACGCAGAAGGGTGACCGGCTCTACCTGCACCTGTTCTCGTGGCCGATGGGCCACGTGCACCTGCCCGGACTGGCCGGGAAGGTGAAGTACGCGCAGCTGCTGAACGACGCCTCGGAGATCAAGCGCATCGTCAACGACCCGCACCAGACCGCGCAGAACACGACGATGGGCGGCGTCTCGTCCGACGTCCTGACCCTGAAGCTCCCGATCCAGAAGCCGAACGTGCTGGTCCCGGTGATCGAGTTGTTCCTCTAGACGACCGGTCCGCGGTAGGCGAGCGGGTCTGCTCCGGGTTCACCCCTCCCCCGGGCAGGCCGCTCGTCTGTTGTCAGTCGCGGTCGATCGGGACGGGGCGGCCGGGTTGTTCGCCGCCGCGGGCCTCGAGGTAGTTGTTCTTGGGGACCATCACCTTGCGGCGGAACAGGCAGACGACGGTGCCGTCCTGCTTGTAGCCCTTGGTCTCGACGTACACCACACCCCGGTCGTCCTTGGACTTCGACTCCCACTTGTCCAGCACCACGGTCTCGCCGTAGATGGTGTCGCCGTGGAAGGTCGGCGCGACGTGCCGCAGCGACTCGATCTCCAGGTTGGCGATCGCCTTGCCGCTCACGTCCGGGACCGACATGCCGAGCAGGATCGAGTAGATGTAGTTGCCCACCACAACGTTCTCGCCGAACTGGGTGGTCTCCACCGCGTAGTTCGCGTCCAGGTGCAGCGGGTGGTGGTTCATGGTGAGCAGGCAGAACAGGTGGTCGTCGTACTCGGTCACCGTCTTGCCCGGCCAGTGCTTGTAGACCGCCCCGACCTCGAACTCCTCGTAACTACGCCCGAACTGCATCTTCTCGGCTCCTTCTGAGTCAAACGCCGTCCCGGAGCCCATGCTGCCGAATCCGGACGTGACTGGGCAGTAGCCCGCGCGTGGCCTACCTCTCAACCGGGCGAGACCTTCGTCACCCGGTGCCGCCGGTTACGGCGTCAGTCGTGCGGCTGCTGGAACGGGGTCTGCTGCTGGATCGGGGTCTGCTGCTGGACCGGGTGCTCGGCGATCCGCGGGTTGACCTCACCCTTCAGGGCGAGTTTGGCCAGGTGGTTGCGGGCCTCCTCGGCGAACTTGAAGTCGCACAATACGTCGTACGTCGTCGCGACCACCGCGGTGCGGGAGGTGAAGTCGCGCCGGCCGGCCGACTGTGCGTAGCCGAGGCCGCCGAACACCAGGCCGAAGAAGGCGCCGAGGACCACACCGGTCAGCACCGCGGCGATCCAGTTGCCGGAGGTGAACAGGCCGAGCAGCAGGCCGACGAACAGACCGAACCAGGCACCGCTGGCCAGTCCGGCGGTCAGCGCCTTGCCCCAGGTGAGCCGGCCGGTGATCTTCTCCACCTGACGGAGGTTGTTGCCGACGATGGTCGTGTGCTCGACCGGGAACTTCTCGTCCGAGAGGTAGTCGACAGCGCGCTGCGCCTCCCGGTAGGTGTCATAGGTCCCGATTGTCAGGCCGCTCGGCCGGGGGTCCATCGAGGGCATGCCCTGCGTGGTCATCGTCGTTCCTCTCCACGTGCTTCCACCCCCATCATTGCCGACGCCTGGTTACCGCGCCTTGATAGCCTCGCCGGTGATGACCGGGCGACGGTGGGACATGGGTGCGACACGCCGGATGGGACGCGTCTTCGCCCGGCGTTCCCCGGGGGTCCCGGAGCCGGGCGATCTGGTCGCCAGCGGCAAGCTGGACGGCGCTCTGGTCGACTGGGCGTTCTACCGGGCCGGCCGCCGCGACACCAAGGTCAACTCCTACACCGAGGCGCTCACCCGGGCCCGGCGCGGGCAGGGATTCGTCTGGATCGGGCTGTTCCAGCCGACCCAGCGGCAGCTGAGCATCATCGGCGAGGAGTTCGGCCTGCATCCGCTGGCCTTGGAGGACGCCGCCGAGGCGCACCAGCGCCCCAAGCTCGAGCGGTACGACGACACGTTGTTCGCCGTACTCAAGACGGTCACGTACGTGCCGCACGGGGATCTGACCGCCACCAGCGAGGTGGTGGCGACGGGTGAGGTCATGGTGTTCTGCGGGCCCGGGTTCGTCGTCACCGTCCGGCACGGCGAGCACAGCGAGCTGACCGGCCTGCGACAGCGGCTCGAGCAGGAGCCGGAGCACCTGGCCGCCGGTCCGGGCGTCGTACTGCACGCCATCGCGGACCATGTGGTCGACCGGTATCTGGAGGTCGCGGACGCCGTACAGGCTGATATCGACCTGATCGAGAGCGAGATGTTCACCCCGCGTGGCTGGCGGCGGATCGACCGGGTGTACCAGCTCAAGCGCGAGGTGCTGGAGCTGAAGCGGGCGGTGGCGCCGCTGACCGGGCCGATGCGGGCGTTGTCGACGCTGCGTCACCCGTTGATCAGTGACGAGACCCGGAACTACTTCCGCGACGTCGACGACCACCTGCTGCGGGTGAAGGAGCAGGTGATCTCGTTCGACGAACTGCTCAGCTCGATCCTGCAGGCGGGCCTGGCCCAGGTGCAGGTGTCGGAGAACGAGGACATGCGGCGGATCGCGGCCTACGTCGCGATCCTGGCGGTGCCGACGATGATCGCCGGGATCTACGGGATGAACTTCGACTACATGCCGGAGTTGCGGATGAAGTACGCGTACTTCGTCGTTCTCGGCGTGATGGCCACCGCGTGCACGGTGCTTTACCGGCTGTTCAAGCGCAACCACTGGCTCTGAGCCGCCCGCTGGCAACCTTCTGCCATGGCCGCCTTTGCCGAGCTTTTGGATGGTTCAAACAGTTGTGGCGCGTCGGGACGCCTTGATTAGATGCGGCCATCGCGTTCGGTCAGTGGGCTATCACGTTCTGCGATCGGACGGAGTATGACCAGGAAGGGCCCTCCGCCGTGCTTCGCATTCATTTCACCCCACGAGATCTTGCCCGCGTCACGGTCGCCGCCACTCCCGCCCACCTGTGGGAGGTGCTGCTCAGCCTGCACATGCTGCAACAGTCCGACGGCCGGCTGGTCTTCGACGACTGGCGCCGGCACGTGCGGGCCACGGTCGCGCCGGACCAGATGCGGCTGCTGCTGGAGCTGACCCCGCCCAAGGGCTACTCCCCTGACTTCCTCACCCCGGCCGAGGCCGCGCCGGACTTCGAGACCACGCTGGAGATGACGCTGGCGACCCCACGCCAGGAGATCCGCAACCAGCTGGAGCTGCTGAGCAAGTACCGCCCGATGTCGCCGTGGACGCGGGAGCTGGCGCAGGGCGAGCGGGCCTCGCTGCACAAGCTCGGCCGGGCGATCCGGACCTACCACGCCGCGGCGATCGCGCCGTACTGGAAGTCGATCGGGACGCATGTGGCGGCCGACCACGCGCATCGCGGCGAGGCACTGGCGCGGCACGGGGTGGACCGGCTGCTGTCGACGCTGCACCCGCGGGTGCGGTGGGTGGCGCCGGTGCTGCAGGTGCTGGACATGCACGACCGCGATCTCTACCTGGACGGCCGGGGCATCCAGCTGCAGCCGTCGGCGTTCTGCTGGCAGGTGCCGACCAAGCTGCGCGACCCGGAGCTCAAGCCGATCCTGGTCTACCCGATCCAGCACGCGCCCGGCATCCTGCGGCAGCAGCCGACGGACGGAGTCCCGTCGAGCGAGCCGCTGAGCTCCCTGCTCGGCTCCACCCGGGCGGCCGCGCTGGAAGCCGCTGTCGAGGGCTGTACGACGACTGAGCTGGCCAAGCGCTGCAAGATCTCACCGGCCGCGGCCAGCCATCAGGCGACGGTACTGCGGGAGGCCGGCCTCATCACCACCCGCCGGGCCGGTGCGTCCGTGCGGCACGAGGTCACCCAGCTCGGGATCTGGCTCCTGTCCGGCTACGGCTCCGGCACGCTCCGCCAGCCCCAACCACAGTCCCGTCTGACCGCCTAGACCCTGCCCCGCCGCGTGCTTGGGCCGACCGGCACCGCCCCGCCTGTCGACCCAGCACGCCGGCCGGTCAGAGCTTGTAGTCCTCCAGCAGCCGGCGGCCGATGATCATCCGCTGGATGTCCGCCGTACCCTCGCCGATCAGCAGCATCGGCGCCTCGCGGTAGAGCCGCTCGATCTCGTACTCCTTGGAGAACCCGTACCCGCCGTGGATCCGGAACGAGTCCTCCACGACCTGGTGGCAGTACTCGCTGGCCAGGTACTTGGCCACGCCGGCCTCGAAGTCGTTGCGGGACCCGGCGTCCTTCTTCCGCGCCGCCTTCACCATCAGCTCGTGCGCCGCCTCGACCTTGACCGCCATGTCGGCCAGCCGGAACAGCACCGCCTGGTGCTCGGCGATCTTCTTGCCGAACGTCTCCCGCTGCTGCGCGTACGCGATCCCCAGCTCGAACGCGCGCCGCGCCACCCCGCAGCCGCGAGCGGCCACGTTCACCCGGCCGACCTCGACACCGTCCATCATCTGGTAGAAGCCCTGACCCGGTACGCCGCCGAGGATCTGGCCGGCGTCGATCCGGTAGCCGTCGAAGACCAGCTCGGTGGTGTCGACGCCCTTGTAGCCCATCTTCTCGATCTTGCCCGGCACGACGAGACCCTTGTCCACCTCGCCGAACCCGGGCTCCTTCTCGACCAGGAAGGTGGTCATGTTCTTGTAGACCGAGTCCGCACCCTCGTCGGTCTTCACCAGGACGGCGACCAGGTTGCTCGAACCGCCGTTGGTCAGCCACATCTTCTGACCGTTGACGACATAGCTGTCGCCGTCTTTGGTGGCTTTGGTCTTGATCGCGGCCACGTCCGAACCGCAGCCGGGCTCGGACATCGAGAACGCACCGCGCACCTCGCCGGTCGCCATCCGCGGCAGGTACTTCTGCTTCTGCTCGTCGGTGCCGTGCTGCAGCAGCATGTACGCGACGATGAAGTGGGTGTTGATGATGCCGGACACGCTCATCCAGCCGCGGGCGATCTCCTCGACGCACAGGGCGTAGGTGAGCAGCGACTCACCCAGGCCGCCGTACTCCTCCGGGATCATCAGGCCGAACAGGCCGAGCTCCTTGAGACCCTCAACGATCTCGGTCGGGTACTCGTCGCGATGCTCCAGCTCGGTGGCGACCGGGAGGATCTCCGACTCGACGAACGCGCGGACCGTCTTCAGGATCTCATCCTGGATGTCGGTCAGCCCGTCGGTCTGCTGCAACCTGCTCATCGTCGGCTCCTTGGGTGTCGGTGCGCCTTACCCGCGAGTATCGCGGTTCTCAGCATCCCGGCACGAGGGGGACACCCGCTGTGACACCGGCCACCTGCCAGAGGTCGCGTGCCTCACGCCGGTACGACGGACAGCCTGCCAGTCACCCTAGTTGCGCTCGCCGTCGCCGTCATTGCCGTCGCCGTCCGGCCGCGGCAGCACCTGGCTCACGGCGGTGAAGAGTGCCGAGATCTGCGGAGTGCTTTGCCACCGGTGGTTCTGCTGGGCTTCGATCAGCCGCCTCCGGGCGTCGTAGAAGTTCTTCGCCGCCGCCTCGGTGTTCCCGTGGTCCAGCGCCTCCGCGGCCCGATCGAGGTCGTTCGCGGCCTCGCGCGGGGCCTTGCTCCGGCTCCCCTGCTGGGTCTGCCGCACCTGCGCGGCCAGCGTCCGGAGCGTCTGCACGAGCGCGGCCTGTGGGTTCTGCGTCTGCGTGGGCTTGGGCGACGGCTTCTTGCTGGGAGTCTTCGACGGCGTCGGCTTCGGAGTCGCTTTGACCTTCGGAGCCACTGTCGCCTGGGTCGCGGGGGCCGAAGGGGTCCCGACCGCCTGAGCCGGCGGGTCGGTGGTCACGCTCTCCCGCAGCATCAGACCGCCGACCACAGCGGCCAGCACGACGCCCACCGGCACCAGTACCTTGGCGAACGGGAAAGCCTTCTTCGGCGCCCGGTGCGTCCCGGTGGCGGCCGGCTCCTCCTCTTCCCAGTTCCCCACCTCGAGCACGTCGTTGGCAGGCAGCAGTGGCAGCACCTGTGTGTTGGGGGCCGCGGTCAGGAGGGCGGTTACCTCATCAACTGACGACGGGCGGTTCGCCGGGTCCTTGGCGAGCATCTGGAGCACCAGGTTGCCGAGCGCCGGCTCCACGTCCGTCCGCGTGATGGGCTCCGGGGCAGCGTCCAGGTGCTGGCGCATCACCGACTCCACGTCCGGTCCGGTGAAGGGCGGCGTACCGCTGAGGAGTTCGTAGAGGACGCAGCCGAAGGAGTACCAGTCGCTGGCCGGGGTCGCCGACTGGCCGCGGACCTGCTCCGGTGAGACGTACGACGCCGTACCCAGGAGCACTCCGACACCGGTGGTCTCCGTGCCGGCGCCCTTGGCGATGCCGAAGTCGGTGATCTTGAGCGTGCCGTCCGGCGCCAGCAGCAGGTTGCCGGGCTTCACATCCCGGTGGACGATGCCGGCCGCGTGCGCCGCGTCGAGTGCACGTGCGCCCTGGGTGGCGATGTCGGTGACCAGCTTGCCGCTCGGCAGGCCCGCAGTACGCATCAACTGCGCCAGATCCGGGCCGGACACGAGTTCCATCACCAGGAACACGTGCTCGTCCGCAGTGCCCACGTCGTACGTCGCGACGACGTTCGGGTGCATCAATCGCGCGGCTGCCTGCGCCTCGGCGCGGAAACGCACAACCGCGTCCATCGGGTCGCCGTCGAGCCGCCGGAGCAGCTTCACCGCGACTTGCCGGGCCAGCACGGTGTCCTCGGCCTGCCATACCTCACCCGCGCCGCCTCTGCCCAACAGAGTCTGCAGCCGGTAACGCCCTGCCAGTACCTCGCCGTTCACACACAACACCTTCCGCAGCGGACCGCAACACCTTAGGCGGCCCGGGCGCCGAGATCGAGTCCGCACCCGAAACCTCTGCGGAGAGCGATGGAAGTACTACGGTGAGCGCATGAAGCGATCAATCACCGCCCTGATCGCGGCCACCCTGGTCGCCGCGACGCTGACCACCACCACGACTGCCACCGCTGCCCCCGTTCCGGCGGGTCACCCGAAGCCGGTGGTGAAGTGCGAGTTCACGCCGACGCCGGAGAACCCGGCCGCCAAACCGGTCCGGATCCCGTCCCCGGTCGCCCGGGCGAAGGGCACGGTCGACGTGTACTTCGTGACCAACTACGGACCGTTCGTGGTCCGGATGGACCGCACCAACGCGCCCTGCGGGGTGCACAACTTCGTGCACCTGGTGAAGAGCCGGTTCTACGACTTCACCCAGTGCTTCCGGCTGACCAACTCGGCCCGGCTCGGGGTGCTGCAGTGCGGCGACATCTACCGCCAGGAGGAGGGCGGCCCGGGGTACAAGTTCCCGGACGAGGTCACCGGCCAGGAGACCTACCCTCGCGGAACTGTTGCCTACGGCAACCAAGGACCGGGGACCAACGGCAGTGAGTTCTTCGTCGTGCACTCGTTCGCGAACATCGCGCCGAACTACACGGTCCTGGGCCAGGTTGTCTTCGGTATGTCCACCTTCGACCGGATGGTCGCCGCCGGCATCGCCGACCCCGACCAGGACGGGCCGCCCGCCAAGCCCATCCACATCTACAAGGTCTGGACCCGCTGACCTCCCGGGGGAGGGTAATTCGGCGTCCGCGGGGCTAGCTTGAGGGTGTGGGTACACGTGGACGGCCCCGGCATCCCGACGTACTGACACCGGCCGAGTGGCGGGTGGTCGACATGGTGCGGCACGGGATGTCGAACCGGGAGATCGCGCGCCGGCGTGGGATCAGCCTCGACGCGGTCAAGTTCCACGTCGCGAACGCGTTGCTGAAGCTCGGCCTGGACCGCCGGGCCGAGCTTCGGACCTGGCGCGGCGTACCCGTGGACAGTGCCCTGCGACACCAAGGAGACCCGGCCATGACAGTGCAGCTAGGTGTGATCGGGCAGATCGCCCGGCCGGTCGGTGACATCCAGACCGCGGTCGACTTCTACGGCAAGGTGCTCGGGTTGCCGCATCTGTACACGTTCGGGGATCTCGCGTTCTTCGACTGCGGCGGGACCCGGCTGTTCCTCAGTGCGAACGACGGGCCGGTGGGCGAGCCCTCGGTCCTGTACTTCCGGGTGGACGACATCCAGCACGCGTACGACGAACTGCGCGGGCGGGGCGTGGAGTTCGAGAACGCGCCACACCTGATCCACAAGCACGACAACGGGGTCGAGGAATGGATGGCGTTCTTCCCCGACCCCGATGGGCACCTGCTCGCGATCATGGCGCAGGTGGCGCCGGCCTAGTCCGCGGGCTGCCAGATGTCGGTGCGGGTCATGCCGGCAGCGCGGCCCTTGGCGGAGATGACGAGGGCCATCTTGCGGGAGGCCTCGTCGATCATCTCGTCGCCGAGCATCACCGCGCCGCGGGCACCGCCGGCCGCCGAGGTGTAGTGGTCGTAGGCGTCGAGGATGTTCTCGGCGTGGTCGTAGTCGTCCTGGCGCGGCGAGTAGACCTCGTTCGCGGCGGCGATCTGGTCCGGGTGCAGCACCCACTTGCCGTCGAACCCGAGCGCGGCCGACCGGCCGGCCACCCGGCGGAAGCCGTCGACGTCCTTGATCTGCAGGTACGGCCCGTCGATCGCCTGCTTCCCGTGCGCCCGCGCGGCCATCAGGATCTGCATCAGGATGTAGTGGTAGGCGTCGCCCACGTCGTACCCGGGCGGCTGCTCGCCGACCACCAGCGACTTCATGTTGATCGAGGCCATGAAGTCGGCCGGGCCGAAGATGATCGTCTCGACCCGCGGCGACGCCTGCGCGATCGCGTTCACGTTGGTCAGGCCGAGCGCGTTCTCGATCTGCGCCTCGATGCCGATCCGGCCCGGCTCCAGGCCGTGCACCTTCTCCAACTGGGTCAGCAGCAGGTCGAGCGCGACCACCTGCTCGGCGGTCTGCACCTTCGGGAGCATGATGCAGTCGAGATTGGCACCAGCTCCGCCGACAACTTCGATCACGTCGGCGTAGGTCCACTCGGTGGTCCAGTCGTTCACCCGGACAACCCGGATCTTGGTGCCCCAGCCGCCCTCGTTCAGGGCGGCGACGATGTTCTTGCGCGCGTCCACCTTGGCGATCGGCGCGACCGAGTCCTCCAGGTCGAGGAACACCTGGTCGGCGTCCAGCCCCTTCGCCTTGGCCAGGAACCGCGGGTTCGATCCCGGGGTCGCCAGACAAGACCGCCTGCTGCGCAAGCTCTGCTCCGCCATCACCGTTCCCTCTCCTCGGGTTACCCGCCGGTCACCGGCAGCGTACGGCGAAACCCGCCGACGCTCCGGTGACCCGGCTCACTTCCCCTCAGAGTGTGTCCCGATTCACCGTGCGGTGAGGCCGTAGGCGCGCTTCACGGTCTGTTTGATCGTGTTGCCGGCGGCGTCCACACCCTCCGTTCGCAGACTGACCGCACCGGTCGTGCTCTGCAGCTTCGGGTGCTTGAGTACGGCGGTGTATTCGCTCCGACCGGACTTCTTCGTCCGGACCGACTGCCAGGTGACACCGTCGTCGTAGCTGACCGACAGCTTCAGACTGGTCAGCTCGGGGTCGCTGCTCAGGTAGGAGTGGTGGTAGCCGCTGATCGTGATCTCGTGGGCGCGTCCGGCCGGCAGTGTGTTGTCCAGCCGCAGGTCCAGGTCGTAGCCCAGGTAGAGCTGCTTGTTCGGCTCGCAGCTGCCCTTGTCCGGCGCTCCCAGCCTGGTGAAGGCGTCCCAGGTCCCACAGTGGACGCCGACGCCGAGTGGTGGTCGATAGGGGAAGCCGTTGGTCGGCTTGCCGGTGGTGAACGTCCACTCCGACTCCACCGTGCGTGCCCAGCGCTGCGGCTTGTACGGCGCCGGATAGCTCTCGGTCAGCCGGTATCGGCCCGGCTCGTCCGGCAGAACGACGTACGGGATGTTGATGAAGGCGATGAAGAAGAGCCAGTAGCCCTCCTCGACCGGTAGCTCCTTGCCGTCCGGACCCCACATCCGCAGCTTGGCCTGTGGTTCGCCGCGGAGGATGTCGGTGGAGTAGTAGGTCTGCGTACCACCGCCCAGGCCGTCGCTGTCCTTGATGTGCCATGGCAGGAAGAGATTGCCGCTGCGGCAGGACTGGCACAGCTGCCAGTAGTACTCGTTCATCTCCGGCGTGACTGTTCGCGACGCGGCGTGGACCAGTGGTTGTGCACCGAAGATGTCCGTACGACGGCCAGGCCGTGTCAGCACGTCCTGGCGGCCTTGTATCCACCCGTTGCGGTGGAACGCGGCCATGTCGGCTGGAGCGTCGTACGTCATGCTCACCCCGCGACTGCGCAGTACGCCGTCCTGCATCGGGCCGACGTACTCCGTGAGGGTGCCGGGGCCCCGCATGGTGAGCTTCATCGAACCGAGGCTCCGTGCGGGCTTCATCGCGGCAGCCCAGCTCAGGTCGAGCTCAGCCGGTGCGTCAGCGTGATAGCGGCTGTCGAACTGGTAGAGGTCTCGTGAGGTCACTGACTTCTGCAGTCTGGTCGGGATACGGCCTTCCACCGGGTACGACAGCGAGTAGACGTACGGGATGGTCGCCGTACCCACGACGGTCAGAGTCACCCGGCCGCGCTCCAGCCGATCCTTGAGTGCCTGCCCTTGCTCAGCAGGCAGCGTCAGCGCCGGGACAGGTGTCTCGATCGCGTCCTGTGCGTCGTCGACCGGAATCGCTCGCCCGACTGCGCCGTACACGAGTACGGCGGCCGCACCAGCCTTCTGTGCGTCGAGCACCCGGTCCAGCACGCCGGCACGACAGGTCCAGGCTGTCGCCGGACAGAGGTCCGACACATCGAGCAGTACGACAGCACCCTTCACCGGCGTACCGAACACCAGCGGCAGCCGTTTCAGCCCGTTGAAGCGAGCGTCCTGCACATGAAGGGTCAGGTACTTCGCGTCGAGTACCAGTCCCCCGGCCGTCATCGCGACCAGCGGTGTGGTCAGCAGCCGGTCGTCACGCCACAGGAACCGGCCCACGGTGACCTGCTTGGTCGGTGTTGCCCAGAGACCCCACTCCTGCTTGTAGACCGACGACGCGCTTACACGGAGACTGCGCGACCCACCGGCCGACGCCTGCACGTACCCGGTCTGCGTCTCCGCAGCCGCCGACGCCCGCGGCGTCCGCGTGCTCGCCTTCGTGGCGGTCCGGGCATCGAGTACGACGTTCACGTCCGACCACACGTCGACCTGCGGATCGGTCAGCAGGGTCACTTGTGGGTTGCCCTGAGCGTCCCGCCAGTTGATCGAGGTCTGCACGGCGTACGTGCCCTCGTCGAGCGATCCGGCGACGGTCTGCGCGCCCGGTGCGAACAGCGCGTTGTTGCCGAGGTCCAGGTCCTTGAGGTCGTCCAGCCGCAGGAAGTTCCAGGTGTTGTAGCGCACGTCCGTCGCCCCGGCCGGCAGGACGATATTGGCCGTCAGCTTGTACCTGTTGGGCTTCAGGTACGCCGCCACGGCGTTGTGCAGCTGTAGATCGCCGGCGGTCGCAGTGATCGAACCCTGGTACCAGGTGCGCGGCCCGGTGGTGTCGAAGGTGACCGTGACTGGAGCAGCGCCGTTCGCAGGCACAGTGACGGTTTCGGGCACCTGCAGCTGGGGTGCTGTGCCCTCGGTGGCCGTCATCGACGCAGTCAGGTTGAGTGTGACCGGCTCCTGGGTCGTGTTGACGTAGGTGATGGTCTTGGTGGCCGGAGCGTCGTACGGCGTGGGCAGGATGCCGAAGTCCAGGTTGCCGGTGCTGTAGACGCCCTGCTTCACGGCACGAGCGACATCGACCCGCCCGGCGCCCACCTCGTACGCGCTGTTGTTGACCTTCTTCGAACTGCTGATCAGTGCGCTCTTGAGCTGCTGGCCGGACCAGTCAGGGTGTTGCTGGGCCAAGAGGGCAGCTGCTCCAGATACGTGCGGGGTGGCCATCGACGTACCGCTCAGGGTCGTGTACTTGTCGCCAACCGGCGTACCGAGTGACGTCCCGGCAGCACGGGCCGCGACGATCGACACACCAGGAGCGGAGATGTCGGGCTTCAGGCCGTAGTTGGTCAGCCGGGGTCCCTGGCTGGAGAACGACGCGCGCTGGTCCTGACGGTCGACGGCCGCGACGGTGAGGGCCGAGTCGGCCGCACCGGGTGAGCTGACCGTCATCGGCAGCGTGTCGTTGCCTGCGGCCACTACGAAGAGAGTGTCGTACTGCGCCGACAGGTCGTTGACTGCTTGGCTCATCGGGTCCGTGCCGTCGGTGCAACAGCCGCCCAGGCTCATGCTGATCACGTCCGCGCCCTGTGCGGCCGCCCACTCCATCCCCGCGATGATGCTCGACGCCGGACCGCTGCCCGCGTTGTCCAGCACCTTGCCGATCAACAGGCTGGCGTCCGGCGCGACGCCCTTGTACTTGCCGTCCGAGGCCGCGCCTGACCCGACGATGGTGTCGGCGACGTGGGTTCCGTGGCCGTGGCCGTCGGTGACGGCCTCTCCGGTGATGAAGCTCTGTGACGCCTCGATCTTGCCGGCCAGGTCCGGGTGGGTCGCGTCGATGCCGGTGTCGAGTACCGCGACCTTGACGCCCTTCCCGGTGTAGCCGGCCTGCCAGGCTTCCGGTGCGCCGATCTGCGGCACGCTCACGTCCAGGCTGGCCTGGACCTTGCTGTCGAGCCAGACCGTCGCAACACCGGCATCAAGGGTCCTGGCGCTTGGAGTGTCCACGGCCGCCCAGAAGCTGCCGGTCTGGGTCTTGGCCACGCTGACCGCGGCTCCACGGATGCTGGTCAGTGCCCGTGCGTTGCTGGTCGCCGGTAGCGCGTCTGCGGCTGTGGCTGCTTTGGCGGTGGCAGCGCTGTACTGGAGGATCAGTGGGAGGGACGACACCTTGCTGTCGGTGTAGCCGTACTTGGTGAGGTAGGAGACGTCGAAGAGGCGGCGGTCCAGGCGCCCGGTGGTGACGAGGTCGGTCGCGTCGGACGGGAAGACGTAGTACTGGTCGCCCTCGCGGAGTAGGGTGAAGACGATCGGTCGGCCGTCCTCCCGGCGGGCGGCGGTGACGTCGGCGTCGACCGGCGTACCGTCCGCGGTGAAGCGGTAGGTGACCTGGTCGCCGGTGATCAGGGTGATCTTCTCGCTGCCGATCGGGCCGACCACCGCAGTGGTCGCAGCGGCTGCCGGGACGGGAGTTGGCGGGGTGGCTCCGGCTGTGACGGAGCCGAGCAGGAGCGAGACGACTGAGAGCGCGGCAACCGGCATCCGCCATCGGGGCATGGCACATCTCCTAGGGTCGAGCGGGACCTTGAGCAGACCTTGGCAGGGGTGCGACATGTCCGGAAGCCGTCCGGCCGGGCAGTTCACGCCAATGGCGTGAACCGGCGATGATCTACCCGTGCTCGAGCCGCTCGGTCTGACTCGCGAGGAACAGGACCTCTACGAGTCGCTCGTGTCCCGCCGCCCGGTCGCCGCTGCCGATCTGAGTGACCGGACCAGTGCGCTGGCCCGGCTGGTGGAGCTCAACCTGGTGACGCTGGTGGACACCGACCCACCCAGGTACGTCGTACTGCCGCCGGACACCGCGCTGGACGTGCTGGCGCGTCGCCGCGAGCGGGAGCTCGCCGACGCCCGCCGCAAGATGGTGGAGCTGACTGTGCGGTTCCACGGCAGTACGGCGCGCCGTGAGCCTGCCGACCTGATGGAGGTGCTGCACGGCGAGCAGGAGATCGCCCAGGGCATGACCAGGTTGTTGCTCAGCGCCCGTAACGAGGTCTGCGGCTGGGACGCCCCGCCGTACCGGGACGACCCCAATCAGGTGAATCAGCTCGAGCTGGACCAGCTCAAACGGGGTGTCACCTTCCGCGTGGTGTACGACCGTCGTGGCTCGGTGGACCGGCCCGGACGGCTCGCCGCACTCATCCAGGGCATCGCCGACGGCGAGCAGGCGCGGGTGGGCGACGTACCACTCAAGTTGACCGTCAGCGACGCACCGATGGCCTTCGTGCCCTTCGACGTCCGAGCGAAGAAGCACCAGACCGCGTTGCTGATCCACGACCCGGCCATGGTGGCCGGACTGGCCGCACTGTTCGAGCTGTACTGGGACAGGGCCGTCCCACTAGCCACGTACGACGGTCAGCCCGCAGTCGACCGGCCGACGCCCGAGGAACGGGACCTGCTGGCTCTGCTGATGTCCGGATTCACCGACCTCGAGATGGCGGCTCACCTCGGCTGCAGCGAGCGGACCGTCCGCAAACACATCGACGGCATGCGGCATCGCCTAGCCGCCGACACCCGCTTCCAGGCCGGCTATCAGGCCGTACTCCGTGGCTGGTTGGAGCATCGTGGGTGACCTGATCGCACTCGGCCTCAGCCCAGCAGAGGAGGCGACGTACTGCGCCCTGGTCGGCAGCCCTGCGGCTCCAGCAGGGCAGGACGACGTGCTGGCGAGCCTGCTCGCGAAGGGCCTGATCAGCAAGGTCGACGGCTTGTACGTCGCCGTCGCCCCGGACATCGCCCTGGAAGTTCTGCTGCTCGACCAGGAACGGCTCCTGCGGGACGCACGCACGCGCATCGACCAACTGTCCGAGAGCTACCGCAATCACACCGGTGCGCCCACCGCAACCTTGCTGGAGCTCGTCAGCGGGACTGCCGCTGTCCAACAGCGGATCGTGCAGGTACAGCAGGCCGCACGGACAGAGCTGCGTCGACTCGTGAAGGCACCGTACGGCGCTCCCCCGCCACACCGTGCCGACTGCCGGACCGTGTACGAGAGCGCAGTACTCGATGCTTCCGGCAACGAGGCTGCGCGCATGCTCCCGTCGGTGCCGATCCACCTCTATCTGGCGGACGACCGGCTGGCGCTCGTCCTGCTGGCTCCGGGCTCGGCGGTGATCCTGCAGCCGTGTGGCCTGTTCGACGCCTATGCCGAGCTGTTCGAGCGACTGTGGGAACGCGCTCTGCCGGTCGAGTCGACCGACTACGAGACTCTGGTCGCGCTACTGCTCGCAGGGCTGACCGACCAGGCCATCGCCCGTCAGCTCGGGGTGAGCGCTCGTACGGCCCAACGCAAGATCGCCGCACTGATGCAGGAGCTCGGGGCACGGACCCGCTTCCAGGCAGGCGCGCAAGCCGCTATCCGTGAGCTCGGTGTGACAGTCTTGGACCCGTGACCATCAATGACCCCGCGGACGCTGCTGCCGAGATCGCCGGTGTCATGAAGAAGGCCGGCCTGGTCTGGCTGTCGTGGAACGGTGGCCGCCCGGCTCCGGCCTGGTTCGCCACGGTCGACGGGCAGTACGTCGTACTGGCGGATGCAGCCGATGGTGCGGAGCAGCCATTGCCCGGACTGGCCACGGCAGGTGCCGCGGAAGTCGTCGTACCAGCCAAGCCGGCCACCAACAGGCTGGCGAGCTGGAAGGCGACCGTACGACGGCTGGAGCCCGGGAGCGAGGAGTGGACCGCTGCCGCCCTGGTGCTGCGAACAGAGCGGCTGAACGCGGCCGAGCTGGACAAGCAACTCGAGCGATGGAAGACCGAGGCCGACCTGCTCGTGCTCGAGCCGACTGGGGAGATCACCGAGGCTGCCGGGCGGTACGACGACCAGCCGCGGGCCGAGTCGCCGATCGGGACCGCCGCAACCACCCGAGGTAAGCCTCCAGTCACCCTGCACCGCCGCATCCGCCGCCGCCCGCGCCTGAGCTGAGACGCCGTGTCGGGGGGTTAGCCTTCGAACATGAACGAGCGGAGCGAGTTCATCATCAGGCACAGTGCGGACATCCGCTCATCCGCGCCCGGAGCGAAGCGAGGACGGGGATGAGTGGATCACCGTCGCGCGTCTATGTGGCCCGGCTGGCTGGTCTCCCCGTGTACGACCCGAACGGGGACCAGGTCGGCAAGGTCCGCGACGTCGTGGTGATGTTGCGGCAGGGCACCCAGCCGCCCCGGGTGCTCGGACTGGTGATCGAGGTGTTCACCCGGCGGCGCATCTTCCTGCCGATGACCCGGGTGACGTCTGTCGACGCCGGGCACGTGATCACCACCGGTCTGGTCAACATGCGCCGGTTCGAGCAGCGGCCGACCGAGGTGCTGGTGCTCGGCGAACTGCTGGACCGCACTGTCACCATCAGCGAGACCGGTACGACCGCGGTGGTCTTCGACATGGCCATGGAGCAGTGGCGGACGCGCGACTGGGTGATGTCGAAGGTGGCGGTCCGCGAGGGCTCCAAGCGGTTCCGGCGGCGCGGGCAGTCGCATGTGCTCGACTGGACCGACGTGAGCGGATTCGCCCAGATCGAAGAGGGTCAGGGCGCGACCCACATCCTGGCCGCGTTCGACTCGATGAAGGCTGCCGACCTGGCCGGCGTACTGCACGACCTGTCTCCCAAGCGACGTAAGGAGATCGCCGCGGCACTGAACGACGAGCGGCTGGCCGACGTACTGGAGGAGCTGCCCGAGGACGACCAGGTGGAGATCCTGGCCGGTCTGGACACCGAGCGGGCCGCGGACGTGCTCGAGGAGATGTCCCCGGACGACGCGGCCGACCTGATCGCCGAGCTGCCGACCGAGACCGCCGAGCGGCTGCTGACGCTGATGGAGCCTGATGAGGCGGAGGATGTACGGCGTCTGCTCACCTACGAGGAGCGCACTGCCGGTGGCCTGATGACGTCGGAGCCGGTGATCCTGCCGGCCGACGCGACTGTGGCGGACGCGCTGGCGCATGTGCGGAACGCCGAGCTGAGTCCGGCGCTGGCCGCGATGATCTACGTCTGCCGGCCACCGCTAGAGACCCCCACTGGGCGGTTCATCGGTGTCGGCCACATCCAGCGGCTGCTGCGCGAACCGCCGTCCGAGCTGGTGTCCGCCGTACTGGACACAGACCTGGACGGGCTGCGGCCGGACGACAGTCTGCACGCGGTCAGCAAGTACTTGGCCACCTACAACCTGGTGGCCGCACCGGTGCTCGATGACGAGGGCCGGCTGCTCGGAGCGGTGACCGTGGACGACGTCCTCGACCACCTGCTCCCCGACGACTGGCGCGAATCCGAGCCGCAGGAGGTGGACCGCCATGCCCCGTGACGACCGCAGCACCGACGACCGCCGATCGCGGAGCAGCTCGGACGACCGCCGCATGCTCCGCAACACCAACCGCCTGGACATCCCGCGCGAGCTGCGGCGCACGATCACTCTGCGGAGCGCGTACGACGCCGACGCGTTCGGGCGGTTGTCGGAGCGGATCGCCCGCTTCCTCGGCACCGGGCGGTTCCTGGTCTACATGACCGCGACCATCCTGTTCTGGGTCGTCTGGAACATCTTCGCCCCGTCCCAGCTGCGTTTCGACGAGTACCCGTTCATCTTCCTGACGCTGGCGTTGAGCCTCCAGGCGTCGTACGCCGCGCCCCTCATCCTGCTGGCGCAGAACCGGCAGGAGTCGCGCGACCGGGTCCAGTACGAACGCGACCGCGACGTCGACGCCCGGACCCGGGCCGACATGGAGTTCCTGGCCCGCGAGATGGCGTCGCTGCGGATGGCCGTCGGCGAGGTCGCCACCCGCGACTTCCTCCGCTCCGAACTGCGCTCGCTGCTGGCCGACCTGGAGGTCAAGAGCCGCGAGGACGACCGCGTCTGAGGCCTTTGGGGTCGAGCTAGCCTGGCTCACAGGCGGTGAGGAAGGACGTGGGAATGAAGACTCGATTCGCGCCGGATCGCGGGCTGTCCCGCCGGATGCTGGTCACCAGTTTCCTGCTCGGCCTGCTGTACGTCGGTTTCGTCGCGCTGCTGATCGCACTGACGAGGAGCGCCGTACTGGCCATCGTGATCGCGGGCGGGGCGCTGTTCGTGCAGTACTGGTTCTCCGACCGGATCGCGCTGTACGCGATGCGCGGCCGGATCGTCAGCCCGGAGGAGGCCCCGCAACTGCACGGCGCGATCGACCGCCTCTGCGCACTGGCCGACATGCCGAAGCCGCGGGTCGCGATCGCCGACGTCGACCTGCCGAACGCGTTCGCCACCGGGCGCAACCCGAAGAACGCGGTCGTCTGCGTGACCACCGGGGTGATGCGCCGGCTCGACGCCGACGAGCTGGAGGCTGTGCTGTCCCACGAGCTCTCCCACGTCGCCCACCGGGACGTCGCAGTGATGACGATCGCGTCGTTCCTCGGCGTACTCGCCGGCCTCATCACTCGCTTCGGTCTGTACGGCGGACTGGGTCGTAACCGCGACCAGAACGCGGCTGTGGTCGTGCTGACCGTCATCCTGGTGTCGATCGCCGTCTACGCGATCTCGTTCCTGCTGACCCGGACGTTGTCGCGGTACCGCGAGCTCGCCGCGGACCGGGCCGGCGCGATACTCACCGGCCGGCCATCGGCGCTGGCCTCGGCGCTGACCAAGATCAGCGGGGACATCGCCCGGATCCCGTCGCGCGACCTGCGGCAGGCGGAGGCGTTCAACGCGTTCTTCTTCGCGCCGGCGATCTCGGGCAAGGGGGCGAGCCTGTCCTCGCTGTTCTCCACCCACCCACCGCTCGAGACGCGACTCGACCGGCTCGGCGTGCTTGCTCGCGAGTTGGGGGAGCAGGCTTAGCCCATGGGCCTTCTCGACATCCTGCTCGGCCGGAGCAAAGCCGTCCCGCCGAACCTCGACCAGCTCTTCTCGCTGCCCTCGGCCGCGATCACTGTGGAGACCGCGGCCGGTTACCGGCCGACCGGCAGTGGTTCGGTCTGCTTCAAGGCTGCGGAGGGCGGCGGATTCTCGACGCTGCGGGAGGAGGTCGACAAACTGCTCGCCCTCGACAACGGCAAGTTCACCAGCCACACCGACGCGTACGGCTTCACCTGGCTCGTCCGGCAGACCTCCCCCGACAACATCGAAGGGCTCGTCACCGACCTGCACGCGGTCAACACCTCGCTCGTCGACGCCGGGTTCGGCTCAGCGCTGCTGTGCACGCTGGTCGCGTTCACCAACGGCACGAAGTCGCTCGGGCTCGTCTACCTCTACAAACGCGGCTCCTGGTACCCGTTCGTCCCGGTCGGGGCGGACCGTCGCGACAACGCCACCGAGCTCCAGATCAAGTCGATCATCGGCACCGATCTGCGCTTCGAGGCGGACCTGAGCCGCTGGTTCCCGGTGTACGGCGCTCCGGGGCTCTGAGGTAAGGGTTGCCTTGCCGGACCTACGTCACATGGACCGTGGTCGGTGCGGTTCGGCGGAGCACGTAGCCTAGGCGTATGGCTCCTACCGCTGATCAGGTAACCACGGCGCTCGGTGGTGTGCTGGATCCGGAGATCAAGAAGCCGATCACCGAGCTCGGCATGGTCGAGTCCGTCGTCGTCCGTGACGACGGGGTGGTCGTCGTACGGATCCTGCTGACCGTCTCCGGCTGTCCGATGAAGGACACGCTGCGGCGTGACACCACCGCCGCGGTCAGCAAACTCGACGGCGTCACCGGGGTCGAGATCGACCTCGGGGTGATGTCGGCCGAGCAGCGGGCCGCCCTGCAGACGCAGTTGCGCGGCGGGGTGGCGGAGAAGGAGATCCCGTTCTCCCGGCCGGACTCGCTGACCAAGGTGTTCGCGATCGCGTCCGGTAAGGGCGGTGTCGGCAAGTCGTCGGTGACCGTCAACCTCGCGGTCGCGATGGCCCGGCAGGGGCTGTCGGTCGGCGTCCTGGACGCGGACATCTACGGGCACTCGGTACCGGCCATGTTCGGGGTCGCGGACGAGCGGCCGACCGCGGTGGACGACATGATCATGCCGGTGCCGGCGCACGGCGTGAAGGTGATCTCGATCGGCATGCTGAAGCCGAAGCGCGACCAGGTGGTCGCCTGGCGCGGCCCGATCCTGGACCGCGCGCTCGTGCAGATGCTGGCCGACGTGTACTGGGGCGACCTCGACGTACTGCTCCTCGACCTGCCGCCCGGCACCGGTGACATCGCGATCTCGGTCGGCCAGCGGCTGACCAGCGCCGAGGTGATCGTGGTGACGACCCCGCAGGAGGCCGCCGCGGAGGTGGCCGAGCGGGCCGGGGTGATGGCGCAGATGGTGCACCAGCGGGTCGCCGGCGTGGTCGAGAACATGTCCTTCCTGCCCTGCCCGCACTGCGGTCCGGAGCACCGGATCGAGATCTTCGGCACCGGCGGTGGAGTGCGGGTGGCGGAGACGCTGTCGGCGCGGCTCGGGTACAACATTCCGCTGCTGGGCGAGATCCCGCTGGACGAGCGGCTGCGCAGCGGCGGCGACCTGGGCCAGCCGCTGGTGGCGGCCGACCCGGAGACTCCGGCGGCGCAGGTCCTCGACGGGATCGCGGCCAAACTCGGCGGACGCCCGCGCGGCCTCCTCGGTCGCCAGCTCGGCCTCTCCCCCGTCGGCCGGTAAAACTGCTGACGGTTGCCGGTGCCTGGTGTTGACTTGGCCGGGTGCCGATCCCTGCTGAGCATCCGGTTCTGACCGACGGTGTGGTGACGCTGCGCGCGCCGCGGCCTGACGACGTCCAGGGGCAAGTCGAACGTCACCTGGAGGACCCGCAGCGGGGCTTCGGCGAGGACGACGCGCGCCGGTGGATCGGCTACGGGATCACCGAGGCCTGGAAGACCGGCGAGCGGCTCGTGTTCGTGATCGAGTATCAGGGCCGGTACGCCGGGACTGCCGCACTCAAGCCTGATTCCGACGGCAACGCGCGGCTGCACTACGGCTTGTCGTCATGGGCCCGCGGAGCCGGTGTGATGAGCCGGGCGGTGCGGCTGCTGCTGGAGTTCGGGTTCACCACGTGCGGGTTTCACGTCGTCCACTGGTGGGCGCGGGTCGGGAACTGGCCGTCCCGGCGGGTGGCGTGGGCCACCGGGTTCCGGCTGGGCGAGATGATTCCTGCGCTGGCCGAGGAAGGCGGTCGCCGGGTCGACGCGTGGACGGGCTGGATCGGGCCGACGGATCCGCGGAAGCCGCGCAGGCCGTGGTTCGAGACTCCGGTGCTGGAGTCCCCGCGGCTGCGGCTCCGTGCCTGGCGCGAGGACGAGATCGAGCGCATCGCCGTCGCCCGTACGAACCGGGCGACGGCGCACTTCCTCCCGTTCATCCCGCAGCCGTTCACCGCCGAGGACGCCCGCTTCTGGCTCAAGGACCTGGCCGAGCAGGCAGCCGCCGGCCGCCGCTTCAACTGGTGCCTGGCGGACGCCGAGACCGACCTGGGTCTCGGCAACATCACCCTGTTCAACATCTACCGCGACGCGGTGCGCGACGCCGAACTCGGCTACTGGGCCCACCCCGACGCCCAAGGCCGCGGCGTGATGACCGAGGCCATCGAGCGCGTGGCGCGCTGGTACTTCGCCCCCGAGACCGAGGGCGGCCTGGCCGGCCGCAAACTCCTGATCCGCACCGCCGCCACCAACACCGCCGCCCGCCGCGTCGCGGAGAAAACCGGCTTCCACCACGCCGGCACCGAACGCGCCGCCTTCCGCCTCGACACCCACCTGGACGACAAAGTCACCTACGAGCGCTTGTCCAGTGACCCGCTCCCGAGCCGACCAGCCAAGGAAGGCGCCCACCAGAACGACCAGCCCGCCTGATGCGGTCGACCGACCCGACATCACTCGGCATCGCCCGTCGGCAACTCGCGCCCCGGCCGGACCTCTCGACCAGTCGCTCCGCCAGCCATAGCGCGCCTTCGCTGAACTCATTCAGCAACCGGGACGAGAGCACCGTCGGCTGACCCCGTGCCCGGCAGTGGAACGCCGACGCGGCCGGTGGCAGGCGGCCCGACCGCCCGCTCCGCCAGCAAACTCTCAGAACGACTCACGTGGCGAGCCGTCACCCGCCGCGGCTCCCCCAGACCCAACGTCGGGCTGGCATGCAGAGGAGCGGCTCAGGTGGATTCTGGGTCGAAGGGGGGTCGTTGGCCGGCGGGGAGGCGTTGGGGGGTGTCGGAGAAGTCGGGGGTGGAGTGGGGCTTGTCGTCGTAGTCGTCGTCGCTGCCCTCGAGGAGGTGCTTGCGGACGAAGTTGCGCGGGTTCAGGTCCTGGATGTCCAGGTCGGCGAACTCCGGGCCCAGCTCGTTGCGCAGATCGTTCTGCGCGTTGCTGACCATCTGACGGACCTGGCGTAGCAGCCGGCCCGCCGTACGGGCGAACTCCGGCAGCCGATCCGGGCCGAAGACGAGCACGGCGACGATCGCGATCACCACCAGCTCGAGTGGCCCGATGCCGAACATGTCCCCACCTCTCTGTACGTCGTTCCAGCCGACGTCTGCGACGGCGACCAGCGTAGCCGGAACATGGTGACACCGCCTGCCGGGTCAGCCGATTCCGGACAGCTCCCGGCGTCCCGTCGTACCCGCAATGTCAGCCGGTCCGCTGGCCGAGGGTGACGGTGGCCTGGCGGGCCTTGCCGCCGCGCTCGTACACGAGCCGCACACTCTCACCCGGCTGGTGCGTGCGGATCGCCACGATCAGCGCCTCGGCGCTGGTGACCGGCTGGGCATCGATCGACGTGATCACGTCACCGACGCGCAACCCCGCGCGCAGCGCCGGGGAAGCCGGGGTGACCGTGCTGACCCGGGCGCCGCCCTCGAACTGCATGTCGACCTCGGCGCCGATCACCGGGTACGTCGCCGTCCCGGTGGCGATGAGTTGTTGCGCGGTCCGCCGAGCCTGGTCGATCGGGATCGCGAACCCGAGCCCGATGTTCCCGCTCTGCTCGGACGACCCGCGCACGGTGGCGATCGCGGAGTTCACCCCGATCACCCGCGCGTTCATGTCGACCAGCGGGCCACCGGAGTTGCCCGGGTTGATCGCGGCGTCGGTCTGCAGCGCGCTGATGAACGAGTCCTGGCCGGGCTCGTCGCCGCTGGTGGTGACCGGGCGGTTCTTGGCCGAGATGATGCCCGACGTGACCGTGCCGGCCAGGCCGAGCGGCGAACCGATCGCGACCACGTCCTGGCCGACGATCGCCAGGCCGGAGCGGCCGAACTGCACCGACGGCGCGTCCAGGCCGACCACCTGGACGACGGCCAGGTCGTACACCGGCGAGCGGCCGACCAGCCTTGCGGTCCAGGACTTGCCCTTGTCGTTGATGATCTGGATCGCCCCGCCCTTGGCCGCGGCCGCGACGACGTGGTTGTTGGTCAGGATGTGGCCGGCGTTGTCGATGACGAAACCGGAGCCGGTCGCGTTCGTGTTGTCGGCACCCTCGACCTTCAACTGGACGACGCTCGGCAACAGGGTCGCGGCGACCGCGGAGACCGAACCGCTACGGATCTTCGGGTCAGCGCCGGTGCCGACCGGCGGTGCGGGCTGCTCGGCGACCGGGCGGTTGTCGTCCAGCGCGACGACGGTCACGGCCGCACCCGCGCCGGCCAGCAGGCCGATGATGAGGGCGACCACAGCGGCAATGCCGATGACCCGGTTGCCCTTCGGCGGCGGAGCCGGCGTGTACGCGCGGGCCTGCTGCTGATGCCAGTCGAGCGGTGGGGGCGGCGTGTAGGTGGGCTGGTACGCCGGGCGCTGGGTCGGCCAGGCCTGGCCCGGGTACACGGGCCGGAACGTCGGCTCCTGCGCCTGCGGACGGCCGAAACTGCGCTGCGTGACGGAGCGACCGCCGTTCTGCCGGTACGCCTGGTCACTGCCTGGCGTCGGCAACGGAGCCGCGCCCGCTGCCGGTGAAGGTGGCAGCAGAGCCGACAGAGGCGAGTCGTCGCCGGGAGCTGAAGGAGAAGAGCCGGAGGCGGAGGACGAAGGGTCGGAGGCGGCTGAGGGCGAGGCGGAGGAAGGCGCAGGGCTAGCGCCAAGAGGGTCCGAGGAGGGCGAGGCGGAGGACGGCGCGGGGGCGGCGCCAAGCGGGTCCGGGGAGGGCGAGACGGGCGGGCCGGAGGGCTCGGCCGGCAGGACACGGGTCGGTTCCGTGCTCGGCGTGGGTACTGTCGGCTCGGCGTCGTCGCTGGTCACGGTGCCCGCCTCACGTCGTCGTCGTGGTCATCGGTCGGCGGCCGCTGCCCGGGTCGCGGTAGGGACTGCCAGATTCGATTATCCCAGCTTCCCCGAAAGCGCACCCATCGGAGTGAGCCACGTAGCGATTTTCGCCAGCCCGGCACCCACCCGCTGGACCGCGGTGAGCTTGATCGGGACGTCGTGCGGGAACGCCCGGAGCACCTGCCCGAGCATGTCCGGCGGCAGGTCGCCGATCAGCGTGTAGACGATCCCGCCCGAGGACCAGACGACGTACGACGGCATCCCGTAGCGCAGGTAGACGCCGGGGATCTCGGTGGTGCTGAACCCGGCGACCGCAGCCGGATCGAGGGCTCCCCGCTGCTCGAAGAGCGAGACGTTGAACAGCCCGTCGGAGTACGAGAACTGCAGTGACCCGTTCGTGGTGTCCTGATGGACGTCGTACAGCTTCAGCGCCGCGGGCAGCTCCGGCGCGCAGACCCAGCCCTCGGAGCGCAATCCGTCGACCTTGCCGAGGCCCAGCGACTCGACCCCGTTGGGCGCCATCGGCGGCAAGTGTCCGAGGAACTCCGACTCCTCGATCTCCAGCTCGGTGAACACGGTCGCCCGGACCATCGTCTTGCCGTCCACGCTGAACAGCTGCCGCTGCAGCAGCAGTCCGGTCGCCTTGTCGATCCAGAACCGGGCTGCCAGCGTCTGGTCGTCCCGCAACGCCTCCACCAGTACTGCGGCCCGCCCGATGGTGTCCGTGCAGCACTTGTAGACGAGCTGGTACGTCGCCCGCAGCAGAGTCAGCGGACCACCGTCGACTGCGGCACCCGCATTCGTCGCGCGCTGCACGAACGCCTTGGCCCCCGGTGACGACTCGGAGCCGACCACACTGATCTCAGACCCCTGTGAGGCGGCGTGGACGATGTCCAGCATCGCCGAGCTGGCGCCGTGCGGTCCCCACGAGGTGATGATCTGCGTGCCGTGGTACGAGACCGTGTTCGGGGCCGTGGCGGCGCGCGCCAGCCAGCTGATCGCCAGCGGCGAATCCTCGCGCGAGATGGTGGGTGGCGCCGCGACAGCGGGCGCGGGCAGGCCGAAGCCGATCAGTGCGGTGCTGACCAGTACGGCGAGCCGGGAGAGGCTCACGGGTCAGCGTCCTGTCAGGGCCACCGGCTGCAGCGTCGGGCTCAGCCCTGCATACCCAGCCCCGTTGTAGGAGTTCAGCAGCGCCACCGGGTCGGTGAACGGCGCTCCGCTCGTCGTACTGGCGTGGTCGGACGAGAAGCTCGCCACCGGCGGCTGCAGCGTCGGCGGCTGCTCCTGCCGAGACGGGTCCCCGACGACGAAGGCAGTACCCAGCAGCGACGCGACGGCCGCAGCAGAACCAGCAGCCCCCAGCACACCGGTACGGCGCCGACTCCGCGACGTCCGCGGGGCACCTGGTCGAGTGGCCCCCGTGCGAGCTGCCGGGAACGCGGACCGCTGCGGGAAGAGCGAGACGGCCGGCGTCAGCACCGGACGGATCTCCTCGCGCGGCTCCGGCGAGAACGACGAGACACCCATCAGGCGCTGCATCAGGTCGGTGGATGGCTCCGGCGACTCGAGCGCCGCGATGCGGGCCTTGAGCCGGCGCTGAGCGTCCACCTCGGACCGGCAGGTGTCGCAGCCGACCAGGTGACTCAGGACCTTGTCCCGCGAGTCGTGATCGAGCGCACCGTCGACGACGGCGCTGAGCTTGTCCAGGGGGTGTTGAAGCGTCACCGGTGCTCACCTCCGGCACTGAAGGATCCGTCGATAGGCGGGCCGCCGACCCGGGTCTGGCCGGACCGCGGGGCCCGGTGCTCGAGGTGCTTGCGCAGCATCGAGCGGCCCCGGTGGATCCGGCTGCGGACGGTGCCGAGCTTCACGTCCAGGACGTCGGCGATCTCGTCGTACGTCATGCCCTCGATGTCGCAGAGCACCACGGCGGCGCGGAAGTCCTCCGGCAGCGCGTCCAGGGCGTACTGCACGTCGTGGTCGAACAGGTCGGAGTCCAGCTTCTCGGCCGGGCCCACGCCCTTGGCGGGCAGCCGGTCGTGCGCGTCCTCGGGCAGGCCGTCGAAGCGGATCCGCTGCTTGCGCCGGGCGCCGTCCAGGAACAGGTTCGTGGTGATCCGGTAGAGCCAGCCCTCGAAGGTGCCGGGCGTGTACGACGACAGCGAGCGGAAGACCCGGACGAAGACCTCCTGGGTCAGGTCCTCGGCGTCGTGCTTGTTGCCGGTCAGCCGGTACGCGAGCCGGTAGACCCGGGCGGAGTGCGTCCGGACGATCTCGTCCCAGGACGGCAAGGCGTCCGGAACCGGCTGGGGCGCGGGCGCCACGGAGATGTCGGCCGGCTTCACCGCAACGCCTCCCTGGGTCCTCTCGGCAATAAGCGTGAAGGCCATGGTGCCGCGGTCACCGTCCTCTGCGCACGTCGGGAACACCCGGGTTCTACCCTGAGTTGCTCGTACGACGGCTCAACGCGGCTCCCCGACCGGAAGTTCCCGGCCGAAGCCTCCTGAAGACCAGACGCGTTGACACTCATGTTTGTTGCGGCCTACTTCTCCTCGATCACCGCGATGGGGTCGCCGTCACGGACGACCTCACCCTCGACGACCTTCAGCTCGACGATGGTGCCGGCCACCTCGGCCAGCACCGGGATCTCCATCTTCATCGACTCCAGGATGACCAGGGTGTCCTCCGGCCCCACCGTGTCTCCGGCCCTGGCGGTGACCTTCAGCACATTCGCCACCAGCTCTGCCACCACGGTGTGACTCAACTCGCACTCCTCAGCTCCTGGGACGTCCCGCCTCGATCCTAGGCCTCTCGTTCACCACTCCGGCGAGCGCGGTACGACGCCACGCGAGTGCGGCTGGAACACGTCGGCGAGCAGAACCGCCGCGGCCGCCGCTCGGCCGCGTTCACGAAGACGCGCTCACAGTCAACGGCCGCACACGTCCCGATGGCGGCGAACCCGTGACCGGCCGCGAACCCGGCCAGTCCGAGCGCCGTGGTCGCCGCCAGCCACTGACCCCACGTCGCGCCCGGCTTGGCCACATGCAGATGCCACGGCGATCCGTCGTGATCGGACAGATACGGGCGTACGGCGTACTCCTCGATCAACTCGTTGAGCAGCCGGGCCGCCGCGGCCGGCTCGGTGTGGAAGACCGGCCGGATCCGCTCCCGGACGGCCCGCACCTCGGCCAGGTCGTGCTCGTCCAGCGTGATCGGCTCGGACTCGCCGTGCTCGAGCAGGAACGTGCGGACGTCACCGGGCTCGTTCAGTTGCTCGGGGTCGCGGGTCCGGGTGTTGACCAGATCCACCGCGAGCCGCACGAGCCGGTCCGGCGACTGAATCTCCACGACTCCCCTTTCGTAACGTCTTTGATAGCGTAACGCGTAACATCCAGCTTTCCGTTACAGGAGGTCGGCGTGCCCAGTTACTACCTGGCAGCGACCCTCGCCAGACTTGCTGACGAGATGGTCGCGTTCACGCTCGTCCTGCTCGTGCTGGAGCGCACTGACAGTCCCACACTGGCCGGTCTCACCGGAGCCGCCTACGCGCTGCCGGCGGTCGTCACCGGACCACTGCTCGGTACGTGGCTGGACAGGACGACGTACCGCCGAGCCGCGCTCGCACTCAACCAGGCGGTGCTGGCCGTGGTCATGCTCAGCCTGCTGGCGGTGGTCGGGCACAGTGCGTACTGGATTACCCCAGCGCTCGCAGCGGTGGCGGGAGCGACGCTGCCGATGGTGAGCGGTGGCTTCACGAGCATGCTGCCCAGCCTGGTCCCTGCCGAGCGGTTGGCTCGGGCGAACTCGCTGGAGGCGGCCAGTTTTCGGCGCAGCGACCATCACCGGTCCTGCGGCGGCAGCCACGATCGCCGCGGTGGTGTCCGTGGAAGCTGCGGCCCTGGTCATCGTGGTCGCGGCGGGCCTGAGCATCGTCGCCATCACCCGGCTGCCTGCGCTTCCGCCCGCACTGACACAGCACGAGCCCTTCATGGCATCTGTCGTGGGCGGTCTGACTCATCTGGTCCGCACACCGCGGCTCCGAGCCTCCACGGTCACGACCACGATGGTCATGGGCGCGTCCGGCGTACTGCTGATCGCTCTGCCACTGCACATGGCCGCGGTAGGCATGCCCAGGTCGGCAGCCGGCTATCTCTGGACCGCACTGGAGATCGGCAGTGTCGCCACGGCTCTCCTGCTCGGCCGGTTGCAGACCCGCTGGCGACCTGAGTACGTCGTCATCGTTGCCGCAGCCGCCGCCGGCCTCGTCATGACGGCCTGGCCACTCGCCACGAGTTTCGTCGTACTCCTACTCCTCGCGGCCGCCACCGGACTGTTCGAAGGGCCGATGCTGCCGGCCATGTTCGCGGCCCGTCAGCAGTACAGCCCCGAGTCCCTCCAGGGCCGAGTCAGCACCACAGCCGCCAGCCTCCGCATCGGCGCCTCAGCCCTCGCCCAAGCCACCGCCGGCCTCCTGGTCCCCACCCTCGGGACCCACAAGGCCCTACTCATCGTCGCCCTGACCCTGCTAACCGCCGCAGTCCTCGGCCGGCTGGCGGCCCTCTCAACGAAGGTTTCCGTACATGCTTGACGCCTGGGTCCACGGTTGGGCCATCTCCCGCAGTACTGCTGCTCCGGTAAGGATCCGTGGTGGCTATCGCATCGACGTAGGCCTCCCGGGTCACCAGGTCCGCTACGTGCTGCCGTCATACGACTCCGACCTGGTCGACGGGCTGGGGCAGCCCGACACCTGGCTCAAGATCTGCGGCCTCGTCACGCTGAAGGCCCACTGGCAGGCGCAGCCGCCGGAGTACCTGATGACGACTGAACTGACCGTCACACCACTGGCCGTCGCCCCGTCGTACGAGCTGACAAGCGCACAGCGAGGCAGCACCGTCGAGGTCGCGGTGACGGCGGCCGACGGCTCGGTGGCCGCGCGGGGGAAGGCAGCGCTCACCGGAGAGGCCGCCGTGTTCGACCAGATCGAGACATCACCGCAGCACCGGCGGCGGGGGCTCGGTCGCAGCGTCATGGCTGCCCTGTCGGCCACGGCCCAGTACGCCGGCGCTACGACCGGCGTACTGGTGGCGACTGAGGATGGCCGGCGGCTCTACTCCGCGCTGGGCTGGACGCTCGAGTCGCCTGTAACCGCAGCGGTCAGTCGAGGATGACGGAGCGGGAGAGGCTGCGGGGCTGGTCGGGGTTGAGGCCCAGGGCGAGGGACTTGGCGACGGCGACGCGTTGGGCGATCACCAGGGACGCCATCGGGTCGAGGTCGGGGTGGTGGACGATCGTGGCGCCGGTGGCGGTGACGTCGTCGAGCAGGCCGGCCGGCGGCTCACCAAAGATCCAGACGCCGCGGCCGGGCTGGGCGATCGCGATCGGGCCGTGCCGGTAGTCCATCGCCGGGTACGCCTCGGTCCACGCGGACGCGGCCTCACGCTGCTTCAGCCCCGCCTCGTGCGCCAGGCCGACGGTCCACCGGGTGCCGACGTACGTGACCTGCTCCAGCTTGGCCAGCTCGTCCACGTCCACCGTGAGCGCGGTCTCCGCGTCGGCAGCCGCCTGCTGGAGGTCCTCCCCCAGCGAGGCTCGCAGCAGCGCCAGAGTGGTCGTCGCGAAGCGCGTCTGGACGACGGACTGCTCGTCGGCGAAATCCAGCAGGATGGTGTGG
Source organism: Kribbella sp. NPDC049174 (assembly GCF_043197365.1). NCBI lineage: Bacteria > Bacillati > Actinomycetota > Actinomycetes > Propionibacteriales > Kribbellaceae > Kribbella > Kribbella sp. NPDC049174. The sequence continues at coordinate 226,127 of NZ_JBICSZ010000005.1, read as the reverse complement.
TCGGCCAGCTCGGTGATCGGCGAGCCGGGGGTCGCAGTGATCGCCACGGTCGGCAGATCGGTCGCCCGGATCAGGTCCAGCACCTCGGTCGTCGTACCCGACCGGCTGATCACGACCACCACGTCGTACGCGCGGCCGGCCGGGAACTCCGAGCCGGCGAACGCGTCCGTCTCGCCCTGACCGTGGTCCTCACGCAGGGCGGCGTACGCCATCGCCATGAACCAGGACGTGCCGCACCCCACCGCCGCAACCCGTTGACCGGGCTTCGGCAATGCACCACCGTACTGCGCGAAACCGTCCGAGACCTGCCGCCAGAGGTCCGGCTGAGTGGCGATCTCAGTGCTCACAAATGGCGTCTGCGTCATCTTGTCTCCGCGCTTGTCGTGGTCGAAACTGCTCGAACGTGATCGAATGGTGCCAACCAGCACCCACCGGGCTGACTGATTGTGTGAAGGAGGAGCCGCGGGTGAAGCGTTATGAACGCCTCAACACCTTGCTCGAGTCGCTCGCCGAGAAGGGCGCCATCGACGTCGACGAGCTCGCCGAGCAGTTGCACGTGTCCGCGGCGACGATCCGGCGCGACCTGGACCACCTGGGCAAGCAGCAGCTCCTCACCCGGACCCGCGGCGGCGCCGTCGCCAACGCGGTGTCGTACGACCTGCCGCTGCGCTACAAGACTGCGCGTTTCGCGTCGGAGAAGCAGCGGATCGCGCAGGCCGCGGCCACTCTGGTCCGGCGCGGCATGGTGATCGGCATGAACGGCGGCACCACCATCTCCGAGGTGGCGCGCACGCTGGCGACCCGGCCGGAGCTGTCCGCCGAGCACGGCGAGCCGGCCTTCACCCTCGTCACCAACGCGCTGAACATCGCGAACGAGCTGATCGTCCGGCCGCACGTCAAGATGGTCCTCACCGGCGGCGTGGCCCGGCCGCAGTCCTACGAGATGATCGGGCCGCTGTCGCACCGGATCCTGGCCGACCTGTCGCTGGACATCGCGTTCATCGGCGTCGACGGGATCGACGAGACCGGCGCCACCGCCCACCACGAGGGTGAGGCGAACATCAACCAGCTGATCGTCAGCCGGGCCGCGAAGGTCGTCGTGGTCGCCGACTCCTCCAAGCTGGGCCAGCGCGCCTTCGCCCGGATCTGCGAGCTGAGCGAGATCGACACCCTCGTCACCGACGCCCAGGCCGACGAGAGCCAGCTGGCCGTCTTCAAGGAAGCCGGGATCGACGTCATCCGCTCCTGAGTCCGTACGACGTCCGTCTGCCTGACACCGCATTTTCCGCCGTACCTCCTCTCCTGGGACGAGTCTGTCCTGTTGAGGTCGATCATATATGACTCAAGGCGCAGTGTTATGAGCAAGAGTGCGCAGTCTCCGCGCGGGAGACACGGAATGCGGACCTCGTGACGCTAGGCTTCGGTCCAGGATGAGTAGCGCAGCGCCAGAACACTGGGCAGAACACTGGGAGGGCATCATCGCCACCGGCATCGACCCGACGTCCTGGGCGTACGCCGAGGACTACACCGGTGAGGACGAGGTCGTCACCGGTGCACGGGCGAGCGCCGAGGACAGCGGTATCGCTCCGATCGGCCCCGGCACGGCCGCCGCGCTGAGCCTGCTGGCCGCCAGCGTGAGCGCCAAGGCGGTGGTCGAGATCGGCACCGGCACCGGCGTCTCCGGGCTGGCCCTGCTGCGCGGTATGCGCACCGACGGCACCCTGACCACGGTCGACATCGACGCGGAGAACCAGCGGCTGGCCCGCAAGACGTTCCTCGACGCCGGCGTCCCGTCGAACCGGTTCCGCCTGATCGCCGGCGCCGGGCTGGACGTCGTCACCCGGCTCACCGACGGCCACTACGACCTGGTCTTCTGCGACGCCGACCGGCGCGAGAACACGGCGTACCTGCACGAAGCCCTCCGGCTGCTCCGCCCCGGCGGCGTCGTCGCCTTCGCCGGCATTCTCACGGGCGGCCGCGTCGCCGACCCCGCCGTCCGCGACCCCGAGACCAACGCCCTGCGCGACCTCATCCGCGCCGTCCGCGACGACGACGACCTCGTCTCCGCCCTCCTCCCCACCTCCGAAGGCCTCCTCACCGCCGCCAAACGCCTCAGCTGAGGAACACAATGGGCATGGACGGCTACTGAAAGTAGCAGCATTTCCCCTAGAAATACCTAAAGAAACCAACAAACATACTAAGATGGACAGCGGCTAGTACGTTTGTTGGTTTCTTTGGAGGATTCGGGTGCGCTCGTTCGCCGACCTCGACCGCCTGATCGGTCAGGTCCCGTCCGACGTCGTCATGCGACTTCGGTCGATCGATACCGGTCGCGGTAGTGAGGCGCTCTACCGGCATCAACTGCCCGCGCTCCTGACAGAACTCGCCAACCGCGCTCGGATCCAGAGCATCACGGCCTCCTCGGCCATGGAAGGCGTGGTGGTCCCGGATGCCGACCGGGCCGCGCGCGTCATCGACGGCAGTGCCGGCGTACTTCGGAACAGGAGCGAGCAGGAACTGGTCGGCTACCGAAAGGCGCTCGACTACCTGTTCCAAGAGGACTGGCACCCGCTGAACATCGGGCTGCTGCTCCACCTCCATCGGCTGCTCTGGTCGGAGACGGCGTATCCAGGGGGTGAGCTCAAGACGGACGACAATCTCGTCGTCGATCGCTCGCCGGACGGGAGCACGACCGTGAGGTTCGTGCCGGTCCCGGCAGCAAAGACGGCCGAGTGCCTGACTGATCTCATCGCCCGCTACCGGGACGGACAAGTCCAGGGCAGGCACCATCCCGTACTGCTGGTCGGGCTGATGATCCTCGATCTGTTGGTCATCCATCCGTTCGCGGACGGCAACGGACGGGTTGCCCGGGCACTGACCAACGCGTTGCTCATCGACGCCGGCTACGAGGTCTGCCGCTGGGTCTCGCTGGAGCAGCTCATCGCCGACTCCGCCGACGACTACTATGCCGCCCTACTCCGATCGACCGACGACTGGCATGACGATCGGGCTGACCCATGGCCCTGGCTGACCTACTTCGTGGCCGTGTTGGCATCCGCGTATGAGACCTTTGCCCGCCGTGCGGCCGCTGATCGTTCGGGGGGCACCAAGCAGGAACGGGTCCGGGACTACATCCTCAATCATGCCGACGTTGTGTTCCGGCTCGCCCAGGTACGGACTGCCCTCCCCGGCGTGAGCGACCAGACCATCCGTTTGGTGCTGGAACAACTCAAGAACGAAGGCAGCGTGAAGTCCTCAGGGGCGGGCCGGGGCGCTGTCTGGGTCCGGCTGCCCGATAACAGGTGAACCACTCATGTGGAGAGCGCCCTAGGTTGGGTTGTGCCAGGGGCGGGGGTCGTCTCGGAGTAGTGCGTAGATGTGGACGTCGACGTTGTGGCCGTGGTTGAAGAAGGCTCCGCGGGCGGTGCCTTCGAACTGGAAGCCGCACTTGTCGGCGATCCGGCGGCTCGGGGTGTTGTCGGGCACGATGACCAGGGAGAGGCGGTTGACCTTCTTCGCCGCGAACAGGTAGTCGACCAGGAGGCGTACCGCCTCGGTCGTGTAGCCCTGGCCGGCGTGCTCCGGGCCGTAGAGCTGGTAGGAGAGCTCGTACGCGTCCCAGTAGTTGACCGGCCGGAAGAACTCGATGTGGCCGACCAGGACGTCGTCGCGGTCCCAGATCAGCAGGGTGCCCTCGTCCCGTTCCCAGAAGCCCGTCTCGGCGTACGTTCGCCGCAGGACGGACTCCGGCTGGACGCCGAGCGGGAAGAACTCGCCGCGGTTGGAGATGTCGGTGTGCGCGGCGATGAAGGCCGCGAGATCGCGCTCACGCACCGGCCGCAGAACAACCCGTTCCCCCTTGAGCATGATCAGCCTGTCAGCCGGGTGAGTTCGGCGGTGACGTCGTGCCAGGCCTCGGCGAGGGGGTCTATCACTTCGTAGTGACCGGCGGACTCGACGCGCGTGAAGCGGGCAGTGGGGTGGGCGCTGAAGTAGGACTCGGTGATGGAGATGGGGACCCGGGCGTCCGCAGTGCCGTGGATGAGGCTGACCGGGGCGATCGAGGCGGGCAGGTGGACCGGGTCCAGGTCGTTGCGGACACCGCTGCCGATGAAGTCCTGGACGGCGCCCTTGTCGAGCCCCATGCGATCGGCCATCAGCAGGTCGGCGACCGGGGCCAGCGCGATCACACCGCGGAGTCGAACGGGGTTGAGCGTCGCGGCTGCCCACAGGACCAGTTGGCCGCCCGCGGAGTGGCCCATGAGCACGTAGCCCGCGTGGACGTCGACAAGGTCGGGCAGGCTTTGGAGCGCCGTACGGACGTCTGAGGTGCTGGCGTCGGGATCACCCGGCTCCCGGCGGTACTCCAGGGACAGCACCGGCCAGCCCATGTCGGCGAGCGCCTCACCGAGCGGCCGGGCGTGCATCCGGTCGTACTCCGGCCGCCAGAATCCACCGTGGACGAAGACGACCAGCGGGCGGTACTCCTTGGCGTGCCAGTAGTCGATCACCTGGTCCGCATGGTCGCCGTACCGGAGTTCCTCGTCGGGCTCGCGCGCTTCGCGCGAGAGAACCGATCGGTCTTCACTCATCAGACCCTCCCGAGATAACGCAGGGCGTTCCCGGACAGCAGCTTGTGCCGCTGGTCCGCGGTCAGGAAACCGGCCTTCCGTACCACCTCCCCGACCGGCCGCTCACCGAGTGGATAGGGATAGTCACTGCCGACCAGAACGCGGTCTTCCCCCACGGTATCCACAAGAAGGCGTAATGACGCTGATTCGAACACCACTGTGTCGACGAAGAACCGATCCAGGTAGTACGACGGTGGATGCTCTGAGCAACCACGGACGATGTCCCCGCGCCGGTGCCAGGCGTTCTCGACCCGCCCCAGCCAGAACGCGAAACTCCCGCCGCCGTGGGCGAAACAGATCCGCAGCGACGGCGGCAGCGCGTCGAACGCACCGCCGAGGATCATCGCCAGCAGCGACAGATGGGTCTCGGCCGGCATCCCGGTCAGCCAGCGGGCCATCCAGCGGTCCAGTCGCGGTCCGCCCGGCATGTCCCACGGGTGCACCAGGACCGGCGTACCGGTCTCGGCGCAGTGGTTGAGAAAGGCAACGATCCCGGCGTCGTCGAGGTCCTTGTCGCCGACGTGGTTGCCGATCTCGACGCCCACGTGCCCGGCCGCCCGGCACCGGTCCAGCTCGGCGCAGGCCGCGTCCGGGTCCTGCAGCGGCACCTGGCAGAACGGGACGAACCGGTCGTCCCCGGCCAGCGTCTCCAGGGTCAGGTCGTTGAAGATCCGGGCCACCTTGACCGCCTGGTCGGCCGGCCGGTCGTAGGCGAAGAACACCGGTGTCGGCGACACCACCTGGACATCGATGCCGTCGGCATCCATATCGGCGCGCCGGACGGCCGGATCCCATGTCTGCGGGCCGATCGGGCGGAACTCCGACTCCCCGACCATGATCATCGCCGCGCGCTCGGAGTCGATCCGCAGCCACGGCCAGCCGTCGCCGCCGCACGCTACCGAGAGATCCGGCCAGCCCTTCGGCACCAGGTGGGTGTGGACATCAACGGCCATCAGCCTTTACCGCGGTGCACTGTGCCGCAGTCCGGGCAGGTCCGGGCATCCTCGCTCTCGTAGAAGGCTTTGAAGACCGGCGGCAGGTCGGCGACGATGTCGGTCACCTGCAGCTCGACCTCGTGCACGATGCCGTTGCAGTTGTCGCAGTACCAGCGGAACTTCTCCAGCGTGCCCAGCTCCCGGACCCGCTCGATCACCAGGCCGATCGAGTCCGCGTCGCGCTGCGGCGAGTGCGGCATGTTCCGCGGCAGCACCCACATCTCGCCCTCGTTGATGTCCACCCGGGCCGGGCCGGCCTCCGTCATCACGTCGACGTGCATGGTGCCCTTGATCTGGTAGAAGAACTCCTCGTACGGGTCGACGTGGAAGTCGGTGCGCTGGTTCGGTCCACCGACCACCATGGTGATGAAGTCGTCACCGGTCGGGAACATCTGCTTGTTGCCGACCGGCGGCTTCAGCAGGTGCTTGTTCTCCTCGATCCACTGCGGGAAGTTCGTCGACTCCAGATTCGTCATCACTCGCTCCTTTGCGGGCTGCGTTCTGTGGTGGGAACGGCCGCCACGGCCTGAATCTCGATCAGCAGCTGGGGATGCGGCAGCTGATGTACTGCGACAGTCGTCCGGGCCGGCCCGGACTCGTCGAAGAATTCGGCGTACACCTCGTTATAGCCCCCGAAGTCGTTCATCGACACCAGGTACGTCGTCACACTGACCAGATCCTCCAGCCCGGCCCCGACCGCGGCCAGGATGTCCCGGATGTTCTCCAGCACCGCCCGGGTCTGCTCCCGGATGTCCAGCGACACCGTTCCCAGCGCGTCCACCGAGGCCCCGGCGATCGAGTTGTCCGGCCGCCGGCTCGACGTCCCCGACACGAACGCGAATCCGTTGACGACCTTCACATGCGGAAACCGCCCCCGCGGCACCGCCTTGCCCGGTACGACGGTCATGGGGCCTCCCGGCCTGGACTGAGGAGCGCAGGGAGCGAAGCGACTGGAGCGACGAGGGAAGGCCGGGAGGCAAAGCCCCATGACCACGCCGGCGCCGGAGGCCCGGCCAAAAGCACGGTCATGTGAGCTCCACGCAGACGTTGGTGGGTTCTGAGTAGAAGTCCAACGAATGCCTTCCACCCTCGCGGCCGACGCCGGACAGTTTCATGCCGCCGAACGGGGTGCGCAGATCGCGGAGGTACCAGGTGTTGACCCAGACGATGCCGACGTCCAGGGCGATGCCGGAGCGGTGGGCGCGGCCGACGTCGCGGGTCCAGACGGTGGCCGCGAGCCCGTAGTCGGAGTCGTTGGCCAGGGCGTACGCCTCCTCCTCGGTGTCGAAGGGGGCGATATGGCAGATCGGGCCGAAGATCTCCTCGGTGTTCGTCCGGGCGTCCGGCGGCAGCCCGGTGACCACGGTCGGTTGCACGTAGCAACCACCGTCGCGGGCGTCGCCGAACGACGGTACGCCGCCCCCGGCCAGCACCTCGGCGCCTTCGGTTCGGGCGACGTCGTAGTACGAGAGCACCTTGTCGCGGTGTTGTTTGGAGATCAGCGGCATGTTCATGGTCGCCTCGTCGGCCGGCCAGCCGTAGGTCAACTCGGACGCCCGCGCGGCCAAGCGCTCGGAGAACTCCTCGAACACCGGCCGCTCGACGTACAGCCGCTCCGTGCACAGGCAGACCTGGCCGCCGTTGGTGAAGACCGACCGCACCGATCCTTCGACCGCGGCGTCGAGATCGCAGTCGGCGAAGATCAACCCCGCGTTCTTCCCGCCGAGCTCGAACGACACCGACTTGACCCGGTCCGCGGCGACCTTGGCGATCGCCGTACCGGTCGCGGACTCACCGGTGAACGTGATCGCGTCCACCCCCGGATGCCGGGTCAGATACTCCCCCGCCGACGACGGGCCGAACCCGTGCACCAGGTTGAACACACCGGCGGGTACGCCGGCCTCCGCCATCACCTCGGCCAGCACGGTCGCCGACGCGGGCGTCTCCTCGGACGGCTTGACCACCACAGCGTTGCCACAGGCAAGCGCCGGCGCGACCTTCCAGGTGAGCAACAGCAACGGCAGGTTCCAGGGCACGATGATCGCGACCACGCCGACAGGTTTGCGGACGGCGTAGTTCAGCGCCCGCCGGCCATCCGGCAGCACGGTCGTGTACGACTCGGTCGACGCGGTGGTCGCGAAATCCGCGAAGGAACGGAGGTTCGCCGCACCCCGCGGGATGTCCAGCGTCCGCGCCTGGCTGATCGACTTGCCGGTGTCGCCGACCTCGGCCGCGATCAGGTCCTCGAAGCGACGCTCGAGTCCGTCCGCGACCCGCCGCAGGACGACGGCCCGCTCCTGCTCACTCATCCGCCCCCACGGACCCCGCAGCGCGGCCCGAGCGGACTGGACAGCGGCATCCACAGTCTCCGCCGAAGCCTCGGACACGTCGAAGATCTGCTCACCCGTCACCGGACTCAGCTTCGCGAACGTCGACCCGCCCTCGACGAACTCACCGTCGACGAAGTTGCGCAGCAGACCGGGCCGCGACACCTTGCCGGCCAGCAGGTCGGGACTCCACAGGCTCATCGCCGCCTCCGCAACAGTCCGACCGCCACCACACCGGCACCGGCGATCACCGCACCGAGGATCTGGTGCTGGCGTCGTACGCGCTGCCGGACCTCGGCGTACGGCGTGGTCGAGAAGGACACGAGCTCGTAACGGGACACGTACCGGCCGGGCAAGGCCCGCTCGAGCGCGTGCTCGATCCGCTTGCTCAGCCGGAACACCGGGGACGCCACCTTGTCGCGCATCTCGACGAAGTTCGCCAGCGCCATCTCCGCGATCGCCTCGGTGTTCTCCCGCCGGCGCGCCTCGAACAGCGGCAGCGCCCGGGCCCACGACCCACCGGTGTCGCCGAGGCAGCGGTCCAGCTCGACCACGTCCTCGAAGGCGCAGTTCGCACCCTGACCGTAGAACGGCACGATCGCGTGCGCGGCATCGCCGAGCAACGCCGTCCGGCCGTGTGCCTGCCACGGCAGCGTGTGGACGGTGCCGAGTACGCCGACCGGGTTGTTCAGGTAGTCGTCCACCAGATCAGGTGCCAACGGCAACAGATCCGGGTAGTGCTGCGCGAAATGCCGCTCGATGTCGCCAGCCGAGGTCAGCGCGTCGAAGGAGCCCGACGGCCAGAACAGGGTGCAGGTGAAGGAGCGGTCCGGGTTCGGCAGCGCGATCATCATCGACGTACCGCGCGGCCAGATGTGCAACGCGCCCGGATCCAGCGCGAACTCACCGTCGGCGGCCGGGATCGACAGCTCCTTGTAGCCGTAGTCGAGGAAGTCGACGTCCTCGGCGACGATGCCCTCGGCAAGCAACTGCTCGCGGACCGCCGACCCGGCACCGTCGGCCCCGAGGACGACGTCGGCCTCGGCCGACACCTTCCCGGACGGGGTCGCGAACACCATCCGCCCGGCCTGCGACTCCAGCTCCACCAGCCGATGCTCGAACTCCACCGTGACCCCGGGAGCCTCCGAAGCCGCGGTCAGCAGCGCGTTGTTCAGCACACCCCGACTGATCGAGTTGATCGCCCGGTCACCGGCGGCCGAGTACTGCTGGAAGTCCAGCGGCCCGTCGACCGGGTGGATCATCCGGCCCTTCATCGGCAGCGCGTCCGCCATCACCTGGTCGACCAGGTCGATCCGCCGCAACGCGTCCAGCCCGCGCTCGGAGATCGCCAGGTTGATCGACCGGCCCCGCTCGGGCTGCCCGATCCGCGGGTCCGGGCGGCGCTCGTACAGCGTCACCGTCAGCCCGCGCCGGGCCAGGAAGCAGGCGAGCAGACTCCCGGTCAGCCCCGCCCCGACGATCGCGATCTTCACGCGGGCACCGCCTCGGTCAGTGCCGACGCCGCGCGCCAGCAGTCGTGGTACGTCGAATACAGCGGCACCGGAGCCAGCCGCAGTACGTCGGGCTCGCGGGCGTCGGCGATCACGCCGTACTCGAAGCGAAGCCGCTTCGCCAGCTCACCCGCCCGCAGCGAACCACCGATCCGCAGCGACAACTGGGCACCACGCCGCTCCGGATCGGACGGCGTGATCACCCGCCCGACCGTCACCCCGGCCAGCAGCTTCTCCAGGTACGCCGTCAGCCGCAGACTGCGCGCCCGCAACGCCTCCATGCCGATCCGGTCGAAGATCTCCAGCGAGGTCCGGACCGGGCTCATCGAGAAGATCGGCGGATTCGACACCTGCCAGGCATCCGCGGACGCGGGCGGGCGTGACTCCGGCGCCATCTCGAACCGGGTCGACGCCTCGGTGCTCCACCACCCCTCGAACCGCGGCAGGTCGCCGCCGAGGTGCCGCTCGTGCACGAAGGCACCGGCGAGCGCACCCGGACCGGCGTTCAGGTACTTGTACGAGCACCAGGCGGCGAAGTCCACACCCCAATCGTGCAACGACAGCGGGACGTTCCCGGCCGCGTGCGCGAGATCCCACCCCACCACCGCGCCGGCCGCATGACCGGCCTTGGTGATCATCGGGATGTCCATCAGCTCACCGGTCAGGTAGTTCACTCCGCCCAGCAGCACCAGCGCCACGTCGCTGCCGAGTTGCTCGACGACGTCCGTAGTACGTAGGGACTCCTCGCCGGGGCGCGGCCGGAGACGGATGATCGCGTCGTCGCCGTCGTACCCATGGAAACGGGCCTGGGAGCGGACCGCATAGCTGTCGGACGGGAAGGCCGAGTCCTCGACCACGATCCGGTGCCGGGAGCGGGTCGGGCGGTAGAACGAGACCATCAGCAGGTGCAGGTTGACCGTCAGCGAGTTCATCACCACGGTCTCGCTGGGCAGCGCACCGACCAGTCGAGCGGCCGGGCCGGTCAACAGTTCGTGGTACGGCAGCCACGGTCTGACCGCGTCAAGGTGTCCCTCGACACCGAGCGCGGCCCACGCGTCCAGATCCTCGAGCAGCTCGGTCCTGGTCGCCTTGGGGCGCAGGCCGAGCGAGTTGCCGGCGAAGTACGCGACCTCCGGGTAGTCGCCACCCTGGGCCGGCGGTACGTCGAAGAGCTGCCGGTGCCCGGGATCCGCGAGGTCGAGCTCCAGCGCCTCCTTCTCCAGCGCGCTCACGCCTCGGCGACCTCGCCCTTCGCCTCACTGGGGGCGGCCTCGATCACCTGGCCCTTGCCGAGTACGGTCACGCCGCCCTTGGAGACGGTGAAGCCGCGTTCCCGGTCGTAGTCCGGGTCGACGCCGATCTCGACGCCGGCCGGGACGATCACGTTCTTGTCCAGGATGACGTTCTTGAGCACGGCGTCCGCGCCGATCTTGCAGTTGTCCAAGATCACCGAGCGCTCGATCAACGCACCCGAGCTGACGATCACGTTGGCGCCGATCACCGAGTGCTCCACGGTCGCGCCGGACACGATCGAGCCCTGGCAGATGATCGACTCGCCGACGGTCGCGTCGTCGGTGAACTTCGCGCCCGGCAGTTGCGGGTGGGAGGTGAAGATCGGCCAGTCGGAGTTGTAGAGGTTGAACACCGGCTGGATCGAGACCAGGTCCATGTGCGCCTCGTGGTAGGAGTCCAGCGAGCCGACGTCACGCCAGTACGAGCGATCCCGGTCCAGCGCGCCGGGGACGTCGTTGTCCTTGAAGTCGTAGACGCCGGCCTTGCCCTCGGCAACCAGCATCGGGACGATGTCGCCGCCCATGTCGTGCCGGGACGCCGGGTTGGCCGCGTCCTTGCGCAACGCCTCCACCAGGACGTCGGCGCTGAACACGTAGTTGCCCATCGACGCGAAGGTCTCGTCCGGCGAGTCCGGCAGCCCGGGCGGGTCGGCCGGCTTCTCCAGGAACTCCTCGATCGCGTGGCCGTCCGGGCCGGTCTTGATCACGCCGAACTCGGTCGCCTCCACCCGCGGCACCCGGATCCCGGCCACGGTGACGCCGTTCCCGCGCTCGATATGCGCCGCCACCATCTGGGAGGCGTCCATCCGGTACACGTGGTCGGCGCCGAACACCACGATGATGTCGGGTTTGTGGTCGTTGATCAGGTTCATCGACTGGTAAATCGCGTCCGCGCTGCCCTGGTACCACTGCGGGCCGAGCCGCTGCTGGGCCGGGACGCAGGTGACGAAGTTGCCGAGCAGGGTCGACATCCGCCAGGTCAGCGTCACGTGCCGGTCCAACGAGTGCGACTTGTACTGCGTAAGCACGCACAGGTTCCGATACCCGGCGTTGACCAGGTTGGACAGCACGAAGTCGATCAGCCGATAACTGCCGCCGAACGGCACCGCCGGTTTGGCCCGGTCGGCCGTCAGCGGCATCAGCCGCTTCCCCTCGCCACCCGCCAGGACGATTCCGAGAACTTTGGGCGCCTTTGCCATGTCCGCACCTTAGCTCCGGAACCCCCGAGGCATAAGCGCTTGCGAGTGTCGCGACACTGTAAAGATGCCGATCCTCACCGAACCCAGTGTTGCCGTTCACCGTTCGTTCCTCGCCGCGTGGGACGAGGCGGGACCGGACCAGGAGCGGTGGATGGGTGCCCGGTCGATCGTCGGCGACGAGGAGGAGTGGAGCCGGGAGCAGGCCGAGGATCCGGCCGAGTTCGCCCGCCTGGTCGAGGTGATCCGGACCGAGGCGGATCCGGAGACCGAACTGCCGCCGGATCTGGTGCACCAGACCGTGCTCTGGTTCGTCGACGGATCCGAGTGGCTCGGCCGGCTCTCGATCCGGCACCACCTGACGCCGGCCCTGACCGAGCTCGGCGGCCACATCGGGTACTTCGTCCGCCCGTCGGCCCGGCGGAAGGGTCACGCGACCGAGATGCTGGTCCAGTCCCTCCCGGTCGCGGCCGGTCTGGGCATCGACCCGGCCCTGGTCACCTGCGACACCGGCAACGTCCCGTCCCGCCGCGTGATCGAGGCGGCCGGTGGCGAGCTGGAAGACGAGCGACACGGAAAGCTGCGCTTCTGGGTACCGACACGGACGTCCTGATGTCCTAGGGTCGGGCTCATGAAGGTCGCCATCCTGACGCGTGAGTTTCCTCCGGACGTGTACGGCGGGGCGGGGGTGCACGTGGACTTCCTGGTCCGCGAGTTGCGTCGCCTGCTCGACGTGGAGGTGCACTGCATGGGCGAACCACGCCACGGCGCGACCGCCCACTCCGAGGACGACCCGCGCATCCCGCAGGCGAACGCGGCGCTGCGCATCCTCTCCACCGACCTGACCATGACCGCCGCGGTCGGCGAGGCGCAACTCGTCCACTCCCACACCTGGTACGCCAACATGGCCGGCCACTGGGCCAAGCTCCTGTACGGCGTCCCGCACGTGGTGACCGCGCATTCACTCGAGCCACGCCGCCCGTGGAAGGCCGAGCAGCTGGGCGGCGGCTACCGCCTGTCCAGCTGGGCGGAGCGTACGGCGTACGAGGCGGCCGATGCCGTGGTCGCGGTGAGTCGCGGCATGCGGGACGACGTACTGGACTGCTACCCGTCGATCGACCCGGCCAAGGTGCACGTGATCTCGAACGGGATCGACGCCGACTTCTACCGCCCGGACCCGAAGACCAACGTGCTCGAGCGGCTCGGGGTCGACCTGAACCGGCCGTACGTGACGTTCGTCGGCCGGATCACCCGGCAGAAGGGCGTCCCGCACCTGCTCCGGGCCGGGCTGCAGCTGGACCCGTCGGTCCAGCTGGTGCTGCTCGCCGGCGCGGCCGACACGGTCGAGCTGAAGGCGGAGACGGACGCGCTGATCGACGACCTGAAGGCGACCCGCGACGGCGTGTTCGTGGTCTCCGAGATGCTGCCGCGCGAGGACGTCCGGCAGGTGCTGACCCACGCGCTGGCGTTCTGCTGCCCGTCGATCTACGAGCCGCTCGGCATCGTCAACCTGGAGGCGATGGCGTGCGAGACGGCCGTCGTCGCGAGCGCGGTCGGCGGTATCCCCGAGGTCGTCGACGACGGCGTCACCGGCACCCTCGTCCGGTACGACGAGGACGACACCGACACCTTCGAACGCGACCTGGCCGCGGCCGTCAACGACCTGATCGGCAACCCGGCGAAGGCCGAAGCGATGGGCAAGGCCGGCCGCGACCGCGCCGTCTCCGAGTTCGGCTGGGACGCGGTCGCCGACCGCACCGTCCAGCTCTACAACAGCCTGCTCGGCTGACCTCAGCCGTCCTTGCTGGGCTGGTTGCTCCGCTCGGGCACCTGGTCACCGGACGCGACGAGGCTGCCCAGCAGAGCGAGCAGCTCGGCGTCGCGGGAGCCGGGAGTGGCGTGGTAAACCACCAGCGTCATCGAGTCGGTGCCGCCGATGGTGAGTTTGTTCTTCTGCAGCTCGATGTCGCCGACCTGCGGATGGGTGAGCAGGCTCGTCCGCCCGCGTCTCGGCCGCACGTCATGGCGGGCCCACAGCTGACGGAAGCGTTCGCTGCGGACCGACAGGTCGCCGACCAGTTCGACGAGTCGCGGGTCGTCGACGTCCGCCCCGAGCTCCGCCCGCAGGACGGCGACGCCCTCCTCGGTCAGGTCCTCCCAGTCCCGGTGGAGGATCCGCTCCGCCGGATCGAGGAGGACCGCGGACAGCAGGTTCATCCCGACCCTCAGGTTGGGCTTGATGGCCTGCCCGAGCGAGTTGACCGCCAGCACATCGGTGTACTTGTTCTGCACGTACGCCGGATGGTCCGTCCAGCTGTCGATCAGCTCGAGGATGCTCGGCGGCACCTGCTCGACCTTGGGCCGCTGGCGGGACTTCGGGACAGCTCGTGGACGCTCCTGGGCGAGCCCGATCAGGTACGCCGTGGCGTCCTGGTCAAGCCGCAGTACGTCGGCCAATGCATCGAGCACCTGGACCGACGGGTTGCGGTCGCGGCCCTGCTCCAGCCGGAGGTAGTAGTCCGAGCTGATCCCGGCCAGCATCGCGACCTCCTCGCGCCGCAGCCCCGGCACCCGCCGCAACCCGACCCTCCGGATCCCGACGTGCTCCGGCTGGACCTGCTCCCGCCGGGCCCGGAGGAACTCGCCGAGCGCATTCGTGCTCTCCATGCCTTCCACGGTAGCCGCGCCCGCACCCGATGACTGGCCCGGTGACTGGCCCTGTGACTCCCAGGATCAGCAGGGCTCTCCCAGGTGTGCCGGCCCCGATGAACAGTGGGAGGCATGACAGACAAGACCATCACCCTCGCCGAAGACCTCACCATCACCCGGATGGGGTACGGCGCCATGCAGCTGGCCGGCCCGGGGGTCTTCGGACCACCCAAGGATCGCGACCAGGCGATCGCCGTACTGCGGGCAGCGGTGGAGCTGGGCGTCACCCACATCGACACCAGCGACTTCTACGGCCCCACGGTCGTCAACGAACTGATCAAGGAAGCCCTCCACCCGTACCCGGCCGACCTGCACCTCGTCACCAAGGTCGGCGCCCGCCGCGGCGACGACGCGAGCTGGATCCCGGCCCTCGAGCCGGCCGAGCTCAAGGCCCAGGTCCACGAGAACCTCGACCACCTCGGTCTGGACGTCCTCGATGTCGTCAACCTGCGGACCGAGTACCACGACGGCGGCAGCGAGGACTCGATCGCCGAGTCGTTCACCGCCCTGGCCGAACTGCAGCAGGAAGGCCTGATCCGCCGCCTCGGCCTGAGCGGGGTCACCATCACCCAGATCCGCGAGGCTCAGACCATCGCCCCGGTCGTCACCGTCCAGAATCTCTACAACCTGGTGCAGCGCGCCGACGACGCGGTGGTCGACTTCTGCGCCGCCGAAAACATCGCCTTCGCCTCGTTCTTCCCCCTCGGCGGCTTCTCTCCCCTGCAGTCCGAGACCCTGGCGAAGGTCGCCACCCGCCTGCACGCCACGCCCCAGCAGGTCGCCCTGGCCTGGCTCCTCCAACGCTCCGCCACCAGCATCGTCATCCCAGGCACGTCGTCAGTAGCCCACCTGCGCGAGAACGTCGCCGCCGCCGACCTCGTCCTCCCCGACGACGCGATCACCGAGCTCAACTCGATCGGAGCGTGAGCTCAGTCGGCGACCAGGCCGTCCCAGGACCAGCGAGGAATCGCCAGGTCGGCCGGTACGTCGGCGGCGGCGGCCGTGTACTTCGTCATCTGCACCGTCGTCGACCAACTGAAGTAGTCATGTAGCACCGAGCGCAGCCGATCGTCTTCGGCCAGTCCTGTGTCGATCAGTGCCTGGTCGAAGCAGGCGATCGCGCGACGGTCCATCTCCTCGTGCGGCCCGTTCCCGCTGTGGATCCGGACGACGTACGACTCATCGCCGTACGCATCCGTGTACGCCGGGGGCCCACCGAGCGCCTCGCCCCAGTACGCTGCCAGGCGCTCACTGTGGTCCGACCGGAACCCATGGCTGAACGCGTGGCTCACCACCTCGTCCGCCATCACCCGCTCATGCCATGCATGCGCCAGCCGCAGCATCCCCTCAGCCCCACCCGCCACCTCGAACACCGTCACCATCCGCCCACCCTGACACCTAGCGCGGTGAATCGCGAGGCCAGGTCGTCGACCCACTCCGTCGGTGTTCGGTGATCCGGCAACGGGACGCCCGCTTCGCTGCGCCACAGTGCATCACCGAGAGCAGTACGCAGGTGCCAAGCCATCACCCGATCAGTTGCCAACTCACGGCCGGTGATGCCGCGGAAGTGGCGCAGGGTGGCAGTCAGCAGCTCGACACCCGGACCCGTTCCGGGAAAGGTACGCAGGTCGTACTCGGCCTCGGCGAGACCGACGGTCTCGAAATCCACGACCGCGCGGAGCTGCTCCCCATCCCACACCTGATTGCCGCCATGCAGATCGCCGTGCACCACCACGGTCGGGCGCGGGGGCGCCAGGACCTCGTCAGCCCAGTCGCACCACCGCTCGACGGTACGACGCTGATCTGGCCGAGCCCACCGTCCGAACCGCTCGCGCAAGGCGTCTGTCGTGGCCGGTTGCAGGGCCGCCGGCGGAAGGTCACCGACAGCCGCCTCGATGCGCTCCCGCGTCGCCGCCTGCTGCAACTCCTCCAGAAAGTGCGCGAGCTGCCGCCCCGCGTGCTCGCGGTCGATCGAATCCACGATGTCGAACAGCGCGGTTCCCGGCACAACCCTGGTCACCAGCAACAGCGGATCGGTGCTGCTCGCAACCACCTCCGGCAGGAACGACACCGCGGGCTCGCGCGCCAACGCGGCCAGCACGGCGATCTCATGCGCCAACCGAAGCGCGGCGGGCCGCGACCACGCGAACTTCACCACAAACCGCCCATCGACCACGGCGCTCGCCGACCGCCACAGCGGATCGTCCTCACCCACCGTGCCGCGAACCGCGATCGGACAATCGCCCAGCTCAGGCGCAACAACCCGCAACGCCTCAGCCACCGCCGCGGGCGACCCCTCCCCCAACCACCTCACCGCGCGATGCTACTCCGCTGCCCTGATGCCGGCGATGGGGGTTCTGGAGGTTAGCCAGGTGGTGAGGAGGCGGGCGCCGGCGCCGGTGGCGCCGGTGGAGTATTCGAAGCGGTCGGCGGGGGACTCGGCGATGGAGGAGAGGTCGAGGTGGGCCCAGGGGATGTTTCCGGCGAAGGCTTTCAGAAACAGGGCGGCGGTGATGGAGCCCGGGCCCTTGGAGCTGTTGACGGAGTCGGCGATCGGCGTGGCGATCAGTTCCTGGTACTCCGATGACAGCGGCATCCGCCACAGTTCCTCACCCGACACGCGTCCGGCGTCGGCGAGGTTGTCCGCGAGTGCGTCGTCGGTGGCGAACAGGCCGCCGTACAGCATCGAGCCGAGCGAGACCTTGATCGCGCCGGTCAGGGTGGCGATGTCGACGAGGACGTCGGGTTCGAGTTCCTTGACCGCGTAGGCGAGTCCGTCGGCGAGGACGAGCCGGCCCTCGGCGTCGGTGTTCTTGACCTCGGTGGTGCGGCCGCCGTAGTGCCGGATCACGTCGTCCGGGCGGTACGCCGTACCGGAGGGCATGTTCTCCGCCGCGCAGATCAGACCGGTCACGCGGATCTGCGCACCGAGCTCACGCAGCGCGGACAGGGTCGCGATCACCGACCCGCCGCCGGTCATGTCGCGCTTCATCGACACCATGCCCTCGCGCGGCTTCAGCGACAGCCCGCCGGTGTCGTAGGTGATGCCCTTGCCGACGAGTACGACGTACGGCGTGTCGTCGTCGGCGCCCTCCGGGACGTAGTCGAGCCGGATGAACCGCGGCGGCCGGGTCGAACCCTTGCCGACGGCCAGGATGCCGCCGAACCCGTCCGCGGCCAGCTTCTTCTCGTCCCACACCGTGACCTCGAGACCGGTCTCGGCGGCCAGCTCGGTCGCGCGCGCGGCCAGCCAGGCCGGGTCCTTCTCGTTCGACGGCGTGGTGGCGAACTGCCGGGCCAGCCAGCCGGTCCGGCCGATCACGACGCCGCGGTCGAGCTCGACCTGCCGGTCGTCGTCGGAACCGTCGGTCAGCGTCACCTTCGCGACCACCGGCTTACCCGGGTCGACCGTCTTCAGGGTGTAGGTGAACGACCCCAGGACGATGCCCTCGGCCAACGCCTGCAGCCGCGCATCATCGATGCCGTCAGCAACTACTGTGGTGAGCTCGTCCTTGCCGCGGCCGAATCTCGCGATCGCCGCTCCGGCGTGTCGCAGGTCCTTGGCGCTCCCGTCACCGGCCCCGACCAGCAGGATCTCGGTCGCCTCGCCGGTCAGCAGCGGGTACGTCGCGGTCGCACCGGCGGCCGGGCTGAAGCCGGTCGCCTGCTGTGCCTCCAGCAGCCGGCCGAGGTCGACTCCGAGCCGCTCTCCGGCGTCCTTCGCGGCGGCGGGCAGGCCACCCTCGCCGACCACGATCACCCAGGTCGGGGCACCGTGGACCGGCAGACCGGGCTGCCAGACCACGGCTGGAAGAGTCGGGAACGCGAACTTGCTGCGGCGAGCCACTAGAAGGACCTCACTATTTGATCAAATACGTCTGGGCACCACGGGCAACCGTAACGACCCCGGCCGGTGCCGCAAAAGGCACCCACCGGGGTCGCATAGATATGTAGGGATGCGAGGGCACCCCGGGAGTATTCGCTCAGCCGACGACGGCCTTGAGCGCGTTGCCGAGCTCGGTCGCTTCGTCGGCGTTCAACTCGACGACGAGCCGACCGCCGCCCTCGAGCGGAACCCGCATCACGATCCCCCGCCCCTCCTTGGTGACCTCGAGCGGACCATCGCCCGTCCGCGGCTTCATCGCCGCCATGCGCGCACCCCTTCCCAGTGTCGGTGTTGAGCGACGACACCGCAGGGGTACCGTCTCCGGCGCCGTGCGGTGATGCGCCGTCGGCGCGTATCGCAGTGTGTATCAGGACCCATTATTCCCGATCACAGGCCAGAGCCGCGCACCATACGGCAGACTCAGGCACGTGCACGCCCGTTCAGCCCTCTTCGACCTGTACGGCGACCACCTGCGCGCGCGTGGTGCGCGAGCCCCGGTCGCGGCCCTGGTCAGGCTGCTCGCGCCGCTCGGAGTCCAGCCTCCGGCGGTCCGTACCGCAGTGTCGCGGATGGTCCGCCAGGGCTGGCTGGAGCCGGTCCGGATCGACGGGCAGCCCGGCTACGCACTGACGTCCCGGGCGCGTCGCCGGCTGGACGACGCCGCGGCCCGGATCTACCGCACCACGCCGGAGAGCAACGGATCCGGCCCCGGCGGCAACGGCTCCGGCGACTGGGACCGGCACTGGCATCTGGGCATCCTCCGCGAGGTTCCGAACGCCCGGCGCCGTGAGCAACTGGCGAGCCAACTCGCCTTTCTGGGTTGGGCTCCGCTGTCCGACGGCGCCTGGGTCGGCCTGCGCAACGACGCCGAGGTCGACCAGATCCTCGGCGTGGAAGGGATCGCGGCGGACCGGTTCCGGGCGCCGGTCGACGACGGCGCGGTCGAGTTCGCCCGCCGGGTGTGGAAACTGGACGAGCTCGGCGCGTCGTACGACGCCTGGCTGATCGAGGCCAAGGCGCTGGTCGAGACCGCCGGCGACGACACGTCCGACGAGCAGGCGTTCGCCGTACGGTCGGAGCTGGTGCACGAATGGCGCAAGTTCCTGTTCCTGGATCCGGGTCTGCCGGCCGAGCTTCTGCCGGACAACTGGGCCGGCACCAGGGCCGCCGCGTTCTTCGATTTCCACGCCGAACGGCTGAGCCCCGCGGCCGGGCGTTTCGTCGACAACTGCCTGACCTATCACTGAAATTCTTCACCGATTGTCAAGGAGCTGACCACGATGAGTGACTCCGTCACCTACGCCCTGACCGATGGCGTCGCCACCATCACCCTGAACCGGCCGGACGCGATGAACGCGCTCGACACGCCGACCAAGGTCCTGCTCCGCGACGCCGTCCTGGCCGCCGCCGAGGACGACTCGGTCCGGGTCGTCGTACTGACCGGGACCGGACGGGCGTTCTGCGTCGGGCAGGATCTGAAGGAGCACATCGGGCTGCTCGAGGCGAACGACACGGACGCGCTGTGGAGCACCGTGCCGGACCACTTCGCGCCGATCGCACTGGCACTGGCCGAGATGCCGAAGCCGGTGATCGCGGCGGTGAACGGGGTCGCGGCCGGGGCCGGCGCGTCGATGGCGTTCGCGTGCGACTTCCGGGTGGTGGCGGACACCGCCGGGTTCAACCTGGCCTTCACCGGGATCGCGCTGTCGTGCGACACCGGGATCTCCTGGACACTCCCCCGGCTGATCGGGCAGGCCAAGGCACTCGAGCTGCTGTACTTCCCGCGCACGGTCCCCGCCGACGAGGCGTTGGCGCTCGGCCTGGCGACGAGCGTCGTACCGGCGGCGGAGTTCTCCTCGGCGGTCGACGAGTTGGCCGCGAAGCTGGCGGCTGGACCGACGGTCGCGTACGGCGCGGTGCGGCAGTCGGTCGGGTATTCGGCGACCCACACGCTGGCCGAGGCGCTGGTGTTCGAGGCCGGGAAGATGCAGCTCACCGGCGACACCGAGGACCACCGCAATGCGGTCGCCTCCTTCGTCGCCAAGCAGAAGCCGACCTTCAACGGGCGGTAACTCCCCTCGCTGCAGCACGCGGGTTGCTGCACGCGACCTCTTGTAATCGTTTACGTAACCGATTACAAACAGCCTGGTGAGGAAACTGCTGCTGCCTGCCCTGACCGCCGCCACGCTGGTCGGGAGTCTCGTCGTGCCCGGTTCGGCCGCTCAGCCGGCGGCCGCCGTACTGCCCGGAACGATCTCGGCCGCGAGCGTGCGGTCGGCGACGCTGGGCGAGGACATCAACTACAACGTCTACCTGCCGGCCGGGTACGCCGACTCCACCCGGCGGTACCCGGTGCTCTATCTCCTGCACGGCCGGGGCGACTCGATGGCGGCCTGGACACAGGTGAAGAGCCGGCTCGACGAGCTGATCGGCTCGGGTGAGATCCCGCCGACGATCGCGGTGATGCCGGACGCGCCCTGGAGCAATCGGGCGAGTTACTACGTCGACTCGGCGTACACGGGGGCGGACCGGGGCAGGCCGGTCGAGACCGCGTTCTTCCGGGATCTGGTGCCGCACGTCGACGCGTCGTACCGGACGATCGCGGACCGGAACGGGCGCGCGGTGGCCGGGTACTCGATGGGCGGGGCAGGTGCGTTGCGGTACGCGATGGCACATCCGGAGGTGTTCGGCGCGTCGATCGCGCTCAGCCCGGCGGTGTACTTCCCGCTGCCGCCGGCCGACTCGAGCGCCCGTGAGTTCGGTGCCTTCGGCAAGGGCAAGGACCCGTTCTCGGAAGCTGTCTACCTGCGGCTGAACTATCCGGCCGCGTTCAAGTCCTTCGCGGCGAAGGGTCTGCCGTCGCACCTCTACATCGCGGTCGGCGACGACGAGTGGAAGAACCCGAAGCCGGCCGACTACACCCACGACCTGGACTTCGAGGCGCACGTCGTGTTCAACCAGGCGGTGCGGGTGCCGAACCTGACGTCGGAGTTCCGCGTGGTCGACGGCGGCCACGACTGGGACGTCTGGGCGCCGTCGTTCGCCGAGGGGGCGAAGTACATCTTCCAGTACATCGGGAAGCCGCCCGCGGTCCCGATGAAGGCGATAGTGACCGGTACGGCGGGTGAGGACCGGGCCGGCGGCATCGCTACTGATGCCTCAGGCAACGTTTATCAGGCGGCGGCCGTGGAAGGGTCGCTGGGCGGCGCGCCGTACGCGGGTGGCAAGGATGTCGCGCTGACCAAGTACGCGCCGGACGGGACGCGGGAGTGGACACGCTCGATCGGGACGAGTGGGACGGAACGCGCGTACGGCGTGGCGGTCGACTCGCAGGAGCGCGTCGTGGTGACCGGGTACACGACCGGGAATCTGGACGGTGCACATGCAGGGAACACGACGGATGATGCCTTCGCGGTGCAGTACGACGCGGCCGGGAATCAACGGTGGATAAGGCAGTTCGGCGTACCAGGGGTGGCGGATCGGAGCTACTCGGTGGCTGTCGATGGGGACGCGATCTATCTCGGCGGTTACACGAAGGGCGCGTTGGGTGGGACGAACGCGGGTGACAAGGATGTGTTTCTCGCCCGGCTGGATGGCGAGGGTCAGCAGATCTGGCTTCGGCAGGTCGGGAGTGCTGGCGAGGAGAAGGGCATGGCGGTCGCGGTGTCGGGTGGGTCGGTTTACCTGGCAGGGATGACGGCCGGCGCCTTGGGTACGTCGGCTGGTGGGGTCGATGGGTTCGTCGCGCGCTACTCGGTTGATGGCGATGCGGTGTGGCTGAAGCAGTTCGGGACGCCTGCGTCCGATGAGGCATGGGGTCTGACGGCCGATCCCAACGGTGGCGTGTATCTGACGGGCTACACCGCGGGCGACTTCTCGGGTGCGTTGGCGGGCGACAAGGACATCATCGTTGCGCGTGCCGACGGTGAGGGGGTGCTGACGTGGCGGGACCAGTTCGGTACGACGGGCAACGACAAGGGCGCCGCGGTTGCGGTCGATGGCTCGGGCAACGTGTACGTCGCCGGGTTCACCGATGGGGCGGTGGAGACGAGCATCGGGAAGTTCGACGGCGTACTGACGAAGTACTCCGCCGATCGCACCCGCACGTGGACACGTCAGTTCGGCACGGTTGACGATGATGCTGCCGATCCGTTCGCTGAAGCCAACGTGTACTTGACGACCACACAGGCGGGCACGCAGGTGTCCGGCCTGACGAACACGGATGTGTTCCGCACCGCCTTCAGTGCGGAGGGCGAGAACACAGCGCCGTAGAAGTTTGGTGGGCTCCCCGGCCGCGTTCCGGCCGGGCGAGTCACGGCCGGACAACCACCTGACAGACGGGGAGCCCGCTGAATACCTCATCACGTTCGGTGCCCGGAACACAACTCGTTCAGCCGTTTGTGTTCCCTTATTTTTAACATTCCTGAGCGCTACTTGCAGATGCACAAGCTACCTGCACGTGCATCGGATCAAGCGCCTCTAAAACCCGTCAAACAACTGCCTGATCGGGTTACCGGGCTATACAGGTCATCGACGGGCGACGCACGCCACCGCCACCACATCTTCTTCTCTTCTCTCCCTCAACCACCCACGAAGGGTCAGCGAGCAACGCACGTTGAGAGGTGGTCGTTGACGATGCCGGTTGCCTGCATCAGCGCATAAGCGGTGGTGGGGCCCACGAATACGAAGCCCTTCTTCTTCAGCGCCTTGGACATAGCGACGGACTCCGGCGTGGTGGCCGGGACGTCGCCGAGAGTCTTCGGGGCCTTGTGCTCCGCCGGCTGGAACGACCACAGCAGCTCGGTGAACTCGCCATCCTCCAGTTCCAGCAGCGCACGCGCGTTGTTGATGGTGGCGTTGACCTTCAGCCGGTTCCGGACGATACCGGGATCCGCCATCAAACGTTCGAAGTCATCGGCGCCGTACTTCGCGATCACCGTCGGGTCGAACTGCGCGAACGCGGCCCGGAAGTTCTCCCGCTTGCGCAGGATCGTGATCCAAGACAGCCCGGACTGGAACCCCTCCAGCGTCATCCGCTCGAACAGTCCGACGTCGTCGCGGATCTCCTTGCCCCACTCGTTGTCGTGGTACTCGACGTACTCCGGCGCCGACGTCGCCCACCCACACCGCGGCTGCCCGTCCGGTCCGATCACCGTCACCGCGCCACCTCCCGCACCAGTCGCCGCAACGACACCCGCATCATCACCTCGAGCACCGTCCGAACCAGCGGCCACAGAGCGACCCCAAGCTTCCCCAGCGGCGGTACGGCGTCCTCCGACCAGGTGAACGTACTCGTGCCGGCCCCCTCGGCCGGGCCCTCGACGCCCCAGCGTCCGGGAGTGACTGCGAACGTGCCGGTACCGCGGACGACGGTGCCCAGGTGTTTCACCGTGCACTCGCGCGGCGGATCCCAGTGTGTGATGACCATGTCGTCAGTGAATCCCAAGGCACCGACAGAAGTTCGCGCCGCGACTCCGCCGCCGACACCCACGCCATCGTTCTCGGTAGCCCAGACGCGGGTGAACAGCATCCAGCGCGACTGCCGGTCCCAGTCCATGACCACGTCCCAGGCCGTCTGCGGGTCCAGCGGCAGGTCGATCGATGCTTCGGCGTGGCAGGTACGCGCGGAGTCCATCAGCTGAACAGATCAGCTCGGCCGCTGATAGGCACCCTGCTCAGGTGCCGGATACCCATGCTGCTCCTGGTCCCCCTCCTCGGGCGGCACGTACCGCTGCTCGGCCGTCGGATAATCACCCTGCTCATCCGGCTCGTACGCCCCTTGCTGAGCCGCCTGGCCATTCTGCGGCGATCCCGCCGGCTGCTGCCCCTGAACCGGCCACTGCGGCGTAGCCGGCTGCTGATCCGCCGGTGGCCAAAACTGCCACGCCTCCTGCTGCTGCTGCACGGGAGGCTCCTGGGCTTGCTGCTGAGCCTGCTCCGGGTACCCCGGCTGCTGCTGGTGCTCCGGCTGCTGCTGCGCGGTCGGCGGCTGCTGGTACTGCTGTTGCTGCTGGGCGTACGGGTCCTGAACGGGCTGCTGCTGGGCGTACGGCGCCTGTGCAGGCGGCTGCTCGGAGTAGGACTGAGCAGGCTCCTGCGGCGAGTACGGCCGGGTCGGCTCCTGCGCCTGGTACGACTGGGCAG
Organism: Kribbella sp. NPDC049174; assembly: GCF_043197365.1. Classification (NCBI taxonomy): domain Bacteria; kingdom Bacillati; phylum Actinomycetota; class Actinomycetes; order Propionibacteriales; family Kribbellaceae; genus Kribbella; species Kribbella sp. NPDC049174. The sequence goes on along the minus strand of NZ_JBICSZ010000005.1, from coordinate 201,436 downwards.
GCTGCTGCTGCGGGTACGGCTGGGCTTGCGCCTGCTCGGAGTACGTTGGCTGCGCGGGCGCCTGCTGCTCGGAGTACGGCGCCTGTGCGGGCGGCTGTTCGGAGTAGTTCTGAGCGGGTGGTGGCGGCGGGGGCTGCTGCCACTGGGGAGCGGGCTCGGGAAGCACCCAGTGAGGCGCAGGAGCGGGCTGGGCGCTCTCCTGCCGAGGAGCCTGCTGAGGCTCAGCCGAAGCTGCCTGCGACTGAACGTCGGCTTGCGGCGCGGGCTCGGCCGGGAACCACGGCTCGGGCTCCGGCTGCTGCCCGACAAACGACTCTGACTGCTCCTGGTCGTAGGACTGCGCCTCGTACGACTGCTGCCCGCCGTAGGGCTGCTGCGAGCCGTACGGCTCCTGCTGCTGGCTGTACGGCTCGGGTTGCTGGCTGTACGGCTCAGGCTGCCGAGCGATGTACGGCTCTTGCTGCTGCGAGCCGTACGACCCCTGCTCCCGCGGCCTGTACGTCTCCTGCTCCTGCGACGCGTAGGAGTCGGGCTGCTGCGGCGAGTAGGACTCGGGCTGCTGCGGCGCGTACGAGCCCGGCTGCTGCGGTGCGAAGGACTCGGGCTGTTGCAGGACTATCGGCTGCTGGGTGGGGGTGGCCTGGGCCTGCGGGGAGTCGCCGTGGTGGGACTGGTCTGCCGCCGGGGGCTCTGGGTCTGCCTGGGTTCTGTGGGGCAGGCTGGGCTGGGATTGGGCTTCCAGCATGGCGCGGGCCTCGGCTTGGAGGCGTTCGTACTCGTCGGCCGCGCCATGGGACTCCCCCACCGGGACTTCCTGGGTCTCCGGCTCAGACTCGTCCGACTCAGGTCCGACCGGCCCGGCAGCCCCGGCCGCCTGCTCGTGAGCAGAGGGCGAGCCATCGGCAGGCGATCCAGCAGGCGACGAGTCCGCGGCCGGCGAGCCTGCAGCAGCGGCCCCAGCAGCAGCCGACGCCCCAGTGGCAGCGGTCCCGGCTACGCCTCCGGCGGCCCCGGCTGCGGCGGCGCCGGCAGCGGAGGTACCAGCGGCAGCCGACCCGGCAGCAGCGGGTGAGCCCTCAGTCGGCGTTTCAGCAAACGAGCCGGCAGCGGGCGAGCTCCCAGTCGGCGTTTCAGCAGAGGAGTCAGCCGCAGGCGTGCCAGCGGGCTGGTCGAGCGCGGCCTGCTCGGCAGTGTCGGACTCCGCAGCGTTCGGCACGGCGGCATTCGGCCCGGCGGCATTCGGCTCGACGGCGTTCGGCTGCGCAGTGTCCGACCGGGTGGCCGGCTGCGCGGAGTCCGGCTGCGCGGTGTCCGACCCGGCGGCCGGCTGCGCGGTGCCCGACCCGGGGTCCGGCTGGGCCGTATCCGACCCGGTGGACGACTCCGGGAAGTCGCCGCCGACCAGGATTGGCTTCTGGACGCCCGTGTCGTCGAAGTCGGACGCGTCGTAGTCCGTACCCGAGGAGAACCCGGGCCCGTCGATGATCGGGGACACCGCGCGCTCCAGGTCGGCGATCCTCCGGTCGCGCTCCGCCACCTCGCGGGCGACCCGCTCGAGGAGCGTGTCCACCTCGTCCATCCGGTAGCCGCGCAGGCCGACGCCGAAGCGGGTCGCCTCGATGTCCGTGGCGGTGAGCGTCTGCCGGGCCGGGACGGTCAGGTCGGGCCGGTCGTCGTACGCCGTACTCATGGCACCCCAACGACCCGAGGCCACTACCGCGACAGCCCCGATCAACAGCACCACGATCAGCCCGAAGAACCACATCACGGGACCGATCGTGCCATGCCGAGGAAGTCACCCGCACAATCGGAGCCCGATTCGGCCCTCGGCGTAGTGCGCAGCCGAGTGCAACGCGACGCGGTCAGCTGCCGTCCGACCCCAGCCGGTGCTGCTCGCGCCGCTCGCGGGCCTCCGGGTTGTCCGCCTCGGCCACGTCCCGGGCGGCGGCCGCGGCTGCCTCCTCGGCGGCCGCGTCGGCCAGTTCACCGGACTTGATGATGTAGCTGATCGCCTCGTCCACGTCGTCGGTCACCACGAACATGTCCAGGTCGGCCGCCGAGATCTTCCCGTCCGCGAGCATCGTCTCGCGCAGCCAGTCGACCAGCCCGCTCCAGTACGACGTACCGAACAGCACGACCGGGAACGACGTCACCTTCCGCGTCTGCGCCAGCGTGAGCGCCTCGAACAGCTCGTCGAGCGTGCCGAACCCGCCCGGCATCACCACGAACCCTTGGGCGTACTTCACGAACATCGTCTTGCGGGTGAAGAAGTAGCGGAAGTTCATCCCGATGTCGACCCACTCGTTCAGGCCGTTCTCGAAGGGCAGCTCGATACCGAGCCCGACCGACACGCCGCCGGCCTCGGAGGCACCCTTGTTCGCCGCCTCCATCACTCCCGGCCCACCACCGGTGATCACCGCGTAACCGGCACCGACCAGTTTCCCGCCGAGCTCCTCCGCGGCGGCGTACATCCGGTCGTCCGGCTTCGTCCGGGCCGAGCCGAACACGCTGATCGCCGGCCCGAGCTCGGCCAGCATGCCGAACCCCTCGATGAACTCCGACTGGATCCGCAGCACCCGCCAGGGGTCGGTGTGCACCCAGTCCGACGGGCCGCGGCTGTCGAGCAGCCGCTGCTCGGAGGTGGATTGCTGCACCTGGTTGCGGCGCATCACGACCGGCCCGCGCTGCTGCTGGCCGATCGGACGGTCGGGGTGGATCGATGGTTCTGCCATACGTCCAGATTAGTGCGGACATTTCCACCAGGCCCGCCGACGCGAGCGAGGCCACGAGGAGTACGGCGGACCGAACTAAGCCGTCAACCAGGCCCTCAGCCGCTGTTCACACTGCTCGATCTCCACCTCGGGGACGAACTCGTCCTGCTTGTGCGCGTACAGCGGGTCCCCGGGCCCGTAGTTCACCGCCGGTACGCCGAGCAGCGTGAACCGGGCCACGTCGGTCCACCCGAACTTCGGCTTCGGCTCACCGCCGACCACCTGCAGGAACGCCGCCGCGGCCGGCCGCTCGAGCCCCGGCAACCCGCCCGGCGCCGAGTCGGTGACCACCAGCTCGAACCCGTCGAACACCTCCCGCAGGTGCGCCTCGGCCTCCGCCTCCGACCGGCTCGGCGCGAACCGGTAGTTGATCTCGACGGTGCACAGATCCGGTACGACGTTGCCCGCGACCCCACCGTGGATGCCGACCGCGTTCAGCCCCTCGCGGTACTCGAGCCCGTCGATCGGCACCCGGCGCGGCTCGTACGCCGCCAGCCGGGCCAGGATCTCGCCCGCGGCGTGGATCGCGTTCGACCCCATCCAGGACCGGGCCGAGTGGGCCCGCTCGCCGCGGGTGGTGATCTCGACCCGCATCGTGCCCTGGCAGCCTGCCTCGACCACCGCGTTCGACGGCTCCATCACGACCGCGAAGACGCCCTCGAGCAGCTCCGGGTTCGACCGGGTCAGCTTGAACAGGCCGTTCCGCTCGGCCTCGACCTCCTCGCAGTCGTAGAAGACATAGGTGACGTCCCGGTTCGGCTCGGCCAGCGTCGCCGCCAGCCGGAGCCCGACCGCGACACCGCCCTTCATGTCACACGCGCCGAGCCCGTGGATCAGGCCGTCCGCGCGCCGGGCCGGGAGGTTGTCGTTCAGCGGCACGGTGTCGATGTGGCCGGCCACGACGATCCGCTCGTCCCGGCCGAGGTCGGTCCGCGCGACCACGGTGTTCCCGTGCCGGAACACCTTCAGGTGCGGGTACGCCGACAGCGCCGTCTCGATCTTGTCCGCCAGCTTCTCCTCGGTCCCGCTGACCGACTGCAGGTTGACCAGCGCCTCGGTCAGGTCGGGTCCGGACACGGTCAGGTCGAGCTTGGCCATCAGGAATCCTCTGCCGGTGGTAGGAACACACAGAATTCGTTGCCCTCGGGGTCGGCGCACACATGCCAGCCGATCTCGTCGTCCTTGGGCCGCAGCAGTGTCGCACCCGCGTCCAGCACCGGCTGCAGGGCGGGCGCGGTGACATCCCAGTGAATCCGGTTCTTCACCGTCTTCGGCTCCGGCACCGGGACGAACACCCAGTACGGGAACGGCAGGCCCGGCACGTTCTCCAGCCAGTACCACGGCTTGCCCGGAGTACTCGCGACGTCGCCGCCGACCACACCGGCCCACCAGCGCGCCTGCGCTTCCGGGGCGGTCGAGTCGACCACCAGCTCCATCAGCCGGTACGCCGGGACGGTGTCGCGGACGAAACCGCAGAACTCACCGCCCTCGGGGTCCTCCAGCACTGTCCAGTGCTGCTCCTCGGTCGCCGGGATCTGCACCGTCGCGCCCTCGCGCAACAGGTCGTCGATCGAGCCGGTGTGCACGTCCAGGTGCACCCGCTGCTTCACTGTGCGCGGCTCCGGGACCTGGCACATCCAGATCGTCTTCCCCGGTACGTCGCCGACCAGCACGTTCGGGTTGTCGGCCGGCGCGGTCAGCCCGAGCACCCGCCCCCAGAACGCGACCATCGCGCTCGGGCACGACACGTCCACGCACAGGTCCTTGAACCGGGCCACGCTCATGCCGCCAACCCTAATCCGCGCGACCGACAAACACTTGCTTGGTTAGGCTGACGGCATGCGCGACATCCGGCCCGAGGTCACAGCAGCTGCTCGACGCGCCAACGACGCGGTGGCGGCCGCGGACGAGGCGGCGGTCCGGGCGCCGTCAGGCTTGCCTGGCTGGTCGCGCGGCCATGTCATCACCCACATCGCGAACTTCTCCGAGGCGATGACGCGGCAGGTCGAGGAAGCGCTCCAGGGCCGCCTGATCGAGATGTACGACGGCGGCCGCCCGGCCCGGGACGCCGCCATCGAAGCCGGCGCCGGCCGACCCGCCGCCGCGCTGCAACGGCACCTGCTCGAGGCGACCACCGCGTTGATCGCCGCCTGGGACAAGGTCGGTCCGGACGACTGGGAACGCCCGGTCATGCACCGCAACAGCAACCTCGCCGCCGCCGTCTACGCCAGCTGGCGCGAACTCGCCGTACACACCGTCGACCTGGCCCTCGAGCCCACCGCCGACGGCTGGCCGCCCGAGTTCTGCCTCCACCTCCTCGACTTCCTCCGCCCGCGCACCCCCGAGGGCGTCCACCTCGTCCTCGAGGCGACCGACGGCATCACCTGGGAGACCGGCGCCGGTGAAGACCGCGTCCTCACCGGCAGACTCACCGACCTCACCGCCTGGTACGCCGGCCGCACCCCACCCGGCGCCATCACCGGGCAGGCACCAGAACTCCTCCCCTGGCCTTAACTCACGGTGAAGTCGTCCACCTGGATCCAGGTGTCGACGTTCGGGGCGTTGAAGCCGGCGTAGACGGTCAGCTCGAGGACGCCCGGTGGAACAGTCACGGTGACCTCATGGTGGACGTAACCCGTGGAGGCGCCGAAGGTCTTCGAACCGAGGTCCTGGCTGCCGAGGCGGACGCCGAAGCGCCCTTGATCAGCAGGCAGACCGGCCGACGCGTTGATCCACAATCCGAAGGTGTACGTCGTCCCTGGGTTCACCGGCACCGTTTGGTAAAGAGCGCTCCAGCCGGTGCAGGTGCAGCGGATCCAGCCGTTGTTGGCGCCGGAGTGCGCGAACCCGAGACCACGGTCGACGCCGTTGGCCGCCGTACCCTCGAAGAGCCAGGCCGGTTTCCCACCACCCGTTCCCTCGAATCCACCGTCGGCGAGTTGAGCGACGTACCGGACCGCCAACTCGGAGACCGAGGTGTAGCTGCGCGTCCCACCCGGCAACCCGATCACCCGCACGCCGTCAGTTTCCTGAACAGGGAAGGTGATCGTGTACGTCTTGTTCGCGCCGGCCGACGCGTCGCCCGGGTACGCCGGGGACACCGTCTGCGCAGCGACTTCGACCCATGAACCGTCCACCTTCACCTGGACCCGTGGACGACCGGTGAAGTACCCACCCTCGGCGGACACCGCCCCAGACGTGAACTCCACGCGGTTCACCTTGTGCCGAGCCGGCCACGTGTAGCCCCACCACGACGCACCCTTCACCTCGTCGTCGAAGTCGGTCTCGCTTCCCGTCACAGCGCCGTCGTCCATCAGCGCCAGGCTGCCCGACTGCGTCGACTTCGAGATCGCGACCGCTCCCGTCGACGGCGCCGCGAGGTTGTCATCCGACGGCAGGTTGTCCGCGGGCTCACCGGCTGACGGCGTCAGCACCAGCTTGCGCAGGTTGAAGTTGTAGACCGACGTCCCGATCCCGCCGCCACCACACGGGCAGACGTTGGCCTGGACGTACATCGTCTTGCCGTCCGGCTGGACGAACTTGGACGGGATCGTCACCCCGTACCCGCCGTACTTCGAGGTCGACCACGGGTACCCGCCGAAGTCCTTGCTGAGGAAGTGTTTCCACGGACCCCAGGGCGTCGGCGCCTCGTAGAACTCGAACGTGTACTCCGTCCAGGACGTGTAGACATATCGCTTCTGTTTCGCCAGGTAGGTGACCCCACCCTGGCTGATCACGCTCAGGTTCGAGGCGTTCGTCCCGTACGTCTGGGCGTACAGCCGGCGCTGGTCGGTCAGCACCGGCTTGCGGTCAGCGATCTTCGACGTCCAGGCCGGCTTCCCGCGATCGTTGCTCCCGGCATAGAACTCCCAGGCTCCGCGATCCTGGACCTTGGCCTTCGGCACCCGCGCCATGAACACGCTCTGCGGGTCCGCGACGGTGTCGTCGAACGAGTCCCGCCAGTTCCCGTCCAGACCATAGGCATAGACGTACCCGTCCGGCGCGAGCGCACCGCCCTTGCCGAAGTCCGCGAACCAGATCGTCGTGAACACGTGATCGCCGAACATCGGCTTGCGCTTGTCCCACGTCCAGGTCCGGCCGTGATCGGTCGACTTCAGGATCGTCGCCGCCGGTACGTCGTTGAAGTCGAGCGCCAGATCCTGGACGGCCAGATACATCGTGTCCCCGACACAGACCATGCCGGTCGGTTTCCGGTTGTACCCGCCGCCGCTCCAGATCGGCCCGACCTGATCGCCCTTCGAGATCGTCGCCCCGGACAGGTTTCCGGGCGAACCGGTGATCTCGCTGACCGCGATGTCGGAGAACTCCTGGTCCAGACTGAACCCCTTGCCGTCGCCGTTGGCGGCGTACAGCTTGTCGTTTCCAGCCCAGCAGGACGGCCAGAGATCACCGTCGCTCTGGCTCGCCACACCCTTGGAGTCGACCTGGGCAGTACCGACGGAGGTGCTGTCGGCAACAACATCAGCAGACTTGTTCTCGAGCAGCGCCGCCGACCCGAAGACCAGCGGCAGGACAGCAAGCAAGGCCCCACGCTTCATGAGCTATCCCTTTCGGAGTTACTTGAGACCGGTCGTCTTCATCGCGTCGACCAGCCGGCGCTGGCCCGCGACGAACACCACGACGGTCGGGATGGCCGCGATCACCGCGGCCGCGAGGATGAGATTCCACGCCGAGGCGTACTGACCCTGCATGCCGGAGACGCCGAGCTGGATGACCCGCAGGTCCGGGTTCCGGGTGATGGTCAGCGGCCAGAGGAAAGCGTTCCAGTTGGCCAGGAAGAACAGCACCGACAGCGAGGCCAGCACCGGCCGGCTGAGCGGCAGGATGACACTCCAGTACCGGCGCCAGTAGCCGCAGCCGTCCAGGTCGGCGGCCTCCTCCAGCTCGCGCGGGATGTTCAGGTAGTACTGCCGGAGCAGGAAGATGCCGAAGGCATGGAAGATGCTCGGCACGATCAGGCCCGCGTAGCTGTCCAGCAGGCCGAGTTGCTTGGCCACCAGGAACAGCGGCACCAGGATCACCGGCAGCGAAACGAGCAGCGTCGACATGATGCCGGAGAAGATGAGCCCGCGGCCGGGGAACCGCAGCCGGGCCAGCGCGTACGCCGCCATCGAGTGGAAGAACAGCGCCACCACGGTGACCACGATCGACACGATCGCGCTGTTCATCAGGAACGTCGGCATCGGGATCTTGAACAGCACGTACTGCAGGTTGTCCAGCGTCCACCGGGTCGGCCAGCCGAACGAGAACACATCCTCGGCCGGCCGCAGCGCGCTCACCAGGACCCACAGCAGCGGCGCCACCACGATGATCGCCAGGACATGGGCCAGGACCGGGAGGAAGAATCTAGTCCTCATCGAAACGGCCTCCCTTCGTGAAGGCGAACATCAGGCCGGTACAGGCCACCAGGATCGCGACGACCACGGTGGTCAGCGCCGCGGCGTACCCCATGTTGTTGAACGTGAAGGCCTGCTCGTAGATGTAGAGGACGACGGTGCTGGTGGCCCGGGCCGGACCGCCATGGGTCAGCACGAAGACCAGGTCGAACGCCTGCAGACCGGTGACGGCGCCGATCGTCGAGTTCACCACCACGAAGAAGCTGGTCGGGCGCATCAGCGGCCAGATCACGTACCGGAACCGCTGCCAGGTGCTCGCGCCGTCGATCTGGGCGGCGTCCTCGAGTTCCTTCGGGACGTCCTTGAGGCCGGCCAGCAGCACCAGCATCTGGTACCCCATCACGAACCAGACGCTGATCACCACATAGGTGCCGAGGGCCAGCGACGGCGTACCGAGGAACGACACGTCACTGAGACCGAACGGCGCCAGCAGTTTCGAGAGCGCACCGCGCTTGTCCACCAGAAGGAACTGCCAGATCAGACCGACGACCACCAGGCTGACCACGTGCGGCAGGAAGAACGCGGACCGCACCCAGCCGATGCCGCGGAAGTGGTTGCGGACCAGCATCGCCAGCGCGAAGCTCACCACGAACGCGAGCGGTACGAACGTGGCGACGTAGATCGCGGTGACCTTCAGCGACGCCCAGAGCTGGTCGTCGCCGCCCATCAGCTTGTAGTTGGCCAGACCGACGTACTGGTAGTTGCCGAAGCCGTCGACCTTGAAGAACGCGACGCCGAACGCGAGCACCATCGGCAGCGCGACGAAGATCAGCAGACCGATGGCGTCCGGCGCGAGGAAGGCGTACGCCGCCAACGCCTCGCGCCGTTTCCGGGTCAGCGGAGCCTTGCCACGGGGAGCCGAAGCCGACACCCGCGGCTTGGACGGAGGAGCTGTCGTGGTCACCATCAGCTGATGGGCGCGCCCTGGTAGGTCTTCAGGAACGTGTCGATCCGGGCCGCCGCATCGGCCGCCGCCTTCCCCGGGTCGGCCGCGTTCAGCTGGCAGGCCTGGATGGCGTCGGCGATCGGCTGGTACACCTCCGGTGGGAACCGCGGCTCCGGCTTGCCGGTCGGCGCGATCTCGCTGACGAACTGCTTCAGCACACCTTCGGCGAACGCACCCTTGGCGTCCGCGGCCTCCTGCACCGACTTGCGCGGTGGCACGTTCGTCTTGACCACGGTGTTCCACTGCCGTTGCCGTTCCACGCCCGCGGCATCGGTCGAGCCGAGTGCCCACGCGATGAACTTGGCCGCGGCCTCGGGATTCTTGCCCTTGGCATTGGCCACGAACGCCCAGCCGCCGAGGTCGGTGGCCGGCTTGCCGCCGTCCGGGGTCGGGTGCGGGATGATGCCGTACTTGAAGTTCTTCTTCTGGGTCCGCAGGTCCGCGACCGCCCAGATGCCGCTCTGCTGCATCGCGGTCGCCCCGGAGCCGAGGTTGGACACCACGTCCCCACCGCCGTCACCGAGCGCCTTACGCGGCGCCACCTTGTTCTGGATGCTGTCTTGCCAGAACTTCAGGGCCTGTACGGCGGCCGGCGAGTCGAACGCGACCTTGCCGTCCTTGATCGGCGTACCGTCGCCCTGCCAGAGGAACGGGTACCAGGTGAAGTTCTGGTAGTAACCGGGCAGCGTCTCGAACATCACGCCGTACCGGTCCTTGCCGGTCAGTTTCTCCGCGACCGCGAGAGTCTGGTCCCAGGTCTTCGGCAGGTCGGCCTCGGACAGGCCGGCCTTCTCGAACGCGGCCTCGCTGTAGTACATCGCGAGCGGCTCGATCTCCATCGGCAGGCCGTAGACCTTGCCGTCCACACTGCGTGCCTCGAGCAGACCGGGCAGGTAGTCGGCCTTGGACTCGTCCGACAACGCCGGGCCGAGATCCTGCAGTACGCCGCCGTTGTAGTAGCGGAGGAAGTCACCCGGGCTGATCAGGAAGATGTCCGGGCCCTGCCCCGACTGGAACGCGGTCTGCAGCGTGGTGCCGTTGAGGTAGTCCTTGCCGGGGATGTAGCGCAGCTTGACCTTGACGTCGTTGTTCTTGTTCCACTCGTCGACGACCGAGATGAACCACTTGCTCTGCGGTCCCTGATCGTCGGACGGGCCGTAGAAGTTCCAGAACGACATCTCCTTGGCGTTGCCGCCGGATTCGTCACCACCACAGGCGGTCAGCAGCGGTCCGCCGACCGCCGAGGCGGCGAGGGCGCCGAGTCCGCTGCGCAGGATCGTGCGCCGGCTGACCGGCGTGGCAGGGCTGTGCTGGCTGGCAGGGATGGGTGTTGCGGCCATCAGGTGCTCCAGGGGGTGTGTCGAACGGCCGACCGTGTTTGAACCGTTTTCGGGGCAATCGATTTCTCGCAATCTACGGATGCCGACCTGACCGGTCAAGGCCCGGGTCGGTGTCGATGTGATCAGACCCGCCGGTTTCCCCATGCAGGCGAGGGTTTCGAGGAGGGTGCAGACGTTGACACTGCCGGACCCCGCTGCCTAGTCTGCGGAAATCGATTTCTTGGATGAGAGGGTTCTGGGATGCCAGTTGTGCCGAATCGTGGCGGTGTCGAGGCACCCCGGGATCTGGTCGCGTTGGGCCTGCAGGCGGCGCGGAACGCGATCGAGACCGAGGCCGCGGCCGTGTCGGCGCTGGCGGACCGGCTGGACGGGGTCTTCCTGGACGTGCTGATCGCGGTCGCCGGGTGCGAGGGTCACCTGGTCGTGACCGGCCTCGGCAAATCCGGGCTCGTCGGCCGCAAAATCGCCGCCACCCTGGCCAGCACCGGTACACCGGCCACCTTCATCCACTCCGGCGACGCGTTGCACGGCGACTCCGGTGCGGTGACGACCCGCGATCTCGTCCTGGCCCTGTCCGCGTCCGGCGAGACCGCGGAGGTATGCGCGTTCGCCCGGATGCTGCGCGACCGCGAGATCCCGGTGATCGCGATGACCGGCAACGAGGAGTCCACACTGGCACGGATCGCGACGTACACGCTGGACACGATGGTGTTGCGTGAGGCCGATCCGCTCAACCTCGCCCCGACCGCATCGACCACGGCCTCCCTCGCGATGGGTGATGCACTGGCCTGTGCGCTCGTCGTACTGCGGGACTTCAGCCACCACGACTTCGCTCGCTTCCATCCATCGGGTGCCCTTGGCCGGCGGCTCCTCCAAGGGGACGACGCATGAGGCAGTACGACGTGTGCGTGCTGGGCTCGTTCATGAAGGATCTGGTCGCGACCGCGGAACGGCGGCCGATGCCGGGCGAGACGCTGCACGGCACCGGGTTCGCGGAGTTCCTCGGCGGCAAGGGTGTGAACCAGGCGATCGCGGCCGCGCGGATGGGAGCGCGGACGGCGATCGTCGGCACGATCGGCGAGGACCGGTACGGCGAGGAGTTCCTCGAACTGCTCGAGTCCGACGGGGTCGACACGGCCTGGGTCGTCCGGCATCCGTCGCTCGGCACTGGGGTCGGACTGCCGCTGGTCCTGCCGGACGGCGGCAACTCGATCATCATCGTGTCCCGTGCCAACGCCGCGATCACACCCGCCGACGTCGAAGCGGCGGCCGACGTACTGACCGCCAGCACCGTGCTCAGCGTCCAACTGGAACTCCCGGTCGAGGCGAGCCGAGCTGCCCTCCAGCTCGCCTCGACCGCGGGTGTCACCACGATTCTCACGCCCGCCCCGGTCGGACCGGTCGATCGCACGCTGTCCGACTTCGTCGACATCCTGGTCCCGAACGAGGTCGAAGCGGCCGCGTTGACCGGACTGGACTGCGACGACGAGTCGCAGGTTCCGGTGATCGCACGCAAGCTCGCGGACGAGTGGGACCTGCGCGGTTGCGTGGTGACGCTCGGATCGCGAGGTGCCTTCGTTGTCGACCGCGACACCGGCGCAGAGGTGTGGATCGGTGCGCACCAGGTCGCGACAGTGGACACGGTCGGCGCGGGTGACGCCTTCTGTGGGTCGCTGGCCGCGTCCCTCGCATCCGGTGCACAACTCGTGGACGCCGTACGACTGGCCAATGCGGCCGGTGCATTGTCGACAACCGTCAACGGCGCCGCCGACTCCGCACCCGACCGCGCCACCGCCCTCGCACTCCTCGACGGGGCAGCCTTCAGCCTCGGACCGCCCTCGTCGTGAGATCCTTTTCCCCGGATCGGAGTTAAAGTGCGATCCAGACGATCTACTGGACTCCAGCGGGGAGCGGGCATGACGACGATCTACGACGTCGCGCGGAGATCCGGTGTGTCTCCGGCGACCGTTTCGCGGGTGCTGAGTGGTCGGCGGAACGTGGATCCGGAGCTCTCGGAGAAGGTTCGCGCCGCGGTCGCGGAACTCGGTTACCGGCCGAACGGGGTGGCCAGAAACCTTCGTAAATCCAGTACGAACCTGTGGGCCGTTGTCATCTCCGACATCGAGAACCCCTTCTTCACCTCGTTGGTCCGCGGTCTCGAGGACGTCGCCCAGACCGAGGGCTACCACGTCGTACTGTGCAACTCCGACGAGGACCCGGCCAAGGAGGCGGCGTACGCATCCGCCGTACTCACCGAGCAGATGGCCGGCGTGGTCATCTCCCCCACCAGTACGGCGGAAGGCGTCCAGCAACTCGCCGACGCGAAGCTCCCGATGGTGCTGATCGACCGCCGGGTCGACGGCGTCGAGGCCGACACCGTGCTGGTCGACAACGAGCACGGCGCGACCGAGGGTGTCAAACACCTGATCGACGGCGGCTATCAGCGGATCGCCTGCATCACCGGGCCTCGGAAGGTCAGTACGGCGATGGATCGGTTGGCCGGCTACCGGGCGGCGCTGCGAGCCGGCGGGATCCGCTACGACAAGGACCTGGTCCGGCACGCCGACTTCCGCGAGGCCGGCGGGTACGCCGCGATGGAGAGCCTGCTCGAACTCCCCGAACCACCCGAGGCCCTCTTCGTCACCAACAACCTGATGACCGTCGGCGCACTGGAATGCCTGGCCAAGAAGGGCGTCCGCGCCCCCGCCGACATCGCCGTCGTCGGCTTCGACGACATCCCCTGGGCCGACCTCGTCGTCCCCAGCCTCACCACCGTCGCCCAGCCCACCTACGAACTCGGCCGCACCGCCGGCCTCCTCCTCAAAGACCGCATCGCCTCCCCCGGCCGGCCCCCATCCACCGTCACCCTCCGCACCGAACTCCACATCCGAGCCACCTCCGCGCCCCGCAAGACCCGGAAGAGGTAGCTGGGGTCCCCCAAAGGACACCGCTCCGTGGCGACTGTCCCTCTGGCCGCCTCCGGCGGCGTGCGCAGCATGTGCAACGCGTCGGCGTGGTCGGCGCCGAGTACTGGACGAGCAAGAGGGACGCACAAGAACACCGCTTCGCGGAGCTTGTCTTGGAGGAAGTAGCCCAGGTCGCCCAAAGGACACCGCTCTGCGGCGGCTGTCCTCTGGCCGCCTCCGGCGGCGTGCGCAGCACGTGCCACGCATCTGCCTGGTCGGCGCCGAGTACTGGATGAGCAAGAGGAACGCACAAGAACACCGCTGCGCGCAGCTTGTCTTGCAGGAAGTAGCCGAGCTCGCCCAAAGGACACCGCTCCGCGGCGGCTGTCCTCTGGCCGCCTCCGGCGGCGCGCGCAGCATCTGCCACGCATCGGCCTGGTCGGCGCCGAGTACTGGATGAGTAGGAGCGACGCAAAGGACACCGCTTCGCGGCGGCGTGCGCAGACTGTGTCCCCGGTCAATCTGATCGGTGCCGACGACCGAGTGGTGGGAGCAGACACGAAGGACATGGCTGCGCGGACGGTTCCAATGGCTGCCTCCGGCGGCGCGCGCAGACCGTGTCCCCCCGCCAATCTGATCGCCCGCCGACCATCGAGTGCAGCAGACACGAAGGGCTCAGCATCGCAGGGGCAATCCCGACGGACGCCCCGGCGGCGGCGCACAGACCGTGTCACGGACCAACGTGATTGGCGCCGGCTACTGAACCAGGAGACGAACGGACTAGGACACCGCTCCGCGGCCGCAGTCCTATCGGTCGGCTCCGGCGGCGTGCGCAGCGTGTGTCACGAGGCCCTGGATCGGCGCCGACCAGTGTGGAGGAGCGAGTAGCCAACGTCGGCGGCGTCAGCAGGTGAGTGGGTGGGGGGTGAGTGGGTGGGGGGTGAGTGGGTGGGGGGTGAGTGGGTGGGGGGTGAGTGGGTGGGGGGTGAGTGGGTGGGGGGTGAGTGGGTGGCTGACCTCGAAAGATCACCGCTTCGCGGCAGCTGTCCTGCGGCGCATCCGGCGGCAGGCGCAGGCCGGGGTCACGGCGCCAGCGTGATGTGGGCCAGGGTGTCTGCTGCAGACAGATGTGACTGCAGCGACCGCGCCAGGGTCGTCGGTATCACCGGTCGCACCAACCTGAGCGAGGACACCATGGTGTTGGTGCCTCGTGCGCTCGACGAATACTGGTCGCCTGACCAGCAGCAGGTTGATCGGCGCGCGTGTTTGGCTCGCGGTGCCGAGCGGAACGATCGGTCACCTCGGTCAGATGTCTGCTCAGGCCAGCGGATCGCTTTCGCCGAGGTTTTGCTCGCCCATCACAGTCGGCTCGAGGTCATCTATTAGTTCCGAGGGCTACATCAGCACGACGGTGGCGACTCCAGCATGACCCATCTCGCCGACGGCCTGCGTCTGCGGCGTTGACCGTCCACGGCGTTCAGGCGTCTGTGTTTGATTGTCGTGCTCGGTGGGTGCCGGACGGATCGACGTGGAAGGCGAACCCGTTGGGGGTGATCCATTCCAGCGTCCTGGGGTCGACGCGGCGTACCTTCCAGCGGCCATGCGTCTTGACCCTGTGTGGGAAGCGGCGCAGGGGTGCGAGGTTGGCCGGGGTGGTTTGGCCTGGTGGGCCGAGGGGGTCGTAAGGCTCGATGTGGTCCAGGTCCATCGCCGCGTGGGTCTCACGGGTGCCATACGGGAACAACTCCACCGGGTACATCAGTTTGACCCGTTCGCGGATCCGGTCGGGGATCTCGTAGGCATCGACGCTGACGGCGTCGTTGAGGTCGATGACCGGCTTCACCACGTACGGTCCGTGGCCGATGAGTTCGCTGAGTTGGGTGGCGAGGAGGGGGCCGAGGTCTTCGACGCGCAGGACGCCGGTGCCGGTGGCGAGGGTGTGGTCGGTGAGGTGAACGTAGATCTCGGTCTGCCCGGGGCGCAGTGGTCGACCGGAGCGTGGGTTGGTGTGTGCGTCTCGCCGGATCTGGGCGAGCCGGGCGTCCAGCGCACGGCGTGCCTCGGCGTCGACCATCGCGGTGTCGCTGTCGTCGCGGTCGAGTTGCAGGCCGGGGTCGAATGGCTCGATCACCTCCTTGAACGGGGTGTCGAGGGGGTCGGGGAGGTCGCTGTGGCTGGGGTGGGGGGCGTCGCGGTCGGCTTCGTCGTCCGGGCCGGGCTCTGCCCAGTCAGTCAGCAGCCTCTCGTCACCCGGGTCCGCGCGGTCGGCCTCATCGGCGCGTGTAGGCCTGCCGGGGTTGCTTGGGGCGGCCCGTTCAGCTGTGCCCGTGTCGATCGTCGGGGCGGCGCTGGGGTCCCTGGTCGTGCCAGCGGTTGGGGCGCTGGCTGCGGTAGCTGCTCGCGTCGGGCCAGCAGCAGTGGCAGCGTCAGTGGCCGTTGCGGCGGCGGGCGTTGGGCTGCCGTTGTTTGTGAGCGTGGGTGGCTCGGGTGCGGCGGGCGGGGCGGGTGGGGTGTTGTTGAGGTGTTGGTGGGCTTGGTGGAGGAGTTCTTCGGTGTAGCGGGGGTCGGCGATGATGCCGACGGCGTCGGCGCGGCGGTGTTGGAGGGAGGTGGTGTCGCCGAGGATTTTGAGGGCTTCGGCGATGCTGCCGATGCGGGCGTTGAAGCGGATGGCGTGGCCGGTGGCGGTGCGGATGAAGATGGTCTTGGTGCCGTGCTGGTCGCAGCGTCCCAGGTGGACGCCGCGTTCGCGCTTCTTCGCTTCCGCCTTGGCCCGGGTGCCTTCGGGGTCGGCGTGGATCTTCGCGGCCTCGACGATCTTGTCCAGCCGGATCGGGGTGAGTGAGTCGACCACGCGGGCGACCCGCTGGTCGACGGCCCGGGTGGCGTCGTGGGGCAGGTCGAGGCAGGCGGTGGCGATCTTGCGGGCCTTCCAGCCGGTGGCGTGGCCGGCTTGGACGCGGGCCCAGGTGAGCGGGAGGCGGTGGCGCAGGGCGAGGGCTTGGCCGATGTAGTCCGCGGCGACGCCGGGCGACATGCCGACCATCACCCCGAACTCGGCCGGCGCGAACTCCGCGATCGCCGGACAGCCGTCGCCGCCCAGGACGATGGCACGTTCACGGCCGTCGCTCGGGCGGCGGCTGGCGCTGTGGCCGGGACGGGTCGGGCTGGTGTCGGGGTGGTGGTGGTCGGCAAAGATCTGGGCGTGTTCGATCAGACGCGCGTCGAGGCGGTTGACCTCGGCACGGTGTTCGGCGGCCGACTCCAGCAGGTCGGCCGTCGAGAGCGTGGTCAGATCTCCATCGAACATGTGTTCGATCTTAGGTGATGGTGGGCGCTCGGGCAAACTCGTAGAGCCTCGGATTCCCTTATCCACAAGGGGAAAGATCACATTCTCCCTAGGTGCATCTTGTTGTCGTTGTGGCGAAGCTGAGGTCGGGCACTGCAGCTCGGGGTACGGTGTGCGCAATGGTTGCGTCCGGCCGGGCGGCGTATGCGGACTATGCAGCGGATGTGGTGCGACACCGAGTTCGCCGATGACGGGCGGACGGTCGAGTTGGGCGATCGGAGTGGTTAGGGAGGATGGCGAGTCTGCGGGTGCGGAGAACGTGCTTTCGTAGCTGACCGGATCGTCATTCCCAGGGATGAGATCGCTCGCCAACTCGAAGACGTCGGGTGCTCTTCGCGGTTAGCTGAGGAGTTCGACCTCGCTCAGGGCCACCTCGCCGGTCGACGCGGTGATCGTCAAGCGGTAGTGCTGGTGTTCCGACGGGTTGGCGATCTCGAACGGGCGGGTTTGGCGGCGCCAAGTGAAGGTCTGGGCGGTGCGTTCGTCGAGGACCGTCCACGAAGAACCATCCGGGGATCCCTCGAGTTGCCAGGCTGTTGGGTCGGCTTCGGATTGGCTGGAGGTGAGGGTGTAGAAGGCGGCCGTGGCGGGCTCGGAGAGGGTCCAGGTGATCGTCGGGTTGTCCAGCCGGATCTCGGTGGACGAGTCGTCGTCGAAGAGGGGGGCGGAAGGGGTGCGTGGGATGAGGTCGACCAGTGGCTTCGCGACAGCGTCGTCGTGGGTGAGCGACGGTGGGGTGGCGAGGGTTGCCCAGTCCGACGGTTCCGGGCCGAGGACGAACTCGATCCGTCCAGCCGCGCGGAGTTCGGCGTCACCGATCGATGCTGTTGGCAACTGTTTGCCGTCGATGCGGACATCCTGGACGTAAGGGCGCTGGTGGTTCTCGGCGGTGATCACGATCGGCGAGCCACCCAATGGCGTCACCACAACACGGGAGAACAGCGGTGAGCCGATCGCGTACTCCGGTGCGCCGACCCGCAACGGATAGATGCCAAGGGCGCTGAACAGGTACCACGCCGACATCTCGCCGTTGTCCTCGTCACCGGGGTAGCCCTGGCCGATCTGCTCGCCGACGAACAGCCGCTGCAGCACCTCACGGACGATCGCCTGCGTCTTGTACGGCGTACCGGCGTAGTTGTACATGTAGGCGATGTGGTGGGCCGGCTGGTTGCTGAAGCCGAATTGGCCCATCCGGACCGCCTGGGCCTCGAGCATCTCGTGGATGACGATCGAGTAGGTGCCCTTCTTGACCGCCAGTTCCGGGGTGGCGAAGAACTTGTCGAGTTTCGCCTCCAGCCCGCGCGGACCGCCGTACAGGTTGGCCAGGCCGCGGCCGTCGTGGGCGACGTGGAAGGCGAAGTTCCAGCCGTCGGTCTCGGTGAAGTCGCCGCCCCACTCGCACGGGTCGAACTCCTCGGGCGTCTTCGCGAACCGACCGTCCGGCCGGCGCCCCTGGAAGAAGTTGACCGACGGGTCGAACAGCAGCACGTAGTTCAGGGATCGCCGACGCAGGTACGACGCCTCCTCCCGCAACCGGGCCCGTCGATCGTCGGGTACGGACGGATCGTCGGCCAGCCGCTCAGCCATCATCGCCAGACCGAAGTCGTTCAGATACGCCTCGAGCGCCCAGGACACGCTCTCCTCGGTGTCGGTGCTCACATAACCGGCGAAGAAGCCGGTGGTCACGCCCTTGCGCCCGACCTCGGTGGCAGCAGGTGCGACGGTCGCGTTCCGCAGGCCGGCGTCGTACGTCGCCAATGGGTCCGGCAGCGGGACATCCCGCAAGTACGCATCGGCGAACGCGACGTCGGAGCTGGTTCCGGTCATGCAGTCCGCGTAGCCGGGTGAGGACCAGCGGGCGATCCAGCCTCCGTCGCGGTACTGCTCGACGAAGCCGTCGATCAACTCGGCCGCCAACGACGGGTAGAGGAAGGCGTACGCCGGCCACGCGGTGCGGTAGGTGTCCCAGAAGCCGCTGTTGACGTACAACTTGCCCGGCTTGACGACCGCGTTGGTCTCGCGGTCGGTCGCCGTACCCTCGGGAGCCACGACGGGGCTCGCGTAGCGGTGATCGGGCTGGTCGTGGCTGCCGGCGTTCTCGAAGTGGGAGTTCGGGTAGAGGTTGAGCCGGTAGAGGTTGCCGTAGACCGTGCGCAGTTGCGGCTCGGTCGCCCCCTCGGGCCGGATCACCTGCAGACGTTCGTTCCAGGCTGCGTTGGCGGCCTGCTGGATGTCGTCGAAGGATCGGCCGTCGAGTTCGAGTTCGAGGTTGTGCCGGGCCTGGTCGACGCCGATGAAGGAGGTGGCGATCCGCAGCGTCACCTCGTCGACCGCCGGGAACGTCGCCGCGCGAGCGTTGGCCCGGCCGCCGACAGTCGGGCCGAAACCACCTGGCGCAACAGAGAAGACCCCGTAGCAGTACATCCGGGTGCGGCCGAACTCCGAGCCGTTCTCCACCCACCCGGTCAGCGCGGTCCCGTCGTAGAAGAAGGCTCCGTGCTCGTCGATGGTGTCGAACACCAGGTGCCGGCCTGCCGAAGCGGGGAAGCCGAAGCGGAAGATCGCGCCGTGGTCGGTCGGCGCGAGTTCGGCCAGAATGCCGTTGGCCAGCCGAACGGAGTACAGGTCCGGGCGGGCGATCTCGTCGTCATGGCTGAAGGCGGCGGCGCGTTCGGCCGGATCGCCGAGCGGTTCGGCCGCCGCCACGGGCATGATCGACAGCTGGTCGCGGTCGCCCATCCAGGGGCTCGGCTGGTGCGAGAAGCTCAGGCCCTGCAGCTCAGGGCGGTTGTCGGCGTTGTTCGCCCGGTGGTACTCGTACGGCCAGCGGTGGGTCGAGGCGTCCGTCACCGGGGTGAGGAAGTTGAAGCCGTTCGGCCAGGCCGTGATCGGCAGCGTGTTGCCGCGGGAGAAGTCGTGGCTGGCGTTCGTTCCGCGCCGGGTGTCGACGTACGCCGCCAGATCCGAGCCGTCCAGCCGGGCCGGCGCCGGCCCGATCTCGAGATCGTCGATCCAGCCCTGGAACTCCGCCCCTGTTCCCGGCGCATCCACCACCAACACCACTCGGTCGACGGCCCTCCCCACGGCCAGAGCGAGGTCGACCTGGACGTCGTTCCACTGGTCCGCGTAGAGGATCTTCGCCGTGCCCTGACCGGCGGCGTCGAACGGCATCCCGTACTGGTCCACCGCCCCGAGCTCCGCCAGGCGGGTGCCGTCGGTGAAGACCAGGTCCACGGCGGCGTACGTCGCCACGTACTCGAGCTGGACGTCGAGCTCCGGGTAGATCTTGTACCGCAACCGGTCACCGGCCTGCACCACGAGATCAGGGGTCTGCAGCGCTGCCTCCTGGCGTCCGCCGGTCGTGCCGGAGTACCGGATCGCGTGGACGTTGCTGAAGCCGGCGCCGCTCGGGCTGGTCCGGCCGACGGCCGGACCTCCACCTGTCTCGATGATCACGGGCGCAATGTTACGTATCAGTGCGGCGGAGGGGGCGGGATGTTTCCATCCTGGACCCACGCGACGTAGTCGCGGGCGATCTCCTCGTCCGCACGCAGCGTCAGGCCGGCGGCCAGGCCCCGGGTGTTGTCGAGCTGGAAGGTCCCGTCGTTGCTCCCGTCGTGCGGCAGGTGGAAGCGATCCACCGCCGGTGACCAGTCCATCGGCGGTGGATCAGGTACGACGGAACGCCAGGCGTCGGCCAGGGTGGCCATGGTGGTGGATCGGCCGACCGCGTTGAACGGACCAGGGACGCTGTCGACGGTGACGTGCAGGAGGAAGGCGGCCAGGTCCCGGGCGTCGATGTACTGGATCGGCTGGTCGGGACGGGCGGCGCATTCGAGGGTCTTGCCGTGGGCCAGCGCCTCACCCCAGTTGCCGAAGTCGGGGTTGTACGGGCCGACGACGAAGCCGGAGCGGACCGCGGAGGTCCGCTCGCCGAAGTGGGCCTCGAGCAACGATTCGCAGCGGACCTTGGACGGGCCGTAGAGATCCATCGTGAAGTGGTCCTCGGGTGCCCCGTCCGGCCAGGGCAGGAGGGGCGCGTCCTCGGTCATCCCCGGGGTGATCTTGCTGGCGTACACGGCGATCGACGACATGTAGGTGTAGTGCCCGACGCGATCCCGGAGCAGCTCGGCACCCCGTCGTACGTCGTGAACCAGAAAGCCGGACATGTCGATGACCCCGTCCCACTCCCCCGTCTTCAGCGCATCCGGCTGCGAACGCGAGCCGGTGAGCCGTCGCGCCGACGGGAAGAGGGACGGGTTGGTCAGGCCGCGGTTGAACAGCGTCACGTCGCGGCCGTCGCGGAGAGCGGCCTCGACCACATGGCGGCCGAGGTTCTTCGTACCGCCGAGGACGAGGAGCTTCACGCCAGGGCTCCGACCACGTCCTCGAGCTCAGTGAGCAGACCGTCGATCCAGTTCTTGGACTCGGGGATGGTGCGCAGGCCCTCCTCGACGATGAACATCAACGCCACCAGATAGAAGCAGCCACCGCCGACCAGCAGCTGACGATCGACCAGAGCCGGATCGGTGCCGGTCGCCTCGATGTAGCGGGCGATGATCGGTTCGCGGTCATGGCCGAGGGAGACGGCATCGCGGACCAACGTGTAGAGGTCGCTGAGGTGCGGTGCGAGATAGGCGCCCGGCCAGTCGATCGCGGTCCAGCGCGTGCCGTCGGTAACCAGGTTCTTCGGGACGAAGTCGCCGTGGACAACGGCCGTCGGCGCCTCCCGGTGCAAGCCGGCGAGCGCCTCGGTCAGCGGGCTGAGGTCGAAGCCGATCCGACCGATCCGGCCCGCCATCTCCTTCACGCGCTCCGGCGGGAACTCACTCGAGCCGTCCACCGATCGGCTCCGGATCGTGGCGACCAGCTCGGCGGCCGCCAGGAACCCCTCAGCCGTCGGCTCCTGCTCCAGCGTCACCCGACCGGCATCCGCCAGCACCAGAACGCCGTCGCCGGCGTGGATCAGCTCAGGGGCCGGGAGGTCCAGCGGGATCACGAACCGCTGGTACATCGCCCCCTCGCCGTACTGACCGTCCGTCCCGCGTTTGACGATCACGCTGTGGAGGCCGTACGACAGCCGCCACACCTCCGACGAACCCCACTGCCGCAGCAGCTCACCATGCAACGCCTCGACGGAGGGTGCCTCGGTGGCCTGGAGGATCGGATCGGACACGGTCTCGAGCCACGCAGGGAGCATCCGAAGAGTAGACCACGGTCGGTCGGCCGGCGCCGCCGAATTAGAGTGTGGGCATGACCGAGAACGCCACGCACGCCTGGGGCTTCGGCCTCGCCACCGTCACTGCCGCCGGGACCGTCCTCGACGTCTGGTACCCGGCCCCCGAGCTCGGCACCAAGCCGGCCGACGCCAAGGCGCCCGCCGAGCTGATCGCTGCCGAGGGCAACGACGAGCTGCGGCAGGTACGGCGTGAGGTCGTCGCGGCCGAGATCATCCTGGACCAGGCCCCGGACGGCAGCACCGCGGACGCGTATCTGCGGCTGCACCTGATCTCACACCGGCTGGTTCGTCCCCACGGGGTCAACCTGGACGGCATCTTCGGCGCCCTGCCGAACAACGCGTGGACGTCGCTCGGCCCGGTCCCGGTCGACGAGATCGAGCAGGTCCGGCTCCGGGCGCGCGCAGCGGGTCAGTACCTGACTGTGACGAGCGTCGACAAGTTCCCGCGGATGACGGACTACGTCGTACCGAGCGGGGTCCGGATCGGCGACGCGGACCGGGTCCGGCTCGGTGCGCACCTGGCCTCGGGGACGACGGTGATGCACGAAGGGTTCGTGAACTTCAACGCCGGCACGCTCGGTACGTCGATGGTCGAAGGCCGGATCGTGGCCGGTGTCGTGGTCGACGACGGCAGTGACATCGGCGCCGGCGCGTCGATCATGGGCACGCTGTCCGGCGGCGGCAAGCAGGTCGTGTCGATCGGTAAGCGCTGCCTGCTCGGCGCGAACGGCGGCACCGGGATCTCGCTCGGCGACGACTGCGTAGTCGAAGCCGGGCTGTACGTGACCGCAGGCACCAAGGTCACCCTCCCGGACGGCAGCGTGGTCAAGGCCCGCGACCTGTCCGGCCAGCCGGGTCTGCTGTACATCCGCAACTCCGTCACCGGCGCCGTCGAGGCCCGTCCGCGCAAGGGTGAGGGCATCGCGCTCAACGAAGCACTCCACGCCAACGCGTGACGCAGGCCAACCAACCGCGGGCCGGGCACGTCAACCACTTCGTGACCCAGCGACAGGAACCAGGACCCCGCTCCCGAACGTTGGGAGCGGTATGCCGATAAAGCGGGGCGCCGCCATTGCCGTGGGCGCAGTGGGTGCGCTCGCCCTTGCCATCGGCGCGACGATCGCGTGGGTCGGCGACAAGGACTTCGGACCGCTGCTGCCACCGAAGGAGCAGTGCGAGGCCACAGTCAACGGCGCGACCGTCGTACTGGAGCTGGAACAGGCCGAATCGGCCGCGATCATCGCGGGTGTGGCGGTACGGCGTGGGCTGCCGGCCCGGGCCGCGACGATCGCACTGGCGACCGCCTACCAGGAGTCAGGACTGCGGAACCTGGCGCACGGCGACCGGGACTCGCTCGGGTTGTTCCAGCAGCGTCCGTCGCAGGGCTGGGGTACGGCGGCGCAGGTGCGGGATCCGCATTACGCGGCCGGGAAGTTCTACGACGCGCTGGTGAAGATCAAGAACTACCAGACACTCGCGGTGACGGTGGCGGCCGACCGGGTCCAGCGCAGCGCGTTCCCCAACGCCTACGCGGATCATGAGGCCGATGCGCGGATTCTCGCGTCGGCGCTGACCGGGCAGTCGAAGAGTGCGTTCAGTTGCACCATCGACACGGAGTCCGTGGACGCGCAGACGATGGGCCGGAACGGGCTGACGCCGCGCGCGGAGGCCGTACGGCGGGATCTGCTGCTGACGTTCGGGACGCTGTCGACCGGCGGATACTCGCCGGGAGGCATCCGGTCCGGGCATATGGAGGGCTCGGCGCACTACGAGGGCCGGGCGGTGGACGTGTTCGTCCGGCCGGTATCGACGGCCAACACGACCAAGGGCTGGGCGATGGCGCAGTACCTGGTCGCGCGGGCGGAGTTGCTCAAGATCCGCACGATCATCTTCAGCGACAAGATCTGGACCGCCGGCCGGCGCTCCGACAGTGGCTGGCGCGACTACACGCCGCCCGCCCGCTCCGGCGACTCGACCATCCTCCGCCACCTGGACCACGTCCACGTCGACGTCCAGGAGCAGTAGTCGAGGCTGAGCGCCGCCTGTCAGCGGCACCCAGCCTCGAGGGTAACCGGAAGACTACTCGTCGTGTTCCTGCGGGGGCAGGGCTGCGATGAACGGGTGGTCCTTGTCGATCTTGCCCATCTTCGAGGCGCCGCCCGGGGAGCCCAGGTCGTTGAAGAAGTCGACGTTCGCGGTGTAGTAGTCCTTCCACTGCTCCGGCGTGTCGTCTTCGTAGTAGATCGCCTCCACCGGGCAGACCGGCTCGCACGCTCCGCAGTCGACGCACTCGTCAGGGTGGATGTACAGCATCCTGTTGCCCTCGTAAATGCAGTCGACGGGGCATTCCTCGACACAGGCGAGGTCCTTCAGGTCAACACACGGCTGCGCGATGACGTAGGTCACTGCTACTCCTCCTATGGCAGGCAAGCGCAGCGCCGGTCTTGGGGTGCTGCGATGCTGTGATGCAGGTATCTAGTATCACGGTAGTCCTTCGCCCACTCTGCCAGGAGTCCGCATCGTGTCAGGTCTCAGCGACCGTGATATCGGCCACCGTGTCGTGGTCCGGCACCGGATTCCGGGCGGGCTCACCGACGTCATCGGCGTACTGCAGTTCTGGGACCCTGAAGGCCTTGTCGTTCGCCACGCTGACAGCAGTCTGCACGAGATTCGTGTCGGCGATGTGACGGCGGCGAAAACGATCCCGGAGATGCCGCTGCGGCCGGTCGACGTGGAGCAGCTCTTCCTCACCACCGCCCTCGGCCGGCCAGCGGTCGAGACCTCGTACGTCGGCCAGTGGTTGCTGCGGGCATCGTCCGGCTGGACCGGCCGGGCCAACTCGCTGCTGCCCGCAGGAAGCCCCGGGATGCCCCTGCCCGAGGCCCTCAAGCACGCTGAAGCCTTCTACGACGAGCGTGGCCTCCCACCGCTGGCGCTGGTCCGGCTCGGCAGCCCTGAGGAGGCCGAGTTCCTTGCCTGCGGGTGGATCGACGCCCGTCCGGGCCAGTCCGACGTCCTGGTCATGCACACGACTCTCGACCACGTGAACGCTTCCCCGGCGTACGACGTACTGATCTTGGAGCGGCCCGATCAGGCCTGGTACGCGGCCGCTTTCGACGGGCAGGTGCCCGAGCCCGCCCCGACCGTGATGGAGGGTGCCCCGAAGGCCGTGTTCGCCTCGATCGCCCTGGACGGCCAGCCGGTCGCTGTCGGCCGCGGCTCGATGACCGGCCATTGGCTCGGTGTCGACGCCATCCGCGTCGACCCGTCGTACCGTCGCCGCGGCCTCGGTACGGCCCTCCTCCAGGCCCTGGCGCGCTGGTCAGGCCCTCTTGGCGGCCGTCGTACGTATCTGGAGGTCCTGGAGGAGAACACGCCTGCCGTGACCACCTACCGCCACCTCGGCTACGCGCCCGCTTACCGCTACCGCTATCTGACCAGGGGTTAGCCGTTAGTCTCGGGTCCTATGGCGGATCACGTGGCGGAGCGGCCGGAGTACGCGGGGGACTTCGAGGGGACGGTGCACGTGGAGTACACGCCGCACCCGGACGACGGGGTGGCGGATCCGGGCGAGATCGTCTGGACCTGGGTGCCGTTCGAGGAGGACCACAACCGGGGCAAGGACCGGCCGGTGCTGGTGGTCGGGTCGGACGGGCCGTGGCTGCTGGCTCTCATCCTGACCAGCAAGGACCACGACCGGGACGCCGGGGACGAGGCCCGCTGGGGCCGCGTCTGGCTGGACATCGGCAGCGGGGCCTGGGACAAGGACGGCCGGCGCAGCGAGGTCCGGCTGGACCGGGTGCTACGGATCGACCCGGCCCAGGTACGGCGTGAGGGCGCGGTGATCGGCGAACAGCTGTTCAACCAGATCGCCGCGGAACTCCACCAGCTGCAGAACTAGCCCGGTGGGCGGGTGGTCGTCGTCGGCTTGCCCATCCCGGGTGGGGTGGTGCTGGCGGGCGGCGGCGTCGTACCGGGCTTGGGGCCGCAGCGGATGTCGTCGGCCGCGTTGTACTTGGTCACGAACGACTCGGTCTTCTTCCGGACGCCGTTCTGCGCGAAGTACCGGTAGATGGTGATGTCGAACCCGGCGGTCGGCGCCTGCGGCCGGCAGTCGGCCGCGGTGTTGTAGACAATCTTCGGCTGGCGGCCGTTCGACTTGCCCGACTGCCCCGCGGTGATGTCCCAGACCTTGGTGCCCCAGATCTTCACCGTGATGCTGCCCGGGCTACCCGGTGTGGACGCCTTGAAGATCGTCTGCACCAGGATCCCGTGGCCGGAGTCGTTCAGGAACTTCATGTCCACCGACGGCCAGGCAACGGTCGCCTCGCGGCCGATCGGGTAGCGGCTGATGTAGACGCTGTGCGCCTTGTGCTCGACATCCTTCAGTCCGGCGAAGAACGCCGCGTTGAAGGTGGTGGTGGCCGACTGCGAGACACCGCCGCCGAGGTCCAGGACGAACTTGCCGCCGCTGATGATGTTGCCCTCGGTGAACCCGTTCTCCTTGGTCCGCTCACCGACGATCTTGTTCAGGCTGAACGTGTCGCCATCCTTGAGCAGCGTGCCGTTGATCTTGCGCGCCGCGGTGCCGATGTTGACGTTGCGGTACGGCGCGTGCGGGAACTGGGTGGTGAACTGCCCCATCACTTCCTTGATCCCGAGCGCCGTCGCGGCCTCGGTGGTCACCTTCGCCTTGGTCTGGGTCAGACCGACCGCGGCCCGCCGCTCGCCGACCGGCTTGGGCAGGATCGAGATGATCGCCGGCACCACCTTGGTCCGGTCCACCACCAGGCCGTCGACGGCCGGGACCACCTTCGGACCGGCGCCGACGATCTGCACCGTCGCGTCCTTCGGCAGCGTCTCCAGCGCCTTGAACCGCTCCTGGAACAGCGGCTCGAGCTTCTTCGCGTTCAGCGTCGGGGTGAACTCGCCCTTGGTGGCGGTCAGCGTCAGCGCCGGGGCGATCTCGGCCGGCTGGAGCTCGACCGACTTCGATCCGACGGTCAGCCGGATCGGGCCGGACATCGCCGGTTCGGCGTACTCCGTCATCGCCTTCTCGATCGCCTCGGTCCCGGCCTCCGGCTTGGTCACGGCGACAGCCAGCTCGTCGGGGGTGGCGTCGGCCGGGTAGGCGGCGAGCAGGGTGCGGGTCGCCTTCGCGTTGTCCAGCTGCAGCCCGTCGGCCGGAGCGTGCTGGACCGGCTCGGCATCCTTGAAGGTGATGGTGCCCTCGGTGGCCGGCCGGTTCACCTGCTTGGCGAGCTTGGCGACGGCCGCCTGCAGCTTCGCGTCGTCCTTCTTGATCACCGGCTGGATCACGTCACCGCCGGTCAGGGCATGCCAGATGTGGCCCGGGGCCAGGCTGCGGCCGGCGCCCGCGGCGTCGACGGTGGCTTCGACGTCCACGCTGAGCCCGGCCTCGACCGGATCCACTGTGTACGACGACTCGCCCGCCTTGAGCGTGACCGGCTGGGTCAGGCGGTCCTTCAGGGCCGTATCGAGCTTCGTCTTGGCGTCATCCTCGGACAATCCGCCGAGCGGGATGCCGAGGACGGTCGTGTCGCCCGGGATCTTGTTACCGGCGAACGCGAAGGCCGCCCCGTACCCCACCACGAGCACACCGAGCACCGCGGCGGCGATGATCCCCGCGAGCTGATTTCTCCCCACCGGACAGAGTCCTCCTGCTCGAAGCCGTGTACACAGGCTGCGCCCGCACGGGGCACAAGGGCACATCCTACGGGAAGGGGAAGCCCACCCGGACCGTCGGGGCAGCCCCTGGCCGCCGTTCCGGGCTACACATTCGGTAGCTCTCGGTAACCACCAGCGTAGTAGATCAACGCTCCGTGATCACCCGACTCGGGGACGCCAAGGCTGAGGACCTCCCCGACCACGATTGTGTGATCGCCCCCGTCGTACGTCGCCCAGGTCCGGCACTCCAGCCACGAAAGCGCTCCCTCGATCACCGGGCAGCCGGTCTTCGGGCCGGCCGCCGTACCGATGCCGTCGAACTGGGTATAGAGGTCCCGCCCGGAACGGGCGAACCGGTCCGCGATCGGCTGCTGGTCCCCCGCCAGCACCGACACCGCCCAGTACCCGCACTCGTGGACGGCGGCGTGCATCCGGACGCCCTTGTCGACGCAGACGAGCACCAGCGGCGGATCGAGTGAGAGGGACGTGAATGCGTTCGCCGTCATCGCGTGCGCGACCCCGGCCTGGAGCGTGCTCATGATGGTGATCCCGGACGCGAACCGACCCAGCGCCGCACGGAACTCCGCGGGCGCCACACTCCCACTGGGGTCCGAGGACGACACCCCAGCAGCCTATGCCCGCCGAAAGGTTGATGCCTCAACCCACGGTGTGGATCGGATCACCTTGTCAGAGGCCGGCGAAGAGGTCGTGCTCCAGACCGTCGGGGCCCGGGGCCGCGGTGCCCTTGACCAGCCGGTACGCCTCGGAGCCCCAGATCTCGTTGCCGTTGTTGTTCGACAGGGCGAAGAACGGGCCGTCGACGGTGATCTGGGTGGCGTGCGCCTTCATCGCGTTCATCTTCTGGTCGATGTACTCCCCGGCGTCGATCACGCAGGCGATGTACCGATCCGGGGTGACGAACGGCCCGAGCGGCCCGTCCGGGTCCATCCCCTCGAAGGTGGTCGTGTCGCCGGTCTCGCGCAGCTTGCGCAGGCTGTCGCGCAGACTCGACTCGGCCATCGCGTTCCAGTAGATCTTCGCGATGTCCCACGCCTCGCCCAGATCCTCCCGGTACGACGGAACGGCGGCGAGGGCGGCCGCGTATGTCGCGACGCGGTGCGCCTGGATGTGGTCGGGGTGACCGTAGTTGCCGTACTGGTCGTAGGTCACCAGCACCTGGGGCCGGGTCTCGCGGATCACCTGGATCAGGTCGTTCGACGCCTCGAGCAGGTCCGCCTGCCAGAAACTGTCCTTCCGGGTGTCCGGCGGGACGTCGGCGTTGCCCTCGTCGTTGTAGATCATCCCAGTGTCGCGGTACTTCCCGGGCGCGCCGAGGAAGCGGTGGTCGGTGACGCCGAGCTCGGCCATCGCGGCGGCGAGCTCACCGATCCGGTGCTCGCCGAGCTGGTCGGTCTGGTCGGCGGCCAGGTGGGTCAGCTCGGGGACGAGCACCTCACCCTCCTCACCGAGCGTGCAGGTGATCAGCGTGACACCGGCGCCCTCGGCCACGTAACGGGCCATCGTCACACCGTTGTTGATCGTCTCGTCGTCCGGGTGGGCGTGCACCAGCAACAGCCGGCGATCAGGAAGCTCACTCATGCCGAAAGCCTACGTCGCCGCTCCGACAGAAAGGCCGGCTCTCAGCCGAACCGGCGGACCAGCAGGCAGCCGGCCTGGAAGCGGGACTTGGCGCCGAGGCCGGCGATCAGGGCGCTGATCTCGGCCCGCACCGTCCGCAGCGACAGGCCCAGCTCGCGGGCGATCGCCGCGTCCTTGGCGCCGGTGGACATCATCCGGCCGATCGCCACCTGACGACTGGTCAGCTCCTTCACCGCCACCGGGGTCCGCCGGCGCGAACCCAGCTCGTAGACGTCGCACACGATCTCCGGGGCGATGTCGTCCCTCCGCACCGCAGGGACGGCCTGGTAGACCGACATTGCTCACTCCTCCCCAGTAGCTCAGGGGAAGATTCTCCCGTCCGGTCCAGACCGCCACCAGGTACAACCCATACAGTTCGCCCATACAAGTCGGGCGGCCGCGGTCCTCCCGGACATGCGGAGAGGGCGGCCGCTCCAGGCGACCGCCCTCTCCTTCAACTGTCAGTTGACCTCTACCAGGGTCAGTTCGCCTTCTTCAGCCCGATCTGGGTCAGGTCCGGCAGACCACCGGTGTTCGGGTCGGCCACGGCGTTGTCGATGTTCGAGCCCACGACGTACACGTTGAGGTCCTGAACGGTCGGCACCAGCGGCGCCGTCTTCATGATCTCGACGTACAGGTCGGACAGACCGGACTCGACCTTCGCCTTGTCGGACTCCTTGGCCAGCTCGGCCATCTTGTCCCAGCCGGCCTGGCTGCGTGCGTAGTTGTTCTGCGCTGCCTTGTTCGGAGCGGTGGTGTCCGGCCCGAACACGGACGGAACGATCGTCGTCAGGCTGGCCCAGTCGTAGCACCAGCCGGCGGTGATCAGGTCCGCGGCCGCGGAGTCCTGCTGCTGCGTCGAGTAGTAGTTGTCACCAGGGATCTTCTGGATCTCGACGTTGACGCCGGCAGCCTTCCAGGACGCCTGCGCTGCCTCGGCGGCCTTCACGGCCAGACCGGAGTCGGCGGTGGCCAGGACGAGCTTCTCGCCCTTGTAGCCGGCCTCGGTCAGCAGCTGCTTGGCCTTCGCCGGGTCACCCTGCTCCGGAGCCTTGAAGGTCTCCTCAGCCTTGTAGCCCTCCATGTCCTGCGGAATGATCGAGTCGACCACCGCCGCGAGGCGCTCGCCACCACGGCCGTCGCGGTAGGTGGTGCGGTCCAGACCGTAGTACAGGGCCTCACGCAGCTTCTGGTTCTTCAGCAACGGCTTCTGCTGGTTGAACGCGATGTACCGGCGGCAGATGTCGGTGCCCTCGACCAGCCGGTCCTTGACGCTGGCCTGGTTGGTCTTGGCGATGTTCTCCGGCTGCACACCGGCGAAGCTCACCGAGCTCTGGTCGGCCGTGCCGTTCGCGATCAGCCGCTGGTCGACGGTCGCCTCGGCGTCGCCGAACTTGAAGATGAACTTGTCCGGCAGCGCGGTGCGCAGCGGGTCCGTCTTGCCGTCCCACTGGTCGTTGCGGACCAGCACCAGTTGCTTCTTGCGCGTGTAGGTCTCGATCTTGTACGGGCCGGAGGAGACCGGACGGTTGTCGTACGCCGTCTTGGTGTCCTTGGCCGCCGGGACCGGCGAGAAGACCTTCATGCTCGCGGTGCCGTCGAAGGACGAGACCGGGCGGTTCAGCTTGAAGATGATCGTCTTGTCATCCGGCACCTCGATCGCGGTGCAGCCCTTGCCGCCGTTGTTGCCGGCGACGTACGGGCCCTTGTAGCCCGGGCAGTCGAGGTACTCGTGTGCGTACGGCGCACCCTCGGCCATGTCGGCGGAGAACGAGCGCTCGGCGTTGTACTTGATGTCGGCCGCCTTGATCGGCGTACCGTCCTCGTACTTCAGCCCGTCCTTCAGCTTGAAGGTCCAGGTCTTGAAGTCCGGCGACGACTCGTAGCTGTCGGCCAGGTCCTTCTCGAGGATGATCTTCTTGGCTTTAGCGTCGTACCGGTAGTCCGTCAGCGTCCGGGTGATCAGCTTGCCGATCATCTGGGAGTCGGTCACGAAGTTCCGTGCCGGGTCGAGGTGCTCCACGTCGTTGACGTGGTAGACGGTGACGGTGCCCCCCTTGGCACCGGCCGTGTCCTGTCCGGAGGGCGTGCCTGTTTCATCCCCACCACCGCAGGCAGCCGCCGTAAGGGTCAGGACGAACCCAAGGGCGATCGCCCCGGTTCGTTTGACGTTGTCCATGGCCAGCATTCCTTTCCTATATGACGTTCGTCGCCGGGTCACGGCGGCTTGTGAGAGTGAATCTCCCGTCATTTCGCGGACATCAACTCACGTATTCACAAGAGGCGCAATGACAGTTCGGCCCGGGTGACCGGATCGTGACCCCTATCAGTGCAATACCGAAATCTCACCGATGCTCTCGGTAGTGGTCAGATCACATCGCGTTCCTCCGGGAAGTGACAGGCCGCCTTGTGCCCGGGGGCACCGATCTGCAGCAGCGGCGGCTCCTGCTCGGCACAGATGTCCTGCGCCTTCCAGCACCGGGTCCGGAACCGGCAGCCCGAGGGCGGGTTCAGCGGGCTCGGGACGTCGCCGGTGAGCCGGATCCGCTCCCGGTGGGCCAGGGCGTCCGGATCGGCCTCCGGGACCGCCGACAGCAGCGCGTGCGTGTACGGGTGCCGGGCGTGGTTGTACAGCTCGTCGCGGTCGGCGGTCTCGACCACCTTGCCCAGGTACATCACCGCGACCCGGTCGGAGATGTGCCGGATCACCGACAGGTCGTGCGCGATGAACAGGTAGGCGAGGCCGAACTCGTCCTGCAGGTCCTCCAGCAGGTTGACGATCTGGGCCTGGATCGACACGTCCAGCGCCGACACCGGCTCGTCGCAGACGATCAGCTTCGGGCGCAGTGCCAGTGCGCGGGCGACGCCGATCCGCTGCCGCTGGCCGCCGGAGAACTCGTGCGGGTAGCGGTTGTAGTGCTCGGGGTTCAGCCCGACCCGCTCCATCAGGGCCTGGACGGCCTTCTTGGTCCCGGTCTCGGTCTTCACCTTCTGGATGTCCCACGGCGACGCGATGATGGCGCCGACCGTCTGCCGGGGGTTCAGCGACGAGAACGGGTCCTGGAAGATCATCTGGATCTCCCGCCGGTACGGTCGCATCTTGGCCCGGCTCAGGTGGCTGATGTCCTTGCCCAGGAACGTGATCGTTCCGGCGGTGGGTTCGTCCAGCCTGGTCACCAGGCGGCCGGTGGTGGTCTTCCCGCAGCCCGACTCGCCGACCACGCCGACGGTCTCGCCGGCGTGGACGGACAGGTCGACGCCGTCGACTGCCTTCACCGCGCCGGTCTGCTTCTGGAAGATGATGCCGCGGGTGACCGGGAAGTAGCGCTGCAGCCCGGTGGTCTCGAGCAGCAGTTCCCCCTGCGCGGGCTTCTGGGCCGGCGCCTGCTCGGCCGATGTCGTCGTCACGATCGCTCCTCGCCCATCACAACTTCGGCTTGATCTGTTCGGCGAACACCTGTTTGCGCTTCTCGGAGTCGATGTGGCAGCGGACCCGATGCCCGCCGGTGTCGATCTGCAGCAACTCCGGCACCTCGTCGGTGCACGAATGCCCCTCGACGTACTGCTGGTAGTCGCAGCGCGCCTGGAACGGGCAGCCCTTGGGCAGGTTGATCAGGGACGGCGGGGTGCCGCGGATCGACTTCAGCCGTCCGTCGCCGCTGCGGTTCACCCGCGGGATCGAGCCGAGCAGACCCCAGGTGTAGGGCATCTCCGGCCGGTAGAAGATGTCGCGAACGTTGCCGGATTCAACGACCCGGCCGCCGTACATGACCACGACGTCCTGGGTCATCTGGGCGATCACGCCGAGGTCGTGGGTGATCATGATGATGGCGGAGTTGAACTCCTTCTGCAGGTCAATCATCAGGTCGAGGATCTGGGCCTGGACGGTGACGTCGAGCGCCGTGGTCGGCTCGTCGGCGATCAGCAGCTGCGGGTCGCACATCAACGCCATCGCGATCATCGCGCGTTGCCGCATCCCGCCGGAGAACTGGTGCGGGTAGTCGTCGAACCGCTTCTGCGGCGAGGGGATGCCGACCCGGTCGAGCAGGTCGATGGCCCGCTTCTTCGCCACCGACTTCGGGGCGTCGTTGTGGACCAGGTAGGCCTCGGTGAGCTGGTCGCCGACCCGGTAGAACGGGTGCATCGCCGACAGCGGGTCCTGGAAGATCATCGCCACCTGCTGGCCGCGCAGCCGGCGGATCTCCGGCACGGACATCCCCACCAGCTCGGAGCCCTCCAGCCAGATCTCACCGGTCACCTGCGCCCGGCTGCCCTTGTGCAGGCCCATGATGGCCAGACTGGACACACTCTTGCCGGAGCCGGACTCGCCGACGATGCCAAGGGTCTTACCGCGTTCCAGCGTGAAGCTCAGGCCGTTGACCGCCTTCACCACACCGTCGTCGGTCGGGAAGTGCACCTGCAGGTCCTTGACCTCCAGGAACGGCCGGGCGGCCTCGGGGCCTGCCGGTACGGCACTTGTCACGGACTCGGTCACTGTTTCTCCTAGCCGGGTCAGGACAGCCGCACGCGCGGGTCGATGACGGCATACAGGACGTCGACGATGATGTTCGCCACGACGACGAAGATCGCCGCGAACAAGACGACGCCCATGATCGCGGGCAGGTCGTTGCTGAGCACGGAGTCGATCGCGAACTTGCCCAGCCCGGTGATGCTGAAGATCTGCTCGGTGATCACCGCGCCGCCGAGCAGGCCGCCCAGGTCCAGGCCGAAGATGGTCACGATCGGGGTCAGCGCCGACCGCAGGCCGTGCTTGAACACCACCGTCCGTTCGTCCAGGCCCTTGGCCCGGGCGGTCCGGATGTAGTCCTCGTTCATCGTGTCGATCATGTTGGCGCGGGTGAGCCGGGTGTAGAGCGCCGCGAACACCAGCGCCAGCGTCATCCACGGCAGGATGTAGAACTGCACCCATTTCGCCGGACCGACAGTGAACAACGCCGCGTTCGCCGTGTCGGGGAACGGCAGCCATTGCAGTTTGACGATGAAGACGTACAGCAGCAGGTAGCCGAACACCAGCGTCGGGAAGGACACACCGAACAACGCGATGCCGACGCTCAGCTTGTCGATGAACTTGCCCTTGCGTAAGGCCGCGACCAGACCGAGCATCACGCCGAAGAACAGCCACAGGACGGCCGCACCGAGGGCCAGCCAGAAGGTCGCCGGGAAGGCGTCGGAGATCGAGTCCCAGACCGGGATGCCGTTCTGGTACGACTCCCCGAAGCACGGCCACGCGCACTCGCGCTCGCTGCCCTCGGAGCCGATCGTGCGGCCGCCGGGGCTGACCAGACCCTGCATGTAGGTCCCGTACTGGACGATCAGCGGATCGTCGAACCCGTACGTCGCATTGACCTGCGCCACCGTCTCGGTGTTGCAGTTCTTTCCACAGATCAGCAGGGCGGGGTTCGCCGGTGTCGCCCAGAACAGGAAGAACGTGATGGCACTGATGACCACCAGGATGACGACCGTCTGGAGCAGCCGGCGGATTACGTAGCGTCCCATCGGTCAGCCCCTTCCGGCGCGCGGGTCGAGGGCGTCGCGGACCGAGTCACCGAGCAGGTTGAACGCCAGCACGGTGATGAACAGCGCCATCCCGGGGAAGAACAGGTAGAGCGGGTTGCTCTCGATCCAGTCCGACGCGTCGGCGATCATCCGGCCCCACGAGGCGGTCGGCTCCTTGATCCCGACGCCCAGGAACGACAGCGCGGCCTCGGCGGTGATGTAGCTCGGGATCAGCAGCGTCGTGTACACCAGCAGCGTCGGCAGCAGGTTCGGCAGGACCTGCCGGAAGATCACGTAGGTCGGACCGGCGCCGAGCGAGCGGGCCGCCTCGACGAACTCACGCTCGCGCAGCGACAGGGTCTGCCCCCGCACTATTCGGGCCAGATAGGCCCAGCCGAAGAATCCGAGCACGAACATCAGCACGCCGAGTCTCAGCTTGTTGTCGTCCGGGATCCCGAAAAGGTCCTGGCCGCGCTCGGCGATCACCGGCGTCAGCGCCATGATGAACAGCAGGGTCGGGAAGCTCAGCATGATGTCCATCAACCGGCTCAGCAGCGTGTCGATCCAGCCGCCGAAGTAGCCCGACACCATCCCGATCACGGTGCCGAGGATGACCGCGATGATCGTGCCGCCGAGGGCGACCAGCAGCGACACCCGGGTGCCGTACACCAGCCGGGAGAACACGTCGCGGCCGTTCTGCGGCTCGACACCGAGCCAGTGCTCGCTGCTCGTCCCGCTCCCCCACAACCCGCCGATCGGAATACCGCCGTCACGGGTGTTGAGCAGCGGATTGCCGCTCGCGTCGGTCCGGTTGAACTGATCCGGCGGGAAGCCGTTCAGTTTCACGATCAGTGGCGCGAAGATCGCCACCCCGATGATGATCAGGATCACGATCGCGCTGATGATCGCGATCTTGTCCTTGCGCAGCCGGGCCCAGGCGATCTGGCCGAGTGAACGGCCCTCGATCTGCTTGGCCTCGGCCGTCTCGGCAAGAGCATCTGCCGGCAGATCACCTTCGGGGGATTGCGACTCGGATACCCCCAGCGTCATTACCTGTCACCCGTCCTTCACCATGAGTGCTCCCCCCGGTGGCCGGTCGCCTGCCGAGTTGCGGGAACACTACGCATCTCGAAGTGTGGACGCTAGCCGCGCCGGGCACCAGTCACCGAATCGTGACGGTTCAGGTGCCGTCCTTCAACCTGTCCCGCACCGCCGGCAGGAAGGGCCGGTCGGCCGGCAACCAGTCGAGCGCCTCGAGGTCGCCGGCACCCACCCAGCGGATCTGCGCGTGCTCGAGCGGCTCGGGCTCACCCGCGACCAACTCGGCGGCATACACGCGCAGGACGTAGCACTCGTTGATCGGTACGTCGATGCCGAGCGACTCGCCGATCGTGACCTCCAGGCCGAGTTCCTCGCGGAGTTCCCGGGCACCGGCGACGTGATCCGTCTCACATGGCTCGACTTTGCCGCCGGGAAACTCCCAGCCGCCGCCCGGCCCGTCGCGGAGCGCCGCCAGCACTGTGCCGTGCCGGATCACCGCCACGCCGATCACCCGCTGCCGTTCGCTCACGGACACGCACTGTGCCAGACGAACTGTCGACGGCCTCCGGCAGGATGATCGGCATGCCGTTGCAGAACAGGGTTCTGCCCACCCAGGAGATCGTGGCCGAGCCCGGCCGCGGTCTGCTGATGGGCAACCGCGGCACGCTGCACGGCCCCGACCGCCGGCTCGGCACCACCCGCTGGCGATCGAAGGCGTGGATCTGCTGTGTCCTGGACTGGAAGGGCGTTCGGCGCGATCCGATGCCGCCGGGACGCTGGACCGCTTTGTTCTTCTTCGACGAGGCCGTCGCCCTCGCGGCCGGCCACCGCCCCTGCCATTACTGCCGTCGCAGGGACTTCCTCCTGTACGCCGGTGCCTGGGCCGGTGGCCGCAACCTGGACGAGCGACCACGAGCCGCGGCGATGGACGCCCAGCTCCACCTCGAACGCGTCGACCCGCGCACCCGGCAGCAGCGCGCCACCATCCAGGAACTCGACGAACTCCCTGACGGCGCGATGATCCGGTACGACGGCCGCCCGGCCCTCGTGCTCGGCCATCACGTGCTGCCCTGGTCCTGGGACGGGTACGGCGATCCGGTCCGGCCACCCGGGCTGCACCAGGTCGCCGTACTCACGCCGCCGGCGAATCTCGTTGTACTGAAGGCGGGATTCGCTCCATTACTCCACCCGACGGCGCTCGGCAACTGAGGTAAGCCTTACTAGAAACACGCCGTACCGAGGGGTCTTCCGTTGGGCGCCTGGCAGGGGCAAAGTGTGCCCATACTGACAGCTACAAAACAATCACTGGAGTCGGCATGGGTGAAGGCACCAGCGGCGTAGCCGCGGTCGTCCGCGCGCTCGAGACGCTGCATGCGGCCGTCGGGAAACTCAGCCAGGAGTACGGTGACACCCTCGGCATCCGCCGGTTGGTGTCGGACGTGGCCAGGCTGAACGACGATCTGGCCGAGCTCGGCCCTCCCGACCCCCGTCACATACCCGGACCTGTTCCGGAGGAACTCGAGGAGATTCCCGACGTGGAGTATGACGCGTCCATGTGGACTGACGCGGAGCATGAAGGCTTCGGCGCGCCGGATCGGCACGCCCCGTGACCGAGCGCAGCGAGGGAACAATTAAACACAGGAGCGCTTCGCCAGCAGGATCGCCCGCAGCGCAGCGAGGACGATTCTGATGGCGACTGGTGTTGACGCACCCGGTCGCGCACAGATCGGGGAGAAAACCCTAAGAACCGATCGCTGGTGGCTGGCGCCGCTGCGGATCGGGGTGATCCTGGCCTTCTTCATCATCTACGCGACGGTCCGGATCTTCATGAACCAGTGGTATTGGGTCGACGCGTACCACTACCTCACCCCGCTGTACTCACCCTGTATCAGCGACTCCTGTGTCCCCGGCTCCAGCCACCTGGGCACCTGGTTCCCCAAGTTCCCGGTGTTCCTGCCGCTGAGCATCATCACCTTCGCGGTGCTGGCCGGCTTCCGTGGCACCTGCTACTACTACCGCAAGGCCGGCTACCGGTCGCTGTTCTTCGCACCGGCCGCGTGCGCGGTCCCGGAGCCGCACAAGAAGTACACCGGTGAGAGCAAGTTCCCGCTGGTCGCACTGAACCTGCACCGCTACTTCTTCTACGGTGCGATCGTCTTCGGTCTGCTCAACGTGTACGACGGCATCCTCGCCTTCCACGGCAAGGACGGCGGCTTCGGCATCGGCCTGGGCACGGTGATCATCTGGGTCAACCTGGTGATGCTCTGGCTGTACACGTTGTCCTGCCACGCCTGCCGGCACATCGTCGGCGGCCGGCTGAAGAACTTCTCCAAGCACCCGCTGCGCTACCGGTACTGGACCTTCGTGTCCAAGCTGAACCCCAAGCACGGCACGTTCGCGATGACGTCGCTGTTCACCGTGATCCTGACCGACGCCTACATCATGGCGTTGTCGGCCGGCTGGTTCTCCGACCTGCGCATCTTCAACTGAGCAGCATCTACTCTTTGGGACCTTCTCTCTCATGACTGAGCTCGAACGACACTCCTACGACGTCGTCGTGATCGGGGCCGGCGGCGCCGGTCTGCGTGCGGCGATCGAGGCCCGCGAACAGGGCAAGCGCACCGCGATCGTGTGCAAGTCGCTGTTCGGCAAGGCCCACACCGTGATGGCCGAGGGCGGCTGCGCCGCGGCGATGGGCAACGCGAACTCGAACGACAACTGGCAGGTCCACTACCGCGACACGATGCGCGGCGGCAAGTTCCTGAACAACTGGCGGATGGCCGAGCTGCACGCCCAGGAGGCCCCGGACCGGGTCTGGGAACTGGAGACGTACGGCGCCCTGTTCGACCGGACCCCGGACGGCCGGATCAGCCAGCGCAACTTCGGCGGCCACACCTACCCGCGGCTCGCCCACGTCGGCGACCGTACCGGCCTGGAGCTGATCCGCACCCTGCAGCAGAAGATCGTCTCACTGCAGCAGGAGGACTTCCGCGAGACCGGCGACTACGAGGCCAACCTCAAGGTGTACGCCGAGTGCACCGTCACCGAGCTCCTCAAGGACGGGGACGCGATCTCCGGTGCGTTCGGCTACTGGCGCGAGTCGGGCCGGTTCATCCTGTTCGACGCACCGGCCGTGATCCTGGCCACCGGCGGGGTCGGCAAGTCGTTCAAGGTCACCTCGAACTCGTGGGAGTACACCGGTGACGGGCACGCGCTGGCGATGCGAGCCGGCGCGACGCTGATCAACATGGAGTTCATCCAGTTCCACCCGACCGGCATGGTCTGGCCGCCGTCGGTGAAGGGCATCCTGGTCACCGAGTCGGTCCGCGGTGACGGCGGTGTGCTGAAGAACTCCGAGGGCAAGCGGTTCATGTTCGAGTACGTGCCGGACGTGTTCCGGGCGCAGTACGCGGAGACCGAGGACGAGGCGGACCGCTGGTACAAGGACCCGGACAACAACCGGCGGCCACCGGAGCTGCTGCCGCGCGACGAGGTGGCCCGGGCGATCAACTCCGAGGTGAAGGCCGGCCGCGGTACGCCGCACGGCGGTGTCTTCCTGGACGTGTCGTCCCGGCTCCCGGCCGAGGAGATCACCCGCCGGCTGCCGTCGATGCACCACCAGTTCAAGGAGCTCGCGGACGTCGACATCACCGCCGAGCCGATGGAGGTCGGCCCGACCTGTCACTACGTGATGGGCGGCGTCGAGGTCGACCCGGACACCGCGCAGTCCGTCGTACCGGGGCTGTTCGCGGCCGGTGAGGTGGCCGGCGGCATGCACGGGTCGAACCGGCTGGGCGGCAACTCGCTGTCCGACCTGCTCGTGTTCGGCCGCCGGGCCGGCATGGGTGCGGCGATGTACGTCGACGGGCTCGGCGCGGAGCGGCCGAAGATCGCCGAGGAGGACATCGACACGGCGGCGGCCGAGGCGCTGGCACCCTTCGAGCTCGAGGGCGGCGAGAACCCGTACACGATCCACCAGGAACTGCAGCAGTCGATGAACGACCTGGTCGGCATCATCCGCAAGGAAGAGGAGATGGAGCAGGCGCTCGGCCGGCTGGCCGAGTTCCGCGGCCGGATCGCGAAGATGACGGTCGAGGGCCACCGGCAGTTCAACCCCGGCTGGCACCTGGCCCTCGACCTGCGCAACATGCTGACCGTGTCGGAGTGCGTGGCGAAGGCGGCGCTGCAGCGGCAGGAGTCGCGCGGCGGTCACACCCGGGACGACTACCCGGGGATGAACGCCGAGTGGCGCAAGCTGCTGCTGGTCTGCTCGCTCGACGCCGACGGCGGGGTGAACGTGGTCCAGAAGGACCAGATCCCGATGCGCGAGGACCTGCTGGAACTGTTCGAGCTGGACGAGCTGAAGAAGTACCTGACCGAAGAGGAGTTGCCGGCGCATGACTGAGCGAAGCGAGGGCATCAAAAAGCACAGCGAGTTCTGCTCATCGGCGCCCGCAGCGCAGCGAGGACGCCGATGAGTTACAAAGGCAAGTTCCGTGTCTGGCGCGGAGACTCTGAAGGCGGCGACCTCAAGGACTACGAGGTCGAGGTGAACGAGGGCGAGGTCGTCCTCGACGTCATCCACCGGCTGCAGGCGACCCAGGCGCCGGATCTGGCGGTCCGGTGGAACTGCAAGGCCGGCAAGTGCGGCTCCTGCAGTGCCGAGATCAACGGCATGCCGAAGCTGATGTGCATGTGCCGGATGAATACGTTCGCCGAGGACGAGGTCGTCACCGTCACGCCGATGCGCACCTTCCCGGTGATGCGGGACCTCGTCACCGACGTCTCGTACAACTACACCAAGGCCCGGGAGATCCCGGCCTTCACGCCGCCCGTGGACGTGAAGCCGGGTGAGTACCGGATGCAGCAGGTCGACGTGGAGCGCTCGCAGGAGTTCCGCAAGTGCATCGAGTGCTTCCTGTGCCAGGACACCTGCCACGTGATCCGGGACCACGAGGAGAACAAGGAGAGCTTCTCCGGTCCCCGCTTCCTGATGCGGATCGCCGAGCTGGACATGCACCCGCTCGACGCCGCCGACCGGCAGCACGAGGCCCAGGAGCAGCACGGCCTCGGCTTCTGCAACATCACCAAGTGCTGCACCGAGGTGTGCCCCGAGCACATCAAGATCACCGACAACGCGCTGATCCCGATGAAGGAACGCGTCGCCGACCGCAAGTACGACCCGCTGGTCTGGCTCGGCAACAAGATCCGCCGCCGCCCGGCCTGATCTCCCAGCACGCCCCCCGGCCGCGCGCCGGGGGCGTTCTGCTGCCCGGCTCGGGGTCGGGTCACCCGCGCGGGTGAGCCGGAGCGACGGGCCCAGCGCCTAGGGTTCCGGGCATGGACGTCGTACTCGTCGGGTTGATCAACGTCGGCATCTTCATGGTGATCTTCGTGCCGATCTCGCAGCGGCTGCTCGGCGTGCGGTTCGGGCTGGTGCGGCTGGCGATCGGCGCGGGGGTCACGCTGGCGGTGTTCAGCCCGCTGATGAACGCGCTGGTCGGCCCGCTGCCGTGGACGGGCTCGAACGGCGCCGCGGCCGCGTTCCTCGGCCTGACCGCGGTCTGCTCGATGCTGGCCGGCCTGGTCTTCCTGGTGCTGTCCGAGGCGCTGGTGCCGACCGGCTCGTTGCCCCGGGCCCGCGATCTGCGCCGCGACCTCACCGGCCGGATCACCCGGACCAAGCGGTACCTGCAGATCCTCCGGATCGCGATCCGGCACGGCCTCGGCCCGTACATCCGCGGCCGTCGCCGCCCGGGCCGCGAGAACGCCGCCGGCCAGGCCGAGCTGGCCCGGTCGCTCCGCCTCGCCCTCGACGAGGCCGGTGTCACGTTCGTCAAACTCGGCCAGGTGCTGTCGACTCGCAGCGACGTCGTCCCCGCCTCCGTCGCCGACGAGCTGAGCCGTCTGCAGGACCAGGTCTCCCCCGCGCCGTGGCCTGAGATCGAGGCCGTCCTCACCGAGGAGCTCGGCGCGCCGCCGCACCAGTTGTACTCCGGCTTCGACACCGAACCACTCGCTGCGGCCTCGGTCGCCCAGGTCTACACGGCTCGCCTGCCCGAGGGCGCGGACGTGGTGGTCAAGGTCCAGCGGCCCGGTATCGCCGCGGTGGTGGATCGGGATCTCGACATCGTCCGGCGGCTGGCCCGGCTGCTCGAGCGGAACACCGACTGGGGCCGGTCGATGGGCGTCCGCGCGCTCGCCGACGGGTTCGCCGAGGCGATGCGCGAGGAACTCGACTTCACCGTCGAGGCCGGCAACATGACCACGGTCGCGGCCGGCCGATCCGTTGTCTCGAACAACGACCTGGTCGTGCCCGAGCTCTACCCGCGGGGCTCCACCCGCCGGGTGCTGACGATGCAGCGGCTGGACGGCATCGGCCTCGGCAACGCCGCTCAGGCGATCGCCGACCGTGGTCTGGATGCGGCCCGGCTCGGCCGCGTGCTGTTCGACTGCCTGCTCGGTCAGGTCGCGATCGACGGTGTCTTCCACGCCGACCCGCACCCGGGCAACTTCCTGCTCCTCGCCGACGGCCGGATCGGCATGCTCGACCTCGGCTCGGTCGGCCGGCTCGATCCGGCCACCCGGGAGGCGCTGCAGCGGTTCCTGCTCGCGATCGACCACGGCGATCCGGTCGCCGCGACCGATGCCCTGCTGGAGATCGTGTACCGCCCCGACGTCATCGACGAACGCAGTCTGGAGCGTGCCGTCGGCCAGTTCATGACCCGCCACCTCGCCGCCGGGGTGGCGTTGGGGCCGGCGATGTTCAACGACCTGTTCAAGATCATCACCGCACACGATCTCGGCGTACCGCCGGAGGTGGCCGCGGTGTTCCGGGCACTGGCCACGATCGAGGGGACCATCTCGCGCATCTCCCCCGGGTTCGACCTGGTTGCCGCGTCCCGCCAGTTCGCCGCGGCCCATGTGACCGACCGCCTCGCTCCGGAGGCACTCCGCCGTACGGCGACCGAGGAACTGGCGACGTTGTTGCCGATGTTGCGGCGACTGCCACGCCGGATCGACCGGATCGCCGCCGCGGCCGAGAGCGGCCGGCTGGGCCTGAACGTCCGGCTGCTCGCGGACGACCGGGACCGCCGGCACATCACCACCCTGCTGCATCAGGTCCTGCTCGCGATCCTCGGCGCCACCGCCGGTCTGATGGCGGTCCTGCTGCTCGGGACCCCGGGCGGTCCGAAGGTCACCGAAACGATGACCCTGTTCCAGCTGTTCGGCTACAACCTCCTGGTGATCTGCGCCGTCCTGGTGCTGCGCGTCCTCGTCCTGGTCTTCCGGCTCCCCGACAGCAGCCGCACTTGACTTATGGCGCACTTGACTTACGGCGCACTTGACTTCAAGGGAGCTTGAACTTCGAGGATGTGCACCATGTCCTCGACCACCGCCCCCGCCGCGACTCCCCAACGACTGTTCAGCGGCCGGCACCTGCCGCTCGTCCTCGGCGTGATCGGACTCGTCACCCTCGGCGCGTTCGAGAACCGCGCGGTCGGTACGGCGTTGCCGACGATGGTGCGGGAGTTCGACGCACTCGGCAGCTTCGGGCTGGCCAACGCGGCCCCGAACGCCAGCTACCTGATCTCGCTCGCGATCGCCGGCCTGTGGTCCGACCGTCGCGGCCCGATCCCCACCCTGCGGGTCGGCGCGATCGCGTTCACCCTGGCCCAGTTGCTGGTCGGTACGGCGGCCGCGATGCCGATGGTGGTCGCCGGACGACTGCTCAGCGGGTTCGCGGAAGGACTGCTCGACGTCTCGCTGATGGTATTGGTCGCCCGTGCGCTGCCCGCCGTACTGCGGCCGAAGATGTTCTCGCTGTTCGCCGCGATGTGGATCCTGCCGTCGGTGCTCGGTCCGGTGCTGACCGGTCTGGTCACTGAGCAGTTCGGCTGGCGCTGGGTGTTCCTGGGTGCGGTCCTGCTGATCGTGCCGAGCTGGATGCTGCTCGGTCCGGCGATGCGACAGTCGTTGAACGCTCCGGCGCCTGAGCGCAGCGCAGAGGACGCGGCCGAGTTGGCTGCTTGGCGGGCGGCGCTTCCGTGGGCGCTGGCCGCCTCGGTCGCGTTGTTCTCGATGACGCTGGCCGGTGATCACCTGGAGGCGCATCGGGTGATCGCCGGGATCGCGATCCCGGTCGCGCTGGTGGTGCTCGCGCTGGCCGCCGTACGGGTGATGCCGAAGGGGACGTTCGTGGCGCGGCGCGGGTTTCCGGCCGTGG
The DNA here is from genome assembly GCF_043197365.1 of Kribbella sp. NPDC049174. Lineage (NCBI taxonomy): Bacteria > Bacillati > Actinomycetota > Actinomycetes > Propionibacteriales > Kribbellaceae > Kribbella > Kribbella sp. NPDC049174. Next base: position 157,357 of record NZ_JBICSZ010000005.1, on the reverse strand, counting down.
TCGCGGTTCGGGGACTTGGTGGTGCGGCGTTCGCCGGAGCCGGTGCCTATCTGCCGCTGTTGCTCACGCTGCAGCACCAGTTCAGCCCGTCGCGTGCCGGCGTGACGTTGTCGATCACCGGGGTGAGCTGGGCGTTCGGGTCCTGGCTGCAGGGGCGGAACCACGGCATCCGCCCGGGTCAACGTGCTGCGCTCAGGTCTCGCGTTGATGGCAGCCGGCCTGGCGGTCACGTCGCTGCTGGCGTGGACGGATGCGACCACGTGGTTCGGCTTGATCGGGTGGGCCTTCGCCGGTGTCGGGATGGGCCTCAGCTCGTCGAGTCTGTCGGTGCTCACGCTGGACCTGTCCGACGCCGGCAACTCGGGCCGCAACAGCAGCGCCGCCCAGATGGCCGGCACGATGAGCATCGCCACCGCCCTCGCCGTCAGCGGCACCCTGCTCGCCCTCAACGCCGCCGACCCACAGCCCTGGGTCTTCGGCGCCATCATCACCGCCAGCGCCGCGATCGCCCTCCTCGGCCTCCTCACCGCGGGCCGGATCCGGCCGGCTTGAGAGTTTGCTCGCGTGAGCTAGAGTTTGCTTGTGCGAGCAAAACGAACGCTTACCGAGCAGGCGCGGCGGGGTCAGATCGTGACGGCGGCGATCGAGGTGATCGCGGCGAGCGGGTCGGCGCAGGCGAGTTTCAAGGCGATCGCCGAGCAGGCCGGGCTGAGCAGCACCGGGCTGATCTCGTATCACTTCGCCAACCGGCAGGAGCTGATCGAGGAGGTCGGCCGGCAGATCCTGGAGACGTTCGGCGACTTCGTGCTCGAGCGCACCCGGGGCATCGAGGAGCCGGCCGAGGTCCTGCACGCCTTCGTCGAGGCCAACATCGCGTTCCTGCGCACCCACCGTTCCCATGCGGCCGCGCTGGTCCGGATCAAGCAGGATGTCGCACCGGCCGAGCTGGCGCGATCGGACCAGGACCGGTTGGCCGACGTACTGCGGCTGGGTCAGGCGAGCGGCGTACTGCGGCAGTTCGACCCGCATCTGGTCGCGGTGTTCGTGCTGTCGATCCGGGACGGCATCGTCCGCCAACTCGAGCTCGAACCCGACCTCGACCTGGACGCGGCCGCCCGGGAGTTCGCGGCGCTGGTCGACCTCGCCACCCGGAAGGCCTGACATGCGTGTGATCGCACTGACCCTGACCCTCCTCCTGGCACTAATTGCCTGTAGCAAGGATGTGAGCCCTCAAGTGACAACCCAAGGCCCGGTCGTCCACACCGACACCGGCGACGTCCGCGGCACCGTTCATCCGGACCACCGCGTCTTCCAAGGCATCCCGTACGCCGCTCCACCGGCCGGCGAACTCCGCTGGGCACCCCCGCAACCCGCGCAGCCGTGGACGGGTGAGCGCGCCGCCACCAAACCCGGCAGCCCGTGTCCGCAACTGAAGAACGCGATCGCCGACCTGTCCGGGACGAACGAGGACTGCCTGTTCCTCAACGTCACCACCCCGACCAAGCCGGGCGACAAGAAACCTGTCATGGTGTGGATCCACGGCGACGGCGCGATCGGCTCCGGTGACATCTTCGACGCGACACGGCTGGCGGTGGACGGCGACGTCGTCGTGGTCACCTTCAACTTCCGCCTCGGCGTCTTCGGCGGCTTCGGCCATCCCGACCTGAAGGACTCCGGCACGATCGGCCTGCAGGACCAGCGCGCCGTACTGCAGTGGGTCAAGCGCAACGCGGCCGCATTCGGCGGCGACCCGGGCAACGTGACGCTCTTCGGAGTCTCGTACGGCGCGTTGTCGACCAGCGCGCACCTGATGTCGAAGGAGTCGCACAGCCTGTTCCACAAGGTGATCATGCAGAGCGGGTTCACCCTGATGGACATGCCGGCCGGGGCGGTCTACGAAGGCATCCCGGCGCTGCCCTGGTACGGCTGGACCACCACGAAGGACGCCCAGACCCAAGGTGTCGCCCTCGCGCAGCAACTCGGGTGCAAGGACCTGGCCTGCCTGCGCAAGATCCCGGTCGCCAAGCTGCTCGAAGTTCCGCAGGTGATGAACATCTTCCAGCCGTATGCCCTCGGCAACGACCAGCTCCCGACCGATCCGGTCCAGGCGCTGACGGACGGTGAGTTCGCGAACGTCCCGGTGCTGTCCGGCACAACGCGCGACGAGCACACGACGTTCGTCGCCTTCTTCCGCGAACTGGCCGGCACGCCGGTCACCGCGGCGGCCTACCCCGAACTGCTCCGCAAGGCCTTCGGCGACCAGGCTGCGACGAAGATCCAGGCCGAGTACCCGCTGAAGGACTACGCGACACCTGGCCTGGCCTGGGCGGCGGTGATCACCGATCGGATGTGGGCCAAGGCCCAGCTGAAGCAGAATCAGTTGCTCTCGGCAAAGAACCCGCTGTGGTTCTACGAGTTCGCGGACCGCAACGCCCCGTTGGACATTCCGTTCCCGAAGGGGTTCCAGGCCGGCGCCTGGCATGCGGGCGACGTACAGTACCTGTTCCGCTCCGGGAAGACGGAGATGACCAAGGACCAGCTGGCGCTGTCCAACGCGATGATCGGTTACTGGACCAACTTCGCGCATCGCAGCGATCCGAACGGCGACGGTCTGCCGGAGTGGCCGAAGTTCACCACCCCGGACACGGTCCAGTCGCTCGCACCGAACGCGATTCGCCAGGTCGACTACGCACAGGAGCACCGGCTGGCTTTCTGGGAGCAGCTTGGGGTCTAGAGTGTGCCGCATGGCTGAGCTGCTGACCGACGACCAGATCGACCAAGCGATCCGCGACCATCTCCCGCTGTGGAAGTTCGCGGACAACGGGCTGGTCCGCAGCGTCAAGCGGGAGACGTTCCTGGACGGCATCCGCCTGGTCGCCACGGTCGCCCAGCTCGCCGAGTCGATGAACCACCACCCGGACATCGACATCCGCTACACCACCATCACCTTCCGGGTCAGCAGCCACGACGCCGGCGGCATCACCGAGGACGACCTCGTCCTCGCCCGCCACATCGACACCGCCGCCGGCTGACCGCTTCCCGTCATGTCGTAGGTCCGCCAGCCGGAGTTCTGGCCGAGGGCGGTGCGTCCCGCGTACATCTGGACCATGCTCGCCAACGCCCTCGCCGCCCTCCTTGTCCTTCCCCAACTGACGAACCCCGGCTGGTTCTGGAACCGGCCGCACTGCGACACCGTGTACGGCGATGGGTCGGTGACCATCACCGAGACCGACGGTGCGACGCTCGCGCCGACGACCGAGAAACTGCGGCCGGTCACGTACGCGAAGGTGGCGGCACTCGAGGAGCCGAACACCCTGATCACGATCGGCCGCCAGTCGATCCAGCGGTCGAGTGACGCCGGGTGCAGTTGGCAGCTGCTCGACAAGGCACCGGACGACTTGAGCGCGTACGACGTCCAGCCGGGCCCGGGCGATACGGCGTACATCTACAGCGTGAACGACCAGCCGATCCACCGGGTGAAGGGCAGCGCCGTCACTACTGTCCGAGGACCGGTGAACGGCGGCGGACTGGCCGCGCTCGTCGCCGCCCCGGGCAGGCTGCGCGTGGTCGCCGGCGACGGTCAGCTCTACGACTCGTACGACGACGGGCTCAGCTGGCAGCACATCGGCGTACCGGCGGCGCGGGATCTCTTCGTGTACGACGCGGTGGTCGATCCGCGGGACCACGACCACATCGTCATCGGGGTGATGTCCGACGGCGTCTACGTCACGGACGACGGCGGCCAGAGCTGGACCCGGTCGGAGCCGGTCAGCCGGGTGAACGCGTTCAGCCTGGCCATCTCGCCGGCCGATCCGTCGAAGGTCTGGATGGAAGGGTACGACCGGGACCGCTCGATCCGGTTCATCTGGGAGTCGGCCGACGGCGGGCTGAAGTTCGAGCCGGTGCTGGACCAGAGCCGGGCGACGCTGATCAACGGCAACCAGATGTGGGCCAGTCCGGTCGACCCGGATCTGCTCTATTTCAGTTACGGTACGTCGTTCGCCGGTTACGGTGCGGACCTCTACCGGTTCCGCCCGTCCACCGGCGAGCTGACCAAACAGCACAACCGCAACGACGGCATCCCGTCGCTGGCCTTCAGCCCGGCGGATCCCAGAATTCTCTACCTCGGATTGGCCGAGGAGCGGTAAGTCTGTGCCTGGTCCGGATCGGATACCGTTGGCGAGTGACGACTGCCGAGGAGTACCGCCTGCTGGGGTTCAGCGACGAGGACCGTGACGCCGCCGAGGCCTTCGAGGCGGACCCGGTCGTCGTCAAGGATCTGGCCGACCAACTGCGCGCTGCGCTCGGCAAGCTCGGCAGCGAACCGGAGCTGCGGATGCCCGAGGACCCGCGCAACTCGGTCCAGGCCTTCCTCGACACGTTGCCGGACGTACGGCGCTTCCATGCCGAGCGCGGCATCCCGGACGACATCAGCTGGGCCTCCCTGGCCGACCTCGGCCAGCAGCTGAAGGTGCATCGCCGGACCTTCGGTGAGTACGGCCTGGAGACGCACTGGTGGATGACGGTGCACTGGACCGGCCAGATCTACGCGCTCGGCCGGCTGCAGTACCTGCTTCACCAGCCACCGGCCGACAAGCCCGTGCCCGGAACCGAGCCGGGTGAGTGGGTGATCGGCGTCCACATCCCGGAGACCGGTCCGCTGACACCCGAGCTGGTCGACGAGAGCTTCGCGCAGGCGCGGGAGTTCTTCCCGCGGTACTTCCCGGAGTACCCGGTGAAGACCGCGAACCTGTGGTCCTGGCTGATCGATCCGTACCTGCTCGACAACCTTCCGCCGGAGTCGAACATGGTCCGGTTCGGCCGCCGCTTCACGCCGTACGGCGTACCGAACGACAGCCAGGACAGCGCGATCTTCTTCACCTTCCGGACGCACGGTCTGGAGCGGCTGGACGAGTTGCCGCAGGACACCACGCTGCAGCGGCTGGTGGTCGGCCGGATCAAGGACGGCGGCACCTGGCAGAGCGCGTACGGCTACGTCCGCCTTTGACCTAGAGCGTTGTCTAGCACCTAGCGTCGGTCGCATGACTGTCACGCTGATCACCGGAGGCGCCAGCGGCATCGGTGCCGCCGCGGCCCGGCAACTGCTCGACCTCGGTCACCAGGTCACCGTCACCGGCCGGGACAAGGCCCGCCTCGACGCGTTCAGAGCCGCCGTCGGTAGCCCAGCCGGCCTGCTCACCGTGCCGGGTGACGCGGCCGAGCCCGCGGCGGCGGAGGGCGCGGTGACGCGGACCGTCGAGGCGTTCGGCCGGCTGGACAACATCGTCGCCAACGCCGGGTACGCGACCCACGACTCGATCGGCGACGGTGATCCCGAGGGCTGGCGGCACATGATCCTGACCAACGTCCTCGGGCCGGCCGCGCTCATCCACTACAGTCTGCCGCCACTGCGCGAGACCCGCGGCCGCATCGTGCTGGTCGGCAGTCTTGCCGGGCATGTGAACACGCCAGGCAACATCTACGGTGCGACGAAGTTCGCGGTCACCGGGCTCGCCGAGAATGTCCGCCAGCTCGTCGCCGGCGACGGCATCGGCGTCACCCTTGTCTCGCCGGGTGCGGTCGAGACCGCGTTCTCCGATCCGGTCGGCGGGCTCGAGCCTGGCCGTCCACGGATCAGCGCGGACCAGCTTGCGGCGACGATCGTGTTCGCCCTCACTCAGCCGGCCGAGGTCGACCTGAGCACGCTCATTGTCCGGCCGGTCGGCTCCGCTCGGTAGGAGGGCCGTACTTGGTCAGCCAGCTGACCAGCTCGATGTTGCTGACGCACCGGACATCCGGTTGTTTGCAGGTCTCCGCGACGAAGCTGGTCAGGGCGTCGGAGTAGACGCTGTTGTTCCAGCGGTTGAAGTGGTTGCCGAGGAACAACGGCGGGTTGCCGTTCGCCCGGGACTTCGCGAGCGCTTGCCGATACGTAGCGAGGACCTGCGCCTTCAGCACCGGCGCCTGCGCGATCGGCGCGGTGCGCGCGCCGGTCTGGGTGAACCACAGGTTGTAGTCCATCGTCAGCGTGCTCTTACCGGTTCCGGCCAGCTCGACCGACTGCAGCGGGAAATTCCACAGACCGCCCGACTTCTTCGGCCAGGCGATCACCCCGGGCTCGGACGCGTCGTACAGCATCCCGCGCTGCACCATCGCCTGCCGGTACGCCGGTCGATTGCCTTCGAGGCACGGCGTCCGCATCCCCTTCACCGTGGCCGGATCGAACGGCGCCGCGACCGGCTTGCCGGCGGCCAGCGTCGGACCGGTCCGCACCATCTGGTCGAACGACTGCAGTTCCGCGGTCCACTGCGCTGTGGTCCACCGGCCGACGCCGGTCGTGCCGCAGAAGTGACCGTTCGCGTGGGTGCCGATCTCGTGGCCTTCGGCGATCGCCTGCCGGAGTACGGCGGCCCGCGCCTCGATCGCGCCCGCGTCACCACCCCAGCCGAGGTCGGACGCGCCGGGCTTCTTGTACGGCGGCTTGTAGTCGGTCCGGCGTGCGGACGGGTAAAGGTACGGGCCGGACAGGAAGAACGTCATCCGCGCGTCGACCTGCTTGGCGACCGCCCGCCAGCGAGCCCACAGAGCGAGGTCACCGGCGCCGTCGAACGAGACGACCACGAACAGCGGCGGCTTCCCGTCCGCCAACCGTGCCGGAAAGCTCCCGGTCACGGGTGCTGCAGCCTTGTCGCCCGGCTTCGCGGTCGGAGTGGGCGGAGCGGTCAAAGTGGGCGGCACGCTGGGGCTGTGCGGGGTGGGGTGCTGGGGGTCGTGCTGGGCCTCGGGGTAGGGCGGGGCTTGGTCGGCGTACTGGAGGGGGACGGAGCGCCTTCCAGCGGTACGTCGGCACATCCGACGGCCAGCGCCGCCACCACCGCAGCGGCACCGAGGAGGTTCACCCCAGGCCTCACCACGGGTCTACTGACGCATACCGGACCAGTCTGGTTGGTCCGGGACACACCTGTGCGGGGAAACCCGCCGGGTGATCGTTACCCGGCGGTGATCTTGGCCGCGCGGCGCTTGACGGCGATCCGGCGCGACGTCTCGATCACCAGGCCGATCACGAACGCCAGGCTCAGGCTGAACCCGAGCGCCTTCAGCGAGTCGTGCGCGAACGCGTCACCGCCGAGGTAACCAAGCAGGGCGACGTACGTGTAGGCGACCGTCACGCCGGCGAAGGTGAAGACGAAGAACTTCTTGAACGAGTACCGGGTCGCGCCCGCGGTCAGGGTGGCGACCATCCGCGCGCCCGGGATGTAGCGCACCGTCATCAGGATCAGCCCGCCGCGAGAATGCAGCGCGGCCGACACTTTGTCGTAGATCGCCTGTCTACGCTCCTGACGCTTCATCCAGCGGTGCAGCGCCGGGCCGGAGCCGCGGCCCATGAAGTAGCAGACGGACTCGCCGATGACGGAGCCGAGCATCGCCAGCACGATGACGAGGAGCAGATTCTGGTGCCCCGCGGCGGCGGCCATCCCGGCCGTGACGACCAGGCCCTCACTCGGGATCACCGGGAAGACGGCGTCGATCGCGGCCGCCAGGAACAGGACGAGCAGCAGCCAATGCGAGGCCATGGCCAGGCTCAGCAGCTGCCGGGCAGCCTCCATCAACTCTGTCATCCCGAACAGGATGCCATCGAAAGCCAAATAGGCCGCAATCCCATCGGTGTGATTCAGCGGGGGTTCATCGGATGTTCAGGGTTCCCCAAGAAATCACCGCTGGGGGTGATGTGACGGCGACGCCAGGTGCTGGGCGAGTTCGGTGCGTGAGTGGATGCCGAGCTTCGTGTAGACCTTGCGGAGGTGGTACTCGACGGTTTTCGGGCTGAGGAACAGCCTGGCCGCGGCTGCCCGGATGCTCTGTCCGTCCGCGAGCAGCAGGGCGATCTGCCGCTCCTGTGGGGTCAACTCGTCCGCCGTACTCGGCACTCTGCGCCGTGCGGTCTCCCCTGTCGCCTTCAACTCACTCGCCGCCTGGTCTGCCCACCCGGCGGCTCCCAACTCATCAAACGCTTCAACCGCCAGCCGTAGCTGCGCCCGCGCGTCCACTCGCCTCCGCGCCCGCCGCAGCCAGGCGCCGTACGCCAACCGCGTCCGAGCCTGCTCGAACACGTCCAGCGTCTCCGCATGCCACCCCAGCGCCTTCTCGAAGTCCTCCTCGCTCTCGTCCACCACTCCCGTCACCCGAGCCGCCCGCGCCAGCGACCACGGCTGCCCCTTGGCTTGAGCCTGTACGACGTACTCCCGCGCCACCGACTCCGCGTCGCCGGACCGTCCCAGCCGCAGGTACGCCTCCACCAACTCCGGCGCCGGCGACAGGTCCGGGTCCTTAAGCCCGTTGGACGCCAGTACGTCGACCAGCCGCACGTACTGCGGTAGCGCGGCCTCTGGATCACCACACCCCAGCTCGTAGTCGCCGAGCGCGAACAACGACCACACCGTGCCCAACTGGAGTCCCCGCTCGGTGCAGATCCGCAGCGCCTCAGCCGCAAGCTCTTGACACTCCTGACGGCCTTGGTGGGCCGCCAGCCAGGCTTGACCGGCCAGATTCATCGCCAGCTCGGCCGTCTGACCGGTCTCCCGCGCCAGTCGGATCCCTTCGTCGTACGACGTCGCCGCGTCGGCCCAGCGGTCAGTTGTGGCGTCATCGCGGGCCAGTACGAACAGCAGGCCGGGCAGAGTGCCCAACGCGACCTGGTCACGCCGCTCGAGCATCGCCTGTTGCAGCAAAGCTCGACCCGTGCCGCTTTCGCGGAGGAACAGCGGTGCGATCGCCATCCACACCTGCCGGCGGCGGTCGCGGTCCAGCTCGTCCGATGGCGCCAAAGCGATGGCCTGGCGGATCTGGTCGGTTCCGCCTTGCCCGGCGAGGATCTTGGCGACACCGCTGGCCATCATGCCGATGATGCGTGGACCTGGGCGTTCGACCGCAGGGAGCAGTCGGTCGATGCCTTCCGCTGCTTTGAGTCCTGACACTGTGTCGCACAGGCGGTAGCACGCATTCACCGCGTCGGCGAGCAGTCCAGTGGCTATCGCCTCGTCCTCGCATTCCGAGGCGGCTGCGATCAGGATGTCGCGTGCCTGAGCCGGTGAGCCGCACTTGACCGCTATGTCGCCCCGGATCTCCTGTGCGCGGATCTTGGTGGCCGACGGTGGCTGCAACGCCAACGCTTCGTCGAGCAGGGCGTCAGCCCGCTCGGGCAGGCCTGCCGACCACGCTGCTTCTCCTGCCGCGACCAGTCTGCGTGCGCGGTCTCGCGGCGCTTCAGTCAGTCGGGCCGCCCGTTCATAGGCGGTCGCCGCGACCGAGTGTGCTCCACGACCGGCTGCGTGCGCCGCCGCGACGTCCAGCCTGGCCGCCACCTCGTCGTCAGTGCCAAGCACCGTCTCGGACAGATGCCACGCACGTCTGTCCTCGTCCTGCGTCGCTCCCGCCACCGCCCGGTGCACCGTACGACGCTCAGCCGGGTCAGCACTCGTGTAGATCGCCGACCGGACCAGTGGATGGCGGAACTCGACTCGACCATCCCGGATCGCCACCAGAGTTGCTGTCTCCGCCTCAGCCAACGCTGCGACGTCGACACTCAGCTCCTTGCACGCTCTGACCACCACGCCGAGCTCGCCGTCGTCGACAGCCGCTACGAGCAGTGCGGTCCGTGCGGCCGGGCTGAGCCGGTTTGCCCTTTTGGCAAAGGCGTCTGCGAGCAATGCGGGGACAGGCATGGGTACCCCGGGTGGAAGCCTTTGAAGCTCGTCAGGACTGTCGGCCAGCTCCAGCAGAGCCAACGGGTTCCCGGCCACTGTCCGGTGCAGCCGGGCCACCAGGTCGATCGGCAGGCCGTGAACGAGCTGCTGCGCCGCCTCCAACGGCACTCCGCCGAGCGAGAGGGAGGGCAGGTCGGCTTCGGCGAGCGGATGAGACTCGTGCTGCCGGGCCGCGATCAGCAGGACGATCGGATCCGCGAGGAATCGCCGGGCCGCGAACAGCAACGCCTCCGCCGACGGACGGTCGAGCAGGTGCGCGTCGTCGACGATCACGGCGACCGGCGCCTCCTCGGCGTACCGGCAGATCAGGCTGAGCGTCGCAGCACCAACAGCGAACCTGTCGGCCGTGCTCTCCCCTGGGCTGAGTGCGAGCGCGGCAGCGAGGGCCGCTTGCTGCGGATGCGGGATGCGGCGCAGGTCGTGAAGGGCTGGTCGGAGGAGTTGATGGAGAGCTCCGAACGGGACGTCTCGTTCTGCTTCGGTACCGCGGGCTCGCAGCAGGCGAAGGCCCGTGGCCAGGGTCGCGGCCTCGTCGAGCAGGGCGGTCTTGCCAATGCCGGGCTCACCGGTGACGAGCAGCACGCCGGCCGCACCCACGCGCGCCCCCGCGACCAACTGCTCGATCAACCGGCGTTCGGCCTCCCGCCCCACCAGCATGCCTCGCAGTCTGCACTAGGTGGGGCACCTGATGCGACGGCCCGGCCGCCCTACCTAGGTTCGCCGTACTGATCCAGCAAGGGGGCGGACGACATGACAGTTGCGATCGACGGCGACAAGCTGATGGGGCTGGTCTTCAAGGCCGTGGACGAAGTGGGCGCGACGCTGAACGCGGCGCTGGTGGTGATGGGTGATCGACTCGGCTACTACCAAGCACTCGCCGACGACGGACCTGCCACGCCAGGCGAGCTGGCCGAGCGCACCAACACCAGTGAGCACTACACGCGTGAGTGGCTCAACGCCCAGGCGGCCGGCGGGTACGTCGAGTACGACCCGGGCACCGGCGAGTACACGCTGCCGCCGGAGCAGACCGTGGCACTGACCGACCCGAGCAGTCCGGCGTACCTGCCAGGCTTCTTCCAGATCGCGTTGGGCACGGTGCACCACACCTCGGAGACGATCGAGGCGGCCAGGAGCGGGGCTGGGATCGGGTGGCACGAGCACACGTCCGACGTCCATGTCGGGTGTGAGCGGTTCTTCCGCCCGTCGTACAACGCGAACCTGCTGCCCAGTTGGCTGCCCGCACTCGAAGGCGTGGTGGACAAACTGGAGCGCGGTGCGACGGTGGCAGACATCGGCTGCGGCCACGGCGCCTCCACGATCCTGATGGCGGAGGCATTCCCGCGGTCCGAGTTCGTCGGCTCGGACTACCACCAGGAGTCGATCGAGACCGCCCGGCTGCGTGCAGCCGAGGCAGGGCTCAGTGAGCGGATCCGCTTCGAGGTGGCACCGGCTGCTGGGTTCAGTGGTTCCGGGTACGACCTCGTGACGACGTTCGACGCCCTGCACGACATGGGCGACCCTGTCGGCGCGGCTCGACACGTGCGTGAGTCCCTCGCACCCGACGGCACCTGGATGCTGGTGGAACCCATGGCCGGCGACAAGGTCGAAGACAACCTCAACCCAGTGGGCCGTGCGTACTACGGCTTCTCGACCCTGCTCTGTACGCCGGGATCCCTCTCCCAACCCGTCGGCCTCGCACTGGGCACTCAGGCCGGGCCGGCACGCATCCGGGACGTCACCACGGCAGCCGGGTTCACCAGGTTCCGCACGGTCGCGCAGACGCCGTTCAACCTGGTGTTCGAGGTACGGCCCTGAGACATTGAGGTCCGAGGGGGGACAGGGCGATGACTCAGAGACCTGCGCTGACACCTGATCTGCAGGGGACGGTGGAGCGTGACGGGGTGACGATCGGCTACGCCGTGCACGGCACCGAAGGGCCGACGGTCCTGCTGCTGCCGACGTGGTCGATCGTGCCGTCCCGCATGTGGAAGGCGCAGGTCCCTTACCTGTCCCGGCACTACCGGGTGATCACCTTCGACGGTCGCGGCTCCGGGCGCTCCGACCGGCCGGTGGGTGCGGAGGCCTACAACGACGCCGAGTTCGTCGCGGACGCGCTTGCCGTACTGGACGCTACTGAGACCGAGTCCTGCGTGCTGGTCGGGTTCTCGCGGGGATGCCCGTGGGCGTTGCAGCTGGCGTTGGAGCAGCCGGAGCGCGTGCTGGGCATCGTGTGCATCGGCCCGGCGACCAGGCTGGCGCCGAAGCTGGAGGAGCGCACGCAGTGGACATTCAACGAGCGCCACGACAGCACTGAGGGCTGGGCGAAGTACAACCGCTACTACTGGGTCGAGGGTGGGTACGACGACTTCCTCGACTACTTCTTCGGGGAGCTCTTCAGCGAACAGCACTCCACCAAGCAGATCGAGGACTGCGTCGGTTGGGGCCGGGAGATCGCTCCCGAGCGGCTGGTGGACACCGAGGCCGCTCGGGAGGAGCATCTGCCGCCGGAGCGGGTCACCAAGGTGTCCTGCCCGGTCCTGGTGATCCACGGCGCGCAGGACGGCATCCGCCCGCATCTCGAGGGTGCACTGCTCGCTGAGGCGACCGGAGGGTCGCTGGTGACGATAGAGGGTGGCGGGCACGCGCCACACGCTCGTGACCCGGTCATGGTCAACCACCTGCTCCGCGACTTCGTCGACCGGGTCGCTCCGCGACCAGTACGTCGTACCTGGGTACGAGCGATGAGCCGGCCGAAACGAGCGCTCTACCTGTCGTCGCCGATCGGACTCGGCCACGCCCGCCGGGACCTGGCGATCGCCCGCGAACTGCGGACGCACCACCCGGACCTGGAGATCGACTGGCTGGCACAGCACCCGGTGACACGGGTGCTCGAGGACGCCGGTGAGACGGTCCACCCGGCGTCGTCGTACCTGTGCAACGAATCGCAGCACATCGAGTTCGAGGCGGGTGAGCACGACCTGCACGCGTTCCAGGCGATCCGGCGGATGGACGAGATCCTGGTGGCGAACTTCCTCACCTTCGCGGATGTCGTGGCCGACCGGCCGTACGACCTGGTGATCGGGGACGAGGCGTGGGACGTGGACTACTTCCTGCACGAGAACCCGGAACTGAAGCGGTTCGCGTACGCGTGGATGACGGACTTCGTCGGCTGGCTGCCGATGCCGGACGGCGGTGCCCGCGAGGCGCGGCTGACGGCGGACTACAACGCCGAGATGATCGAGCAGCGGGCCCGGTTCGGCCGGCTGCGGGACAAGTCGGTCTTCGTCGGCGACCCGGACGACATCGTCGACGCCTCCTTCGGTCCGGGGCTGCCGACGACCCGCGACTGGACCGAACGCAACTTCGACTTCGCCGGCTACGTCACTGGTTTCGTCCCGTCACGCGTGGACCGGACGGAGCTCGGCTACCCGGCCGACGGTCTGCTCTGCGTGGTGACGGTCGGCGGCTCCGGCGTCGGATCTTCCTTGTTGCACAGGGTTCTCGACGCGGTCCCCGCGGCCCGGCGCCTGGTCCCCGGCCTGAACTTCGTCGTCGTCACCGGTCCGCGGATCGATCCCGCCTCGTTCCCGTCGATCCCGGGCGTGACGCTGCGCGGTTATCTCCCCGACCTGCACCGGCACCTGGCCGCGGCCGATCTGGCGATCACCCAGGGCGGTCTGACCACGTGCATGGAACTCACCGCCGCCCGGGTGCCGTTCATCTACGTGCCGCTGCAGCACCACTTCGAGCAGAACTTCCACGTCGCCGCGCGACTCGACCGCTACAACGCCGGCCACCGCCTCACCTATGCCGAAGCCTCCGACCCGATGGTGCTGGCCGAAACCATCGCCAAAGCTCTGAGTACGGCGCCCGACTACCGCCGCGTGGCTGCTGACGGTGCTGCCCGGGCCGCCCGGTTCCTCGCCGAGCTGCTGTGAACCCTTGACAGACACTTCACCAATTGGTGAAGTGTTCTCCGTGCTGACGACGACGTTCGGGGCGCTGGCGGACCCGACCCGGCTGGCGATCGTGAGCCGGCTCAGCCGGGGTGACGCGACCATGGGCGAGCTCGCCGAGCCGCACCGGATCACCCTGCCCGCGATGACGAAGCACGTCGGGGTGCTGGTGGATGCCGGGCTGGTGACCCGGCGCAAGGTCGGGCGGACAGTGGTGTGCACGATCCGGCCGGAGGCGTTCACCGAGGTCGAGGACTGGCTCGGCGACCTCACGTCGTACTGGAACAGCACGGTCGACCGGCTGGAAGAACTGCTGCGAGGAGGCGGGGATGGGTCCTGACATCCGGATCGAACGGGTGCTACCGGCAACCATTCGGAGCGTGTACGACGCGTGGACCCGGGTGGAACTGCTGACCCAGTGGTACTGCCCGAATCCGGACCTGGAGCTGAAGGTCCAGGCGGACGTGCGGGTCGGCGGCGACTACGTGGTCGAGATGGGTCCGCATGTTGTCCGCGGCACCTACCTCGAGGTCGAACCGCCGTACCGGCTCGCCTTCAGCTGGCACTGGGACGGCACCGCCGACGAGCCGACCCGGGTCCAGGTGGAGCTGACCGAAGTACCCGAGGGACCCGGATGCTCCTCACCCACACCGGCTTCGCCACCGCCGAGGACGCCGCCAACCACCGCCAGGGCTGGGAGCCGGAGCTCGGCCGGCTGGCCGGACTGCTGTGAAAAGGTCGAGCCCCGGGCGGTAACCCGGGGCTCAGGCGGATGGATGGACAGTTGGCGGAATCAGCTGCCGGACTTGCGCCGGAACTGGCGCTTCTGCTTGTCGTTGTGCGCCTCGCCGACACCCTCACGCCGCGTCCCGGACCCCGGGTGCGCGTTGTGATGGGCGTTCTTCTTCTCGAGCGCTTCACGGAACTTCTTCTGCAGATCGTCCGCCGGCTTGCTGGACTTGTCGCTCATACCGTCTCCTTCAAACCGTCAGGCGTACACACCCACGCTAACCAACTGTGACACCCACCCGCGAATGGATTACCACCGGGGCCTGTCACCTCGGCGGGAGCAGCCCCGCCACCAGCGCCTCCAGACCATCGCGATACGTGTCCTGCCCGGCCAGCTCGACCCACTCGTCCGCCACGGACGCCAGCCGCGGGTACCGCTCGGCATCGATCGACGCGAACACCTGATCCCGGTACGGCGTACCACCGGCTGCCCGCCGCCGGGCAGCGCCGGCCCGGATGATGATCTCCCCGGCCGTGTAGTACCAGATCGACCGATATGCGTGCACCGCCTGCCGCTCCGTCAGACCACACCCGACCGCCGCGTCGACGATCGCTTCCGGCAGCCACAGCGCCGAGACGGAGAGCAGGTCGTCACTCGTCAGCACCTCCGCGACCCACGGCCGCTCCGCGAGTACGTCGTGCATCGTCTGGGCGGCGGCGATCAGCTTCTCCCGGGGATCGTCGGGCCAGACCGGCTGCTCGACCCCCTGCGCGTGGTGATCCAACAGCAACAGCAGCAGGCCGGACTTGTCGCGAACGTGGTGATAGAGCGCCATCGGCGTCGCCCCGACCTCGTCGGCGAGCTTGCGCATGGTGAGCGCGTCGACACCGTCCCGCTCTACCAGCGTGCTCGCGGCGGCCACGATCGCCTCCCGCGAGATCCGCGCCGGCCGCCCACCCTTCACCCGCTCAGCCATCCACCCATCTTCCCTTGAGAACTGATTGGACAGTCCAGCAGCTCCGAAGCTAGTTTCTATACATGTATAAAAACCACTCGCGATCTCTCCTGGCGGCGGTCGCGATCGCCCAGGGCATGGTCGCGCTGGACATGTCGGTGGTGAACGTCGCACTGCCCGCGATCCGGACCGGGCTCGGCTTCGACGGCGGATCGCTCGCCGGTGGGCTGGCGCAGACCTCCGCCCTGCTGATCGGTGCTCGCGCGGTCCAAGGCCTCGCCGCGGCCGCACTCGCTCCGGCCGCTCTGGCCACCCTCACCACGACCTTCGCCGAAGGAGCCGCCCGAACACGTGCCCTCGGTGTCTGGAGTGCCGTCAACGCGGCCGGTGGCGCGGTCGGCGTACTGGCCGGCGGACCGTTGACCGAGTACGCCGGCTGGCGGTGGGTGATGCTCGTCAACCTGCCGATCGCCGCGATCGCGGCCGTCCTGACGCTGAGCGCCGTACCACTGGATGGGCCTCGGTCCGGTCCGCGAGCACGCCCCGACCTGGCCGGCGCCGTACTCGGGACCGGCGGTGTCGCCCTGCTGATCCTCGGCGTGGTCCGGACCGATCAGCACGCGTGGACCACGCCGGCCACGATCGTCCCGCTGGGTGCCGCGGTCCTTTTGCTGGCTGGGTTCGTCCTGGTCGAGTCCCGGGTTCGGCAGCCGCTGCTGCGGCTGGGACTGCTGCATCAGCGCAACGTTGCCTCGGCCAACCTGTTCGCCTTCCTGGCCGCGGCCGCGATGTTCTCCGCGTTCTACTTCGTCTCGCTCTACCTGCAACAGGTACTGCGGCTGTCGTCAGCTGCCACCGCTCTCGCGTTCCTGCCGTTCTCGGCCGGGACGGTCGTCGGAAGCATCGTGGCGACCCGCTGGGCGACCGCTCGTGGACCGCGGCCCGTGCTGCTGGCGGGCGGTCCACTCGCCGCGGCCGGCTTCGCGTGGTTCGGCCTGATCAGCGCAGATGGCAGCTACGTGAGCGACGTACTCGGTCCGATGCTGGTGACGAGCGTCGGCCTCGGTATGTGCCTGGCACCACTCGCACTCGCGGCGACCAGCGGCGTACCTGCCACCGAGGCGGGGATGGCGTCCAGTCTGGTCAACAGCGCCCGGCAACTCGGCGGATCGATCGGGCTCGCTGTCCTGTCGACGGTGGCGCTGCACAACAGTTCGAGCGGGCCGACGTCGGGCTACTCGCTCGGACTGCTGATCGCGGCGGCGCTGTTGTGCGTGGCAACGGCCGTCGCGTTCGGGTACATGCCGGCGCGGTCACAGTCTCGCTAGCCGGTGCTAGCTCTGGCCGGACGGGCAGCCTGGCATGCCGCAGTCGGCGGACTCGGGGACCTCACCGTTGAGGTCGTGTTCGTAGGCGAAGTGGAAGCAGTCCCAGTGCATCCGCTCGAACACCTCGTAGTCGTCGCGACTCGACTCCACCTGCTCACCACAGCGCATGCACGTCTGGTCGCTCATCCCGGCAACGTATCGCGCCGTCTCAGCCTGAGAAAAACCCCAGCCGACCGCGATGGAGATTGTTAGGTTCGAGCAGACGAAAGGGGATGCGTGTGCTGGTCAGTGGTGAGGCAATGCTCGGAATCGCGCTGGTCGAACTCGGACTGGTGATCACTCCCGGGCCGAACATGATCTATCTGGTCTCGCGGTCGGTCGCCCAGGGCCGCCGGGCCGGGCTCATCTCGCTGGTCGGCGTCGGCGTCGGCTTCGGGGTCTATCTCCTCGCGGCCAGCGCCGGACTCGCCACCTTGTTCGCGCTCGTGCCCGAGATCTATCTGACGCTGAAGCTGGCCGGCGCGGCGTACCTGCTCTGGCTCGCCTGGAACGCCTTCCGCCCCGGCGGCAGCTCCGCCTTCGCGACCCAGGAACTGGAGCCCGACCGGCCGCGGAAGCTGTTCGGCATGGGCCTGCTCACCTGCCTGCTGAACCCGAAGATCGCGATCCTCTACATCTCCCTGCTGCCCCAGTTCCTCGACCCGTCGCGCGGCCACCTCGGCACCCAGAGCCTGATCCTCGGCCTGGTCCAGCTCGCCGTCGGCGTCGCGGTGAACGCGGTCTTCGTCATCACCGCCGGCACGGTCGCCGTCTTCCTCGCCCGCCGCCCGACCTGGATGCGGATCCACCGCTACCTCACCGGCACCGCCCTCGCCGTCTTCGCCATCCGCCTGGCCACCGACCGCGCCAAACCCCTTGCCACCCACTAGCTAATTGGTGTGCGTCTGTTGGGTGCGTCCCGGATACTGCTGGGCGTGCCGATGCATCCTGGACAACTCGACGTGACGACGGATCTGGTGACGAGGCTGGTCCGGTCGCAGTTCCCGGCGTGGAGCGAGCTGACCATCCATCCCGTCACCTCGCACGGCACGGTGAACGCGCTGTTCCGGATCGGCGACGACCTGGTCGCCCGGCTCCCGATCCAGCCCGGCGACCCGGCCGAGGAGCTCAAGGACCTCGAGGCGGAGGCCGACGCGGCACGCCGGCTGCACGCGATTTCGCCGTACCCGACCCCCGAACCGATCGAGATCGGCGAACCCGGCGAGGGCTACGCGCTGCCCTGGGCCGTTTACAGCTGGCTCCCGGGGACGATCGCGTACGACGCCGATGTCGCCGGCTCGACCGGGTTCGCCGAGGACCTGGCGACGTTCGTACGCGCCCTGCGCGCCGTGCCGACCGACGGGCGTGTGTTCACCGGCTCGTGGCGCGGCGGCGTACTCGCAACGCACGACGACTACGTCGCCGACGGGCTCGAACGCAGTCGCGGGATGATCGACGTCGACGCGCTCGCCCGGCTCTGGGCCGACCTGCGGACGACGCCCCGGACCGAGCCCGACGTCTGGGCCCACCGCGACCTGATGCCCGGCAACCTGCTCGCCGAGAACGGCCGGCTCGTCGGCGTCATCGACGTCGGCACCTTCACCGTCGCCGACCCGGCCATCGACCTCGCCCCGGCCTGGAACCTTCTCGAAGCCGAGGCCCGCTTGGTGTTCCGTACGGCGATCGGCAGCGACGACAACGAATGGCGCCGCGGCATGGGCTGGTCGTTCGCCCAGGCGATCGGCTGCCTTTGGTACTACGTCGAGACCAACCCCGTCATGTCCCGAACAGCCCACCACACGCTGACGGCCTTGCTCACAGCCTCGAACTGACGAACACGAACTCTTTCCCGGGCCGATCCGGCGCCTCCCGTACGTCGTCGACCGAGAACCCAGCAGTCCTCAGCGTCTCCTCGAGCTCGTCGCGCTCCCGAAACCACAACGTCGAATCCGAGGTCACCACAGCGCCGTCCGACGCGAACACATAGGTGCCGCGAAACGACACGAACGGCAACTCGACGCTGGTCAGCTCACTCCAGCTCTCCACCGTTTCGCCTCCCGCTACCGGCGTCACCTGGTGCGTGAGCTCCCGGGTCCACTCCTCCCACCCACGCCGCGCCGGATCCCGGGTCTCGAACACGAACCGCCCACCAACCCGCAACGCGTCCCGCACTCCCCGCAGCGTCGCCGCCCAGTCCTCATCGGTGAGAAACACCTGCGCCACGTTCCCGGTCATCACCGCCAGATCGACCTCGAGCGGCGGCAACGTAGTCGCATCACCGTGGATCCACCGCACCCGGTCGGCAAACTCCTTGCCCTTCGCAACGTCCAGCGAGGCCTCCGCGGGATCCACCCCCACCACGTCGACGCCGAGGCGGGCCAGCCAGCAGGCCAACTCCCCCGTCCCACACCCGACATCCAGCACCCGCCGCGCCCCGAACTCCGCCACCATCGCGACGTAGTGCTCCAGATCCTGCCGCCCTGGGTCCAGCGCGTCATAGACCGCCGCCAACCGAGGCATCCCGAACAACGCATCCACCATCCCCCGACCCTAGGCCGCCCCTGGCGACCGCGGCCACGGATTTTGCCGAGGTACGGCGACATCGCGCGGCTGCCGCCGTACCAGTGATCAGGCTGAGACGGCTGCCAGCAGATTCTCGAGGGAACTGCAGCTCATGGGGTGTTTGAGGAGGTCGGTGGATTCGCGTTCGGCGAAGTCGGCGTGGTCGGGGTCCGTGGGGCTGATGGACTCGCAGATCGTGTTGTACGTCCAGTTGAGGTAGCTGGTGACCGCGGTGGCGAAGGACGACAGGGTGAGGTCCGGCCAGTGGCCGGCGGTGTGGAGGTAGCCGTCGCGGAAGGCTGCGATCGCGGTGGGGTTGATGGCTGGGCGCAGGGTCCAGTGGGTGAGTGCCCAGGCGACTTCGAGCTCGGGCGTGAGTGGGCCGGCGAAGTCCCACTCGGTGACGACGAGTTCGTCGTTGTGGCTCAAGCGGACGTTCTCGGGATTGATGACCTGGTTGCAGAGCATGAACTCCGCACCGTCGAAGTCGGCCTCGATCGTCTGCAGCTCCCGCACCGTCGGGAGGGTCGCGGCGAGTTGCTCGGCCCACGGCTTGTCGGCGGCACGCGCCCGGCCGAGAAGGTCCTGCCATTCGGCGTCCGGCCGCCGGTAGGTGACGTAAGGATTCATCGGCTCGTCGGTCGGGATCGCCAGCGAGTGCAGCGTCCCGAAGATCTCGCCGACGCGGCGCGCCACGACTGTCGGTGCCGGAGTCACCGGCGACGGGCCGACCTCGATCCACTCGTGAACACGCCAGTTCTCTCCTTGCACGGTCTCGATGAACCGGCCTTCGGGACTGCGGACGGGCGTCGGTGCGCTGACGCCGGCGGCCACCGCCGCGTCGCGGAGCCGGGCCCCGACCTCCGCCTGGTCCGGGGTGATCCACGGAAACACGGTGATGGCGAGCCAGCGGCCCCGGTCGGTGCTGATCGACCAGGCCCTGCCCATCAGGTTGAACGAGACCGGCGCTGCCGGTGCGGTGACCTGACCAAGCCCAAACGTTGCGGCCAGCGCCTCGGTCAGTCCGTCCGGTACGACGGGCGCCTCGGCAACCCGGCGTTCCACCTCGGCCTTCAACTCGGCCCAGTCACGCAGACCGTACTCAACGGCCAAGGTCCGTTGCGCCACGGCCAGCGATGCATCCGGACTGGATTCGCGGAGCGCGGCCAGCAGATCCTTGGCCTCCTTGCGGAGGAACCCAAGACTCGGGTTGTCAGGCAGATGTCTCATGGTGCGTCCTCTCGCGCCCGGACTCGCACAGGCCACAAGGGAAACACCAACAAGGGTGGCTTCCAGCCTTCCGGCGAGTCTCGACGCGGCCCCAACCACGCCCCCGAGACGCTACCCGACCTCCCACCCACCAGGCAACGCGAAGATGCTCCTATCGCGACAGACAATAGGTCGCCGTACGCTCACGCCCCCGCGCGAGGAGTTCTATGGGCATCCGACAGCACCTGGCATTCCTGGATGCGACGCGAGCGACCTGTACGCACGAGCTCCGGCGGATCCAAGAGGCGAACCGCGAACTGCAACCCCTGGACGAACGCCTGTTCAAGGAACGGCGGGTCAGGGCGCTCGAGCTGCAGGTGTTCACCACCGGACGCGAACTGGCGACCGCGGCAGAGCACCTCGCCCAGACCATCACCAGCACGATCGACAAACTCGACCACACACCCGTCTTCGGCCTCGCCGCCTGGTCAGTCCGCCACGAACTCCGCAAACACCTACGCCAACGAACCAGAGCCCGCCACGACACCGAACGAATCCTCACCGAAGTCCAACGAGCAGCAAACCTCTGAGCCACACTCAGACGTTGAATCGGAATGCGACCCGTGACGTCATCAACCAACGCCATGACCTGCGCGTCTCCGAGTTGCTGCATGAGCTCTCGCAGTGTTCTCGCAGCAACGGCAGGGTCCCAGCATCGACCTCGTCCGCGTCCGGGGCGTCCTGGATCCTGGATACGCCTTGCTCGAAAGCGTCCGGATGCCGCTCCGCCAGCACCCTTGCGCAGTCGACGAACAGAGCAGGCTCATGCTGGCCCTCGGCACCGCCGCTGTTGCCGGATCAGCCGTCTCCGGCCTCGAAGTCTGTGATGATGCGAACTTCCAGCCCCATGGATTTGGCGATTCGGTCCAAGAACTTTGTCGACGTGACAAACCACTCAGATCCACCGCGTCGCGTCCTGTTTCCGGCGTGGTCGGCGTCTCTCAGCCAGGCATGGAAGTCCTTTTCAGCCTGACCGGACTCCGCCACAGGATAGATGCGCAGCAGTATCGGATCCTCGGGCAGCGCCGTCAGCCTGCCTTGTGAGCCTGCTCGGTAATGCGCATCCGTCGCTGAATGACCAACCTTGAGCAAAGTGCGGCCAGAGTCGGGGTCGAATGGATACCGCAGATAGTGCGGGAGTGTGTAGACATAGATTCCGGGTTGCCCTGCTGCCTCGGCCGACCTTGTCTGCTCGATCGCAGCGTCTACTTCCTGCGATTGAGCAGCCGGATCCTCGGCTCTCGACATGAGCCGGGATTCAAGGTCCGCCAGTTCAGCCCGCAAGTCGACGCTGAGGTCGGCCTTCTTGAGCCAGCTCCGTACTCGCCGGGCGGCCTGGATACTCAGCGTCGGACTCGTCGGCACATCGTCGTCGCGCAAAGCGCGAATCAGGCTCCGGTAATTCGAGACGAATCCCGCACCGGATGTACCTTCACGCACGGCCATCTCCTGCGCCGAAAGGCCTTCTTCGTCATAGCGCCAGACCCGACCGAGGACGGTGGCATCCTCGGCGAGGATCCGCTCCACCTCGGCCCGCCGGTTGTAGCCCTCAGACGACTCCTCCGTCACCTGCTGCTCCTATCGACCGGTCGCCAATCTGATGAGCACATGCGCGTCATCCTGCCCTATCCGCCGCTACCGGGTGAAGGACGCGACACGCAGACAGACACCACCGCTCGGTCAACCGTTGACCGATGATTGGCCGATGCGCTCCATGCCCGAGAAGACGCTGGAACACTGGCTGAGCATGCATCTAGCCAGAAAGTTCCCTACCGCGAGACTGTGGTGGCCCGCAGCCGGCGAGGACATCTCGGTCGAAGGAGTTCCAGGTGGCCCCGGGAAATCAGTCCTCCTGGAAGTCAAAACCACCGAATGGGACGGCGTTCAAAGTCAGCACCGCCTGACTCTCGACGTCAACCAACTGCTGGCCTATCAGACGTCGCTCATCCCCGTGTACTACGTACTCCCGATTCCGCCGTGGTCGGGCTTGCTCGATCCAGGTAATCCCTGGCTCGGAAGTCGCAGTCGAACTGAGTTACTGCTGCCGGGAAGGCGCTGGTTCGGTGATTGGACGTTCGTTGTCAGCGCCAAGGACCTGTGGCACCACCTCGGCCCGCCGAAGAGTCGACGTGCTCAGAAGACTGCATTGCTCTTCACCCACGCCGCAGGGAGCAGCGATCTCAAGATCTTGGTCCCATCCCTCACGCGCTCGTGGACGTGGGATGGGTTCTGGACTCGCCTCGGCTCGTGTGGCTCACCCGATATGCCCTCGCTCATAGCGGCACCAGGCGGATCTGCCTTGGGTGTGCAGGCGTCCAGGCAGCGCCTGATCGAAAGCTTCCCGACCCAGGACGAAGGACCCTCGTCAAGCGACCGGAGCGTCGGCAACCAACCAACCTCGGACCTCTATGGCCCCGCGGGCGACAATGACGTTTACGGCCGACTCAGCGAGGCCGCGTTGAAGGATTCGTTAGTGACATTGAGCAGACATCACCGGAGCACCGCAGTCGTACATCTCGCACCGCCGGATCTCACCCTACCGCGCAGAACCCTCAGACGTTGAAGCGGAATTCGACGACGTCGCCGTCTTGCATGGTGTAGTCCTTGCCTTCCATGCGGACCTTGCCGGCGGAGCGGGCGGCGTTCATGGAGCCGGCGTCGATCAGGTCGTCGTACGAGACGATCTCGGCCTTGATGAAGCCGCGCTGGAAGTCGGTGTGGATGACACCGGCCGCCTCGGGGGCGGTGGCGCCGCGCTTGATGGTCCAGGCGCGGGCTTCCTTCGGACCGGCGGTGAGGTAGGTCTGCAGGCCGAGGGTCTCGAAACCGACCCGGGCCAGCACGTCCAGGCCCGGCTCGTCGATCCCCATCTCGGCGAGCATCTCGCGGGCCTCGGCCTCGTCGTCCAGCTCGACCAGCTCCGCCTCGAACTTCGCGTCCAGGAAGATCGCCTCGGCCGGCGCGACCAGGTCCCGCATCTGCTGCTTCAGCGGCTCGTCGGACAGCTCGTCGGCGTCGCAGTTGAAGACGAACAGGTACGGCTTGGCCGTCATCAGCATCAGTTCGCGGATCGCGTCGCGGTCCACGTCGGTGGCGATGATCGGCGTCCCGGCCTCGAGGTGCTTCTGCGCGGCCCGGACCGCCTCGAGCACGACCGCGCTCTCCTTCTTCAGCCGGGCTTCCTTCTCCAGCCGCGGGATCGCCTTCTCGACGGTCTGCAGGTCGGCCAGGATCAGCTCGGTCTGGATGGTGGAGATGTCGTCGGCCGGCGAGACCTTGCCGTCGACGTGGGTGACGTCGTCGTCGCGGAAGACCCGGGTGACCTGGCAGATCGCGTCCGACTCGCGGATGTGGCTTAGGAACTTGTTGCCCAGGCCCTCACCCTCCGACGCGCCGCGGACGATCCCGGCGATGTCGACGAACTGCACGGTGGCGGGGATCACCTTGGCGGAGCTGAACACCTCGGCCAACTTGCCCAGCCGCGCATCCGGTACGCCGACCACGCCGACGTTCGGCTCGATGGTCGCGAACGGGTAGTTCGCGGCGAGCACGTTGTTCTTGGTCAGCGCGTTGAACAGAGTGGACTTGCCCGCGTTGGGGAGCCCGACGATTCCAATGGTGAGTGCCACGGGCGTCAAGGGTACGCGGCCAACCCCGCCGTACCCCAATCCGCGGTACGCCGGTCAGATCAGGTACGCCTCCAGCTCCGCGTCGTACCAGCGGCTGGTCCGGCCCAGCGGACGCATCCCCAGGCGTCGGCAGACCGCCAGTGAGGCTGCGTTGTCCGGGCGGACTACCGCGTAGATCTGCTCCAGACCGCCCTTGAAACCGTGCGCGATCGCGCCGCGAGCCGCCTCCGTCGCGAGGCCGCGGCCCCAGGCGTCGGGGTGGAAGTGCCAGCCCACCTCGACCTCGCCCTTGCTCTCGGTCCCGTCGGACGGGTCGGGCAGCGGGACGAGCAGGACCGTCCCGGCCACCACGGCCGTCGACCGCTCCTCCACCGCCCAGACGCCGTGCAGCGGGTCCTGGTTGCGCTCGTTCCAGCGCTCGATCGTCCGGGCCGCGGCGTCCCGGGCCGTCATCACGCGAGGCACGGCGCCGAGCCAGCGCGAGACTTCCCACCGCCGGTAGATGTCGAACACGCGGTCCTCGTCGGTGTCCACCCAGTCGCGCACCACGAGCCGTTCTGTCTCGTAGACCACCTTCGGATCCATCCCGGCACCTCCCCATCGCTTGCCGTTGATGTATCCGTCCGAACCAGCCGAGGGCAAGCGACGTCTCCAGTCTGTGACCAGTTGGAGAGTTCGCACCGCCCTTCGAACACGCTTCGTGACCGGTTGCCTGCAATTCCTGCGGTTCGGGTGGCTCGAGGCGATCTCCTGCCTGTTCCCGGTCTGCCTGTTCGCCGGCCTCGCCGTCTCCAAGTACGTCGACCTGCCGATCCCCCGGTACGACGCGCTGCTCGTGTACTGCCTGGGTCTGACGCTGCTGTTCTGGCTGGTCCGGTTGGAGACCTGGCGGGAGGTCGCGGTGATCTTCGGGTTCCACCTGGTCGGGCTCGGGCTGGAGCTGTTCAAGGTGCAGGTCGGGTCCTGGCAGTACCCGGGTGAGGCCTACACGAAGATCGGCGGGGTGCCGCTGTTCGCCGGCTTCATGTACGCCGCCGTCGGCAGCTACATCTGTCAGGCGTGGCGGCGGTTCGACCTGCGGGTGAGCGGGTATCGACCGGTGCTGACGACCGCCCTCGCGGTGCTGATCTACGCGAACTTCTTCACTCATCATTGGATCGTTGACCTCCGGATTCCGATCGCGATCGGGTTGCTCGTCGTACTGCGTCGTACCTGGGTCTTCTATTCGGTCGGCGAACGGCGGTACCGGATGCCGCTCGCGGTGTCGTTCGGACTGATCGGGTTCTTCCTGTGGGTCGCGGAGAACTTCGGCACGTTCCTGGACGCGTGGAACTACCCGGACCAGGTGGACGTCTGGCGGCTCGTGCATCCGGCGAAATTCGGCGCGTGGGCGCTGCTGGTGAGCATGAGCTTCGTCCTCGTCGCGAGTGTGAAGTCGCTGGAGGGCAGGCTCTACCACCGCGGTGCACCGGCCACCGTCGCGACGCCGCGGGCGACCGACATCACGACAGCTGAGATCGCACCGCAACACGAGAACGCCAACCAGACCAGGCGATGACGCGTCTCCTCTGATGTCCGGCACAGCAACGTGAGGGCTGAGCTGTGAGGGCTCCTGAGGGGGAGCGACCGGGGTACATCCGCCTGATCTGCAGAGGGAGCATCATGTCCCGTCGGTTCGCCGCGTTCGTCGCGACCGGTACGGCGCTGGCCGTGCTCGTCATCGGTTCGTTGATCGCCATCGCGCTGGGGAGGTCGCACCCGCCCAAGCCCGCTGTCGCGTCCACGTCCACGTCGGCGACGCCGTCCGTGACACCGACGCAGACACCGACACAGACACCCAACGTCAACGCGCCGACCTCACCGCACCGCCCGGTGCCGAATCCGACCGCCGCGCTTGCCGCAGGCAACAAGAAGGTGCTGTTCCTCAGCTTCGACGACGGTCCGGACCCGGTCTGGACCCCGAAGATCCTGCAGGTCCTGGCCAAGCACGGAGCACACGCGACGTTCTTCGAGCTGGGCAGCATGCAGGCTGCCCACCCCGGTCTGCGTGACCAGGTGCTTGCCGCTGGCAACACGATCGGCAGCCACTCGATCACCCATCCGCAGCTGACCGCGGTGTCCGCCGCCAAGCGGCACCACGAGATCTTCGACGGACCCCAGTCGACCTGTTTCCGGCCGCCGTACGGCGCCACGAACCCGAAGGTCCGCGCCGACATCAAGGCGGCCGGCATGGTGCAGGTCCTCTGGGACGTCGATCCGCGCGACTGGGCCCGGCCCGGCACGCAGGCGATCGTTCACAACATCCTGACCCACGCCCACCGGCACAACATCATCCTGCTGCACGACGGCGGCGGGGATCGCTCGCAGACGGTGGCCGCTCTGGACAAGGTGCTCCCCCTTCTGAAGGCGCAGGGCTACTCGTTCCCCGCGATGGACTGCTGACGTCGAGTCTTCATCGCACGGACGGAACAGACACGGCACTCCTCGAGCACTTTTCCGGCATTCTTCCGGACTCCGCGGCGAATCAGCAGAAACTGTCGGCGGCGTTCGGCACTATCTGTCACATGACCGGTACGACGGTGTTGTTGCTGCTGCTGTTCCTCGTGGTGGGGTTGCTCCTCGGGGCGGTGTTCGGCGTGCTCTACGTGCGCGGAAGGGACGGCGCCCAGCTCGCCCGGGTGACGGCTGAGCGGGACGCGGCCGAGGATCGGGTCGTCGAGTTGACGCAGGAGCGGACTGCCGTCGGGCAACAGATGTCGGGTCAAGCGGTGGTGAAGGAGGCGCTGGATCGCCTGCACGCGCAGCTGAACCAGTTGGAGCAGGGACGCGCGGCGTGGCAGAGCCAGCTTCATCAACAGGTCAACGAAGTGCGGATGAGCGGCGAGGCGTTGCGGCGGGAGACGGCTTCGTTGTCGACCGCCTTGCGGAAGCCGCAGGTGCGCGGGCGCTGGGGTGAGCTGCATCTGCGCCGTACCGTCGAGCTGGCCGGCATGGTCGCGCACTGCGACTTCACCGAGCAGACGACGACCGTGGGCGAGGACGGCCTGCTGCGACCGGACCTGGTGGTGAGGCTTGCCGAGGGCAAGAATCTGGTCGTCGACTCGAAGGTCCCGCTGTCCGCGTTCCTGGAAGCGGCCGAGTCGGACGACGCCGACTTCCGTGAGGAGAGGTTGAGGGCACACGCGCGGCACCTGCGGACCCACGTGGATCAGCTGGCGGCGAAGGCCTACTGGACCCGGCTGTCGCCGTCACCGGAGTTCGTCATCCTGTTCGTCCCCGGGGAGTCGTTCCTCTCGGCGGCGCTCGACGTCGAGCCGTCCTTGCTCGAGTACGCCGCCGAACGCCGAGTGATCCTGGCGACGCCGACGACGCTCATCGCCACCCTGCGCGCGGCGGCGTACGCCTGGAACCAGTCCGCCCTGACCGAGTCCGCGCAGCAGGTGTTCGAGCTGGGTCGCGAACTGTACGAACGCCTCAGCACCATGGGCGACCACCTGAACCGGGTCGGCCGTTCGCTGACCTCCGCCGTCGAGGCGTACAACGGCACGGTCGGGTCGTTCGAGCGCCGGGTGTTCATCAGCGCCCGCAAACTCCGCGACCTTCACGTCACCGAGGCGGAGCTGACCGCGATGGAATCCATCGAAGCCTCCGTCCGACCGCTCACCGCCCCGGAATTCCTGGCCCTGGAAGATCCCGAACCAACCCGGAAGTGGCCGCCGCCCCAGGTCGGCTGACCCGCCGCTCTCTCCCTCCCCTGTCGGAAAGCCGACAGGGGAGAGGTGTTGACAGGGGTTGGCTGGGTCGCGAACGATGAGAGCGCTCTCACCTGGTCGTTCGATGATCCACCGTCCCTCGTCGTTCGGACCTGAGCGCCGGTTCGCGGGGCTGGTGCGCCCTGGTAACGCAGTGGCTCGGCCGTGCCGGCGCCTCGCCTTCTCGTCTGGGACAACCTGAGGAGGAACTGTGCGCATCAAGCATCAGCTGCTGGCGATCGCCGTGGCCGCGGCGAGTATCGCCGGCGTTCTGACCGCAACCAACGACAGTCCGGCAGCAGCCGTCCCCGCGACCATTCCGCTGCAGATCACCAACAACTCGGGCCGCGCGGACCCGGTGTACGTCTACAACCTGGGGACCAACCTGGCCACCGGGCAGCAGGGCTGGGCCGATGCCGCGGGCAACTTTCACGCGTGGCCGGCCGGGGGCAATCCGCCGACGCCCGCGCCGGACGCGTCGATAGCCGGCCCGGCCAACGGGCAGTCGCTCACCATCCGGATGCCGAAGTTCTCCGGCCGGGTGTACTTCTCGTACGGCCAGAAGCTCGTCTTCAAGCTCACCACCGGTGGCCTGGTGCAACCCGCCGTACAGAATCCGAGCGATCCGAACCGCAACATCCTGTTCAACTGGTCCGAGTACACGCTCAACGACGCGGGGCTGTGGATCAACAGCACCCAGGTCGACATGTTCTCGGCGCCGTACGCCGTCGGGGTGCAACGCGCCGACGGGTCAACCAAGACCACTGGTCACCTGAAGCCAGGCGGGTACAACGGCTTCTTCGACGCACTCCGCGGACAACCCGGCGGCTGGGCAAACCTGATGCAGACCGCGCCGAACGGGTCCGTACTGCGTGCACTCTCACCCCTGTACGGCGTTGAGACCGGCGCACTACCTGCGAGCGCGATGGACGACTACGTGAACCGGGTCTGGGCGAAGTACAGCTCGGAGACGCTGACGGTCACACCGTTCGGGGACCAACCGAGTATCAAGTACTTCGGTCGCGTCTCCGGCAACGTCATGAACTTCACCAACAGCTCGGGCGCGATCGTCACCTCGTTCCAGAAGCCTGACTCGGCCAGCATCTTCGGCTGCTTCAAGTTGCTCGACGCACCGAACGACCAGGTCCGCGGCCCGATCTCGCGCACGCTCTGCGCCGGCTACAACCGCTCCACGCTGCTGGTGAACCCGAACCAGCCCGACCCCAACAACGCCGGCTTCTACCTCGACAACGTCACCAACCACTACGCCCGCAAGATCCACGCCCAGATGGCCGACGGCAAGGCCTACGCGTTCGCCTTCGACGACGTCGGCGCCCACGAGTCGCTCGTCCACGACGGCAACCCCCGGCGGGCGTACCTGACCCTCGACCCGTTCAACTGACCCAGTCCGGGCCGGTCCACCGCACCCGCAGCCGCATCGAGCCGCGGGTGCGGTGGACTGCTGCATGGGCCCGGAAGTCGCCGAGGTCTTGACGTGCGCTTTGGTTAGTGGCAGCTTACCGTTCGTGGGGACTTACGGATTGCTCGAGGAAGCCGGACCGGTGCTGGATGCACTGGGGGATCCGACCCGGCGGGCGATTCTGGAGACGTTGCGGCGGGGCGGGCCGAGTTCGGTCGGTGGACTGGCCGAGCGGATTCCGGTGAGCCGGCCGGCGATCTCGCAACACCTGAAGGTGCTCGGGGCGGTGGGGTTGGTGGATCACGAGTCACGCGGCACGCGGAACATCTACCGCGTCGACCGCACCGGCCTCGACGAACTGCGGGCCTGGCTGGACCGCTTCTGGGACGACGCTCTGGAGGCGTACGCCGACCACATTCGTCGCACGGAGTCCGGTGGCGAGCAGTAGTTGGGAGGAGGAACGGGGATGAGCGTGGATCAAGGGTTGGCGCCGTTGGTGAAGAAGGTTGTGGTGCCGGTCGGGCCCGAGCGGGCGTTCGAGGTGTTCACAGCGGAGATGTCGGCGTGGTGGCCGTTGGCAACGCATTCGGTCGCCGCGGAGAAGGCGCGCGACGTTCGGCTCGAGGGAGCCGTGGGTGGACGGATCGTTGAGTACGACGACGATGGCGAGGTCGGGTCGTGGGGGACGGTGTCGGACTGGGATCCGCCGAAGTCGGTCAGCTTCACCTGGCATCCGGGGACTGATCCGCAGCAAGCAGGACACGTGACGGTGACGTTCACCGCGGTGGACGCGGGGACCGAGGTCGAGCTGGTCCACACCGGCTGGGAGCGGCGGCCGGACGGTGTGCGAGCCCGCACCGGTTACGACACCGGCTGGGACTTCGTCCTCGGCAAGTACGTGGCGGGCATCCAGTAGCACCACCCTCTGCGACAGGCGCCCTGCGACATGCCGGTTGGTCGACGGCGGGTGGGTTTGCGGCTGATAGTGGGCGAATGGTGAACGCTCCGGTTGATGCTCGTGGGTTGGAGGCCTCGCTGCGGCCGCATGGGGAGTCGGTAATGCTGCCGCAGGAGGCGTACACCGATCCGGCCGTACTCGCGTGGGAGCGGCGGCGCTTCTTCGCCGGGAGCTGGAGCTGCCTCGGCCGGGTGGACGAGTTGACGTCGGGTACGACACACCGCGCGGTGACCGTGGGCGACATCGCGGTGGTCCTGACGTTCGGGGATCGGCCGCGGGCGTTCGCCAACACCTGCCGGCACCGCGGGCACGAGCTGCTGCAGTGTGACGAGGCGAGCGACCTGCGGTCCGTGGTCTGCCCGTACCACGGGTGGTCGTACGAGCTCGATGGTTCGGTCAAGGCCGCGCCGCGAATGGGTGACGCGTTCGACCCCACGCCGTACAAGCTGGTCGAGCTGCCGGCCGAGGTGTGGCACGGGTGGCTGTTCGTGAACGCCACCGGTACGGCGGGACCGTTCGCCGAGCACCTTGGCGGGATCACCGAACTGGTCGCGCCGTACCAGCCGGAGACCCTCGTGCTGAAGGCGAGGCATCAGTACGACGTCGCGTCGAACTGGAAGACGGTCGTCGAGAACTACCACGAGTGCTACCACTGCCCACTGATCCATCCCGAACTGTGCAAGGTGTCGTCGCCGACCTCGGGTGACAACTGGAACCTGCCGGGCGCCTGGGTCGGCGGACTGATGGACCTGCGGCCGGGTGCCGAGACGATGTCGCTCGACGGGCGGTCGAACGGGGTGCCGTTGCCGGGCGTAGATCCGCGGCGGGTGAACTACCTCGGGCTGTTCCCGAACCTGCTGATCTCGCTCCACCCGGACTACGTGATGACGCACCGCCTGGAGCCGCGCTCGCCAGGCGTGACGGCGATCGAGTGCTCGTGGTACTTCCCGGCCGAGGTGCAGGATCCGTCGTACGCCGTGGAGTTCTGGGACGTGACCAACCGCGAGGACTGGGCGGCGTGCGAGTCGGTGCAGCGTGGAGCGGAGTCGCCGCACTTCCGACCCGGGCCGTTGGCTCCCGCGGAGGACGCGGTCTACCAGTGGGTGACGATGATCGCGCGCGGATATCTGGGCAAGCCGCTCAGCACCTGAGCTCACCCCATCCAGAGCGTCACTCGCCCTGCCCGGAGCCGCCGCCGGCCGGCGGAAAGATTACAGTTCAGCGCCGGCAGATCGGGTCTCAACCTTTTGCTCTCGTCCGGTCATCACAAGTCTGACCGAGATGGATGAGATGGGGGTTGGGATGGATCCAGGACGCGACCACGAGTTCGCCGAGTTCGTGGACGGGCGGTTCACCGCACTGCAACGGTTCGGCTATCTGCTGACCGGGGAATGGCATCTGGCCGAGGATCTGGTACAGACCTCGCTGACCAAGGTGTGGTTCCACCGGAACTCGTTGCGCAGCGGCAACGCGCTGGAGAGTTACACCCGGACGGTGATGGTGAACACCAGCACCCAGTGGTGGCGGCGGAAATGGCGGGGCGAGACCCCGACCGAGCAACTGCCCGAGCCGCACGCCCGGGAGCAGTACGGCACCGTGGACGACCGCGACTTGTTGCTGCGGGCACTCGCCACACTCCCCCGCCGGACCCGCGCAACGCTGGTCCTGCGGTACTTCGAGGACCTGCCGGAGGCCGAGATCGCCCAGATCATGAACTGCTCGATCGGCACCGTGAAGTCGAACGTCTCCCGCGGGCTGGCCAAGCTCCGCGAACACGAACTGATCACCGCAATCCCCGCCACGGTCCAGAAGGAGGGCTGACCATGACTGACGATCTCAAGCACCAGTTCGAGCAACTCGTCGCCGATCCGCCGCCACCGAGCGGGGTCCCGAGTGAGGCCGTGTTCGCCCGGGTTCGTTCGGTACGGCGTCGTCGTACCGCCGGCGTGGCGACGCTGGCCGCGGCCGCGGTGGTCGCCGTCGCCGTTGCTGCCGGCAACCTCACCGACATCAACAGCAGCCCGCCGGTGACCGGCACCCCCGGCGCACCGACCACGGTCGTCACCGGGCCGCCAACGGCGAGCCCGACCGCGCGGACAGCGCAGACATCGCCGGCAATCCCGACGAAGACGCCGGACGGCACCAGGACCGGCAGTACCCCGGGAGCGCGCATCACACCGGGATCGACGCCCGGGAAGACCGGGACGACGACCGGGGCCGGAGCAACGACCACCCCGCCCGCCCAGCCACCGGTCGATGTCAATGTCACGCTGAAGCCGACCATCAGCGGCCGGACCGTGACGATGAAGGTGACGGTCTCGGGCACCGTGCTCAGGCCGACGACCCCGGAGGGCCAGGACCTGCCCGCCGACACGTCGTTCCTCAACCTGTCCGGCGGTACGAACTACACGTGGGGCGACGGCAAGGATCCGGGCGGTTCGGACGGTGGTGCGGTGACGTGTGAGATGTCGAAGAAGCGGACCACCGGCCGCGAGACCTACTCGATCGATTCACACATCTACACGACGCCGGGTACGTACACCTTCCACTACACGGTGGGGTACTGCGGCACGGACGGACCGTTCGAGACCAGCAAGACCATCAAGCTGGTGATCAAATAGTCCAGGCGTGATCCGAGGTGCCGGTGGTCGGCAGACCGGCCGCCTTGAGGTCACTGCGGAGCTCCCGGGGCAGGGCGAACGTCAGGCTCTCCTCGGCCGTGGTGACCTCTTGGACCTCGGCGTACCCGCGCTCGGCCAGCCAGCGCAGGACGTCGCGGACCAGCACCTCGGGCACACTCGCGCCGCTGCTGACGCCGACCGAGTCGACACCCTTCAGCCAGGCCTCGTCGATCTCAGCGGCGTAGTCGACCAGGTAGCCGGCCTTCGCGCCGTGCTCGAGGGCGACCTCGACCAGGCGCACCGAGTTCGACGAGTTGCGGGAGCCGACCACGATCATCAGGTCGGCCTCCGCCGCGAGCTTCTTGACCGCGGCCTGGCGGTTCTGGGTCGCGTAGCAGATGTCGTCGCTCGGCGGGTCCTGCAGGTTCGGGAACCGCTCGCGCAGCCGGCGGACCGTCTCCATCGTCTCGTCGACGGACAGGGTGGTCTGGGACAGCCAGACCACCTTCTCGGGGTCGCGGACCGTCACGTTCGGTACGTCGCCCGGGCCGTCGACGAGGTGGACGTGGTCCGGCGCTTCGCCGCTGGTCCCGATGACCTCCTCGTGGCCCTCGTGACCGATCAGCAGGATGTCGTAGTCGGTGGCGGCGAACCGCTTGGCCTCGTGGTGCACCTTGGTGACCAGCGGGCAGGTCGCGTCGATCGTCTTCAACTGCCGGGCAGCCGCCTCCTGGTGCACCACCGGGGCGACACCGTGTGCGGAGAAGATCACCGTCTCGCCCTCGGGCACCTCGTCGGTCTCGTCGACGAAGATCGCGCCGCGCGCCTGCAGGGTCTGCACGACGTGCTTGTTGTGCACGATCTCCTTGCGGACGTAGACCGGCGGCCCGTACAGGTCGAGCGCCTTCTCCACCGCCACGACCGCCCGGTCCACGCCGGCGCAGTACCCGCGTGGGGCAGCGAGCAGCACCCGCTTGGTCCGCACGGCGGTCGTCGTACCAGTGTCTTCAGGCTGGGCAGTCACGTCCCCATGGTACGGGCCGCATTCAGAGTCGCCCGAATCGCCTGGGTGTGTGACCAGCATCACCAGACAGGTACCAGGGGCCGGGCTCGAACCGGCGGCCTCACCCTTATGAGGGGTGCGCGCTACCCACTGCGCCACCCTGGTCCGCGGAAGTTGCTGACAGCAACGAGGAGCCGTCCGCCCTGTCCGGACGGCTCCCCCCGGGAGGTGTTTCCAGTGCCTCAATCATGCGGGCGGAACGCCTTGTCCGCAAAGGAATTACGGCCCGCCCAGTTCCGGATCGCCGCGAAGTCCGCGGCGGTGAGCCCGGTCCGTGGATCCAAGACCAGGTCGAACACCTCCGCGAGCGCGTTGAGCTCCACACTGTGCTGCTGATTCAGCAACACCACCCAGGTCTTGTCGCCCTCGACGATCTCGTGCCGCTCGAAACCGGGCGGAATCTCCTGAGCTCGATAGGGATTCAGTGGGCCGTCGAAGTCGAGGAGCAACAGCGGACGCATGCGATCAGGCCTTGCGATAGGTGAATACGGCGATGCCGGTCTTGTAGATCTGGTGGTCGGTCAATGCCAGGCGTCGTACGGCGAAGTGGCCACGCCTCCTCTTGGTAAACCACTCCGAGCAGAGTACTCTGCACGTAGTGGTTTGATCAAGGGAGTTTGGCATGCGAACCAATCCGGAGCGGCGGACGGCGCTGGTGGACGCGGCGATCCAGGTGCTTGCGGCGGACGGCGCCCGCGGGCTGACCTTCCGATCGGTCGACGTCGCGGCCGGCGTACCGAACGGGACGACCTCGAACTACTTCTCCAGTCGTGACGACCTCCTGCTCCAGGCCGGGCTCCGGATTCACGACCGCCTGGACCCCGACCCGGCCGACCTCAATCAGCCGCCGTCCACCGAGTTCCTGACGTCGTTGCTCCACCTGCTGCAGGACAGGCTGACCAAGGACCGCGCCGGGTATCTCGCACTGCTCGAGCTCCGCCTGGAGGCCACCCGGCGACCTGCGCTGCAGGAGGCGCTCGCCCGGCGGGTGCGGGAGAACCTGGAGGAGAACATCCGCCTCCATCGGGAGCACGGGCTTCCAGGAGATCCGTTGCTGCTCTATCTGACCGTCGGTGGCTACATGCTCGAGCAGCTCACGCTGCCCGGCGTACTGCCTGACGGCTTGCTGGAGAAAGTGATCGAGCATGGCGTGCGGGGGTTTGTCGGCGCGGGGTCGTAGGGTCTGGGCGTGGCTTTGGAGACCTCGCCGGATGCGCCTGCAGCCGTTCGCACGATCGCGAACGGTATTGCCAGCTGGATCAACCAGCTCGGCGCGGTCTGGGTCGAGGGACAGCTGACCGACGTGTCGATCGGGCGCGGGACGACGACCGTCTTCGGCACGTTGCGGGACACCGACGCGGACATCTCGTTGCGGTTCACCTGCAACCGGCGGGTGTTCGAGGCGGTGGACCCGCCGGTCACGGACGGTTCGCGCGTGGTGGTGAACGCGAAACCCAACTTCTTCGCCCGTCGCGGCACGCTCGCACTGGCCATCAACGAGATCCGGCACGTCGGGATCGGTGAGCTGCTCGCCCGGATCGAGCGGCTGAAGCAACTCCTTGCCGCTGAAGGGTTGTTCGCGTCGTACCGGAAGAAGTCGTTGCCGTTCCTGCCGCACACGATCGGGCTGATCTGCGGGCGTGACTCCGCGGCGGAGCGCGACGTACTGGAGAACGCGAAGCGTCGCTGGCCGGCGGTGGCCTTCCGGGTCGAGTACGCGTCGGTGCAGGGGCCGGCCGCGGCCGGTGAGGTGATGACCGCACTGCGGAAGCTGGATGCGGACGAGTCGGTCGAGGTGATCGTGATCGCGCGCGGCGGCGGGTCGCTGGAGGATCTGCTGCCGTTCTCGGACGAAGGGCTGATCCGGGCGGTGTCGCTGGCGCGTACGCCGGTGGTCAGCGCGATCGGGCACGAGCCGGACTCCCCCTTGCTCGACCTGGTCGCGGACCTGCGCGCGTCCACACCGACGGATGCGGCGAAGCGGATCGTGCCGGATGTGCGCGAGGAGCTGGACGGCGTGCGGCTGCTGCGGGAGCGCGGTCTGCGAGCGGTCACCGGATGGCTGGAGCGGGAGATGCATGCGCTGGCGGCGATTCGCAGCCGGCCGTCGCTCGCGGCGCCGGTGACGGATCTGCAGCGCCGGTCCGACGAGATCGCGGCGCTGGTCGAGCGAAGCCGGCGGACGCTGACGCACCGGCTGGATCGGGCCAGTGACGACATCACCCACCGATTGGCGAGCGTACGGGCGTTGTCCCCGAAGGCGACGCTGGAGCGGGGGTACTCCGTGCTGCAGTTGGCCGACGGCACCGCCGTACGGGAAGTGGCGCAGGTGGCGGCCGGCGATCTGCTGCAGGCGCGAGTCAGCGACGGCCGATTCGCGGTCGAAGTCAAGTCCGAGGAGAACACGTGAGCGGCGACCGTCCGGAGATTTCCTACGAGCAGGCCCGGGAGGAACTGGTCGAGGTGGTCCGCAAACTCGAAGCCGGCGGCACCACGCTGGAAGAGTCCCTCGCCCTCTGGGAACGCGGCGAAGAACTCGCCTCCACTTGCCAACGCTGGCTCGACGGCGCCCGCGAACGCCTGGCCAAAGCCCAAGCCGCCCACGAGGAAAAGCCCAACTGAACCGTGGAGGTACGGGCCGCCCGCCCCGGGGACCTGCACGGCGCGGCCGCGGCACGCATCGCTAGCTGGCGTGCCGCCTTCACCAGCCTGGTCCCACAAGACTTCCTCGACGCGATGGACCCCGATGCCATCGCCGCATCCTGGTCCGACAGCATCGCCGCCGGACGTTCCCGCCTGTACGTCGCCTCGATCGGGGAACAGATCGCCGGTTACGCAGGTGTCGGCCCGGAGCGTGATCCCGAAGCGCCGGCGCACACTGGCGAGCTGTACGCCCTCTACGTCCACCCGGATCACTGGGGCACGGGCGCCGGACGGGCACTGGCGGATGCCGCCGTAGCGGACCTGGGGGACGCCGGATGTACGGCGGTGTGGCTCTGGGTGCTCGAGGCG
This sequence comes from Kribbella sp. NPDC049174, assembly GCF_043197365.1. Taxonomy (NCBI): domain Bacteria; kingdom Bacillati; phylum Actinomycetota; class Actinomycetes; order Propionibacteriales; family Kribbellaceae; genus Kribbella; species Kribbella sp. NPDC049174. Next base: position 120,299 of record NZ_JBICSZ010000005.1, on the reverse strand, counting down.
AACAGCCGGGCTCGGCGGTTCTACGCGCGGTACGGCTTCACGGAGACGGCCGGGCGGACCCACTCGTCGCTGAACAATCTCCCCGAGATCAGGCTTTCAGTGCGTTTGTAGCCAGGGTGCGGAGGCCTGCCTTGATGCGGGTCAGGCCGAAGCCGTTCTCGCGCAGCGCGTGGTGAAGGTCAGCGGCGAGGGGAGCCAGGAGGACGTGGGCGGTGTAGTCGGCGTCCAGGTCCGGGCGGGCTTCCTCGATCAGGAGCTCGAGGTGGCGGCGCCAGAGGTGGTAGGACCCGATGCGGTAGCGGGCGCCCTCGGACGCGTTCTCGCTGTCCACGAACAACTCGACGTGCCGGTCGAGGAGGTCGAGGTACGCGTCCAGGAACGCCGTGATCCGGTCGGCCGCGGGAGCGCCGGGCCCTAGCGGCGGCGGGCCGGTGAGGACCTTCGCCTGGAGTTCCTGCTCCCGCTCGTCGAGGAGAGCCACCGCCAGGCCGGCGCGGTCGCCGAAGCGGCGGAACACCGTGCCCTTGCCGACACCCGCCGCCGCGGCGATCGCGTCCAGCGAGACGTTCTTCACGCCGTGCTCGGTGAACAGGCGGTCGGCCGCCTCCAGCACCCTCAGCCGGTTCCGCCGTGCGTCCGCGCGTTCCGGGCGCAACTGACCCACGACCGGGAGACCCCGTTGTGAAGCGGACTGCGGTCCGGTATTGTCGTTCATAAGACGGACTGTAGTCCGCTAAAGACCTTGGAGGAAAGAATGAGCAACACCCCCGCCCGGATCGCGATCGCCTTCCACTCCGGGTACGGCCACACCGCTCGCCAAGCAGAGGCCGTCGCCGCCGGTGCCGCGCAGGTGCCAGGAGCCGTCGCCGATCTGATCCCGCTCGACGAGCTCACCGAGGACGTCTGGAGCCGGCTCGCCGCCGCGGACGCGATCATCTTCGGCGCCCCGACGTACATGGGCAGCCCGAGTTCGGTGTTCAAGAAGTTCGCCGAGGAGAGCGTGCGGGCCTGGGCCGACAACCTGGCCTGGCGGGACAAGATCGCTGCCGGGTTCACCAACTCCAAGGCGATGTCCGGCGACAAGCTCAACAGCCTGGTCGACCTCGCCGTCTTCGCCGCCCAGCACGGGATGATCTGGGTCGGCCTGGACGCCTACCCCGGCTGGTCCGAGAGCACCGCGAGCATCGAGGACCTCAACCGGCTCGGCAGCTGGCTCGGCGCGATGGCGCAGTCCGACGCCGACCTGTCGGCCGAGAAGGCGCCGCCGGCCACGGACCTGCGCACCGCGGAAGCCCTCGGCGTCCGGGTCGCGACCGTCACGCAGCGGCATCTGAGAGGAGCGCTGGCGGCCTGATGGCGTGGTTGGTGCTGCTTGCGGCCGCCGCGTTCGAGATCGCGTTCGCGCTGAGCCTCAAACCGAGCGAAGGGTTCAGCCGGCTCTGGCCGACCGTCGGTGTGCTGGTCTTCGGCGTCATCTCGGTCGTCCTGCTGGCGAAGACCTTGGATCGCCTTCCGGTCGGTACGGCGTACGCGGTCTGGACCGGTCTGGGGTCGATCGGAGTGGTGACGCTGGGCATCCTGCTGTTCGACGAACCGATCACCCCGGGCCGGATGGCCTGTATCGCCCTGATCGTCACCGGGGTGGTCGGACTCCGGCTGGCGGGCGCGGACTGACCCGTGTCAGGGCACTGCGCGGTGACGGCGGTGCGGGCCGTGGGTCGGCAGCGGCGTGGGATGGGTGTCGTCGAACGCACCTGGAACGAAGGCGCCGTGCGCCGGGTCGTAGCCGGCCACGAGGCTGCGGTAGTCGTCCCAGGTCTCGACCCGGAGCGGAACGTTGCCCATCGCATCGACCTGGGTGACCGGGTGGTTACCCAGCTCGATCAGCTCCCACAGTTCGGCGTCGCTGCGGAGCTGCCGCAGCTCGCCGAACACCTCCCGGCCGAACCAGCACGGGAACCCGCGGCCGTTGTCGTACCGGGTGACCCCGATCGGGGTGGCCGGCCCGCCCTCGGCGACCAGCGACCACACCGTGGCCGAGGTCACGCCCGGCTGGTCGCCGAGCATCACCACGACTCCGTCGGTACGGCGGTCGACCGCGTCCAGCGCGGGCACGATCGACGAACTGCCGGTGTCCGCGTGCGGTGACTCGACCACCCGCGCCCCGTCGAGGTCGATCCGGTCGTGGATCTGCTCCGACGCTGTACCCAGCGTCACGATCAACTGGTCGAAGGCACACGCTCGGGCGGTGTCGAGTGCGGCCCCGAGCAGGGTGTCACCGTGGTAGGACAGCAATTGCCGCGGTACGCCGAGATGTGGCGAACCTTCCGCGGCGAGCAACAACCCCGTAACGAACATGCTCGGTCAACCCCGGACCTGGGTTGCAGAAATCAAAGCACAGCTCCCTCTGATTTCCCCGAGCGCATATCAAGCCGAAGAATCGATGGAACCCCGCAGCTACCCGAGGTGTCAATGTTCGTCCGGAACGTGGTCAGGATGTGATCAGCGCAGCACCGAAGCAAACGCTTCAAGGGCCGGGTAACCGGCATTCCCGACCACGATCGTGGTGACACCGGAACCGACCAGCACCAAGGCGTTCTCGTTCTTGCGGTCCAGCAGCACCTTGCGCTGCCAGGTCACGCCCTCGACGCTCGACGTACCGTCGTCGGTGGTTTTGCCGAGTTCCTCGGACTGGTATTTCGGGCCGGTCACGTTGGACTGTTCCAGGCCGACGTACTTCTTCTCGTTCGTGACGATGCCCAGGTGCCAGGTGATCGGGCTCTGCTCCGGAGTGCGGAATTCCACGCTGGTGGCGGTCCAGCCGGCCGGCATCGGGGCCGGGCCGCGGACCCAGGGCGCGACCTTCTTGGCGTCCTCCAGTTGCGCGGAGTACGGGACCTCGTTGATCTTCTCCTGCTTCGGCCGCCAGGTGACGACCATCAGGAACGCGACCACGACGAAACAGGCCAGCAGCGCCCAGACCATGTTCGTCAGCGTGCGTGCCTTGGCCCGGTCCTTGCGGTTCTGCTCCCGGTAGGCGATCGCCTCGGCCCGCGCCCGGGCCTTCTCCCGCGCCGCGGCCGCCGCGCGCGGATCCTGCGGCACCTGCGGATCCTGCGCCGCCTCCGAACCCTGCGGCGCCTTCGGGTCCTCCGTCGCCGCGGGTGCGCCGTCGCCGGATGGGCCCTGACCTGTCGAACTCATACACCGAGTGTCGCATCTCGCCTGAACGAGCTCGGAGGGCGTTGGCTACGATCCGGTGGCATGAGCGAGCGCAGCGAGCGAACAACAAGCACAGCCGATCTATCGCTCATGCTGGAGCCGAGCGCCAGCGAGGCGGAGGCATGAGCGAGCGCAGCGAGCGAACTACAAGCACAGCCGATCAATCGCTCATGCTGGAGCCGAGCGCCAGCGAGGCGGAGGCATGAGCGATCCGACCACGCCACCTGCCCATCTCGAGGTCGAGGCGGACGCGCCCGACCGGAACCTCGCCCTGGAACTGGTCCGGGTCACCGAGGCCGCGGCGATGGCGGCGGGCCGCTGGGTCGGCCGCGGCGACAAGAACGGCGCGGACGGCGCGGCCGTGAACGCGATGCGCACCCTGATCGGCACCGTCGGGATGAACGGCACGGTGGTGATCGGCGAGGGCGAGAAGGACAACGCCCCGATGCTCTACAACGGCGAGCAGGTCGGCTCCGGCGACGGTCCGGAGTGTGACGTCGCGGTCGACCCGGTCGACGGTACGACGCTGGTCGCGAAGGGCATGAACAACGGCATCGCCGTGATGGCGGTGTCGGCGCGGAACTCGATGTACGACCCGTCGGCGGTGTTCTACATGGAGAAGCTGGTGGTCGGCCCGGAGGCGGCCGACGTGGTCGACATCCGGCTCCCGGTCGCGGAGAACATCCGCCGGGTGGCGAAGGCGAAGGGCTCCACGGTCGACGACGTGACCGTCGTCCTGCTGGACCGCCCGCGGCACGAGGACCTGGCCACCCAGATCCGGGCCACCGGCGCGCGGATCAAGTTCATCAGCGACGGTGACGTGGCCGGCGCGGTCGAGGCGGCCCGGCCGGATACCGGTCTGGACATGCTGCTCGGCATCGGCGGTACGCCGGAAGGCATCATCGCGGCCTGTGCGATGAAGTGCGTGGGCGGGCTGATCCAGGGCCGGCTCTGGCCGAAGGACGACGAGGAACGGCAGAAGGCGATCGACGCGGGCCACGACCTGGACCGGGTGCTGAGCACCGACGACTTGGTCTCCGGGGACGACTGCTTCTTCGTCGCCACCGGGATCACCGAGGGCGAGCTGCTGCGCGGCGTCCGGTACGGACGGTCCACCGCGCGCACTCATTCGCTGGTGATGCGGTCCCGCAGCGGCACGATCCGCAGCATCGAGAGCGTTCACCAGCTCGAGAAGCTGCGCGCCTACTCCGCCATCGACTTCGAGCACGCAAGATGACGGCACCTGTCCTCGTCATCGGCGAGGCTCTCGTGGACATCGTCGGCGCTTCGGCCCGCACGACCACCCGGAACGGCAATGGCAAGGCCAAGGCGACTCCCGGCGGCTCGCCCGCGAACGTCGCGGTCGGTCTGGCGCGTCTCGGCGTACCGACTCAGCTCGTGACGCGTTTCGGGACCGATCCGTACGGCGACCAGCTCGGCGCTCATCTGTTCGGGAACGGGGTCCAGCTGGCGCCCGGCTCGGTGGATCCCGGGTTCCGGACCAGTACGGCGACCGCGACCCTCGATGCGGCCGGGGTGGCGTCGTACCAGTTCGACATCACCTGGGAGCCGCCGGCGCTGTCGCTGTCGCGGGGTTGTCCGGCGATCCACACCGGGTCGATCGCGACCGTGCTGGAGCCGGGTGCGCAGGCGATCCACGCTTTCCTGAAGGCGATGGCGGACCAGCCGGTGACGGTGACACTGGATCCGAACGCGCGGCCGACGATCACTCCGGACCCGGTCTCGACGTGGGCCGCCGTCCGTGAGCTGGCCACGCTGTCCGACCTGGTGAAGCTCAGCGATGAGGACTGCGAGTTCCTGCGACCGGGGATGTCGGCCGACGAGATCGCGGCGGAGTTGCTGAGCGTCGATCGGACCCGGTGCGTGGTGATCACGCGCGGCGGCGACGGCGCGATCGGGATCAGCGCGGACGCGCGGGTCGAGGTGACGGCGCCCGCGATCCAGGTGATCGACACCGTCGGCGCCGGCGACTCGTTCATGTCGGCGTTGATTGCGGGCCTGCACGGACGCGGGCTGCTGGGTGCGACGCGGCTGGACGGGCTGACGGCATCCGAGCTGCGTGACGTGGTGGACTACGCGGTGAAGGCCGCCGCGATCACCTGCACGCGGCACGGCGCCGACCCGCCGACGGCGGCTGAACATGTCTCGATCTGGGGTGCTTGATGTCGGCTGATACGTGGTCCGCGGAGCTCGAGAGCAAGGGCAGCGTCGTCTTCCCGCCGCGGCGCGGGCGGCTGGCGATCCGGCTGGCCGGGTTCGCGCTGCTGATGGTGATGTCGGCGTGGACCAACCTCGATCATCTGCGCAACGACGACATCTCCGGGACGCTCGGCGTACTGAGGCTGACCGCGTTGGCCGCGTTCGTCTACGGCACCGGCCTCACGCTGTGGCAACTCGTCACCAATCGGCCGGTCGTCAAGGTCGACGCCGATGGCATCACCCGCGGCCGGAGCCTGCGGTGGTCCGGCATCACCAGCATCGACGACCCGGCCGGCCTCCCCGGCATCCGGACCGTGCAGATTCGCCCCGCTGATCGGCGGGCCCGGCCGTTGACCATCCCGCAGGACAACGTCGGGGATCTGGACGCCCTGACGCCTTGGCTGCGCTCACTCCACGACCGGCATCGCGCCTAGTTGACCGCACTCCGGACCGCGCTGAGGTGTTCCCGCGCGCGGGTCGCGGCGAGCTCGGGGTCGCGCTCACGGATGGCGTCGGCGATCGCCTCGTGGGCCGCCTGGTCGTGGCGGTGGCGGTGCACCTGGTCGAGCTTCAGCATGTCCAGCATCGCCCGGCGGATCCGCGGTACGAACGTGTCGAACAGCTCGGTCAGTACGGCGTTGTGCGCGGCTGTCACCACGGCCCGGTGGAAGGCCAGGTCCGCCTCGACGTACCAGTCGTCCGGTGACTTCTCGGATGCCCTCTTCCGATCCGCCAGCGTGTAGCGGAAGTTCTTGAGATCGGCCGGCGTACGACGGGATGCCGCCAGCCGGGCCGCCTCGGTCTCGATCGCGAGCCGCCCTTCCAGCACGTCGGTGATATCCGCCTTGCGAAGCACCTTGTCCCAGTCCTCCGCGGCCTGCTGCGCGATGACGAACACACCGGCGCCCTGACGGCTCTCGAGCACCCGGCGGCCGGCCAGCTCACGGACCGCCTCGCGGATCGTCGACCGGCCGACTCCGAGCTGCGCGGCGAGCGTCGTCTCGCCGGGCAGCTTCTGGCCGAGCTGCCACTCACCGCTGCCGATCCGGCGGAGCAGCTCCTCGGCCGCCTGCTCGGCGAGGGGGTGACGGCGGATCATGCGGCTCAGTCTAGGGCGTCCGAAGTTCTCAGCTTGTCTGAGGAGTTGATCTCGGGTTAGCGTGTTCCGCATGTCCTGGAACCTCCTCCTTCTTGGCCGCCACGGCGGGAGCTGATCGACCGGCACCCCCACCGTGGAGTGCTGTCGCCTGCCGGTCTCTCAGTTGCGAGCCGAAGGAAGAGATCGATGGACTGGAACCGCCAGCAGCACTCCCCCATGCCCAGCCACCGCTACCGCGACATCTTCGCGAAGGTGCCGGTCGCACCCGTCGACCGCGAGTGGCCGGACCGCCGGATCACCACCGCCCCGCTCTGGGTGCCGGTCGACCTGCGCGACGGCAACCAGGCGTTGGCCGACCCGATGGACCCGGCCCGCAAGCGGCGGTTCTTCGAGCTGATGGTTGCCATGGGCTACAAAGAGATCGAGGTCGGGTACCCGTCCGCCTCCCAGACCGACTTCGACTTCGTCCGGCTGCTCGCGACCTCCGACCTGGTGCCCGACGATGTCACCATCGTCGTCTTCACGCCGGCGCGCCCGGAGTTGATCGAGCGGACGGTCGAGTCCATCGCCGGGATGCGGACTCCGGTGGTCATCCACATGTACGCCGCCACCGCACCGACCTGGCGCGACGTCGTACTGCGTCGTACCCGGGACGAACTGGCGTCGATGATCTACACCGGCGCCGAGGAGATCCTGCGATTGGCCGGCGACTCGGTGCGGTTCCAATTCTCGCCGGAGGTGTTCAACCTGACCGAGCCGGATTTCGTGCTGGAGTTGAGCGACCAACTGACCAAGCGGTGGGAAGCGACGCCGGAGCGGCCGGTCATCCTCAACCTGCCGGCGACGGTCGAGGCCGCGACCCCGAATGTGTACGCCGACCAGATCGAGTACATGGACAAGAACCTGCCGCGCCGCGACAGCGTCATCCTCTCGGTGCACCCGCACAACGACCGCGGTACGGGCATCGCCTGCGCGGAGCTCGCCGTACTCGCCGGTGCGCAGCGGGTCGAGGGGTGCATCTTCGGCAACGGCGAACGCACCGGGAATGTCGACATCGCGACACTCGCACTCAACCTGCACGCGCAGGGCGTCGACCCGATGATCGACTTCTCCGACATCGACCGGATCCGCGAGACGGTCGAGTACTGCACCCGGATGCCGATCCATCCGCGGCACCCGTACGTCGGGGACCTCGTCTACACGGCGTTCTCCGGGACCCATCAGGATGCGATCCGGAAGGGGTTCGCACGGCGGACGGCTGACGAGGAGTTCTGGGATGTGCCTTATCTGCCGATCGATCCGGCCGATGTGGGTCGCGGGTACGAGGCCGTCGTACGGGTGAACAGTCAGTCGGGGAAGGGCGGGATCGCGCATGTGCTGGAGGCGTCGTACGGGGTGCGGATGACGCCGGCGCAGGAGAAGGAGTTCGCGGGGCACGTGCAGCGTCGTACCGACGAGACGGGCCGGGAGGCGAGTGCGGTGGAGCTGAAGGAACTGTACGAGGAGGTTTTCGGGTGCTTGAACTGAAGGACGTCGACTTCGTCCGGGACGGCAAGCTGCTGCTCGCCGGGGTGTCGCTGACGATCGGCGACGGTGAGCGGTGGGCGCTCCTCGGGCCGAACGGGGCCGGCAAGAGCACGCTGCTGGGCTTGTGCGGGGCGGTCACGCATCCGACCCGCGGCACCGTCGAGATCCTCGGCCGGCGCCTCGGCACCGTCGACATCCGCACGTTGCGGGAGTCGATCGGGCACGTGAACCCACGGCACCCGCTGCGCTCACCGCTGACGATCGTCGACGTCGTCCTGACCGGGCTGACCGGCACCGTCGAACGCATGCCGCGCTGGCAGCCGACTCCAGCCCAGGACGCTCGTGCCCTCGACCTGATCGACCTCCTGGGGATCGGCGCCCAGGCCCGCGACCCGTGGACCACCCTCTCCCAAGGCGAACGGGGCCGGGCCCTCATCGCCCGCGCCCTGATCAGCAACCCCCGCCTACTCCTCCTCGACGAGCCCTCCACCGGCCTCGACGTCGCCGCCCGCGAACAACTCCTCGAAACCCTCGACCACGTCCACACCACCCACCCCCACCTGGCCTCCATCCTCGTCACCCACCACCTCGAGGAACTCCCCGCCACCACCACCCACGCCGCCCTCCTCCGCGACGGCCACGTCCTGGCCGCAGGCGACGCTCAGGACGTCCTGACCACCTCGCACGTCTCAACAGCGTTCAACCACACCATCCACATCCACCACTCCCACGGCCGCTGGACCGCCCGGACCCACCGTCTAGAGTGAGCCTGCTCCGGGGGAGTTCGACAGCTGGGGGTGTGGAGTGTCTGAGGTCTGGACGGACGAGTTGCGGCGTACCGGACGGGTGGTGTTTCCGGTACGGCGGTTGACGGTGGTGGTCCGGTGCTTCGTGCCCGCCGTGGCGATCGGCGTGCTCACGGTCGTGTCACTCAACCAGGAGCTGACTCTCGGGACGCCCGAGACCGTGCAGTTGGTAGCCGGCATCGTGATCGTCGCGGCTCTCGTCGGGGTCGGCGTCTGGCAACTCGCCACCGGCCGCCCCGCGATCACCATCGACCGCGAAGGCATCCGGGCCGGCCGCCGGAAACTCATCCCCTGGAACGAGATCGGCCCGATCCCCGCCCCACATGCCCAGGGCCCCCTCACCACCCTGCAGGTTCACCGGAAGCTCACCATCACCCGGGACAACGTCCGTGATATCCAAGCCTTCGCCCTCTGGCTCGAGGCCCAACGCGCCACCAACACGCCTTAGAGCCCGGGGGTTCAGATGACCGGCATGGGTGAGGCGTCGCCGGAGGTGTGGGCGGAGGAACTGCGGCGGGCCGGGCGGGTGGTGTTTCCGCAGCGGAGGCGAGCGCTGACGTTCAAGGTGGTGATCACCGTCCTGCCGTGCGCGACGACAGGGACGTCGTTCACCAGCGTGGTGGAAGACGGAGGCGTCGCCCGCCTGCTCGCCTTCGCTCTCGTCGCGTCGGTCGTCGGCTGCCTCGGCTTCATCGGCTGGCAGGCAATCACCCGGCGGCCAATGGTGACCGTCGATCGCCAAGGCATTCGCTCCGGCCGGAAGTTCATGGCCTGGACCGACGTCGGCTCGATCGGCATTCCGCACGGCCTCGGATTCGCCCAGACCCTGCCGATCATCCCGGCCGATGTCTGGGCCAAGGATCTCACCCTCAGCCAGGAGAACGTTCGGGACGTCCTGGCGTTCGCTCGCTGGCTGGAGGACGTGCTGAACGAGCAACGCCGCCTGGCCGGCGCCTTCCGGTTGCCTCCGGGCCGGCCGGGCTGAGCAGTGTGGTCAGGCGAGGCCGAGGCGTTTGGTGAGGCGGGGGCCTCGTTTGATTTTGATTTCGCCGAGGATGGCGGTGCCGCGGATGTGGAAGGTTTTCGGGGTGCCGGGGGTGGTGTTGGGGTCGGCGGGGCCGGACTGTTGTTCGGAGACGGAGCCGAGGATGGGGTTGCTGTCGAGGTGGACGATCGCGTTCTGCGGGACGCGGATCTTCACGTCGGCCAGGATCGACTTCACCTCGACGAACACCTCGTCGTACGGGAGCTGGGCCTCGGTGTAGTCCAGGGTGATGTCGCCGAGGACGGCGTTGACCTCCTGGTGCTGGGGTGGGAGCCAGTTCCCGGTGCGCTTGGTCTCCGACATGAACGCGTTGATCACCGGCCCGGTCTGGACCGTGACGCCGGCGTACTGCTGCGGGCTGACGGCCGGCACCCCCGGTACGGTCGGGCCGTTCGGGAGGTCGGCGGTGATCTCAACCAGTTCGCCGTACGTCTTCGACGCGTACAGGGTCTCGAGCCGCTCCTCGAGCTCGGCGTATGACAGCCGGCCCTCGCCCGCGGCCTCCCGCAGGACGTCGGCGACCTCCTCGCGCTCCAGGTCCGACACCCGGCGCCGCATCGCCAGCTCGTCACCGGTCAGCGGTGCCGGCGGCTGCGCGGGCACGGAATCCTGCGGTCGGTCGTCCTGGGGAACCTCATCCTGAGCCACGACAAAACCTTACGCGCGGGCACGGCGCACGGCAGCCAGGTTTCCTCCCCGGTTCAACCCTGATCCGATCCCTGAGCCTGGCCTAACCTCAGCGGCCGGAACCGGGCGATCTAGGCTTGGAGGGCTCAGACCACGTGTGATGGAGGTATGCCGGTGTCCGCCGACTTCAGTTACTCCGACCTGTTGCCGCTCGGTTCCGACGACACGGAGTACCGCCTGCTGACGACCGAGGGCGTGAGCACGTTCACGGCCGGCGACCGGACCTTCCTGCAGGTGCAGCCGGAGGTGCTGCAGGCACTGACCGCCGAGGCGATGCACGACATCTCGCACTACCTGCGGACCGCGCATCTCGCGCAGCTGCGCCGCATCATCGACGACCCGGCGGCGTCCGGGAACGACCGGTTCGTCGCGCTCGACCTGCTGAAGAACGCGAACATCTCGGCCGGCGGCGTCCTGCCGATGTGCCAGGACACCGGTACGGCGATCGTGATGGGCAAGAAGTCCGAGGGTGTACTCACCGGCGCGGTCGACGAGGAGTGGATCAGCCGCGGTGTGTACGACGCCTACACCAAGCTGAACCTGCGCTACTCCCAGATGGCCCCGCTGACCATGTGGGACGAGAAGAACACCGGCTCCAACCTGCCGGCCCAGATCGAGCTCTACGCAGTGCCACCAGGTCCGGCCAAGGGCTCTGCTCCTGCGTACAAGTTCCTCTTCATGGCCAAGGGCGGCGGCTCGGCGAACAAGTCGTTCCTGTACCAGGAGACCAAGGCGGTGCTCAACCCGGACGGGATGATGAAGTTCCTGGACGAGAAGATCCGCTCCCTCGGTACGGCGGCCTGCCCGCCGTACCACCTCGCGGTCGTCGTCGGCGGCACCTCCGCGGAGTACGCGCTGAAGACCGCGAAGTACGCGTCCGCGCACTACCTCGACTCGCTGCCGACCTCGGGTTCGCCGCTCGGGCACGGGTTCCGCGACCTGGGGCTGGAGGAGAAAGTCTTCGAGCTGACCCAGGAGTTCGGGATCGGCGCGCAGTTCGGCGGCAAGTACTTCTGCCACGACGTCCGGGTGATCCGGCTGCCGCGGCACGGCGCGTCCTGCCCGGTCGCGATCGCGGTGTCCTGCTCGGCCGACCGGCAGGCGCTGGCGAAGATCACGCCGGAGGGTGTGTTCCTGGAGCAGCTCGAGCGCGACCCGGCGCGGTTCCTGCCGGACACCACCGACGAGCACCTCGACGACGACACCGACGTGGTCCGGATCGACCTGAACCGGCCGATGAGCGAGATCCGCGCCGAGCTGACCAAGCTGCCGGTGAAGACCCGGCTCTCGCTGAGCGGCCCGCTCGTCGTCGCCCGGGACATCGCGCACGCCAAGATCAAGGAGCGCCTCGACGCCGGCGAGCCGATGCCGCAGTACCTGCGCGACCACGCGGTGTACTACGCCGGCCCGGCCAAGACGCCCGAGGGGTACGCGTCCGGCTCCTTCGGGCCGACCACGGCCGGACGGATGGACGCGTACGTCGACCAGTTCCAGGCGGCCGGTGGATCGTTCGTCATGCTTGCCAAGGGCAATCGGTCGGCGAAGGTGACGCAGGCGTGCAAGGAGCACGGCGGTTTCTACCTGGGCTCGATCGGCGGCCCGGCGGCCCGGCTGGCGCAGGACTGCATCAAGTCTGTCGACGTGGTGGAGTACGCCGAGCTCGGGATGGAAGCGGTCTGGAAGATCGAGGTCGAGGACTTCCCGGCCTTCGTCGTGGTGGATGACAAGGGCAACGACTTCTTCACCGACACGCGGAAGCCCGTCCCGCTCACGGTCCGCCCCCGCAGTTGAGGCTTGACGACGCTCGGTGATCGCAGGACCCTCGGAAGCGGGGGTGGTGGGGATGAGCCGACGGATGGCGCGGGTGGGGAACCGGATCGGGGTGTGGATGTATCGCACCCTCGACGGGCGGCTGGCCAGTGGCAGCAAGGACGTGCACGTGCTGATGCTGACCACGCCCGGCCGCCGGACCGGCGAACCGCACTCGACCTGTGTGCGGTACCTGGAACGGCCCGACGGACTGCTGGTCTGGGGAACCGGCTCAGGTTCGAGGACCGACCCGGACTGGTTCCGCAACCTGCGCGCGGTCGAGACCACGGACGTCCAGCTCGGCGCGAAGCATGTCACCATGCATCCGCGTGAGCTGACCGGCCAGGAACGTCAGACCGTCTGGACCGACGTCATCCTGGCCGAGGACCCGCGCATCGGGCGCTACGCGACCAAGGCCAAGCGCCCGATCCCGGTCGCCCTACTGGAACCCGTGCAGAACTAACTCGCCTTCACCTCGACTGGCTCCGGCAGCTTGAGGAGGAGCGTCTTCGCGGCCTGGACGACATCGGCTTCGTTGTGGCCGAAGGCCTGGAGGTACGACCCAAGCGCGGATCGCAGTAGTCGCAGCTCCTCAGGTTGCAGCTCGATCGTGTACATGTTTCCACGGTAAGTCCGAACCTGGAATTGAGAACCCCTCGTGACCCACCCGTTGCTCACGAGCTCCAGGCAACCCTCGCCAGGATTTCCGCGGCGACCTCCGCCGGTGGCCGGTCGTTGGTCACGGTGTGGTCCTGGATCGGCTCGTGGGTCGCGGCCTGGTCGAGCGCGGTCTGGAGGTCCCACTCGGGGCCGCGGGTGGTCCGGGTACGCTCCGCGATCAGGTCGGGCGGAGTGACCACCCTGACCACCTGTACGTCGCAGTCCACCAACGCCGACGTGTACGCCGCGCGATGGTCGGCCGTGTCCACGGGACCGCTGACGACCATGAAGCGGGCACCGGCGTCACGGTAGGTGGTCCACACCGCGGCGAGGTTGTGCACCCGCAACTGGTCGTGGAACCGCAGGCCGGCCGGAAGAGCGCGACCGGCGACGGCCGGGCCCGGTGGACCCGCCGGGCCGAACTGGGCCACGGCGTCGAGGTCGAGCACCGCGGTCGGGTGGCGGCGGGAGGTCAGCAGCCGACCGATGGCCTGGCCGAGGGTGGTCTTGCCGACCCCGCCGCCACCGCTGAGCAGAAGAGCATTGGGCATGTCAGCTGTACAGCTCCTCGGCGATCAGGGTCGGTTGGTGCGTGGTCGGGGCCGTCGGCAAGCGCCAGTGAGCGGGCGGGGTCCAGGACTCCCAGCCGTCCGAGAACGGTGGGCCCCAGGCCTCGATCTCGCGAACAGCGACGTGCGCGTCGGCGATGATCCCGGCGGCCTCGGCGGAGCTGAAGCGACCCGCTGTGACCGCACCTTCCAGCTCGTCCTCATCCTTCCACTCGATCGATCGATCCGGGTGGATCCAGAGATCGAGGACATGATCGACGGTGCTGGTACGACGACCTGCGACATCCCGGACATGCGGCGCCTCGAGGTTCACGTACCACCCGCGGAACGTGCCGTCGTCCGCCCAGAACAGCCACACCGACCACGGCTTGCCCGGCGGCAACACCTTCAGGATCCCGGTGCCGCGCCAGACGTCGAGCTTCAGCACCCGCTCCTCGGTGAACATCGCGACCGGACCGGCGTACCTGGTCTCGCGGCCGTCGGTGAGCACCGGCTTGATCAGCGGCGTACCGGGCGCGAGCCAGGCGACCAGCCCGTCCTCGTCATCGCGCACCACGGTCATCGGCCGGACGTTCGGTTTGTCCTCGTGCCGACCGGTCCCCTGGTACACCCACTCGATCACCGTGCCCGGCTCCCAGAAGCGCCCCGGCTCAGGCGCCGCCGCGGCCGTCATGGCTGGGCCGGCCGAGTCATCGACAGTACGTCGAGGGCCGCATCCAACTGCTCCTCGGTCAGATCGCCCTTCTCCACATGACCGTTCTCGATCACGACCTCACGGATCGTCTTGCCCTGTTTGAGCGCGCTCTTCGCCACCGCGGCCGCGTTCTCGTAGCCGATGTAGCGGTTCAGCGGAGTCACGATCGACGGCGACGACTCGGCCAGCGCACGGGCGTGCTCGACATTCGCGGTGATGCCGTCGACACAGCGCTCGGCCAGCAGGCGGGAACTGTTCGCCAGCAGGGTGATCGACTCGAGCAGGTTGCGCGCGATCACCGGGAGCATCACGTTCAGCTCGAAGTTGCCGCCGGCACCGGCCACCGTGACCGTGGTGTCGTTGCCCATCACCTGGGCGGCGACCATCAGCGTCGCCTCGCAGATCACCGGGTTCACCTTGCCCGGCATGATGCTCGACCCCGGTTGCAGGTCGGGTAACTGGATCTCGCCCAGCCCGGCCCGCGGCCCGGACCCCATCCAGCGCAGGTCGTTGCAGATCTTGGTCAGGCTGACCGCGATCGTCTTGAGCTGACCCGAGAGCTCCACCAGCCCGTCCCGCGCTCCCTGCGCCTCGAAGTGATCCGCAGCCTCGCTCAGCTCCAGGCCGGTCCGGCGGTTCAGCTCGTCGATCACCTTGGCGGCGAAGCCGGGTGGTGTGTTGATCCCCGTCCCGACCGCCGTCCCTCCCAGGGGCAGCTCGGACACCCGCGGCAGCGTTGCGCGAACCCGGTCCGCACCGCGACGGATCTGCATCGCGTACCCATCGAACTCCTGCCCGAGCGTCACCGGCGTCGCGTCCATCAGGTGGGTCCGCCCGGACTTCACCACCTCGGCGAACTCGGATCCCTTGTCGGACAGGGATTGCGCCAACTGCTCGAGCGCCGGCAGCAGATCCTGGACGACGCCCGCGGTGGCGGCGACGTGGATCGCCGACGGGAAGGTGTCGTTACTCGACTGGGATGCGTTGACGTGGTCGTTCGGGTGCACCTCGGTGCCCAGCTCGCGGCTCGCGAGGGTGGCGAGCACCTCGTTGGTGTTCATGTTCGTCGACGTCCCCGAGCCGGTCTGGAACACGTCGATCGGGAACTCGGCGTCGTACTCCCCCGCGGCCACCTTGTCCGCGGCGGCGACGATCGCGTCGGCCTGCGCCCGGTCGAGAACGCCGAGCTCCGCGTTCACCACGGCCGCCGACGCCTTGATCTGTGCGAGCGCGTGCACGAGCTCCGGCGCCAGCGGCCGGCCGGAGATCGGGAAGTTCTCCACCGCACGCTGGGTCTGCGCCCGCCACAACGCGTCCCGAGGCACCTTGACCTCTCCCATCGTGTCGTGCTCGATCCTGAATTCCACGTTGTCACCCATACCTGCAGAGTACGTCGCTCAGCGCTGTCGGCCCCGCTGAAAAACAAGCTGTGGACAACGACACAGGAGGATAGATGCGTTCACCCAACCGCCGAGCTACGAGCTGCCCTGGTAGACGTAGTACGTCTCGGCGCGGCCCTGGAGGTTGACGGAGACGGGCTTGATCACGCACGCGCCGAAGACGGAGGTGACGATCGCCTCCAGGTCCGATGACGCGGAGGACGACCAGACCGTCAGTACGCCGCCTGTTCGCAGTTTGGACCGGCACGTGGTGACGAACGGGGAGGCGTAGACAGGCGAGTTCTCGTTGTATACAAGGAAGTCCGGGCCGTTGTCGACGTCCAGCAGGATGGCGTCGAGGGAGGCGTCCGGGGAGGCTGTGACCACAGTTCGGACGTCGCCCACCACCACAGACACCCGCGGATCGTCCAGCACGGACGGGACCAGCCCGGCACGCATCCACGCGACCACATCTGGCTCGATCTCCGCGACGACCACCTCACCGAGCCGCGGGTCGGCCAGCAGCGCACGCACGGTGTAGCCGAGCCCCAGACCGCCCACGAGCACCCGGTCAGGACGTCGTATCGACGAGAGCGCGGCCGACGCCAGCAGCTCCTCGCTGGAGGTCTCCACGTCGTCCATCACGAAGACGCCGTTCACCCGGAGCTCCAGGGCCCCGTCGTCCTCCCGCCGCCGCAGAACGAGCTCGCCCCGCTCGCTGCGACCCCGCGCGATCTCCGCCATGTCAAACGCCGCCGCACTCAATAGTGAGAATGGTGTCCTCCTTCGCGCCGGCCTCCGGACGCGGACCAAGACTCTACGCCGAGGACGACGAATGACAGTCAGTGGGAAGGTCGCGCTGGTGACCGGCGGCAACAAGGGCATCGGCTTCGAGGTGGCCCGGCAGCTCGCCCAGCTGAATCACCGGGTGGTGATCGGGTCGCGTGACGAGGACCGCGGCCGGACAGCGGCGGAGAAGCTCCGCTCCGAGGGAGCAGAGGTGTCGTACGTCGTCTTGGATGTCAGCAACCCGGAGAGCGTCGCGACCGCGATCCAGCTGATCGACCAGCAGCACAGATGGCTCGATGTGCTCGTCAACAACGCCGGCACCGCCCAGCCCGAGGGTCCGCCGAGTGAGGTCGCACTGGACGTGCTCAAACGAACCTATGAGACCAATGTGTTCGGTCTGGTCGCCGTGACGCAGGCTGCGCTTCCATTGCTGCGCAGAGCCGAGGCCGGACGGATCGTGAACCTGTCGTCCGGAGCTGGGTCGCTGACCGTCGTCAGCCGGCCGGATTGGCGCCCGGAGTGGAACGGCCTGGCGTACAACACGTCGAAGTCGGCGGTGAACGCGGTGACCGTCGCTTTCGCGAGCGAACTGCGAGAGACGCCGATCAAGGTCAACGCGGTCAACCCTGGCTACACCAGAACCGACATGTCACCCGGCGCCGACCGGCCGGTGGCACAGGGGGCTGCCGTCGTGGTCCGGTACGCGGTCATCCCTGCTGCCGGACCCACTGGCGGCTTCTTCGACGAGAACGGCCCGATCCCTTGGTAGGGCTCAGTACCAGCCCTTGGCCTGGGAGTGGGCCCACGCCGAGCAGGGGGAGTTGTAGCGGTCTTCGATGTAGTCGAGGCCCCACTTGATCTGGGTGACCGGATTGGTCCGCCAGTCGGAGCCGTAGGCCGCCATCCGGTTGCCGGGGAGGGCCTGCGGGATGCCGTACGCCGAGGAGCTCGGGTTGTCGGCATCGACCTGCCAGCGGGACTCCTTGTTCCAGAGCTTCTCCAGGCAGGTGAACTGCGCGTCGCCCCAGCCGTGGTCGGGCAGGAGGTTCCGCGCGACCTCCTTGGGGGTGCCTTCGAGCTTCTTCCGCTCGGCGTCGCGGCTGGCGCGCTCGTCACTGGAGCTCTCGTTCGTCTTCCGCAACGCCTCGTACCGCCGGAGCGCGGCGTTCTTGGCCGCCCGCTTCACCTGGGCCTGGTCCTGCGCCGCCTTCCGGGCCTGCTCGACCGCCTCGAGCTGGTTGCGCAGCCGGGCAACCTCCTTGGCCTGCTCCTCGGCGGTCAGGGGCTTTTCCGAGGGCGTCTTGACGGCGCGCGCCTTCTCGCTGTTCAGCACAGCCATCTCGGCCCGGCCGGACACCTGCTCTGAGGCGTGGCTGCTCCCGGGGGAGCTGAAGAGGTCGATACCCGCGACAACGGAGACGACGGCGATCCCAGTCACTGAGAGAGCCGCGACGGAGCGCTTCGCTTTCATCTGTCCTTCCGAGAAAACCCGACCCCCGTCGGCTGGCAACAGGAACATACTCTGGCCTAAACAGACCGTGATCACAAGCAGGTCACAAAGAACGGTGCGGCCGCCTGAGTGGCGGCCGCACCGGGTACGGCGGAAGTCTTACCTGAGCTTTACAGACTCTTATTACCTAACAGTAGAAACACTCCTTACAGACACCTCCACCCCGGTCACAGCTGCAGGTCGTCGAGCATCTCGGTCACCAGGGCGGCGATCGGGGAGCGCTCCGACCGGGTCAGGGTCACGTGCGCGAACAGCGGGTGGCCCTTCAGCTGCTCGACCACCGCGACCACGCCGTCGTGCCGGCCGACCCGCAGGTTGTCCCGCTGCGCGACGTCGTGGGTGAGCACCACCCGCGAGTTGGCGCCGACCCGGGACAGCACGGTGAGCAGCACGTTGCGCTCCAGCGACTGGGCCTCGTCCACGATCACGAACGCGTCGTGCAGCGACCGGCCGCGGATGTGGGTCAGCGGCAACACCTCGAGCATGCCGCGGTCCATCACCTCGTCGATCACGTCAGCGCTGGTGAGCGCACCGAGGGTGTCGTAGACAGCCTGGGCCCACGGCTGCATCTTCTCCGACTCCGAGCCGGGCAGGTACCCGAGCTCCTGGCCGCCGACCGCGAACAGGGGCCGGAACACCACCACCTTCTTGTGCTGCCGCCGTTCCATCACCGCCTCGAGCCCGGCGCACAGCGCGAGCGCCGACTTCCCGGTCCCGGCGCGGCCGCCGAGCGAGATGATCCCGACGTCCGGGTCCAGCAACAGGTCGAGCGCGACCCGCTGCTCCGCCGACCGCCCGCGGATCCCGAACGCCTCCCGGTCACCCCGGACCAACCGGATCCGCTTGTCCGGCATCACCCGGCCGAGCGCACTGCCCCGCTCGGACAGCAGCACCAGCCCGGTGTGGGTCGGGAACTCACCGGCCTCCGGAAGCTCCAGGACGCCGTTCTCGTACAGGTCGTCTACGTCGTGGGTCGCGACCTCGAGCTCGCTCATCCCGGTCCAGCCGGACTCCAGGGTCAGCTCGGCGCGGTACTCCTCGGCCATCAGGCCGCAGGCCGACGCCTTGACCCGCATCGGCAGGTCCTTCGAGACCAGCGTGACATCGCGGCCCTCGGCCTTGAAGTTGCAGGCCACCGCGAGGATGCGGCTGTCGTTGTCGCCGAGCCGGAAGCCGGCCGGCAACGTCTCCGGGTCCGTATGGTTCAGTTCGACCCGAAGAGTTCCACCCTTCTCCCCCACTGGCAGGGGCGCGTCAAGACGTCCGTGCAGGATCCGGAGCTCGTCGAGCAGTCGCAGCGCGGTACGAGCGAAGTAGCCGAGTTCCGGGTGATGCCGTTTGCCCTCCAATTCGGTGACGACGACCACCGGGACGACCACCTCGTGCTCGTCGAACCGCATCATCGCGTGCGGGTCGGACAGGAGCACCGAGGTGTCCAGCACGAAGGTGCGCTGGGCCGGTGTGGATGAGGTACTTGACGCCTTGGCGTGGGTGGCAGCCATGTCGCACGTCCTCTCGGGCCGCGACGTGCACCACGCCCGGCCCACCAGTGGTTAGGTGTTGGACCGGGAGCTGGCCCGGGGATCTGGTGCAGATCCCCTCCGGACCGCCGCACGAGCGGTTCCGGGAACCAGTGAGATCGAGACCTGGGGTCTCGGGCACTCCGTTCTGCCCCTCATGGGGCAACCGGCTGGCGAACGATTCTCAAGCTGATCGGGCCTCCCGGACAGCCGGCTTCCCCTCCGACCGTCACCACGAGGGTAGATCTGCGGCCCAAACCGCGCAGCCCGACACGCCCGTCCTCGGGGTTAACGGCTTGTTACACCTTGTCCACCGCACGGGGGAGGACGCTCACCCTCCGGAGTGATCCGGTCCGGCGCCCGTGCGCGGAACGCTGGCGTCATGCGAAAACACTGGCCGGAACTCACCGGATATGCGACAGCCGTCTGGTCCTTCGCGTACGGCGTACTGGGCGTCTACTGGTCACTCGGCGGAGCCGGGTTCCCGTTCGCGAAGGTGGCCGACGATCGGGCGACCGGCTCGATCCTGGAGGGGTCGTCGGCAGACGTCGTGGCGCCGATCATGGCCGCGGTCGGACTCGGTGGCGCGGTGCTCGCGATCGTGATGACCAGGCGTCGCGCCCGCGGCTGGGTGCTGCAGGCGATCGCCGCGGTCCTCGCGGTCGGCCTCGCGCTGGTGATCCCCGACTACACGCTGGTCGCGCTCGTCGCGCTCTCCCCCGCGATCATCGTCTTCGCGTTCACCGGCATCCCGGGCGAGCAAGGCGGCGTCGGCGACATCCTGTACTGGCATCGGGTGAACCTGGTCATCCTGTTCATCGGCGGCCTGCTCTGGGCCGCGACCGCGATCGCCTACCACCGCCGCAGCCGCGACGCCTGCGTCTCCTGTGGCCGCGGCGAGGGATCGGAGAGGACCTGGACGACACCGGAGTCGGCGCTGCGCTGGGGACGCTGGGCGGTGGCCATCTCGGTCGTGGCGAACCTGCCCTACGAGTTCACCCGGGTGGCCTGGTACTTCGGCTGGCCGCTGGGCATCACCGACGAGTTCCACCAGATGATGGTCGACACCCCCGGAATGCTGGAGATCGGCCTCGCCATGGCCCTGATGGGTATCGGCGGCGGCGTCCTGACCCACGGACTGGTGCATCGCTGGGGTGAGGTCTATCCACGCTGGATCTGGTTCAAGGCCGGCAAGCGGGTCCCACCGCTGCTGGCGATCATCCCCGCGTCCGTGGTGGCCGTCGTACTGATCCCCGCGGGTCTGATGAACGCCCAGCTCCCGGCCTACGCCGACAGCTGGGCGGTGAACCTCCCGGGGATCCTGTGGGTGCTCTGGGGAGCAGGCCTCGGTACGGCGACGTACGCCTACTACCTACGGCGTCGGACCACGTGCCGGCGGTGTGGACGCGGTGTCACGTCCCGAAGCGGCGCTCCCGCTGTGCGTAGCTCCGGATCGCCCGCAGGAAGTCGACGTGCCGGAAGTCCGGCCAGAGTGCCTCGCAGAAGTAGAACTCGCTCAGCGCGCTCTGCCACAGCAGGAACCCGCCCAGTCGCTGCTC
This sequence comes from Kribbella sp. NPDC049174, assembly GCF_043197365.1. Taxonomy (NCBI): domain Bacteria; kingdom Bacillati; phylum Actinomycetota; class Actinomycetes; order Propionibacteriales; family Kribbellaceae; genus Kribbella; species Kribbella sp. NPDC049174. The sequence continues at coordinate 99,204 of NZ_JBICSZ010000005.1, read as the reverse complement.
ACCCGACGTCCGAATGACCAGGTCCGGGTCCGGCTGGCCTTTCGTGTAGAGGTGCCGGGCGATGTGCTCGACGTCGACGCGCTCGGCCAGCTCCTCGATCGAGATGCCCTTCGCCGCCTCCTCGAGCAGCAGCGAACGGACCGCGTCGGCCAGCTCGCGTCGGCCGCCGTACCCGACCGCGACGTTGACCAGCATCCCGTCGACGCCGTGGGTGGCCGTCTCGGCCGCCTTCAGCGTCTCGGCGGTGGCTCCGGGCAGCAGGTCGAGCGCGCCGACCGGGTGGATCCGGTAGTGGCCGATCGCGGTGAGCTCCTCGACCGTCTGCTCGATGATCCGCAGCAACGGCTCCAACTCGTCGGCCGGGCGGCTCAGGTTGTCGGTGGAGAGCATCCAGACGGTGACGACCTTGACGCCGACGTCGTCGCACCAGCCGAGGAACTCGGTGATCTTGTTCGCCCCGGCCTCGTGACCGCGCGACACCGGGTCTCCGGCCGCCCGGGCCCAGCGCCGGTTGCCGTCGATGATGACGCCGATGTGCCGCGGGATCCGCTCCGGCGACAGGGATCGGCGCACTCGACGTTCGTACAGGCCGTACACCGCGTCGCGCAGCTTTTGCTTGCCAGGTGTCCGCATGGGCAGGTTGCTCTCCTCGAAGACTCTCAGTCACGAGGCTAGCCGAGATTCACCGCCCTGGTGAGGCCTGCAGCCAGCTCACTGCCAACTCGCAGACACGCCGAACTTTCACCGCAGTTCGTGCGTCGGACACGCGAGGTGAGGTGTGCGTACGGGTGATCTCGCCTACATTTCATCCTTCTGGACCATTTGGACCTACGGTTCCGTAGGTTACGGTGGCGTAGGTGACCACCGCCCGGCACTTTGAAAGGACGGCGATGACCGCTTCCAGCACCCAGCCCCAGGAACTCGGTCACCGGCTGTCCGGGCGGCTCGGGCCGCTCAAACCCAAGCTTCGCGGCTGGCTGCACGCCGGCACCTTCCCGTTCGCCACCGCCGCCGGCATCGTGCTGATCTGCCTGGCCCCGGGCGCGAGCGCGCGCTGGGCGGCGGCGGTCTACACGCTGGGCGCGATGCTGCTGTTCGGCATCTCCGCGCTGTACCACCGGTTCTACTGGGGCCCGGCCGGCGAGGCCGTGCTGCGCCGGCTCGACCACAGCAACATCTTCCTGCTGATCGCCGGCACCTACACGCCGCTCGGTATGGTTCTGCTGCACGGCAACGACCGGGTCCTGCTGCTCAGCATGGTCTGGGGCGGCGCGCTGCTGGGCATCCTGTTCCGGATCTTCTGGGTGCACGCGCCGCGCTGGCTCTACACCCCGATCTACCTGGCGCTGGGCTGGGTGGCGATCTTCTGGATGGGCGACTTCTACCAGCAGGGCGGCGCCGCGGTAGTCACGCTGATCGCGGTCGGTGGCGGGCTGTATTCGATCGGTGCGGTCGTCTACGGCACCAAGCGGCCCAACCCCTCACCGCGGTGGTTCGGCTTCCACGAGATCTTCCACGCGTTCACCGTGGCCGCGTTCGTCTGCCACTACATCGCCGTCAGCATCGCGACGTACCGAGCGGGCTGACTGTCCGGCACATCCGTGCCAGCCCTGAAGACTGGCTGAAGATCCTCCCGCACGATGGGCAGTAGACATCGTTTGGGGGGACACAGGGATGATCACCGCACTGGAACCGCTGGGCCGCGACGCGCTGGCCGAGGACGACTTCACCGCGTTGGTCCGGACCATCACCGGCCATCCGGAGGCAGATCCCGGCGACGTCCGGGTCGAGCCGGTCGACTATCCGATCGGTACGCCGAGCACCGAGGCGCTGCTGCGCGTCTTCGGTACGGCGACGCTGCCGACCGGCGCACCGGAGACCGAAACGGTCGACTGGTCCTGCTTCGTCAAGAAACTGCAGTCGGTCCGGCACTGGCCGTTCCTCGACATGGTGCCCGAGCAGTTCCGGGAGATCTTCGTCCAGAACCTGCCCTGGCAGCTCGAGATCGCCGTCCACCGCAGCGGGGTCGCCGACCTGCTTCCCGAGGGCATGCGGCTGCCCGAGGCCTACCGGATCGACCTGTACGACGACGACCGCGGCACGCTCTGGATGGAGAACGTCACCCAGGAGCCGGGGCCGTGGCCACTGGAGCGGTTCGAGCGCGCGGCGTACCTGCTCGGCCGGCTGTCCGCCCGCCGTCAGCCGCATCTCGTCCAGCCGCTGCTGCCGCGCGGCGGTGACTTCAACCGGCCCGGGTACGCGTTGCGCTACTACACCAACGGGCGCGTGATGATGTCCGCGGTGCCGGCCCTCGCCGATCCGGAGACCTGGCGCCACCCGTTGCTCGCCGCGGCTGTGTGTCACGCCGGCGACCACCGACTGCGGGACGACCTGCTCGACCTGGCTGAGCGGCTGCCCGTCGTACTGGATGCCCTCGACGCCTTGCCGCAGTGCTACCAGCACGGGGATGCGAGTCCGCAGAACCTGCTGGTTCCGAAGGGGAAACCGGACGAGTTCGTGGTGATCGACTGGGGGTTCGACTGTCCGCAGGCGGTCGGGTTCGACCTCGGTCAGCTGCTGGTCGGGCTCGCGCACGCCGGCGAGCTGTCGCCCGAGGCACTGCCGGTTGTCCACAAGACGATCTTCAAGGCGTTCCTGACCGGCCTGGCCGAGGAGGGGATGGACGCGACCGAGGACCAGGTGCTGTACGGCTACCTCGGCTCTCTGCTCGCCCGGGCGACCTTCACCGCGCTGCCGCTGGAACAGATCTCCCAACCCGGTGACGCGGCCACTCTGGCGATGTTCGAGGAGCGGGTGATGCTCACGCGGGCGCTGGTGGATCTGGTCTCCACGGTCGTCTAACGACCAGATGACAGTCGTGTCACAGCTGCAACGAACGCTCTGCCTCCGTGTATCCATGGTGCGTGAGGAACCTCAGCAGATACGCAGTGGTGGCCGCCGTCGCGGGACTCGTCCTGACCGGCTGCGGCAGCGAAGGCGGCTCGAGCGGTACGCCGGTCAGCCGCACGCCCACACCGACGACGCCGACTGTGACCCAGTCGACTCCCGTCGGTACCGGCTTGCCACTCGTCGTCACCAGGACCGGCGGCTTCGCCGGCTTCGACGACAAGGTGGTGATCGACACCGACGGTGTCGCCACGGTGAGCTCACGTGGCAAGGAGACGGTCCGCTGCAAGCTGGATCAGTCTCTGCTGGCGACCATCACCGCGGCCGCGCAGCAGGTCGACTGGGCCAGCCTCCCGGTGGTCAAGCCGACCGTCCGGCACCCCGACGACATGATCGTCGCGGTGACCGCGAACGGTAAGACCGCCCGGCTGGAGGAGCCGAAGGTGAAGGCGATGACGGCCCCGGTGAGCACTCTCCTCACCGAAGCCGCCATCCCACCGGGCAAGCTGTGCAAGCCAATCTGAGTCAGCTCGTGGTCACCGCCACGTCGTCGATCACGAAGCTGGTCTGCAACGACGAGTCCTCCTGTCCGAGGAACCGAACCGTGACCGTCTTTCCCTTGTAGGCAAGGACGTTCAAGGTTTTCTGCACGTACGACGTGTTCTTGTTCAGATTCGAGTACGTCGCCAGCGTGGTGGTCGTGGAGCCGTCGACGATCTGGACCTTGACGGTGTCGTAGACCGTCGAGCCGGTCGTCTCCGCGGTGTCGATCCGGATCCACAACGACAGCGACGCGGCGGTCGCGGCGGACGGGATCGCCACCGACTGGCCGATGTTCTCGGTGGTGGTCCGGCCGTTGCCCTGCAGCCACGCCTTGTAGCTGCCGCCGTGGGCCGGTCGTGAGGTGCTGTGGGTGATCGCCCCGGTGGTGCCGGTCCAGTTCACCGCACCCGACTCGAAGCCCGGGTTCTGGAGCAGGTTGTCCCCGGTCGGCGGCGGGCCCTCGCTGTAGTCCTTCTGGGTGTAGTTCCAGACCATGTGACCGATGGCGTCGATCTGGCGGTCCAGCGAGGTCAGGTTGAGGTTGTTGATGTTGTCGCAGGAGCGGTGGTAACACGAGTCGAAGGCCTGACCCGCCGTACCGCCCCACTTGGCCGCCTGGGCGGACGTCTTCGTCCCCTCGGCGCCGGAGAATGTGCCCGCGGTCGCGATCCCGAGCGACCGGAACGCGGCGTGGTCGGACCGGCCCTGGACATCGATGAACTCGGTCTGCACGCTCTTGCCGGTGAAGTACGCGACCAGGTCGTCACGGGCGCCGTTGCCCGCGGGATTGTCGTCGTACACGAAGTAGCCCGGGTTCGGCGACGCGATCATGTCGAAGTTCAGGTACAGCTCGATCTTGTCGCGTTCGGCCGCGGGCAGGTTGTTCACGTAGTACTTCGAGCCGAGCAGACCGAGCTCCTCGGCGCCCCAGAAGCCGAACCTCAACCGGTTCCTGGGGGTCTGGCCGCTGGCAGCGTAGGCGAGGGCGGCTTCGAGTACGCCGGCGCTACCTGAGCCGTTGTCGTTGATCCCCGGCCCGGAGCTGACCGAGTCGAGGTGTGAGCCGGCCATCACGACATGGTTCGCGTCGCCGTGCGGCCATTCGGCGATGACGTTGTACGACGTACCGGCCGACGTGGAGAAGGATTGCAGGGTGGTGGTGTAGCCGGCCGCGTCGAGCTTGGCCTTCACCCAGTCCGCGGACGCCTTGTACCCGGGGCGGCCGGTGTAGCGGTTGCCGCCGTTGCTGGTGGCGATCGACTGGAACTGGTCGAGGTGCGCCTTGGTGTTGGTGACGGAGATGTCCGGTGACTCGACCGCGCCGGCGACGTTGCTTGGGGCAAGCAATGCGCCGGCCACGAGGACGATGCCGAGACCGGAGTAGAGGGACTTGCGCATGGGCGGATCTCCTTTGGCCTCAAACAAAGAAGAAATCCGGGGCGCGGGCCTGGGCGGAGGCCGCGCGCCCCGGACGGTTCTACCGAGGGTGCTGGATCAGCCCGCGGTCAGCGAGGTGTCGTCGATGACGAAGCTGGTCTGCAGCGACGAGTCCTCGTTCATCAGGAACTTCACCGAGACCGTCTTGCCCTTGTAGGCCGTGACATTGAAGGTCTTCTGCGTGTAGGTGGTGTTCTTGTTGAGGTTCGAGTACGTCGCCAGCGTCGTCGTGGTCGCACCGTCGACGATCTGGATCCTGGTCCGGTCGTACACGGTCGAGGTGGTCGTCTCGGCGGTGTCGATGCGGATCCAGAACGACAGCGTCGCGCTGGTCGCGCTCGCGGGGATGGTGACCTGCTGGGAGATGGTCTCGGTCGAGGTGATGCCGTTCCCGCCGAGCCACAGCTTCCAGGTGCCGGTCCGGGCCGGACGCCCGCTGTTGTTGGTGATCGGGCCGGAGGTGCCGGTCCAGTTCACCGCACCGGACTCGAAGCCCGGGTTCAGCAACAGGTTGCCACCGGTGGGCGGCGGCTCGGTGCCGCCACCGCAGGTCGCCGCGCCGGCCGGGACGGAGATGCCGTTGAACGCGGCCTCGATGCCCTTGCACTGGGTCGAGTCGGCGCCGTACAGCTCCTTGGCCGAGTTGATCGCGCCTTCGCGGGCGTCCTTGTAAGTGCTGCCCGAGCTGAGCTTGGTGCTCAGAGTGCGGTACCAGACCTTGGCGGCCACGTCGCGGCCGACACCGGCGATGGTGGCGCCGTTGCAGGCGGTGCTGCTGTGCGTCACTCCCCCGATCACCTTGCTGCCGGTGCCCTCGGAGGCCAGGTAGAACCAGTGGTTCAGCGGGCCGGACGAGTAGTGCGGGTCGGCGCCGCCGACCGCGCTGCTCCAGCAGTCGTAGCTGCGGCCGTCCTTCGACGGCTTGTCCATGTAGCGCAGCGGGGTGCCGTTGCCGTTGATGTTGATCTTCTCGCCGATCAGGTAGTCACCCGGGTCGGACGAGTTGTTGGCGGAGAACTCCACCGCGGTGCCGAAGATGTCCGAGGTGGACTCGTTCAGGCCGCCCGCGTCACCGAAGTAGTTCAGGTTGGCGGTCGCCTCGGTGACACCGTGGCTCATCTCGTGACCGGCCACGTCGATGCTCGTCAGCGGACGGGCGTTGCCGGCGCCGTCGCCGTACGTCATCTGGGTGCCGTCCCAGAACGCGTTCACGTACGCGTTGCCGTAGTGCACCCGGGAGCGCGCGCCCTGGCCGTTGTTGAAGATGCCGTTGCGGCCGTGGACGTTCTTGTAGTAGTCCCAGGTCAGCTGGGAACCGAAGTGCGCGTCGACACCGGCGGTCTGGCGGTTCGAGGTGGCGCCGTTGCCCCAGGTGTCGTCGGGGTCGGTGAACGTCGTACCGGCGCCGGAGGTGGCTCCGTTGAGGTCGGTGGTGTAGTTGCCACCGCGGCTCGGGTCGCTCATCGAGTAACTACCCGAGGTGCCGATGCTGACGGTGCCGGAGTACATCGAGTTCCCGGTACCGGTCTTGATCTCGTCCGACTGGGCCAGCACCGCGCCGGTCTTGGCGTCGATGTAGGAGTGCAGGACGGACGGAGTCTGGTCCGCCTTCACCCCGGTGGTGACGACGTCGTACGCGAGGACGGGCCTGGTCTCGGTGACGAACACGACCAGCGAGCCTTTGTTGCCGGTGGCCTTGAACTTGGCGGTCTTCGCGGCGGTGGCCAACGCGGCCGACTGGGACAGAGTCGGCTTGGTCGCGACACCCACGGACTTGGCGCCGCGGTTGTAGGTCACCTGACCGACCGTCGCGCCCTTGCGCTTGACGATCAGGTCGCCGCCGACGACCGGCAGGCCGTTGTAGGTCCGGTCGTAGCGAACGTACTCGGTGCCGTCGGCATCCTTCGCGACGTCACGGACCTTGAGTACCTCACCACTGGCGAGCCCGAGAGCTGCGGCCGTCTGCGCGGTCAGCGCCTGTTCGGCCTGGACAGCGGCCGGCTGGTTGAAGCCGGACGCCGGGAGCGGAGCCGCACGATCAGCGGCTCCCGCTGGTGAGCCGATGAACGACGCCCCGGCAAGTCCTGCTGCCGCGACGATGGCCACCGCCCCTGCTGATGTCAGTCGTTTCAAGACAACATCTCCTCACGGTGTGGTCGCTGTTTGGGCGCAGCGACCAATTCAATTTGGGGACGCCGGATGTCTGACCCATCAGTGCCACTGCCTCAGTTGTGACACTGCGTGTCAGGACATGCGAGATCTGTTACATCCGACTGAGGGAGGACTCTCGTCCTCGCCGGGCCCCGAGTCAAGGGATTCCGGCGAAACCGCAGGGAAAACCCGCACCGCCGTCGTTGTCAGTTCGACGGCGTCAACGCACGACGAAGGTCTTCCGGCAACACGACCGGCAGCCGGCAGGTGAACTTCTGACAGACGTACGCGGCCGGCCGGTCGTCGACCAGGCCCCGGCCTTCCATCAGCGGTACGGCAAGACCGGGCGCACCGTGGACGATCGCCGTACCCCACGGTGCGGCGGCCAGCGCGGTCCTGGTCAACTCCGGGGACGCGCCGACGATCGCGATCTCGAGCGGGCCGGAGGCAACCGTCTCGGCGACGGCGAGGGCCCGGCCGGCGAACCGGGGCGCACGGGCGGCGATCGTCGCGGATGCCTGCAGGGCTTGCTCTGCAGCGGTTTCATACCGGACTGATCCGGTCAGGCTGGCGAGCGTGGTGAAGGCCTCGGCCGCGAGGCTCACTCCGGACGGGCTGGCGTTGTCGGTCGGGTCCTGCGGACGCCAGACCAGCGCCTCGGCGTCGGCCGCCGTGTCGAAGTAGGAGCCGTCGGCAACGAACTGCTCGAGGGTCCGATCCAGCAGTCTTTGCGCGGTTTCGAACCACTCGATGTTGCCGGTGACACCTAACAGTGTGAGACAGCCCTGGGCGTACGCCGCGTAGTCCTCGAGCACACCGTGGGCCGTGCCGACCGCGCCGTCACGGGACGTGCGGTGCAGTCGTCCGGTGTCGTCGATGTGGACGTCCCGGACCAATCTGGCCGCCTGCTCCGCGGCTTCGACGTACTCGGGTCTGTCGAGGATCACTCCCGCGCGGGCCAGTGCGGTGATGGCGAGACCGTTCCAGGCGGCAACTACCTTGTCGTCGCGGCCGGGGTAGGTACGGCGGCTGCGGACCGCGAGGAGGCTTGCGCGGATTCGCTGCCAGCGATCGGCGTCGTCGGGATCCTGGCGGAGCTGCAGGACCGAGGAGCCGTGCTCGAAGGTGCCGGTGACGTCGCAGAGGTCGATGACCCACTTGGCGTCGTCATCGCTCAGCGCCTCGTGGAGCTGCTCCGTCGTCCAGACGTAGTACTTGCCTTCCTCCCCCTCGGTGTCCGCGTCGAGGGCGGAGGCGAAGCCGCCTTCGTCGGTGCGGAGCTCGGTGAGCAGGAAGTCGGCGGTCTCCTCGGCGATCCGGCGGGCCAGCGGATTCGCGCTGACGGTCCACCAGTGCGTGTAGACGTCGAGCAGGAGGGCGTTGTCGTACAGCATCTTCTCGAAGTGCGGCACGACCCACTGCCCGTCGACCGAGTACCGCGCGAAGCCCCCCGCCAGCTGGTCGTACATGCCACCGCGGGCCATCCGGTCGCAGGTCGCCGCCACCATGGCGAGCGCATCCTCGGAGCCGGTCCGGCGATGGTGGCGCAGCAGGAAGTCGAGGACCATCGACGGCGGGAACTTCGGCGCGGAACCGAAGCCGGCGTCCACCGGATCGAAGTCGACCTTCAGCAGCGCGGCCGCCCGGTCGAGGTCCACCACGTCACCCTGCTGGCTCTGCTGAGCGCCCAACTGCTCGACAACCCGGCGGCCGATGCCGTCGATCTGGTCGCGCTTGGTCCGCCACGCGTCGACCAACGACTCGAGCAGCTGCCGGAAGGACGCCATTCCGGCCCGCGGTTCGGCCGGGAAGTACGTGCCGCAGAAGAACGGCTCGGCGTCCGGGGTCAGGAACACCGACATCGGCCAGCCGCCGTGGCCGGTCATCGCCACCGTCGCCGCCATGTAGATCGCGTCCACGTCCGGACGCTCCTCGCGATCCACCTTGATACTGACGAACTGCTCGTTCAGGTACGCCGCCGTCGCCTCGTCCTCGAACGACTCGTGCGCCATCACATGACACCAGTGACACGCCGAGTACCCGACCGACAGGAACACCGGCACGTCCCGCTCCCGCGCCTCCTGGAACGCCCGGTCCGACCACTCCCGCCAGGCCACCGGGTTGTCCGCATGCTGCCGCAGATACGGACTCGTGCTTCGGCCTAGCTCGTTGACGGGCGCCATACCCCCACGTTAGGCGGTCTGCGAGAGGGCGACCGACAGGCCCAGGGTGAGGGCCATGACGAAGAGCTCGAAGCCGACGACCTGCCAGAAGCCCCGGCCGCGCTCGAGCAGGTCGCCGGTGGCCCGGCGCCGGTGCATCCAGCTGGCGATGATCAGGATCACGAAGGCGGCCACCTTGGCCACCAGCAGCGCGCCGTACGAGTCCTTGGTGAGGGCGTCGGGCACCGAGTCCCAGCCGCCGCCCTTCGCCGCGAGCCGGCCGGCCGCACTGATCAGGCCGCTCAGCAGGACCACGATCGACGAGATGAGCGCGACCTGGTTGAACCGCTCGAGCACGATCGTGAGTCCACCCCGGCTGGCCCGCCCGTACCGGACCAGGCCCGCGAGGCCGCCGATCCAACTCGTCGCCGCGACGACATGGAAGACCAGGGCCGTGCCGGCGAGGACGACGTACGGCTCGTTGCGCGGATACGCCGTGACCGCGGTCGGGATGAGTGCGGTGATGGCGACGATCACGCCGAGCCCGGCCGCGGACGAGGTCTGGACCCGGCGGATGCCGATGGCCAGGGCAACGACCAGGATGCCGGTGATCAGCAGCGCCTTGACCTCCGGTACGCCGAGGGCGTCGTCCAATCGGAGCCGGAGCAGAGTGACGGGAGTATCGAGCAGGATCGAGGCGGTGACGACCGCACCGGCGAACGCACAGGCGGCCCAGATGATCGCCGAGTTGCTCGCGTCCCGCACCGCCCGCCGGCCCTGCACACCGAGCGATCCGCCCTCGATCCGGAGCAGTACGACGGCCGCCAGCAGCGCGCCCGCACACCCGACGGTCGCGACCATCGAGATCAGCCGGAAGACCGGGAGCAGCCAGCCGACGAACAGACTGGGGCCGCCGATCCCACCGATGTCCCGGGGCTCACTGCCGGCCGCGAACAGGGCCGCCGCCAGCGCCACCGAGGCGATGACGACCGCACCCGCGCCACCCGCGACCAGCCGTCCGGGCATGCGGTGCCGGGCGGCGCGGGTCGCGGTCCCCTGACCGGGGCGGTGGGGCGGGGTCAGAGTTGACACAGAGCGGTCCCGCCCTCGGCACGATTGAACACGCGCTCACTATAGGGTCAGCCGGAGGTGGGCTGCCCAGTCCGACACCATCTCGTGATGAGGGTGTGCCGGGTGATCGACAGAATCAGTGCTGAGAGTGCGCCTTCGGGTCACTCTCTGTCGGCGCCTCAGTCGTCTTCGGGGCGTCCGTCGCCGACGGCTCGGCATCGCCAGCCGGGGCCGCTGAGCTGTCCGCGCTCGCTGGGCCGTCGGACGGTGCTGGGCCGGGCGCAGAACCGTCGTCGAAGTGGATCTTCTTCAACTGCTTGCCCATGTTGCGCATCAGCAGCACCGTGGCGGCACCGAGTGCGAGCACGATCAGCAGCGCGACCCAGCCGGGGCGCACCGAGTTCGGGTCGATCTCGGCCGTCGCAAGGAAGGTCATCGCTGTCACGCCACCAGTCTCTCACTGTCTACGCCCGCCGTCAGCGCAGCCCCGCGAACAGGTCGTCCTCGGGCTGTTCGGACTCGACCAGACTCCGGGCCAGCTCGTAGTCCTCGGTCGGCCACGCCTCCTGGTGCACCTCCAGCGGTACGGCGAACCACGCGCCGTCCGGATCGATCTGGGTGGCGTGCGCGAGCAGGGCCTTGTCCCGGGTGCCGAAGTACTGCGCGCACTCGACCCGGGTGGTGATCCGGCGCTCGTTCTCCGGGTCCGGCTTCCAGTCCTTCAGGCGATCGGCGTACGGCGACTCCAGGCCGCGCGCGACCATCCCGTCGTGCAGTGCCTTCATCCGCTCGTAGTGGAAGGTGTGGTGGTAGTACAGCTTCAGCGGCTGCCACGGCTCGCCGAGCTCCGGGTAGGCGTCCTTGTCACCGGCCGCCTCGAACGCGGCGACAGTGATCTGGTGGCACATCACGTGGTCCGGGTGCGGGTAGCCGCCGTTCTCGTCGTACGTCGTGACGACCTGCGGACGGAACTCGCGGATCAGCTTCACCAAGGGCGCGGCGGCGTCCTCGACCTTCAGCGCGGCGAAGCAGCCCTCCGGCAGCGGCGGCAGCGGGTCGCCCTCGGGAAAGCCGGAGTCGACCCAGCCCAGCCACTCCTGCCGGATGCCGAGGATCTCGCGGGCCGCGTCCATCTCCCGGCGGCGGATCTCGGAGATGTTCGCCAGCACCTCCGGCCGGTCCATCTTCGGATTCAGGATCGATCCGCGTTCCCCGCCGGTACAGGTGGCCACCAGGACCTCGACGCCTTCGGCGACGTACCGGGCCGTCGACGCGGCCCCCTTGCTCGACTCGTCATCAGGGTGGGCATGCACATGCAACAACCGAAGATCTCCACTCACAAGACACAATGGTCCTCCAAGCCCGGCCCATCCCCACGACCGACCCCCTGGACCTCCGTTGAGCGAGTCATCACCCACCAGTCCGACAGCAGACCTCGACGCCCGGTACGGGCGGGGCGGGCGGTCGCGCCGACCGTTGATCATCGGGGTGGTGGCCGTCGTCGTCGCGATCGGGCTGGCCTGGTTGCTGTGGGCCGCGTTCATCCAGTCGAACCCGCCGGTGACGTCGCGCCTGCTCGGCTTCGAGATCACCTCGGCGACCTCGGCGAAGGCGACGATCCAGGTCGATCGGTCGAAGTCGACCGAGGCCAGCTGCCGCCTGCAGGCCAAGGCCGCCGACTTCTCCATCGTCGGCGAACTGACCATCACGGTGGCGGCCGACTCCCCGCGGCATCAAACCGTGCCCGCCACTCTCACCACCCAGCGTGCGGCCACCTCGGTGGTGCTGATCGGCTGCACGACCCCGGACAATCCCCGGCCGCACTGACCTCAGGCCGGGCCGTCGTACTTCTTGATCGCCGCGATCAGCGCGGTCTCGCCGAGCTTCAGGTGCTTGCTCAGTACCTGCTCGCGGACGGCCGGGTCGTCAGGCCCCTTGGCCAGGTCGGCGTACAGGGCGTTCACGGTCTTCAGGCCGTACCTGTCCACCAGGTACTCCACGAGGACCCAGCTGATCCCGTAGCTGTCCTCGTCGTACTCGCCGTGGAAAACGCCGTCGATCGGGAGCACCACCAGCGGCGGTATCGCCTCCTGCAGCAGTTCGTCGCGGTGATCGGCGACCCACTCCCGCTGACCGCTCCGCTCCGCGAGCCGAAGCTCGACGTACTCGGCCCATCCTTCCACCAGCCAGGTCGGCGCCCGGTTCCCCAGCGTCGACATCGCGGCGTGCGTGAACTCGTGCGCGAGCAGCAACCGATCCGCCTTGGCCCGCTGGTCCGGGTTGATCACCACCCGGCTCCCGACGACCTTGAACTCGGTCGCCTCCGGATTCGCCGGCGCGTAGTTCAGCGCGGCGACGGCGGCTGCCGGATGACCACCGCTCCGCCACTGCGGATCCATCGACTTGCCGTCGGCCATCGCGATGACGAGGATCCCCGCCTGGGCCCGCCGCGTCGCGGTCCGCACCGCCGGAAGAGCCGCCAGCGACTCCTGCGCGAGGCGCTGACCGTTGGCGCGTTCACCGGCCGGGACGACAACGAGTACGCCGGGCTTCCGCGCCACCTCGATCGCGCCGAGTTCCCAGGGCTCGCGGTACGCGCTGAGGTCCGTCTCGGCCGCGAGGTCGTCATCGTCGACCAGCAGCCAGCGCCCATCGCGTTCGGCGAACGTGTAGCCGAGCGGGGTGGCGCGCGGCGTGGTGTCGATGCCGGCGATCTGCATCAGCATCAGAACGCGGACCGCCCGTCCACTGGGCCCGTGCTGCGGCTGCACCTCCGGGGCCCAGTTGGCGTCCACCTGGTAGGTCAACCGGCTCGGGCCGAGCTTGCGCAGGTTGGCGAACACCAACTGATCGCGTTGCCGCAGCTTCCGGTTCTTCGGGTCCACGGCCTGGAGGTACTGCGGAAGCCGGCCGGACAGCACCGCTGACGCCCGTGCCTTCAGGATCACGTCGATCCCGGCCAGCATCTGTTCCTCGGCCGAGGGCTCTGACACCGTCGCCGTCGGCGTACCTGCCGCCGCGCTGGCCTCACCGCCGGTGTTCTGCCGGCCCACCACAGCCCAGATCACCGCGGCCGCCACGACCGCAAGGATGACAACGGCCGCGATCCACGGCACCGGGCCCCGCCTCCGGTTCACCGACTCGACGCCGACCGGCTCCATATCCATCTCCATCCCCCCACCCACCTGTCTGCCGGACGCAGTCAGGCCGGCAAAGACTACGCCAGCCCGGGGAAACGCCCAGGTCAGGGCCGATCTGGGGGCGAATTGGCAACCGATTGCCGTTTAATCGTTCACGATGTGGGAAAAACCACCGGGCAAACGGTTTCCCCGTGGTTGCGGCGGCAAAGAACTGTGGGGTTCCGAGCCGTAACTTGCTACGCTCAGTGGATTGGTCGCCGTCGACGACGGCGGCCAGAAGCATTTTCTGCCCATCCCACCGACACAAGGAGCAGCCCGTGACGCAGCGGATCGAAGAGGACAGCGTTGTCTGGCTGACGCAGGACGGTTTTGACCAGCTGAAGTCCGAGCTCGAGCACCTCAAGGGCCCCGCCCGTGCCGAGATCACGCAGCGGATCAGCGAGGCCAGGGACGAGGGCGACCTCAAGGAGAACGGCGGGTACCACGCCGCCAAGGACGAGCAGGGCAAGATCGAGGCACGGATCCGGCAGCTGGAGGACATGCTGCGCCGGGCCCGGGTCGGCGAGACCCCGAAGGCCGGCGCGAAGATCGGGCCGGGGATGAAGGTGTCGATCAAGTTCGCCGGTGACGACGACGTCGAGACGTTCCTGCTCGGCTCCCGCGAACTGCTCGCCCTGGACGCGTCGGTCGACATCGACGTGTACTCGCCGCAGTCCCCGCTGGGATCCGCGATCCTGGGCAAGAAGAAGGGCGACAAGGCGACCTACGAGGCTCCCAACGGCAAGGATGTGACCGTTGAGATCGTCGCCGCCGAACCCTTCACCGGCTGACCCACCACAGCTCGAGCGCCCCGGTGGACAACCACCGGGGCGCTTCTCCTTCCCCCGTCCGCCGGCCGGCCCCACCGCACGCCGGCGGACCGCGTCGTGGCGTTCTGTAACGGCGGCGCGGCAGGTGACGATCAAGCAGGGGGAGAGCGGCGCCAGGCCGCTGGGGGGAAGTGCTGGATCATGTCCGACAGCAGTACTGGGAAACGTCGTCGCCCGCTGGAGCATCCGTTGCTGGCCGCGATCGTCGCCGCGCTGGTGAGTGCGCTGATCGGAGCGGTGGCGACGATCTGGGCCGCCCGCGAGGGCAAGCTCGACGCGATCGCGTCGCCGCCGACCACGACGGTCACCAGCACCGCGCCCGGCCCGGCGACCACCACAACCGTCACGGTGACGCCGCCGAGCTCGATCACCGGTAACGGTACGACGACCACCGGGACGAACACCGGGACGGACACCGCCGGCGACAGCCTCACCGACCTTCAGCCGATCGACGGCGGCTTCGTCAAAGGCTCGTTCGCGATCCACGCGCAACCGTTCGGCGACAGCCTCTATCGCACCATCAACAACTGTAACCGGACGCTCTCGACAACCTGGAACCTCGGCCGCAAGTACACCCGCTTCAACGCCGTGATCGGCCTGACCGACAAGGGCCCGGACCCCACCCTGAAGGTCAAGTTCACCGCCTACATCACCGACGGGACGAGCCGGACCGCGACCAAACCGGTTGTGCTCGGCAAGTATCAGGCGCATCCCCTTCAAGTCGACCTCAACCACGCCGACGCCCTCGAGCTGGAAGCTGTCCTGGTCACCAGCAAGGGCAGCTGCTCCGCCTCCGGCGCCGCGGCGTGGGGAGACCCACGGTTGTACGCCGAGTAATCAGTGCTGGGTCGGGGCGAAGAGCTCCAGCTGGATGTTGTCCTGGTCGCGGAAGACGAGGACGGAGGCGTAGGGCTCGTCGGCGATCGGGGACTGGGTCAGGGGCTTGTCGGCGGTGTCGGCGCGGATCACGCCGTGTGCCTCCAGGTGGTCCTGCCATTGTTCGAGGTCGGCCCGCGAACCGACCGCGAACCCGGCGTGGTCGAGTCCGGTGACGGTCTCCTTGCACAGGGCGCCGTCGTTGGTGTCGTGGTGATGCAGGGCGATCATCAGCTGCCGGTCGGCGTCGGCGAGGATGCGGCCGACGCCGCCCTGATGGGGTACGTCGAGCACGGGTTGCACACCGAACACTTCGCCGTACCACTGGACGCTCGAGTCCAGGTCGGTCACGGTCAGGGCAAGGTGGTGCAGTCTGGGCTGGGTCACGCTGGTCATGGTTCCCCCTTGTGTTACTGGTTCTTCTCGCTCGCGAACTGAGCGAGGAACATCCTGGTGACGTCCTCGACGAGCCCGCTCCACCGGTCGCCGCCAGGGTCGTTGGAGACCTGCTGGTCGACCAGACCGGCGGTGATCGCGGTCCAGATGTCGAGGTGCCGTGGATCGTGCACGCCGTTGCGTGCGAGGAGTTCGCGGGTGACGTCGAGCGCCCTGACCGCCAACTCGTAGGACTCGGCCGACGGCGTGAAGCCGGGCACCGAGTACTGGAACAGCAGCTGATACCGGGGCACGTCGGACACGCAGAACGTGACGAACGCCCGTGCCTCGGTGAGCAGGTCCTGCTGGGGATCGTCGGTCGCCGGCAGCGACGCCTTGAGGTCGACGAACGTCTGCGCCGCCTGGGCGAACATCGCGTCCAGGATCGCGTTCTTGGACTCGAAGTACGCGTACACGGTCGGCGTGGTGATACCGGCCCGCCGGGCCAGCTCGCGCAACGACAGGGCGGCCAACCCGTCCTCACGCACCAGCTCCCAGGCAGCGGTCAGCACCGCGGCCCGGGCACTCTCCCGCCGCGCCTCTCGCCAGTTCGCCGCCGGTTTCTTTAACACAGTTCGAAGTATTTGCACACCGTATAAATCTTGTCAACGGCTCGGGCATGAAACGGTGGCCGGACACACAGGTGTCCGGCCGCCGGGGTGACTGACTCAGTGCGTGGTGGCGCTCCGATACTTGCGGACCGCCAGTGGGGCGAAGACGGCGATGATGACCGCGCACCAGATCAGGGCGAGCCAGACCGGGTGCCGCGCGGGAAAGCTGTCCGGACTGGCGAACGGTGACGGATTCCCGAACAGATGGCGGCAGGCCGCGACGATCGACGAGATCGGGTTCCACTCCGCCACCGGCTGGAGCCCGCCGGGCAGGTTAGGCGTGGGGACGAAGGCGTTGGACAGGAACGTCAGCGGGAAGAGCCAGATCAGGCCGGCCGACGCCGCCACCTCGGGACTGCCGACGGACAGACCGATCAGTGCGCCGACCCACAACATCGCGAAGGCGAACAGCAGCAGGATCCCGAACGCGGCCAGCGCCTGCGCGAACCCGTTGTGCCAGCGCCAGCCGACGATGAACCCGCAGATCACCATCACCAGCATCACGAACGCGTTGAACACCAGGTCGCCGATCACCCGCCCGGCGATCACGCCGGACCGCGCCATCGGCAGCGACCGGAAGCGGTCGATCAGGCCTTTCGACATGTCGTCGGCCATCCCGACACTCGCCGAGGCGACCGCGAACGCCATCGTCTGGGCGAAGATCCCGGACATCAGGAACTCCCGGTACGCCTGCGCGCCGGGGAATCCGGGGATCGGGATCGCGTTGCCGAATACATAGGCGAACAGCAGCACGAACATGATCGGCTGGATGGTCGCGTAGACCAGCATGTCCGGCGTCCGCGGGATCCGCTTCAGGCTCCGCCAGGCCAGCACGCCCGCGTCTGTCACGGCCCGGCCGAGCGAGTTCACCCGCGCCGGCTCGTCAACCGCCGTACGGTCGACCGGCGTCGTACTCACACCTTCTCCTTCTGCTCGGCCTCGTGCCCGGTCAGGGTGAGGAACACGTCGTCCAACGTCGGCCGCCGCAACCCGATGTCGGCGATCCGGATACCGGCCCCGTCGAGGGTGCGGATCACGTCGACCAGCTCACTCGATCCGCCCGGCGCCGGCACGGTGACCCGCCGGCTGTGCTTGTCCATCGTGGTGGCGTCCGGATCGGTGATACCGAGGGCGCTGGTGAGCAACTCGAGCGCCCGGTAGGTCTCCTCCGGCTCGTGGACGACGACCTCGATCCGCTCACCGCCCACCTTCGCCTTGAGCTCGTCCGCCGTACCGCGGGCGATGACCGAGCCGTGGTCGACCACCGCGATGCTGTCGGCCAGCTCGTCGGCCTCCTCCAGGTACTGCGTCGTGAGCAGGATCGTGACGCCCTCGCTGACCCGGTCGCGGATGATCTGCCACAGGTCGAGCCGGCTGCGCGGATCGAGGCCGGTGGTCGGCTCGTCCAGGAACAGCACCTTGGGGTGGGCGATCAGTGATCCAGCCAGGTCCAGCCGGCGCCGCATGCCACCGGAGTACGTCTTCAGGATCCGGTCCGCGGCCTCGGTCAGGTCGAAGGTCTCCAGCAACTCCTCGGCCCGCTGCTGCGCCTGCTGAGTGCTCAACCGATACAGCCGGCCGAACATCCACAGGTTCTCCCGGCCGGTGAGCAGTTCGTCGACCGCCGTGTTCTGACCGGACAAGCCGATCAGTGAGCGGACCAGATCGGCTTCCTTCACCACGTCGTGCCCGAGCACCCGGGCCGAGCCCTCGTCCGGCGCCATCAGCGTGGTGAGGATCCGGACCGTCGTGGTCTTGCCCGCACCGTTCGGCCCGAGCAGGCCGAGCACGCTCCCCTCCGGCACGTCGAGATCGATCCCGTCGAGTGCCTTCACCGTGTTCTTCCTGGACCTGAACGTCTTCACGAGGCCAGTCGCCTCGATAGCAGCCATTGCCTGCACGTCCCCCTTCTGGATGTGACGCAGGCCACCATCCTTACCGAGGCCGCCGACAGTTTCGAGGCTTTTAACCCTGAGCGAACCCTGAGGCGAGACTTGAGTCTTACCGACTCAACTTTGTTGATAGTTGAGTCGACACCGCTCAACTCTGCCTCTACGGTCCCGGTATGACGTCCAGCCGGAGCATCCTCAGCCACCCCGATTTCCGCCGCCTCTGGATCGCGGACCTGCTCAGCCAGCTCGGCACCCGCCTGAGCATGATCGCGATCCCACTGCTCGCCGTGCTGACTCTGGACGCGACCACCTTCGAGGTCTCGCTCCTCCGCACGTGCGAGACGGCCGCCTGGCTACTGCTGGGCCTGTTCGCCGGCGCGTGGGTCGACAGGGTCAGAGGCCTGCCGGTACTCGTGTTCGCCGACCTGGGCCGGGCAGTGCTCTTCGGCTCGATCCCAGTCGCCGCCCTGTTCGGCGTACTGAGTCTCACGCAGCTGTACGTCGTACTGGTGCTGGCCGGGGTCCTGACCGTGCTCTTCGACGTGGCACACAGCTCCTACCCGCCGCGACTGCTGCAGCCGGACCAGCTTCTGCCGGGCAACGCCAAGCTGGCTGCCAACCACTCTGTCGCCGCAGTGCTCGGTGCGGGCGCGGGCGGCGTACTGGTCCAGTGGCTCAGTGCCGCCGTGACGATCGGCGTGGACGCCTTGAGCTTCCTGTGGTCGGCCATCTGGCTCCGCTCGATCCGTACGCCGGAGCCACCTCCGGCCAGACCGGAGACGCCGAATCTGCGGCGGGAGATCACGGAGGGCCTGCGCTACGTGTTCCGGCATCCCCTCCTGCGACCGATCGCGCTGAACACTGCGACGACGATGCTGTTCCAGGCCGCGGCCGGGGCGGTGATGATCGTGTTCCTGGTCCGCGAGATCCACCTGCAGCCGAGCACCATCGGCGTACTGAGCATGATCGGCCTCGCCGGCGCCATCGTCGCGTCCGCGGTGACAGAGAAGATCAGCAACCGGTACGGCGATGCGCGCACACTGCTCGTGTCATCGACAGGTATCGGCGTGGCCTTCACTCTGCAAGCGCTGACCGGACCGGGCTGGCAGGTGAGCTGGTTTGTGGTGGCGACTCTGCTGGCCGGGTTCTGCATCATCGTCAGCTACATCCTGCAGGTGAGCACGCGGCAGCGCGTGTGCCCACCAGAGCTGCAGGGCCGGGTCAGCGCCACGATGAGCTTCGTCGGCTGGGGCGCGGCTCCCCTCGGCAGTCTTCTAGGTGGTGCGCTTGGCACTGTCTTCGGACTGCACGCGACCCTGTGGATTGCAGGCGTGGCGTCTCTTGCTGGCACGGCGTTCCTGTACTTCTCGCCGTTCCGCACTCTGCGCACGGTCCCCGGCGTACCAGAGCACCAGGCAGACCCTCAGGATCTGCCTGGCACCCGAAGTGACTAGTCGGAGATGATCTGGGCGGTGCCGACCAGGACCTCGACGTCGAGCGCGGCGCGGCCCCGGCCGATCTCCACGTCCTTGGACTGGCCGGTGACGGCACCGACCCAGGAGACTCGGCCGAGCTGGGACTCGGTGTGGACGCGGACGTCGGAACCGCGGCGCAGGTTCACGTTGGCGGCACCGGACTCGACCCTGACCCGGGACCGGCCCTTGGTGATCTGGGCGTCCAGATTGGCCGAGCCCGCCTGGACCAGCAGGTCGATCGGGCCGCTCACGTCGGTGACCTTCGCCGTACCGGCGGTGACGCGGACCCGGGTCAGGCCGGGCAGGCGCTCGGCGTGCACACTGCCGCCGGTGACCTCGACCTCGACCTGGAGGGCGGGGTTGACCCGGATGGACAGCTCCTTGGCCAGGCCGTTCACGTGCGACTTCAGGTTGGTCGGGTTGCGCAACATGCTGAACCCGTCGATCGAGACGCCCATGTCGCCCTCGCTGCTGATCGCGAGGGTGTCGCCGTCCCGCTTGATCACATGCGGCCCGTCCACCGCGACACCGTTGATCGCCGGCTCACCGATCAGCCGCACCCGGCGCCCGATCGCCCGCACCGTCACCCGCTGCACCCCAGCCGGCATCGGCACGTTGCTGTGCTCCTCCTGAACGTCCTCGACCTCAGCCTCAGCCTCGTCGGCAGGAGCCGCATCGGCGGCTGCACCGACAGGAGCGTCGTCGACCACACTGTCCTGCACCCCATTGCGCTCGGCAGCAGCCGGAGCAGCCGTGGCGTCCGCGCCGGCGCTGTCCGGTGCAGCGGTGGCCTCGCTGCCGTTAGTGGCTGCGGCGGCCTCGGTGCCGGTTGGCGCGGTGGTGGCCTCAGCGCCGCTAGATGCTGCCTCGGCCTCGGCACCGTTCGGCGCGGGGGTGGTCTCGGTGCCGTTCGGGGCGGCGTGCTTGCCCGAGGGTGTGTTGTCGGCGGCGTCCGGGGAGTCGACCACGTCCGCCCAGACCGACGGGGACGGCAGTTCGTCGGCCGAGGGCCAACCGGTCTTACCCGCGCCCGGGGCACCACCGTCGGCAACCGGCTCCTGTGCGACCGGTCCATCCGCCGCGCCCGCCTCAGCCGCCGTACCGGCTCCAGAAGCCGCGTTGGCGTCGCCTGCAGCCGCGGGTGACGCGGGCTGGATGGCGGCGATCAGCGTGGCGCCTTCCGCAGTGGACAGGTGGCCCTTGGCGACCCGGTCCAGGATGTCCTTGACCCGCCGGTCGTAGTCGCTCTGGTTGCTCATGCCCCCAGTCCAGCACCCAGCGAGGTCGAAACCAATCCGGGATCGCCCCCAACCACAGCCCGACACACCCTGACCCCGGCCGCGCACCCACCCCCGTCGGACCGTTCCAACGCCCGGAATTCTCTCACCTAATACCCGGAAGACGCACCGGACTGTGAGCTTGACACGGCAACATCCGTATCATTCCGTGGTCAAATAACTACAATTGCTTGTGGTTGCCCACAGCATCTGAATACATTCATTTCAAGCGAGGTATTGACTGGCCATCATGCCCCGCGGTTTCACATTTATGCCCGGTCAACGGCGACCGGGACTCCCTCCCACACGTCGTCCGTCCCACCCTCCCGGAACGGACCACTGACTCCTGCAAGGAGAGCGACATGCCCAACCTCAGGACCCGCCTGATCACCGTCCCGCTGGCGAGCATCACGCTGGCGATCGGCGGCGCCGCCCTGGCCGCTTCCACGGCGTCGGCGCACGAGAGCCCGACCCCGGTCGCCAACGTCGGCGACGCGGTCGACTACGCCACCACACAGGTGCAACTGCACCTGGACGACGAGATGCTGGGCCTCAACCCGGCCATCGACAACCCGGTCGGATACACCGGATCGCACGTCTTCCCGGTCGGCGTGAACGTGCTGTCGTACACCCTCACCGGTCACGCCATCGCCGACGACGGCACCGGTCACGGGCACGACCACTGAGGCAGCACCGACCGACGCGCCGGTCGTCCTGACCGGCGTCACGTCACCACGATCACCCGTGGCCGCGGAGACCGATCCGCGACCACGGGTGATCTGCATCCGGGCCCAAATCCTCACACCAGCAATTTACCTTTGTGAGGTTTCCGGCATATTTCTCCGGCGCCGGAATGTGTTACGAGCCAATAACCAAATAGCACCGCACCCGCCGAATACATTCATTCCCGATATTCCTGACAGGAGGATCCGGATGTCAATGCCCCCGACGTCCTGGCTCCGCTCGCTGCGGCGGAGTTGTCCACCGATCCTGGCCGTCCTCGCCATCACCGCCGCCTTGACCGTCGCACCGGCCGGGGCCGCAAGCGCGCACACCAAACTCACTGCCAGTACGCCGGCCAACGGTGCCCGGCTCTCCTCCAGCCCGTCGGCGGTGAGCTTCACCTTCGACCAGAGCCTGCAACCGGTGCAGGGCTGGGACGCCGTCCTGGTCTCCGGCCCGGACGGGTTCCGGCACGCCGCCCAGTCGGTGCGGGTCGACGGCAACACGGTCCACGCCAGCTGCGACCGGCTCGGCAAGGCCGGCACGTACACGGTCAGCTACCGGGTCATCTCCGGCGACGGCCACCCGATCACGGGTCACATCACCGTCACCCTCGCCAGCGCCGACACCGGCTCCCCGATGCTGGCCGCGATGACCCTGCCCACCGGCGGCGTCCCCGCCTGGGTCTGGATCCTCGAGTTCGCCACCGCGCTCTTCCTGCTGCACGGCTTCGTCCGCTGGCGGTCCGACCAGAGCAGTCCGGCGACGTCGGCGCCGGTCCTGCACACCCGCCTCGACTCCGCGACCCGGGACTAGACGATGGACCTCGCCGCCCCACTCCTCAAGGTACGACGCTCGGCCGCGGCCCTCTCGGCCATCACCACGCTCAGCGTGGCCGCCCTGGTCTGGGCCATCGTCGTCACCCGGCCGGCGCCCGAGCCGGCCATGAACATCACCAGCCCCGGCATCCTCTACACCACTCCCCTGGCCCGGTTCGTCACCAACAGCGCCGCCATCATCGCGGTCGGCGTCACCCTCTTCCTGCTGCTGCTCGGGGCGGCAGGACGCAGGGAGTACGAGACGGTCAGCCAACGGGCCCGAGTCATCGGCATCGCGGCCGGCATCGCCTGGGTCACCGCCACCACGACGACGTGGTGGCTCCAGGCCGCGGCGATCTCGCAGTCCGGCTCGAAGATGCCGTTCGCCGGCATGGCGTCGTACGCCGTGGAGGTCACCTCGGGCACTGCACTTGCGCTGACGGTGGTTGCTGCCGTGGCGTACACGGTGGGCATGTTCAGGCGTACGCCGGTCGTGTGCTTCGGACTCGGCCTGGTCGGACTGGTCGCCGTACCTGTCACCGGTCATGCGTCGCAGGGCAACGCACCCTGGCTGACAACACCCGCAATCACCCTGCACATGTGTGCGGTCAGCCTGTGGGTCGGTGGGCTCGCACTGGTCACCGTGCTGGTCGCCGGCAACCGCTCCGCTCTCGCGCTGGTGCTGCCACGGTTCTCGACCGTTGCAGGCGGTGCGATCGCCACAGTCGCTGTCACCGGCGTACTGCTCGCCGGACCGCGTCTGACGAAGGACATTACGCCACACGTTTCCGTGCTGCTTCACGCCTTGTTCGAGACCCCTGCGGGCTGGCTGGTCCTCGGCAAGCTCGCAGGCCTGACGCTGCTGGCTGCGACGGGTGGCTTCATCAGACAGATCCTCCTACCGGCAGTCCGCCGCAAGGAGACCGTCGCACTCGCCACCCTGGCCACTGTCGAACTCACGGTGATGGCAGTGACCATCGCGATCGCGACAGTCCTGGCCAGACCGCTCTGAACACACAGCAGTGCGGGCCACATCCGTGACCCGCACTGCTCCATATCTCCACAGCTCCAGACAGAGGAGCTGGTTGTTGTCACGCGGCCGGGGACATCTCCTCCTCGGCCAGTTCGTCCTGTACGGCGGCCAGCTCGGCCGCCTCGGCAGCCTCAGCCGCCCGCTGGGCCCGCAGACCACGCAGGCCAGTCAGCGCGATCACCAGACCGAGCGCGGAGATCCCGGTCACCACAGCCAGCCCCGGCTTGTACGCCGACAGCATCCCGGCCGGTGTGGTGACGCCGACCGACTGACTGGTGATCACCGCGGTCACGATCGCGAGGACCACCGCGCCACCCACCTGGCTGGCCGTGTTGAACAGCCCGGACGCCAGCCCCTGCTCGTTGTCCGGGACACCGGACACAGCCTGGATGTTCAGCGCCGGGAACCCGATCGCGAACCCGAGGCCGATCAGCATGATGGTCGGGAACACGGTCGCGAAGTACGCCGACTCCGGGCCGATCCGCAGCGACAGCGCGTACCCGGCGACGAACAGCGCCATCGCGCCGATGATCATCGGCGCGGTGCCGATCCGGTCGGCCAGCTTGCCCGCGTTCGGCGACAGGGTGGCGACCAGCAGACCGGCGGGCAGGAAGGCCAGCGCGGTCTCGAACGACGACCAGCCGAGCAGGTTCTGCAGGTACAGCGTGCCGATCAGCTGGAAGGCGACGTACGAACCGAACACGGTCAGGATGGCCAGGTTCGCCCGGCGCAGCGAGGCGTTGCGCAGGATGCCGAGCCGGACCAGCGGGTGCTTCGACCGCAGTTCGATCGCGATGAACGCCGCCAGCAGGACGACGGCCAGCGCGAACATCCCGATGGTCTGGACCGAGACCCAGCCCGCGTGTTCGGCACCGACGACGGCGTACACCAGCGACAGCATGCCGGCCGTGACGGTGATCGCACCGGGGACGTCGTACCCGCCGGCGGCGTTGTCGCGCGGGCTGTTCGGGATCAGCTTGATCGCGAACAGCAGCACGATCAGGGCGATCGGGCCGGGCATCAGGAAGGTCCAGCGCCAGCCGACCTCGGTCAGCGCGCCACCGAGGATCAGGCCCATCGAGAAGCCGGAGGCGGCGCAGGTGGTGAAGATGCTGAGGGCGCGGTTGCGATCCGGGCCCTCGTGGAAGGTCGTGGTGATGATGGAGAGTGCGGCCGGCGCGGTGAACGCGGCGGCGATGCCCTTGACGAACCGCGCGGCGATGAGCAGTTCGGGACTGGTGGCCAGCGAGCTCAGCATCGAGACGACGGCGAACACGGCCAGCGCGATCAGGAACACCCGGCGGCGGCCGAGCAGGTCGGCGGTACGTCCGCCGAGCAGCAGCAGGCCGCCGTACCCGAGCACGTAGCCGGTCACGACCCACTGCAGGGAGGACAGGGATACGCCCAGATCGGCGCCGATGGACGGCAGGGACATGCCGACCATGGACACGTCCAGGCCATCGAGGAAGATCACGCCGCAGACCACCAGAAGAGCGCCCCAGAGGCGCGCGTCCCAGGTCATGCGGGCCGGTGCAGAGCCGGCTGGTGATGGGGTGTGCGTTGTCTGTGTCACGAGGGGAGACTATTCCATGCACGTGCATCTAATGTCTAGGCATTAAATGCGGTTGCATTGAATGCGTCTGCATGCTAACGTCGCCTCCATGACCGCCATGAAGGTCAGCGCCGGTCCTGGTGAGGCCAGCGCCGATGCCAGTGCTGATGTCAGGGAATGGCGCGAGTTGCTCGCTCGCCACGCCGACCTGACCTGCGCGCTCGACCGGGCACTGCAGGCGGGTCACTCGCTGGGGATGAGTGAGTACGAGGTGCTCGAGCGCCTCGCCGAACTGCCCGAGCAGTCCGCGAAGGTGCAGACGATCGCCAAGTCGGTGCATCTCAGCCAGAGCGCGCTGTCCCGCGTCATCGGCCGACTGGAGACCGCCGGCCTGGTCGAGCGGCACATGTGCCCCGAGGACCGCCGCGCGGTGAACGTCCGGCTCACCGAGGCCGGCCTGCACCGCCAGACCGAGGCGAAGCCGACCCAGCGCCGCGTTCTCGCCGAGCGGCTGCACGCTCCCCTCGTGAAGGCCTGCCAGCCCCTGCAGCCGCCGGCCGAGGACTGATCACTCCCGGACGGCGCCTTCCAGCATGCCGGCGATGAAGTGGCGCTGGAGGAACGCGTAGACGAGGACGACCGGCGTGCCCACGATCACCGCACCCGCGGCGAGCAGGGTGAAGCCGGATGTGTACTGACCGGAGAAGAAGGCCAGCCCCAGCGGCGCGGTCCGCAGCGACTCGCTCGTCACCATCACGAGCGGGATCAGGAACTCGTTCCACGTCCACATGAACACCAGCACGATCAGCGTCACCAGCGCGGGCCGGGCCGGCGGAACCAGCACCAGCCACAACGTGCGCCAGTGCCCGGCGCCGTCGAGCCGGGCCGCCTCGACCATCGACCGGCTGGAGGACCGGAAGTACGCCCGCATCCAGAAGGTGCCGAAGGCAACGGACTGGGCGACCTGCGGTAGCGCGACGGCCCAGAACGTGTCGGTCAGCCCGAGGGTGCGCAGATCGAAGTACAGCGGTACGACGATCGCCTCGGTCGGCATCATGATCCCGATCAGGAACAGGTAGAACAGCGGCCCGGCACCGCGGAACCGCATCGTGCCGAACGCGTACCCGCTGAGGATCGACAGCAGCACGCTGACCACCACGACCGTCACCGACACCGACACACTCATCCGCAGATAGGTGCCGAAGTGCCCGATCTCCCACGCCTTGCCGAAGTTCCCGAACCCGCTCGACCCGCTGCCCGCGTCGTCCGGGCCGAGCGCGGCCGCCAGAATCGTCACGATCGGCCCGAGCGCGAACAGCCCGAAGACGATCAGCAGCGTGTAGTTGCCGATCCGCTCGGCCAGCGACGCCCTCACGCGGTGCCCCGATCCGCCAGCCGGTTGACTCCCAGCGTGATCACGAAGATCAGCACCGTCAGGCAGACCCCGATGGCGGCCGCCGATCCGACCTGGCCGAGCTCGAACGCCCGGTGGTAGACCTCGTACGACGGAACGCTGGTCGACGTCCCCGGACCGCCGCTCGTGGTGATGTAGACCAGGTCGAACGTCCGCAGCGCGGCGATCACCGTCAACGTCACCGCGACCGCGATCTCACCCCGGACCGCGGGCAGCACCACCGCGAAGAACTCCGCGAACGGTCCGGCTCCGTCGAGCCGGGCCGCCTCGTACCGCTCCCGTGGGATCCGTGACATCCCGGCCAGCAGCAACACGGTCACCAGCCCGGTCTCGAACCACGTCCCGATCACCCCGACCGCCGGCAGGGCGAACGTGTAGTCCCCCAGCCAGCCGCGCGCGACGCTGTCCAGCCCGACCGCCCGCAGTACGTCGTTCAGCGGACCGTCGGGAGCGTAGATGTGGCGCCAGGCAACGGCCACGACGACCATCGCGACCACCTGCGGAAGGAACACGACGGTCCGGAAGAACCCGAGCCCGCGAACCCTGGCCCGCTGCAGCACGGAGGCCAGCGCCAACCCGATCAGCACCGGAAACACCGCGTAGAAGACGATCAGCACCAGCGCGTGCCCGAACGCGGCCCGCAGCCCGGCGTCCCGGACCACGTCCAAGTAGTTGCTCAGGCCAACGAATCGGGCGAGGGTGATCCCGTTCCACTCGAACAGCGACAGATGCACTGCGCGGAGCAACGGGTACAGCAGGAACGCGCCGTACACGAGCAGCGCCGGCAGGAGGTAGAGGTATCCGATCCGGCGCGGCTCCCCGGGCGGTGAACTCACTTGCCGGCGAACTTGCTGTAGTCGGCCTCGAGCTTGGCCAGGAACTGCTGCGGTGTGGCCTTCTTCGCGAGCAGATCCTGCAGCGCCGCGCCGATCGTGTCGTACATCGTCGGCGTCGCGTAGTCGAGGTACGGCACCAGTGCCTCCTTGCTGACCGCCGTACCGAAGCTGCTGAAGATGTCACTGGCGAGACCCGCCGGAGCCTGCTGGGCCGAGGTGTCGGCGATCGGCAGGTTACCGGTGCTGGTGAGGACCTTCATCGCGTCCGGGCTGGTGATGAAGTTGATGTACGCCGCGGCCGCGTCCGCGTTCTTGGCCTTGTTGGTGATCGCGAACGGCAGACCGGTGCCACCGGTGACGACCGGCTTGGCGTCGGCCGACTCCCCCGGCGGGAGCATGAAGCCGACCTTGTCGCCGAGCGCCTTCTGCAGGTCGGCCTGCAGCCAGGTGCCGGCGATCAGGAACACCCCGTTGCCCTTGCCGAAGTCCTGCCAGGCCGGGTCGTACCCCTGCCCGTTGAAGCCCTGGTTGAAGTAGCCCTTGTCCACCCACGACACCAGCGCCTCGGCCGCCTTCGTGTTCTCCGGCGTGTTCCAGGACGCACCTGCCCGGCCGAACGCGAGCGTGGTGATCTGGTCGGCCGGTACGGAATGGTCCTGCACCGTGCCGAACACGTGGATCGCCGGCCACTTGTCCAGGTTGCCGAACTGCATCGGCACCTCGCCGGCCGCCTTCGCCTTCGCCAGCGCGTCCTCGAACTCGGCCCACGTCTTCGGCGGCTGGACGCCGAGCTTGGTCAGCTTCTCCTTGTTGTAGTAGAGCCCGACCACCTCGCCGACCTGCGGCAGCCCGTACAGGTTGCCCTCGCCGAAGGTCTTGCCGTCGGCCGAGTAGCGCGAGTACTGCAGCACCGAGCCCGGGTACCGGCTGCCCCAGTTGTACGCCTTCGCCCACTCGTCCAGCGGCACCAACTGCCCGGCCTTGACGAACTCACCCATGTCCGAGCGGCCGTTGTTCGCCTGTACGACGTCCGGTGCGTTGTTGCCCGACAGCGCCAGCCGCAGCGTCGTCTTCAAGTCGTCGAACGAGCGCGAGACCCGGGTGATCTTGATGTTCGGGTACTTCGCCTGGAACTGCTTGATCAGCTCGGCCATCTGGGCCGCCTGCCCGCCGCGGACCTCCTGGTCCCAGACGGTCAACTGGACGTCGCCGAGCGCGGCAGCATCCGTCTTCACCGTGCTCGGCGCGCTGGCCGTACCACTCGGGCTGTCGGACCCCGGCGTACAAGCCGCTGCCGTGAGCAACAAAGCCGCCGCTGCGGCGATGATTGTCTTCTTCACAAGGACTCCTCAGTTCAGCGTGTACGTGTAGCCGTTGCCGGTGAGACTGGCCAATACCCGTTCACGGTGCTTCTCACCCCGCAGTTCGAGCTGCAGGGCGACCTCGACCTCGTCCAGGTTCAGCGTCTCGGAGATGCGTTCGTGCAGCACCTCGATGAGGTTCGCGTCCAGCGTTGCGAGCTGGGTCAGCAACGTCGCCAGACCACCCGGTGTGTCCGGGATCCGCACCCGCAACGACAGGTACCGGCTGGCGGCAGCCATACCGTGCTGGATCACCCGCATCAGCAGGATCGGGTCGATGTTGCCACCGGACAGCACCACCACGACCGGCGGCTTGAACCGCGTCGGCTCGTCCAGTACGGCGGCCACCGCGGCGGCGCCGGCCGGTTCGACCACCAGCTTCGCGCGTTCCAGCACCAGCAAGAGGGCCTTCGACAACGAATCCTCGCCGACCGTCCGCATCTCCCCGACGTACGACTGGATCGCCTCGAACGGCACCTTCCCCGGCAACCCGACCGCGATCCCGTCCGCCATCGTCGACATCGCGGCCAGTTGGACCGGCTCACCGGCCGCGAGCGAGGCCGGATACGCCGCCGCACCGGCAGCCTGTACGCCGACCACCTCGATCGGCAGCCCGTCGCGCTGCATCGCGCACGCGATCCCGGCCACCAGTCCACCGCCCCCGGTCGGTACGACGACCGTCCGCACCTGCGGGCACTGCTCGACGATCTCCAGCCCGGCCGTCGCCTGCCCCGCCACGATGTCCGGGTGGTCGAACGGGTGGATCAGCACCGCACCGGTCTCGGCCTCGAACGCCCTCGCCGCCTGCAGGCAGTCGTCGATCGATGTCCCGACGAAGCGGATCTCGGCGCCGTACGCGCGGGTCGCCTTCTCCTTCGGGATCGGTGCACCGTGCGGCATGAACACGGTCGCCTTGATCCCGAGCAATTGCGCCGCCAGCGCCACGCCTTGCGCGTGGTTGCCGGCGCTCGCCGCGACCACACCACGAGCCCGCTCGCGCTTCGACAGCCGGGCCATCCGGACGTACGCGCCACGCAGCTTGAACGAGCCGGTCCGCTGCAGGTTCTCGCACTTGAGGAACACGTCGCCGCCGACGAGTTCACTCAACCAGCGCGAGTACTCCAGCGGCGTCGGCGCCACCACGTCATGCAGCAGATCCGCCGCGCGGGCGATGTCCTTGGCATCGATCACGCCCTCACATTACGACCGCGAACGGCTACGCGCTGGTCATTTGGTGAGGACTGCCAACTGGTTGCGCATCACCCGGCGGACGGGCGGGTCGAGGTGACGGTCCCAGTCCGGCCGGCGCTCGCCGCGGAGCAGGGCGTAGTACGCGAGTGCCTCGGACAGCGCCGACTCGCGCAGGTACCCGCGGGCCAGCGGCTGCTTGCCCCGGCCGTTCGGTCGCGGCCGGCGCTCGTACGCCGCGTTGGCGGTGAAGATCCCGAGTCCGTAGAACACGGTGAGCAGATCGGTCAGCGACTCGTGGTCGGGCCGGTGCGCGAACGAGATCCGGCCGCCGCCGAGCAACAGTTCATGACCGGCCTCATGAGCGAAGATCGCGACCAGCGCGACCGGGTCGGCGGCCAGCGCGGGCGCGAGCTGGATCTCGTTGCGCTCGGCACCACGGACCCACCGACCCGACGACTCCTTCACCACTCCTCGGTACGCCGGTCGTCGGACGCCGTCGGCAACGAGGCCGAAGGTCAGGGCGCACTGCCCCGACCGCAGATCCATCCGCTCCGAGACCCGCGCACACAACTCCTCGGCCGCCGCGAGCCCGCCGTCGTACGCGGGCGGAATCAACTCCCCGGGCAGCGCGATCGGCCGGAGCAGAACCTCACGTCCGAACTCGCTCACCAGCCAGTCCATCGACGACCGGATCCACCGCCGCCGGCCACCCGCCAACCGTTCCCGCGGCGCCTTCAACCGCGCCCGCACCTGCTGCTCCCGCCGCAACACCCCGATCGGATTCCTCACCCGCCGAATCATGCCTTTCGGACGGCGCCGTAAACCCTCCGGTTCCGCACCTTCACATTCAGTGACTACTTGAGCAGGAGTTTCCCGAGGCGGCGGGATGCGACGTACATGCCGAGGGTGCCCATCACGGCCAGGTAGAGGGCGTTGATCAGGAGGGACCAGCTGACGGTGCCGGTGGTGAAGGCGCGTTCCAGGACGACGCCCTGGTAGAGCGGGGTGATCTCGACCAGCCAGCGGATCGCGGCCGGGTAGGTCTCGACCGGGTAGAAGGTGGCCGAGAACAGGAACATCGGGATGATCGCCAGTTGCACGAACTCGAAGTCCTGCCAGCTGCGCATGAACGTGGTCAGCGCCATCCCGGCCCCGGCGAACGCGAACCCGATCAGCACCGAGGCCGGCAGTGCGAGCACCGCCCACCACGACTCGACGAGTCCCATCCCGAGCATCACCAGGATGAACATCGCCGAGTAGCAGGCGCCGCGCAGCAGCGCCCAAGTCACCTCGCCGGTCGCGACGTCCCACGGCCGCAGCGGTGTGGCCAGCATCGAGTCGTAGAGCTTGGCGTACTTCATCCGGAAGAAGATGTTGTACGTCGAGTCGAAGATGGCGCCGTTCATCGCCGAACTGGCCAGCATCGCCGGTGCGACGAAGGCGGCGTACCCGATCGTGGTGCCGTCCGACAGGGTGAAGTCGCCGACCAGCTGGGCGACGCCGATACCGATCGACAGCAGGTAGAACACCGGCTCGAAGAACCCGGACAGGAACACGATCCAGGACCGGCGGTAGAGCAGGAAGTTGCGCTCCACGATGTGCCGCCCGCCACCGAGGCGAAGCGGCACCGGGACGACCCGGGCGGTCAGCGTCGCCATCAGCCGATCAGCTTCTTGGTGAAGCCGCGGACGGCGAGCCAGGTGCCGACCAGGAACCAGATCAGCAGATATCCGACGTTGAGGAGCGCCATCCACGGATCGACCGTGCCCAGGCTGAGGTCGCGGGACAGCTCGACCCCGTGCCACAACGGGCTGACGTAGGCGAGCCACTCGATCCAGTTCGGCAGCTGCGACACCGGGAAGAACGCACCCGAGAACAGGAACGCCGGGACGACGCCGAACCGGAAGATCATCGCGAAGCCCGCGTCGTTCTCCAGTTTCGTCGCGTACGCCGCGACCGGACCGGCGACGGCCATCCCGACCAGCAGCGCGACCGGCAGTCCCAGCAGACCCAGCGGCGACCGCAATCCGCCGAACGCGGTGATCACCACCAGGAACACCGCGCAGGTGCTGGTCACCCGGAACGCGATGAACGACAGCTGCCCGTAGACGACGTCGGCCGGACGCAGCGGCGTAGCGATCATCGAGTGGTAGAACTTCTGCCACTTCAGCCCGCTCATCACCGGGTACGTCGCCTCGCCGACAGCGATCTGCAGTCCGGTCGAGGCGAGCAACCCGGGCGCGATGTACTGCAGGTAGCTCACCCCACCCAGCGCATCGTCGCCGGCGCTGTCCACGAACGACCCGAGCCCGATCCCCATCGCGGCCAGGTAGAGCAGCGGCAGCAGGAAGCTGCTGATCAGCGTGCCCTTCCAGGTGCGCTTGTAGACCGTCAGCCAGTAGTCGAACTGGCGACGACCGTTCTCCAACGCGACCGTCATCAGTCCACCAACGTCCGGCCGGTGAGGCGCAGGAACACGTCCTCCAGCGTCGAGCGCCGGACCAGTACCGCGGCCGGCTCCAGACCCCGCTCATGGACGGCGGCGACCGCGTGCTCACCGTCGTCGGTGTAGAGCAGCAGCCGGTCCGGCAGCACCTCGATGCGCTGGGCCAGGTCTCCCACCTTCTCGGCGAGCGCGTCGTGGTCGGACAGCATCACCTCCGGCCCGAACCGCAGCTCGGTCACCTCACGGGTCGAGTAGTCGCGGATCAGCTGGGCCGGCGACCCCTCGGCCGCGATCCGCCCGCCGTCCATCACGACCAGCCGGTCGCACAACTGCTCGGCCTCGTCCATGTAATGCGTGGTGATGATCAGCGTCACGCCGGCCTGCTTCAGCCGGAACAGCTTGTCCCACAACAGATGCCGGGCCTGCGGGTCGAGACCGGTCGTCGGCTCGTCGAGCAGCAGCAGGTCGGGTTTGCTCACCAGCGACCGCGCGATCGTCAGCCGCCGCTTCATCCCGCCGGACAGCTCGTCGACCTTGACCTTCGCCTTGTCGGTCAGCGCGACGAACTCGAGCAGCTCGTCGGCCCGCAACCTGCACTCGGCCCGGCTCAGCCCGAAGTACCGCCCGTAAATGGTCAGGTTCTCCCGCACCGTCAGCTCGGTGTCGAGGGTGTCGTCCTGCGGGCACACGCCCAGCCGGGCCCGGATCGACGGCCCCTCGGTCGCCGGGTCCATGCCGAGGATGCGCAACGTGCCGCCGCTGGCCGGCGAGACCGCGCCGATCATCCGCATCGTCGAGGACTTGCCCGCGCCGTTCGGCCCGAGGAACCCGAACGCCTCCCCACGCCACACGTCCAGGTCGATCCCCTTGACCGCCTCGAAGTCGCCGTACGCCTTCCGCAATCCGCGGACATGGACCAGGGACTCCCGCTGCTCACTCACGGCTCGACCCTAGACGCACCTCCGGACACTTTTCTTGTCGATTTGGGTAGCTTCACGATCGATACTGCCGGTGTGGACGACCAGAAGCAGTGGCTGGCCGGCGTCTTCGATCGCGCGGCGCCGACCTACGACGCGATCGGGGACGCGTACCACCGGCACTTCGCGCGGCGGCTGGTCGAGCTGGCCGGCATCGTCCCCGGGTCCGACGTCCTCGATGTGGCCTGCGGCCGGGGCGCGGTTCTGCTGGCCGCTGCTCGGGGCGCGGGGTCCCTGACCGGTGTCGATGTGTCGCCTGGCATGATCGAGCTCGCCGCGGCGGACCTGCGGGCGGCCGGCCTGGCCGGAGTCGACCTACAGGTCATGGACGCCGAGCGGATGACGTTCGCGGATGCGAGCTTCGATGCCGTCGTGGCGGCGTTCGCTCTGTTCTTCCTTCCCGATCCCGAACGCGCCGCCGCCGAGTTCCGCCGGCTGCTGCGGCCCGGCGGAGTCGTGGCCGTCTCGACCTGGGCCGAGGACGACCCTCGCTGGGCCTGGGAGGACGACCTGATCGCAGCCGCCGGTACGCCGGTTCGCCGGGCTGTGCAGCGCCCGTTCGACCGCGCCGAGGACGTCGTCGGCCTCCTGACCGGCGCCGGCTTCGACGACGTGGGTGTCCACCACGAGGCCATCACCATCAGGTTCGCGAGTGAGAAGGACTGGTGGGATTGGCACTGGTCGTTCAGTCTGCGTGGCGTGCTCGAGCAGTTCGATCCCGCCGCCCTCGAGTCGCTGCGGACTGCGTCGTACGAACAAATGGCCGCGCTGCGCACCGCGGACGGCTTCCCGCTGCAACTCAACGCATGGATCGTGACCGGTCGTGTCAGCCGCGGCCGACGTACGGCATCCCCGCCGCCATCACCGTGAGAGTGGGTACGGCGACCGACGTCGGCAACTGGGCGATCCGCACCACGAAGTCCGCGACGATCCTCGGGTCGAATGTCGGCTCGACCGCGACCGAACCGTCCGCCTGCAGCACGCCCTGGCTCATCCGCTCGGTCATCTGGGTGGCGGCGTTGCCGATGTCGATCTGGCAGGCGGTGATCCCATGGGCCCGGCCCTCCAGTTCAAGGCCCTTGGTCAGACCGCTGATCGCGTGCTTGCTCGCGGTGTAGGCGATCCCGTGCGGCCGCGGTACGTGCGCCGAGATGGATCCGTTGTTGATGATCCGCCCGCCCTTCGGGTCCTGCCGCAACATCAGCGCGAAGGCGGCCTGCGCACACAGGAACGACCCGGTCAGATTGGTGTCGACCACCCGCCGCCAGTCCTCCTCCGTCACGTCCTGGACCGGTGCGGCCGGCGCACCGGTGCCCGCGTTGTTCACCAACAGGTCGACACGCTCCAGGCCGTCGAACAACCCGCGCACAGCAGCACCGTCGGCCACATCCAGCACTGCGCACTCCACCCGCCCACTACCAGCCGCGTCAGCGGTTTCACGCAGCTTCTGCTCGGTCCGGCCCGTGATGATCACCTCGAACCCGGCCGCCGCCAGCGCCAGAGCCATCTCCCGCCCGAGCCCCGAACCGCCTCCGGTCACCACCGCCACCTGCGCCATCCGCACGCCCTCCTGCCGCTCGCCGAATCGACGTCCAGGATCGCAGGATGCTCAGACGGACAGCCGCACGGGACCTGCCGGGTTGCGGCGCCAGTACCACCCGACGGCTCCCGCCACCGCGGCCAGAACGAGCAACTCCACCCAGACTCCGTTGTCGAGCGGAGGCATCAGCTCCTCGGAGAGGTTCCACGCCGCGTGCGTGAGGATGGCTCCCGGCACCCCGCCTCGGAGCCGTTCGCTGACGAACAGCATCAAGTAGGTCAGCGGGAACAGCCCTAGGAAGAAGGTCAGTCCCTGCTGGGTGAGCAGTCCGTCGTCGTGCTGTCCCGTCCCGTTCAAGAAGTACAGCGGCACGTGCCACAGCCCCCACGCCGCGCCGAGGACGACGGTGGTGGCCAACTGCCCGGAGTACCGGCGCAGACGCGGCTGGACGTACCCCCGCCAGCCGAACTCCTCGGCGACCGGCCCAGCCAGGAAGGTGTAGGCCATCGCTCCGAGCAGCCCTCCGGCACCAGCAATGACCTCGGCGGCATGGTCGGGGAATGCGGGGAGTCCGCCAGTGAGCACTGTCGCTCCCAGCGGCGCGAGTGATCCGAGTAGCACAGCGGCGATCGGCCATCTCCACGACCACTTCACGAGCCGCAGGCGCTTCTCCCGTCGCCACAGCCACATCGCCAAGGCCGCCAGAGACGGGCCGGACGCAGCCAGGGCGAAGACGAGCGTCCCGCCGCCCTCGTCGAGATCCGCGCCCAGCAGGCCCAGGACTACCCAAGGCAACCAGGTCAAGACCAGGCAGACCACACCGAACTCCAGCAGCCGGCGGGTCGTCGTCACCTTGCTGTCCACAGCCCGTACGTCGATTGCCGTCACCAAGCACCCCAATCACTTCGCAGGAATGTGCTCAGCCTTGTCGTGACGAACGGCGTCGGCCAGGGAGCCAGACCGACCACCCACAGGGGTGCCAGGTCCACCCCTCTCTCCACCCGATGTGACCACCCGGCCACGGAGAGCAAATGAGTGGCGACTCAGTCAAGAACCTTGGAAACTCATTTGCGTGTATCACGCAAGCATGTATATGCTTGCAGCATGCAAGTAAACGACGCGTACTCCGCGCAGACCCCGATCGAGGGTGTGCTGCACGCGTTCACCCGGATCGGCCGCCGCCTGAAGGGCAAGCAGCCCGGCGACACCCTCGACCACAGCGCCCACGTGGTCCTGTTCGTCCTGCGCTGCAGCGGTGCGCTGCGGCTGTCCGATCTGGCCAACCGGCTCGAGCTCGACGCCTCCACCGCCAGCCGGCACGTCCGGGCACTGGAGCAGCTCGGCCTGGTCCGCCGCTCCCCCGACCCCGACGACGGCCGCGCCTTCCGGGTCGAGCTGACCGAGGAGGGCATCGAGCAGTGGGAGGCCGGCGCCCGCCGCCGGATGGAGCTGCTCAGCGCCGCCATGGAGGGCTGGTCCGAGGACGACGTCCGCACGTTCGAGCGGCTGATGACCCGGTTCGCCGACGGCGTCGCGAGCCAGACCGACACCGGCGCCGACAACCGCACCTGGGCCGACAAGGGCTGGGCCGCCGTCGCGCCACGCATCCGGCCGACTGCCGCGGCCGAGCGCCGTACCGAAGACTTCGCGCCCGGCGGGGACCCCGCCGCCCGCGAGAACACCGACAAGAACCTGGAGAGCACCAGATGAGCACCACCGAGCCCGCCACCTCCGGCGGCGCTGCGCCTGAAACCGGGTCTGACGCTCCGAACTACCTGTCCCACAAGCAGATCCTGGTCGTCCTCGGCGGGCTGATGGCCGGCATGTTCCTGGCCGCACTCGACCAGAGCATCGTCGGGACCGCGCTGCCGCAGATCGTCAGCGAGTTCAACAGCCTCGACAAGCTGTCCTGGGTGGTCACGGCGTACCTGCTGACCTCGACCGCCTCCACCCCGTTGTGGGGCAAGATCTCCGACCTCTACGGCCGCCGCCCGCTGTTCATCGCGGCGATCGTCACCTTCCTGGCCGGCTCGGTCCTGTCCGCGATGGCGCAGAACATCGAGATGCTGATCGGCTTCCGGGCCGTCCAGGGTCTCGGCGCCGGCGGTCTGATGTCGCTGGCCTTCGCCACCATCGGCGACGTGATCCCGCCGCGCGAGCGCGGTAAGTACATGGGGTACTTCGGTGCCGTCTTCGGCCTGTCCTCGGTGGCCGGTCCGCTGCTCGGCGGCCTGCTCACCGACGGTCCCGGCTGGCGCTGGATCTTCTGGATCAACCTGCCGATCGGTCTGGTTGCCCTGGGCATCGTCGCCGCCGTGCTGAAGCTGCCGCACGTGAAGCGGTCGCACAAGATCGACTACCTGGGCGCCGCGGTGATCACCGGCGCGGTCACCACGCTGCTGCTGGCGATCTCCTGGAGCGGCCCGAGCAACGGCTGGGGCAACGGGACCACCATCGCCCTGCTGGCCGCGGCCGTGGTGCTCGCCGTCGCCTTCGTCTTCGTCGAGCTGCGGGTGTCCGAGCCGATCATCCCGATGGACCTGTTCAAGGGCCGGATCTTCTCCGGGTACGCCGGGTACGCGTTCCTGCTCGGGTTCGCGATGTTCGGTGCGCTGATCTTCCTGCCGCTGTACCTGCAGGCGGTCAAGGACCTGTCGCCGACCCGGTCCGGACTGGCCTTGCTGCCGATGATCGTCGGTATCTTCTCCGCCTCGATCCCGAGCGGCCAGCTGATGAGCAAGAACGGCCGGTACAAGGCGTTCCCGATCATCTCCGCGGTGCTGGTCGGCGGCGCGATGGTGCTGCTGTCCACGCTGAGCCTGACCACGCCGTACTGGCAGCTGGCGATCTACATGTTCGTGATGGGTGCCGGCCTGGGCCTGTCGATGCAGATCACCGTCACCGCCGCGCAGAACAGCGTGCCCCGGCAGCACATGGGCACCGCGACCTCGACGATGACCTTCTTCCGCTCCATGGGTGGCGCGATCGGCACGGCGGTCTACGGCGCCGTCCTGACCAGCCGGCTGAAGGATCACCTGACCGACCTCGTCCCGAACGCGACCCAGTCCGTGGTCGACGGGCTGGCGAAGGCGGCCAACAGCGTCGACGCGCTGCACGCCTTGCAGCAGCCGATGAAGGGCTGGGCCCTGCAGGGTCTGGTCCAGGCGATGGACGACGTCTTCCTGGTCTCGCTGCCGTTCCTGGCGATCGCGTTCATCATCGCGGTCATCACCCCGGAGCAGCGCCTGGCCGGCCGGTCCGACGACAAGAAGCCGGAGGACTCGGTCGAGAGTTCCGCAGCCGCCGCGATGCACTGACGGCGGCCCATATGAACGGAGGGCCTCACCGGGAAACCGGTGAGGCCCTCCGCGTTTTCGTCGGCTGTGCGAGTGCCTGGCGTTAGAGATCTGCCAAGTCGGCGACAAGCCCGGTCCTGTGACCCTGATCGCGTCCTACGGTTGCCGACGATGGCTTGAGTCACGGACGGAAGGAACAAGCCCGGATGAAGACGCAGGACAGGCCGCTCGACGAGGACGACCTGGCGATCGCCGACCTCGCCGAGATCACGGACTGGACCACAGTGGCCGGCCCGAACAGCGACGACTCCGGACCCGCCGTGGTTCGTGCGTTGGTCCAGCGGGTCACGACCGCGACCGGCTGGGAGCCGTGGCCGCTCAAGCCGGGTGAGCAGATCAACCCGGTGCTGGCCTCCTGGGGATTCACCACCAAGCGCGGCAGCTCGATCATCATGTTCGACGGGCTTGCCTTCGCGGACTGCCCCAACAGCGGATGGTCGGCGTACGAGATCGGGCCGGACGACATCCCCGCGGCCGAGGCCGGGCTCGACGCCCACTGGCCGGAGCACCTCGAGCTCGCTCGGAAGCACCTGGGCGAGCCGGCGTACGTCGGCAACGACAGCAGCCCCACCTTCCTCGACGAGTGGGCGCCGGGTGCGGGCGCCGACCGGCGTCACCTCGCGGTCTGGGTCCGCCCGGGCGCGCAGTTCCACCTGTTCAGCAACAAGCCGACCCGGGACCCGCTGATCAGCGCGGTGGGTGTCACCTACGCGGTCTACATCGACTAGGAGATCGAATGTCCACACCTCATCAGGGTCCGGGGCAGTGGGAGCCGGGTAACTGGGTCGCCGCCACCGACTACCTGGCGAACCTGAACGCCCAGCAGCAGCAGAACCTGCAGCTGGTGCTGAACATGAACCAGGAGCAGGCGCAGAAGCTGGAGCGGATGCTGAACAAGCAGCCGCTGCGGGCCCGGATCCACACCGCGATCGGCAACGCCGTCGCCCGGGTTCACGAGGTCTACGACCAGACGGCCGAACGGCTGAGCGAGGCCGCTCAGACGCTGGCCACGCAGGCCAGGCAGTACCGGCAGGCAGCGGTCGACACCTACAACCAGGCCAGCGGGCAGGTGGCGGACCTCGTCGACCGTGGCGTGGTCGCCGCAGACCTCGCCGCGCAGCGCGCCCGAGAGGGCATCAACGCCGGCGGCCGCGCGGTCGCGCAAGGTGCCCAAGCCACCGGCCAGGCCGTCGTACAGGGCGCCCAGGTGACTGGCCAGGCCGTCGCGCAAAGCGCACAAGTCACTGGGCAGGCCATCGCACGAGGTGCACAGGCCACCGGCCAGGCCGTCGTACAAGGCGCACAGGCCACCGGGCAAGCCATCGCGCAAGGTGCGCAGGTCGCTGGGCAGGCCATCGGGCGGGGCGCGCAGGCCACCGGACGAGCTGTCGCCGAGGGTGGTCGGCAGGCCGTGGCCGCCGGGCAGCAGCTGGCCGGCAACGTGTCCCGGTGGTTCCAGGACAAGAAGGCCCATGCCCAGATCCGCGGCGAGGCCGCTCGCGCGTCCTTCGCCGCGTTCCGGATGGACCCGACCCTGCCGCGGGAGGTCGCGAGCCCGCAGGAACGCCTGGAGCTGAGCCAGCAGTTCAGCAAGGTCCTGGCGGCGACGACCCCCGAGGCTCGACTCGCCGCGGTGAAGGAACTGCTCCAGACGACCCAGGCTCAGGTGGGCGCCAAGGAGAACGCCCAGAACATGTCGGTGGCACTCGGCGGCGTGGCACCGGCTTCCCGCGCGACCGGCCCGGGCCAGGTCGTGGGGACGGATCAGGGCACCGAGCAAGGTGCGCAGAGCACCGTCAACCTCACCAAGAACCCACCCACCAAGGGCGGTCCGTCCCTCGGGGGCTGACCGACGAACACGCAGAAGGCGCCGCCGAGAGCTTCTCGGCGGCGCCTTTCGCTGTCTAACCGTCGACGACCTCGGGCGACGGATGTCTTCGGCGGGGTAGCTGGCGCGTGGGTGGTTCGGGATCGACGTCGTTACCGGCCAGATGGTTGACGATCGTGTTGACGACGGCGGCCGTCGGTACGGCGATCAGCGCGCCGACGATCCCGGCCACGATCACACCGGTGGCGATCGCCAGGATGATGGCCAGCGGGTGGACGGCGACCGCGCGGCCGAGCAGGAACGGCTGCAGCACGTGCGCCTCGAGCTGCTGGACGCCGATCACCACCGCCAGCATGATGATCGCGACGATCGGGCCCTTGGCGACGAGTGCGACCAGTACGGCGACGGAGCCGCTGATCAGCGCACCGACCACGGGGATGAACGCACCGACGAAGACCAGGATCCCGATCGCACTGACCAGCGGCAGGCCGAGGATCGCGGCCCCCAGCGAGATGCCGATCGCGTCCACCGCCGCGACGACGATGGTGGCCCGGACGAACGCGGTCAGCGAGACCCACGCCTTCCGGCCGGACGAGTCGGCCTTCTCCCGCGCCTGCCGCGGGAACAGCCGGACCAGCCAGGCCCAGATCTGCGCACCCTGGTAGAGGAAGAAGAACAGGCAGAACAGGGCGATGAACAACCCGGCGACGACGTGGGTCGCAGTGGTCCCGACCTCGGCCGCGCGCTGGCCGAGCGCACCGCCGGACATGATCGTGTCGCGCAGCGAGTCGAAGGCGTTGGTGATGTCCTGGTCGTCCAGGCCGAAGTTGATCCGGGCCAGCTCACGCAGCTTCTGCACACCTTCGCCGACCTGTGTGGACAGGCTCTCGAACTGGCCGGCGATCTGCGTACCGACCAGCGTGAGCAGACCGGCCACCAGCACGACGGTGGTGAACACGGTGATGCCGGCCGCCGGGCCGCGCGGGATCCGCAGCCGCTGCAGGCCGTCGGTCACCGGCACCAGCAGCGCGGTGAGCAGTACGCCGACCGTCACCGGAACGACCACCTCCGAGAGGTAGCGCATCCCGTACCCGATCACGAGCACCGCGGCCACCAGCACCAGGAACCGCCAGGCCCAGGCACTGGCGATCTCCATCCCCGGCGTCACCCCGGTGTTCACCCGCCCCTGGCGCAGCGCCGCCGGCCGCTCGGCCGCGTCACCGCTCGACGCCACAGGCTGCTCGGCCACGTCACCGCTCAACGCCGCCGACTGCTCGGTCACGCCGCCGCTCGAAGCCGTGGGCCGCTCGTCGGCCGCGCGGTCGCTTAGCGCCGCGGCCCGCGCGTCGGCCACGCGGTCGGTCGGCGGATCGGCCTCGACGGTGTCATTGGCTTCCGCCAGAACGTGGTTGTCCGCCACCGGACTCGGATCATCGTTCCCGACGTCCGGCACGTCGTCTTCCCGCCCCTCGCTCATCACACCTCCGCAGCTCGCCGTGCTGCTGAGAGCAGCTTGCCGTGCTGTCGAGACTAGTGCCCGGCGCGGACCGTTCCATGAATTCGAGTGGCCAGGCCCTGTGCTGCCTGCGGATCGAGGTCGGCGAGGAGTCCGACGCCGGCGAGCACGTAGTCCTTGTCGACGCCGATCGCGGCCCGCTCCGGCACCAGCCAGCCCTCCTCCTGCGCGTTCGCCGCCACCGACCCGAGGATCCGCGCCGCCACGTCCGGCCCGTTGTGCCGCAGTACTCCCCCGGACCCGACCAGCAGGTCCACCTCGCGCAGATCCTTGCCGGACCGCTCGATCACCCGCCCGCCCGGCCCGAACACGATCCGCTGCCGGCCCGCGTGCCGTCTCAGCGCGACCGTCGCGGCGATCTTCGCCAGCATCTCGTCGTACGACGCCTCGATCGCACTGTCCGGCAGGTACGACGGATCGTCGTGCCGGCGGACCGCAGCCAGGCGAACCGCGTCGTCGTCGGGGATCAGCCCAGCCTCGACACCAGCCGCGATCACCGGCACCGCACTCCACCGCATGCCGAGGTCACCCTCGACGGTCCGCGTCACCGGATGAGTCGCGACCACCTCACGCCCGAGGTTGGCGTCCTCCGGATCGAGCTCGATCACCGAATGCACGTCGGTGGTCGCCCCACCGATGTCCACGACCGCCACGTCGCCGTGCAACCCGGCCAGCACTTCGACTCCCCGCAGTACGACGTCCGGCGTGGCAGCCCGGACCATCCGCGCGAAGGACGGGTCCTTGGACAGGTTCTTCCCACCGATCACGTGGGCGAGGAACATCTCCCGGATCGCGGCTCGCGCACTGTCCGGCGCGAACACCCCGATCTCGGGTACGACGTTGTCCGCCAGCACATGCGGTACGCCGGCAGCCGCGAGCGTCTCGTGGATCTCTGCCTGCGCCTCGAC
Source organism: Kribbella sp. NPDC049174 (assembly GCF_043197365.1). NCBI lineage: Bacteria > Bacillati > Actinomycetota > Actinomycetes > Propionibacteriales > Kribbellaceae > Kribbella > Kribbella sp. NPDC049174. Next base: position 56,859 of record NZ_JBICSZ010000005.1, on the reverse strand, counting down.
GTTGCCCGCGACAACGACCGGACGACGCCAGCGGTAGGTGGCCAGCGTCGATGCGGCCTTGAGCAGGACGGCCGAGTTCCCACCGTCCGTGCCGCCGAGCAGGAGCACGACGTCCGGCCGGTCCTTGCGCAGTTCCTTCAGCGAAGTCGGCGTCAGCCCACCGTTGACCACGGCAACGACACGGCCACCGCTGGACAACGCGACCCGGCGGCCGGCCTCGGCGGTGACGAGCTCTTCGTTGCCCACGACACCGATCCGGAGACCGCCGCCCGCACTCGAACAGGCCAGCACGTCAGCCTTGGCGACGCCATGATCCGCTTCCTCGAGCACGGCCCGGCAGGCATGCCAGCCGTCCATCACATCGGTGCCGATCGTGGTGCGGTGTTCGGCCCGGGCGACGAGGTCGCCCGAGCCGGAGTCCACCGCGATCGCCTTCGTGAACGTCGACCCGAAGTCGACCGCAACCACGAGGCCCACGGGTTACGCCAGCGCGCGGTCGAGGTCCAGCAGCAGGTCGTCGATCGTCTCGATGCCGACACTCAGCCGGATCAGGTCGGCCGGCACCTCCAGCGGCGTACCGGCGACCGAGGCGTGCGTCATCTTGCCCGGGTGCTCGATCAGCGACTCGACACCGCCGAGCGACTCGCCCAGGGTGAAGACCTCCGCCTTGTTGCAGATGTCGATCGCGTGCGCCTCGCCGCCGGTGACCCGGAACGACACGATGCCGCCGTACCGCTTCATCTGCTTGGCGGCGGTCTCGTGACCGGGGTGACCGTCGATGCCCGGGTAGAGCACCTGCGTCACGGAGTTGTGCCGCTGCAGGAACTCGACGATCCGCTCGGCGTTGTCGCTGTGCCGGTCCATCCGGACGCCCAGGGTCTTGATCCCGCGCAGCACCAGCCAGGAGTCGAACGGGCCGGCCACCGCGCCGATCGCGTTCTGGTGGAAGGCGATCTTGTCGGCCAGCTCGGTGTCGCGGACGATCAGCGCACCGCCGACGACGTCGGAGTGGCCACCCATGTACTTCGTGGTCGAGTGGACGACCACGTCCGCACCGAGCTCCAGCGGCTGCTGCAGGTACGGCGACGCGAACGTGTTGTCGACGACCAGCAGCGCACCGGCGTCGTGCGCGACCTGCGCGATGATCGCGATGTCGGCAACGTTGAGCAGCGGGTTGGTCGGCGTCTCCAGCCAGACCACCTTGGTCTTGCCCGGGCGGATCGCGGCGCGGATCGCCTCCGGGTGCGTGACTGCGGCCGGCGTCATCTCGACGCCCCAGGCGCCGAGCACCTTGGAGAACAGCCGGAACGTGCCGCCGTACGCGTCGTCGGGGAACACCACGTGGTCACCCGGCACGCAGAGCGAGCGGATCAGGGTGTCCTCGGCGGCCAGACCACTCGCGAACGCAAAGCCGCGGTTACCGCCTTCGATCGCGGCGAGACACTCCTCCAGCGCGGTCCGGGTCGGGTTCGCCGACCGGGAGTACTCGTAGCCGTTGCGCAGCCCGCCGACGCCGTCCTGCTTGTAGGTGCTGGTCGCGTAGATCGGCGGCACCACCGCACCGGTGGTGGGGTCGGGCTCGTTTCCGGCGTGGATGGCGAGCGTCTCGAAGCCGTAGTGGTGTTCCTTGTTCACCGGACCAGCGTACGGCCTGGTCTCATCGACCTGACGCGCGCCGTCCACAGGTGAGATGAACCGGCTATGTAAGAGATGGATCCAGGTTGTCCACAGACGCGTCGAACCCGCTGGCATCTGACCCACACCGCGACCTACGGTTGCGGTCAGTGATTACCGCCACCGACGCAGGGTAGTTGCCTGGTGGTGGGGAGTAGTTGCCGCGTGGTTCACAGGTAGTTGCCTCGTAGTTGCCATGTAGTTGCCCTGGTCAACGCAGGATCGCAGAAGGAAGGACGACGGCACCGGATGAAGACACAAGCCAGGCCGCTCGACCAGGACGACCTGGCGATGGCCGACCTCGCGGAGGTTCGGGACTGGACCGCAATCGCCGGTCCGGACAACGACGACTCCGGTCCGCAGGTCGTCCGTGCGCTCGTCAACCGGGTGATGACGCAGACCCCGTGGCGGCCCTGGCCGCTGGAGCCGGGTGAGGTGATCGCGGCCGAGATGGTCTCCTGGGGATTCACCACTCCCCGCGGTACGACGATGATCGTGTTCGACGGTCTGGTCTTCTCCGACTGCCCGGACAGCGGCTGGTCGGCGTACGAGATCGGGCCGGACGACATCGCCGCCGCCGAGGCCGGGCTGGACGCGCACTGGCCGGAGCACCTCGCGCTAGCCAGCCGGCACTGGGGACAGCCGGACTACGTCGGTGACGACAGCAGCCCGACCTTCGCCGACGAGTGGGATCCCGGCGCCGGGGCCGGCCGCCGGCACCTCGCCGTCTGGTTGCGGCCGGGCGCGCAGTTCCACCTGTACAGCAACAAGCCCAGCAAGGACCCGCTGACGACGTCTGTCGGGGTCAACTACGCGGTCTACATCGACTAGGAGCCCCCGGATGAGCGAGCCCTCCCAGGAGCCGGGCCGGATCCGCCGCATGTCCACCGGCGTCTCCCGCTGGCGGAACACCCGGCGCGGCACCAAGACGCTCAAGGCCGCCTACGCCGAGGCGGAGAAGGACGTGAGGCGGACGGATCCGGTCGTCCGCGAGCGGATCGGCCGCGCGAACCTGACCAAAGCCGACCTGCAGCAATTGGCCGAGGCCCAGATCGCCGGTGAGTTCGGCGGGCAGCGGCACCGCGACCTGGCCCAAAGGCTGAACCAGGCGGCCGCCGATCGCGTCCCGGCGAACGGGCGCACCAACCGGTTCTCCCGCTGGCGAGCCACCCGGCGCGGGACGAAGGCGCTCAAGGCGGCGTACGCCCAGGCGGCGAAGGACGTGAAGAAGATGGATCCGGCGGTCCGCGAATCCATCGGCAAACACAGGATCACCCGCTCGGATCTGCAGGCCCTGTCGGAGGGGCATATGGCTCAGGTCTTCCGCCCGGAGGGCCGCACAGGCGCCACCCCAGGGGCGCAGCAACCCCAGCCCCAACCCCAGTCGCAGCAGCCGCAGTCGGCGCAGCTGGATGCGCTCGCCGAGCAGCTCCTGCGGATGGCAGAGCTCCAATTGCAGACCACCATGCTGCAGAACCAGCGCCTGCAGGAAATCCAGCAACAGCTCGCCGAAGCCCTCCAACAGGTCCAACAGCAAACCACCCAGCCACAGACCGTCGTCCAGCAACCGGCAATCCAGCCGGACTCACAAAACGTAGGCCAGCACGCCGTAGTCCAGCCGGACTCACAAAACGTAGGCCAGCACGCCGTAGTCCAACCGGACTCACAAAACGTCGGCCAACACGCCGTAGTCCAGCCGGACCCACAGACCCCGGCACAACCCCAGCCCGCCCAGCCCCAACCCCAAGACCCCGCCCTAGCCGAGCCACAAACCGACCCCACCCCCGACTGGGTAGCCTCAGGCACCGGAAACGGCACCCGCCGACCCGCCCAACAACAGCCCACCCCACAGGTGCAGGCACCCGCGGCGCAACAGCCTGCGCCGCAACAGCTGCCTGCCGCACAACAGCCCACCCCGCAACAGCAGGTGCCCGCGGCACAACAACCCTCGCCACAACAGGCCCCCGCCGCACAACAGCCGACCCCGCAGCAGCAGATGCCCGCAGCGCAGCAGCCCGCGCCGCAGCAACAAGCACCGGCCGCGCAACAGCCTGTGCCGCAACAGCAGGTGCCCGCCGCGCAGCAGGCGCCGGCTGCGCAGCTGCCTGCTGGTCAGCGGGAAGCGGCTGCAGCCAACCAGCAGTGGACGCCCAACCCGCAGGCCGGACCCGACATGTCGGAGCAGAACCAGGCCGACATGAAGGGCGAGATGAGCAAACTGCACCACGTCGCCTTCACCGGCACCGCTCAACCCAGAATCCAAACCGGCAACCAGTCACGCCCGGCAGGCGAGCGCCCACCCGGCAGCGAACCCCACCGAGCGACGACCCCAGGCGCCGACCGCACCAAGAACCCCCACGAACGCTGACCCACAAACCCCAAGCCCGCGCCAGCCACACCCCAGCAACTCCCGGATCACCCGCGGGCCGACACCAACCGCGAACGCGGCTGGCAAGCTCAGCGGCGTTCGCCCGGTCTGCCATGCCGTCCCCCAGCCGCGCCCGCCAACCCCGGCACCGCTCGCCGGGCAGCCAGCCCTCCGCCCCACCTCCCCGACCACTTCGCACTCCAACCGCCTTCGCTGCACCACCTCCTGCCCCACCCAGCGGCGGAGCTTGACGCAACCGTGGAGTTGCAATAACTTTGTGGCAACTGGATGGTTGCTACTTGTGGAGGTTGTGATGGGGTTTCCGGATCGGATCGAGCGGACTGTGGAGATCGGGCATCCGCCGGCGAAGGTGTGGGCTGCGTTGACCACGGCTGAGGGGCTGGGGACGTGGTTCGGGCATCAGGCGACGATCGACCTGCGGCCGGGTGGATCGGCGCAGATGTCGTGGACCAGCGGCGACCAGGCCGAGATGCGGATCGAACGGGTGGAGGAGCCGACCACCTTCGGGTTCACCTGGCACATCTACGGTCTGCCGGCGGACGACCCGCGCCGTACCTATGTCGAGTTCACCCTCGAACCCGTCGACGCCGGCACCCGGCTGACGGTCGTCGAGACCGGCTTCGCCCAACTGCCGGAGGACGAGTACCGCAAGGCGTTCGAGGCCAACACGCACGGCTGGACGTCCGAGATCGACGAACTGGTCGAATACCTCGATGCAGCCTGACACTCAGCGGTCCGAGCCCACCCGAGCAGCCGACAGCAGCGCGGGTACGGCGACCCGCGCCGAGATGGAGGCGGTCGCGGAGCAGGTGTTCGTCGCGCTGGCCGATCCGAGCCGGCGCAGCATCCTGGCCACGCTGGCCTCGGGCGGTCCCGCGACGGCCACGGACCTGGCGAATCGCCTGCCGATCACCCGGCAGGCGATCGCCAAGCACCTGACGCTGCTCGCCGACGCCGGGCTCGTCACAGCGGAACACGGCGAGCGCCGCCGCGTGCGGTTCCGTCTGCACTCGGCGCCGATGCAGGTGGCCCAGCAGTTCCTGGCCGCGATGGCCCGCGACTGGGACAGCCGCCTCGACGCCTTGAAAGATCACCTCGAGGGCTGACCGGGCGCCTAGCCGTCACCAAACCGGCTAGGCCCGCCCGCTCACTGCCGGCCCGACCTCAGCACCAGCCCGGACTCAACGGCAACCCGGGCTCGCTGCCGGCTCGGACTCAATGCCGGGCGGGGACGCGGAGGTCTACCCATACCAGCCGGTGGTCGCTGGTCGGGAACGGGAAGACTCCGGTCAGCCGCGACAGCGGATCCGCCTGCACCGGCCAGAACACGCCCGCACCCACGGGCTTCAACTGACGCGACGGCAACACATAGTCGGCCCGCAGGTTCCCCGGCGCCGGGTTGTCCTGGAAGTCCGCCGTGTCGTACTTCGGATCACCCTGGTGCGACGCGTTCGCCCCACCCTGCAACACGGCGGCCTCCGTCGCACCGGCCGACGTCGGCAACGGGTCGATGATCCGCGGGTGCTCGATCAATTGCTGGATCGAGCCCGGCACCGAGTCGCCGTCGACCGGGTCGCTGTTCTGGTCGCCCGCGATGACGAACGCGCTGCCCGGCCGCAGACCGCCGTACCGGCCCTTGTCGTCGTAGATGTACGACGACCGCGTGCCCGGCTGCACGTAGTCGGCCCAGAACCGGATCTCGTCGTGGTTCCGTCGCCCGTTGCGGTCCTCGGCGCCGTCGAAGGTCGGCGGTGTCGGGTGCGAGGCCAGGAAGTGCACGGTGCGGTTGCCGATCCGGATCGGCAGATCCCAGTGCGACTTGCTGGACAGCCGGAAGACGTCGAGCTCGGCCGGCGAGTACCAGTCGGCAGGTGCCGGTGTCGTCGCGTCGTCCGGCAGCAGCGCGCCCGGCATGTCCTTCCACTTGAAGAGCTGGAACGTCCGCACGTGGCGGGTGTCGATCGGGTAGCGCGAGTACACAACCATGCCGAACTGCCCCTCGAACACCCCGAACCCGAAGGCGTCGTCACCGCCCGCGATCTGGCCGTCGTTGTTCAGGTCGAAGCCGCTCGGGATCCCGGTGTTCGACGGCGCGACGTACACGTACGGATAGTTGATCGGCTGCGCCCCACCCTGTCCGACCGCCAGATAGTTGGCCCGGAACAGGTTCGCCGCCTGCTGGTTCGGCACGAAGTCGAACTCGTTGATCAACAGCACATCAGGCCGGGTCCGCTGAATCACCTCAGCCACGGCCCTGGCCTGTGCGTTGGCGCCAGTACTCAGATCCGCGACCAACTGCCCGGCCGCACCCCGGTTCAAGCTCGCGTTGTACGTCGCGAACCGCACGGACCCATGCCCACCAGCCTCCGCCGGCACAGCCCCAGCCAGTCCAGCGCCAAGCACCATCCCTAGTGCAACCAGCAACCTGCCCGTCCTCCGCATAACCACCCCTCCACTCAGCCCGCATGCGCGCCAAACGCCAACCACCCCAACGCCCACCCCACTGAACGCCAAGTGAACTCTCAACAGCCCCCCACCGCCACAGCTCAGGCCCCACCTGACGAGAGAATGCTCCCGCGCGCAGACACCTGACCCGTCGGCCGGGCGTCGGTCCGTGGCGTCGGCTACAGGTCGAGGAGTTTGAGGTTTGTTTGTACGGTTGCGCCTTCGAGCAGGCCCTCGGCGGTGCGGACGGGCTTCTTCACCGGGAGGACGTAGGTGCCGGACTTGCTGTCCGGGAAGAGCGACGTCTGCCAGGTGGTGTCGCCGATGGTGACGGCGACTCGGACTGAGCCGAAGCCGTGGCGGGTGGGGGCGGTGAGGTGCGCGATGTCGTCGCTGATGTCGGCGGGGAGCGAGATGAAGTGCCAACTGCCCTCGCCCGGATGCTGCCACAGGGGCGCCGAGAACCGGAACGTGCTCACGAGGCGACCGTAGCGCCGGCCGCCGACAGTCCGCGTCAGGACAACAGCCCGCGTCAGGACGACAGTCTGCCTCAGGTCGGATCGGCGGCAGACTCGGTGATCGGGGTGCCGCGGCGGGCGAGGATGGCGGTGGCGGCATCCAGCAGGACGGCGCGGATCTCGGCGTCGGAAACCCCGAGGTCGAGCTCGACCGAGATGGCGGCGCCGACGGTTTCGACCGCGGCGGCGGCGCGGAGGCGGTCGGCGGGTGAGGGGTCCGGGCCGGCCAGCCAGAGCTGGAAGCGCCGGCTCTGCGCGATCAGCCGGTCCAGGTCGTCCCCGAAGGCGGCCAGTACGGCGGCGATGTCGCGGAGCAACGTGGGTCCGGTCGACCGGTGGGCGATCACCACGTCGACGTACGCGCCGAGCAGTTCACGCTCGGTCTCCGGGGACCACGGAAGCTGATCGACCTGCCCCAGGACCCGGGAGATGTCGTCCAGGAAGGTACCGACGATCGCGCGGAGCAGCTCCTGCTTGGACGAGTAGTGGTAGTACAGCGACGCCTTGGTGATGCCGACCTGCTCGGCGATCTCGCGCAGGCTGGTCTTCTCGTACCCCTGGCTCGAGAACAGCTCCACCGCCGCCCGATGGATCTCGGTCTTGGTGTCCCTCACCCGCTCACGGGGATTCGTCGCGTGCTGCACGTGACCACCCTCTCATTGATCGCGCACCGGGGCCGCTTCCCGTATCTACCGGTCGGCAGGTAGTCTACCAACCGACCGGCAGGTAGACAGACCCTCAGGAGGGGTTCGGGGTGTTCACCAAACTCGGACGATTCGTCGTCCACAACCCGTGGAAGGTGATCGCCGCCTGGGTGATCGCGGCAATCGCCGTGGTCGCCTTCGCGCCGACGCTCGCCGACGTGACGAACAAGGACCAGGCAGCCTTCCTGCCCGACAAGTACGAGTCGGTGCAGGCGCAGAAGCTGGCCGCGGATGCCTTCGGGCAGACCAACGACGCGACCGCGAGCATCGTGGTCAAACGCAGCGCAGGCGGCGAGTTGACCGCGGCCGACCAGGCCAAGGTGACCGAGCTCGCGACCAAGATCACCGCCGCGGAGATCGACCGGGTCACCGGCGCGATCACCGGCCCACAGGCGGTCTCGCCGAACAAACAGGTCCAGATCGTCAGCGTCGGCCTCAAGGGCCTGCCCGACGACCAGGCCGTGCTGGACGCGGTCCAGAAGATCCGCGACCTGACCGGCCCGGCGCTGAGCGGCAACGATCTCGAGTACGGCGTGACCGGCGACGCCGCGCTGTACCTCGACAACCAGGACGCCTTCGAGAACGCGTTCGTGGTGGTCGGGATCGCGACCGTCGTACTGATCATCGGTCTGCTGCTGGTCATCTACCGCAGCCCGGTCGCCGCACTGCTCCCGATCCTCACGGTCGGCCTGGTGGCCGCGATCGCACCCGGTCTGATCGCACTGGCGGCGAAGGCCTTCGACCTGCAGGTGACACAGGATCTGCAGACCATCCTGACCGTCGTGCTGTACGGCGTCGGGACCGACTACATCCTGTTCCTGTTGTTCCGCTACCGCGAACGCCTCCGCGCCGGCGAGCCGTCGAAGGAGGCCCTGGTCAACGCGACCGCCCGGGTCGCCGAGGTGATCGTGTCAGCCGCGGGTGCGATCATCGTCGCCTTCAGCGCCCTGCTGCTGGCCGTCTTCGGCGGGTTCAAGAGCCTCGGCCCGGGCCTCGCGATCGCAGTGGCAGTGATGGCGTTCGCCGCGATCACTCTGATCCCGGCGGTGGTGTCGCTGCTCGGCCCGAAGGTGTTCTGGCCGTCGAAGTCGTGGCAGAAGACGCCGAAGGGGGCGATGTTCAAGCGGTTCGGCCGGTTCACCGCGAAGCGCCCGGCCGTGGTCGCGCTGGTCTCCGGCGGCATCATGGTCGCGCTCGCGCTCGGCACGCTGGGGATGAAGGTCGACTACGACGCGTTCAGCCAACTCCCCGACGGCACCGAGTCGTCCCGCGCGATCAAGGATCTCCAGGCCGGCTTCCCGGCCGGCGCGCTCAACCCCACCACGGTCTACGTCCGCAGCACCGACGGTACGGCGCTCGATCCGGCCGAGCTCACGACGTACGCCGGGAAGCTCGCCAAGGTGGAAGGTGTCGGCGCCGTCCTCCCGGCCGGTGCCGACGGCAGCCTGGCGTTGCTCAACCCGGACAAGACGGTTGCCCAGATCAACGTCGTACTCGACGGGGCGCCGTACGCGACCTCGTCACTGGACCTGGTCGACGGGGAGTTGCGCGACGTCGCGCACGCCGATGCACCGGCCGGGACGACCGCTCTGCTTGGCGGAGTGACCGCGAGCTACACCGACATCCGGGACGCGAACAGCCGGGACCTCTCGGTCATCTTCCCGGTCGCCGGTGGGCTGATCGCGATCATCCTGGCGCTGCTGCTGCGGTCGCTACTGGCCCCGATCGTATTGATGCTCGCGGTGGTGCTGAGCTTCTTCAGCTCGATCGGCGCGACGGTGTTCGTGTTCCAGGGCCTCGCCGGGCACGCGGGGGTGACGTTCTCGCTGCCGATCATGCTGTACCTGTTCGTCGTTGCCATCGGCACCGACTACAACATCCTGATGATCGCCCGGTTGCGGGAGGAGGCCGAGCAGGGCACCGAGCCGCGGGAGGCCGCCGACCTGGCGATCGAGCACGGCGGTCCGTCGGTGGCGGCGGCCGGGCTGATCCTGGCCGGCACGTTCTCGTCGCTGATGCTGGCCGGGATGGCGCTGCTCACCGAGATGGGCTTCTCGGTCGCGGCCGGCATCGTCATCTCCGCCTTCCTGATGTCGATCTACCTGGTCCCGAGCGTCACCGCCCTGCTGGGTGAGCGGGCTTGGTGGCCGCGCAAGCTCAAGCGCCGTACGGCGGCTCCGGAAGAACGGTCACTGGAACCCGTCGGCTGACCATCCCAGACCGCAGGCAGAGGGGTCTGTGTCGATTCGGACCCACCCCACCGCCCCGGTCAGGCGAACAACGGGGTCCCGGGCCACCTGGTCCGGGACCCCGCTGGTCTACTCGGTCTTCAGACGGACGGTGAAGATCGGCAACAGGAAGTGGACGAGCGGTCCGATGGCGAGGGCGTAGAACACGGTGCCGATGCCGATCACGCCGCCGAGGAGGAATCCGACCGCGAGAACGGTCACCTCGATCGTGGTCCGAACCAGACGGACGCTGAGGCCGGTACGTCGTACCAGGCCGGTCATCAGCCCGTCACGCGGACCGGGACCGAACTGCGCGCCGATGTAGAGCGCACCCGCGAGTGCGTTGACCACGACGCCGGCGACCATGAAGACGATCCGCAGCCAGAGCTCATCCGGCCGGTCGACCGTGGCCAGCGTCAGGTCGGTCACCAGGCCGATCACGATCGCGTTGCTGATCGTGCCGAGTCCGGGCCACTGCCGCAGCGGGATCCAGGCCAGCAGGACGACGAAGCTCATCGCGATCACCACCGTGCCGAAGCTCAGCGGCAGGTGCTGGGTGATGCCGGAGTGCAGCACGTCCCACGGGTCCAGGCCGAGGTTGCCCTGGATCATCAGGCCCATCGAGGCGCCGTACAGGGTCAGGCCGACGTACAGCTGGACCAGGCGGCGGGGAAGGTGGCCTGCTTTCAGCTGCTGGATCGGGTTCAGCGCGGCGAGTTGGCGGGGTGGGGCATCGGAAGTGGCGGTCACGTACTTCAGTGTGCGAGCAAGTGGCCTGGTGTTCGATAGCCAATTGCGCCATAGTGGACTGCATGAAGGGGCAATATCTTCCGGCCAGCACACTCTCCGGGCTGCTCGACGCGTGGTCCGACGGGACCGGACCGGCGTACCGGCTGCTGTCCGAGCGACTCCGGCTACTGATCGCGGACGGGCGGATCATGCCCGGGTCGCGGCTGCCGAGTGAGCGTGAGTTGACCGACGCGCTCGGTGTCAGCCGTACGACGGTCGCCTCGGCGTACCGCGAGTTGCGTGACAGCGGCTACCTGCTGTCGCGCCGCGGCTCGGGAAGCGTGACCGCTCTCCCGTCGAAGATCGAGCCCGAACTCGGCCGGCACCACGCTCCGGGGATCGACACCGATGGCCTGTACGACTTCACCTGCGCGGCGCCGAGCGCCGTACCGGGGATCACGGCTGCGGTCGCGGAGGCCACGGCGGACCTACCGGTGCACCTGGCGACACCCGGGTATCACCCCCAGGGCCTGCCGGTACTGCGGGCGGAGATCGCGGCCGCCTACGAGGAACGCGGTCTGCCGACGTCGCCAGACCAGATCATCGTCACCGCGGGCGCGCTGGCCGCGACGTCGATCGCGGTCCGGGCGATCACCCAGATCGGCGACCGGGTGCTGACCGAGAGCCCGACCCACCCGAACTCGGTGGACTCGATCCGGCGCAGCGGCTGCCGTCTGGTCGCCGTACCGATGAGTCCCGGCGGCTGGGACCTTCCCTTGCTGGAGGCAACGATCAGGCAGTCGTCGCCGCGGGCGGCCTGGCTGGTGGCGGACTTCCAGAACCCGACCGGCTGGTTGATGTCGGCAGCCGATCGGCAGCGGCTGGCGATCGCGTTCGCGCGCAGCCGGACGACGGCGATCGTGGACGAGACGCTGTTCGAGCTGTCGCTGGACGGGCAGGAGCTGCCGCCGCCGTTCGCGTCGTACGACCCGGCCGGGGTGATCACGGTCGGCTCGGTGAGCAAGTCGTTCTGGGGCGGGCTGCGGATCGGCTGGATGCGAGTGCCGGAGACGCTGGTCGCCCGGGTGCTGGACGCGCGCGCGTCGATGGATCTGGGTGCGCCGGTGCTCGAACAGCTCGTGGTCGCGAGCCTGCTCCGGCAGCGGTCGACGATCCTGCCCGAGCGCCGACTCGAGATCGCCCGCCGGCGCGACGCGTTGGCGGCGGCCGTGTCGGAGCTGCTGCCATCGTGGCGGTTCCAGTTGCCGGGCGGCGGGTTGTCGCTGTGGTGCGAGCTGCCGGAGCCGGTGGGTTCGTCGCTGGTCGGCGTGGCACAGCGGAACGGCGTACTGCTCGTGGCCGGCTCCCGCTTCTCCCCCGACGGCGGCCTGGAGTCCTTCATCCGCTTGCCATTCACCCTCGACCCCGACGCACTACGCGACGGGGTGCATCGGTTGGCAGCGTCGTACGACGGCCTGACGGCTGGCTCCCCAGTACGACGTACTGCCGCGATGATCGCCTGAATCCTCTCACTCCCATCCAGGGAGGAGGGGTGAGCACGTCATCGTGCCGTAATCGGGTGGGGGAAGGTTCACCTCCGTGGGGGCGTTGGGAGACTATGAGAGTCACTCTGCGAGAGGCGTGAGATGTCGTTCTTCAAGCGCAACACAGCCCTGGTCGAGCCCGAGGCCGCTCTGCCCGGCCGACCGGAGCGCGGTTACCCTGTTCCGGCCGAGAACATCGTTCTCGGTACGCCGCAGACTGCCGCTGCCCCTGAGGGGTACGAGGAGGTCTGGTTCGGCACCGGGTGTTTCTGGGGCACCGAGGAGATCTTCTGGCAGCTGCCCGGGGTCTACACGACAGCGGTCGGCTACGCGGGTGGGTACACGCCCAACCCGTCGTACGAGGAGGTCTGCACCGGCCGCACCGGCCACACCGAGGCGGTCCGGATCGTCTACGACCCGGCCAAGACCACCTTCACCGACCTGCTGAAGGTCTTCTGGGAAACCCACGACCCGACCCAGGGCATGCGCCAGGGCAACGACCTGGGCTCCCAGTACCGCTCCGCCGTCTACTACACCACCGACGCCCAGCGCGCCGAGGCCGAGCGCACCCGGGACCTCTACGCCCCCGTCATCGCCACCCGCGGCTACGACGCCATCACCACCGAGATTGCCCCGGCAACCACGTTCTACTACGCCGAGCCCTACCACCAGCAGTACCTCCACAAGAACCCCAACGGCTACCGCTGCCACAGCAACACCGGCGTACCGTTCCCTGCCTGAAGCTCTCGAAGGCGGCCCCCACCGGTTGGTGGGGGCCGCTTTCGTTTGCAGGAAGTGGCAAAGGATGGTGGTTTGGTCCGGAGGGGGCGCTATCGTCTGCGGTCCGCGGTTGAGGATTGTGGAGGGATGGGGCGGATGGGCGTGCGGCGACTCGGGTTGGTTCTGGGTGGGGTTGGAATGTTGGTGGCCAGCGGGTTGCCAGGGCCGGCGCAGGCTGCTGTTGCCGATTCCGTGCCGTGCATCAATCGGATTGTTTGGACCGACAGTGCGAACGCCGTGCAGGAGGCTGACATCCTCGCTGCAAAGCCGCCGCGAGTCTGGGATCGCTATCAGGTTGCGCAGTTCGTGCCGGTCCGGGCGATGTCCACCTGGTACATGTCGACGACGCGTCAGGGTGAGCAGTACTCCTATGGGCTGCTGCTGCAGGGCGGGAACCTGTACCGGCACTCGACCATCACCTCGGGTAGCCGGGCACGGGTGACCGTGACCAAGCTCGGCGGTGGGTGGACGAACTTCAAGGCGATCGCCACGTCGAACTACGCCGACCCGCTGGGTCGCAAGCACTCGTTCCTGTACGGCCTGAACACCAACGGGAACCTCTACCGGTTCGCGGCGAACGGTACCGGCTACAAGGCGTACGGCTCGTTCGGTGGGTTCAAGAGCTTCAAGACGATGGCGATGATCAGCCAGCAGCCGACGTACGACACGCTCCTGATGACGACCACCGCCGGGGCGCTCTACACAATCCACATCCCGACCACCGCGACGGCGAAGCCGGTCGTCAAGCTGATCCGCAAGTCCGGCTGGTCCTCCTTCGAGTCGCTCCTGGTCGAGCACTGCGGCAACAACTACGGGTCCGTCGTCGTGGGCATCGACCACAACACCGACTCCGGCTACCAGTACGCCTTCGGCAGGGCCAAGGGCACGGCGACCGCGATCACGTCGTACGGCAGGATCCCGGTCGCCTTCACCGGCGCAGTCCACGCCTCCCGCACCAACGCCTGGCTGAACGGCGAATAGCCGGGCTACGCAGCACGCGCCTTGCCACGCGCACCTTCTATCGCCCAGCCGGTATCGCTTACCACCAGAAGTACCTCCACAAGAACCCCACGGCTACCGCTGCCACAGCAACACCTGGATTCCGTTCCCGGCCGATAGCTGATCGCCTGCGCTGACGCGAGGGTCGCACCTAGCGGCCCTCGCGACGAAGTACCTGACCTACTGAGTGGTCTCGGTTGGTGCTGGGGTGAGCGATCTGATGCGACGGCGGAGCCGCCGCGGCCAGTCCCACTGGGTGTACAGGAAGACGCCGGGGACCAGGGAACCCAGCAATGCCCAAGGGGACTCGCTGACGGCCCCAGCGACGCTGCCGATCAACAAGAACACCATCAAGATGACGGACAGTCTGCGAGTCCGTCCGGTGTAGTCCGCCAGGTATCTGGAAGCAACACGCAGCGCCGCCGATCGGACGTCTTCGGGTACAGCGCCGCCCATTGCGGCGCGATGAGCCATGCGGACCTTGTCGGGCGGCAGATCGCCCTCAGCGTCCTTCATCCCGCGTTGCCACCTGGCGCTCCACCAACCCATCGCCAGCCCGAACGGAATGCCGGTGACAAGCGCGCCCACGCCGGCCGCAGTCCAACTCGACCCGTCGAGCTTGGTGAAAGCCCCCATCACCAGACCGAACAGAACGCCGCCCATCACAGCTGCAACCCACCACGGGAATTCGCTTGGCTCTGCGCGCATCTTGTGATCATCCACCAGAGGTAGCGCCTGTGTCGTGTTCTATCGCGGGCGAGAGCTGAGCAGCTGTGCTGACGCGAGGGTCGCACCCAGCGCCCCTCGCGGACGGGAGGTATGGCCTAGTGAGTGGACTCGGTTGGGTGGGTCCACAAGTTTCATTCGGAGTTCTCGGGCCGGTTCGCCGAGGCGACCGCGCTGAGCACCGACTCCAGCACCCCGCAATAGAACTCGTCCTCACTGCGAGAGCCCCTCGATATCAGCCGTCTGATCACATCGAACCTCTCGCGCCTCACCACCGCCTGAGAGATCCGCCAGTCACTATCGTCGGCCGGCGCGAAGGTGACTTCGAAGAACCCCACGCCCGTCCAACTCCGGTGCAGGAAGACGACGCTCCCCTCGGCGAACACGTCCCACTTCTCATCCATGTCCCGCGCGAGATAGCCGAGCTGAATCCGCCGCCACTCATCGTCCGACCACGTCCTGCGCGGCAGGACAGCCAATTGCCGATGCCGCGACATCGGCTGGATACGTCCGGAAAATGTGGACCGTGCCACTCGATCGTCAGCAGACATGCCGTGATTCTAGGGAGCGCTCCACCCGGCTGCAGCTTCTATCGCCTGCGCGCCATTGCTCCCAGCCGCAGGACCTCCACAAGAACCCCAACGGCTACCGCTGCCACAGCAACACCGGGGTTCCGTTGCCGGCTGAGATTGTCAGCACGAGGGGGCCGTCCGACCGACGGCGCCCTCGTCGTGCGTCTGGCTCGTTTAGAGTTTTCTGCCGGGAGCCTGTCGGATTCGGGGCGTGCTGTTCGTTGCAGGGGTGAGAGGCGGCCGGAGGGTGGCTGCCGGGACTAGGAGTGATGAGATGACGCGGTACCTGATCTCGTTCGGGAACGGTGCGATGGACCACATCCCCGCGGAGGACTTTCCCGAGGTGGGCAAGGCCGCCCACGCGGTGATTCAGGAGGCCAAGGACGCCGGCGTGTTGGTGTTCGGCGGCGGCCTGGACTACGAGAACGACGACGTCGAGCACGCCGTGGTGGGCACCGATGGGCTTGTCACGGACGGCCCGTACCCGGAGAGCAAGGAGCTCCTCGGCGGCGCCACCATCGTGAACGTACCCACCCGGGAGGACGCGCTGGAGTGGGCCGCGAAGATCGCGGCCGCTTGCCGCTGCCCGCAACACGTCCGCAAGTTCATGTACGACCCGAACCCGATCGAATGAGCTCATGCTGACGTAGTACCTGAGGGCACCACCTACGCGGTGGTGCCCTTGTCTTTCATGGGGTGGATCGCGACTGGGCGGTTTTGGCTGCCTGGTCGATGCGGGTGTGGAGGTTCAGCCGGGTGAGTTGCCGGAGTCGATCTGCTGGGCGAGGTACTGCTGGGCGCCGACCCGCTGGATCGCGTCGAGCTGGCTCTCGAACCAGTCGGCGTGCTTCTCCTCGTCGCGGACCATCTCCTCGAACACCGCGGCGGTGCCGTGGTCGCCGAGGTCGTGGCACTCCTTCGCGGACGCGTTGAACTTCGCGACCGCGGAGTGCTCACTCTCGAGCCCCAGCCGGAGCATCTCCTGGGCGTCCTCGCCGACCGTCACAGCCCCGAGCTTCTGCAGGTTCGGGTGACCGTCGAACAACAGGATGCGGTTGATCAGCGCGTCGGCGTCCTTCATCTCGTCGATGGACAGGTCGTAGAAGACCTTGCCCAGCCGGCCGAACCCCCAGTTGTCGAGCATCCTGGCTTCCAGGAAGTACCCGTTGATCACCGTCAGCTCGAGCGTGAGCGCCTCGTTGAGCAGTACGACGACGCGTGGGCTAACCGGTTGCACCTGCCACCTCCGTGAACGAGGCTGCCGAGACCGACCTCCCATGCTGGCACAACAACCGCTTCAACGAGAAGACGCAGCCACCACAATTCCGTCCGGCCCCGGTCGCCCCGCACACCTGCGAGAGCGTGCGGGCGCCGTCCTCGATGCTCTCGAGGACCTCCCGGTCGCTGACGACCTCACAGTGGCAGACGATCACACAGGCAAGGCTACCCTAACCAAACCGGACTAGTCATCGCGCGGTCCCACCACGAGATGTCAGGCCACTGAGCTCGCCGCCGTCCGGGAGATCGGCTTGATGTGGGCGAAGGCGCTGCGGGCGTTCCAGGTGGGGAAGGCTCGGACGAGCGACGAGGGGCCGTGGAGTTGGATGCGACGGTCGCGGGTGGCCTCGGCCCAGCTGAGCTGGCCGGCGTGCCACTTGACGAAGGCCTCGGCTTCCGCCGTGATGTACAAATCCTCATCGAGGCCGGGGTACGTCTTGCAGATCTCGGTGTCGCCGTGCTCGATCAGCAGCCAGTACCGCTCGGGGCGTCGGCGGCCGGTGAAGTCGAAGCGTACGACGACGCGCCGAGCCGGGAGCCGGTCGCGGCGGAGCATGTTGCACATCGACCACAGCGCCACAAAGGGATCCAGGTGCTCGGGGGCGATCTCGAGCCAGGCGGCGCCCCACTCGCCGAGTGACACGCAGACCTTGAAGAGGTCGTGACCCGCGGGTGCGAGCTCGTAGTGGCGTCCGCGCCCGTCGGACTTGGGTGCCGACTCGACGATGCCGAACCGTTCGAGCTGCTTGAGCCGCTGCGAGAGCAGGGTGCGGGACAGGCCGGGCGCGCCCTCCAGGATCTCGCCGAAGCTGCCGCACCCCAGATACAGGTTGCGGATGATCAACGGCGTCCAGCGCTCGGCGAAGATCTCGGCGCCACGCGAGATCGGGCAGTACTGGCCGTAGGTCCTCACCACGCCAGTGTCGCGCCGCTGCCTTCGGCGGTGAAGTCCAGATTCTTGACTTCACGGCCGGGGTCAACGGCGATGCGATGGAGCCGTCGACCACCGAGTACGTCGGCCACGTGAGCGAGGAGGTAACCGCCATGGAGATCGACGGGTTCCGGGGGCAGCTGATCACCGCTGACCACACCGACTACGACACCGCCCGAGCCGTGTGGAACGGCACCGTCGACCGGCGGCCCCGCCTGATCGCCCGGTGCAGCGGGACCGCCGACGTGGCCGCGGCCGTGCGCTTCGGCCACGATCACGACCTGGAGATCGCAGTACGGGGTGGGGGCCACAACGTGGCCGGTACGGCGGTGTGCGACGACGGGATCGTCATCGACCTCTCGACGATGCGGTCCGTGTGGGTCGACCCCGTCGGACGCACGGCCCAGGTGCAGGGTGGTGCCCTGTGGGGCGACGTCGACCACGAGACCCAGGCCCACGGCCTGGCGACTACCGGAGGCATCGTGGGTCACACCGGCGTCGCCGGGCTCACCCTCGGCGGTGGCATCGGGTTCCTCATGCGCAAGCACGGGCTCAGCGTCGACAACCTGCTGGCGGCCGAGGTGGTCACCGCCGACGGCAGCATCGTCCGGGCGTCGACCGACGAACACCCCGAGCTGTTCTGGGCGCTACGAGGCGGCGGCGGCAACTTCGGCGTCGTCACGTCGTTCCGGTTCGCGCTGCATGACGTCGGTCCGACCGTGCTGGCCGGACCCATCTTCTGGGCGGCCGATGACACCATCGACGTACTGCGCTTCTATCGCGACTTCGCCGCCGACGCGCCCGACGAGCTCGGCAGCGTGGTCAGGTTCGGCACCGTACCGCCACTGCCAGGCATCCCCCAGAACCTGCACTGGCGACCGGCCATCGCGGTCATCTGCTGCTACGCCGGCGCCGTGGAAGACGGCGAACGTGCGGTGCGGGCCCTCCGCCGACTCGGGACGCCGCTCGTGGACCTGCTCGCGCCCACGCCGTACGTCGCCCACCAGACCGCGACCGACGACACCGTCCTCCACGGGTGGCACTACTACTGGAAGGCCACGAGCCTCGCCGGCCTCTCCGACCACGCCATTGCCGCCATCGCCGATCACGCGTACGCCGCCAACTCGCCCCGGTCGTACGCGGCGATGTTCCACCTGGGCGGCGCCGTCGCCCGAGTCCCGCGCGACGCCACCGCCTTCGCCGGTCGCGACGTGGCCCACAACTTGATCATCGACGCGGTGTGGCTGCCTGACGAGTCCGGCGAGTACGCCGCTGCCGAGACCGCGTGGGCGCGACAGTTCCTCCAAGCCCTCGAGCCGGACCGCGCAGGCGTCTACGTCAACTTCCTTGATGCAGACGACGACGCCGGCCGCACTCGAGAGGCGTACGGCGATCACACCTGGCGGCGCCTCGCCGAGGTCAAGGCGAAGTACGACCCCGACAACGCGTTCCACCACAACAAGAACATCCGCCCGGCTTGACGGCGCAGCAGCGTGCTCAGAAGCGGTAGTGGAGGACGATGGTCCCCTTTCGCGACCAGGCCGTACTGCGTGCTTGGGCCCGGTAGTAGAGGCGGAGGGCGGTCGGGAAGTGGGCCACCTCGGGTTCGCGGCTGATCAGGATCTCCTTGACCAGTTGGAGCTTCGGGTTCCAGCGTTCGAAGTCGCGAGGATCGTCGACGCCGGGGAACTTGATCAGCGCGGCGACCGACGTCGTGCCGGGGGCATGCCTGGCCGCGAAGACGGCGAATTTGGTGTAGCTGTTGAACACCATCTGACCGCTCGGGAAGTGGGCCAGCAGTTGGTCCCACAGCCCCATCAACTCGTCCTGGCTGAGGAACCCCATCAGACCGTCGGCCACGATCACCGCCGGCCGGTCGTTGGGTACGCCGTCCAGCCAGCCCTTCTCGGTCACATCGGCGGCGATCACGTGGGAGTGCGGGCGCTCCGGGATCACCTCGCTGCGCGCTGTGGCGACGACCGGAAAATCAACGTCGTACCAGTCGACGGTGTCCGGGGTGTCGAGTCGATGGCTGCGCGTGTCGAGCCCGGCGCCCAGGTCGAGCCCGACAGCGTCCGGGTGACGGGCGATGAACGCCGACACCACCTCGTCCATCTTCTTCGCCCGGATCGTGGCGTTGAGGCGCAGGTTGGTGCCGATGTTGAGCTTCTCGTAGTCGTAGTCGACAGTGCGGACGATCTGGTCGGCCATGGCGTCGCCGAGAACCGGATTCGGAGTGCGGTTGTCGAGTGCGCGGCAGCACAGCGTCAACCACAAACTGTCCTCGAGCGGCGTGAAGGCCGGAAGCGTGATCCCCATGCGGATCCGCCCCCCTCCGGTTGGCAGTGAACTCCGCACCACCTTTCCCGGCCACCACACCAGCCAGCATCATCCGCGCCGAGTGATTTCGACGTCGATCACCGCCCGCTGATCTGTGCAGGCGCCAACTCTGCATGCTCTCCTCACCGGCCGACCACGCGGGAGCCATTGCCGCCACGAAAACCGTTGGCCGCGCGTCCGGCTGGTGAGTCAACTATTCCCGGCCGGCTGACGGGCTCCTCAGATCGGCTGTCGCGGGTTAGGGTGGCGTGGGGCCGCCCTGGAACCTGCTGCTGACAAAGGGTTTTCGCGCGTTGAAGGGGGCACCACAGTGGGGACGATCACCACCAGCGACGGCACCGAGATCTTCTACAAGGATTGGGGCGAGGGTCAGCCGATCGTGTTCAGTCATGGTTGGCCGCTGTCGGCCGACGACTGGGACGCACAGTTGCTGTTCTTCCTGCACCACGGCTACCGCGTCATCGCCCACGACCGCCGCGGTCACGGCCGGTCCACGCAGACCGGAGACGGTCACGACATGGACCACTACGCCGATGACCTGGCCGCGGTCGTCGAACACCTCGACCTGCACGATGCGATCCACGTCGGCCATTCGACCGGCGGAGGCGAAGTCACGCACTACCTGGCTCGGCACGGCGAGGGCCGCGCCGCCAAGGCCGCGCTGCTCTGCGCGGTGCCGCCGCTGATGGTGAAGACCGCCGCCAACCCGGACGGCCTGCCCAAGGAGGTCTTCGACGACCTGCAGGCACAGCTCGCGGCCAACCGTTCCGAGTTCTACCGGGCGCTGCCGTCCGGACCGTTCTACGGGTTCAACCGGCCGGGTGCGGAGTCGTCCGAGGCGGTCATCGCCAACTGGTGGCGCCAGGGCATGATGGGCGGCGCGAAGGCCCACTACGACGGCATCGTCGCGTTCTCCCAGACCGACTTCACCGAGGATCTGAAGAAGATCAGCATCCCGGTGCTGGTGATGCACAGCGAGGACGACCAGATCGTTCCGTACGTCGCCTCGGGCCCACGCTCGGCGGAGTTGCTGAAGAACGGCGTCCTCAAGACCTACAAGGACCTCCCGCACGGCATGCCCACCACCCACGCCGACTTGATCAACGCCGACCTGCTGGAGTTCCTCCAGTCCTAGCGGTCGGCCCGCACCACCACACGTACTTCGTCATGCACACACGCCCTCCCCCGGCGATGATCGCCTGACGAAAGGAACTGTCGATGAGCAGGACCCGTTTGCCTCGTCTGTTGACCGCACTGCTGGCCGTCTTGGCCGTCGTACTGACCGCGGTGACACCCGCGGCGGCGTCATACTCGGGTAAACCCAAACCCACCATCGTCCTCGTCCACGGCGCCTGGGCCGACGGATCCAGTTGGGCCAAGGTCACCAGCCGTCTCCAGTCGGACGGCTACACGGTTCGGGTACCACCGAACCCACTGCGCCGCCTCGAGAGCGACGCCGCAACCATCCGGCTCTTCCTCTCCACGCTGTCCGGGCCCATCGTGCTGGTCGGCCACTCCTACGGCGGGGCCGTCATCACGAACGCCGCAACCGGCAATCCGAACGTCAAGGCGTTGGTGTACGTCGACGGGTTCGCCCCCGCCCAGGGAGAAGCGGTCTTCCCGCTGGCCGGCGAGGACTCCGCACTGGCCGTCGATCCGACCACCGTCTTCGACTTCGTTCCTTACCCTGGTGGGCCTGCCGGTGACGTGGACTTGTATCTGAAGCGCGAGACTTTCCTGACGTCGTTCGCGTCCGGGGTGCCCCGTCGCGAGGCCGAGCTCTTGTACCCGTCGCAGCGGCCGCTCACGTTGGCCGCCGGAACCGACGTGTCAGGTCCGCCGGCCTACGCCACGATCCCGTCGTGGTACGTGCTCGGCACCCGCGATCAGATCATCACGCCGACCGCGCAGGAGTTCATGGCCGAACGCGCCAACGCTCGCATCACCCGGGTCAAGGCCGGCCACCTCGTCCTGATCACCAACCCGAGCGCAGTCACCAAGGTGATCGAACAAGCAGCCCGGGCAACCCGCTGACCGCAGCGCCCGGTGGAAAACCCGGCGACCGATGGCGGCGGGCCGACTACCCTTCGGCGGGAGCGGAAGGGGTTGCCGGTGGCTGCTGGGTATGCGATCCGGGCGTTGCGAGACGGGGATCCGGAGGTGATGTCGGCTGCGTTCACGGCAATCGGTTGGGACAAGCCGGTGAGCCAGTACGAGAAGTACCTGGCCGAGCAACGGGCCGGCGGGCGCGATGTCCTCGTGGCGACGGTCGACGACCAGTTCGTCGGCTACGTGACGGTGCGATGGGAGTCGGCGTACTTCGGCGCGATCCCGGAGATCCAGGATTTCAACGTCCTCCCGCCGTACCGTCGGCGCGGGATCGGCAGCGGCCTGATGGACGCCGCCGAGGCGCGGGCCGCCGAACGGTCCGCGGTCGTCGGCATCGGCGTCGGCCTGTACGCCGACTACGGCACAGCCCAACGCATGTACGTCCGCCGCGGCTACATCCCCGACGGCCGCGGCCTCATGTACGACAACCAGCCGGTCCCACCCGGCGAAACCGTTCGCAACGACGACAGCGCGAACCTGATGTTCACCAAGTCCCTCCGCGCCTGACAGCCCGGGCCGAAGCGGGCCCGGGCTGTCAGTACCTCCCGTGATCTACGGGATGGAGGTGAGGTTGAAGGCGTAGCGGGCGGTGGAATCGGCGATGGCGTCGGCGTTGACATCCAGCGCGGTGAGGTTGGGGTTGGCGATGGTGTCGCAGGCCTGGTGGTAGCAGATGTCGTAGGCGACTCCCGCCGTACCGCCGAACAGGGCCGCTTCAGCCGGTGTCTTGATGCCTTCGGCACCGGTGAAGATGCCGCCGGCGGGGATGCCGGCCGCGATGAACGGGCCGTAGTCGGAGCGGCCGTCGAAGTCGGTGCCGACGGTGGCCAGGCCTCGGCTGGTGAAGAAGCTCGCCAGCTGGCTCTCGATCTGCGCCGAGCCGGGCGGTCCGGCCGGTGAGCCGGTCGCATCGGAGTCGTCGCCGTCGTACAGCTTGTAGGCGTAGTTCGGTGAGGCGACCATGTCGAAGTTGAGGTACAGCCTGATCTGGTCGCGCTGGGCGGCGGTCAGGCCCTCGACGTACTGGTCGGACCCGAGCAGACCGATCTCCTCGGCAGCCCAGAAGGCGAACCGGACCTTGTTCTTCACCGGGAAGTTCCCGATCTGGATCGCGGTCTCGAGGATGGCCGCCGTACCGGAGCCGTTGTCGTTGATGCCCGGACCGGCCGGGACGCTGTCGAGGTGGGCGCCGACCATGACGACGTTGTTCGGGTCGCCCTTGCGGGTCTCGCCGATGACGTTGTAGTCGGTTCCGAGCGTCAGCGTGGAGTCGACCTTCAGGTGGACGACAGTGCCCGGGTTCGCGGCCAGTTCGTTGCCGACGGCGAAGCTGGCGAAGACCATCGGGATCCCGGCCCGCCACTCGCCGATGTCGAGCGGGAACGCGTCGGTCCGGCCGGGCTGGCCCTCGTTGAAGATGATGATCCCGCCGGCCGCGGCGAACCCGGCATTGCGCACCTTGGTGGCGAACGGGCACGTGCCGCGCTGGATCAGCGCGATGTTGCCGGGGACGAACCCGGCGAAGTCGGACATCTCGCAACCGCTCGTGGACGTCGGGGTCGGCGTCGGCGGCAGCGTCAGGTCGACGGCCTGGACCGTCGCGGTGACGTCGCCGGCCGGCGAGGGCGCGAAGGTGAAGAAGTCGGAGTTGGGTGCATAGGTCTTCGGTGTCGGCGACACCTGCTCGAGGACCGGTGGGCTGTTCTCCACCCAGTTCTCGACGAAGTTGATCGGGTCGAGCGTGACCTTGTAGCCGGCCATGCCCAGCCGCTGTGCGACGTACTCGGCCGACAGGTCGTAGCCCTTGGTGCCGGCGGCGCGGTTGCCACCGTTCTGGTTGGCGATCTCCTGCAACGCGACCATGTGCTGCTTCGCGTTCTGTCCGGTGACTTTCTTGACCAGCAGCTTGGCGTACGTCTCCTCGATCGGAGCCGCGCCGGCCGGGACCTGTTGGACGGCGACCAGAGCGACGGCCGCGGCGATACTGACGGCGCCAAGGGCGCCACGACGGAACACACGCATTCGTTCCCCCACAAGCGGTTGGACCGGTTCCCCCAGGTCTCACGCCCTGGCAATGTAACCCGGCCGAGACCGGGCGACCAGAGGTCAGCGTTCCGGAAGGGGATCGTCCGGAACCTGTTCTACCGTGAGGCCATGGGATTCACGGACGGGTTGTCGGGCAAGCGGCTCGAGCGCATCGATCTGAGTGGTGCGTTCCTCCGGCAGGTGGAGCTGCGGGACGCGCGGTTCGAGCAGGTGGTACTGACCGGGACGAGGATGCGCGGCGTCGAACTCGGCCACGTGACGATCGACGGCGACATCGAGGACCTGGTCATCAACGGAGTGGACGTCGCGCCGTTCGTGTACGCCGAACTGGACCGCCGCTACCCGGATCGGGCCAAGATGCGGCCGACCGATCCGGCGGGATTCCGGGCGGCGTGGGACATCCTCGAACGCCTCTGGGACGGGACGGTCGCGCGGGCCCGGGCGATGCGGCCGGAGCTCCTGCACGAGAGTGTCGACGGCGAATGGTCGTTCATCGAGACACTGCGCCACCTGGTCTTCGCGACCGACGCGTGGGTCGGTCGGGTGATCCTCGGCGAGCCGCGGCCGTGGGATGCGCTCGACCTCCCGTTCGACGGGATGGGCGACGTACCGGGCATTCCGTGGGATCGCGCCGTACGTCCATCCGTCGACGAAGTCCTTGCCTTGCGCAAGGATCGGATGGCGATGGTACGGCGGTACGTCGACGGGCTCACCGACGAACAGCTCGACGCTGACACCATCCCGGTCACCGAACCGGGCTGGCCCGACTCCATCAGCTACCCCGTCCGCGAGTGCCTTCTCATCGTGCTCAACGAAGAGTGGCAACACCGCCTGTACGCCGAACGCGACCTCGACATCCTCTCCGGTGACTAGAGCACGGCCAGGCGTTGCTGGTGGGCGGCGTGGCATCTGCAGGTTGGAGTGGAGCAGAGGAGGGCGGCTGGGTCGGCGAGGATTAGTTGTCTGGTGGCGGCCAGGACTGCGGTGATGGGGATCAGGCGGGCTCGGCAGTTGCCGATATTGGTCTCCCGGGTTGCGGATCGCAGGGCGGGCTCGATCGCGTCGAACTTGTGGCTGTCGCCCGAGATGTTGGGGAACTCGGCCCAGACGCCTTCCGCGGTCTTCGCGTAGCGGTAGAAGCAGGAACGGCCCAGGAGTTGCTCGGCCAGGTGGATCGTGGAGTTGACCGTGTGATCGACACCTAGGAGGAGTACGTCGCCGTCCAGCCGGCCCAGCTCCTCGATCGGGCCGAGTGGCCAGTCGGAGCGATGTGCGGCGAGGAGTTGATCGGCCGCGGGACCGACGGCGATGTACGACAGCAGCGGGTGTGCAGTCCGGGTGAGTGCGCGCGTCAGCCGGAGGCTCTCCGGGATGCGGCCGAGTTCGCGATCGATCGGCAGGTCGAGGGTGAACGCGGTCGCTCGGGCGAGCTCGTCGTCGAACGCTTCCCAAGTCGGCGCGGGATCGTAGGCGTTGTGCGGCCGGACGAGCCCCGGCGGCGGGCTGATCCCAGTGAGCTCCCAGGTCCCGGCCGGCGCGAGCACGGTCCCGCAGGTCCCGGTCAACGCATCACACACCGCCTCGGCACCCCCGTCGACGTACCCGAAAGACTTCAACGACGAATGCACAACCACACTGGACGACCGGTCTAACCCCAGCCGCCTGAGCCCGTCGGCGATCTCGTCCACCTTGACCATCGCCAAATGATCCCAGCCCAACCACGGTCTTCGCCTAGCATTTCCCGATGACTGACAACCTGCTCGAGGCGTTATGACGATCGGCGTGGCGCATGAGGTGGTGGCGGATGCGCGGGCCGGGCGCGTGATCCTGCTGAACGGCACGTCGAGCTCGGGGAAGTCGAGTATCGCCACGGAACTGCTCGACATGCTGGACGGAGCGTGGTTTCACCTGGCGATCGACGGGTTTCACCGGGTCCGGTCGCGGCGGGACTGGTCCGAGGACGAGTTCCTGCCGATCTTCCAGCGGACCGTGCTCGGGTTCCACCGGGCCGTCGCAGGGATGGTGGCGGCCGGCAACGATGTCGTGATGGACTACGTCCTCGGCGAACGGTGGCGCCTCGCGGACTGCCTCTCCGTCTTCGAGAACCACCAGGTGCTCTTCGTCGGCGTCCGTTGCTCACTCCCCGAACTCCAACGCCGCGAACGCGCCCGCGGCAACCGCACCATGGGCCGAGCCGAGGTCCAGTTCCCTCTCGTCCACCAGCACGGCGTGTACGACGTGGAGGTCGACACGGAGCACCACACGCCGGACGAGTGCGCGGCGACCATCCGCGACCGCCTCCACCAGGGCCCACCCACTGCCTTCGCCCAACTACGGGTCTGAAGGGTTGCCGGGGGCCGGGGTGGGGGTGCACGGTCGGGGGGAGGGGGAAGGTGGGGATCGAGATGTTGCTGGTGGTTGGGGGGACTGGGGAGCTTGGTGGGCGGGTTGTTCGGTTGTTGCTCGGGCAGGGGCATGAGGTGCGGTGTCTGGTCCGGGCGGGGTCGGATGGTGAGCGGCTCGAGGAGTTGGGGGCGAAGGTCGTTCGGGGGGATCTGACTGATCCGGGGAGTCTGGTCGACGCGTGTCAGGGCGTTGAGACGGTGATCGCTACCGCGACGGCGATCGCGCGGCGGCTGGCCGGCGTACCAGGTCCGTCGATCCGCGAGGCCGATGAGGTGGGGATGGCGTCGCTGGTGGATGCGGCGGAGTCGGCCGGCGTACTGCGCTTCGTCTATCTCTCGTTCGCGGGTGTGGACGCCGGGCTCGGGACGCCGATCGACAACGCCAAGCGGGCAACGGAGTCGCGGCTCGCACGGTCGGGTCTGCGGCGGGTCGTCGTACGGCCGGATGCGTTCCATGAGGTCCATCTGGCGCCGCTCGGGCGGTTCGACATGGGCTCGGGCAAGGTGTCGGTGTTCGGGAACGGTGACACGAAGGTGCGGTGGGTGAGCACCGATGACGTGGCGGCGCTGGTGGCTGCGGTGGCGGTCGAGCCCGATCCGCCGGCCGTGGTCGAGTTCGGCGGACCCGAGGCGCTCAGCCGGAACGAGGCGATCGCGATCGCGGAAGACCTGACCCATCGCAAGATGAAGGTGCAGCGGATGCCGCGATCGGTGGCCCGGCTAGCGATCCGCCTGCTCAACCGCAGGAACGACGGTCTGGCGTCGGTGTTCGGCGTCGGTCTCGCCCAGGACCTGAACGCCGCCACCTGGGACGACGAACCCTTACGCCAAAGGGGAATCACCCCCCGATCAACCACCGACTTCCTCCGCGACCAGGCCCGCCAGCTCCCGTAGCCCGCGGGGATCAGCTGTACGGCACCTACCGAGCCTGAAACGCCCCGGATGCGCGATAGGCGGCGTACAGCTCCAGCACCACCCGCGTTGGCGGATGCAGGTCAGCTGGTGGTTCGGCGTAGAAGGCAAGGTCCAGGACTTCGTGCGGGTCTGCGACGAGGTCTCCTGTCCAGCGTCGGGCCTCGAAGCAGAGGGCAAAGCAGTGGAGGATGTCGCCGTTGGGGTAGGTGAGGGTGTGGAGGTCCGCCTCGGACAGTGAGGCGAACGGGATCAGGTCCTCCTCGGCCACCTCGAGGCCGGTCTCCTCGAGGAGTTCGCGGGCCGCCGTACTGCGGAAGCTCTCGCCTGGCTCGGCTGCTCCGGCGGGTAGCTCCCACAACCGGGAGTCCCGGCTCCGTTGGAACAACACCCGCTCGGCGTCGTCCACCACCAGGACCTGCGCGCCCGGCATCAGCAGCAGGCGGGAGCCGACCTGCTGGCGGACCTCCCAGAGATACGAACCCTCGTACGTCGTCATGGATGAGAGGGTGAAGCATGCGGTGGATCAGGAGGCGCGCGGGGACCCTGCTCGGAATCGGACTCGTGTTGGGGTTGGGGTGGACGGGCGCGGTCACCACGTCGATGCCGAGCTGGTTCGATCCGGACGAAGCGTGTGCACTGCGGTTCGGCGGGGCCGACAGCGCGAACATCGAGGTGCACACCGGCTGGTTCCCGCCCCAGGCGACCTGCGACTTCGGCAACGGCAACGTCCAGGACTTCATCTCGCCGACGAGGTCCGCGGTGCTGTCCGTGGCCGGCGTACTGATTCTCGCAATACTGATCGTCGGCTTGATCCTGACCGTACAGCGGCTGGTCGGCGAACCAGGCCCACAAAGGACCGCGGACGAGGTCGACCTGGGGAAGCGGCGGATGAGCCAGCTGACCTTCGGCGCGCTGGACATGGCAGTCGTGGTCGCGGTCCTGACCGCGGCCAACGCGTTCGCGATCGTCCTCGGCGGTCTCCCCGGCGGGATCCTGTTCGCCGTCACGGCCATGGTCGGGTTGTCGGCGCTGTCCGTCGTACTCGATCGGCACATGGGCCCACTCCCGAGTACGGCGCTCGACAGCCGGCGACGCGGCACCGTCGCCGGACTGTCTGTGTTCGGGGTGATCTTCGCGGCGACCGCGGTCTCCGGGCAGCTGCCCTTCTTCCGGCTCTGGTCGGTACCACTGGCCGCGATCACGTACGCCGTCGTGGCCGCCGTCCAATGGTCCCGCCTACCCCACCACGGACGGGACCACCAGACGGCGCCTCCCTCACTCGGCTGATTTCTCCGGCCAGCCGGGGAGGATGTTCTGGTTGAGGTGGAACACGTTCTCGGGGTCGTACTCGCACTTGACCCGCGACAGCCGGTCGTAGTTCTCCTGCCCGAACCCGGCGACCACCCGGTCCTGGCCCTCGTTGCCGATGAAGTTCAGGTACACGTACCCGGTCGCCCACTCCTGCAGGTCGGCGCACAGGTCCCGCGACCACTGCCGCCCACGCGCATCGTCCGCGGGATCGGCCCACAGCCCGAACGGGTGCACCACCCACGCTGCCTGCCGGTGCGGCAGCGGCCACTTGTCGGCGCCGCGCAGTACCGCTCCACCCCACGGGATGGCGATCTGCTGCGACGGGGACGGCGCCGGCATCTCCAGCGCCCGGTCGTTGAACACCCGTACGGCGGCGTCGGGGAACGAGGAGAGATGTTCGGCCGACCAGTAGTTGCGATATCCGGGCGGATCGTCCAGCGCCGAGTTCAGATCGGCGTACGGCATCTCCGCGACGAACTCACCGACCGGATCGAGCGCGAACATCGCCGCGAAGGCCTCCCGTGCCTCCGCCTCGGGACCGGCGTAGATCGCACCGGCCGCCACCACCAGCTGACCCTGCAGATGCTCCGGAACGAACGGCTCCGGCGGCCCGGTCAGGTAGAGCACGCCACCACCGAGGTTCTCGGACGCGCCGTTCTCGATCATGTCCCGGTACGCGCGGACCACGGCAGGACCGGCCTCGGCCGGCCACATCAGCATC
Organism: Kribbella sp. NPDC049174; assembly: GCF_043197365.1. Taxonomy (NCBI): domain Bacteria; kingdom Bacillati; phylum Actinomycetota; class Actinomycetes; order Propionibacteriales; family Kribbellaceae; genus Kribbella; species Kribbella sp. NPDC049174. The sequence continues at coordinate 27,495 of NZ_JBICSZ010000005.1, read as the reverse complement.
GCCAGCGTGCTGGTCGGCACGTCCTCGAGCCGGAACGTCAGCGACGTCGCGACCCCGAAGTTGCCGCCGCCTCCGTGCAGCGCCCAGAACAGCTCGGTGTTCTTCGTCTCGTCCGCGATCAGCAGCCGGCCGTCCGCGGTGACGAGCTCGACCGAGATCAGGTTGTCGCAGGCCAGCCCGAACTTCCGCTCCAGCCAGCCCGATCCGCCGCCGAGCGTCAGTCCGGCGACCCCGGTCGTCGACACCCGGCCGCCGGTGGTCGCCAGGCCGTACTGCTGGCAGGCCCGGTCGAAGTCACCCCAGGTCGCACCGCCGCCGACCCGGGCGATCCGCCCAGCGGGGTCGACCTGGACGCTGTTCATCCGGCGCAGGTCCACCACCAGGCCGCCGTCGGTCACCCCGGTCCCGGCCACGCCGTGACCGCCGGCCCGGACGGCGATCTCCAGCTCCTGCGCGACGCCGTACTTCACCGCTGCCACCACGTCGGCCGCCGACTCGCACTGCGCGATCATCGCCGGCCGCTTGTCGATCATCGCGTTGAAGACCGTCCGGGCCTCGTCGTACGCCGCATCCCCCGCCTGCAGCACCACTCCGCCGAAACCTTCCGGTCTCGCACCCGCGGGCCGTTCGATCGTGTCGGACATGGTCCAACTCCCCCTTGATTGTCGGCGCTCCCCAGCTGACACGCCGATCCTGCGCCGACCGCCGCGGGCCGGTCAACGGCTCGACTCCTTACCCGCCGATGACGTGGTCTCTTTGTCTACCAAGGGTTCCCGGCCGATCACGGCTCGGAGCCGGACCGGAGGCACTGTTTCTCGACGAGGCACTAGGGTGGAATCCATGGATGCTGCGGTGATCGGCGGACCGGGCCAGGTGCTGACCGAGGACGAGGTGACCAGTTTCGTCAGCGACTCCCTGAGCGGTGCCGGGCTGGACGGCCGCAGCGTCTGTGTGATCGTCCCGGACGCCACCCGCAGCTGCCCGCTCCCGCTGCTGTTGAAGGCGGTGCACCAGGCCCTCGACGGCCGGGTCAGCAAGCTCACCATCTTGGTTGCCCTGGGCACCCACGCGGAGATGACGCCGGACCAGCTGCGCACGCATCTCGGCGGCGAGTACGACGGGGTCCTCAACCACGAGTGGTGGAACCCCGAGACCTTCGCCGATCTCGGCACGATCAGCTCGGACCGGGTCGGTCAGATCTCCGACGAGATGCTGCGCGACGAAGTACCGGTGAAACTCAACCGGGCCGTGGTCGAGCACGACGTGGCGCTGGTCGTCGGTCCGGTGTTCCCGCACGAGGTGGTCGGTTTCTCCGGCGGCAACAAGTACTTCTTCCCGGGCGTGGCCGGTCAGGAGGTCATCGACTTCTCCCACTGGCTCGGCGCCCTGATCACCAGCGCGAGCATCATCGGTTCGCCGGGCATCACCCCGGTCCGGGCCTTGATCGACGAGGCCGCCGCGCTGATCCCGGCCCAGAAGCTCGCCCTGTCGGTCGTGGCCCAGTCGGGGACGGACGCCCTGCACGCGGTGACCTTCGGCGACACGATCTCGTCCTGGCGCGCCGCCGCCGAGGTCTCCGCGCAGACCCACGTCCGCTACCTCGATCATCCGGTCAAGCGGGTCGTGTCGCTGATGCCGACGAAGTACTCCGACATCTGGACCGCGGCCAAGGGCTTCTACAAGGTCGAGCCGATCGTCGCCGACGGCGGTGAGGTCATCCTTTACGCCCCGCACGTCACCGAGCTCGCCGCGATGCACCCGGAGATCGAGGAGATCGGCTATCACTGTCGTGACTACTTCCTCGGTCAGTGGGAGCAGTTCCGCGACCTGCACTGGGGTGTCCTCGCGCACGCCACCCACCTCCGCGGCGCCGGCACCTGGGACCCGGCGACGGGCGAGCACCTCCGGGTCAAGGTCACTCTCGCGACCGGCATCCCGGAGGACGTCGTACACCGGGCCAACCTCGACTACCTGGATCCGGCCGACTTCGACCTGACCGCGTACGAGAACGACGTCGACACCCTCGTCATCCCGAACGCCGGCGAGATCCTGCACCGGCTGAAGCACTAGCCCCCGGGAGTGACTCGCCGGTAACCTCGGCTGCTATGACACAGGCCGAGGTCGTCATCGTCGGGTCCGGGTTCGCCGGGTTGTGTATGGGGATCAAGTTGCGGCAGGCCGGGTGCGAGAACTTCGTCATCCTGGAGAAGGCCGGCGAACTCGGCGGCACCTGGCGGGACAACACCTATCCCGGCTGCGCCTGCGACATCCCGTCGTACCTCTACTCGTTCTCGTTCGAGCAGAACCCGCGCTGGACCCGGATGTTCGCGCCCTGGGACGAGATCCTTGCCTACCTCAAGCACTGCGCCGACAAGTACGGCGTCGCGGAGAAGATCCGGTACGGCGCCGAGGTCACCGAAGCCGTGTTCGACGAGGCGACCGGCCAGTGGACCGTCACGGTCAACGGCTCCGAGACCATCGAGACCCAGGCCCTGGTCGCCGGCGTCGGCAGCCTGCACCACCCCAAACTGCCGGACATCCCTGGCCTCGAGTCCTTCGGCGGTACGACGTTCCACTCGTCGCAGTGGGATCACTCCCACGACCTGCGCGGGCGGAACGTGGCTGTCATCGGCACGGGCGCCTCGGCGATCCAGTTCGTACCGCAGATCGCCACCGAAGTCGGTCAACTGGACGTGTACCAGCGGACACCCCCGTGGGTCATGTCCAAGCCGGACCGCGCGATCGGCCCGTGGGAACGCCGGCTGCACGAACGGTTCCCGGCCGGGCAGCGCACCATCCGGAACGCGATCTACTGGGGTCTCGAGGGTCGCGGCGTCGGTTTCGCGGGCAACCCGAAGTTGATGAAAGGCCTTGAACTACAGGCGAAACGGCATCTGCGCAAGCAGGTCCCCGATCCCGGACTGCGGGCCAGACTCACGCCGGCGTACCAGATCGGCTGCAAGCGGATCCTTTACTCCAACGACTACTACCCCGCGCTGTCCCGACCGAACGTAGATGTCGTCACCACCGCGATCACCCGGATCACGCCGACCGGCGTGGTCACCTCGGACGGAGTCGAGCGGCCCTGCGACACGATCGTGCTCGGCACCGGGTTCGAGGTGTCGGCCAACCTGACCCGGATGCCGATCCTGGGCAAGGACGGCGTCGACCTGGCCGACCACTGGAAGCGCAACGGCATCGGCGCGCACCTCGGCATCACCGTCGCCGGCTATCCGAACCTGTTCCTGCTGGTCGGCCCGAACACCGTGCTCGGCCACTCCTCGATGGTCTTCATGATCGAGGCCCAGGTCCGCTACGTGATGCAGGCCCTGCACCTGCTGCGGCGGCGCGGAGCGTCGTACGTCGAGGTCCGCGAGGAGGCCCAGGAACAGTTCGTCGGCGGGATCCAGGGCGAGCTCGACGACACCGTCTGGCAGTCCGGCTGCTCCAGCTGGTACCTCGACGCCCAGGGGCGGAACTCCACCATCTGGCCCGAGTTCACGGTGTCGTACTGGCGCCGCACCCGCCGCCTGGATCCGGCCGACTTCGTGCTGGTCCACTAGGGGTTTCCCCGCACTCCTGAAGTAGGAGGACGGGTGTCGCGGTGTACGACCTTGGGATGAAGGCAAGACCGGTCCTCGGGCCGATGTCCGGACGGGCCCGCTGAAGGATTCTTGAGGTATGGAAATCCTTCAGCTCGCCGGAGCGGCGGCCATCGTGATCGGCATCGTGGTCATGGTCCTGCTCGCCATCGTGCCCTCGGTCGTAGACCGCTAAGGCTCCCCCGCGGCCCAGGCCGCGGGAGGGTCAGTCGACGGACAGGTGGACCAGCAGGTCCTGCCGGGTCAGAACGCCCACCGGCTTGCCGTCGTCCAGCACCATCAGGGCGTCCCGATCCTCGAGCAACTGGACCGCCTTGGTCACCGGTTCACCGGCGCCCAGCGACGGCAGCGCCGGGTCCATGTGCAGCTCGACCATGTCGGCCAGCCGCGCCTTGCCGGAGTACAGGGCGTCCATCAACGTCCGCTCCGACACCGCGCCGGCCACCTCGGCCGCCATCACCGGCGGCTCGGCCCGGACCACGGGCATCTGCGAGACGCCGTACTCGCGCAGGATGGCGACCGCCTCGGCGATCGTCTCGTGCGGGTGGGTGTGGACCAGCGGCGGCATGCTGCCGTCCTTGCGGGCCAGGATGTCGCCGAGGGTCGTCCCCTGCCGGGACTCGGCGAGGAAGCCGTACTGCGCCAGCCAGTCGTCGTTGAAGACCTTGGTCAGGTAGCCGCGGCCGCCGTCGGGGAGCAGGACGACGATGACGGCTTCGGGGTCATCGAGTTCGTGGGCGAGCCGGATCGCCGCCGCGGCCGCCATCCCGGCTGAGCCGCCGACCAGCATGGCCTCCTCGCGGGCCAGCCGCCGGGTCAGCGCGAACGAGTCCGCGTCCGACACCTCGATGATGCGGTCGCAGATGTCCCGGTCGTACGTCTCCGGCCAGAAGTCCTCGCCGACGCCCTCGACCAGGTACGGCCGGCCGGTGCCGCCGGAGTACACCGAGCCCTCCGGGTCGGCGCCGACGATCTGCACCCGGCCGCCGGAGACCTCCTTGAGGTACTTGCCGGTGCCGGTGATCGTGCCGCCGGTGCCGACACCCGCGACGAAGTGGGTGATCTTGCCCTCGGTCTGCTCCCAGAGCTCGGGGCCGGTGGTCTCGTAGTGCGACCGCGGGTTGTTCTGGTTGGCGTACTGGTTCGGCTTCCAGGCGCCCTCGATCTCGCGGACCAGGCGGTCGGAGACGTTGTAGTACGAGTCCGGGTGCTCCGGTGCGACCGCCGTGGGGCACACCACGACCTCGGCGCCGTACGCCTTGAGCACGTTGCGCTTGTCCTCGCTGACCTTGTCCGGGCAGACGAAGACGCACTTGTAGCCCTTCTGCTGGGCCACCATCGCCAGCCCGACACCGGTGTTGCCGGAGGTCGGCTCGACGATCGTGCCACCCGGCTTGAGGTCGCCGGAGGCCTCGGCCGCCTCGATCATCCGGACCGCGATCCGGTCCTTCACCGAGCCGCCGGGGTTGAAGTACTCGACTTTCGCGAGCACCAGCGGCTTGGCGCCGTCGGTCGTCTTCGACAGCCGCACCAACGGGGTGTTGCCGACCAGGTCCAGGAGAGATTCTGCGTAACGCACATCTTTACTGTAGTGCTGTCTCTGTCGGGGAAAGTTTGGGCGTGCCGATTCCCCTATTTCACTTGCGCGGCTGTCACAGCGTGTAATCCTGGACATATGAGTGACCGGGGCGGTGGGGTGGGAAAAGTATCGAGCAGAGCCCGGTCCGCGAAGCGGCTGGCTCAGGCGGCAGCCTTCGGGGGCGGAGGACTTGGACTCATCGGTGCCACGTTGTACGGCGTACTGACGGCTGAGGCCGAGTATGCGAAGCGCGTGATCGGGCCGATGCGCTATTACCCGACCCCGGGTGACGGCGTGTTCGGCCGGTATCCGGGGCTTCCGATCACGTTCGCCATGCTGGGCGACTCGAGTGCCGCCGGTTACGGCACCGAGTCACCGGAGGAGACCCCTGGCGTCCTGCTGGCGTCCGGTCTCGCCGAGCTGGCCAAGCGCCCGGTGCGCCTGGTCGACGTGTCGAAGACCGGGGCGAAGTCGACAGATCTGGCCGCGCAGGTGGATGCCGCCCTGCAGGCCGGGCCGCAGGTCGCCGTCATCCTGATCGGCGTCAACGACGTGAAGGCGAAGATGCCGCCGTCAACTTCGGTCCGGCTGCTCTCGGCCGCGGTCCGCAGATTGCGGGCCGCGCACTGTGAGGTGGTGGTGGGAACCTGTCCGGACCTCGGCGTGGTCCGGCCGATCATGCCGCCGTTGCGGCAGGTCGCCCGGTCCTGGAGCCACCGGCTGGCCGCCGCTCAGACCATCGCAGTGGTCGAGGCAGGCGGCCGAACTGTGTCGCTCGGGTCGCTGCTCGGCGAGGTGTTCCGGACCAACCCGACGATGTGGGGGCGGGACAACTTCCACCCGTCGGCCACCGGGTACGCCGCCGCGTCGGCCGCGTTGCTGCCGTCGGTCGCGGCCGCCGTCGGGGTCGGGCCGGAGTCGTTCGTGCATCCGGAGTCGTTTCGGGGCGAGGCGATCCTGCCGATCGCGGAGGCCGCCGTCCAGGCTGCCCGGACGGCCGGCACCGAGGTCGCGGCCACCGAGGTCGCCGGCCGCGAACGCGGTCCGCGGGGCCGCTGGGCGGCACTGCGGCATCGGCGCCGGCACCCGAAGGCCGAGGTCGACCGGGTCGACCGGGACTCCGCACCCGTTCCCGTCGGTCAATAGCGCGTCCGCTGAGCGGCGACTTTCAGGCCATGTGCTGGCATTTTGATGAAGGGAGTCTTGCCTAGCGGCAGCTGTGTGGTGCACAGTCGATAACTACGCGGTACCCCGATGACGGGAGGCGAAGATGGGCTTGAACCACTCCGAGGAGACGCACCAGCGTCTGGTGGAGAAGGTGCCCAGGTGCACCGGACGCGAGATGACCGAGTGGTTCCAGCTGATGAACGACGGACCGTCGTTCCTGCGCTTCGACGACAGAGTGAGATGGCTTTCCAGCGAGTACGCCCTCGCGCACGGGCACGCAACCGCCATCGTCCACGAGTACGACCTGGTCAGAGCGCACCGGCGAATGGGCTGACGAGCCGAACAGGAGTCTGAGAACACGAAGACCTGCCCTTTCAGGTGGAAGGGCGGGTCTTCTCGTTGTGCCCGGTTTTGTTGTGCCCGGACGTCTTGCGCCGGGAACGCCGAAGGGCCGGCCCACCTGGGCCGGCCCTTCGGTTGTCTTAGCGGTGTCAGCCGCGCTTGTCAGTCGCGGTTGTCAGTCGCCACCGCGGAGGATGGCGAGGATGCGGAGCAGGTTCCAGTACAGCCAGACCAGGGTGACGGTCAGGCCGAACGCGGCCCGCCAGGCCTCGGCCTGCGGGGCACCGTGCTTGACGCCCTGCTCGATCATGTCGAAGTCGAGGATCAGGTTGAACACCGCCAGGCCGGCACCGAGCGCGGCGAACAGCAGGCCCATCGGGCCGAAGCCGCCGATCCCGGAGTTGAAGCCGAACAGGCTGGCGACGAAGTTGATCAGGATCACGCCGGCGAAGCCCATCGTGGCGATGATGACCATCTTGGTGAACCGCGGCGTCACCTTGATCGCGAAGTACTTGTACGTCGCGAGCGTCAGACCGGCCGTGACCATCGTCGCCAGCACGGCCTGCACGATGATGCCGGAGTCACCGACCCACCTCGCGATGAACTCGCTGCCGATCCCGAGGAACACACCCTCGGCGGCGGCGTACACCATCACCAGCGCCGGGTTGACCTTACGGGAGAAGGACAGCACCATGCCGAGCGCGAACGCCAGCAGTGCGCCGGCCAGGAACGCGGGGGTGACCAAGGTGTCCGGAACCATGTACCAGGCGATCGCGGCGAAGAGCACGACGACGCCCAGCGTGGCGGCGGTGCGGACGATGACGTCGTCCATCGTCATGGGGCGGCTTCCGGCCGGCGCGCCTTGGTACTGCTGGGGCGGCGTTCCGGGTCCGCCGTACTGGCCGGGCTGGCCGTAGGGACCCGGCTGACCGTACGGAGCTGCCCCCGGATAGGCCTGGCCTTGGCCAGGCGCGAACGCACTCGACCGGTTCAGGACCGGGTTACTGCTCTGCATTGTCATCCTCCTGGTGACCCACATCCGGGGCCGTAGAGAGATACTACGTTCCCACCCTTAACAACATCTGAGAATCGTTCCCCTGTTCCCCAACCGCAACCACCCACCAGGCAAACGGTTGCACAACCCAATCGCTCGCGGATCGAATGTGGTCAGAGGTGGGGATGCAGGGCGTCCCGGGAGGACAGGGCGGCGCCGACCTGGTCGGCCAGGGCTACCGCGACCTTGCGCTGCTCGAGGTCGGGGCGGGCGATCCGGGCGGCGGCGGTGAGCAGGAAGCGGCCGCGGATCTCACCGGCGTGCTGGACGGTGAGCTCGATCTCGGCGTTCGTCGGCAGGCCGTCGCGCTCCACCTTGAGCACCCGGCCGCCCCGCGTCACGGTTCCGTCGGCGTTCAGATGCGGTGCGGACGTCTGCCTGCCGTTGGCAACGAACTTCGCCCCGTCGATCCCCAGTACGGCGGTCAGCTCGGCCCGCACGTGCTCGATCAGATCGTCGGTGGAACCGCCTGTCGCGACCGCCTGGGAAGTGGTGATCACGCCGTCCAGATAGCCCCGATGCCGCGACGCCCGGGCTTGTTGCCGACGGCCCCAGATCGCGATCTCGCTGACTGCGACCCCGATCAGCACCAGCAGGATCGTGGTCTCGACATCGTCGCGACTGTCGATGGTGAACGTGTTGTAGGGCACGGTCAGGAAGAAGTCGAACCACACCGCACTCCCCACCGCGGCGAGGATCCCGGCGAGCCGGACTCCGAACGCCGCGACCCCGACGATCACCACTGCCAGCAGAAGTGCGGCGTTGGCGTTGTCGAAGCTGTCCCGGAACAGGGTCAGCAGCGCACACACGGCCGGGGGCGCAAGCACCGACGCCACCAGCACCGGATTGCGGTAACTCTCCACACCCCTATTCACCCTCGCCGACCCACCCCGATCAACGTTTCTCACAGAGGTCTATCAGCCCTGCCGAAAACCCGTGGTGGATCGCGGGCCGGGTGCGTAGTTTGGCGAGTCATGGCTGAGCCCTATCGCATCCGCCCGGCGACCGCCGAAGACGTCGGCTTCCTCGCCGACGTCTCACTGGCGACGGCCTGCTGCGGTCGGCTGCGCGTCCGCCGTACTCCCCCGGAGTACCGCTCGATCTCGGGGTCGAGGACAAACTTCGCTGGCTCGATCGGAAGGGGACTGTGGTGAACGACAATCTCTGGGGTGCGGACACCGCGCGGCGGTACGACACACCAGGTACCGGGATGTTCGCACCTGAGGTGTTGGGTCCGACGGTCGACCGGCTGGCGGCGCTGGCGGGTGAAGGCCGGGCGCTAGAGTTCGCGATCGGCACCGGGCGCGTCGCCGTACCGCTGTCTGAACGGGTCCCCGTCACCGGCATCGAACTCTCCACCGCGATGATCGACCAACTGCGCACGAAGGTCGACGAGGAGACCATCCCGGTCGTCGTCGGAGACATGGCCACCACGCACGCCCCCGGTGAGTTCAGCCTTGTCTACTTGGTCTTCAACACGATCTCCAACCTGCTGACGCAGGCCGAGCAGGTCGAGTGCTTCCGCAACGCGGCCCGCCACCTCTCGCCCGGCGGCCGCTTCGTGATCGAACTCTGGGTCCCCGAACTCCGCCGCCTCCCACCCGGCCTCCCCGCCACCGTCGGCGTCGCCGACCCCGGCTACATCCTCCTGGACACGTACGACGTCCTGAACCAGCACGTCGTCTCCCACCACTTCCACTTCGAGGAGGACGGGGGCACCCAGGCCCACCTGGCCCGCACCCCTCACCGCTACATCTGGCCCGCCGAACTCGACCTGATGGCCCAACTAGCCGGCTTCACCCTCGAATCCCGCCACGCCAACTGGTCCGAAGCCCCCTTCACCGCCGACTCCCCTTCCCACGTCTCGGTCTACCGCCTCGAGCCGTAGTCATGTGACGAGAGCACGCCGACCGGCTTCGCGATCTTGCTCGAAGTGGTGTTCGTTGCAGCGGTTCAGGTACCGCCGGTAGAAGACTTCCATCGGCCCATCCTGGCAGCCCGACGATCTTGCGGTTCTGTCTCAGGCCTCGGCGAATCGGGGCCGGGAGAGGACCATGTGTGCATGGCGGAATCCCTCTCGAGGGGGAGTGTTTCGGTGGGTGAGATCACCCGCGCGAGGGTTTGTGAAAGTTTTCACGAGTGCAGTAACCTGAAGTAGACATGAAGTCAGAGATCCACTCAGGGAGAGTGAACCGCATGACAGCCCAGGTGCCGCACATCCTCGTCGTCGGAGGCGGTTACGTCGGGATGTACACCGCGTACGGACTGCGTCGCGCGGCCAGGAAAGGCAAGATCCGGGTCACGGTGGTGGACCCGCGCTCGGTGATGACGTACCAGCCGTTCCTGCCCGAGGCGGCGGCCGGCTCGGTGGAACCGCGGCACGTGGTGGTGCCGCTGCGCAAGACCCTCAAGGGCTGCCGGGTGGTGACCGGCCGGGTCACCGGGATCGACCACGCGAACAAGGTCGCCAAGGTGATGCCCGAGGAGGGCCCGGAGTACGAACTGGCCTACGACCAGGTCGTGGTCGCGCTCGGCTCGATCGCCCGGACGCTGCCGATCCCGGGGCTGGCCGAGGAGGCGACCGGATTCAAGAACGTCGAGGAAGCGATCGCGCTGCGCAACAAGGTGCTGGACCGGCTGGACGTCGCGTCGTCGCAGCCCGACCCGGCGCTGCGCAAGTCCGCGCTGACCTTCGTCTTCGTCGGTGGTGGGTACGCCGGTGTCGAGGCGTTCGCGGAGCTGGAGGACATGGCCCGCTACGCCACCCGGTACTACGACAACATCAACCCGGACGACATGCGCTGGGTGCTGGTGGAGGCGACCGGCCGGATCCTGCCGGAGGTCGGCGAGGAGCTCGGCAAGTACACCGTCGACCAGCTGCGCAAGCGCAACATGGACATCAAGCTGGAGACCCGGCTGGAGTCCTGCGAGAAGGGTCGCGTGATCCTCAGTGACGGCGAGGAGTTCGACGCCGATACGATCGTCTGGACCGCCGGTGTGAAGGCGAACCCGGCACTTGCGGCGACCGACTTCCCGCTGGACGAGCGCGGCCGGGTCAAGTGCCTGCCGAACCTGCGGATCGAGGGTGTCACCGACGCGTGGTCGGCCGGCGACAACGCCGCCGTACCGGACCTGACCAGCGAGGAGCCCGGGGTGTACTGCGCCCCGAACGCGCAGCACGCGGTCCGTCAGGCGCGACGGCTGGCCGAGAACATCCTGCGCGTGGTCGACGGCAAGGCGCCGGAGGACTACAAGCACAAGTACGTCGGTTCGGTCGCGAGCCTTGGCCTGCACAAGGGCGTCGCCCAGCTGTACGGCGTGAAGGTCAAGGGCTGGCCGGCTTGGTTCCTGCACCGGACTTACCACGTGTCCCGTGTCCCCACCTTCAACCGCAAGGCCCGCGTCATCCTCGACTGGACCCTCGCGCTGTTCTTCCGCCGCGAGGTCACCTCACTCGGCAGTCTCCAGATGCCGAACGAGGAGTTCCGCCGCGCGACCCGCTCGTAGCGACTCAAGGCAACCGGCCGGAGAGACAGCTCGTCCGGGACGGGTACGTCGAGCCGCAGGAGACCAGTCGTGCCGGGCAGTTGCCGGAGCGGACCGTTTACGCGCTGACCGCGTCGGGTCAGGAGGTGCTGACGCGGGAGATGCGGGAGCTGGTCGCCGTACCGGCGAAGGAGTACCTGCGGTTCGAGGCCGCGATGGCGTTGATCGTCGTACTGCCGCCGGCAGAGGTCGTGACGCTGCTCGGGGAGCGGTTGCAGGCGTTGAAGGAGCTGATCGCCGAGCTCCGGGAGAAGTCGCGCGCTCGGAAAGACGTCGAGTGGATCCATCTGATCGAGTACGAGTACCGGCTCGCGCTGGCCGAGGCCGAGGAGAAGTTCGTCCGACGCTTCCGCGCGTCGGTGGAGAGCGGTGACGTCGGGGAGCTCTGGCAGCGACTGCACCCGTCCTGAGTCAGCGGGCGTCGTCGAGCAGACCGGCGTCGTGGACGAGCAGGGCGATCTGGACGCGGTTGTTCAGGTCGAGCTTGGTCAGGATGCGCGACACGTGTGTCTTCACGGTCGGGACGCTGAGGTAGAGGGTCGCGCTGATCTCGGCGTTCGACTTGCCCTCGCCGACCGCGACCGCGATCTCGCGTTCCCGGTCGTTGAGGTCGGCCAGCCGGTCGACCGCCTTGGTCTTGCGCTGGTCGTTGCCGGACGCCGCTACCCGGGTCATCAGGCGCTTCGTCACGGTTGGCGACAGGACGGGCTGCCCGGCGGCCACCCGTCGTACCGACTCGACGATCTCGCCCGGCGGGGTGTCCTTGAGCACGAACCCGGCCGCGCCGGCGCGGAGTGCCCGCAGTACGTGCTCGTCGGCGTCGAACGTGGTCAGGATGACGACCTCGGGCGCGCCCGGACGACGCCGGACCGCCTCCGTCGCGGTGAGACCGTCGGTGCCGGGCATCCGGATGTCCATCAGGACGACGTCCGGCGAGAGCCGGTCGATCAACCCTTGTACGCCGGTGCCGTCACCCGCCTCGCCGACCACCCGGATATCCGGGGCGCCGCCGAGCATCAGCTTCAGCCCGGCCCGCAGCAGCGGATCGTCATCGACGATCAGAACCCGAATGGTCATGCCGGCCACGGTAGCCAAGCGAAGAGCCGGAACTCGCCCTCGGGGGTCCGGCCGTGTTCCAGCCGACCGTCGACGAGCGCGGCGCGTTCGGACAGTCCCAGCAGGCCTTTGCCGTCTCCTCGCCGGCGATTCGGTGCGGGGTTGCGCACCTCCACCGACAACCCGTTGCCGGGGGCACCGGTCACGCTGATCCGGACCGGTTCGCCGGGGGCGTGCTTGAGGGCGTTGGTCAACCCCTCCTGCACGATCCGGTACGCCGTACGCCCGACATGCTCCGGCAACGGTCCCGGCGCGTCCAGGACCAGGTCGACCGGAAGACCGGCTTCTCTTGAGCCGTCGACGAGCACGGGCAGGTCGGCGAACGTCGGCTGCGGGAGTTCGCCGACGGGCGCCCGCAGTACGCCGATCACCTCGCGGAGATCCTGCAAGGCCTGATGGGCGCTGGCCCGGATGACCTCGGCCGCCCCGGCGACCTCCTCGGTCGACGCGTCGGGGCGGTAGGCGAGCGCGCCGGCGTGGACGCTGAGCAGCGACAGGCGATGACCGAGTACGTCGTGCATCTCGCGAGCGATCTCCTCACGGGCCCTTAGCTGCGCCTGCTCCGCCTGGAGTTTGGCCACGATCTCGGCGCGCTCGGCACGGTCGCGGAGCGTCTGGAGGAGCTGGCGGCGGGAGCGGATGTACAGACCCCACGCCATCAGGGCGATGTAGATCGCCACGGCGGCCACGACGAGGGCTTCGGTCTCCGGCTCGTGCCTGACCTGAATGTAGATCGCCAGACTGACCGCGTTGACCGCGAAGATGAACAGGGTGGTGCGCAGCCGGCAGTGGATGGCGACGGTCAGGATGAGGATGATGCCGGCCCCGCCGGCCATGTCCGAGAAAGCGCCGATCGCGGCCGAGAGCAACGCCAGCTGGACCGGCCACCAGCGCCGGAACCACAGCGTCAGGCAGAGCGCCATCCCGAAGAAGAAGTCGAAGGCGAGCAGGTCCGGGCTGACCGGGTCCGACCTGCCCTCGTCGTACAGGATGAAACCGGTGAACACCGCGACGACGAAGACGAGCGAGTCCACAATCCAGTCGCGCGTACTGCGGCGCGGTCTCCTGGACTCGGTCATGGCACGAATGTAGCGGTGTGTAAGCGTTCTCCGGGTCAGTTGGCACTGTCCGGATACCGAAGTCGTTTCTTTGGCTACTTAGGTCGGACGGTAGGTTTCCGGGCATGAGTCAGCTCGCAGTCACCGTCATCGGTCCGGACCGCCCGGGCATCATCGCGGACGTCACCGAGGCCCTGGCCGGCACCGGAGTCAACCTCGAGGACTCCACCATGACGCTGCTGCGCGGCCACTTCGCGATGATGATCGTCTGCTCCGGACCGTTCGAGGAGGTCAAGACCGCGGTCGAGCCGCTGCGCGGGGAGCTGGTGATCACGGTCCGCAAGGTCGGCCCCGAACACGAGCACGCGCCGATCGGGCCGTCGTACATCCTGAGCGTGCACGGCGCCGACCGCCCGGGGATCGTGGCCGCGGTGACCCGGATGATCGCCACGGCGGGCGGGACGATCACCGACCTGACCACCCGGCTCAGCGGGGAGCTGTACGTGCTGACCGCGGAGGTCGAGCTGCCGCTGACCGCCGAGCTCGACATGCTCAACCGCGCCCTGGAGATCACCGCCGAGGAACTCGGCGTCGGTGTCACCCTGCGCCCGGCGGAGAGCGACGAGCTGTGACCGTGATTACCGGCTGGTCCCCTGCTGACTTGGGCGTCCAAGGCGAGGTACTGGAGGTACTCCGCGCGCCGCACCCCGTCCTGGCGACCGAGGGCGCGACCGTGGATCCGCTCGACCCGACGATGATCCAATTGGCTGCCGACCTGGTCGCCACCATGCGGGTATCACCAGGTTGTGTCGGGCTGGCGGCGCCCCAGGTCGGAGTGGCGGCGCAGATGTTCTCGCTCGACGTGACCGAGCACCCGAAGACGCGCACCTGCCACGGGATCTTCGTTCTGTGCAACGCGGTCGTGGTCGAGGCGAGCCGGCAGGAGAAGGGCCGCGAAGGCTGCATGTCCGTCCCGGACTTCACCGGCGACGTCAAACGCGCCACCCGCCTGACGGTCACCGGCATCCTCCCCGGTACGACGGACCAGGTCACCATCACCACCGACGCCTTCGAAGCCCGCGCCCTCCAGCACGAGATCGACCACTGCAACGGCAAACTCTTCCTCGACCGAGTCGCCGGCGCCCACGCCATCTATCCCCGCAAGGTCTACAAGTAGTCAGCCCTCGCAGCCTGCTCCGCGCGCTCCTCCGTCACGTGCTACGCCGGCAGCCCCACCCGCCCTTCCGCGCTCGCGCCGCTCGCTGGATTTGCTCGCGTCGCTCGCGGTGCGCTCGCCCTGCTCGCTCAGTCGACTGCGGCGTGGTCGGCGTGTGCTGCGGACGTCAAAAGCCCGCCCTGCCCTCGGAACCCCCATAGGGGTCATCCAGCTTGTAAGGTCAGTGCTTGCCGCACAGCCCGGGTGGCGGAACGGCAGACGCAGCGAGCTTAAACCTCGCGGCCGAAAGGCATACGGGTTCGAATCCCGTCCCGGGCACATCCCGCTCTGACCTGCGTAGATGCTGCAACAGGTATGTAAGCCACAGCTTCGGTAGGCGCGTGATGGTTGCACTAGCGGTTGCAATAGCCCTGGTGATCACGCCCACAGGGCCTTTCCGATCTTGGCCGCCGCGTCGTCGGCGAGCTTGCTCGTGACGTGCGTGTAGCGCTTGGTTACCGCCAACGTCGAGTGCCCGAGGATCTCCTGCACGACTCGGATATCGACCCCCTGCTCCAGCAGCAACGTCGCCGCCGTATGGCGTGCGTCATGAGGGCGAGCATCCCGGAGGCCGGCCGCCTGGAGCATGGTCTTGAACTCGGCCCAGTCACGACGGGGATTGATCGGCCGCCCGGTCGGTCCGGCAAAGACCAAGTCCCAGTCTTCCCACTGATCACCGGCCGCGAGACGTTCCGCCGACTGCGCCGCCTTCTGAGCCCGCAACTGTGGGATCAACTGCTCCGGCAGTGCGCTCCATCTGGTCTTGCCGCCCTTCGGCGGCCGGAACTGCCATTCACCGCCCTGCCGCTCCGGGCAGTACCGAGCATGCTTGACACATCCAGCCTTGCAACTCTTCGTGTGCCGCGTCTTCACGCACTCTCGTGGATCAGCGCAGCCGTGCGAGAAACGCTTGCGCTTCAGTTGCCACACCTGAATACGCCGCTTTTCCAGATCGAGGTACTTCCAGCGCATACCGAGTGCCTCAGACTGCCGATACCCCAATGCGAACGCGACCGACCAGCGTGCGCCGTTCCGCATCCCGGCAGATTGCCGAAGGATCGCCTTCGCCTCTTCCTGCGCGAAAGCCTCGATCTCAACATCACGGTGCTTCGGCGCATCGATCAACGTAGCGACGTTCACGCCAATGATCTTCCGGCGAACTGCCATCTTGAGGCACCGGCTGATCTGCTGGTGGACCATGAGAACAGACTTGCTCGCCAAGCCCGCATCAGCAATCTCGATGTACAGCGCGTCGAGGTGGTCCGGCTTCAGCCGGTCAAGGCGATGCCGGCCGATTCGTGGAATGACCCAGTTCTCCAATCGTGGCCGGTAGACGGACTCGATCGTGGACTCGCTGGCGGTTCGAGGAGCGATGTCCGACAGCCATGTTCGAATCCACTCCGCGACAGTTGGAACCTTCCCGGCAACGGACACCACCCCTTCAGCACGCTGCCGCTCAAGCTCCTTGACCTTGTCGGTCACCTCTGTCTTCGTCTTACCGCGCCGATGACGCCGGTCCGGCTTACCGTTCGCCCTGACCCCGACGGTGACCCAGCCATGCCAGACTCCGTTGCCGTCCTCGTAGATCGAGGACCGGCCGTTAGCGTTGCGCGCCATTTGAATTCACCTCTCCCCTATGCCGCGGTTGATTCGAGCTTCTCGGCGTACTTGCGCAGCGCATCCACTGACACGCGGCGCGAGCGCCCGATCAGCACTGAGCTGACCTCACCCTTGGCGATCAGGTCGAACATTCGAGTCCTACCGATGCGAAGCGCAGCGGCGGCCTCCTCGACGGTCATGAAGATCTGAATCTCGGTCATGTCTGAACCTCCTTTCGTTGACGCTTACGTGTCATCCGTTGTTGCTCTCAGCAAGGATTTCCTTGATGAGGCGTCGGTGTTCGCGTGCTTTGGCGGCGGCGGTGTTGGCGAGTAGTGCGTCGCCGATGGTTCGCCAGCCGGTGTTGGCGTAGGTGAAGTTGCCGACGATGAGGGTGGTTTCGGTGTCGCCGGTGTGTTCGGCGGTGCGGTGGCGTTCGCGTCGCCAGTTCGCCCGTGCTTCGCGGAGGGCTTTGAGGGTGGTGGAGTATTGACGGCTCTTGGTGGAGAAGTGGCCGCCGAAGCCGAGCATGTGTGCCCAGCGCTGCAATCGCCGGTAGGACAGGCGTCCGGAGTTCTTGGCCGCTTCGGCGGGGTCGAGGTCGGAGCCGGGTCGTCCGAGTCGCCAGCAGGCGTCGACCAATCGGCCGGCATGCGTGTGCTGGGTGGCGTAGCGGCGGACAGTCGCGTTGGTGAGGCGTGCGGATGAGTGCCCGGTGGCCTCTGCTGCCTTGGTGGCGTACTTGGCGAGGTATCCGGCGACGGCGGTTTCGGTGATGACGCCGTCGAGGGTTTGCCGGACGGGGCGTAGGTCGAGTTGCTGACCCCACTCGATGAGCCAGCCGTTGGGCTGGTCGGGGTGGGGAAGGGAGCGGAATCGGGTGGTTGCGACGGCGCGGCGGATCGCGGCGGCGAGCAGGGCGAAGTCGGCGGTGAGGTGCGGGACGGCGACGTGGTGGGGCTCGAGGGGATCGACGCCATCGAGGCGCATGAGGGCGTGGAAGTGCGCGACTCCCCTGGCCTGCATTTCGGCGACCTTGCCGTAGGACAGTTTGACCGAGACGCCGTGTGCTTTGGCCCAGGCGCGGAGGGTGTCTTTGGCGCGTTCCATGGTGCGTCGCCACAGTTCGCCGGACAGGGCGTTCCAGACGACTTGGTGGTCGTGGTCGTAGCAGTCCAGACACAGGGGTGTGCCGAGGATCTTCTCGCCGTCGTGGTGTGTTTGGTGGCAGCGCAGGTCGACGCCGTGCGGGCAAAGATCGGGTTTGCGGCGGGGTCGGCAGGTCTGGTTGCGGAGTTGCCCGTCCTTGCCTCGGTGTTTGCGGGCGGAGTGGACCGGCCCGAAGGATGGGGCGGTGAAGGTGACGAAGGCGCACGGATGCTGAGTGACGGTGGCGGGGATGCCTTTGCCGCCTTGGAGACCGGCCAGGACGAGTTGGTAGGTGTCGCCCCGGTAGACCTCCGCACAGGACGGGCAGACGGCGGCGCGGCGGTTCCCGCAGGCTTTGTAGATGACGCCGTCTGGCATGTCGTCGGTGTGCCGGGTGGAGATGATTCGCCCGGTGCGCTCGGACACGATGTGGGATTCGCCCCGGAGTTGAATGGGGCGGACGCAGCCGCCTGCGGAGGCGGTGTGGTCGAGCCAGCCGTTGTAGTCGGCGGTGGAGGCAGCGCGTGAGATGGCCTCTTCGAGCCCTGAGGCGGCGTTGTAGCGCTTGCCAGAGTCGAGGGTAGGGCGTTGGGTCTGGATCACGATGAGCGGGTCTTGGAGGCCGCTCACGGCGTCGGTGTGGGTGTCTGTGATCGTCATGTGCGGTTCTCCTCTCGTGGCTCTGCGGGGGTGGCGCGTGGGGCGGGAGATCTTCCTGGCCGGCCAACTGCTTTCAGCGGGTCGGGTGGCGTTGACGGGACGTTTTGTAGTTGACGGTTACGTGTCAGAAGGGGGTGATCGGGGCGGGTTCGAGTTCAGGGGTGCCGAAGAGGTGGTAGCCGCAGCCGATGCAGTAGCGGCCGACGATGCGGTAGGGGTCGGGGTTGGTGGCGGGGTTGATCTGGACGACGAGGGCGTATTCGTCGCCGGGTTCGAGGACGGTGGGGCACCAGTCGTGGCCGTCGAGGTGTTCGGCGGCGACCCAGTCGCACAGGAACGTGCTGTCGGCAACTTCGCGGTGGGCGGTGATGTCGGCGTAGGCGTTGATGTCGACAGCGGTGTCGGTGTTGGTCATGGCTGGTGTCCCTTCGGTGGTTGGGTGTTCGGTGTTCGCCCTCGACCCCGGTGATTTCTCGCCGGGGACGGGAGCCAGCGTCGAACCGGTTGCTATTCGTCGGGTTCGAAGGTGGAGTCGCAGACGCCGCAGGTGATCTCCCCGAGTTCGAGGACTGCTTTGGCGACGCGGATACGGCGCGGGCATTGGCATGCGCAGGCCACCGCGTTGTTATTGGTCTTCTTGGCCTCGCCCCCGGTCATTTCGGGGTGCCGGTAGGCGATGAGCGCCTTCTTCAGCTCGGTGATGGCGCTCTTGTAGGTGGTCGCGGTCTCCTTGCGA
Organism: Kribbella sp. NPDC049174; assembly: GCF_043197365.1. Classification (NCBI taxonomy): domain Bacteria; kingdom Bacillati; phylum Actinomycetota; class Actinomycetes; order Propionibacteriales; family Kribbellaceae; genus Kribbella; species Kribbella sp. NPDC049174. The sequence goes on along the minus strand of NZ_JBICSZ010000005.1, from coordinate 8,671 downwards.
AGCGTGCAGGGCGACCAGCCGATGCGGGGATCTTTGGTGGCGTCGAGGCCGAGCTCGGAGGCGAGCTCGGCGAACTTCTGGTTGTGCCACCGGCCTTGACGGCTGGTGTCCTTGATCTCACGCACGTTGGCCAGGGCGTGTGCTGCTTCGTGGAGCAGGGTGGTGAAGACTTCTTCGACGGGTCGTTTGAGTCCTTCGCCGGAGATGAGGACTTCGGCCAGGCGCTGTTCGCCGTGTTGCCACCGGCTAGCGGCGAAGTGCCCGTACTTGGCGTGTTTCGTGGCGGTGCCGGAGCCGACGATGATGACTACGGCGGGGACTTCTGTGTGGTTGGCGCGGATCGCTGCCCAGGAGGTTTCGAGAGCCAGGACGAGTTCCGCGGTGGTGTACTCGGTTTGACGCTTACGTGTCATCCGGGCCATGGGCGACCCGGTCCGGGTCGTCGTGGTAGCAGGTGTCTTCTTGGCCCGCTTGATGGTGACGGTGACAGCCGGATGACTGCCGCCGGTGGTGAGTTCCTTGAGTTTGTTGCGGACGGCAATGAGTGAGAGGTAGCCGGTGGCTCTGCCGCCTTGGGTGGCGCGGACGAGGTCCATGTGGTTCTGGACCGAGTCGAGCGCGGCGGTGGGTGCGCCGTTGTAGACGGCGGTGGTCTTGGACACGGTCCAGCCGGTGATGCCGGACAGTGCGGTGGTGTTGTGGTTGGTCAGGCCGGTGAGCTTGGTCGTCGTCGCAGGCTTGGCCGCGATCGGGGCAGTCATGGTGTCGGTGGTCATGAGTTGCTCCCATTGCCCGGGATGACCTGGCGTAGGTCGGAGGCGTGACGTTGGCACAGGAATGGCAGGCCTTCGTGGTTCAGGAATACCAGCCAGGTGTTGGTGTCTGACTGGCCGAGGATTCGGCCCTGGTACCAGGCCCATCCGGACTGGCAGTAGGAGGCTGGAGCGTTGCGCAAGTCCTCTTCGCCGTAGGGAGTCCAGACCAGCGTCTCGTTGGGCAGTCGCCCGTCGTTTTCGATGAACCCTCCCGACTCATCAAGGAGCGATTTCCAGGCGTCGTAGACGATGGACGGATCCTTGCGTCGTTCGGTCATGGCTGGTCCTCCGTCCAGTCGTTGGGGATGTAGACCTGCTCTTGGGTCCAGGTGTCGGTTTCTGTGGCGTGCTGGACCTGGTGGTCTTCGAGCAGTGCGCGGGCTTCGTAGAGCGCGTCGATCAGGTGACTGATCGCGGTGACGGAATCCGTGACGAGCTCGATTTCGATCGGTGCGTTGCCGAGGTCGATCACGACTCGCGGGGTTTCGCCGTTGCAGGCGAGGTTGATGCCGGCCACTGAGTGGTCGGTGAATTCGTAGCCGACGATGATGCGGTCTTCGCGTTCGCCGCCGGACGCGTCGTAGTAGGTCATGACGCCTCCTTTGTGACGCAGGCGAGTTGCCAGGAACCGTTGCGGGCTTGGCCGTTGCGCAGTGCGGACCAGCACACGCCGCAGCGGTCTGGTTGGGTGGGTGAGTAGACGAAGGCTCCGCAGTCGTGGAGCCATCCGGTGCCGCGGACACTGGTCAAGGTGTCGGCGGGCACGAGGGTGATGGTGATCATGCGGCCCTCCGGAGGTGGACGGCTCGGCGTACGAGCTTGGTGACGTGGAGGTCGGTGAGGAAGGCTGTTTTGATGCGGCGGGGGATGCCGCCTTCGGCCAGGAGGAGCCCGATGCCGATGGTGTCGGGTGAGATGTCCTTGGCGGAGTAGCCTTCTTTGGCCCAGCCGGTGCCGAGGATGATGTCGGAGCTGGACTCTGTCGTGCAGCGGAATGCGAGCCGGTAGGAGAACAGGTCGCGCAGTGAGGTCGGCACGATGTCTGCCGATGGTCGCTGGGTTGCGGCGACGACGATGATGCCTGCGGCGCGGCCGCGGGCGACGAGGTCGCGGACGAGGGTCTTGAATTCGTCTTGCTGTTCTTTGGTGCCGACGGTGACGGTGAAGAAGGCGAGTTCGTCGATGGCCAGGAGCGTGGCGCGGAACCCGTCTTTGTTGGTGACCTTCTTCCGGCCGGTTTGGGCCAGGTGCAGGTAGCGCCGGTCCATCTCGGCTTGCAGGCTCCGCAGTACACGGAGTGCCTTGTGCATGTCGTTGGCGACGAACTCTTTCGCCACTGGGGCGTACGGGAGGAGTTCGACGAGTTTGCCGTCGATCAGCACGAGATCCACGTCGGTGGACAGTGCGGCGTGGGAGACGATGTTGCCCAGGGCCACGGATTTGCCGGAGCCGGGTTCGCCTCCGAGCAGGATGTTGCGGTACATAAGCGTCACGTGGACGGGTTGGCCGCGTGTATCGAGACCCAGGTAGATCGGGTCGTAGATCGACAGTGCCCCGCGGGGGGCAGGGGTGTCCCCCGGTTTGCGCCGGGGGAACACCTGTTTCGGTGTGAAGCTAGACATAGTCGGACACGTCTTCTCCGTTGGCGCCCAAGATCACGGTCGTGTTGTCGTGCACGGCGGCGGTGGTCTTGGTTTTCGATGTCTTGGTGGTGCGGCCTTCGCTGGCGTCGGTTTTGGCCGGCGGTTGGGTGGTGGGGTCGCTGGGGGCGTTCTCCGGGGTGATGAAGGCCAGGAGAGCGTCGTCGTCGACGGCTGCTTCGGGCATGCCGCTGGTGTCGTCGAGCAGTGGCGAGGTGATGTGGGTTTTCGCCAGGGGGTCGCGGCGGTCGATGTCGACCCGGATTAGGGCGGCGTTGCGGTCGGTGCGGCCGATCTGTGCTTTGCGTGCCCAGCACGCGGACGCGATGGTTTCGGCCTTGTTTTCCAGGTCTTCGGCGGACAGGCCGGGACGCATCCACAGCCACACGGCTTCTCCGGTCTTGGTGGAGAAGCAGCCGATGATGAACGGCAGGTTCCCCGAGTAGTTCAGGGTCCGCATCTCGGTCAGGCAGGCACGGATCCGGTGCCGGGTGATCACGCACCACACGCGGTTGCGTAGGAACCGGCGTACCGGCCGGATAGCGAGTACCACGGGAACGGGTGCGACCATGAGCAGCAGAGCCGGGACCGGCTCGAATTCCAGCCCGCTCGGGCTGGTGAGGTGGTGGAAGACGATCACCAGAGCGGTGATGCAGGCGAGTTCCCAGCGCCAGCGCCAGATGGACAGGGCGATGATGACTGGCAGGGACTGGCTGGGCCGGATGATGGTCTCGACGGTGCTGGTGGCGCCGCGTCCACGGCGTACTCGACCAGCCGACCGATTGCGGGTAGATTTGGGCATGACAAGACCTCCCTCTCAGGGGGTTTGCGTCAGGAAAGACACGAAGCCAGGACGGTTTCTCAGGCCAGTGACCCGGCTCCGTGTCTCGTTTCCAGGGAGCGGCCCTTTCGAGGGCCGTTCTTGGTTTCTAGCGAATGTTCGACTGCGTTGACACGTAGGTGTCAGCCGCGGTGGCTTCACTCGAAGCCGACTTCCAGACCGCGTACGCGTAGTCGCGGGCGGCGTACAGATCGAGGCGGCGGTTCGACGCCTCGCGGTACAGGTCGATCAGTTGCCAGAACGCCTCCGAGGCGTAGACGGCGGTGGCATCGTTGCTGATCGCAACGACAGGTTCAGCCCGGTTCAGGCTGCTGGCGATGCTCTGGTCGAAGTAGACCAGCACCAGTTCGATCTCGACGATTTCGTTGCACTTGGCCACGTACTCGGCCCGTGCCTGATTCGCGGTGACGGTTCGATCATCCATCGGTTGCGACATGACTACCCCCTAGCTGAGCAGTGCACGAATCACGGGACGAGTGGAGATCAGGCCTTCGCGTTACCAGCCGGACCGAGGGTCTTGGCCCGGTACGCGACACCGTTCCGCCCATTGGTGGCCCACGGCATGGCCTCCAGCTCGACCGGCACGACGACAGCGCCAACGTTGACCTTCGGCATGGCATTGCCCGCCAGAGTCACGTTGATCACCTCGCCGCCCGTCTCGTCGAGCGCCATCACCTGAACCGACCAGAGCAGCTCGTTGGTGTTCCGGTCAGCCTTCTGCCGGCCGTTCTGGTCCTTCTTCTCCTCCACCGCCTTGGTGACCGTGAACGTCTTGCCCGTGGTGTCGATGTTCAGCTTCATGAGGAATCGCCCTCCTAGGCGTCCAGGGCAAGCACCTCCTGTGGTGCCCACCTCTACTCTGAGCAACACTTTATAATGAGTAGTACAAGCTGTCAACGTGCCCGCATCTCGACACGCAGACCCCCACACCACTGCGGACAGCGGCGTGATGGGAGACTTGTCCTAACGAGTAGGAGAGGGGAGTTGCGGCTATGAGCGGCTTTACAGGTCGTCCTGCCTACTTGCAGATCGCAGACGACATCCGCAGCCAGATCCTCGAAGGAACGCTCCAAGCTGGAGACCAACTGCCGAGCGAGCCAGGTTTGATGGCTGACTACGGCGTCTCTCGAATCGTCGTCCGACAGGCCTTAGATGTGTTGCGATCCGAAGGCCTCATCGTCAAGCAGCAAGGGCGTGGTTCGTTCGTCCGAGCACTCCAACCCCCGAAGCGTCGAGTGTTGGGCAGCCTCTATTCTGAGCGCCCGACATCGTCACCCTTCGCCGCTGCGGCATCGGCCGGCGGGCAGGTTCCGGAATGGGACTATCAGAGTCGCCGCACGACTGCGTCTAAGGCGATCGCTGATCGGCTTCAGATCGAGCAAGGCGATCCTGTGATGCGCACCAGCTATCGCTTCACGGCTGACGGCGAGCCTGTGATGCTCTCCACGTCTTTCGAGCCTCTCGCGCTGACTGGCGGCACGCCCATCGAGAACCCAGAGGGTGGCTCGATCACAGGCGTAATCCCCAGGATGGACAGCATCGGAGTGCACATCACCCACGTCGGCGAGGACGTTACGGGTCGAGCGGCCCGCCCCTACGAAGCCGAAACCTTGGTAGTGCCCTCCGGGGTGCCAGTGCTCGTCATCGAACGCACGTACTACGAACGCGACCGTCCTGTTGAGACAGCGGACATCGTCGTTTCCTCCGAGCGGTACGTGCTGTCGTACCGTCTGCCGATTCCAGAGCGGTAGCACTCCCATGAATAAGATAAAACGGGCCTCGCGGTGGATGATTCGTTCCTGGCGGTTCCCGCTGTCAGCCATGATTCTCGGAATTGCCGCGCTCTTCGTGGCCACCGCCTATACAGAGCCTAATAGGGACGATCCGTGGTACTGGACCGTCCTGATTTTCGTTGGCATTGTTCTGTTCGGCGGTGGTTTTGCGACTTTGGTCTTCTGGTTCGAAGAGCGCGATTTGAGGTTGCACCCCGATAGTCGGCAACGTCGCATAGCAGAGCTCACCTCTGCATTAAACAAATCCATGGCTACGATCAGTATGATTAAGCGAGAGATAGAAGAAGGCAACGCCATGCTTGCGGAGCTGGAAAACCGTGCCGCAGTTACTCAGCAGCTCGCGCGCCTCGAAGATCCCCAAGTAGTCGCGGTGACAGAGCAGCTGCGGGCCGAGTTGAAGTCCGAGAGTCGCCGCGGTCTAATTCGCGATCTCGTCCTGGGAGGCGTCTTCTTTGCAATGGGCGTCGCATCTACGTTGATCCTAAAATAGCCCAACGGTTGGGGCCCATCCCGTCCAAGACCCGCCAAGTAGTCGCGGGCGATGCACTCCGCCAGACCCGTCAGTAACTTTCCCTGTCAGTGATCGACTGTCGGCAGCACGTCACAGGCCGACAACCCGATCAGTCGCGACCAGGATCACCTCACCCGGGCGATCGCTGTACACATCCCGAACCTTGCCCCGATGTAGCAGCTCCACGATCACTGGTCTAGCACACTCCTCCCCCACGCAGCGGCATGCCTGAAGCGACAGTCGCCAAATCGACGCACATAGGCAGAAAGATGACAGGTGAGGCATTGAGAATGCAAAGAACATACAACCGTCGTGCGAGAGCAACTGGCTGACAAGACTGCCCGGTTGTTAACAAGAAACTTGGCGCAGAGGGGAACTATCTTGCGCGAAACGCCATCATAGGGTGCAGGGAGCTCCTAGCACGATGACACTTCAGGACGAGAGTCCTGACATGGCCGCAGCCACACGGTCGAGCGGTCTCAGAGTGACTTGCGTCCTCGACTGCTCGGATTCTCCGTCAAGTAGGAAATCTCATGTCAAACCATCTCCCGCGCTTCTTTGCCAGCGCCGCTGTCTGCATCCTGTTAGCAAGCTGCAATTACGACAATGGTCCGGGCCCCACTACTTCTCCTTCTCCTCCTCCTTCGACTGTCACTTCGCCAACCCCATGCTGTGACGAGACCTCGACACCGGTCGAAACCCAAAACAGCATAGACAGCAGCCCACAGGGGAAGTACGCCGTTCGCATCGTGCGCACCACCTATCCGAATGTGGCGTACTGCGCCCGGGACCTTCTCCCCGATGGTGAGGACTGGGGCTGCTACGACTTTGAGGAAGGCGTACGAAACAACTTGCTCAAGCAAGGGTGGATCGAAGGAACTGACGGGGTGTTCTACAACGATGTTCATCCCTGCACGAGCGGTCCGAAATGGCCTTGCCCTGGCACTTACTCATAACCGCACTCAACAACAGCAAGGCGGCCTAGGCCGTCGCCATAGGCTGGGTCGCGTCCGCTGACAAGTTTCTCTACGTCTTCAAGACGGCCCCTCCAGGGCCGAATGCGCGCCGCCACCGGAGGGGCGGGCCGCCTGCCCTCCGCTTCGCTTCGCTGCGCTCCAGGCGCGGCCCTTGGCTTGGCGCGCACGTGCCAACAGGGTGCCGGGTCGAAGACAGCAGAACTCGCCATCAACGATCGACACCCTGCCGATATGGTGCTCGCCGAAACGGCCGGCTACCGTCGCCCGCGGTTGGCGCAGACTCCCGTCTGACCGTGAGCTACCGCATCGCCCCGCTAGCAATCATGGAAGGGACGGTCCGGCCCGGCCCCGCGTCAAGGGCGCCTCCGGCGTCGCTCCGCGATCGAGCAAGCTCGACCCTGGACCCGCACCGAACCGGACCTAAGGTCGGCAGCTATCGGGGCGATGCGACAGGACTGCCCGTCTCCTTGACACGTAACCGTCAAGATGGGCTAGGCCAGGAGGATGAACCCTGGGAAGGTTCCTTCATGGATGACTTGCAGGCAGCCGCAATCGGCTTAGCTGTGGCGGTGGCTGGTGGGGTTCCCACGATATGGGCCACGCGGCGTTGGGGCACGCGCCGCGGTCGCGTACAAATTGAACTAAATACGACCTCGCTACTCTTGATGTCAGGCGCCTTCAAGTCTGATATAGAGGTCCGCGTAGGTGACCAGGCCCTCCGCAATCCGTCATTGTTTACGATAGTTATCAGAAATATCGGGCCACGTGATCTCGCGTCGAGCCAATTCGACAACGGAAAACCTATAACTGCGCGAGTTCCGGGACGTGTCGTTGCAGCACGTTGGATGAGTTCAGGCGTCAGCCCAAAAGCAGTAAGTGGCGACGAAAGTAGTGAGATCTCCTGGAGTCCAGCTTTGCTTCCGCAAAAATCACACTGGACCTTGCATGTACTAGTTGATCTATATGAGGAACGAATGGTGGAGTTTGTAACTCCATTGATCGACTTCGATATCGCATATACCAGCGGAACGACGACACTTGGACCAGGATTCATGCATGGATGAACTGGTGACTCTCCCAGACTGGCCAACGGGTCCAGTGAGGTCACCCTCAGGGACGGCTCCGGAGCGGCCTGGCTCCATGTAGCAGTCGATGGTTGCACTTGCGGTTGCAGTTCAACCCCGTACGAGGTGGTTCGGACCGTTCGTGCTGATGGCCGGCCAGTGTGGGATGGACACTGATGGACCCCAGCGGACACCGGTTGGTCGAACTTAAACCTCGCGGCCGAAAGGCATACGGGTTCGAATCCCGTCCCGGGCACACTCTGCTCTGACCTGCAGGTATCACGAACTGTGACATAAGTCGCGACTTAATCTTCGCCGCTATAGTTGCACAGCTAGTTGCAACCGCCATCACGACCACAACGCCCTCCCCATGCGGCTCGGCCGCGTCCCGAGTCAGCTTGTCCCGTACGTGCGCGTAGCGCTTTGTCACAGCAAGAGAGGCATGCCCGAGAATCTCCTGAACCACGCTGATGTCGACTCCCTGCTCCAGGAGCAACGTCGCGGCGGTGTGGCGGGCATCGTGAGGCCTCGCGTCGCGCACGCCACTGAGCGAAAGCATGACTTTGAACTCGGCCCAATCACGCCGGGGGTTGATCGGCCTGCCTCGCTGATCCGCGAATACAAGGTCCCAGTCCTCCCACGAGGCGCCGGCCGCCAGGCGCTCAGTGGCTTGAGTAACGCGGTGAGCGCGAAACTGCTCGATCAACGGAGCAGGAATGGGAACCCAACGCACCTTCTTGCCCTTTTGGCCTCCGAAAGACCCACTCGCCACCGGCCCCGCGCGTGGCAATACCTCGCATGTTTGTCACACGGGCCGGCATGCTTCGCGATGACGACTCTTCGTACACTCAACAACGTCGCCGCAGCCATGCCTCAATCTTGCGCGCTTCAATTGCCAGACCTGAACGCGACCGGCATCAAGGTCGACACACTTCTGAACCACCCCAGGTTCTCTGCCGCTCTTATACGGGTTGCTGCTCTCGGTTGAGAGCAGCGTAGTGGGCTTGCTCGAACTCCACCGGCGGCATCA
>NZ_JBICSZ010000004.1:460585-618478 GCF_043197365.1 Kribbella sp. NPDC049174 | reverse complement strand
CCGAGCCTCAGTGCGGAAGTGTCACCACCAAGAACCCTCAGAATGTCACCGATGTCCTGATGCAGAACCGTCACCGATGTCCTGCGACATGACACACCGGGACTCTAGTGCCACTGACGGGCGTCGAACCCGTGTTCGAAGATTTCGGTGCGTGAGGGCGGGTTTTGACGCTCTGAGGCCGTAAGGTGGTCGGGTGTCGGCGCGGAAGAGTGAGCGACTGCTCAACGTGGTCATCTGCCTCCTGGTCGCGCGCACCTACGTGACCAAGGAACGCATCCGCGAGGTGGTCGAGGGGTACGCGGGCCAGACCGACGACGCCTTCGAGAAGATGTTCGAGCGGGACAAGGACGAGCTGCGCGATCTCGGCATCCCGATCGAGATGGGCACCATCGACAAGTTCTTCTCCGACGAGGTCGGCTACCGGATTCGCCGGGACGTGTTCGAGCTGCCCGAGGTCCACCTGGAGCCGGACGAGGCCGCCGTACTGGGTGTCGCCGCCCGGGTCTGGCAGCACGCCAGCCTGGCCGAGGCGACCACGTCGGCCGTGCTCAAGCTGAAGGCCGCCGGGATCCAGACCGACCAGTCCGCACTGAGCGCGATCGAGCCGCACGTCGGCGCGTCGGAGCCGGCCTTCGACCCGCTGTGGTCGGCCGTGGTGAGCCGGACCGCCGTACGGTTCCAGCACCTGCGCAGCGGCGCGTCCGAGCCGACCACGCGGACCCTGGAGCCGTGGGGGATCGTTTCCTGGCACGGCCGTTGGTACGTCGTCGGCCGCGATCGTGACCGTGAGGCCACCCGGATGTTCCGGCTGTCCCGGATCGGCGGGGACGTGAAGACGATCGGCGAGCCGGGTGCGTTCACCGTTCCGGAGGGCACCGACCTGCGCTCGCTCGTCTCCGAGCTGGGCCCGCCCCGGCCGACGTCCGAGGCGAAGGTCCGGGCCCGCACTGGCTCGTGCGTCAGCCTCCGTCGCCGGGCCAACGCGATCGAGCCGTACGAGGAGGGCTGGGACCTCCTGCACGTCCCGTACGCCGACTCAGGCGTCCTGGCCGAGGAGATCGCGTCCTACGGCCCGGATGCGGTGGTCGAAGGCCCAGGCGACGTACTCGACGGTGTCTTGTGGAGACTCCGGACGGTGGCCGGATGAGCAACGCCCGTGACCAGGTTCAGCGGTTGCTTGCGCTGGTGCCTTATCTCCGGGAGAACGACGGCGCGCGGGTGGACGACGTCGCGGCCGAGTTCGGCGTCCGGCCGAAGCAGATCATCGCGGACCTGAAGGTGCTGTGGTTCTGCGGGCTGCCCGGTGCGCAGATGGGCGATCTGATCGAGATCGACATCGAGGCGGCCGAGGGCGAAGGCGTCATCCACATCAACAACGCCGACTACCTGGCCCGCCCGCTGCGGCTGGCCGCGGACGAGGCGCTGGCCCTGCTCACCGCGCTCCGGACCCTGCGCGAGGTGACAGCCGGTCCCGACCGGGACGCGGTCGACCGGGCGATCGCGAAGCTCGAGCGTGCCGCGGGGGAGGCCGCAGCCGCGAGCGAGGGCGCGGCGGCCCACGTCCACGTCGAGCCGGCCGATCCCGAGATCGCCGAGACGGTCAACCGGGCCCTGGCCGGGAAGCGCCGCCTGCACCTCACGTACGACGTCCCGTCACGCGACGAGACCACCGAGCGCGACGTGGATCCGATGCGCCTGGTCGTCTCGGAGGGCCGCACCTACCTGGAAGCGTGGTGCCGGCTGGCTGAGGACGTTCGCCTGTTCCGCCTGGACCGCATCGCTGCCGTCAAGCTGCTCGATCTGCCCAGCGAGCCGCCACCGGAGGCGACTCCCCGCGACCTGTCGAACGGCATGTTCCAGCCGTCCGAGCGTGACCTGCTGGCCACCGTCCGGCTGGCTCCGCCGGCCCGCTGGGTGGCCGAGTACTACCCGAACGAGTCGGTCGAAGAAGGCCCGGAGAACTCCCTCATCGTGAAACTCCGGGTCGCCGACACCGGCTGGCTCCAACGCCTCGTCCTCCGCCTCGGCGGCGCCGCGACGGTGCTCGACCCACCCGACCTCACCACCCAGATCGCAGCCACAGCCCGCGAAGCCCTCGCGGCGTACGACGACCCCGCCTGATTACCCCTTGCTGAGTTGCTTCTCCAGTGGGGCGCGGAAGCGGGGAGTGACGCGGACACCGGCGAGCCAGGCGGTCCAGCGGGCGGCTTCGGCTTCGACCTGGTGGACGGTGTCCTGGCCGACGTCCTCGAGGAGCTGGAAGCGGACCTCACCGGACTCGGGCTGACCCCAGCCGCCGATGATCCGGCCGTCGGCCCAGACGGTCGGGCCCACGTTCCCGGTGTTGTCGAAGAGCTTCGCCTTGTGCTCGCCGAGGTACCAGTCCCGCTCCTTCCAGCCCATCGGCGTCGGATCCAGGGCGGGCAGGAACGCCACCCACGGCTCCACCGGAACCTCGGGCGCCTCGTCACCCGGCAGCACGTAGCCCACCTGACCGTCCAGATCCACAGCGACCGCCTCGACCGCGGTCAGAGCCTTCTTGGTCTGTCCGGCCGTCCACCCGGCCCACCACTGCAGGTCTGCCGCCGTACCTGGTCCGAACGACGACAGCCAGGCCCGAGCCAGAGTCACCCGTGCTTCCTCGGCGGTGAGCTTGTCGCCCAGTCCGCCCGGCAGCCAGTCCTCCGCCGGTGCCCACTGGTGCTGACTGCTCAGCCACGTCCCCAACGGGCGTCCGCGCACGATCCGGCCCTCGGCCGACAGTTGGAACAGCACCCTGCTCGTCACGTATGGCTGAGCGGCGTACGCCTTCCCCTCCGCCATGCTGAGCCGGCTCCGCAGCCGCGGCTCGTCCGCGGAGAGCTCCTGAGCCGTCGCGGACCCGCGCAGGGTCAGGGCCGTGGCGGTCGACTCCTCGACCGCCCGCAACCACGTCCCGGAGGCGTCCGGGTCCGGCGCGATCCCGGCCTCGGTCAGGTGCTTGACCAGCAGTTTCCGCTGCTTGATCGCGATGTCGTCCGTGCACGCCGCCTGCACGACGGGCGCGAACTGAGTCGGTACGACGAACACCGTCCGGCGCATGCCGAGCATCCGGATCAGCGTGCGGTCGTCGTACAGCGCACGCTCCGTGCCGGCCACCTCACTGCCAGGCACCCTGGCGGCGACGGACAGGTGCACGGTGGCCGGGTCGGTGGCGTGCAGGGCGACGATGGACGCGGCCGCCTCGACCGGGTCCGCCGCCTGGACGTCCGGTCCGAGCCGGTGCCGCCGGCCGATCCGTGCCCGCCGCTCCTCGACCCCGATCCGCAACATCCCGCGCCCCCTCGCCGTACCGAAAGTTCCGTTCTTCCACGCTCGCGGAAGAAGTCTGCCGGGTGATCGGCCGACCTGCGGCCTCCTACCCGCGTCGCGGTGGCGACACCCGGTTTTACCATCACGTTCCGACACCGTTGTCCGCCGAGACGCCACGCAGGGCGTGGGCGATCACCGGGAACCGGCTAGGCTCCTGGGTATGTACTGGTTCCTGCTCTTCCTCGCAGTGGTGGCGGTGTGGCTGCTCGTCCTCGCCCTGCTCGCGCGGAGGCTGTGGGGCCAAGGCAAGGCGCTGACGCGTGAGTTGGTCGCCGCCCAGTCCAAGCTGGACGCCGCGATGTCCACGGCCGGGTCTGGACAGACCCGCGAGGACGAGCGCGCTCCGGCGTAGTATTCGGCCCACGTTCTCACGCTTGAGCCAGAGTAAGAAGTTTTGAAAGGGAGATCGACATGGCACCGCTCATCGGGATGCCCCAGGGCGCGGAGTGGCTCATCATTCTCGCCATCGTCGTGCTGCTGTTCGGATCGGCCAAGCTGCCGGCTCTGGTGAAGCAGCTCGGCAAGTCGAAGAAGATCTGGGAGGAAGAGGTCGGCCCGAAGAAGAAGGACCCGGAGCTGACCGAGGGCACCAACGAGCCGGCCCAGGCGCCGACCCAGCAGGCAGCCCCCCAGGCGCAGCCGCAGGCCGCACAGCAGCCGAACCAGGTGAACGGCCAGGCGCCGGGCGACGGCCTGCCGCCGAGCCACACGGCCAACTGACCCGAGCACCACTCCGGTGTCATTGGTGAAGATCGGACGGCGTAAACCGAAGGAAAGCCGTCCGCAGGACGACGAGGGTCGGATGACCCTGCGCGAGCACATCATCGAGCTGCGCAACCGACTGCTGAAGAGTGTGCTCGCGATCGTCCTCGGCGCGATCCTCGGCTGGATCTTCTACGACCAGGCCCTGGAGTTCCTCAAGGACCCGTTCCAGACCAGCGTCGCGGCGCTGGCCCAGGAGAAGGACCTGAACGCGAGCCTCACCTTCACCGGTGTCGGTGACCCGCTGACCTTCCGGATCAAGATCTCCGCCCTGTGCGGGCTGATCGTGTCCGCGCCGGTCTGGCTGTACCAGCTGTGGGCCTTCATCGCGCCCGGCCTGCACCGCAACGAGCGCAAGTGGGCGATGATCTTCTCCGGGATCGCGACCCCGCTGTTCCTCGGCGGTATGGCGGTCGCCTACTGGACCCTGCCGAAGGGCATCGAGATCCTGATCGGGTTCACCCCGCTCGAGGTCGAGAACCTGATCACCCTGCCGCTGTACCTGGACTTCGTGATCCGGACGATGCTCGTCTTCGGGATCGCGTTCCTGATCCCGCTGGTGGTCGTGCTGCTGAACATGGTCGGCATCGTCCCCGGCGCCGCGCTGGGCAAGTTCCGGCCGTACATCATCCTGGTCATCTTCGTCTTCGCCGCGGTCGCGACGCCGTCCGGTGACCCGTTCACGATGTGCCTGCTGGCGATCCCGATGTGCCTGCTGTTCTTCATCGCCGAGACCATCGCCCGGCTGAACGACAAGCGGCGCGCTCGCAAGACCGAGGAACTGCTGGCCGACTGATGAGGAGACGGATCGCGCTGGTGGTGAACCCGACCGCCGGCAAGGGCCTTGGTGCCCGGGTGGCTCCGATCGTCCGCGGCCGGCTGGAGGCAGCTGGCCTTACCGTCGACGAGTACACGACCACCTGCGCCGAGGACGTCGGCCGGATCTCGGCGGACGTGATCGCCTCCGGCGCCGACGCGGTCGCACTGATCGGCGGCGACGGCACGATCCACCTCGGTGCCCAGGTGCTGGCCAAGTCGGGGATGCCGTTCGGCGTGATCCCGGCCGGTACCGGCAACGACTTCGCTCGCGGCGTCGGCGTACCTCTGAAGGACCCGGCCAAGGCGGCCGACCTGATCGTGGCCGGCAACACCCGGACCGTCGACCTCGCGGTGGCCAAAGACGAGTACATCACCACCGTCGTGGCCGGAGGCTTCGACTCCCTGGTGAACAGGCGCGCGAACGCGATGACCTGGCCCAAGGGCAACTCCCGCTACACGGTCGCCACCCTGGCCGAGCTGCGTACCTTCAAGCCGCTCGAGTACGTCGTGACCGTCGACGACGAGGTGATCGAGACCAAGGCCATGCTGGTCGCGGTCGGCACCGGGCCGACGTACGGCGGGGGACTGCAGATCTGCGCCGGCGCGCTGATCGACGACGGCCTGCTCGACGTCACCATCATCCAGCCGGTGTCGCGGTTCACCCTGCTGCAGATGTTCCCCAAGCTGTCCAAGGGCACCCACGTCGGCCACCCGATGCTGCGGACCCTGCGCGGCCGCTCGGTCCGGATCGAGTCGCCCGGCATCACGGCGTACGCCGACGGCGAGATCCTCGGCGCGCTCCCGGTCGACATCACCATCGCCCCGGGCGCGCTGACCGTCTTCGCCTGATCTGAGACAGAACCTTCATGGACCGAAGTCTGTTAAGCCTGAGCACCGTCTGATAGGAAAGCTTCCTAACAGTTCATCCTCGGACGCCCCTCGGAGGAGCTCATGCCGAACCGCCCCACCCGCCGAACCACCCTCCTGCTCGGACTGACCCTGGCGGCCGCCCCGGCGACCGTCCTCGCCTCACGTTCCGCGTCGCCCGCCGACGCCGCGATCCAGGCGACCGGTCTGGACGACCCCGCGAAGAAGGAGATCGCGATGAAGCTGGTCTCCAGCGCGGAGAACTCGTCGCTGGACTGGAAGGCGCAGTACAAGTACATCGAGGACATCGACGACGGCCGCGGCTACACCGCCGGCATCATCGGGTTCTGCTCCGGCACCGGCGACATGCTCGAACTGGTCGAGCTGTACGCCGATCGCAAGCCAGGCAACGTGCTGGCGAAGTACCTGCCCGCACTGCGCCGCGTGAACGGCAGCGATTCGCACGCCGGCCTGGACCCGAACTACACCAAGGACTGGAAGACCGCTGCGAACGACAGCGCCTTCAAGACCTGCCAGAACAACGAGCGCGACCGCGTCTACTTCAACCCGTCGGTCTCCCAGGCGAAGTCGGACGGCCTTCGCACGCTCGGCCAGTTCTGCTACTACGACGCCATCGTCATGCACGGCGACGGCACCGACTCCACCAGCTTCCGCAACATCCGTAAGCGTGCCCTGCAGAAGGCCAAGCCGCCGGCGCAGGGCGGCAACGAGACGACCTACCTCAACGCCTTCCTCGACGCCCGGGTGTGGGCGATGAGGCAGGAGGAGGCGCACAGCGACACCAGCCGGGTCGACACTGCCCAGCGCGTCTTCCTCCGCAACGGCAACTTCAACCTCAACACTCCGCTCGACTGGAAGGTCTACGGCGACAGCTTCCACATCGACTAGGCCGCCCCGCAGCCGGACTCACGCACCCACCAGGGCGGGAGTCCGGCTGCGTCACGTGGTGGGCTTCGCCTCCTGCCGGTCGGTCCGATGGTCCGCCTCGGCCCGCTGCCTGAGCATCGAGAGGCTCACCGCGAGGTTCTCCAGGACCTCGGCCGGCAGGACCGAGCCGACCCAGGTCTGGAGCTCGGCCTCGACCGTGGGCGTGGCCGCGGCCAGGATGCGTTCGCCCTCAGGCGTGAGCGCGACCAGCGACGAGCGGCGGTCGTCCGGATTCGCGGTACGACGGCAGCGGCCGGCCGCCTCGAGTCGGTCGACGGCCTTACTGGTCGCACCCACGGTGATGGCCATCTGGTGGGCCAGGTCGTAGACGCGCGCGGTTCCACGGCTCTTGAGGAACCGCAGGAACTCGAACTGGCCGAGCGGCAGCCCGTGGTCCGCCTTCAGCCGGGCGTCGAGCACGTTGTAGAGCCGTGTCTCCAGCCGGACCAGATCCGTGAACAATGATGTGAGATCAGTCACAGGCCGGCTCCAGGATTCCCCGGAATTAGATTCCTTGGAATGTAGTTATCGGGAAGTACATTCCTTGGAATCTATCACTCAGCGGAGGACGACGATGAGCAAGGAACAACGTGCCTCGGCGCGCGGCATGATCTCGAAGGGCGACCTCGCCCGCACGCCGGACCAGCAGCGCGACGACTTCACCGTGCTGTTCGGCGACCTCCCACTCGGTGACGACGTGACGCTGACGCCCCGCACGCTGGGCGGCGTTCCGGCGCTGGACGTCCAGGTCGAGGGTGCGGACGGCGACGCGGTGATCTTCTACCTGCACGGCGGCGGTTACGTCATCGGGTCGGCGCGGACCGGAGCCAACCTCGCGGCACCGCTGTCCCGTCGTACGGGGTTGCCGGCGGTGTCGCTCGAGTACCGCCTCGCGCCGGAGAATCCCTTCCCTGCGGCGCTCGACGACGCGTTGGCGGCGTACAAGGATCTGCTCGGCACCGGTCGGCCGATTGTGATCGCGGGCGATTCCGCGGGTGGTGGGCTGGCCCTTGCGACGATGCTGGCCGCCCGGCGGGAGGGGTTGCCGTTGCCGCTGGCCGCGGTCGTCTTCTCGCCTTGGACGGACCTGACGCTGTCAGGCGGGAGCATGGACAGCCGAGGTGACTTCGACCCGTTGTTCAGTCGCGAGCACATGGCTGCGTACGCCGAGCACTACCTGGCCGGTCACGACCCGAAGGACGGCCTGGCCAGCCCGCTGCTTGCGGACCTGACCGGCCTTCCGCCGCTCCTGATCCAGGTCGGCTCAGCCGAGGTCCTGCTCGACGACGCGCTGCAGTTGGCGGTCCGCGCCGCGGAGCAGGAAGTCGACGTCAGCCTGGACGTGGTCGCCGGCGCCCCGCACGTCTATCAGCTCATGGTCGGCGTGATGGACGAGGCCGACGAGGCGCTCGATCGGGCTGCCCGGTTCCTGGGCCTGCGGGTGAGTGGGGGTGGCGTCGCATAGATTGGGGCCATGGGCGAGCGGAGCGAGGCCATCATCAAACACAGCGAGCTTTGCTCATGCGCGCCCGGAGCGAAGCGAGGACGTGCATGAGCACTCCGTCCGAGAAGTACGCCGTGTTCCGCTCGGACCAGGAGCATCCCGCCGTGAAGGAGTTCAGGGCGCTCTACGACTTCGAGCTGGACGAGTTCCAGCTGCGCGCCTGTGCCGCCCTCGAGGACGGGCATCAGGTGCTGGTGGCGGCGCCGACCGGCTCCGGGAAGACGCTGGTCGGCGAGTTCGCCGTCCACCTCGCCCTGCAGCGCGGGCAGAAGTGCTTCTACACCACCCCGATCAAGGCGCTGAGCAACCAGAAGTACGCCGACCTGGTCAGCCGCTACGGCTCCGGCAAGGTCGGCCTGCTCACCGGTGACAACTCGATCAACTCCGAGGCCCCGATCGTCGTGATGACGACCGAGGTGCTGCGGAACATGCTGTACGCCGGTTCGAACACCCTGCTCGGCCTGTCGTACGTCGTGATGGACGAGGTGCACTACCTGGCCGACCGGGCCCGTGGCGCGGTGTGGGAAGAGGTGCTCATCCACCTGCCGGACTCGGTCTCGGTGGTGTCGCTGTCCGCGACCGTGAGCAACGCCGAGGAGTTCGGCGACTGGCTCGAGACGGTCCGCGGCAACACGGTCGTCGTACTGGAGGAGAAGCGGCCGGTGCCGCTGTTCCAGCACGTGATGGTGGGCAAGCGGCTGCACGACCTGTTCGCCGGTGAGGCGCCGACCGCCCGGGTCGGCGCGCCCGCGAAGAACAAGTCCGGCAACCCGGCCAAGGCGGGGCAACCCGATCTGAAGGATCTGGTCAACCCGCAGCTGGTCAAGATCGCCCGCGACGACAGCCGGATCTTCCGCGACGACTCGCGCAAACCACGCCGGCGCCGGGATCTGCCGAAGAGCCGGCCGTCGCGGAGCCACTTCACGCCGTACCGCTCGGATGTCGTGGAGGAGCTGGACGCCGGCGCGCTGCTGCCGGCGATCTACTTCATCTTCTCCCGCAAGGGCTGCGAGGACGCGATGGTCCAGTGCCTGCGGTCCGGCCTGAAGCTGACCAAGCCGCACGAACGGGACGAGATCAAGCGGGTGCTGGCCGAGCGGACCGCGGACCTGCCGGACGAGGACCTCGGCGTCCTCGGGTACCACGACTTCGCCGAGGCGCTCAGCCGCGGTATCGCGGCCCACCACGCGGGCCTGCTGTCGGCCTTCAAGGAGGTCGTCGAGGAGCTGTTCGCGCGTGGTCTGATCAAGGTCGTGTTCGCCACCGAGACGCTTGCTCTGGGCATCAACATGCCGGCGCGCACCGTCGTACTGGAGAAGTTGAGCAAGTGGAACGGCGAGGCGCACGTCGACATCACGCCGGGGGAGTACACCCAGCTCACCGGCCGGGCCGGCCGGCGTGGCATCGACGTCGAGGGTCACGCGGTCGTGCTCTGGCAGCCCGGATTCGATCCGCGGGCGGTCGCCGGGCTGGCGTCGACCCGTACGTATCCGCTCCGCTCGTCGTTCTCCCCGTCGTACAACATGGCCGTCAACCTGGTCCGCCAGGTCGGGCGGAACCGGGCGCGCGACATGCTGGAGCTGTCGTTCGCGCAGTTCCAGTCCGACCAGGCCGTGGTCGGGCTGGCGCGGCAGGTGCAGCGCAACACCGAGGCGCTCGAGGGCTACAAGGAGTCGATCGACTGTCACCTCGGCGACTTCCTCGAGTACGCCGACCTGCGCCGGAAGATCGGTGAACGCGAGGCGTCCGGCTCCAAGCGCCGCAAGCTGGACCGCCGGGTCGAGGCGCAGGAGTCGATCGAGAAGCTGCGGATCGGCGACATCATCCGGATCCCGGCCGGCCGGAGCGCGGGCTTCGCGCTGGTGCTGGATCCGGGGATGCGCTCGGAGCGCGAGGGTCCGCGGCCGACTGTGCTGACGCTGGACCGTCAGGTCCGCAAGCTGTCGATGATCGACTTCCCGACCCCGGTCGAGGCGATCGGGTCGTTGCGGATCCCGAAGAAGTTCAACCCGCGCAACCCGCAGCAGCGGCGCGAGCTGGCCCAGGTCCTGCGGACCCGCACCGACATGCTCGGCGAGGACGGCCCACCGTCACGGTCCCGCGGCCGCGACATCGTCACGCACGCGGACGACCCGGAGCTGCAGGAGATGCGGGCGCAGTTGCGCGCGCACCCGTGCCACGGCTGCTCGGATCGCGAGGATCACGCGCGCTGGGCCGAGCGGTACTTCCGGCTCGACCGCGAGAACCGCGAGGTGCAGCGGAAGATCGAGCAGCGGACGAACACCATCGCCCGCCAGTTCGACCGGGTCTGCCAGGTGCTGGACGCGCTGCACTACCTGGACGGCGACAAGACGACCGAGGCCGGAGACCGGCTGTCGCGGATCTACACCGAGCTCGATCTGGTCGCCGCGGAGTGCCTGCGGCAGGGCGTGTTCGACGACCTGACCGTTCCGGAGCTGGCCTCGTGCCTGGCCGCATTGGTCTACGAGTCGCGGTCGAAGGACGAGCCGACGTCACCCCGGTTGCCGCGGGGCGACGTACGGCAGGCGCTGGAGAAGATGGGGGCGATCTGGCGGGATCTGTCCGCGCTGGAACGCGACATGCGCGTGGACTTCCTGCGCTCGATGGATCTCGGGTTCTGCTGGCCCGCGTTCCGTTGGGCGTCGGGCGCTTCGCTGGCCGAGGTTCTGTACGAGTCCGACCTGGCCGCGGGTGACTTCGTTCGTTGGGTCAAGCAACTCATCGACCTCACCGAGCAGGTCGCCGACGCCGCGGGTGACACGCCGTTGCGCAGTACCGCGCGGTCTGTCGTCGACGAGATCCGCCGCGGTGTGATCTCGTACGCGTCGATCATCGATTAGACCTCTTGGGTGACAGACTGCCTCCCGCGGTACCCCCTGCCCTGAACACGTTGTGAGGAGAACATTTCCGTGGAGCTGACGCGCCGGAACCTCGGCAAGCTTGCAGTCGCGACCGGGGCGGCAGCCGCCGTCGGCACCGGAGTGGGAACGACCCTGAGCCGTTCCGCCGATGCCGCCGCGACCTGGAAGACCACCGGCACCGCGGTCTCTTCCTTGACTGGTTTCGACAACCAGATGAAGACCTTCATGCAGGCGCGCGGTATCACCGGCGGGCAGCTCGCGGTCACCTACAAGGGCCGGCTGGTCCTTGCCCGCGGCTACAGCACCTCGACAGCGCTGACGGTCCAGCCGACCTCGCTGTTCCGCGTGGCCAGTGTGTCGAAGACGATCACGGCGGCCGCGATCATGAAGCTCGTGCAGGACGGCAAGCTGAGCCTGTCCACGCCGGTCGGCAACATCATCTCGATCACGCCGCCGGCCGGTCAGACCAAGGACACCCGGTGGTCGGCCGTCACCATCAAGCGGCTGCTGCAGCACCTCGGTGGCTTCGACCGCGACGTGTCGGGTGACCCGAACTTCAAGGATGCCGTCATCGCTAAGGCGCTCGGCGTCCCGATGGAGCTCAAGCACGCCGACGAGATCAAGTACATGGCCGGGCAGAAGCTCGACTTCGCGCCGGGCAGCAAGTACGCCTACTCCAACTTCGGGTACGTGCTGGCCGGCCGGTTGATCGAGAAGGTCAGCGGCCTGAGCTACCAGACCTACGTGCAGCAGAAGTTGCTGACCCCGTTGAAGATCACGCGAATGGCGCTCGGCTGGAGCATCGCCAAGCACACCGGTGAGATGCCGTACGAGTCGCAGTACACCGGGCGCACCGTGCTGGACAACTCCGGCACCATCGTCAAGGCGCCGTACGGATCGTTCAGCATGCGCATCCAGGACGCCAACGGCGGCTGGATCGCCAGCGCGCCGGATCTGGTCAAGTGGGCGAAGATGTTCGACGCGGGGTCCAGCGTGCTGAACACCACCTCGCTGAACGCCATCTGGGCCAAGCCCGAGACCGGGATCAGCAACGGCTCGTACTACGGTCTGGGCTGGTCGGTGCGCCCGACCACGGGCGGCACCGGCCGCAACACCTGGCACACCGGCAGCATGCCGGGGACGTTCTCGATCCTGGTCCGGACGTACTCCGGGATGAGCTGGGCCGCGCTGTTCAATCGGCGCGACGACGCCAGCGGCAAGTCGTACGGCGACATCGACGCGGCGCTGTGGACCGCGGCCAACGGCGTGAAGTCGTGGCCGACGCACGACTACTTCTCGAAGTACTTCAGCTAGAACATCAATGCACGGAAGTGCGGCGTACTGACCTGGGCCTCACCGGCCATCGCGGTCAGTACGCCGCGCACACTCTCGATCGCTTCGTCGCCGAACTGCCGGCGGAGCTTGCGCTCGTAGGCCTGGTGGAACTTCCGGGCGGCCGCGAGCGCGTCCTCACCCCGTGCGGTGAGGTGGAGGAGGCGGGCGCGGGCGTCGTCCGGATCGGTACGGCGCTCGACGTAGCCGCGGCGCTCCATGTCGTCGACGATCTGGCTCGCACCCTGCTTGGTGATGTCCAACCGCTCGGCGAGCCCGGTGACACTCGTCGGCCCGGCGCCCAGTGTGCGCAGCACGAAACCGTCCGACCGGCCTTGGTCGTCGAACCCCTGCCCTGCCGTCGCGGCCCGCAGGGCACTGACGAACTCCTGTTCCGCGAGTAACAGCAGGATCCCGAAATCTGGCTTGCCCGAACGTGTCATGGGCGCCATGATAGTCAAGCTGGCTTGGTCAAGTCAGCTTGACTATCTGTGAGAGGGGATCCGATGCAGGTCATTCGCGCGGCGGAAGCGCCGAGGTTCCAGCTGCCCGGGGTCGAGTTCACCGGTCTGGCGGCGCCGAGCCGTGGGTCCGCCGGGTTGTGCACGTGGAAGCTCACGGTCGATCCCGGCGCCGGGGGTGGCGAGCCGCACACGATCGACCGGGACGAGGTGTTCATGGTGCTCAGCGGCACCGTGCAGATCACGCCCGACGGCGACAAGCTCAGTGCCGGCGACGCGGTTGTGGTCGCTGCGGGCGAGCCGATCCGGTTGGCCAACCTGGGTGAGGGCACGGCCGAGCTGTACGTCGCCATCACCGCAGGCTTCACCGGCACGATGGCAGACGGTACGACGATCCAGCCGCCGTGGGCTCAGTAGGTCAACAACGCCGGATCGGCGCGGTGTAGGTGGTGTTGCTCGTGGTGGCGACGTAGTAGTCGGTGACCCAGCTGCCGTCGCTCAGGCGGTCCCACACCGACGTCGTACCGACCCTCGAACCGGCCCGCTGGCAGGTCACCCACGCCAGCGACCCGATCGGCAACGGGCTCGGGTACGCGGCGTACGCCGTACCTGGGCCGTGCCGCCTGCTCAGGTTGTTGATCGTTGTCTGGAACGGGTTGCTGCAGCCGGGGATGGGCGCGGAGTAGCCGGGCTTGCTCGGTGTCCTGATGTAGTAGTCGGTGACGTAGGTGCCGTCGATCAGCTTGTTCCAGACGGTGGTGGTGCCGATCTTCGGGCCGAAGGTCTGGCACACGATCCGGACGCCGGCGTTCGCGGCGATGGTCGATCTGACCGGGTAGGCCGTCGACGGTCCGCTGTAGGAGTGGATCGTCGTTCTGGCGGTGTATGTGTACCAAACGCTGGCCACCGGTGCGTCGAAGCGGTCGCTGTCGATGTTGAGTGTCACGCCGCCGTGCGTCTCGTTGTGGTCGCCGAGGTACTGCTTCCCGCGCTGGCCCACCGCCCAGAAGGTGTTCGGCACGGTCGGCCAACCGGTGAGCGAGCTGTTGCCGTCCCACCGTGCGATCCACAGTGCGTCCGGTCGGGCGTACGACGAGGAGTTGTAGGCCGACGCGAGGTGCGGCGCTCCTGAGTTCTGGTGGGCGTACACCCCGGACAGGAAGCCGAGCCGGTGCAGTTCCTTGGTCCAGGCCGACAAGAACCGCAGTACCGTCGTCTTGCAGGTCGCGTCGGCCGCGTCGTAATGCTCCATGTCGGCGTAGATCGCACTGCCGGGCAGCAGATTGAGCGCGCGGGCATCTCTGGCTGCGTACCCGGCCAGGAGAGTTCCCTGGAAGGTGGCTGAGGGCACCGTCATCTTCACTGCGTTGGTCCGGAACGTGCACGGTGCCTGGAATCCCAGGTAGATCGGGATCAGCCGCCAGCCCATCCGCGTCACGCTGCTGACCCAACTGGGCGTCAGTTGCGGCTGCGCGCAACTGCGGTTCACTCCGCCGATGTAGATGCCGATCGCCTTGTACGGCGAGGCTTTCCAGGCCGTCATCTGTGCGACCGTCGGCGCGGTGCACGTGTCGAAGGCGAGCCCGGTGAACCGCGTCGCCGTGGCTCCGGCCGGATAGGTGAGCGGTGTGGTCGGCTCAGCCGAAGCGGGCACCGACAGACCGAGCATCAGTACGGCGACGGCCGCCCCCAACGCCGTGATGAATTTGACGCGAAGCATCACGATCACCCCCAACCTCAGTAGACTCCAGGGAGCTATTCGGGCGCCAGACCTCTGAAGATAATCGCGAGCGTGCGTCGCCGCAGGTCTACCGGCCAGCCGCCCTGCTGTGCGGCCTGAGCGGCTGCGGTCATCAACGCCATCACTTCGTCCACACGTACGGCGGAACGCACCTCGCCGGCCGCCTTCGCCTGCTTGAGCAGCCGACTGATCTCGTCGGTCAATCCCCGCAACGCGTCGCCGACATCGGGGTCCTGGCCGGCCGGCGCCGTCACGACGGTCCTGGTCCGGACGGCCTCGTCGACGACCGCGCTGATGAAGCCGAACAGCGTCGACTCGGCGGCCAGTTCGGTCAGGCGCTGCAGCGATTCCTTCATGATCGCGACCAGCAGCGCGCCCTTCGTCGGGAAGTGCCGGAACACCGTGCCGACCGCGACCCCGGCCCGGATCGCGACCTGTTCGGTCGTCGCCTTCGGGCCGTGCTCGGCGAACGTCTCGGCCGCGGCGGCGAGGATCGCCGTACGGTTCCGCTGCGCGTCCGTCCGCAAGTCGGGAGGCCTCTCTCGTTGAAAGCTGAGTGGCCACTCACTATAGTCGGCGGAACCTGAGTGGTGACTCACTTTCTGGAGGCGGCGATGTCGGACCTGCACTCGGTGATCGATCGGATGGGACAGGGCTGGCTCGGGGACCCGGCGGCGATGGACGACCTGCTGGCCGAGGACGTGGTGATGGAGGTGCCGTTCGCGCCGGGCGGGCCGCTGCGGTGGGACGGCCGGGCGGAGTGGCTCGCGTTCGCCGAGCCCAGCCGGGCCGGGTTTCCGGCGAGGTTCGACCGCTTCACCAAGCTGGCGGTGCACGAGACGCTGGATCCGGAGGTCGCCGTGATCGAGTACGAGCTCGGCGGGGTGATCACCACGACCGGACAACGGGCCGCTGCGCGCTTCATCGGCGTACTGCGGGTGCGGGATGGGAAGATCGCCGGCTGGCGCGAGTACCAGGACACGTTCGCCATCCGGCAGGCGTTAGGTTGAGGGGGAGCGTCGAGTCGGGAGGGTGTCGGATGCCGGAGATTGTGGAGCGGTCCGAGCGGCCGTATGTCGCGTTGCGGGCGAAGGTCGCGATGGACGGGATCGCGGCGTTCGCCGACAGGATGGGCGAGGTGGTGTCGTGGCTCGCCGCGCACGAGATCGCGCCGAACGACGCGCCGTTCTTCAAGTACGACGTGGTGGACATGGAGTCCGGTCTGGTCATGGAGATCGGGTTCCCGGTCGACGACCTGCACCACGGCGAGGGGGAGATCGTCACCGGCGTACTCCCGGCCGGCCGCTACGCGACGGTGACCCACCACGGTCACCCGGACGGCCTGCTCGGCGCCACCCGCGACCTACTCGCCTGGGCGACCGAGCAGGGCCTGGAGTGGGATGCCCGCGGCGACCACTGGACGGCCCGGTTGGAGATCTACAAGTCCGACCCGCGCGAGGTGCCCGACATGAACGACTGGGAGACCGACCTCGAGTTCAAGCTGAAGGACTGAGCGGCTCTGTGCCGACCGTTCTCGCAGGCGTGAGCCGGCTCGACCCTGAGCGGATCCGCCATGTCGCCTCACCCCTGATCGAGCTCGGCTGCGCGCTGCACGTGCTGGCCGAGCCGCGTCACCACGACCGCACCGAATGGGCAGCCGCCGTACGACTCCCCGCCGTACTCCGGGAAGAGCTGTCCCAGTGGACCTGGACGGTGCGAGCCGTCAGGGCACGCTTCTTCGCGACCAGTACGGCGACAGGCATGCCGACGTGGCACGACGAGTTGGAGACACTGCGGGCTCGTACGCCGGAGGACCTGGCTGCAGAGCTGGTCCGGCCGCTGCGTGGTCGCCCACTGAGTAGCAGGACCACCGACGCGGACGCAGTACTCCACTGGGCCCGCAGCCGAGGCCGTGCCGTGGCTGACCTGGTCGAGGCGTTGCTGACCGACCCGGCCGAGCCGGTACGACGCTTCGTCGACCTGCTGGACGCGTGCTGGGAGCAATGGTTCCGGGAGGTGTGGGAGGAGTCGCGGGACGCCCTCGCGGCACGTGGTCGCCAGGACCGGGACCTGGCCTTGCGGGACGGTGTGTCCGTGATGCTGCGATCGCTGGACAGCTCTGTCGACGTACGCGACAAGGACAGCGTGCTGGTCCAGAAGGTGCAGAACAAGCGCGTCGACCTGTCCGAGCGGTCACTACTCCTTGTCCCCAGCAACTACATCGCACCGCACCTCTTCCTCGGCGAGATCCCCGGTGAGCCCCTCACCGTCATCTACCCGGCGGGCGGCCGCGGCACCGCCGTACCGACCGCCCAACAGGTCCGCAGCCGCCTGGAAGCATTGGCCGCCCCCGACCGCCTCCAGGTCTGCCGAGCCGTCGCCAGCGAACCCCGCACCGCAGGCGAGATCGCCGCCCTCTGGGGCCTCCACCCCACCCAGGTCACCCGCCACCTCCGAGCCCTCACCCGAGCCGGCCTCGTCACCGCCGAACGCCAAGGCCGTTTCGTCGCGTACCGCCTGGACGAGACCGCCCTCCGCAACCTCGGCACGGACCTGCTGGATCTGGTCATGCGCTGAAGCCCTCGCAGCCTGCTCCGCGCGCTCCTAATGAGTGCTTCGCCGGCAGCCCCGCCCGCCCTTTTGCGCTCGCGCTGCTCGCTGGGTGCGCTCGCGCTGCTCGCGGGTCGACCGCAGGTGGTCACGGGCCGGTGTGATCAGGTCGCCGCCGGACAGTTTGTCGCCGTCCACGGTGAAGGCTCGGAAGTTGAGCTGGGGGAGCCCTCGCAGCCTGCTTCGCGCGCTCCGAAGTCGGGTACTCCGCCGGCAGCCCCACCCACCCTCGTGCGCGGCTCCTTCGTCGCCGCTCGGTCGAAACCTTGTGGCCGGTTTGTGAGCTGACCTTGTCGACCTCAGATCTCTGGCTGGGAGTCCGCCTCGCCGGGTGCGGCTACTTCGCCGGCACCGGCAGCTGGAAGACCGACCACCCGTCCACCGGCTGGAAGCCGAGCTTCTCATTCACCGCCCGCATATGCGTGTTCTCCTCGGCGTTCCACGCATCAATGACACGCAGCCCCGGCTCCTGTGCCCGTGCGTACTTATGGTTGGCCGACTTCACGATCAGACCGAGACGACGGCCTCGATGGGCGGGCTCGACGATCGTGACGCGCTGCCGCGCGTGAGTGTCGTCGTTCGCCTCGAACGACAGCTTGGTGCGGGCGACGATCTGGCCGGTCGCGTCGTGCCGGGCCGCCGTCGAGTAGGAGCGGTAGCCGCAAGCCAGTTCGGTCGCCTCCTGGCCGCGGACCCGGGCGGCGTCGTACACCTGCTGCTCGACCGCAAGGTCACCGCTGGGGGCGTCGAGCATGAGCCGGCTCTGCAGCGCGGCGACATCCCCGACGATCTCTCCGGGTGCCGTGTCGCGCCACTGCACCAGCGAGTACCCGTCCGCGTGGGTCCACGCCTCGGCGACCGTCGCCTCGTCGCCCCCCGAACCGTCGGCGATCTGGCACCGGGACCTGATGCTGGACAGGCCGGGCTGGTGAGCGCGGTTGGTGAGGTAGCGATAGCCGGCCTCGTCGCGGGCAACGCCGCCGGGCAGTGCGCGAACCGTCTCGATCTCGATCAGGCTCCGGCGGTGCCGTCGGGCGGCCGCGTAGACCTCCTCCAGCAGCCTGGTGCCGATGCCGCGGCGCCGGTACTGCGGGTGCACGATCAGCGCCAGATAGACCATGCTCAGGTTCTCCGTCTGGGGCAGCCGGTAGGACGCGGCACCGACCAACCGGTCGCCGTCCCAGGCCAGCAGCGCCTCTTCGGTCACTGTCGGCAACGGGTGCTCGAACCGGGCCGAGTGTTCCTGTCGGCTGGGTGTGGGGAAGTCGGGCAGGTCGTGGCGGGTGACCGCGACCCTCACGTCGTACCACTGGCCGATCGCCACGGAGTCGGCCGGATCGAGCTGCGTGATGGTCATGCCCGGCATCGTCCGGCGGGCGTGGCCGATCAGCAATTGAATTACCGGCGGAGGGCCAGTGAGACTTTCTGTTGGAAGGCTGTCGAATCCCGCGCGAGGCGTTCGTAGTAGGGGTGAGAGGCGGGGACAAGGGAGTGATGAGATGCGACCCCTTCGGTATTCCATCAACGTCACCGTGGACGGGTGCTGCGATCATCGGGCAATCCCCTTGGCCGAAGACGTGCATCGTGCCGCGGCCGAGAACCTTGCCCGGGCCGATGCGCTTCTCTGTGGCCGGGTGATTTACGAAATGATGGAGGCTGCGTGGCGGCCACCGGCGGCGCCGGGAGCGAGACCTGACTGGATGGAACCCTTCGCCCAGGCGATCAACGCGGCAAAGAAGTACGTCGTGTCGAGCACCTTGGATCAGGTCGATTGGAACGCGGAACTCGTGCGCGGGGAACTGGGCGAGGCCGTTCAGCAGCTCAAGCGGGAGCCGGGCAAGGGACTGTTGGTGGCGGGGGTGAAGCTCGCACTGGCGTTGGCGGAGCTGGGATTGATCGATGAGTACGAGTTCGTGGTGCATCCCAGGCTGGCGGGCCACGGGCCGACGTTGTTCGCGGGGCTGTCGAAGCATGTCGACTTGCAGCTCGTGAGCCGGCTGGAGTTCGGCTCGGGGGCAGTGGCGATGCGGTACGAGCCGAGAAGGTAGTCACCGGGGCCTACACAGTCCTGGCGGACCTGGTGATGCGCTGACGGACTCCGTCAATCCAACCGGCGGGACAGCTGATGGGCTGTTGAGTGGACAGCTGTGACTGCATCCCTTCCGCCTGCCGTACGACGCCTCGTCTTCGCCACGCTGGTCAACACCCTCGGCAACGGCCTGTACTTCGCGATCGGTGCCCTCTACCTGACGAGAGCCGCCGGGCTGTCCGTCGGCCAGGTCGGTGTCGGCCTCACCGTGGCGGGTCTCGTCGGCCTGCTGACCAGCACCCCGCTCGGTACCGTCGCCGACAGCCTCGGGCCCAACCGCGCGTACGTCGGTTTCCTCATCCTGCAAGCGATCACCATGACCGCTCTGACCCAGGTCCGTTCGTTCCCCGTGTACGTCGTGATCGCCGCCGTGACCGCGGTCGCGGACTCCGGGCAGCGTGGTGCCAAGGGCGCACTGATCGCGGGGGTTTCGCCGGCCGATCAGCGGGTCCGGACCCGGGCGATCCTGCGTGTTGCGACCAACGTCGGGATGGCTGTCGGGATGGGCCTGGCCGGGATCGTGCTGGCGGTCGACCGGCGGGAGGTCTACGTGATCGCATTGCTTGCGAACGCGGCGACGTACCTGGTCACTGCCGGGCTGGTCCGGTTCGGGATGCCGGAAGTGGAACGAGTGTCAGCGGCAACCGGTCCGTCCGCACTGGCCGCCCTGCGGGACCGTCCGTTCCTCGCCTTCGTCGCGCTGGACGGCGTACTGAGCATGCACGCCGCGATGGCGCAGGTCGCCATACCGCTCTGGGTGGCAACCGCGACTGACGCACCGCGTTGGCTCATCGCGGTCCTGATGGTGCTGAACTCCGTCGCCGTCGTCCTCCTGCAGATCCGCGTAGCCCGCGGCACCGAACGCCTAGCCGGAGCAGCACGAGCCGGCCGCCGAGCCGGCCTCCTCCTGGCCGTGGCGTGCGCGGTCCTCGCCCTCACCGACGTCACCTCAGGCGCGATCACCATCGGCCTGCTGGTCGTCGCCGCCCTCGTCCACGTGATCGGCGAAATGCTTCAATCCGCCGGCGGCTGGGGGATCAGCTTCGAACTGGCCCCATCCGGCGCCCAAGGCCAATACCAAGGCGCCTACGCCATGGGCCGCCAGGTCGGCGACATGGTCGCCCCACTCATCCTCACCACCATCGCCGTCGGCTGGGGCTGGCCCGGCTGGTTGCTCACCGCCCTCATCTTCCTGACAGCCGGCACCTCCATCCCCATCGCCGTCCGCCGGCACCAGCGATGGTCCGGCATCCAACAGAAGCCCGAAGAGGTACCCGCCGCGTGAGTTGAACTGACCGATCAGGACTGATCGGCGATCTGCTGGACTTAGTCGACCAGGTGTGGGTCGTGTTCCTCGAACGGATAGGCCGCGTAGTAGGCGACCACTGCTGCCTGCGCGTCGGTGAACCCGCACCTCGGCCAGAGCACCGTCATGTC
Source organism: Kribbella sp. NPDC049174 (assembly GCF_043197365.1). Classification (NCBI taxonomy): domain Bacteria; kingdom Bacillati; phylum Actinomycetota; class Actinomycetes; order Propionibacteriales; family Kribbellaceae; genus Kribbella; species Kribbella sp. NPDC049174. The sequence goes on along the minus strand of NZ_JBICSZ010000004.1, from coordinate 597,675 downwards.
GTCATGATCTGGCGCGCGACCGGCCAGCAGTTTCATCAAGAACACCTGATCAGGTGGCGGACAAAGCACAGTCAGGTGACTGTGCTGGTACAACACTTCGCACGCGTCGAGGTCGAGGCCGGCCGGGGCGAACATCGCCGCCGAGTCATTCAGCCAGGTGGCCCGCAGACCGTGTCGGTCGCCAACGCGGCGCACGACGGCCTTCAGCGCCTCGGAGAGTTTGGTCAGGGAATCGACGTCCGCGGTCGACTCGCGCAGATCGTGCAGGGCCATATAGGAGCCGCCGACAACAACCAACGAGCAGACGAGGTTTCTTGCTGCGAGCTCTTCGGCTACTTCGTTGATGTGGGCGAGGATCTCGGCCTTGTTGAGGGCGATCGGCGACGAGCCCGGTGGACCGGACTGGCTCATGCCGCGTCACGCCAGAGGTCGTGAGCCGCGAGCCAGATGTTGCGTGCGGCGAGTTGCGTGGGGCTCTGGGCCCGTGCTCGCTTGATGCGTGCGGGTGTGCCGGGTGAATCCCAGGGGGTGGGCGAGGGCGGGACAGACCGGGTCCAGCGGGGTCGCGGGATGCCGGCGTCGTCGGCAAGTTTCTCTGCGATGCCGGCGAGCAATGCGTCGAACGGCGCGTCGCCGGTTCGAGGTGGCGGGGACTCGATGGCGGCGGCGGTCAGTTCTGGGTGGTCGGTGAGTTGATCGAGGAAACCTCGCAGCCGAGTCCAGTCGACCTTGCGAATCTTCGCATCGGGGGTGAACGCCTCGACGAGATCCTCGATGGCGACTGCCCGGGGAAGGGAGCGCTCGGACAACGTGACGGACAGGTCGAGTCCACTGGCCGCGATCAGTCGCGACAGCATTGTCAACGTCGGGTCGCTCGATCCAGCCTCGATCCGCGAGACGGTCGAGGTCGGAACGCCTGCTCGGGCCGCGAGTGCACTACGAGACAGCCCGGCACGCAACCGAGCCTGTCGAACCAGTTCACTCGCACTCACCTCTGTAGCATATATGCAACAGTTGGTGGCGGCAACGCTGCACAAGTTCAATCGAAGCGCCGGTACGTCGTGCGTCGAGCACGCGCAGGTGGGGCGGGGGAGAGAGCTCAGGCGGCGGCCTCGTGGAGGACGTCTCGTAGGTCGCGGGCGGCGGTGAAGCCGGCTCGGTTGGCGCCGATGGTGCTGGCTGAGGGGCCGTAGCCGATCAGGTGGATGCGAGGGTCGAGGGCGGTGTGGGTGCCGTCCATGCGGATGCCGCCGGACCGTTCGCGCAGGTGAAGGGGCGCGAGGTGGGCGAGGTCGGCGCGGAAGCCGGTGGCCCACAGGATCGCGTCGACGGACAGCGCCCGGCCGTCGGACCATTCGACGCCCTCGGGCGTGATCCGGGAGAACATCGGCTGGCGCTCGTACACCCCGCGCCGGAGCGCGCCCTGCTCCTGCTCGCGCAGGTGCAACCCGGTCACGCTCACCACGCTCCGCGGCGGCAGCCCGGCCCGCACCCGCTCCTCGACCTTCGCGACAACGCGACGCCCGTACTCCGGATTGAAATCCTCGCCCGTCCGCCACTCCGGCGGTCGCCGCGTCACCCAGGTCGTGGACGCGACCTCGGAGATCTCCGCGAGCAACTGCACCGCCGACGCACCCCCACCGACCACCAGCACGTGCTGACCCGCGAACTCCTCAGCACCTCGATAGTCCGCCGTATGCAACTGCCGCCCACCGAACGTCTCGATCCCCGGATACCAAGGAATGAACGGCCGATTCCACGTCCCGGTCGCGTTCACGATCGCCTCGGAGAAGTACGTCTCACCAGAGGTCCGCACCTCGAACAACCCGTCCACCCGCCGCACGCTCGTCACCTCCACGGGCCGTACGACAGGCAGCGAGAACCGCTGCTCGTAGTCCGCGAAGTACGCCGGCACGAAGACGTTCGCCCGTTCCGCACCGGCACTCGACGGCACCGGCACGCCCGGCAGGTTCGCGATCCCGTGCACGTCGTGCATGGTCAGCGAGTCCCACCGGTGCTGCCACGCCCCACCCGGCGCCGGATTCCGGTCCAGTACGACGACCTCGTCGTACGGCGTGAATCCCAGCCGCACCAGGTGGTAGGCAGCCGACAGCCCCGCCTGCCCCGCACCGATCACAATGACCTTCACACTCAAGGCAACATTCAGACCCCGCAGGCTCTTCCCGGGCTAGCGTGACCCGCATGGACCTGACCGCGGCGTACGGCTACCGGATGGACTGGATCGTCAGCTTCGTCGCCGTCGCCCGGTACGGCGGGTTCTCCGCGGCCGGAAAGGCCGTCTTCCGCGGTCAGTCCCGGATCAGCGAACACGTGGCCGACCTCGAACGCGCCCTCGGCGTGCAACTGTTCGACCGCACCGCCCATCCGGCCCGGCTCACCCCGGAAGGCCGGGCGTTGCTGCCGCACGCCGAGGACATCCTCAACCGGCTGCGCGACCTGTCGAGCGCAGGGGGAGAGGTCCGCTTCGGCGCCTACCCGAGCGCCGCGGCCCACCTCTTTCCCCAGGTCGTACGCCGATTGCCGAAGAACATCACGCTGCACCTGGTCGAAGGGCCGAGCATCGACCTGGAAAGCGCGCTGCTCCGCGGTGACATCGACCTGGCGATCCGCCCGGTCCACCCACTCGTCGCCGACGAGTCCCTGACGCACGAGGTGCTCTGGCGAGAGCCACTCGTCGCGGTGTTCGCCGAATCACACCCGCTGGCCGCAGCGGACACAGTCACCCTCGAGCAGTTGGCCGAGCTGCCACTCATCTCGATCGGCGAGAGCTCCGGCCCACGTCAGTTCGAATCACACCTGGCGTTCGCGTCAGCCGGCCTGAATCCCGACTCGGTCTTCCGCACCAACCAGCCGCAGACCCTGCTGTCGCTGGTCCGGCACGGCCTCGGCGTCGGTGTCACCAACGAACTCGCGGTCACCACCGCGAACCTCACCGGCGTACGGCTCGTCCCGATCGGCAACGCCGGCGTCGAGCGCCACGTCGCCCTGTTCAGGCGGCAAGGGCACCGTTCACCGGCACTCGATCAGGTCGTCGAGGTGATCAAGGCGATCACCGGATGAACTGATCGACGTAGTCAGCACCGAGGCCGTTGGACCCGTAGTGGTCGCGGCACAGCTGGATCTTGGTGAACGTGTCCTCGTACCCGATCTGGTTGCCGTCGTCGTCGACGTAGATCATCGCCCCGGAGATGTTGAAGAACGTGATCATCTCGGTGCAGTCCTCCGGCACCCGCAACGTGTGGATCTCGCCCGGCGGCTCGTACACGAACGACCCGGTCTCCGCGACCCAGTCGTGTTCGTCGTACTGCCATTTGCCCTTGATCACGTAGCCGAATACCGCGCTCGGGTGCCGGTGCCGCGACACGATGCCGGACCGGGTCACCTTGAGCAGGTTGCACCACTGCCCGGTGATCGTGTTCAGCATCAGCGGCCGGAACCACACGTCGGGCGCCTGCTGGACCCACAACCGGTCGTCCTCGGGCACCGCCGGTACGGCGATCTCCGCGGGAACACCTGCTGAAACCGGGATCATCGGAGCTCCTTCACATGCTCTGGTAGCCGCCGTCCACGGGCAGGACGGCGCCGGTGACGAATGCCGCGTCGGGGCCGGTCAGGAACGCGATCGCGCCGGCGACCTCTTCCGGCGTACCCCAACGGGCCATCGGCGTACGGGTGAGGATCCGGTCGGCGGCGACCGGATCGGCTTGCAGCGCGGAGGTGAGTTCGGTGGTGATCCAGCCGGGGGCGACCGCGTTCACCCGGATCCCTTCGGCCGCCCAGGCGACCGCGAGGGACTTGGTGAGCTGGACGATGCCGCCCTTGCTGGCGCTGTACGCCGGAACGAGTGGACCGCCGAAGTAGCTCAGCATCGAGGCGACGTTGACGATGCAGCCGCGGCCGGCCGCGAGCAGGTCGTGGGCCGCCTCGGCCGCCCGCATCGCGCCGGTGAGGTTGATCTCGACGACCTCCCGGAACACCTCGGGACGGTGCTCGTCGCCGCGCCGGATGATGCCGGCCGCGTTCACCAGTACGTCGAGCCCCTCGAGAGATCCGATCAGGTCTTCCAGGGCCTGCGGGTCGCGCAGGTCGAGCTCGTGCAACCGGGCGGACCGCCGCAGCTCGGGGGAGGCGGCCGACGTGTTCAGCCCGGCCGCGATCACGGTCGCGCCGTCGGCGGCGAGGCGGAGCGCGGTGGCCGCGCCGATACCGCTCGTACCTCCGATGACGAGTGCGGTCCGAGCCATGTCCGGCATCCTGCACCGGCCGCGCGCCCGGCACAACGAAGACCCGGACGGCGGATAGGGGTCATCCGCCGTCCGGGTTCCACTGAGGGTCAGTCACCACTGGTGTCGATGCGGCGGTGGTAGCGCTGTCCCGCCTTGCCACCGATGACCGACGCGAAGAGCGTCACCAGCACGGCCGCGCCGATCGCGATCATCCCGCCGGCGGTGAGCGTCTCATCGGTGAACGGGACGGACGGCAGGTCCACCCGGTTCAGTACGTCGTACTGCGAGCCGGCCAGCGCAGCGATCGCCGCAACGGCCAGAGTCACCAGTACGCCGATCAGCCAGACGCCGAAGCCCTGTCGCCCACCGTCGAAGCGGGCCAGCCGGCCGGCGACGTACCCGCCGTTGTAGTAGGCGATCGCCAGGATGAGCAGCAGCACCGCGCCGGAGACGATACCGATCGTTCCGGCCTCCGCCTCGGCCGCGTTCCAGTCGATCGTCAGTGCGTAGTCGACCGCTGCCGCGACCGCGCCGACGATCCCGCTGAGCAGTGCGATCAGCCCGACCGCGACCAGCCAGCCGAAGAACGCGGCACCGCCCTTGAACCCGCGGTACGCCGGGTCCACCTCGTCGGCGGCCGACGTCTTGACCCGGGCCCGGTGCAGCGGCCGCGTGGTGGTGTCGTCAGGCTCGGCTACGACCGTTCTGCCATCAAGCTGTGTGTCCGTGTCGTCCCGATACTGCTGGACCATGTCAGTTCTCCTCGCCAGACAGCCCCGTGTCGCTCCTCCGGTACCCGTCGGAACGCTGGCTATGCGTGGCGAGGCGGTAACGCCTAGTCGAGCAGGCGGTCGATCTTGTCGTGGTAGCGCCGGCCCGCCTTGCCGCCGATGATCGCGAACATGAGTGTCAGCACGACCAGTGCGGCAGCGGCGATGATGCCGCCGGTGGTGACCGTGTCGGTCGACAGCGACACGTCCGGCCGGTTCACCTCGTCGAGCAGGTCGTACTGGTTGTTCAGCAGCGCACCGGCGCCTGCGGCCAGCACGGAGAACAGGAACGCGAACATCCACACCCCGAACCCGTTCCGCCCACCGTCGAACCGCGCGAGCCGTCCGGCGACGTACCCACCGGCGTAGAAGGCCAGCGTCAGCACGAGTACGCCGACTGTCGCGGCGGTGATGCCCGCGGCACCAGGCTGAGCCTCGGCGTCGGCCCGGGTGTAGTCGAGGATCTCCGCCGTACCGAAGGCCGCCGCGGAGACGGCCAGCGTGAGCAGCACCGACATGGCGATCGCGATCAGCCAGCCGAAGAACGCCGCTCCGAACTTGAAGCCCCGGTAGGACAGCAGTTCCGGATCGACGGCCGGCTCGGGCTGTAACAAGGCCGGCGGCTGGTCCGGAATGATCGTGACGTTGCTCATCGCCCGGTGCGCCGCCGCCCGTGCCTCCTCGTACCTCTTGGTGGTGGTCGCGTCGGCGTCGTCAGGCACCTGCATCGTGGCGGTGACAGGCTGCGTCGCGGTGGCGGTGTCGCCGTACTGCTGGACCATTCCGCTTCTCCTCACTGATCAGCTCCGCGCGGTCCCTACCCGCCCGGGCTGCGTCTGACACAGCCGGACGGTGGATTTAACCGGCCTCTGGCGCAAAGTCACTCCCTGTCGCCGGGTATCGGCGGGGAGTGAAGACCAGAGGTCCGGCCGGGCGGGGCACGGTGCGGGTCTGCGACGACCCGATCACCAGGAGGCAGCGCATGTCAACCGCCTCCGGGTCCAGTGCGGCGAGCGTTGTGACGGTGATCGCTTCCTCTTGACCGCCCACGTCGCGGCCGACGATGACCGGCGTACTCGGCGAACGGTGTTCGAGGAGCAGGTCGCGGGTGGCAGCAACCTGCCAGGTGCGGGACTTCGAGGCGGGGTTGTAGATCGCGATCGCCAGGTCCGCCGCGGCGGCCGCGGACAGCCGCTGGGCAATCACGTCCCACGGCTTGAGCCGGTCCGACAGCGACAGGACACAGTAGTCGTGCCCGAGTGGTGCTCCCACCCGGCTGGCGACGGCCTGGGCGGCGGTCATGCCGGGCAGCACGCGTACGGCGATGTCGGCGTACTCAGGCTCGGACGCGACCTCCGTGACCGCACTGGCCATCGCGAAGACCCCCGGGTCACCGGACGAGACCACAACCACCTTGGAGCCCTTGCGCGCGAGGTCCAGGGCGAAGGCGGCCCGCTCGGACTCGACCCGGTTGTCCGAGCCGTGCTTGCGCTGCCGAGCCCGGTCCGGCAGCCGGTCGACGTACGGGCCGTAGCCGATCAGGTCGTCGGCACCTGCGATCGCCGCACGCACCTCAGGCGTCATCCACTCCGGTCCGGCCGGTCCGAGGCCCACGACGGTCACCGAGCCCTCCGCCTCGGTCCTGGTCGTCGGCGCGGAGAACGTGTTGTTGATCGGGCTGGGGAGCAGAGCAAGGGAGAAGTACGGCACCTCGTCCGGGTCCACGTCAGCCAGGGGAGCGGTGCGCTGGGCCTCGGTGGTGGCGCGTTCGACGTACCAGGCCTCGTCTGCCCGGCCGGCGAGCTCGAACGCCTCTCGCACGTTGGCGAACGTCCGCCCGAGCTTCATCACGGCTGCTGCGTCGGTGTTGCGCAGGCGATCTGCCAGTACGTCGGGCGGCAGCGTGCCGGGCAACACGGTGAGGATCTCGTCCCGCTCACACAACGGCCGTCCGAGGACGGCGGCCGCCGCGCTCACCGACGTGACCCCGGGAACCACCTCACACGGGTACCGGTCGGCCAGCCGCTTGTGCATGTGCATGTAGGACCCGTAGAACAGCGGATCCCCTTCCGCCAGTACGACGACGTCGCGGCCGGCATCGAGATGCGCCGCGAGCCGGGCAGCGCAGTCGGTGTAGAAGTCGTCCATCGCACCCTGATAGCCACCGGGGTGGTCGGTCGTCTCGGTGGTCAGCGGGTAGACGAGGTGTTCCTCGAGCTGCCCCTCACGCAGGTACGGCGCCGCGACCGACCGGGCGATGCTGCGGCCGTGCCGCGCACTGTGGAACGCGATCACGTCCGCCGCGCCGATCAGCCGGGCCGCCTTCACCGTCACGAGTTCGGGGTCGCCCGGGCCGAGCCCGACACCCCACAGCTGTCCCGTCACTCTGCCTCACTCGCGATCGCGTTGACGGCGGCCGCGGTGATCGCGCTGCCGCCCCGGCGGCCCTTGACGATGAGGTACTCCAGGCCGAGGCCGTTCGCCGCCAGCGCGTCCTTGGACTCGGCCGCGCCGATGAACCCGACCGGGATGCCGAGGATCGCGGCCGGTCGCGGCGCACCTTCGGCGATCAGGTCGAGCAGCCGGAACAGCGTGGTCGGAGCGTTGCCGATAGCAACAACCGAGCCTTCCAGGTGGTCGTGCCAGAGGGCGACGGCGGCGGCGCTGCGGGTGGTCTGCAGGCTCTCCGCCAGCTGGACGGTTCGTGGGTCCTGCAAGGTACAGATGACCTGGTTGTCCGCGGGAAGGCGCTTCCGGGTGATGCCGGCCGCCACCATCTGGGCGTCACACAGGATCGGTGCGCCGTCCTGCAGTGCGGCCCGCGCGTTCTTGACCACGTTGGGCGAGTTGCGGATGTCCGCGACCAGGTCGGTCATGCCGCAAGCGTGGATCATCCGTACGGCGACCCGCGCGACGTCAGCCGGGAGGCTGCTGAGCCCTGCCGCTGCCTCAGTCCGGATCGTCGCGAACGACTGCCGGTAGATCTCGGCCCCGTCCTTCACATACTCGTGGTTCACTGCAGTCCCATCCGCTCACCGTCGATCACGTAGCCGTTGCCGATAGCAAGCACGTCGACGAACTCGCCGGCCGGCTTGCCGCACCGCCGGTCACACCCGGACCAGTGCATCGGCCGTCCGTGCCGGGGCAACTTCGGCGTCACCCGCCGCGCGTCCGCCCGGACATCCGCCAGCGCCTTCGCGCACCCGGGCTGACCAGCACACGCTGTCACACCGTTCCAGGGCGAGTCGGCCTTTGTGACCAACCCAACCTCGTCCAGCCGCTCACTCGGGTCCCCTGACAGCCCCGGCAGTACGACGGACCGCCACGGCGTGATCCGGACCTGCCCTGCGGAGACCTGCTGGAGTGCGTCGGCTTGTTCAGGGCCAAGACTCCCCAGCGGCACGGTCACCACCAGCGCACACTTCCCGTCAACCTGTGCATGCACCCCAGGCACCAGAGCGGATGTTTCACCCTGGTCCGCTCCGGTGCGGTCCAGTCCTAGTCTGTCGAGGATCCGGCTCGCTCCGTCGTCCAACTCCGCGACCCGCCAGGCCTGCGACCCCTGCGCCGTACGCTCCACCAGGAACGACTCCGATGCGGCGACCATCGCCTCAGCCGCCTCGCCCCAGCCCACGCGCACTCCGAGCCCACCCAGGCTCAGGACCGCTTCGCGCTCGTCCACCGCCCGGACCAAGACATCCGCTTGCACGCCGCGCAGATCCCCGCGCCCGTCGTCCAGCGCGAACAAGAACCGCCCCGGCAGCTCCGCAAGCCCCGGACGCGAGCACAACGCCCGGTCCACCGCAGCAGCCACCGGCAGTACGTCGTACCGGCTCTCGAGGTCCAGTCCTGACAGCGGTGACGCCAGGATGTTCCGCACCCGCTCGTGCGTGATCGAGGGCAGCAGTCCGGCGTCGTACAGCCGCTCCGACAGCTCCCGCGGCCCGTCCGCCGACAGTCCTCTGACCTGCACGTTTCCTCGCGAGGTGAGCTCCAGCCGGCCGTTACCGAGCTGCTGGGCGGCGATCCGCAGTACTTCGAGCTGATCGGCCGTCAGCACTCCGCCCGGGACGCGTACGCGGGCCAGGCCTCCGTCGGCCGCCTGGTGCACCGCCAGTACGCCGGGGCACCGGTCCGTCTGAGTCCTCGCCACAGCCGAGATGCTACGTGCCCGGCTCGTGCTGTGCTCTGGACCACAGCAGTACTCCGGCCATCAGCAGCGCGCACACGCCGCCACACACCATCGCCACCGACACAGACCACGCGTCGACGACCAGCCCGCCGAGCAGCGCGCCGACGGACAGCGTGGCTTGGAAGGAGGACGTGAACAGCACCGTGGCTGCCTCCCGTGCGTGCGGGACGGCCCGGGCGAACCAGCTCATCGAGCACACCGGCACACCGCCGTACCCGAGACCCCACACCACGAGGAGCAGCAGTGCTCCCGTCGTACTGCGTCCTACGAATGGCAACAGGAGTGTGGCGGCGGCGATGAGGCCTGCGCAGGTCAGGAACGTTGCTCGCAGGTGTCGTCCGGCGGTGACCCCGGCGACGAGGTTGCCGACCAGGCCGGCCACGCCGTACACCAGCAGCAATCCACTGATCAGCTCCGGCTGCATGAACTCTCTCAGGAAGGTCGTGATGTAGGTGTACGTGCCGAAGTGGGCGGTCACGATCAGACAGGTGAGTACCAGCGCCAGTGCGGTCTCCCGCCGGCGTAACGCGTCCCGCAGTACCGCTGGACGCGTGACCTGCAGCGGAGGCAGCCGCGGCACGAAGGCATACAACCCGCCCAGCACGGCCAGCGTCAGCACACCGAGTACGACGAACGACGCGCGCCAGCCTGCGAGCTCACCGAGGAAGGTCCCCGCTGGTACGCCGAGCACCGACCCCAACGGCACCGCCGAGAAGATGACTGCGGTCGCTCGCACCGCGGATCGCTCCGCCACCAACCTCCCGGCGAGCCCGGCGCCGATCGACCAGAACCCGCCGATCACCATCCCGACCAGCACTCGCGACACCAACTCCAGCCAATAGACCGTCGCGGCCGCCGCCAGAAAGTCGGCTGCCGCCAGCAGTGCCATCAACACGCACAACATCACCCGCCGATCGAGCCGCGCCGTCACCACGGTCACCACCGGCGCCGCAACAGCAGCCACCAGGCCCGGCATCGTCATCAACCACCCGGTCCGCCCCGCCGACAACCCGAAACTGCTCCCCATCGGCCCGAGCAACCCGACCGGCAACATCTCCGCAGTAACAATCGAAAAGATCCCCAACGTCATCCCCACCACCCCCAACCACTCCCGAACCCCACTCCGCCCTCGCACCACCACAACCGTCATGCCCACCAGCCAACCCGCCGCGGCCCCTGGGAACTCGCGGTTTCCCGCCACAGCCGTCCACGTCGCATTCCCGCCAGCCACCTTTGTCGGAGGCGAGTGGGAGGCTCGGCGATCGACGGCGCCCGCGGAGGATGATCCATCACGGGATCATCTGCCACCGGATAATCCCGCGCTATCCTCCGAGGTATGGCGAAAACCCCACTCCGCACGGTCCCTGACCTCACCGGTTATCTCACCCACGCCGGTCATGTCCTCGAGACCCAGCTGTCCGCCGCGCTGGCCGACGTCGGGCTGACGCTGCGGATGCAGTGCGTCCTGCGGCACGCGCTCGAGGCGGAGCGGACCCAGATCCAGATCGCCGAACTGGCCTACCTGGACAAGACGACCATGGTCGTCACCGTCGACGCGCTCGAGAAGGCCGGGTACGCCGAACGCAAACCGTCCGCGACCGACCGCCGGGCCCGGATCATCGCCGTCACCGAAGCCGGCGCCGCGATCGCTCAGGAAGGCCAGCGGATCGTCGACCGCGTGCACGCCGAGGCCCTCGAGGTGCTCGCCGCCGCGCAACGCAAGCCGTTCGTCGACGCACTCCAGGAGCTGGTCGACGGCCACCTGTCCACCCCGGTCGAGGCGCAGCCGGTACGACGGGCCCGCCAGCGCACAAGCTGATCCACTAAAAGCGCAGCCGGTACGACGGGCGCGCCAGCGCACAAGCTGATCCGCCAAAAGATCGTCTGCTACAGAACTATCTGTTATGGTCGTTTTCATGACGACCGCTTCGGCAACCTCCTCAACGACGACCGACCACCCGGCCCCGAACCGGGTCAAAGCCTTGATCGTGCTGTGCGTGATGCAGCTGATGATCATCCTCGACGGGACCGTGGTGACCGTCGCGCTGCCGACGATTCAAGGCGACCTCGGCTTCTCGCAGGCCGGTCTGGCGTGGGTGATGAACTCCTACCTGATCGCCTTCGCCGGCCTCCTGCTGCTGGCAGGCCGGATCGGTGACCTGATCGGCAGCAAGCGGGTCTTCCTCGCCGGCCTGGGCCTGTTCACCGCCGCGTCACTGCTGTGCGGTGTTGCCACCAGTGCGGAGGTCCTGATCGCCGGGCGCTTCCTGCAAGGCGTCGGCGGCGCACTGGCCTCCGCGGTGATCCTCGGCATGATCGTCGCCCTCTTCCCAGCGCCGGGCGAGCAGGCCCGCGCGATGGGCTTCTACGGCTTCACCTCAGCCAGCGGTGCGTCCATCGGCCTCATCCTCGGCGGCGTGATCACCCAGACGGTCGGCTGGCACTGGGCGTTTCTCATCAACGTTCCGATCGGTATCGTCTCACTGGTGCTCGCAGTCCGGCTGCTGACGGGGGAGCGCGGTCTGGGTCTCGGCAAGGGTGCTGATGTCCTCGGCGCCGTCCTGGTGACCGCTGGCCTCTCCCTGGGCGTCTACACCATCGTGCAGACCGCCGAGCCCCACGCGGAGCTGCCGCGCACGCTGGTCCTCGCGGCGATCTCGCTGCTCTTGCTGGCATGCTTCGTACTCCGTCAGGCGCGGGCCACGAACCCGCTGCTCTCCTTGCACATCTTCCGTAACCGTCAGGTGAGCGTTTCCAACCTCGTGGTCGTCCTGCTCTTCGCAGCCGGCTTCGGTTTCCAGTTCATGACTGCGCTCTACCTGCAGCGAGTGCTGGGCTATGACTCGCTGACCACCGGTCTGGCCTTCCTCCCGGCGCCGCTGATGGGAGCGGTGATGTCCCTGTTCGTCGCACCGCGGCTGATCGTCCGCTTCGGCGGGCGCACGATGCTGCTGGCCGGACTCACCGCGTTCCTGCTGGCACTGCTCTGGCTCAGCCAAGCACCGGTCGATGGCTCGTACGTCGTCAACGTCGCGCCAGTGCTCACGGTGATGGGCATCGGCGTCGGTGTGGGTATCCAGTCGGCCATCCTGCTGGCCATGTCCGGCGCTGAGCCGGGCGACGCCGGACTTGCCTCCGGCCTCAACAACACCGCACAACAGGCCGGTGCGGCCGTCGGTACCGCCGTACTGGCGACACTGGCCGCGTCTACCACGACAAGCCGGCTGAGCGAAGGTGCAGACGGCGTACTGGCTCTCCGCGACGGCTACAGCGCCGCCTTCATCGCAGCAGCCGGGTTCGTGGTCGCTGCACTTGTCCTGACCACAACCCTGCTCCGCACACCGCAGAAGTGACAGCAGCGCCCGGTCCCGTCGTTGCCGACGGCACCGGGCTCCACTGCTGCCGGCCGTGAGTCAGTTGATACCTGCCCAGAACGTGACTGCATGGACACCGATTCGACCCGACGGCCAGATCGCCTACACCTTTGGTCTAGGTATGCCTTCTCAACAGATAGGTGTCCATGATCCAGCCCTTGCGGTCGCGGGCCTCGGCGCGGACCTTCTCGATCTCGCCGGCCACCTCACGCAACGGCCCGGAGATCAGGATCTCGTCGGGGGTGCCGAGGTACGCGCCCCAGTAGATGTCGGCGTCCTGATCGAGGTGCTCGGTGAACGCGGTCTGCGCGTCGAGCATCACCACCACGTCGTCCACGTCCTCCGGCCACGCCTTCGCCAGCCGCCGCCCGGTGGTGATCTGGATCGGTCGGCCGACCTGGTTCAGCCCGACCCGGTGCCGCGCCGCCAGCGTCGACACGCTGCTGATCCCCGGGATCACCTCGATCTCGAACGCCAGTTCACCCCGCGCCAGGATGTCGTCCAGGATCGCCAGCGTGCTGTCGTAGAGGGACGGATCACCCCAGACCAGGAACGCACCCACCTGGTCCTCGCCGAGCTCGGACGCGATCATGCCCGCGCACACGTCGGCCCGGCGGCGACGCCAGTCGTCGACGGCCTCGACGTACGCGCTGGTGGTCCGGTCCCGCTCGGGATCGCGGCCGACGACGACCCGGTAGTCCTTGTCCTTGGCGTACCGGCGCAGGATCTCCTCGCGCAGGTCGACGAGTTCCTGCTTGACCTCGCCCTTGTCCAGCACGAAGAACACGTCGACCCGGTTCAGCGCCGACACGGCCTGCATCGTCACCTGCTCCGGATCGCCCGCTCCGACCCCAACCACCACGATCTCCCGCATGCGGCAGACCTTACGTCAGACCCTCAGCAGGAGTACGGCGGCGATGACGGTTCCGACCACTGCGCCGCCGTAACACAGTGCCACGATCGGTACGGCGTACCGCTTCAGTTGCAGCCCGTCGTACAGGGTGAAGCGGAAGCGGTGGGCCCAGTGGAAGAGCGCCAGCGTGCACAGTCCGAACAGCACCAGTCGGGTGATCGGATTCCGCAATATGGCGAACACGTGCGAGTGATCCGGCGGCGACAGCAGGTCCAGCGGGAACGCGATGCCGAACAGGAACAGCAGGATCGGGATCATCAGCGCGGCGACCATGCCACCGGAGCTGAACAGCAGCCAGAGCAGCGGTTCGGGAGCAGGACGGCGGCCGCTCATCGCAGCACCAGCCAGGCGACGATTGCCGAGAGCACCAACCAGGCCAGGTAGTGCGCGGCCACGACCTGAGCCGGTGGCAGGCGCCGCCCGCGGACCTTGATCACCATCGCCCGCGGCGCCAAGCCGAACCAGGTGATCGCGTGCAACAGGATGAACAGCATCGCGATCACGTTGATCGCGAGGACCCACCACTGACCGCTCCAGTCGAGGAAGTCCTGGTACGACGCCGCGCCGTCGCTCACCGCCTTCACCAGCAGCAGCAGGTACACCACGAACCACGCGACGAAGACACTGCTCAGCTCACGCAGTACGAACAACAAGTAGGACCGGCGCTCGAGCCACCAGAACAGAGCCAGCGGTCGCTGGTAGGTGCTCATCGCCGACTCCGTGGCATCAGCAGGTCCTTGATCGACTGCGTTGCCGCGGTCAGCTTGTATCGCTGGATCGCACCCGCCGGGTCCACCCCCTTCGGGCACGCCGCGCTGCATTCACCGACGAACGTGCAGGCCCAGATCCCTTCCGGCGACGACAGTACCTCGCGACGCTCCTCGGCCCCCTCGTCCCGCGAGTCGAGGTTGTACCGCTGGGCCAGCGCGATTGCCGCCGGTCCGATGAACTCCGGTTCGAGGCTGTACACCGGGCAGGCCGAATAGCAGAGCATGCAGTTGATGCACATGCTGAACTGCTTGTACTCGTCCAGTTCCTCCGGCGTCTGCAGGTACTCGCCTTCCTCGACCGGGCTGTGCACCTCCCGGATCAGCCATGGCTTGACCTTCGGCAGCTTGGTCATGAAGTCGTCGATGTCGATGACCAGGTCGCGGATCACCGGGAAGTTGCGCAACGGCTCGACCCGCACCGGACCGGGTGCGTAGTCGGTCAGGAAGGTCGCACAACTGAGCTGCGGCTCGCCGTTCACGGTCATCCCGCAGCTGCCGCAGATCCCCATCCGGCAGGACCAGCGGAACGACAACGTGCCGTCCAGATGGTCCTTGATGTACGACAGACCGTCGAGAACGGCCCAGTGCTCGCGTAGCGGCACCTGGTAGGACTGCATCACCGGTTCGGACTCCAGCTCGGGCCGGTAGCGCGCGACCTCGAGGGTGATCTCGTCTGCCATCCCTACCTCCCGTAGACCCGTTCCCCTGGTGGCCAGCGGGTGATCGTCACCGGCAGGTACGTGATGCGGCTCGTTCCGTCCGGCTCACGTCGTACCAGCGAATGCGCCAGGTACCGCTCGTCGTCGCGGTCCGGGAAGTCGATGCGCTGATGTGCTCCGCGCGACTCCTCCCGGAGCAGGGCGCAAGCGATGATGCTCTCGGCAACGTCCAGCATGAACCCGAGTTCGAGCAGTGCGATCAGTTCGGTGTTGAAGTTCGTGCTGTGATCGTCGATCGCCGCATGGGCGAACCGCAGTTGCAGCTCCTTGAGCTGGTCGGCCGCCTTCGCCAGCGAGTCGCGGTCGCGATAGATCCCGGCGCCGTTCTCCATCGTGGTCTGCATCTCGGTGCGGATGTCCGCGATCCGCTCGTGCCCGTCGGCGTGCCGGGACAGTTCCCCGGTCAGCCGGCGGACCTCGTCCCGACCCTGCGCTTCGACAGCCTTGGGTACGACGTTCCGGTACCGGCCGGCGAACACGGCCGCGGCCCGGCCGGCCCGGTTGCCGAAGACCAGGCATTCGGGCAGCGAGTTCGAACCCAGCCGGTTCGCGCCGTTGATGCTGACACAGGCGACCTCGCCGGCGGCGTACAGACCGTCGAGTGACGTCGCGCCGCGGATGTCGGTGTGGATGCCGCCCATCATGTAGTGCACGACCGGGCGGACCGGCACGAGTTCCTTGACCGGGTCGATGTTCTGGTACTTCGAGCACAGCTCCCGGACGAACGGCAATTTCGCGTCGATCAGCTTCGCGCCCAGATGCCGCAGGTCCAGGTTCACGATCGGCCCGTACGGCGTATCGATCGTGTTCCCCTTGTCCATCTCGTGCACGAACGCCTGTGACAACCGGTCCCGCGGGCCGAGTTCCATGCTGCGCAGGACCGGTGTCGGTGACGGCGTACCGAGGTCGTAGTCCTGCAGGTAGCGGTAGCCGTCCTTGTTGAGCAGCCAGCCGCCTTCCGCCCGAGCCGCCTCGGTGATGAGGATGCCGGTGAACGGCAGACCGGTTGGGTGGTACTGGACGAACTCCATGTCCTTGAGCGCCGCGCCGGCCCGGTAGGCGAGTGCCATCCCGTCGCCGGTCTTGATGTTGGCGTTCGTGGTGAACGGGTAGACCCGGCCGCATCCACCGGTGCACACGATCACCGCGCTGGCCGTGATGGTCTCGATCCGCCCGGTCGCCAGTTCGATCGCGACCACGCCGTACGCGCGTCCGTCGTCCTCCAGGATCTTGGTCACGTACCACTCGTCGTACCGGACGATGTCGGTGTACGAGAGCGCGGTCTGGAACAGCGTGTGCAGCAGGTGGAACCCGGTCCGGTCCGCGGCGAACCAGGTGCGCATCTTCTTCATGCCGCCGAACGCCCGGACAGCGATCCGACCGTCCGGCTGCCGGCTCCACGGGCATCCCCAGTGCTCGAGCCGGAGCAGTTCGCGCGGCGCCTCGGCCACGAACGCCTCGACTGCGTCCTGGTCGCACAACCAGTCGCTGCCGGAGACCGTGTCGTACGCGTGCTCGTCCAGTGTGTCGTCGTCGGCGGCAACGGCCGCGGCACCGCCCTCGGCGGACACCGTGTGGCTGCGCATCGGATAGACCTTGGAAACGACCGCCACCCGCAACGCGGGATTGGTCTCCGCCACCGCAATGGCAGCCCGCAACCCCGCGCCGCCGCCCCCGATCACCACGACGTCGTGAAAAGTGGTCACCTTCGCCCCGTTCAGGCTTCGTGGTCGCCGCTGTGCTCGTCCATCAGGATCTTGCCGTCGTGCCGCACGGTCTGGATCCGCACACTGCCGTCATGAAACTCGTGCCGAATCCGCCGGCAGCCGCACGCGTAGCGCACGTCATCCATCCGGAAGCCCTCGAAGTCGTCCTCCTGGCTCCGGTCCGCGTCCCCGACCCGCCCGCACGGCGCCCGCTCCGCGGTCATATGCGTCCTGGTCCCGGTCATTCGCCCACCTCCAGCCACCGCCAGATGTTTGTGACTCACATCACACCTCGATAGTGCGCTACTCCCAACACCCCCGGCAACAGTTCACGCACGCCGTAGGGTTGCCGGTCCGGGGTTCGAGGTGAGGGAGCAAGGCCGGGTGGACTTGGGTGTCGTGGGGCAGGCGGTCGGCATGTTCGCCGTCACCAACGTCGATGACCTCGTGGTGCTGGCGGTGTTCTTCGGGCAGGCTCACCGGGACGGCCGGGCCGGCGCACTTCGAGTGGTGGCCGGCCAGTACCTGGGCTTCATCGCGATCCTCGTCGCCTCGATCGTCGGCGCGCTGGGCGCCGGCCTCCTGCCCGAATCAGTGATCCCGTACCTGGGGCTGCTGCCCTTGCTCCTCGGGGTGCGCGCCGGCTGGCAGGCATGGCGGCAGCGCGGCGAGCACGACCAAGCCGAAGAACCCCAGCCGGCGTCAGGCCCGAGCGTCTGGCAGGTCGCCGCGGTGACATTCGCCAACGGAGGCGACAACATCGGCGTCTACGTCCCGGTCTTCGCCACCGTCGGCACAGGGGGTGTCACCATCTTCACCGCAGTCTTCCTGATCGGCGTCGCCGCCTGGTGCGCCGCCGGCCGCTACCTCGCCACCCGCCCACTGGTCGCCCAAGCCCTCTCCCGCTGGGGCCACATCGTGTTGCCGGTGGTCCTCATCGCCATCGGCCTCACCATCCTCATCGAAGGCCACGCCTTCGGCCTCTGACCCGGCTACTGCTTGGATTCGCGCCATTCTCGTTCGAAGGGGAGGCGCCAGGCTCGGGGGGCGATGAGTTGGTGGATGGCGTTGGGGCCCCAGGTGCCGGGTTGGTAGGGCTTGACCGCGGGCGGGTCGTCCAGCAGCATCGCGGAGCGGTCCCAGAGGGACTCGATGCCTTCGGCGGTGGTGAAGAGGGTGTGGTCGCCGCGCATCGCGTCCAGGATCAGGCGTTCGTAGGCTTCGAGTACGTCGCCCGCGCTCTCGGTCTCCTGGGTCGAGAACTGCATCGACAGCTTCTCCAGGCGCATGCCCGGACCGGGCCGCTTGCCGTAGAACGACAGCGAGACCCGGGACGAGTCGGCCAGGTCGAAGGTCAGGTGGTCGGGGCCTTGAGAGCCGACGCCGGAGCCGGCCGGGAACATCGTCTTCGGTGCTTCCTTGAAGGCGATCGAGATGATCCGCATCCCCTCGGCCATCCGCTTGCCGGTGCGCAGGTAGAACGGCACGCCGGCCCAGCGCCAGTTGTCGATCCCGACCTTCATCGCGATGAAGGTCTCGGTGTCGGAGTCCGGCGCGACCCCGTCCTCGTTGCGGTAGCCGCCGTACTGGCCGCGCACCACGTCGTCGGGATGGATCGGGAGCATGGAGCGGAAGACCTTGTTCTTCTCCTCCGAGATGGCCCGCGGCTCGAGGGCGGTCGGCGGCTCCATCGCGACGAACGACAGCACCTGCAGGACATGCGTCACGACCATGTCCTTGAACGCGCCGGTCGGTTCGTAGAAGGTGGCCCGCTGGTCCAGGCCGAGCGACTCGGGGATGTCGATCTGCACGTGGTCGATGAAGTTGCGGTTCCAGATCGGCTCGAACAACCCGTTCGCGAACCGGAACGCGAGGATGTTCAGCGCCGCCTCCTTGCCGAGGAAGTGGTCGATCCGGAACACCTGCGCCTCGTCGAAGGTCTCGTGCACGAAGTTGTTCAGCTGGATCGCGCTGGCCAGGTCGTCGCCGAACGGTTTCTCCATCACCACCCGGGCCCGGTCGACCAGGTCCGCGTCGCGCAGCATCGCGATCACCGACTGTGCGGACTTCGGCGGCACGGACAGGTAGTGCAGCCGGCAGGTGTCCGGCCCGAGCAGCGCCTCGGCCGCCTTGACCGCGGCCGCGAGCGCGTCCGACCCCGCCGTCGCCGGCACGTACTCGAGCCGCTCCGCGAACTGGGTCAGCTCCTCGTCGGTCATCCGGTGCGTCCCGTACGTCTCCACCGCCTTCCGGGCCCGCTCCCGGAACTCGTCGGAGGTGAGCTGCTCGGTCGCCATCCCGATGATGCGTACGTCGGGCGCGAACTTGGACAGCTGCAGATACGCCAGTCCCGGCAGCAGCTTGCGCTTGGCCAGGTCGCCGGTCGCCCCGAACAGCACGATCACGTGCGGCGAGAGCGGCTCCGGATCCCGCCGCGACGGGCGCGACCCCGGCGCCGGGTACGCAATGGTCTGAGTACGTTCAGGCATGCAGTCCTCCCGAGGACACCGGAGCCAACACCCGAAAGTCTAGGCCGCGTGATCACACCGTACGGCGTGGTCCCTGTTCCAGTCTGATCATGTTCGTGGCCATCATCCGCGGCTGGTCGAGACAGTTCGGCGCGGCGGTGTGGAACGTGTCGCAGTGCATCAGGAACACGTCTCCGGCCCGGCCGGCCAGCTCGACCACGCGCTGGGGTACGCCGTCCACCTCGAACCCGTCGACCATGTAGCGCTGGACGCGGTCGCCGCCTTCACCACCCCACAGCTCCCGCAACCACGGATGGGCGGCGCCCAGCTGACGCCGGAGCCGTTTCGGATGCGGTCCGTCGTCGGCGGGGTCGGCGTACCGGCTGACCAAGTGATGCGATCCGGTGAGTACGAGCGTCGCACCGCCACGCGGCCGGATGTCGTTCAGCAGCACGAACAGCTGCACGGCCCGAAGCCGAGCACCAGCCTCGAACGGCACGAAGTCGTTGTGCCAGACGATGGACGGTACGTCCCAGACCGTCTCCTCCCGCAGCGGGAATGTGACCAGCAGTCCGCCCCAGTGGCGCGGTTCCGTCCACTCTCCCAGCACATCGCTGAGCGCCGCGCGGACCGCCGGGCTGCCGATGCGCATGAACTCGTCCCGCCTTGCCACTGTCCGCAGGCCGGCCATCCGTTGCTCGACCAACCAGGTCGCCGGCTCGGTCCGCTGCATCCCGTGCTCGGCCAGGACGTGATCCCAGATCCGGTCGCACATCGCGGCGGTGTCGGCCGCCGGGATCGCCCCGGCCAGGCGCAGCAGACCGGTCCGTTCGAACTCCTCCAACTGAGCTTCCGTCACCATGCAGCCTCCCATCGAGCCCGGAAAACACAACGCACCCGGAGCCAGGAGACATGTGTGTGTCTCCCGGCTCCGGGTGCGTCGATGATTGTTCCCGGAGCAAGTCAGTGTGTCGCCATCACGCTACGCCGGGGCGCAGCGCGGCGCGACGGATTTACCGCTCGCCGGTCAGCCGGTGGCTGCGGTCTGCCACAGGCCGATCAGATTGCCCTCGGAGTCGGTGAAGTACGCCGCGTAGCCCATCTCGCCGACCGTGAGCTTCTCGCCGACGGTCTTGCCGCCCAGCTGCTCGATCGTCTTCCAGGCGGTGTCGATGTCCTCCACGTCGATGGTCAGCACCGGCCGGTTGATCTCGCCCGCGGCGGCCCGGTCGAACATGCCGCCGTTGATGAACCCGGGCTCGCTCGGCATCCCTTCCTCGGTCACCGGCCCGGTCGACACCATCGTGTACTGCAAGTCCGGCATCTCCATCAGTTGCCACCCGAACGCCTCGGCGTAGAACCTGCGCGCCCGCTCCCCGTCGTCGTACGGAATCTCGAAGTGCACCACTCGTCCGGCCATCTCAACCTCCCCTTGAAACCCGGTCACCTCCGACGCTATGCCCGCTCCGGGTGGAAAGCGAGGACAGGGGCCGGGCGGTTGACTGCCGGGTGTGCGGAACGGCGCTTTACGGTGGGGGTGTCTGTTTCCGCCGGGGCCGTTCGTCGGTGGGTGAGACTCTCTGGAGGAGGACCGTGAAGTACTTGCTGATGATCGCTGGTGACGAGACGGCCGAGGCGCACGCGAACGACGGCTGCGGCGGCTGGTCCGAGGAGATGGAGCAGCGCGGTGTGGTCGAGGGTGGGGCCGGGCTGCGGCCGCCGTCGGAGGCGACGACCGTGCGGGTGCGGAACGACGAGGTGCTGCTGACCGACGGTCCGTTCGCGGAGACCAAGGAGCAGATCGGCGGGTTCGTGCTGATCAACTGTGCCGATCTGGACGAAGCCATCGAGATCGCCGCCAAGCATCCGGCGGCCGGCTACGGAACGATCGAGATCAGGCCGGTATGGGAGCCGCCGCCGGGGGTTGTGTGACGTTCGAGCAGATCTACCGGCAGGAGTGGGGTCAGGTCGTCGCGACCTTGATCCGCCTGACCGGTGACTGGGAGCTGGCCGAGGAGTGCGCGCAGGAGGCGTTCGCCGCGGCCCTGCAGCGCTGGCCGCAGGACGGCGTACCTGACAAGCCTGGCGCCTGGCTGACCACTACTGCACGCAACAAGGCCCGTGACTGGATGCGCAGGGAAGCCGTCGGCGCGGCCAAGCTGAAGGAGGTGGCTGTAGTGGGATATGAGCCTGACGAGCCGTACGACGTACCGGACGACCGGCTGCGGCTCATGTTCACCTGTTGCCACCCGGCTCTGGCGATGGAGGCGCGGGTGGCGCTGACACTGCGGACTCTGGCCGGCCTCAGTACGGCGGAGATCGCACGGGCCTTCCTGGTCCCGGAGACCACCATGTCGAAGCGACTCACCAGGGCCAAGCAGAAGATCCAGCACGCCGGTATCCCTTATCGGGTCCCACCTGCGCATCTCCTGCCGGAGCGGACGCCCGCCGTACTGGCTGTGCTCTACCTGCTGTTCAACGAGGGGTACACGGATGTCGTCCGGAGCAGTCTGAGCAGTGAGGCGATCAGACTGGCGCGTCTGCTCGTGCAACTGATGCCGGACGAGCCCGAGGCGGCGGGACTGCTGGCACTGATGCTGCTGCACGACGCACGCCGTGACACCCGGCTGAGCGCCGACGGTGTGCTGGTGACGCTGGAGGACCAGGACCGCACCCGCTGGGACAACGCTGTGATCACCGAAGGTGTGGACCTGCTGGACGCCGCCCTCCGCCGCCGCTCACCCGGGCCCTACCAAGTGCAGGCCGCAATAGCCGCCTGCCACGCCTCCGCACGTACGGCGGCCGACACCGACTGGCCGCAGATCGCCGCACTGTACGGCCAGCTCAAGCAGACCCCAGTGGTCGCTCTGAACCGTGCAGTCGCCATCGGCATGGCCGACGGCCCTGCCATGGGACTCCGGCTCGTTGACGAGCTGGCGGCGGGCCCACTGGCCGGCTACCACCTGCTTCCGGCTACTCGCGCCGACTTCCTCCGGCGACTCGGGCGGCACGCCGAGGCCGCGACGTCGTACCGGGAGGCGATGGAGCTCGCGGCGACGGACGCCGAACGGCGATATCTGCGAAAACGCCTGGCGGAGGTGTCTGTCTGAGCGGAACCCGTTCGTCGGTGGGTATGACAGATATCAGAACGGCCGTGGCGGGGGAGCGGACCGACCTCGCCGACCTGCTGGCCGGACTACAGCAAGAAGACTGGGAGAAGCCAACGCTGTGCGCGGGTTGGCGGGTCCGCGAACTGGTTGCTCACATCACCATGCCGTACCGGCTGTCCATGCCTCGTTTCCTGCTGGGGATGATCAAGGCCCGGGGCAAGTTCGACCGCCTCGCCGACCGCCAGGCCCGCCGGGACGCCGCCGAGCTCTCCCCACTCGAGCTGACCGAGTGCCTGCGCCAGAACATCAACCACCCCTGGAAGCCACCGGGCGGCGGCTACGAGGGAGCCCTTGCCCACGACGTCATCCACGGCCTCGACATCACCGTTGCTCTAGGCATCGACCGTCAGGTCCCCGCTGACCGCCTGCGCCTCATCCTCGACGACCTCAAACCCCGGCAGCTCAAGTACTTCGGCGTGGACCTCGAGAACGTCCAACTCCAAGCCACCGACCTCGACTGGACCCACGGCACCGGCGAGGTCCTGTCCGGCAGCGCCCAGGACCTCCTCCTCGTCCTCTGCGGCCGGACCCTCCCCGCCGACCACCTCACCGGCGCACCCGCCACCCGCTTCACCAAGGAGCAGCTCCGATGATCATCAGCCTCCCGATCGAAGACCGCCCCCGCTCGTACGCCTTCTATCGCGAAGCCTTCGGCTTCACCGCGATCGGCGAACTGGCCGAAGACGGTATACCGGAGCCACTCCAGTTCGCCCTGACCGACGACGTACGACTGATGCTCATCCCCACCGGCGGTTTCGGCTGGGTCCTCGGCGACCACCCGGCAGCACCCCGCGGCACCAGCGAGTGCATCCTCTCCATCTCCCTCGACACCGAGGCCGCCGTCGACTCCCTCTACACCCAGGCCACCACCGCCGGAGCCACCCCCATCGGCACACCCACCCGTAAACCCTGGGCCTACACCGGCACCCTCACCGACCCCGACGGCCACGTCTGGATGCTCGAGACCACGTGACGGTCAAGGCTCTATGAGTTCGAGAACGTAGTCGCCGGATCCGGCTGCGCGCATGGCGATCCGGTCGCCGGCATCGATTCGCACGTGGGTGATCGGGTCGTCGAGAGCCAGACCCGCGACGCGGGTGCGCGCAGCGGGGTCCCACACGGTGAGGTTGCCGCCGGTCGATCCGGTCACCAGCACGGTCCGCCCGTTGATGGTGCCGAGCGCCACACAGTCGACGGCCGCGGCGTCATCCGCGGGGCTCTCGATCCGCTCCCCGTCCGCGACCGCGTACAGCCGCGCCCGGCCGGCACACGCCGCCGCGACAACCGGACCGCGACCAGGCAGGTCGCCCAGGGCCACGGACTTGACACGTTCAAGCGGTGGCTTGACGCCGAGGAGATCCCACCCTTCCTCGAGAACGAACGGTGGAAGCTGCGCGAACGGCCCCGCGATGGTTCGCGGCTGGCCGGTGGAGATCGTGTGCTGGTCCCAGATCCATACCGCGCCCTCGACTGCCCCGGTCAGCAGAACCTGCGCACCGTCCAGATCGCCGACCGCAGCGACGAACTGAGGCCAGTCCGCGGGCCGGTCCAGGAGGAACGGCCGACGGCCAGCCGCATCACGGGGTGGCACTTTGCCCAGCTCGGCCGGTATCGCAACGGGAGCGAACTGGTCCAGCGGAGCAAACGTGCCCCCGCTTTCACGCAGACGCGACAGCGTCACCCCGCCCAGGTCCGCGTCGTACTCGATCTGCTGCAACTGCACGAGGCCGGTGCTGTCGTAGTCAGGTGACGATGCCACGACGCCTCGTCCCTCGACCACGCCGACCGCGATCGCCCGCGTGCGATGGCTGTAGGGCGACTCTTCGACGTACTCGTTCCCCTCGGTGAACCAGTACATGCGGCTGCCGATCCCGGCCGCGACCACGAACGGCGCGCCGATCCGGGCAGCGGCCATGACATCGAGCAGGCTTCCGGACTCGAAGGTGATCGGATCGGTTCGCCAGCTCTCGCGGCCGTCAGCCGGGTTGATCAGCAGAATCCGGTGCGCTGTCGTCCCGACGTCCTCGACGCCCAGGAGCACCAGCGAGCCGTCGTCCTCGACTCCGAACCCGCGAACCTGGCGGGCGTCGAGATCAGGGTGGGCGTCGACAGGCTGCAACGTGTCAGCATCGAGCACCCTCAACCCACCGTCGAACGGTACGCCGGCGATGACCTGCCTGCCATTCACCCGGCCTACTCCGATCGCGTGCCCGAGACCGATGTCCGTGGACGCCACCCGCTCGCCACTCAGTGCGTCCCAGACCTCGGTCAGCGCGTCGTACCCGGCGGTGGTCACGACGACCGGGCGGTTGCTGATGTCGGACACCGCAACGGCGGTGGGACGGTGACCGACCTCGATGGTGGCGGCAACGTCCGGAACGCTGGTGCGGGGATCCCACAGTTCCACTCGGCTGTCGACCGCGATGGCGACCACCGGGCGGTCGCCGACCTGGCCGAAGCCGAGGCCGCGGATCTTGCCCCCTGTGCCGTACGTCGACTCGAGATCCGCTCGCCAGTCGAGGCTGCCGTCGACCATGCGGAGCCAGGGAGCCGTGGCAGTCCGGCCGATCGCGTCGCCGAGTTCGGCCATCGAGGCACCGGCGTACTCCTTGAGCCGGGCGTGGAGTTGGCCTGGTAGCTGTGCGGGATCGCGGGCGAGGGCGATCCTGCTCCGGCGTAGCACCCGTTCGACCACGTCGATGGGCTGGAAGGTGCTCATCCACATCACCAGCGCGTCGGTGTCGTCGTGGGACACGTTCTGATCGGTGGCGGCCCTGGCTGCGGCGATCACGGCGACCGTCTGGTCCACGCCCAGCAGTTCGATCGCTCGAGGCAACCACCCCCGATCCGTTACCAGGCTGACCAGGCCGTAGGCATCTGCTGCGGTCCGCTCCGCGTCGGCAACCAGGTGCTCCGCGGTGTAGCGGACGGCGTAGTAGTTGGCGTTGGCCCAGCCGTCCTGATACCGCTCGCTCAAAGCCCTCGCGATCCGCCGGTGGCCGGCGGCGTAGTCGGGTTGGGCGTGGAAGTGCTCGACGAAGGTCTGGTGAGCGAGGCGGTAGGTGCTCTGGCCGTTCTCGCCGTCGAGCATGACGTACGGCGCCGCCGCGAGGAGCAGGTTGTCGATGTCGACCTCGCCCGGGTGCCGGCCGAAGGCGCCGGCCGCGGTGGCCCAGATGTCGTCGGCGCGGGGGAGGCCGCGGCCGCGGGCATGGGCGAGAGCCTCGAGCAGCGGACCGAAGCCGGCGTCAGCAGTCGCCAGGCGTCGTACGGCGGCGGCGAACAGGCCGCGGTGATCCTGGGCGAGCAATGCGGTCAGCTCCGGCCGGGCCGCACTCGTGATCAGCTCCGGCCGGGCAAGGATCTCGTGCACGGCCAAGCGGGCGTACAGGAAATGCCTGTTCTGTGCGGCGATGCTGCGGGCGACCTCAGCCACGGTGTCGTCGTCGATCCGCAACTCCGCGGCCCGCAGCCGGCGTTCGACGTACTTCGTCACGGCCGTGGTGTCGAGGCCGACGGTGACGGTACTGATCCTGCCGAGGGCGTCGAGCAGGTCGCTGTCGTCCGGCTCAGGCAGGTCAGGTCCTTCGGAGGTCGACCGGCGGGTGCCGACGACGACCCGGCAGCCCGGGGCGTCCGCGAGTTGCCGCAGCACGGTGCCGGCGACCTCGAGTGGCTCCTGGGCTTCGTCGAGCGCGTCGACCAGAACGGTGAGCGGTTCGGTACGACGTTCGATCGCGCCGAGCAACCGGTCGACCTTGGCGGCGATCTCCGTTCCCGGATCCGGTGCCTCCAGCCCGAGGTCGACGGTCATCCGGTCGACGACGTCGGAGGTCGACAGACCGGTCAGCAGGACGACCGCGTCGAACACGTTGTCGGTCGGCTGTTCCGGTGCCGGCAATCGGTCGACCTGCTCGGCCCGGATCAGCAACTCCCGGAGCTCGGGGTTCGTGTGGACGACCAGGTTGCCCAGTACGGCGGACTTCCCCGAGCCGGCCGGACCGGTGACCGCGAGCAGACCGGAGTCGTTCGTGCTGAGCCAGTCGGCGATCGCGCGACGTTCCCGGCCCCGGCCCTCGAAGTACCAGGTCAGCTCACCGAGTTCGGTGCCCTGCGCCTTGGGAACGAAGAAGCTGCGCTGATCCTCGGGCAGGCCGGCGATGAAGTCCTTCAGCTCGGCGTAGACGTCGTGCGGCGCGGTGACGCCCTGGCTGAACACCCGCGGCCGGACCAGTGGCCGAGCCTTGCCGAGTCCGCTCCTGATCGCGCGCCCGAACTCGAGCCGGTTCTCGAGGCGGCCGACGAGGTCGTCGATCCGGATGACCTCGTCATTGTCCTCGTAGGACCGCAACACGGCGTCCAGTGCGGTGGGAACCGCGGTGAGGAACGCCGGGCCGATGCCGCCACCGCCCAGCAGGGCGAAACACTTGGGCGGATTCGGCCTGACCAGCAGAGCCGCGGCCACCAGTTCGACGAACCGCTCGGCGCCGCACGCCTCGATGATGACCAGGGCCCAGGCCTCGGCGTCCTGCTCCCTGGCCGACCACTCGTCATTCAGATGGGCCGCGAGTTCGCTCGCGTTGTGCCCGGTGCCCATCCGGTCGTGCACCGTGCCGAAGGAGGCGAGCCAGGCATCGTTGCCGTTCGTTTCGCCATGTCCCACCCAGACCAGGACCGAGCTCCTCGGCCCGTCCCGACCGGCCCAGCCGCCCAGCTGCCTACGCACCCACTCCGCATCACGATCGCCGGTGCCGGGCGGCCACGCTCTGGCCAGCCCGCCGTACGGTGTGAGCAGGTCAGCGATCGCCTTGGCGTCATCGTCCGCCGCGACCGGTACGAACGGCTCGCTGACCGCGGTGGTGTACTGGCCGATCGGAACCGCGTAGATCGTGAACGCCGGATCGTCACTCACTGGTCGACTCCCTCGAGTACGTAGTCTTCCGGCGCGATTGCCATGACCTGCTGGGAGACTGCGGAGGTACCACCGCCCTTGACCTCGATCCGGTACACCCCTGGACGAGGCAGCGCGACCGACGCGGTCAGCGGGCTGTCCACACCGCGCAACTGGGGCCAGGCGACCTGTCGCCGGGTGAACGCGTCGAAGACCCGGCACGATGTGCCGCTCGCCTTCGCACCAGTCACAGTGACGGTGAGCGGCTCGGCGACGGAGACCACGTCGGGTACGTCGACGCCGATCGTGCCGGCCCCGAGCGGTGGCCCGGCGGTGCTGTTGAGCAGTACGTCGCGAACCTTGGCGATCGCGTACTCGTCCGCCGGCAGGGCGCCGTGCGACTGGGCCAAGGTCTGCGGATCGAGGTCGAACGCGGCGGCGGCCCGGCGGAAGACGGTTTCATCTCCGGCGAGATTCTCGCGACGCTCGATGCGGCCGGTGCTGTCGGGCCAGCACACTTGCAGGAGCGGTGTCATCGCCCCGCCGTTCAACGACAGGCTTTGCATGGTGGGTTGTTCGACCCCGACCATCAGGCGCAGGTCGCGGGACGGACCGCTCATCAACTGGGTGTGCCGCTGTATCGACTCTTCAGCGAGTTTCTTGTCGCCGCCGAGCACGTCCACGTCCTCGGGACTCAGGTAGCGTACGGTCTCGCCCTCGTCCACACACCGGTAGAAGGGCAGCAGGTCATGCAGCCCTGGCATGTTCTGGACGAGTTCGCGGAGCCGCTTGTGCGGGAGCGGTACTGGTGCGCCGCGCCCGGTGTTGAAGATGTACGCGGCCTTCACGGCACCGTAGTACGGCGTTCCGAGTGTCACGGTCGTCCGTACGGCGGCCGCTCCGCCGAGCATCTCAGTGAAGTACCGGGCGACCAGTCCACCCATCGAGTGGGCGACCAGCACGACCTTTGCCTCGGCGCTTCCGTCCGGGTGTGCCTGCCAGCGCGCCAGCTGCCGCTCGACCAGCTTGGCCAGTTCACGGGCGTTGTGCTCGATCGACAGCCGCCAGTCGTACGGGAACTCGGACAGCGCATCGCGATGCGCAAGCGCCGGACTGATCCCCTCGACCAACTTGGTGTACGGCTCGAAGCCCTTCAGGATCGGCGCGAAGGCCGGGGCGCGGAGCAGGCCGGCCGGGCGGATCCGCCCGATCCTGCCGGCGCGCTCCGCGTCGGTCACCGCCAGCCTCAGCAGGGCCGTCTTCGACGTCCAGGCCTTGACCCACCAGCCGGCCTGGTCCAAGCCCCACACCGTCTCGCGCGTCTCGGTGTCGACCAGCGCGCTCCCCATGATTCCGGGAATCACGATCACGGCGTCCCGGGACACAGCTCCGCCAGGCACATCCATCGCCCCCACCCCCGGATTCAGTGTCGACCTGCACCTGCCGAAATGCCAGTCACCGAGGCAGAGCGGACCAGAACGAGCAGTGGTGGGTGGTGCCACCGAGCAGGAGTGGCAATCGGGCCGCGGTGCCGTTCCGCAGCGCGTCACCCGGTTGCTGGGGCAGCACCGACGTCCGCACGCAGTCCCGACTTCCGCTACGACACCCGGCGCAGCATACGACCAGTCAGCTACGCCCCGCGGCGTATCAGCGCAACCGACGACTAACTCTTCTTGGCGACGTCGTACAGGAGGTGGGTCACGCGGTCGCCTTGGACGACCTGCGAGGGGTTGTCCAGCAGGATCGGGTCGCCCAGGGGACCGGTCGCGAAGAACGGACGGCCCGAGCCGAACACCACCGGGACGAGATTGACGACGATCTGGTCGATCAGGCCGAGCGCCAGCGCCTGTCCGCCGATCTGGCCGGCGCCCACGTCGACGACTCGGTCGCCGGCGAACTCCTGCGCGGCCGCGATGGCCTCCGCGACGCCGTTGACGAAGGTGAACGGTGCCGTATCGGCGTACTCCCAGTCCTTCGGCGGTTCGTGCGTGACCACGAAGACGTGCTCACCGGCGGCCGGCTTGCCGTCCCAGCCGTTGGTCATGTCGAAGAGGCGCCGGCCGATGACGTTGGCCGCCATGCCCTGGTAGATGGCGCGCATGAAGTCGGCGGATGCCTGGGTGGTCTGGACCTTGTCGTCGCTGCCGTCGAAGGACCAACTGACGGGTCCGTTGCCCAGCCAGTCGAAGAGCGGCCCGACACCGTCGTTGTCATCGGCCATGTAGCCGTCCAGCGAGACAATGGCGCCCATGATCGTCTTGCCCATCGGATTCTCCCTCCACACCGCGTTGTGCCTTTGAGGCTACGAGCCGGGTAGGGCGGTCGGAATCTGTCAAATGACTGGTGCCGGGCCGGGTCACGGATTAAGTCGGGCGAGCTGGGACCGCCGGCTGACGCCCAGCTTGGGATACGCCTTGTAGAGGTGATGACCGATCGTGCGCGGGCTGAGGAACAGCTCGGCGGCGATCTCGCGGTTGCTCATCCCCTGGGCGGCGCGGCGGACGACCTGCAACTCCTGCGGGGTGAGCTGGCCGACCCCCTCGACCACCACCTGCGGGACCGGAACGGCTTCGCCGAGGGCGGTGAGCTCGGTCCGGGCCCGCCCTTGCCAGCCATGCGCCCCGATCCGCTCGAACGCATCGAACGCTTCGACCAACTGGGTTCGCGCAGCGGTACGACGGCGATTGCGCCGCAGCCATTCGCCGTACGCCAGCTGGGTACGGGCGCGATCGTACGGGCCACCTCCTTCGAGACGTAGAGCCGTCTCGAAGCTGTCCTGTGCGACCGCTCCCTCGGCCAGGAGGGCCTCGCAGCGCAGCACGAGGCCACGAGCAGCAGGCGTCGCCGCGTGGGTAGCCCAGTCGGTCAACCGGGGAAGGTGTCGTCGTGCGCCGTCGTAGTCACCGGCGTGTACGGCGGCCTCGACGTGGTCAGGAATCGCTCGCATCGTCACATCTCGCCCGGCCGGGCCGTCGCACAGCGGCTCCAGCCGGTCGAGTGCGGCGGCCGGGTCGCCGGACGTGAGGTCGACCAGAGCGCGTGCCCAGGTCGCCATCCCCCACGCGATCCGATGACGCCTGACGTCGCCGAGCACCAGCTCGGTCTGCGTCTGGACAGCCTCGACCTCGCCCCGAACCGCGGCGAGCCAGGCCGAGATCGAGGTGAGCGTCACGACCTGCAGGTCCTGGCCGAGGTCGGTGGCCAGCTCGATCGCTTCGGCCACGTTCGCCGCCGCGTCCTGGAACCGGCCGGTGACCAACTGGGCCAGCGCGAGCGCCTCCTGCGAGTACGGCAACCAGCCGAGCGCGCCCTGGCCGCGCAGGACGGCGACGTGGTCGTCGAGCACGGCGAGGGCCGCGTCGTCGTCCCCGATCAGCACGCCCGCGAATCCGGCCATCTGCAGCTCGACCGTTGCGTCCACCTGCCCGGCCTGGGCAGCCGCCAGCAACGCCCGCAGCGGCGGAACCCCGGCCCCAGGGTGTCCCTGCAGTAGTTCGGTCAGGCCGGCCAAGGCGTCGAGCACGACCGGCCGACCGCCTCGGACAGCGCTCAGTTGCCCAGCGCAACGACGAAGCAATGCGGGATCGGCCGCATCTCGTGCGCACCACGTCGCCTCGGTCAGCACCGACACCGCGCGATCCGGGTCGGCTGACAGGATCGGCGTCGCGGCGTCGAGAGCGAGCCCACACGCTTCAGCGGGGGAGTTGCGCTCGTACGCCACCTGCGCCTGGATCCAGCCGGCCTCGGCCTGCTCGCCGGGGTCCGTCGTGACCGTGCGCCCGGCCGCGGCGAGCTGCGCCGCACGATCGAGCTGGCCCGCGTCGTAGGCGGCCCGGGCGGCTCCGACCAGACGCCGGGCCCGGTCCGCCCGGTCGGTGCTCAGTTCCGCGGCCCGTTCCAGCGCTCGGGTGGCCGCTGCCGGACCACCACGGTCGAACGCGCGCCCGGCAGCGCGCTCGAGCTCCGCCGCGGCCGCGTTGTCGGTGCCGCCGGCGGCGGCCGCGAGATGCCACGCGCGCCGATCGGCATCCCGCGGGTCGGTCAGCGACGCCGCCAGAGCTGCATGTACGGCGATGCGTCGCGCGAACGTGGCGTCCTGGTAGACCGCGGCCCGGATCAACGGATGCCGGAAGGCGACCGCGTGCGAGGTCACCTGGACGAGGCGACCGTGCTCGGCCGGCTCGAGGTCCGAGGCATCCAGGCCCAGCCGCGCTGCCGCGGCCGAGAACGACCCGAGCTCCGAGGTCTGGTCCGCGGCCGCGATGAGCAAGGCCAGCCTGGTCTGCTCCGGCAGCGCGCGAACCTGCAGGCGGAAGTGCTCCTCCAACCGGCCGGTGGCCGGCAGCGGGGCAACCGGAGCGGGGGAATCCATCATGCCGTCGCTGGCGGCAAGCTCCAGGATGGCCAGTGGGTTCCCCGCGGACTCCGCGAGCACACGTTCGGCCACCTCGTGCGGCAGCGCGCGGACGTCGGCCAGCAGTCTGGCGGAGTCTGTCTTGTCCAGGCGTTGGAGGGTGATGCTGTCCACCCCGGTCGCGGGGAACGGCCGGTCACCGTCGCGGGCCACGAAGATGATCGCGATCGAGTCCGTGTGGAGGCGCCGTACCGCGAACAGCAGCGCGTCGATCGACGACTGGTCGAACCAGTGCGCGTCGTCGATCAGGCACAGCAGTGGCGTCTCCTCGGCCAGATCGGACAGCAGGGTCACGATCGCCGCACCCACCGTCAGCCGCTCACCCGCCGAGGTCCCGACCCCGAAAGCCGCCCGCAGCGCTTGAGCCTGCGGCCCGGGGAGCGCGCCGAACCGGTCGGAGAACCTGGCCAGCATCAACTGAAGCCCGGCGAACGGAATCTCGGCCTCGGACTCGATCCCGGCCACCCGAAGCACCCGCAGACCATCGGCACTGTCCGCCGCATGGTCGAGCAGAGCCGTCTTCCCGATCCCGGCCTCACCACGCACCACCAGCGAGCGGCACCGCCCGCCCCGGGCCTCGTCGATCACCCAAGTCACCCGTGACCGTTCAACCGACCGCCCCACCAGCACCCCCGCAGCGTAACCCGCCCACGAGTCCCCACACCCCCAGCCGACAGCCCCACAGCCGACAACTCGCACCCGACAACCCAGAGCAACCACAGCCAAGGGGGGTCCGGGGGGCGAAGCCCCGCCGGGCGGGGTGTGGGGGTCGCACCCCCACAAACACGAAGGACGATCAATGCTCGCGCACTCCGCGAGCATGGATCGCCCAGATCGTCCGCGCCCCCGGCAGGATTCGAACCTGCGCACCCGCCTCCGGAGGGCGGTGCTCTATCCCCTGAGCTACGGGGGCTCAGGAACGTGCAGAACAGTAGCAGGAAACTTCTGTGAATCCCGAATCGGGTGGCGGTGCGTCGGGTGGGTACCGGAGGTCCGGGCAGGGACCACCCTGACAGGACCCTGGAAGCGCGGTGCGGCGGGATCGCGTCCGGGGGAGACGGCGTCATAGTGGTTGTAAGCCCATCTGCTGAAAGGAAATCGGTAACCCATGGCTAGCACTCTGGTCCGCCCGTCCAGCGGTCGTTGGATCGGCGGTGTCTGCGCCGGACTGGCTCGCCGGTTCGGCATCTCCGCGAACACGATGCGGCTCATCTTCGTCATCAGCTGTCTGCTGCCCGGTCCGCAGATCCTCATCTACATCGTGCTCTGGATCCTGATGCCGTCGGAGCGCTGACCCCCGGCGACCGCCCGCCCGGCCACGGCATGGCAATCTGCTCCCCATGAGAGCAGGCAGGTGGCGCCGGGCGGGTGCGACGGCAGCCGCTCTGCTCCTCGTCAGCAGTCTGGCCGGCGGCTGCCAGGTAGGTCCCGCGCCGCCCGGTCCGGCCGAGCTCCGGACCGGGCCGCCGCCGTGGGACGCGCCCCGCGACGCGGTCTCGTACATCGACAAGGCCGGTTTCGAGCGTCTCCCGCTCGACTTCTCCGGCCCCTCGCCGTACACCTTCACCCTGTCGGTCACCGTCGACGGCTCCGCGGTGCAGCTCCCGGCGGGTATCGGTGTCGACCGCGTCCGGGCCGAGCAGGCCGCCGTACACACCCACACCACCGACGGCCTGGTCTACGTCGAGGCCAAGACGACCGCGGAACGCCCCACGCTCGCCCAGTTCTTCACCCTCTGGGGCGTCCGGTACGACGCCAAGTGCCTGGGCGACGCGTGTACGGCGCTGACCGTCACCGTCGACGGCAAACCGGCCGCCTGGGACACGCCGCTGACCCCCAAGTCCCACATCCAGGTCACTGTTCGCCACTGACCGTGACCGCGCTGAGTACCGGGCTGTGGATGGTGAGTCAAGGGTTTGGGTGCGTGGCCATTAGGCTGATCCGGTGACTCCGGAACAGCTCGCTGAGAAGATCCTCCAGGCCCTGGCCGCGCTCGCCGACGACGGCACCATCACCGTCGAGGGCGGGCTGCCGCGCGAGCTGAAGGTCGAGCGCCCCAAGAACCCCGAGCACGGGGACTACGCCACCAACGTCGCGATGCAGCTCGGAAAGCGTGCCGGGCTGAACCCGCGCCAGTTCGCCGAGCTGCTGGCCGGCAAGCTGACCGACGACGACGCGATCACCGCGGTCGAGATCGCCGGACCGGGTTTCATCAACATCCGGGTCGCGGCCGATGCCCAGGGCAAGGTCGCGCAATCGATCGTGGACGCCGGCCCGAGCTACGGCCACACCGACAGCCTGCACGGCCAGACGGTGAACCTGGAGTTCATCTCCGCCAACCCGACCGGCCCGCTGCACCTCGGTCACACCCGCTGGGCCGCCGTCGGCGACGCGCTGGCGCGGGTGCTCGCCGCGGCCGGCGCCAAGGTCACCCGCGAGTTCTACATCAACGACCGCGGCGCGCAGATGGACAAGTTCGGCGCCAGCCTGCAGGCGGCCGCGCACGGTCAGCCGATCCCCGAGGACGGCTACCACGGCGAGTACATCATCGACCTCGCCAAGCAGATCGTCGCCGAGGTCCCCGGGATCACCGAGCTGCCGGAGGCAGAGCAGGTCATCGCCTTCCGCGAGGCCGGGTACGAGCGCCAGCTCAAGGAGCAGCAGGCCCAGCTCGAGCACTTCCGGACCAGCTTCGACGTCTGGTTCTCCGAGCGCAGCCTGCACGAGCAGGACGGTGTCGGCCACGCGATCGAGAAGCTGCGCCAGCAGGGCCACCTGTACGACGCCGACGACGCACTGTGGATGCGGACGACGGACTTCACCGACGACAAGGACCGGGTGCTGATCCGGTCCAACGGCGAGCCGACGTACTTCGCCTCCGACGCGGCGTACTACGTGAACAAGCGCGAGCGCGGTTTCGAGGTCTGCATCTACATGCTCGGCGCCGACCACCACGGGTACGTGAACCGTCTCAAGGCGATCGCGGCCTGTGCCGGTGACGACCCCGAGCACAACATCGAGATCCTGATCGGTCAGCTGGTGAAGATCCTCAAGGGCGGCGAGGAGATGCGGCTGTCCAAGCGGGCCGGCACCATCGTCACGCTGGCCGAGCTGGTCGAGGAGGGCGGCGTCGACCCGCTCCGCTACACGCTCTGCCGCTACCCGGTGGACTCCCCGCTGACGCTGGACATCGAGGAGATGACCCGCCAGGTCAGCGAGAACCCGGTGTACTACGTCCAATACGCCCACGCCCGGCTGGCCTCGATCCTGCGCAACGCCGACGAGCTCGGCATCAAGCTGGACGAGTTCGACCCGGGGCTGCTCAGCCACGAGCGCGAGGGCGATCTGCTCCGCGCGCTGGCCGAGTTCCCGCGCATCGTCGCCACCGCCGCCGAGCTGCGCGAGCCGCACCGGATCGCCCGCTACCTGGAGGACACCGCGTCGGCGTTCCACAAGTTCTACGACAGTTGCCGCGTGCTCCCGCGCGGCGACGAGGAGGTGGAGCCGGTGCACAAGGCTCGCCTGACCCTGGTCGGCGCGACCAGGACCGTACTCGCCAACGGGCTGGACCTGCTCGGCGTCTCCGCACCGGAGCGGATGTGAGGGCGCACGAGGCGGGCGCGCTGCACGCGGATATCGGCCACCGCGGCCCGTCCTGGCTCCGCGCACCCCGCGACGTCAACGACCTGGTCCCGCAGCTGTGGTCGTCCACGGCCAAGAAGACCGCCGAGGGTTCGCTGGTCGTCGGCGGTGTCGACGCCCGTGACCTGGTCGCCGAGCACGGCAGCCCGGCGTACGTGCTGGACGAGGACGACTTCCGGGCTCGCGCCCGCGCGTTCAAGCACGCCTTCAAGGACTTCGACGTCTACTACGCCGGTAAGGCGTTCCTCTGTACGACGGTCGTCCGCTGGGTGATGGAGGAAGGCCTGAACCTGGACATCTGCAGCGGGGGAGAGCTGGCCGTCGCACTGCGTGCCGGCGCCGACCCGAAGCGGCTGGGGTTTCACGGCAACAACAAGTCCGAGTCCGAGCTGGCGCGGGCGCTCGACGCCGGTGTCGGCCGGATCATCGTCGACTCGCTGTACGAGATCGAGCGGCTGATCGAGCTGGCCGCCGAGCGCGACACGACCGCGCCGGTGATGGTCCGGGTGACCGCGGGCGTCGAGGCGCACACCCACGAGTACATCGCGACCGCGCACGAGGACCAGAAGTTCGGTTTCTCGATCACCTCCGGCGCGGCCTTCGAAGCCGTTGCCCGAGTCAACGAAGCACCCGAGCTGGAACTGCTCGGACTGCACTCGCACATCGGCTCGCAGATCTTCGACTCGTCCGGGTTCGA
This sequence comes from Kribbella sp. NPDC049174, assembly GCF_043197365.1. Classification (NCBI taxonomy): domain Bacteria; kingdom Bacillati; phylum Actinomycetota; class Actinomycetes; order Propionibacteriales; family Kribbellaceae; genus Kribbella; species Kribbella sp. NPDC049174. Next base: position 561,702 of record NZ_JBICSZ010000004.1, on the reverse strand, counting down.
GGTGGCCGCGAAGCGGGTGATCTCCTTGCACGCAAGGGTTTCCGACGAGCTCGGCGTGACCATGCCGGAGCTCGACCTGGGCGGCGGCTTCGGCATCGCCTACACCACTCAGGATGATCCTTCCGACCCGGCCCAACTGGCGACCGAGATGGGCAAGATCGTCGAGCACGAGTGCCGCGCCTTCCAGGTCGACGTACCGAAGGTGTCGATCGAGCCCGGCCGCGCGATCGTCGGCCCGGCCGTCTGCACCGTCTACACGGTCGGCACGGTCAAGGAGGTCGAGCTCGACTACGGCGCCTCCCGGACCTATGTCTCCGTCGACGGCGGGATGAGCGACAACATCCGCACCGCGCTGTACGACGCCGACTACTCCTGCACGCTGGCCAACCGCTACTCCGACGCCGAGCCGACCCTGGCCCGGGTCGTCGGCAAGCACTGTGAGTCCGGCGACATCGTGGTGAAGGACGAGTTCCTCCCCTCGGACGTGCGGCCCGGCGACCTGGTCGCCGTTCCGGGGACCGGGGCCTACTGCCGGTCGATGGCGAGCAACTACAACCACGTACCGCGGCCACCGGTGATCGCGGTCAAGGACGGTCACACGCGGATCGTCGTACGGCGGGAAACCGAAGACGACCTGCTTCTCCTGGACATGGGGGACGAGTGAACGAGAAAACCTTGAAGGTCGGCCTGCTGGGCTGCGGTGTTGTCGGGACCGAGGTGGTCCGGATCCTCACCGAGCAGGCCGACCATCTCGCCGCCCGCGTCGGTGCGCGGCTGGAGATCGCCGGGATCGCGGTACGACGGCCGGGCCGTGCGCGCGACATCGCCGTCGACCCCGCGCTGATCACCACCGACGCCCAGGCGCTGGTGAAGCGGGGCGACCTGGACATCGTCATCGAGGTGATCGGCGGGCTCGAGCCCGCCCGCAGCCTGATCCTCACCGCGCTCGAGCACGGCGCCTCGGTGATCACGGCGAACAAGGCGCTGCTGGCCGAGGACGGCCCGACGCTGTTCGCCGCCGCGGAGAAGTACCAGCGCGACCTGTACTTCGAGGCCTCCGTCGCCGGCGCGATCCCGATCCTGCGGCCGCTGCGCGAGTCGCTGGCCGGTGACGACGTGACCAGAGTCATGGGCATCGTCAACGGCACCACGAACTACATCCTCGACAAGATGGACAGCACCGGCGCCGGCTTCGACGAGGCGCTGGAGGAGGCCCAGGCGCTCGGGTACGCCGAGGCCGACCCGACCGCCGACATCGAGGGGTTCGACGCCGCCGCGAAGGCCGCCCTGCTGGCCAGTTTGGCCTTCCACACAAGGGTTTCCATCGCCGACGTCCATCGCGAGGGCATCACCGAGGTGTCCGCGACCGACATCGCCTCGGCCCGTGAGATGGGCTGTGTGGTGAAGTCGCTGGCCATCTGCGAACTCGACGAGGCGACCGACTCGGTCAGCGCCCGCGTGTACCCGGCGATGATCCCGGCGAGCCACCCGCTGGCCAGTGTGCGGGACGCGTACAACGCGGTCTTCGTGGAATCCAAAGCGGCCGGCCAGCTGATGTTCTATGGTCGTGGTGCCGGCGGCGCCCCGACGGCCAGTGCAGTCCTCGGGGATCTCGTGTCCGCCGCGCGCAACCGGCTCAAGGGTGTGCCGGGGGTCGGCGAGTCGTCGTACACCCAGCGAGCCGTGCGGCCGATGGGCGACGCGATGACCCGCTACCACGTGTCGCTGGACGTGGCCGACAAAGCCGGTGTGCTGGCGGCGGTGGCCCACGCCTTCGCTGAGCACGACGTGTCCATCCAGACCGTGCGTCAGGAAGGCCGGGGCAGCGACGCGCAGCTGGTGGTGGTCACCCACACCGCGACCGACGCCGCGTTGTCCGCGACCGTGGAGGCCCTGCGTGACATGGACATCGTTCGGGAAGTCAGCAGTGTGATGCGGGTAGAAGGCGAGTAACGAATGGCTCAGCAGCGTCCTCATCAATGGCAAGGCGTGATCGAGGAATACCGGGACCGGCTTCCCGTTTCGGCGGACACGCCGGTGGTCACGCTGGGCGAAGGCGGGACGCCGCTGGTGGCTGCGCAGTGGCTCAGCGAGCAGACCAACTGCGAGGTCTGGCTCAAGGTCGAGGGCAACAACCCGACCGGCTCGTTCAAGGACCGCGGCATGACGGTCGCCATCTCGCTCGCCGCGCAGGCCGGCGACAAGGCCGTCGTCTGCGCGTCGACCGGCAACACCTCGGCCTCCGCGGCCGCGTACGCCGTCCGGGCCGGCCTGATCCCACTGGTACTGATCCCGGCCGGCCGGATCGCGAAGGGCAAGCTCGCGCAGGCCATCGTCCACGGCGCCCAGCTCGTGTCGATCGACGGCGGGTTCGACGACTGCCTGCGGATCGTCCGCGAGCTCGGCAAGCACTACCCGGTCGCGCTGGTGAACTCGGTGAACCCGGTCCGGCTGGAAGGCCAGAAGACCGCCGCCTTCGAGGTGTGCGACGCGCTCGGCGACGCCCCGGACCTGCACCTGCTGCCGGTCGGGAACGCGGGCAACATCGCGGCCTACTGGAAGGGATACCAGGAGTACGCGAAGGACGATCTCGCCTCGAAGACCCCGCGGATGTGGGGGTTCCAGGCCGAGGGTGCGGCGCCGATCGTGCGCGGCGCGATCGTCGAGAAGCCGGACACCGCGGCGACCGCGATCCGGGTCGGCAACCCGGCCTCCTGGACGCTGGCCGAAGCCGCCCGGGACGAGTCCGGCGGCCGGATCGAGATGGTCACCGACGAGCAGATCCTGACAGCGCAGCGTGAGCTCGCCGCGCACGAGGGCGTGTTCGTCGAGCCCGCCTCGGCGGCCGGTGTGGCCGGACTGCTGCACGCGAAGGCCCAGGGCTGGCTGGACGGCTCGACCGTGGTGATCACCGTCACAGGGCACGGCCTGAAGGACATCGACACCGCCCTCGACCACGCCAAGGTGATCGAGTCCCCGGTCACGCCCGCCGACACCGACGCCGTCGCCCGCGTCGCCGGCCTGCTCTGACGGGGCCCGCTGTGGAGACCAAGGACGACCGCCGGCCCTGCGACCAGGTGCGGGTCCGGGTCCCGGCGACGAGTGCCAACCTCGGCCCCGGCTTCGACGCGTTCGGCCTGGCCCTCACCTTGTACGACGACCTGATCGTGACGCCGGGCGGGTCCGGCGTGACGGTCGAGGTGACCGGGCCCGGTGCGGGCGAGGTGCCGCTGGACGAGTCGCACCTTGTGGTCCGGTCCATCCGGCGTGGGCTGGAGGCACTGGGTGCTTCGGTGCCCGGATTCACGTTGCGGTGTGAGAACCGGATTCCGCACGGCCGCGGGCTCGGTTCGTCGTCGGCCGCGATCGTCGGCGGTCTCGCGGCGGCGTACGGGCTGGCCGGTGAACCGGTCGATCGCGAGCGCCTCGTCGTACTGGCGAACGAGATCGAAGGGCATCCGGACAACGTCGCCGCGGCCGCGCTGGGTGGATTCACAATCGCTTGGACAGAAGGCGAAACCGGCCGGGCGGTCCGGCTGGAGACGGTCGAGGGCGTGGCCGCGGTTGCCTATGTACCTGACAATCGCGTGCTGACAAAGGAGGCGCGCGGGTTGCTGCCGGGCGTCGTACCTCACAGTGATGCGGCGGCGAATGCGGGGAAGGCTGCGTTGCTGGTTGCGGCGTTGACCGCGCGGCCGGAACTGCTGCTGACGGCGACCGAGGATCTGCTGCATCAGGAGTACCGCGAGCCGGCGATGCCGGAGAGTCTGGCGCTGGTGCACAAGCTGCGGGGGAGCGGCCTGCCCGCGATCGTGAGCGGCGCCGGGCCGACCGTGGTCGTACTGGGCCGACCAGTTGGGACGCGGACGGCGCCGCCGCCTCCGCCGGACGGCTGGACCCGGCACGAGCTGGCGATTGATCCAGTCGGCGTACAGGTCTGGTCGCTCGAGGCGGGCTAGGCCGGGAATGATCCGGGATTGACACGCGTTGTACCCCTCGAGTCAGCAGAACGACCCGTTGTGGTGCTAGTCTCGACTCACCCGATCCCCTCCAGGTGATCGGTGAACTCTCGTCACGATCCGGGCTGTGCTCCCGGCACCCTGTGTTGTGTGGCGACCCTCCTGTGGATCTGAACTTGCGCCGCCTGCGCCGGGGATGTCCGGGGGGACTCAGATCGAGCGAGAGCCTCTTGATACCCACGTCGCCGTCGCAGCCGGAACAGTCGGCACCGCGTCGGCCGTGGGTGATGAAACGGTCGGTGCGCACTCTGACACCGACGATCCGTGTGGGAAGGACCTCACGTGACAGAAACTGTTGAAGCCTCCAGCGGCGCCGGCACCACGCCGGCCCCGGGTAACGACGCTGCGGCCACCACCGCGACGCGTCGCCGGAAGGCCGGAGGCGGCCTCGAGGGCATGCTGCTCCCCGAGCTCAAACAGCTCGCCGGGACGCTGGGCATCAAGGGCACCGGCGCACTGCGCAAGGGCCAGCTGATCGAGGCGATCAAGGCCGCCCAGGCGGGCGGCTCGACGGGCGGATCCCGCCCGAAGGCGAGCCAGCCGACCCTGGACGAGGGTGCCGCCGAGGCGCCTGTGGCCAAGGCCGAAGCCCCGGCCAAGCGCGAGGGCGGCAGCCGCCGGACCCGCGCCGCGGCCGAGAAGGACTCCGGCCAGAACGGCGCCCCCGCCGAGCCGGCCGCTGCCGCTGCGGCGCCGGCGGTCACGGCCGAGGCGCCCGCCGCCCAGGTCGCGACGCAGAACGGCACCGCCGTCGCGGAGCCGAAGACCGAGCAGCCCGCGGACCGCGGCAGCCGGGACGGCGACGACCGCGGCAACCGGGAGGGCGACGACCGCGGTGACAGCCGCGACAGCCGCAACCGCGACCGCAACCGGGACCAGGGCCGCGACGGCCAGAACCGCGACGGTCAGCGCGACACCCGCGGTGACCGGGGCGAGCGCGGCGAGCCGAACCGGGACCGCAACCGCGACAACCAGGGCCGCGACGGCCAGCGTGACCAGGGTCGTGACGGTCAGCGGGACAACCGCGGTGACACCCAGCGGGACAACCGCAACCGGCAGGACCAGAACGACCGCGGCGAGGAAGGCGAAGGCCGTCGCCGGCGCCGCCGGGGCCGCGACCGGGACCGCAACCGCGACGGCAGCCCGCAGGCCCCCCGGGACCGGGACAACACCCGCAACCGCGGTCGCGGTGAGCGGTTCGACCCGGAGCCGACGATCAGCGAGGACGACGTCCTCGTCCCGGCGGCCGGCATCCTCGACGTCCTCGACAACTACGCGTTCGTCCGGACCAGCGGCTACCTGCCCGGCCCGAACGACGTGTACGTCGCCCTGTCGATGGTGAAGCGGTACGGCCTGCGCAAGGGTGACGCGATCACCGGTGCGGTGAAGCAGCCGCAGGAGGGTGAGCGCAAGGAGAAGTTCAACCCGCTGGTCCGGATCGACACCGTGAACGGGTCGGACCCGGAGATCGCCAAGCAGCGGCAGGACTTCAACAAGCTGACCCCGCTGTACGCGACCGAGCGGCTCCGGCTGGAGACCGAGCCCGGGGTGCTCACCACCCGGATCGTCGACATCGTCAGCCCGATCGGCAAGGGCCAGCGCGGCCTGATCGTCTCGCCGCCGAAGGCCGGTAAGACGATGGTGCTGCAGGCGCTGGCGAACGCGATCACCACGAACAACCCCGAAGTACACCTGATGGTCGTGCTGGTGGACGAGCGGCCCGAAGAGGTCACCGACATGCAGCGCACCGTCAAGGGTGAGGTCATCGCCTCGACCTTCGACCGGCCGGCCGACGACCACACCACGGTCGCGGAGCTGGCGATCGAGCGGGCCAAGCGGCTGGTCGAGCTGGGCCACGACGTCGTCGTCCTGCTCGACTCGATCACCCGGCTGGGCCGGGCGTACAACATCGCGGCACCGGCCAGCGGCCGGATCCTGTCCGGTGGTGTCGACTCCTCGGCGCTGTACCCGCCGAAGCGGTTCTTCGGTGCGGCCCGCAACATCGAGGACGGCGGCTCGCTGACCATCCTGGCCACCGCGCTGATCGAGACCGGCTCCAAGATGGACGAGGTCATCTTCGAGGAGTTCAAGGGCACGGGCAACATGGAGCTGCGGCTGCGCCGCGAGTTCGCCGACCGGCGCATCTTCCCGGCCATCGACGTGGTCGCCTCCGGTACCCGCCGCGAGGAACTGCTGATGAGCAAGGACGAGACCCAGGTGGTCTGGAAGCTCCGCCGGGTGCTGTCCGCGCTGGACGGCCAGGCGGCCCTCGAGCTCCTGATCGGCAAGCTCAAGGAGAGCAAGTCGAACATCGAGTTCCTGTTGCAGGTGAACAAGACCACCCCGTCGGCCGGTGGTCGTAGCACCGACGACGGTAACTGAGAGCAACCGAGCGGGTGCGGGGTACGGCGAGGCGCCGTACCCCACCCGATTCGGTGAAATCAGGCCTGGGATGGCAAACTTGTGTGTTGGTTCCGGTTCACGTCCGCGCCCGCGGGCGACCCGGGGCACCTGAACCTAGGAGAACCCTTGAAGAGCGATATCCACCCGACGTACGTCGACACCACGGTGACCTGCACCTGTGGCGCCACGTTCACCACGCGCTCGACCGCGGAGAACGGCGTGATCCACGCCGACGTCTGCTCGCAGTGCCACCCCTTCTACACCGGTAAGCAGAAGATTCTCGACACCGGTGGCCGGGTGGCCCGCTTCGAGAAGCGGTACGCGAAGAAGTAGCGACCTCACCGCGCGCCGGTCCGCGAGCCTGGAAAGGCTTGCCGACCGGCGCGCGGTTTGTGTTGTCTGAGTCTTGAAGGAAGGTCATGGGGCCTCCCGGCCTGGACTGAGGAGCGCAGGGAGCGTAGCGACTGGAGTGACGAGGGAAGGCCGGGAGCCAAGGCCCCATGACCACGCCGGTGCCGAAGGCCCGGCCAGAAGCACAGGAGTGCGGGATGTTCGAGGCGGTTCAGACGCTCAAGGCCGAGTACGCCGAGCTGGAGCGGCAGATGTCGGATCCGGAGCTGCACTCCGACCAGGCCAACGCCCGCCGGGTCGGCAAGCGGTACTCCGCGCTCGCCCCGGTGGTGCGCACGTACGACGAATGGCTGCAGACCGGCGACGACATCGAGGCGGCCCGCGAGCTCGCGGCCGAGGACCCGACGTTCGCGGAGGAGGCCACCAAGCTGGCGGCCCGCCGCGACGAGCTGGCCGAGAAGCTGCAGGTGCTGCTGGTCCCGCGCGACCCGAGTGACGACAAGGACGCGATCCTCGAGATCAAGGCCGGTGAGGGCGGCGACGAGTCCGCGCTGTTCGCCGGCGACCTGCTGAAGATGTACCTGAAGTACGCCGAGTCGCAGAACTGGAAGACCGAGGTGCTCGACTCGGCCGAGTCCGACCTGGGCGGGTACAAGTCGATCACCGTCGCGGTGAAGGCGAAGGGCACGCCGGAGCCGGGTGAGGCGCCGTACGCGAAGCTCAAGTTCGAGGGCGGGGTGCACCGGGTCCAGCGGGTGCCGGTGACCGAGTCGCAGGGCCGGATCCACACGAGCGCGGCCGGTGTGCTGGTACTGCCGGAGGCCGAGGACGTCGACGTCGAGATCGACCCGAACGACCTGCGCATCGACGTGTTCCGGTCGTCCGGTCCCGGTGGGCAGAGCGTCAACACGACCGACTCCGCGGTCCGGATCACCCACCTGCCGACCGGCATCGTGGTGTCGATGCAGAACGAGAAGTCGCAGCTGCAGAACCGTGAGCAGGCCATGCGTGTACTGCGGGCCCGGCTGCTCGCGGCCGCGCAGGAGGCCGCCGACCAGGAGGCCTCGGACGCCCGCCGGTCGCAGATCCGGACCGTCGACCGGTCCGAGCGGATCCGCACCTACAACTTCCCGGAGAACCGGTTCTCCGACCACCGCGTCGGCTACAAGGCGCACAACCTCGACCAGGTCCTCGGCGGCGAGCTGGCGCCGGTGATCCAGGCCCTGACCGAGGCCGACCTCGCCGCCCGCCTCGAGGCCGTCGAGGCGCAGTGACCACCAAGTCGCTGCTCATCGAGGCGACCGCACGGCTCCGGGAAGCAGGCGTCGCCTCACCGGACTTCGACGCCGCGGAACTCCTCGCGTTCGTCACCGCCAGCAGCCGGCTGAACCTGGCCGAACCGACCGCAGATCAGCTCCGCCGGTACGACGAACTGATCGTGCGCCGGGCCGCCCGCGAACCGCTGCAGCATCTGACCGGTACGGCAGCCTTCCGCTACCGGGAGCTCGCAGTCGGCCCCGGTGTCTTCGTGCCGAGGCCGGAGACCGAGGTGATGGTCGGCTGGATCCTCGACCGGCTCGCGGACGTCAAGGAACCGCTGGTGGTGGACCTGTGCACCGGTTCAGGTGTGATCGCCGGCGCGGTGGCGACCGAGCGGCCGGACAGCGTCGTCCACGCGGTCGAGCTGTCGCCGGATGCGTGTGTCTGGGCACGTCGCAATCTCGCGGGCACGGGTGCCGAACTGCACGAGGGGGACATCGACGGATGCCTGCCCGAGTTGGACGGCCAGGTGGATGCGGTGATCTCCAACCCGCCGTACATCCCTTTGACTGCTTGGGAATCCGTCACCGCGGAGGTCCGCGATCACGACCCCGCGCTGGCGTTGTGGTCCGGTGACGACGGCCTAGACGAGATCAAGGTCGTCGCCGCGACCGCGGCACGGCTGCTCAAGCCCGGCGGCTGGTTCGCCTGCGAACACGCCGACGTCCAGGGCGAATCCGCCCCCGCAGTCTTCACCGCCACCGCCCTCTTCACCGAGGTCCGCGACCAGCCGGACCTGGCCGCCCGCCCCCGCTTCGCAACGGGCCGGAGGATCTAGGCCGGACCAGGTCCTGCGCGCGGATCATCCCGATCGCACGCTCCTGCCGCTGCCACGGGCTGACCCGGCAGCCGACCAGGCTGTGATCGGCGCCCTGTCGCAATCGAGCTCGGTCACGATCAGTACGTCAGGTCGCAACGCCGCCAGCGCCGTCGCGAAGTCCGCGGTCCGATCGGCCGCGACGTACCGGTTGTTCGCATCGACCAGTCGGCCACCGGCAACGTTCGCGAAGGCAAGTCGCATTCCCTATTCGTACACGACGAGCTCCGGCCGTGGCCGGAGCGCCAGCACCTGGGCCGGGGTCATCAACGGACCGTGCCGGGCGTCCTCGGTGTAGAACAACTTGAACCCGGTATGCACGCCGGCCGGGAGGTTCGCGGTGAGTTTGCCCCACGTCTCCAGCTTGTCCTCGCGGGCACCGATCCCGTCGACAGACTTGATCGTCACCACGCCCGGGTGCTTCTTCAGCGCCTGCTGTCCGGTCACGATCCTGGTCGACAGCTGGTGGAAGACGAACACCTTCTCCGGCAGGTCATGAGCCTGCACCAGTCCCGACAGGTACGACGCGATGCTGTCGAGCTCGGCGCCCGACGTACGGCCGAAGACGCGGCCGGGGACCTGGTTCGGCCCGACCGCCCACTCCGGATCGAAGGCGAGCCCGACATCCGGTTCCTTCAGCCAGCGTTCGAGCCGTTTCACCTCGGGCAGGATCTTGGCCCGGCCCGGCTGGATGTCGAGCAGCAACAGCATCCGGTGCTTGCGCGCGACGGTCAGGTACTCCTGGATCTTCGCGTCGGGCAGGCGGCCGCGATACATCCGGTCCTTGCCGGGTCCCGCCTTCGCGACCACTGTGATCAGTTCCATCACCGGCAGCGGTGTGCGCCCGGCGGCGTACGCACGCGACAGCTTCTCCAGCCGGGCTGCCTTCGTCGCCAGGTCCTTGTCCAGCGGACCGAGGGCGGGTGAGCCCGGCATGCCGACGTACGCGACGAGTTGGTACTTCGGGAAGATCGCTCGCCCACCTCGTGGCAGGTCCCCATCAGCAGGTGGGGGTGGCAGAGACGGAGTGGTCGGACTAGGGCTGGCCGACGACGCGGTAGCCGCAGCCGGTCCCGCGGCCCCGGGCTCGTCGCTGCAGGCCGCCACCCCCAGCAACAGCCCGAGCACCGCCGCTACCCCTGGAACTCTCCGCACCTCACCTAGAGAACCACGCACAACCTGAGAACCCGAGCTACGCCTTCGCGACGTACTCGTCGATCTCCGCGACCAGGGCGTTCTTCACCGAGTCCTCGGCGAACGAAACCCGGACGGCTGTCTTGGCCAGCTCGCCCACGCCGGCCTCGTCGAGGTCGAGCAGCTCGGTGGCGACGGCGTACTCGTTGGTGAGGTCGGTGCCGAACATCGGCGGGTCGTCGGAGTTGATGGTGACGACCAGACCGGCCTCGACCATCGCGCGCAGCGGGTGCACGTCGTACGACGCGACCGCGCGGGTGGCGATGTTCGACGTCGGGCTGACCTCGAGCGGGATCCGGTGCTCGCCCAGGTAGTCGACCAGGGCCGGGTCCTGCATGGTCGACGTACCGTGGCCGATCCGCTCGGCCTTGAGCACCCGGACCGCGTCCCAGATCGTCTCCGGCCCGGTGGTCTCGCCCGCGTGCGGCACGCTGTGCAGCCCGGCCGCGATGGCGGCCTCGAAGTGTGGCTGGAACTGCGGCCGCGGTACGCCGATCTCCGGCCCGCCCAGGCCGAACCCGACCAGGCCCTCGGGCCGGTTCTTCAGCGCGATCTCCAGCGTCCCGTCGGCGGCCGGCAGCCCGGCCTCGCCGGCGATGTCGAAGATCCACCGCAGCACGATGCCGAACTCCTTCTCGGCCGCGATCCGGGCGTCCTCGATCGCCTCGCAGAACGCCTCCGCGGCGATCCCGCGGACCACCGACATGTACGGCGTACAGGTCAGCTCGGCGTAGCGGAGGTTGTGCCCAGCCATCTCGCGGGCGATCTCGTAGGTCAGCAGCCGGACGTCGTCCGGCGTCTTCACCAGGTCGACCACGGTCAGGTAGATCTCGATGAACTTGGCGAAGTCGGTGAACTGGAAGTACTTCGCCAGCTCGGCCGGGTCGGCCGGCACCGGCGACCCGGGGTGCCGGGCGGCGAGCGCGGCGACGATCCGCGGCGACGCGGATCCGACGTGATGGACATGCAGCTCGGCCTTCGGCAGGCCGGCCAGGAACTCACGCGACACGGTCATGGGGCCTCCCGGCCTGGACTGAGGAGCGTAGGGAGCGCAGCGACTGGAGCGACGAGGGAAGGCCGGGAGCCAGGGCCCCATGACCCGCCGGGCCGGAGGCTCGGCAATTCAAAACAGTCATGGACGGGATCCTAAGGACGTCGGGGCGGACGTGCTGGAAAGTTGACAATCATTTGTCAGGTCACGCCTGGGCCAGCCCGGGTGGAGGCCGCGGGGGCGTGAGTGGCACGATTCGGTGCGTGAGTGAGCGCTTCGACTTCACCGGCGACGAGCTGGCACCGGCCTATCGAGCGGCCGTGGACGCCATCGAGGCCGGCGACCTGGTCGTCCTTCCGACCGACACCGTGTACGGGATCGCCGCGGACGCGTTCAAGTCCGACGCGGTCCAGCGACTGCTGGACGCCAAGGGCCGGGGCCGCGACATGCCACCACCGGTGCTGATCTCGGTGGTCGAGTCGCTGGACGCGCTCGCCACCGACGTCCCCGAGTCGGGCCGCAAGCTCTGCGAGGAGTTCTGGCCCGGGCCGCTGACGGTGATCTGCCACGCGCAGACGTCGCTGATGTGGGACCTGGGGGAGACCCAGGGAACCGTCGCGCTGCGGGTGCCGGACCACGAGAACACCCGTGAACTGCTGTCCCGCACCGGGCCGCTCGCGGTCAGCTCGGCCAACCTCAGCGGTCAGCCGGCCGCGCTCGACGTGTACGACGCCGAGGAGCAGCTGGCCGACTCGGTCGCGGTCTACCTCGACGGCGGTACGGCGACCGGCGGCCAGCCGTCCACCATCGTCGACATCACCGGCGACACCCCGCACGTCGTCCGCCTCGGCGCCCTGTCGCTCGCCCAGCTCCGCGCCGTCGTCCCCGAGGTCTCCACCGACCTGGACGACGAGAAGGCTGAAGAGCCCGAGAAGGCTGAAGAAAAGCCGGAGAGGGCTGAACTAGAGCCGGAGAGGGCTGAACTAGAGCCGGAGAAGGCTGAACTAGAGCCGGAGAAGGCTGAACTAGAGCCGGAGAAGGCTGGACAAGAACCGGAAGCGCCAACCGAAGAACCTGTTGAAGCGTCCAAGGACGAAGACGACGAGAAGAAGCCGACCGAAACCGATGTGAGGCCTGCGGACTAGTGCGCGAGTACCTGCTGGTCCTGTTCGTGGCCATGGCCACGACCTTCCTGCTGACCGGCGTGGCCCGGCAGATCGCCCTGCGGTACGGCGCGGTCGCGAAGGTCCGGGCCCGGGACGTGCACAAGGTCCCGATCCCGTACTTCGGTGGCATCTCCATCCTCGGCGGCCTGATCGCCGGCTTCGCGGTCGCCTCCAGCCTGCCCTTCCTCGGCGACAGCCTGCAGGTCGCCCACGACGCCCGCGCGATCCTGATCGGCGGCGTGGTGATCTGCGCCGTCGGCGTGGTCGACGACCTGTACGAGCTGGACGCGATCACCAAGCTGGCCGGTGAGGTGCTGGCCGTCGGCGTGATGGTTGTCCAGGGCATCCAGTTGTACTGGCTGCCGCTGCCCGGCGGCGTCGTCTCGCCGCCGCCCGCGCAGCTCGCCGTCCTCACCGCCGGCATCCTGCTGGTGTCCTGCAACGCGGTGAACTTCGTCGACGGCCTGGACGGCCTGGCCGCCGGGGTGACCGCGATCGGCGCGACCGCGTTCTTCACCTACTCGTACCTGCTGAACGTCGAGCAGAACCTCGACCGGGCCACCACCTCGACCCTGATCACCGTCGCCCTGGCCGGTGCGTGCCTCGGCTTCCTGCCGCACAACTTCTTCCCCGCCAGGGTTTTCATGGGCGACTCCGGCGCCCTGCTGATCGGCCTGATGCTGGCCGCGTCGACGATCAGCCTCACCGGCCAGATGGACCCGAACGCGGTCCCGTACGAGGTCGGCGGCTCCAGCCTGCTGCCGGCACTGCTCCCGTTGATCCTGCCGATCGCCGTCCTCGCGATCCCCGCGCTCGACCTGACGATGGCCTACGTCCGCCGGACCAAGGCCGGCCGCTCGCCGTTCGCCGCGGACAAGTTGCACCTGCACCACCGCCTGATGCAACGCGGCCACTCACACCGCCGGGCTGTCCTGCTGATGTACCTGTGGACCGCTCTGATCGCGTACGGCGTGGTGGTCCTCGGACTGGTGCTGAACTGGTGGACCGCCCTGATCGTGCTGGCCGTGGCGGTCACCGCGATCCTGCTCACGACCGGGCTCCCGCGCCGCTACCGGAAACCGCTCGCCAAGGTCTGAAGCCGGACAGGTAGGGACCAGACCACTCGTCAGCGTGGCCTACCGATAGGGTGTCTCTGTACAGCGGCAAGGGACTCGTTTTGCTGACCGTGCAGACTTTGTGCTAGTTTTCACAAGCACCAGCAAAGAACAGCGACACCCCTGACCCCGCCCACCCGACGACCTGGCTGTGAGACCCGGTCGCCAGCAGGACGGAACCACCAGATGGCTCCCTCGGCTCAGAGTCCGAAAGTCGCCGGCCAGGCCACCAGGCACCCGGCGTTGGCAATGCTGCGTGGCGCGCTCGCCGCCGCCCTGGTCGTCGGCGTGAACGCCGCCGCCGTGTCGACCGTTGCCGTCGGCCTCGAGGGACTGTGGGGCGCACTGCTGGGGATGCTGATCGTGATCGTCTTCTCCGGCGCCGGCCTGGTCGCGCTGCACTTGTCCCGGCGTGCGTCGCCGACCGCGCAACTGGGGATCGCGATGGCCTCCTACACCGGGCGGATCGCGATCTTCGGCGGCCTGCTCGCCCTCGCACTGAGCTCGGAAACCCTGGCCCAGCACGTGAATCTGACCGTGCTCGGCGTCTGCGCCCTGGTGGTCGTGATGGGCTGGATGGCCGGTGAGATCTGGGCCTGGTCGCGACTGCGCGTCCCGATCTACGACCTGGATGGGGAAGTGACCGCATGAGCACCGTCAGTAACGGTTTCTCTGCTGTGGTGGAGGTTACGGGTGCCGATGTGACCGGATCTGTTCTGGACTGGTACCTTTCGGGTGCCAATGAGCGAGCATCAGGATCCGAAGCCATCACCCCCGAATTCGGGCGACGGCTGGCGGGTCCTGTCCTACTTGATCGGCGGTGTGCTCCTGTACGGAGGCATCGGGTTCGGGTTGGATCGCCTGCTCGGCACCCAGTTCTTACTTCCGGTGGGCATCGTCCTCGGTGCCGGGCTCACCGTTCTGCTGTTGCACTTCCGGTACGGGGCGCGGTCCTGATCCCTTCGGGGAACGACCTGACCCACGCCGGGTCTGACGTTGTTGACCGCCATGCCCTGAGCCGCCCTGCCCTTTGCTACAAGGCGTCCGACTTGAGCACGACGCGAGAGGAGACCCGGTGACTGCCGGCGTTCCGACCGAGTTCCACCCGCCCGGTCCCGAAAGCTTCGATCTTCCGCCGATCATCAACGGCGTCGACTGGTTCACCAAGCCCGTGCTGGTGGCCGGCCTGTCCGTCGTACTGATCGTCTGGTTCTTCTGGGGTGCGTCCCGCAAGGCCGAGATCGTGCCGAGCAAGCTGCAGTTCGCCGGTGAGCTCGGCTACAACTTCGTCCGCAACTCGATCGCCCGGGACGCCATCGGCAGCGCCGAGCACATGAAGTACGTGCCGTACCTGTGCGGCCTGTTCTTCTTCATCCTGCTGAACAACGTCGCCGCGACGATCCCGCTGGTCCAGTTCCCGACCTTCAGCCACATCGGCTGGGCGTACGCCGCCGCGATCATGAGCTGGGTCATCTACAACGTGGTCGGGATCCGGAAGCACGGCCCCTGGGGCTACTTCAAGCACCAGACCATGCCGGCCGGCGTGCCGGTCTGGCTGATGCCGCTGATGATCCCGATCGAGTTCATCTCGAACATCCTGGTCCGGCCGGTCTCGCTGAGCCTGCGGTTGTTCGCCAACATGTTCGCCGGTCACATCCTGCTGCTGGTCTTCGTGCTCGGCGGCGAGTACCTGATCTTCGAGGCCGGCAGCATCCCGCTGGCCGGCGTCGGTGTCGTCACCATCCTGATGGGGTTCGCGATCGCCGGACTGGAACTGTTCGTCCAGTGCATCCAGGCCTACATCTTCGTCGTGCTGACCGCGCAGTACATCGGCAGCGCCATCGCCGAGGACCATTGATCCGCAGTACCGCAGTATCCCTTAGACCCGTAGTAACGGAAACCCGGATAGCCCCTATCCGTACCGAAAGGAACACACTGCAATGACCGCACTCGAGATCTCCGGCAACATCGCAGTACTGGGCTACGGCCTCGCCGCGATCGGCCCGGGCGTCGGCGTCGGTCTGATTTTCGCAGCCGTGATCAACGGCACCGCGCGTCAGCCCGAGGCCCAGAGCAAGCTGCAGTCGATCGCCTGGATCGGCTTCGGCGTGACCGAGGTTCTGGCGATCATCGGTATCGCTCTGGCCTTCGTCTTCCGTTCTGCCTGAGCTACTTCCTCTGACTGACAGGATTCAGACATGTTGACGATGGTGCTACCGCTGAGCGAGGCGGGCGAGAGCCCGAGCCCGTTGATGCCGCACACGGCCGAGATCATCTTCGGCTTCGTCTTCCTGATCCTGCTGGCCATCGCCTTCGCCAAGGTCGTCGTCCCGAAGTTCGAGAAGGCGTACGCCGATCGGACCGCGGCGATCGAAGGCGGGATGAACGAGGCCAAGCAGGCCCAGGCCGAGGCGAAGGCGGCACTGGAGAAGTACAACGCGCAGCTGGCGGAGGCTCGCCAGGAGGCTGCGAAGATCCGTGAGGACGCGCGGGAGCAGGGTGCGCAGATCATCGCGGAGATGCGTGAGCAGGCCAACGCCGAGGCCGAGCGCATCGTGACGCACGCACGGACCCAGATCGACGCCGAGCGGGCCCAGGCGGTCGCCTCGCTGCGCAGCGAGGTCGGCCACATGGCCACCACCCTGGCCGGCCGGATCGTCGGCGAGTCGCTCGAGGACGAGGCGCGTCAGCGTCGCACCGTCGAGCGGTTCCTGGCTGATCTCGAGGCGTCGGAGTCCGCGCGTCAGGCCGTCGGAACGGACGGCTGATGCGCGGCGCGTCGAAGGAGTCACTGGCCCGGGCCCAGGAGGTCCTGGCGGGTGTCACCGTCACCGAGGAGCTGGGCACCGAGCTGTTCTCGGTCGCCAAGTTGCTGGACGGCAGCGGTGCGCTCCGGCGCGCACTGACCGATCCGGCCCGCCCGCAGGCGGCCCGGACCGGCCTGGTGCAGCAGTTGTTCGGCGGCAAGATCTCCGCCCAGGCGCAGGAGATCCTGACCGCCGCCGTGGCCGGCCGCTGGGTCAGCGGCCGCGACCTCGGCAACGCGCTGGAGCAGTTGAGCGTCGAGGCCGACGTGGCGCACGCCGACTCGGGGCGCAAGCTGGACGAGGTCGAGGACGAGCTGTTCCGGCTGGACCGGGTGGTCTCGGCCGAGCGGGCGCTGAGCGAGAAGCTCAGTGACCGGAGCATCCCGGTCAAGCTGCGGCAGCAGCTGATCCACGGCCTGCTGCAGGGCAAGGCCGACGGGGTCACCGTGCGGCTGGTCGAGCGCGCGGTCGACGGCCGGGGGCGCAGCTTCGCGGCCTCGATGCGGGCCTACCAGGTCGCCGCGGCGGCCCGGCGCAACGCCAGCATCGCCACCGTGCGGGTCGCCACCGACCTGTCCGAGGCGGACCGCACCCGGCTGAGCGAGGCGCTCGGGCGGCAGTACGGCCGGGACATCCAGCTGAACGTGATCGTCGACCCGAACGTGGTCGGCGGCGTGCGGGTGGACATCGGCGACGAAGTGATCGACGGAACCATCGCGGCCAGGCTCGACGAAGCGCAACGGCGCATCGCCGGCTGACGGCTCTTACGACATAAAACTTATGGTGCTAAGGGTCGGGAAAGCCTTTAGGGCCACAACAGGCCAGCAAGGTCAAGGAAGCAGGAAACACAATGGCTGAGCTCACGATCAGGCCGGAGGAGATCCGGGACGCCCTGGATCAGTTCGTCAACGAGTACCAACCGGAGGAGACCAGCCGGGAAGAGGTCGGCACCGTCATCGACGCCGGTGACGGGATCGCGCACGTCGAGGGTCTGCCCTCGGCGATGACGAACGAGCTGCTCGAGTTCGAGGACGGCACCCAGGGCATCGCGCTGAACCTCGACGTCCGCGACATCGGTGTCGTCGTCCTCGGTGAGTTCGACGGGATCGAGGAGGGCCAGCAGGTCCGCCGGACCGGGCAGGTCCTGTCGGTGCCGGTCGGCGAGGGCTACCTCGGCCGCGTCATCGACCCGATGGGCAAGCCGATCGACGGCCTGGGCGAGATCAAGGACCTCGAGGGCACCCGTGCGCTCGAGCTGCAGGCGGCCGGTGTGATGGACCGCCAGGAGGTCCGCGAGCCGCTGCAGACCGGTATCAAGGCGATCGACGGCATGATCCCGATCGGCCGCGGCCAGCGCCAGCTGATCATCGGCGACCGCAAGACCGGCAAGACCGCGATCGCGATCGACACGATCATCAACCAGAAGGCCAACTGGGAGTCCGGCGACCCGAAGAAGCAGGTCCGCTGCATCTACGTCGCGATCGGCCAGAAGGGCTCGACCATCGCCGCCGTCCGCGGCGCGCTGGAAGAGGCCGGCGCGATGGACTACACCACCATCGTGGCCTCCCCGGCGTCCGACCCGGCCGGCTTCAAGTACGTCGCGCCGTACACCGGTTCGGCCATCGGCCAGCACTGGATGTACCAGGGCAAGCACGTGCTGATCGTCTTCGACGACCTGAGCAAGCAGGCCGAGGCGTACCGCGCGATGTCGCTGCTGCTGCGCCGCCCGCCGGGCCGCGAGGCGTACCCGGGTGACGTCTTCTACCTGCACAGCCGCCTGCTGGAGCGTTGCGCGAAGCTGTCCGACGAGCTCGGCGCCGGCTCGATGACCGGTCTGCCGGTCATCGAGACCAAGGCGAACGATGTGTCGGCCTTCATCCCGACCAACGTCATCTCGATCACCGACGGCCAGATCTTCCTGCAGTCGGACCTGTTCAACGCCAACATCCGCCCCGCCATCGACGTCGGTATCTCGGTGTCCCGGGTCGGCGGTGCCGCGCAGGTCAAGGGCATGAAGAAGGTCTCCGGCTCGCTGAAGCTGGACCTGGCCCAGTTCCGCGCGATGGAGGCGTTCGCGATGTTCGCCTCCGACCTCGACGCCACCTCGCGTCGTCAGCTCGACCGCGGTCAGCGTCTGGTGGAGCTGCTCCGTCAGCCGCAGTACTCGCCGTACCCGGTGGAGGAGCAGACCGTCTCCATCTGGGCCGGTACGACGGGCAAGTTCGACGACGTCCCGACCAACGACGTGCTCCGCTTCGAGCGCGACTTCCTCGACTACCTGCGGCGGGAGAGCAAGGTGCTCGACTCCGTCCGCGAGTCCGGCCAGTTCGACGACGACGCGGCCGCTGCCGTGACGGAGGCGCTGGACGCGTTCAAGCCGACCTTCCAGACCTCGGACGGCCAGCTGCTGGTCGGCTCCGAGGCGCCGGCCGAGGCGATGGACGAAGAGGACGTCGAGCAGGAGCAGATCGTCCGGCAGAAGCGGGGCTGATCGACCGTGCCAGCCAGTCTGCGGGAGCTTCGCGAGCGTAAGGCCTCGGTCTCGACGATCAAGAAGCTCACCCGCGCGATGGAGCTCATCGCGGCGTCCCGGATCGTCAAGGCGCAACAGCGCGCCCAGTCGGCCGGTCCGTACGCGCGTGAGCTCACCCGTGCCGTGTCGGCGGTGGCGACGTTCTCGAACGTCGACCACCCGCTGACCACCGAGAAGCCGAACCCGAAGCGGGCGGCGGTGCTGCTGATCACCTCCGACCGCGGCCAGGCCGGCGCCTACTCGTCCAACGTGATCCGCGAAGGCGAGCGGCTGAACACGTTGCTGCGCGAGGAAGAGAAGCAGATCGTCCCGTACCTCAGCGGCCGCAAGGGCGTGGCGTACTACACCTTCCGGCAGCGGGAGATCGCCCAGTCGTGGACCGGTGACTCCGACAACCCGAGCTTCGCCCGGGCCCGGGAGATCGCCGACGCGCTGATCGAGGCCTTCCTGACCCCGACCGAGGAGGGCGGCGTGGACGAGATCCACATCGTCTTCACCCGGTTCGTGTCGATGCTGACCCAGCGCACGGACGTGATCCGGCTGCTGCCGCTGGAGGTCGTCGAGGGAACCGAGGCGCCGGCCGAGGACGACGTACTGCCGTTGTACGAGTTCGAGCCGTCCGCCGAGGACGTGCTGGACGCGTTGCTGCCCAAGTACGTCGCCAGCCGGATCCACTACTGCATGCTGCAGGCGGCGGCCTCCGAGCTGGCCAACCGGCAGCGCGCGATGAAGTCGGCGACGGACAACGCGCAGGATCTGATCGAGAAGCTGACACGGGACCTGAACCAGGCCCGCCAGGCCCAAATTACCCAGGAAATCAGCGAGATCGTCGGTGGCGCCAGCGCGCTGGCCGACGCGACCGCCGGGAGCGAGTGAGAGAGATGACTGCCACGGTTACCGAGAAGAACAACGAGGCCGGCGCCGCAGGTGTCGGTCGCGTCGCCCGGGTGATCGGCCCGGTCGTCGACGTCGAGTTCGCGGCCGATGCGATGCCCGAGATGTACAACGCGCTCGGGGTGGACCTGACGCTCGGCGATGTCACCCAGACCATCACCCTCGAGGTGGCCCTGCACGTCGGTGACAACATCGTCCGGGCCATCTCGATGAAGCCGACCGACGGCCTGGTCCGCGGCGCCGAGGTGCGCGACACCGGCGCGGCGATCTCCGTGCCGGTCGGCGACGTCACCAAGGGCCGGGTCTGGAGCGTCACCGGCAAGTGCCTGAGCCAGGACGAGTCCGAGTTCGAGATCACCGAGCGCTGGCCGATCCACCGCAAGGCGCCGGCCTTCGACCAGCTCGAGTCGAAGACCGAGATGCTGGAGACCGGCATCAAGGTGCTCGACCTGCTCACGCCGTACGTGCAGGGTGGCAAGATCGGCCTGTTCGGCGGTGCGGGTGTCGGCAAGACGGTCATGATCCAGGAGATGATCTACCGGATCGCCCACAACTTCGGTGGTACGTCGGTGTTCGCCGGCGTGGGCGAGCGGACCCGTGAGGGCAACGACCTCATCAACGAGATGGAAGAGGCCGGCGTCTTCAAGGACACCGCGCTGGTGTTCGGTCAGATGGACGAGCCGCCGGGCACGCGTCTTCGCGTCGCGCTGTCGGCGCTGACGATGGCGGAGTACTTCCGCGACGTCAAGGAGCAGGACGTGCTGCTCTTCATCGACAACATCTTCCGGTTCACCCAGGCCGGTTCCGAGGTCTCCACCCTGCTCGGCCGGATGCCGAGCGCGGTCGGTTACCAGCCGAACCTGGCCGACGAGATGGGTGTGCTGCAGGAGCGGATCACCTCGACCCGGGGTCACTCGATCACCTCGATGCAGGCGATCTACGTGCCCGCGGATGACTACACCGACCCGGCGCCGGCGACCACCTTCGCCCACCTCGACGCGACCACCGAGCTCTCCCGCGACATCGCGTCGCGTGGTCTGTACCCGGCCGTCGACCCGCTGACCTCCACGTCGCGGATCCTCGACCCGCAGTACATCGGCCAGGAGCACTACGACGTGGCCGTCCGGGTGAAGCAGATCCTGCAGAAGAACAAGGAACTGCAGGACATCATCGCCATCCTGGGTGTCGACGAGCTCTCCGAAGAGGACAAGATCACCGTCGCGCGGGCGCGCCGGATCGAGCAGTTCCTCTCCCAGAACACCTACATGGCGGAGAAGTTCACCAACATCGCGGGTTCCACCGTGCCGCTGAAGGACACCATCGAGTCCTTCAAGAAGATCACCGAAGGCGAGTGCGACCACATCGCCGAGCAGGCGTTCTTCAACGTCGGTTCGCTCGAGGACGTCGAGCGCAAGTGGGCCGAGCTGCAGAAGGACAACTGAGATGGCCGAGGATTCTGCCAAGCACCTCGAGGTCGCGCTGGTCGCGGCCGAGCGGACGGTGTGGCAGGGCCAGGCCAAGATCGTCATCGCCCGGACCACGGACGGCGACGTCGGTATCCTGCCCGGCCACGCGCCGCTGCTGGGCCTGCTGCAGGGTGGCACCGTGCAGGTGCGGACCACCGACGACGAGTACTTCGTCGCGGCCGCACCGGACGGCTTCATCTCGGTGGCGAACGACCGGGTCTCGATCCTGGCCGAGAACGCCGAGATGGGTCACGACATCGACCTGGAGGAGGCCCGTCGCGATCTCGAGCGGGCCCTGGCCACCGGTAGCGACACCGAGGGTGCCCAGGAAGACGTCCGGCTCGCCGAAGCGAGGGTGATGGCCGCCGAGAAGGCGGACTGACCCGGGCGGTGGGGTGGGGCCGCAGTGACACTGAACCCACCTGCCATAATTACCCACCTGCGACAATTGAACATCGTCACTGACAGTACGGTTCTCCGGCGGTGCCCGGGGTAGTACCGATATTTGGCACCGGAAATGGGGTCGGCAAGGTATGAGGGTGGTCCTCGATGTCGTCGGGGTCTGTCTGCTTGCCGCCGTACTGCTGATCATTCTGTTCGCGTGCCGCCGTCGCTGGTTGTCCAGGGACGGCGGCACGTTCGATTGCAGCCTTCAGCTGGCGCAGAAGGACCACGGCCGCGGCTGGGCTCTCGGTCTGGCCCGGTACGTCGGCGACGACCTGCAATGGTTTCGCGTCTTCAGCCTCGCCTGGTGGCCGAAACTCGTGGTCAACCGCCGCCAGCTCGAAAGCGTCACCAGCCGTCGCCCGATGGGCAACGAGCCCCTGGTCACCTACGCCGGCCACGTCATCGTCGACGCCGAGCTCCGCGACCGCACGGTCCACTTCGCGATGACCGAAGAGGCCCTCACCGGCGTCCTCGCCTGGATGGAATCCGCCCCACCCAGCAGCCAGACCTACCACTGACATCTCAAGCTACTGACACCGCCACCCGAGGTCACCTAGGCTCACCTGCCGTGACCTGAGGGGGTCTTGATGAAGCATGGGAACAGAACGCCGGCGGGTGGGCCGGCGACAGCACTGGTGCCGTTCGACCTGTGGGGGAGCAGAGCCTGGTGCAACCAGGAGGTTGTGGGGGAGAGCCATCATCTTCCGGAGCTCCAGCGATTGTTCGGCCGGCTCGGCGGCCGGGAGCGTGAACTCGAGTGCTCCGCGTTCCTGGTGCCGGAGCCCGGCAATCGGTTCGATCCCGCCGCGGTCGCCGTACACATCGAGGGGCGGATCGTCGGTCACCTGCCGAGGGAGATCGCGGGTGACTACCGGCAGTGTCTGAGTGAGCTGACGGCACGCGGCCTCGCGGCCCGGGTGAACGCCAGGGTGTGGGGCGGTCTGGAGACGGACTACGAGACCAATCGTGCCGGTCGCCCGGTCGAGAAGGAGCGGTTCACCGCAAGCGTCACGATCGCGCTCGCGGAGCCTCATCTCTGTACGCCGGTCAACGCCCAACCCGTGGAGCCGCACCTGCTGCTGCCGGATGGTGGCGCTGTTCAGATCAGCGGCGAGGATCAGTGCATGCCGGCCATCGAGCCGTTCCTTCGCCCGGAAGGCGAGAGCTTCGTCTACGCGACGCTGCACGGGCTCACCGACACCGGTGCCCGGACAGCCAAGGAACTGGTCGAGGTGCGGATCGACGGCCTGCGCGTCGGTCAATTGACCCCGAAGATGAGCGCTGACCTGCGGCCGGCCATCCGTCATCTTGACCAGCAAGGCCTGCTCACCGCAGTCAAAGCCAAGATCAAAGGCAACCGGCTCAAGGCCGAGGTCACCGTCCATGGTGCGAAGGCCCACGAGTTGCCGGCTGATTGGCCGGCCGGGAGCGTCAAGTCTCTTCAACCGGTCGCCCATGCCCCGATCCCACCCCGGCCGACGCGGATCAGGTTTGTGCCCGCACCGGGCTGGCCACCACCGCCGGAAGGCTGGGAACCGCCGTCCGGGTGGATGCCTGACCCAGCCTGGCCTCCCGCACCACCCGGCTGGCAGTACTGGGTGATGGATTAATCGCCTGCTGGGTCCAGCTCGGCAGCGCCAGCGGCAACACCCGGTCGCTCGTCTCGCTACCAGGACCGTCCGCCACGGTCGACCAGCTCCGCCTGACCGTCACCGATGCCTCCGGAACCACCCCTGACATCGCCCGCGTCTACGAGGTCGCCGCCCACTGAACCTTGGAGGACCCGTGAACCGCTCCCGACCAGCCGGCCTGATCGCCAGTCTGCTTGCCATCGTCCTCCTACTCCCCGCGGTGCCGGCCGAGGCGTCGCGACCGCTGCAACTGGAGATCCTGTCCGGCCGCCCGGACAAGGTGACCGGCGGCGACGCGCTCGTGCATGTCGACCTGCCGGCCGGCGCTGAGCAGCTACAGGTGACGCTGAACGGCAGGGACGTGACCTCGGCGTTCACCGCCGACGGGCAGGGACTGACCGGTCTGGTCGGGGGCATGCGGTTGGGCTGGAACACCCTGCGAGCATCGGCCAGCGACGAACGAACCACCCTGGAAGTCCGCAACTATCCACGCCAAGGACCGGTCTTCTCCGGCCCGCACCAGCAGCCGTTCGTCTGCGAGACCGCGAGGTTCACCATCCCGGTCGTCGGCGGAACCCTTGGCGACCCGCTCGACGCCAACTGCACCGTCGCGCCGCGGGTCGACTACTTCTACCGGACGACCGCAGGCGAGTGGGCGGCCTGGCCCGCGCGCACCACGTCGTACCCGGCTGACCTTGCCCGCACCACCAACTCGCTCGGTGTGAAGGTGCCGTTCGTCGTACGGATGGAAACCGGCAGTGCCAACCGAGCGGTCGTCCAGACCAGCATGTTGCACGACCCGCTGAGTGAGCCGGTGCCAACACCGGTGCGGCGATCGGACGGCTGGAACGGCCGGGCGATCTTCACCCTCGGCGGCGGCTGCGCGGGCGGTTGGTACCGCTCCGGCAGCACCACCGGCGGCGTGACGGACGCCTTCCTGCTCGGCCGCGGCTACGCGTTGATGTCGTCGTCGCTGAACGTCTTCGGCCACAACTGTAACGACCTGACCGCGGCCGAGTCGGCGATGATGACGAAGGAACTGTTCGTCGAGCACTACGGCCGACCCGCGTACACCGTCGGCTTCGGCTGCTCGGGCGGTTCGTACCAGGCCCATCAGATCACCGACAACTACCCCGGCATCTTCGACGGGATCATCGTGGGCTGCTCGTTCCCGGACGTGGGGTTCGGGACGGTCACGTTCATCAGCGACGCGTGGCTGCTCGACTCGTACTTCACTTCCCGGGCGAGGGTTCCGTGGACCCAGGAGCAGAAACGTCAGGTGTCCGGCTTCGCGACATACGCGACGCTGCCGAGTATGGCGGTCAGCGCCGGGCGCATCGACGCGCGCCGCAACTGCGACATCATCCCGGCGGCCGATCGCTACGACCCGGTCCAGAACCCGCGTGGGGTGCGCTGCGATGTCTACGACCACGCGATCAACGCGTACGGCGCTGATCCGACGACCGGGTTCGCGCGGCGGCCGTTGGACAACGTGGGGGTCCAGTACGGACTCGGCGTACTGCGGTCGGGAGTGATCACGCCGGAGCAGTTCCTCGACCTGAACGAGCGGGTCGGCGGGTTCGATGCCGATGCGAACCTGGTGCCGGCCTGGACCGTGGCGGATCCGCAGGCGTTGCGCGCGGCGTACCGGACCGGACGGCTGACCAGCGGCGGGGGAGGGCTGGCCGACGTACCGATCATCGACTATCGCGCGTACTTCGACGATCAGTCGTACGGCGACATCCACGTCAGGTACCACACGTTCTCGATGCGGGCGCGGCTGGAGAAGGCTAACGGGACGGCGGCGAATCACGTGAGTTTGCTGGAGGACGCGCAGTACGGCCTCTTCAGCACGGCGAGCCCGCTGCTGCAACACGCGGTCGACTCGCTCGATCAGTGGCTGACCGAACTCGCCGCCGACGACTCGTCCCGGCCGCGGATCGACAAGATCGTCGACGCCCGGCCGTCCACCCTGGTGGAAGGCTGCCGTGGGCCCTCGGGTTTCCTCGCGCAGCCGCTGGACCGCGATCCGGCGTCCCGGTGCGAGCAGTTGTTCCCGTCCGCGTCGTTTCCGCGCGAGGTCGCCGGGGGAGATGTTGCCGCCGATGTGGTGAAGTGCCGGCTCCGTACGCCGGTCCGCACCGAGTACGGCGTGGATTGGACCGACGCGCAGTGGAAGCGGTTGCTCGGCATCTTCCCGGGTGGGGTCTGCGACTACTCCAAGCCGGGTATCGGCCAGCAACCACTCGCCGGCACCTGGCTCACCTTCCCAAACTGAACCGGAACCGGTGAGCCTGGGGCTGGAGATCGTACTGCGGCAGGACCGGCGCGCCGCTCGTCGGACTGCCGAGCCCGTGCTGCAGAGCATCAAGCGTCACCCACACCCGGTCGCCGGGCACCAGATCCTCCAGGTGCCCGGCGGCGGCGAGGTCGGCCGTCGTCCACCGGCGGGCGGTGAAGGCGAGGTGCGGCTCCCCCGTCAGCCTGAGCTTGCCGGCAGTGCCCGACAGCTCGGCCCACCGGACGTCACCCCGAGCGCCGTTCTCCTGCGGGAACAGATACGGAACTTGCAGGTCGTCGATGGTTGACGTGTATCGCCCGACCCGGCTCGCTGCCCGGGAGTCCGGATAAGCCTGCCCCGGCCCGAGCCCGAACCACGTGAGCTGCTGAAAGCCCGCCGGCAACCCGAGCGTCACTCCCACCCGTGCCCACGGCACCGTCCATTCACCAACCGGCTCCACTTCCACGTCCGCGCTCAGCCGCTCCCCGTCCGAGGTCCACCGGTACGTCGTCAACACCCGAGCATCCGTCGCAGCCGCCCCCACCATCGTCACGACCTGGAGTGTGTCGCCGTCCGCCTCCACGGAAACAGTCCGATACCGCAGCCGATGCAGCCCGGCGTTGGCCCACCGCGCCTTCCGATCCAACGTGCTGGCGTCCCAGGTGCGCGCATCGTGCTGAGTAGGCGCCCGCCACAACTCCAAAGGCACGTGCTCAACCGACCAGGCACCCAGGCTCACCAACCTCCCGGTCCGCGCGGAGAACCGCCCGAATCCGAGCTCGAGTTCGCCGCCACCCACCCGTTCCGGCCGCACAGCCGCGGGTCGGGGAGAAGTAGGAGAGGTTGTCGGCTTGAGCTGGGACTGGGTGAAAGCAACCTCGTGGCCAGCCACCGCCCAGGCTGTGTCGTTGGTTAGTACGGCTCGGACTGTTAGCCAGCGTTCGTGGTTCTGGAGTGGGGTGCTGAAGTCCGGCAGGTTCACGGTTGCTTCGCTGCCTGCTGCGATCACCGGCATTTCCAACGAGCCGCGCTCGACTGTCTCACCCTCGTCGGCCAGCTCCCACTGGAGGGACACGTGGGCTGTGTCGAGGACGTCGTACCTGTTGGTGATGTGCAGGACGTCATCAGACAGCGTCAAGTGGACTGGCTCGAAGGCTTTGCGGACTTCGAGGAGGACTGGTTGTGGGGTGAGGTCGGGGAAGACCAGACCGTCCAGCACGTACGTGCCGTCGTGGAGTTCTTCGCCGAAGTCGCCGCCGTACGCATACGTCCCGCCCGGCCGGAGGATGCCGTGTTCCATCCACTCCCAGAGGAAGCCGCCCTGGCAGCGTTCGTACCGGTGGAAGAGCTCTTCGTACTCCGCGATCCCACCCGGACCGTTGCCCCCGGCATGGGAATACTCGCAGAGCACGAACGGCATCGCCCGCCGCCGCGCGTCCAGCCGGGGATCGTCCAACGGCTTCTCGGCCCGCTTCCCGATCGCCTCGACCTCCGCATGCGAGGCGTACATCCGGCTGTACACGTCCACCTCCGCACAGCTCAGATCGCCCTCGTAGTGCACCGGCCGCGACGGATCGCGGTCCCGCGTCCACGACGCCATCGCCGACAGATTCCGCCCGACTCCGGCCTCGTTGCCGAGCGACCACATGATCACCGACGGATGGTTCTTGTCCCGCTCCACCAACCGGCGCATCCGGTCCAGCGACGCGGCCTCGAAGGTCGGGTCGTCGGCCGGATTCCCGCGCCAGTCCAGCAGGAAGAACCCGTGCGTCTCGTAGTCGCACTCGTCCATCACCCAGAACCCGAGCTCGTCGCACAACTCCAGCAGCCGCGAGTCCGGCGGGTAGTGACTGGTCCGGATCGCGTTGATGTTGTGCTGCTTCATCACCAGCAGTTC
This sequence comes from Kribbella sp. NPDC049174, assembly GCF_043197365.1. Classification (NCBI taxonomy): domain Bacteria; kingdom Bacillati; phylum Actinomycetota; class Actinomycetes; order Propionibacteriales; family Kribbellaceae; genus Kribbella; species Kribbella sp. NPDC049174. The sequence goes on along the minus strand of NZ_JBICSZ010000004.1, from coordinate 534,370 downwards.
CTGCCGCAGCCGGTACTCCGGCACGACGCGACCCAGCACGGGATCGTGCTCGTGTCGGTTGACGCCGTGGAACAGCACCCGCCGCCCGTTGACCGTCAGTACGCCGTCCACGATCGCCACCGTCCGGAACCCGATCCGCAGCGACACGGTCTCACCGGGAGTCTCCACGACGGCGTCGTACAACCGCGGCACCTCCGCAGACCACGGTTCGACGGCCGGGATCGTCACGGTCTCCCCGACCGCGGCCGAGACACCCAGCGAAGGAACCCGCACCACCGCGCCAGCCGCAGCAGCCTCCACCAGCAATGTGCCGGCGCCGGTCAGATGGTCGTAGTCCGCGTGCACGAACACATCAGCCAAACCATCGGCCGGTCGAGCGAGTAGCGTGACATCGCGGAAGATCCCCGGCAGCCACCACATGTCCTGGTCCTCGAGGTAACTCCCCGACGACCACTGATGCACCCGCACCGCCAGCACGTTCCGCCCGGGCAGCAGCACAGGGCCCACGTCGAACTCGCTCGGCAGCCGGCTCCCACGCGTCACCCCGAGCTCCACGCCGTTCAGCCACACCCGCGCACACGAGTCGACCCCGTCGAAACGCAGCACCGAAGGCCCGTCCCAGGGCGCCTCGAACACCAGCCGGTAGTCGCCGGTCGGGTTCTCGTCCGGCACGTACGGCGGATCGACCGGGAACGGGTATGGCTGGTTGGTGTAGATCGGCTGCCCGAAGCCGTGCATCGGCCAACTCGACGGAACCGGGATCGACGCCCACTCGGAGTCGTCGAAGTCCTCCCGTTCAAACCCTCGAACGGCCTCCTCCACCGATTCCGCGAAGTGGAACCGCCAGGTCCCGTTCAGGCTGATCGAGGGTGCGTCGGAACGGACAGCCGCGCGCGGCGGCAGAACGCCGTACCCGGGTCCGGGGTCCTCGTAGTAAGTCATCTCATCCTTCTTCTGCGGTTAGCATGCTGGGCATGACGACGGCGAGTGCGGGACAGGGGCCGCGGCCGGTTGCCCGGCGGCAGCCGTCGGCTGATCATTTGCGGCTGCTCACCAAGGTCGCGAAGCTCTACCACGAGCAGGGCGTCCGCCAGCCCCAGATCGCCGCGCAGCTGCACATCTCGCAGCCGCGGGTGTCCCGGTTGCTCAAGCAGGCCGTGGTGGCCGGCATCGTGCGTACGGTCGTCATCCCGCCGAGCGGCGTACACACCGAGCTGGAGGACGCGATCGAGCAGCGGTACGGGCTGCGTGAGGTGATCGTCGTCGACGCCAGCGGTGAGGACGACGCGCACATCATCCCGGCGCTGGGCGCGGCCGCCGCGGTGTACCTGGAGACCACGCTCACCGGCGGTGACCGGATCGGCATCTCGTCGTGGAGCTCCACCCTGCTGGCGACCGTCGAGTCGATGACACCGCGGCCGACGCAGGTCGCCGAGGAGGTTGTGCAGGTGCTCGGCGGTGTCGGCAATCCGGCCGCTCAGGCCCGGGCCGCGCGGTTGATCGGCCGGCTGGCGGATCTGACCGGCGCCGCGCCGGTGCTGCTGCCGGTGCCCGGTCTGGTCGGCAGCGTGAACGCGAAGCGGACCCTGGTGAAGGACGCGGTCGTCAGCGAGGTGATGGACGCCTGGTCCAGGCTGACTCTGCTGCTGGTCGGAATCGGCAGTCTGGAGCCGTCGCCGCTGCTCAGGGAGAGCGGGAACGCTATGACCGCCGAGGACCAGAAGGTGCTGCGCGACCAGGGCGCGGTCGGCGACATCTGCCTGCGCTTCTTCGACGCAGACGGCAAACCGGTCCGGTCCGAGCTCGACCAGCGGGTGCTCGGGCTGTCCGCGGCTCAGGTGCGCAGCGACGACCTGCGCAGCGTCGGGGTCGCGGGCGGCATGCGCAAGTACGCCGCCATCCGCGCGGCGCTGCTCGGAGGCTGGGTCGACGTCCTCATCAGCGACCGCACCGTCGCCGAGCGCCTCGCAGCAGACTGAGCGACAGCCCGAGCTAGCGGGCATCGATCCACACAGTCATCGGCCCGACCGCCCGGTTGGCCCATGCGTAGTAGGGGATCGCAGTGAACGTCCGACCGTCCCGAGCCGGCACCTCGACCGTCGTCACCCCACCCAGCAACTCCGGCCGCTCAGCCTCGAGCAGGTCTCCGGCCACGACAGCCGCCTCATCCAGTACGACGTCCTGGTCCAGCTGCTCGAAGCAGTACACCAACGGCCCACGCTCGATCGCCACACACCCGCGCACCGAGTCCACCCGATCGTCCGGCACCGTACGACGTGCCTGCACCGGCAACTCCAGCACCACCTCGTCGCCGACCGCCCAGACCCGGCGCAACGGACCGACTGACTGCTCGACCCCGTTGACCGTCAAGGTGCAGTCGTCGGCCCACGCGGGAATGCGCAGCCCCAACGTCCACGGCTCCTGAGGTGCCTCGGTCACGCGCACGGTCACCGTGCCGTGCCACGGATACCGCGTCTCGACCTCGAACCCGACTGCTCCAACCGGGAGCTCAACCCGGACCGAAGCCGGCGTATAGAGCTGCAACTGCACCCCGTCGTCGTCCGAGGTCGCGACCAGTTGGTCGAGGGACGAGAGCGTGCGCATCACGTTCGGCGGGCAGCACGCCGTACCGAACCACCCCTGCCGCCCTGCCGCCGCCGACCGCTGATCATCCGCGAACGCACCCTGGCGCACCTTCAACGTGTTCACGTAGAAGAACTCGCGACCGGTCAGCGAGACACCGGAGATGACCGCGTTGTACAGGGTCCGCTCGATCAGGTCGGCGTACTGACTCTCGCCGGTCGCGAGCAGCAGTCGCCAGCTCCACTGGACACTGGCGATCGCCGCACACGTCTCGCAGTACGCCGCATCCGGCGGCAACTCGAACGGGTCACCGAACGCCTCGCCGTACCACCGTGACCCGACGCCGCCGGTCAGGTACGTCTGACTGTCGACCATGGTCTGCCATGACGCCTTCAGTGCGTCGAGCAGCTCAGGATCTCCCGTCTCGACCGCGACGTCGGTCGCTCCCGCGGCGAGATACAACGCCCGCACCGCGTGCCCGGCGAGTGTTCGCACGGAACGCACCGGCAGGTGGTCCTGGAAGTACGCCGGGCCGTGATGGCCCGGTGGCTCCAGCAACCCGTGACCACGCGCCTCCACGAAGTACGAGGCCAGTTCGAGGTACGACGACGTCCCCGTCTCCCGGTACAGGTCGACCAGTGCCATCTCGATCAGCGGATGACCATCGATGCCCTCGGTGCGACCAGGCCCGAACGTCTTGCAGAGCAGATCGGCGAACCGGGTCGCGACCTCGAGCAACGTCCGGTCGCCGGTCGCGCGTGACTGTGCGACAGCCGCCTGCAGTAGATGACCCGCGCAGTACAGCTCGTGCCCCTTCTCCAGGTCACCGAACCGCTCGCCGTCGAGCACCAGCCGCACGTAGCTGTTCAGATACCCGTCCGGCTCTTGCGCTGCCTCGACCAACGCGTTCGTAGCCGTCTGCCACTCCGCGAGTTCGGGCGACGGCGACCGGGTCTGCTCCCAGGCGACGGCCTCGAGCCATTTGTAGACATCGGTGTCGGCGAAGAGCTTTCCGGCGAACCCGTCGCCGACGGGTTCGTGGCCGGCGGCGCGGCGAAGGTTCCGTAGCGTTCCCGCCTCTTCCAGGCGACGAGCCGCGGCCGGGATCGTCGACGTCCGATTGATCTCCTGACGCTCCCGCCAGAAGCCGTCGGTGATTTTGGCGGCGCCAAGGGGGAGTGGGCGTAGTGGCATGCATGAAGGTAACCATTGCCCGCGAGCACCGGGCAAGGCTTCAGTGCAAACGATTGCCGCCGAACGAAGCGCAGACTGCAAACGATTGCGGAAACCGGGTGTCATGCTCTTGACATCGGCTCGTAACCTCCGTGACCATGAGGCCGTCGTTCCATTCGAAGCTGACTAGATATTCAGAATCTGATTGGCTCAGCAGCCCGCCCCCTGCCGAAAGTGAGGCATGGACGATGACCGAAGCATCCACCGGCTGGACCCGCCGCGGGTTCGTCGGAACCACCGCTGCCGTCGGTGCCGCCGCCACGCTGGGCATCACGGTGCCCGCCCAGGCCGTGCGCACCCAGACCACCGAGGACAGGCTGCCCGCCTTCCCCGGCGCCGAAGGTGCCGGCAAGTGGTCGAAGGGCGGCCGCGGCGGATCCGTCTACGAGGTGACCAACCTCAACGACTCCGGCCCCGGCTCGCTCCGCGACGCCGTCTCCGGCTCGGACCGGACCGTGGTCTTCCGCGTCTCCGGCACGATCGAGCTCGAGACGGGCCTGGAGATCGCCGGCAGCAACCTGACCATCGCAGGCCAGACCGCCCCCGGCGGCGGGATCTGCGTGTCCGGACGCGGCACCAACGTCAAGGGTGGTGCGCACGACATCGTGATCCGCTACCTGCGGTTCCGGCTCGGTGATCGCAACGCGGCCGCCGACGACGCGTTCAACACCAACGTGCCCGGCTCGGTCAGTCCGGAGATCCGGAACCTGATCATCGACCACTGCTCGTTCAGCTGGGCGGTCGACGAGTGCCTGTCGCCGTACGGGAACTTCGACGTCACCATCCAGTGGTGCATCATCGCGGAGGGTCTCGCCCTGTCGGCGCACCCGAAGAGCCGGCACGGGTACGGCGGGATCTGGGGCGGTGAGCGCAACAGCTACCACCACAACCTGATCGCCCACCAGGGCGGCCGGCAGCCGCGGTTCGGCTACACCGAGAACATCAATCTCGAGGTCGACCACCGCAACAACGTGGTCTACGACCACGGCTACACCTCGGTGTACGGCGGGGAGTGGGCCAACGGCATCAACATCGTCGGCAACTACTACAAGCCCGGCCCGACCACGCTGTCCGAGGTCGCCCCGGTCATCCTGAGCGCGAACCGCGGCGGCCAGTGGTACGTCGCCGGCAACCAGGTCGAAGGCCATCCGGACGTCACCGCGCACAACCGCCGCGGGATCCGGTACCCGATCGGCGGTATCAACGAGCTGTCCCGGCCGCAGCCGTTCGCGGACGAGATCGAGACCCAGTCCGCAGCCAAGGCGTACGAGGCCGTCCTCGCCAACGCCGGTGCCATCCTGCCGCGGCGGGACGCGGCCGACGCGCGGATCGTCAACGACGCCCGCAACGGCACTGGCCGGCTGATCAACTCGCAGAAGGAGGTCGGCGGCTTCCCGGTGCTGGCCTCGACCGAGGCGGCCGCCGACTCCGACCACGACGGCATCCCGGACTGGTGGGAGAAGGCGAACGGGCTCGACCCCAACGACCCGTCGGACGCCCAGAAGATCGCGCCGAACGGCTACACCTACCTGGAGAACTACCTCAACTCGATCGTCCCCGACCCGGTCGGCAACCCGAAGGTCGAGATCACCAGCCCGAAGTTCAACCAGACGATTCCCGGCCGGACGGCGCCCACCGTGACGGTCGAGGCCGACGCCGCCGCGGCCAAAGGTGGCGAGCTGGCCACGGTCGAGTTCTTCTCCGGTGAGCAGCTGATCGGCACCGCGACGAGAGCGCCGTACCGGATCGAGTGGAAGAACGTTGCCGACGGCTCCTACTGGCTCACCGCCCGGGCGACCGACCGCAACGGCACGGCGACCCAGTCGACCCAGGTGCCGGTGCACGTCAACCTGCAGTCCGGCACTCCGGGCTGGACGTCGGCGGCGGTCGGCAAGCCGCCGGTGCCGGGATCGGCCAGCCTCGACGGCGGGATCCTGACGGTCAAGGGCTCCGGCCGGATCCTCGGCCGGACCAGCAACTTCCACTACGTCCACCGCAAGCTGCAGGTCGGCGGTGCCGGATCGGTCGCCCAGATCACCGCCCGGCTGGACAAACTCGCCAAGGTGGCCAACGGACTCACCGCCGGGCTGATGATCCGCGACAGTCTCGACCCGGCCGCCCCGTTCATGTACGGCGGGATCGGGTTCGGCGTGGCCGGCGGTACCGGCACGATCGGCGACGCCGGCGGGGTTGCCAATGTCACCGATGACGGCGGCATGAAGGCCCAGGCGATCCGGTTCCAGACCGACGGGCCGTCGCCGAGTGTCGGCCCGTGGCCGTGGACCGAGGACGAGTACCTCGACCCGGCCCAGCAGTACTGGCTGCGGCTGCTCCGGCGCGAGCGGCCGCAGGCCCGGGAGGTCGAGTTCGAGGCCTTCATAGCTATTGCAGATGGCAACTCCACCGACAAGGTCAAGTGGGACCGGTTCGGCTACGAGCGAATCGCGATGCCGAGCCGGACCTTCTACATCGGCTTCGCGGTCGACGGGGGCAAGGAGGACAACGCCCTCGTGGACTACGGGACCGCGCAGTTCAGCAACATCACGGTCGAGCAGTGAGGAAAGTGACGATGTCCGGAGATTTACGCAAGGTCGACCGGCGACGGGTGCTGCAGGGCGGTCTCGGGCTGCTGGCCGTGGCCACCGTGCCCGGGTGCAGCTTCTTCGACACCAAGCCCGCGGGGGCCGGCGCGCAGGCCGCGACGGCGGACCAGCTGGAGTCGCCGATGCTGAAGGCCCTGGTCGACAAGGGCACCTTGCCGCCGCTGGCCGAGCGGCTGCCGAAGAACCCGCCGGTGATCAAGCCACTGGCCGGCAAGGCGGTGTACGGCGGGACCTGGCGCTCGGCGATGCTGACCCAGGAGGACACCCAGTGGCTGTGGAACGCCCTGGCGTACGAGCCCCTGGTCCGCTGGAGGCCGGACAAGACCGGCAAGCCCGGGTACGACGAGATGGAAGCGAACGTCGCCGAGTACACGGTCGATGCCGAGAGCAAGGTGATCACCTTCACGCTCCGCGAGGGCCTGAAGTGGTCCGACGGGAAGCCCTGCACCGCGGACGACATGCTGTTCACGCTGCTCGAGGTGCAGTGCGACGCCGGGCTGCACCCGGACGGGATCTACGACGCCTTCGCCTCGCCGGACACCGGCAAGATCGCGACGATGGAGAAGGTCGACGAACGGACCGTCAAGCTCACCTACACCGCGCCGCAGCCGTCGCTCATCATCCAGATCGCCGACGGCATCTTCCTGCGCGAGGGTGCGTATGGGATGCTGCTGCCGAAGCACTACTTCCAGCAGTTCCACCTCAAGTACAACCCGAACGCGAACGCGCTGGCGAAGAAGGCCGGCGTCGGCAGCTGGACCGACCTGTTCGCGCAGAAGCAGAACCCGTGGACGAACCCGGAGCAGCCGACGCTCGCACCGTGGAAGGTGACCACTCCGCTGGGCAAGGGCTCCGCGGTCACCCTGACCCGGAACCCGTACTACTGGAAGGTCGACGACGCGGGCCGGCAACTGCCCTACATCGACGCCTGCCGGGTCGAGGTCGTCCAGGACGCCCAGGTCGAGCTGCTCAAGGTGATGAACGGCGAGTTCGGCATGCAGTACCGCAACTTCGGTACGCCGCAGAACAAGCCGGTGGTGGCGCAGAACCGGGAGAAGGGCGCCTACCGGATCTTCGAGGTGCCGACTCAGCTGACCAACACGATGATCATCGGCATCAACCAGACCCACAAGAACCCGGTCAAGCGGGCGCTGTTCGCGAACAAGGACTTCCGGATCGGCCTGTCGTACGCGATCAACCGCAAGGAGATCATCGACGCGGTGTACGCCGGTCAGGGCGAGCCGTGGAACTGCGCTCCGCCGAAGGATTCGCCGTACTACAACGAACAGCTCGCCACGCAGTACCTGGAGTTCGACGAGGCGAAGGCGAACGAGCACCTGGACAAGGCCGGGCTGAAGAAGGCCGCGGACGGCCGGAGGCTGGGTGCGGACGGCAAGCCGGTGTCGGTGACCGTGCTGGTGAGCGAGTCGTTCCCGGACCACGTCGAGGCGATCGAGTTCGTGAAGAAGCGCTGGCGTGCCGTCGGTGTCGAGTTGCGGACCCAGGCGGTCAGCGAGGACCTCGCCAAGGAGCGGGTCAAGGCCAACGACCACGACGCCGGGACGTGGACCGGCGGTACTTTCGTGCTGCCGACCGGCACCGGCGGTGACCACTACTGGGTGCCCACCAACGACGGCAGCGCGCGGTACGGCATCGGCTGGGCGCAGTGGTACCAGTCCGACGGCGAGGAAGGTGTCGAGCCGCCGGCCGAGGTCAAGAAGCAGCTCGAGCTGTTCACCAAGGGCCGGCAGGAGCCGGACCCGGCGAAGACCCTCGACCTGGGCAAGCAGATCCTGCAGATCGCGGCCGACCAGTTCTACTACATCGGCCTCAGCAGCGTCCCGAACACCTACGGGATCGCGAAGAACGACTTCCACAACGTGCCGGAGAAGATGATCGAGGCCGTTGCCCCCGGCATCGTCCACCCCGAGCAGTTCGCGATCGGACAGTAGATGCTGCGCTACCTCGGCCGGCGGCTGGTGTGGATGGCAGTGACGCTGGCGGCGATCTCGTTCGTCACCTTCGTCGTCATCAAGCTGCCGCCGGGCGACTACACCACCACGGTCATCGCGAACGCCGAGGCCCGTGGCCAGGACATCCCGGACTCGCAGATCGCCGAGCTCAAACGGCACTACGGCTTGGACAAACCGTTCCTGGTGCAGTACTGGACCTGGATCTCCGGTGTGGTCCTGCACGGCGACCTCGGTCAGTCGTTCGCCTGGAACCAGTCGGTGGCCAGCCTGATCGGCAACCGGGTGCTGCTCTCGATCCTGCTGTCGATCGGCAGCCTGCTGTTCGTCTGGTCGATCGCCTTCCCGATCGGCATCTACAGCGCGCTGCGGCAGTACTCACCCGGTGACTACGTCGCGTCGTTCCTCGGCTTCATCGGGATGGCCGTTCCGGAGTTCATGCTCGCGCTGGTGATGATGTGGATCGGGTTCCGGTACTTCGGCCAGAGCGTCGGCGGACTGTTCTCCCCCGAGTACGCCGACGCGGCCTGGAACCTGGGCAAGTTGATCGACCTCATATCGCACCTCTGGGTGCCCATAGTCGTGGTCGGCGTGGCCGGCACGGCCGGGTTGATCCGGATAACCCGGGCCAACCTGCTCGACGAGTTGCACAAGCCGTACGTCGCGACCGCACGGGCCAAGGGGTTGCCGGAGTGGAAGCTGCTGGTCAAGTACCCGGTCCGGATGTCGCTCAGCCCGTTCTTCAGCACGGTCGGCTGGCTGCTGCCCGGTCTGATCAGCGGCGAGACGATCGTGTCGGTCGTGATGAGCCTGCCGACCAGCGGGCCGCTGCTGCTCGGCGCGGTGAAGAGCCAGGACATGTACCTGGTCGGCAGTTTCGTCCTCATCCTCAGCGCGCTGACGGTGATCGGCACGATGCTCAGCGACCTCGCGCTGGCCTGGTGGGACCCGCGGATCCGCCACCGGCTGTCGAAGGGATAGGCCCCGATGGTTCAGACAATCCAGCAACAGCCCGCGCCGCCGCCCCAGGCCGAGTCCGAGGTGGTGAAGAGCCTGCGCGACCACGGCGCGCTGCCGCAGTGGCGGTTGATGTGGCGCCAGTTCCGCAAACACCGGCTGGCGTTGATCGGGCTGATCGTGCTGGTCCCGATCTACTTCATCGCGGTCTTCTCGGGCTTCTTCGCGCCGGCCGCCAGCGACTCGGCCCACACGGCCCTGCCGTACGCGCCGCCCCAGCGGGTGCACCTCTCCACCGAGCACGGCATGTTCGTCTACGGCTACTCCTCCACGCGCAACCAGGAGACGTTCGAGCAGACCTTCACGGTCGACAAGAACAAGATCGTCGACGTCGGCCTGTTCGTCCGCGGTGACGAGTACAAGGTCCTCGGGCTGATCCCGTCCGACATCCACCTGATCGGCCCGACCAAGGCCGGCGAGCCGTTCTTCCTGCTCGGTGCCGACCAGTCCGGCCGCGACCTGCTGTCCCGGCTGATCCACGGTGCCCGGGTGTCGCTGTCGATCGGCCTGGTCGGTGTGTTCGCCAGCTTCATTCTCGGCATCCTGATCGGCGGTATCTCCGGGTACTTCGGCGGTCCGATCGACAACGCGATCCAGCGCGTCATCGAGTTCATCATGTCGATCCCGACGCTGCCGTTGTGGATGGCGTTGTCGGCGGCCTTGCCCAACAGTTGGGGGCCACTGACCAGATACTTCGCGATCACGGTGATCCTCTCGCTGATCGGCTGGACCGGGCTGGCCCGCGACGTCCGCGGCCGGTTCCTCAGCCTGCGCGAGGAGGACTTCGTGATGGCGGCGCGACTGGACGGGGTCGGCCGCGGCGGGATCATCGTCGGCCACATGGTGCCGTCGTTCGCCAGCCACATCATCGCGTCGGTGTCGATGGCGGTACCGCGGATGATCCTCGGCGAGACCAGCCTGAGCTTCCTCGGGCTCGGCCTGCAGGCACCGGCCGTCAGTTGGGGTGTGCTGCTCGAAGGCGCGCAGAACATCCGCGCGGTCGCCACCGCCCCCTGGCTGCTGACGCCGGGTCTCGCGGTCGTGGTCGTCGTACTGGCCATGAACTTCGTCGGCGACGGCCTCCGCGACGCCGCGGACCCCTACAAGTAGGAGCACTTTCATGGCTCAGCCACTGTTGGAGGTCCGCGATCTGCGGACGCATTTCGAGCTCGAGGACGGCGTGGTCAAGGCCGTCGACGGTGTGAGTCTGACCGTCGAGCGGGGCCGCACGCTGGCCGTGGTCGGGGAGTCGGGGTGCGGCAAGAGCGTCACCGCACGCTCGATCCTGCGCCTGGTCGAACGCCCGGCCCGGATCGTCGGCGGCCAGATCCTCCTGTACGGCGACCAGCCCGCCGACGACCCGCTGGACCTGCTGGCCGCGAGTGACAAGCGGCTCCGGCAGACGCGCTGGTCGGAGATCGCGATGGTGTTCCAGGAGCCGATGGCCTCCCTCAGCCTGGTGCACACGATCGGCGACCAGATCATCGAGGCGATCCGGCTGCACACAGGAGTCGGCAAGGTCGAGGCCCGCGAGCGCGCGATCGAGTTCCTCGGCCGGGTCGGCATCCCGGACGCGAAGCGCCGGGTGGACTCGTACCCGTTCGAGCTCAGTGGTGGCATGCGGCAACGAGCGATGATCGCGATGGCGCTGTCCTGCCGGCCGCGGCTGCTGATCGCGGACGAGCCCACGACCGCGCTGGACGTCACCACCCAGGCCCAGATCCTCGACCTGCTCCAGGACCTCCAGCAGGAGCTCGGCATGGCGATCATGCTGATCACCCACGACCTCGGCGTGGCCGCGCAGGTCGCCGACGAGGTGGCCGTGATGTACCTCGGCGAGGTGGTCGAACACGGGCCGGCCGCGTCGGTGCTGAGCGAGCCCAAACACCCGTACACCCAGGCGCTGGTCCGATCGGTGCCCCGGCTCGGGCAACGTGGCCGGGGCCGGCTGGCCGCCGTCCGCGGGACTGTGCCACCGCCGTACGAACGACCGGCGGGCTGCCGGTTCCATCCGCGGTGTGACGCGTTCATGGCCGGGAAGTGCGACCTGACCGTGCCGACGCGGGTGCGCAGCGACGACATCGACGTCGCCTGCCTGCTGTACGGCGAGGAGGAGCGGTGTTGAATGCCGCGCCTCCGGCGCGGGGGTCATGGGGCTCTAACTCCCGGCCTTCCCTCGTCACTCCAGTCGCTTCGCTCCCTCCGCTCCTCAGTCCAGGCCGGGAGGCCCCATGACCAACCTGCTGACGACCGACGGTTTGACCATGCACTTCCCGCTGCACACCGGGTTCTTCGGCCGGAACCGCGGTGTGGTGAAGGCGGTGGACGGTGTCGACCTGTCGATCAAGGCGGGCCGGACCCTCGGGCTGGTGGGGGAGTCGGGATGTGGGAAGACCACACTCGGCCGGTGCATCGTGCGGGCCTACGAGCCGACGTCGGGCAGCATCCACTACGACGGCGTGGATCTGGCCAAGCTGTCCGAGAAGGACCTGAAGCCCTATCGCGCGCAGATCCGGCTGATCTTCCAGGACCCGCACTCGTCCCTCGATCCGCGCAAGACGCTGCGCGACATCATCGCCGAACCGTTGCGGGTGCAGGAGCGTGGTTCGCGCGGCGACATCGACGACAAGGTCGCGGAGCTGCTGAAGCGGGTCGGGCTGCGAGCGGAGTACGCGCATCGCTACCCGCATGCCTTCAGCGGTGGCGAGCGGCAGCGGGTGGTGATCGCCCGGGCCCTCGCGACCGATCCGCGGCTGGTGGTCGCGGACGAGGCGGTCAGTGCGCTCGACGTGTCGGTCCGGGCCCAGATCCTCAACCTGCTGAAGGACCTGCAGGAGGAGTCCGGACTCACCTACCTGTTCGTTTCCCACGACCTCGGCATCGTCGAGCACGTCGCCGACGACGTCGCGGTGATGTACGTCGGCAAGCTGGTCGAGAGCGCTTCGACCGACGAGTTGTACAGCAAGCCGCTCCACCCGTACACCGAGGCGCTGCTGAGCGCCGTACCCGATCCTGATCCGGCGTCGCGCGGCAAGCGGTCGCGGATCATGCTGCGCGGCGAGATCGCGGACCCGTCCAGGGTGCCGCCCGGCTGTCCGTTCAGTCCGCGCTGCGGATATGCCGAGGAGCGCTGCCGCACCGAAGTCCCGCAGCTGCGCGAGGTGGGTGGCCGCCGGGTCGCCTGTCACTTCGCCGAGCAGCTCGACCTGAAGGGTGTCGCCACGGCCGCGACGGCCTGACGACACCACCGCCCCTTACGAAAGGTCCAGCATGTCTGACAACCAAGGTATGTCCCGTCGCGGCTTCGTGCGGAACAGTGCCCTGCTCGGTGGTCTCGCCGCCCTCGGCGCCGGGCTGCCCGGCACGGCCGCCGCGGCGACCACCAGCTCCACCTCCGCCGTTCCGCGGGCGGGCGCACGCTCCGCGGCCGGCACCGTCGAGATCCCGAACCGGTACGGCAAGCCGTTCTCGGTGGACGACGACGAACTGTTCATCTTCGCGGTGAACTTCAAGCCGTTCGAGCTCGGCGGTGACGACGAGGGCCGGGAGGCGACGCGGTACTTCGACACCGTCTTCGGCGACGCGATCCGGGCCAAGTTCCCGGCCGTGAAGATCAAGTACGCCACCTGGGACTACCCGATCCGGTACGAGGACATCGCCAAGGCCGGCCGGGTGCCGGACCTGATCATCGAGGACCCGCGGACCCGGATCGACCGCGACCTGGAGCCGCTCGGCTGGGTCCAGGACATGACCTCGATGGTCCAGCAGGCCGGGATCGACCTGTCCGCGCTCAACCAGGGCTCGGTCGAGCTGGTCAAGTCACGCTCCGACGGCGGCCTGTACGGCGTGCCGGTGTTCATCGACGAGCACGTGCTGCTCTACAACAAGCTGATCTTCGACAAGTTCGGGGTCCGGTACCCGCGGGTCGGGTCGACGTACGACGACATCTACAAGACCGCGAAGACGCTGACCCGCAACGACGGGATCGACCACTACAAGGGCTTCATGCAGCACCCGGACAACTACCTGGCGCTGAACCAGCTCGGGCTCTACCCGTTCGTCCCCGGCAGCAGCGAGCAGCCGGCGCCCGAGGACGTCAAGGTGAACCTGACGTCGGTGGAGTGGAAGCGGGTCGCCGACAACATGTACCGGTTCCTGTCGCTGCCCGGCAACACCTTCACCACCGTGGACGACTTCTTCAAGGGCGACATGAGCTTCCCCGGCCACGTGGCGATGGCGGTGCACACGCTGTCGAAGCTGAACGCGTACGCCCTGAACGACCTGTACATCGAGGAAGACGACATCGAGGACTACACCGAGTGGGCCAAGAGCGTGAAGATCGGCGTCACCTCGATGCCGGTGCTGTCGCGCGGCTCGACCGCGATCTACCAGCCGAACGCCCGGGCCGCCTTCATCCCGCCGCAGTCGGCGCACAAGGAGAACTCGCTCGAGATCATCAAGTACCTGGTCTCGGAGGAGATCCAGACCAGGATCTCGTCGTACGGCGTGAAGGCGGTGCTGCCGACCGATGCGGTGATGAACGCGTTCGGTAGGGCGTTGCCGCAGCTGCAGGGGATCGACACCTCGGCCGTGTACTGGGGTGACAACGCGGTGGTGAAGGACTACCAGAACACCGAGTACTGGGACATCCCGCTGTACAAGGTGTTCCGCCAGCACGTGCTGATCGACGGCATGGACGTCGCGTCGTCCCTGCAGGTCGCCGAGCAGGTCGACATCCCCAACTACATCAAGGCCCAGGCCGCCGCAGGGCTCACGTGGTGACGACTCCAGACTCCGGCCCGGCCGTCGACCCTCGGTTCGACGGCCGGCTCCGGCCTGCGGGGGATCTCACGGAGGCCTTGCTGCCGACGCTGCATCCCGGTGACAGCCACGCGGCGACGCTGGTCGAGACGCCGGCCGGAGACCTGCTCTGCGCCTGGTTCAACGGTCCGGGCGAGGGGGAGCCGGAAACCAGCATCGTGCTGTCCCGGCTCCCGGCCGGCTCGGACACCTGGACTGTGCCTACGCCGATGTCCGCGGACCCGGAGCACTCGGAGCAGAATCCGCTGCTGTTCGTGCTCCCGTCGGGTGACGTATGGCTGCTGCACACCTCCAACGAGCCGCACGACCAGAGCACCTCGCGGGTGCTCCGCCGGGTGTCTCGTGACGGCGGGCTCAGCTGGGGGCCGAGCGACGTACTGTTCGATCGGCTCGGCAGCTTCATCCGCAACCCGGTCGTTGTGCTGAGCAACGGTGACTGGCTGCTGCCGGCGTACGACTGTGACAAGAACGGTGAGACCACGGTCGTCCAGCTCAGCTCGGACAGCGGGCGCACCTGGACGCCTGGTGACCTGCCCGATGGGCTGGGCCAGGTCCAGTTGAGTGCGGTCGAGCTGGCGCCCGGTGAGCTGCTCGGCTACTTCCGCAGCCGGGCCGCGGACCGGATCCACCGTTCGGTCTCCAAGGACAGCGGTCGGACCTGGTCGGCGCCGGAGCGGACCGCGCTGCCGAACAACAACTCCGCGGTCCAATTGCTCCGGTTGGCCGACGGCCGGCTCGTCCTCGTCTTCAACGACTCGTCGGCCGAGCGGGATCAGTTCCGCTGGGTTCCTGACGGCAAGGGCGGCGTACGGCGGAAGACGCTGCGGACCCCGCTCACTCTGGCGCTGTCGGAGGACGACGGGGCGACCTGGCCGTACTGGCGGAACCTGCAGGTGCAGGACGAGGAGTATCGCGACAACGAGTTCGGGTACTCGTACCCGACGTTGCTGCAGACGCGCGACGGCCGGCTGCACGTCGCGTACTCGTACCTGCGCAAGACGATCAAGCACGTGATCCTCACGCCGGAGTGGATCGAGGCAGGAGACCGGCTGCCATGAGCAGTGTTGAGAAGTGGGGAGTGCACGAACTCACCTACTCCGGACCATCGGACGGCAACCCGTTCGCCGACGTGACGCTGCGGGTCGCCTACCGGTACCGGAACCGGGTGGTCACGGTCGACGGCTTCTACGACGGCGACGGCGTCTACCGGGCCCGGTTCATGCCGGATCGGGTCGGCCGGTGGGAGTACGTCACGTCCAGCTCCGCGGCGGAGCTCGACGGTCATCGCGGCTCGTTCGAGTGCGTCCCGCCCGGCCCGGGGAACCACGGGCCGGTCGGGGTGCACGGCGCTCACCACTTCACGTACGCCGACGGCAGCCGGTACGACTGCATCGGTACGACGTGCTACCACTGGACCTACGAGTCCAAGGAGATCCAGGAGCTCACGCTCGCGTCGTTGCGCTCGGCACCTTTCGACAAGGTGCGGATGTGCCTGCTGCCGACCGAGGGGATGCGCCCGGAGCGGCTGCCGTTCGCCGGAAACACACCTGGCGCGGTGGATGTCGGCCGATTCGATCCTGCCTTCTTCCAGCACTTCGAGGGGCGGATCGCGGACCTGCTCGACCTGGGGATCCAGGCCGACCTGATCCTGTTCCACCCCTACGACCGCGGGGTCTGGGGGTTCGACCGGATGACGCCCGGCCAGGATGAGGCGTACGTGCGGTACGTGGTCGCCCGGCTGGCGGCGTACCGGAACGTCTGGTGGTCGCTGTCCAACGAGTACGACTTCAATCGGGAGAAGACGATCGGGGATTGGGACCGGCTGCTGCAGCTGGTCCAGCGGTTCGACCCGTACCAGCGGCTGCGGTCGATCCACAACGGCACCAAGATGTACGAGGTCTTCACGCCGTACGACTTCAGCAAGCCGTGGATCACCCACCAGAGCGTGCAGCACTGGGACGGCGCCGAGGTGGCCGCGTGGCGATCGTGTCCGAAACCGGTGGTGATCGACGAGATCGGCTACGAGGGCAACGCCGGCCGCCGCTGGGGCAACCTGACCGCTGACGAACTGGTCCATCGGTTCTGGCAGGGCATGACGTTGGGCGGGTATGTCGGCCACGGCGAGTCCTTCGTCGATCGTGAGACCCGGGCATGGATCTCGATCGGAGGACGGCTGTACGGCGAGAGCTCGGCACGGCTCGCCTTCCTGCGTGACGTGATGGCCGGCCTGCCGCGGTTGCCTGATGGTGATGTGGATCCTGACCGGTGTGTCTTGCACTACCTGGGTGATCGCCAGCCGTCGTCTGCCGAGCTGGACCTGCCTGACGGTCCGCCGTACCGCTTCGAACTGATCGACACGGTCGCGCTGACCATCACACCGCTTCCGACCTCCTACACGGGCACGTGCCGGATCCCGCTGCCGGCACGCCCGTACCTAGCCCTGCGAGGAACCCGATGACCGAGGTAGAGCGCTGGGCCGTCTTCGAGCGTGCTGTGGACGGTCCGGTGACAGTCGAGTTCCGCCACGAGTCCGGCGAGGGAGCGTACGTCGAGTCCTTCACCGACGCCGACCGGCAGCTACTGCGCTTCATGCCCTCTCTCGAGGGTTCCTGGCGCTACACGCTGGCCGGCGAGGCGCACAGCTTCACGTGCACACCCGCCACAACCCATGGCCCCGTCCGCAGGGTCGGCAGCGGTCTCCGGTGGGCCGACGGCACGCCGTACCACCCGCTGACCACCACGTGGTTCGGGTCAGCGGACAACTGGGCGGAGGCCTGCCGTGCGTTGGCGGCTTCTCCGTTCAACCGCGTCCGTCTTCGGGCACACCTGGACCGGCTGGCCCACCTCGACCAGCAGGTCCAGGACCTTCTCGCGGTGGGGATGGCCGCCGAGATCGTCGTCTGCGATGTCGTACCCGAACTGGTCAACCGGTTGGCGGCGTACCGCAACATCAGCTGGTGCCTCGAAGCCGACACCGACGTGCGTGCTCTTGCCGAGCTGGACTCCGGGCGCCACCTGATCTCGGTGCATTCGGCTGCCGACCCCGGCGTCCCCTGGCTCACTCACCTCAGCATTCCGCTGGAGAACCTGCGTGGCGTCTCGGCGCTCCGACGCGACTACGCGAAGCCCGTGCACGTGGACGCCTGCGGGTACGAGGGCAACGGCTCCACACCGGAGACCAGCCTCACCGGTCAGGAGATGCTCACCCGGATCTGGGAAGGGACAGTCCGGGGTGCACACGTGGCGCACGGCGAGTGGTACGTCGATGCAGACGGCGGCCCGTGGTCGGGTGGGGGAGCGCGGCCGACCGGCGTGGTCGCGCAGCGGCTGCGGCTACTGCGTGAGGTGCTGGACGAGCTGCCTGACGGCGTGGAGCCGATTGACGACTACCGCGACGCCCCGACGCTCGCCGTGCCCGGGAGCTACTACCTGCAGTACCTCGGTGAGCACCGGTTCCCGGAGCGCACCTTCAGCCTGCCGGCCGGGGCCTACCAGGTGGAGGTCATGGACGTCTGGAACCACAGCGTTCGCCGTACTCACGAGACAGTGAGCGACACCCTCACCGTCCGCCTGCCCGGAGCCCAGTACCAGGCCATCCAGATCCGCCGGACGACCTGATGCCCGCCCTCACCTCAGGCCCTCGCACAGCCGAACTCCGCCGAACCCCCCGCGGAGTTGTGCTCCACCTCGGCCTCACCTCTGGCGGGACCACGTCACCCGGCGGCACGACGTACGTCGAACGGCCGGTCGCTGATCTGTTGACCTGCTCGGCCGGCCGGCCGTGGCAGCCGAACGCGATGCAGCCCGACGGGTGGTGGATCTCCCGCCGCCCCGGTGAGCACCGGGCCGGCTGCCGGACCGGACCTGTCGCCGTCGAGATTCGGCTGTCCTTCGACGATGCCGACCGGTTGAGCCTCGAGCTCCGCTGGCGCAACACCGGTCAGCGTCGGCTGGGCGACCTAGCCGTCGGTCTGCTGCTCGACATCGGCCGCCTCACCGACTGCCAGATCACCCTGCCCGGCCTGATCTACAACGACAACCCGTCCGCGGACCCGGCGCGCGCCGTACCCCGGATCGGCCCGGCTCCTGGCGGCGGCTTCATCGCCGAGGAGGACCGGCTGCCGATCCCCGGGGTGAACCTGGAATGGCGGGCCGGCCGGGAGCGCCGCTGGCTGAGCGCCTTCTCCCGCCCGGGCCCGCGCCGTTCGGCCGACGGACTCGTGCGCTACGGCTCGCTCGGTCTGATCCGACGCGACGGACCGGTTGTTGCGGCGCTGAGCGGCGTACTGATGTTCGACGGCAAGCAGGACGTGCGGTACGTCAGCAAGGCGGAGACCGAGTCGACGGACGAGGGCTACCTCACGCTGTTGCCGGGCGAGGTCTACACGCAGCAGTTGGTCTTCGACTGGGGTCCGCAGGAGCATCGCGGGCATGCGTTCCGGCACCTCGTCGGAACCGGCCGCTCGCTCTTCAACGAGCCCGGCGCGCGACCGCTCGAGCTGGAGGAGATCGTCGCCCGCAAGACCGTTGCGCTGGACAACCGCTGGTACCGGGCCGGGACCGTGGCCGGCTACACGAAGTTCAGCGACGTCGCCGGCAACGGGCCGGTCAAGGCGCGACACTTCCTCTACGGCTGGACCGGTCAGGCGCTGAAGCTCGCCTGGTGTGACGCGTCGCTCGGCTTCGAGTCGGGGGACCGGTCGCGGATCGACCGGTGCCGCGCGGCCGTCGAGTTCTATCTGGCCGGGAGTTCGACCCGGACGCCCGGTCTGCGGCACAACGCCTACCAGGTCGGCAGCCGGCGCTGGACGAGTTTCCGCTCCGGCGGCCGCGCGATGGTCTCCAGCCGCGCGTACGGCGAGACGGTCGCGGACCTCGCCGAGATCATCGCGCTGTTCCGGTCCCACGGTGAACCCGTGCCGCCGTCCTGGCCGGACGCGCTGGTCGCTTCGTTGAAGTTCCTCCGGACGGCGTTGCTGCCGGACGGCACGTTCCCGATCGGCTGGCGACTGGACGGCACCCCGGCGTCCACCGCGGTCTCGGCGGCCGGCATCCCGTGCGTCCTCGCCGCGCTGAAGGCGGCCGCCGTCCTCGACGACTCCTGGCTGTTGTCCGAGGCAACTACCTGGCTGACCCGCTACCACGGCCAGCACGCGCGAACGTTCGACCGGCCGTTCGCCCGGTCGACGTTGGATGCGGCCTGCGAGGACAAAGAAGCCGGCATGTACTACTTCCTCGCGGCGTACGAACTCTTCCGGCTCACCGGTGACGAGCTCTACGCGTCGTGGACCGAGGTCGCTGCCGACTGGCTGCTGACGTGGGTCTACGTCTGGTCGCCCGAACAGGACCTTGACGCGCCCCTTCGTGCTGCCGGGTTCAACGCGATCGGCTGGCCGACGGTGAGTGTCCAGAACCACCACCTGGACACGTTCTTCCCGACCTATGAGCTGATGGAGTTCGGCACCGTGACCAGCAGGCCGGCGTACGTCGCCGCCGCCGAGACGGCGGTCAACGCTATGGGCCAGGGCGTCTGCGGTGCCGTGGGCGACTGGGGTTTCCAGATCGTCGGCGAGCAGGGCGAGGCCGTGTTCCAGACCCACTGGCAACGCCGAGGCCACGCCAACACCTGGAATCCGTCCTGGGTCATCGCCGTCCCCCTCGCAAACGCCCTCCGCCTCCAAGCCCTCCGGCCCCAATGACCACCTACCGCACTACCCCACGAGGCTGATGCGTTGACTGACCACCTCATCACCGAGTTCGGCGCTCGGCCGGACTGCGACTGCACGGGCGCACTCGACCGGGCTGTGCAAGCTTGTGAGCTGACTGGCGGGCGGGTTGTGGTGCCTGCCGGGACGTTCCTGACCGGACCGATCCGGCTCCGGAGCAACGTCGAGCTACACCTCGCGGCGGGCGCGACCCTGCGGTTCCTCACCGACCCGGCGTCGTACCCGATCGTCCGGACCCGCTGGCAGGGCATCGAGTGCATCAGCCACTCACCACTCGTCTACGCGTACGACGCGGTGAACGTCGCCGTGACCGGGACCGGCACCCTCGACGGCTGCGCCTCACCCGACACCTGGTGGCGCGACACGAAGCCGGTCGACGACTGGAGCCGGCTGTTGCGGATGGTTCGCGACGATGTCCCGGTGGAGGAGCGGATCTTCGAACCAGGGCATGGGTTCCGGCCCAGCTTCGTCCAGCCGTACCGCTGCCGTCGGGTCCGCATCGAGGACGTCCGCATCATCAACGCCCCGATGTGGGTGGTCCATCCCGTGCTCAGCTCCGACATCGTCGTCCGCGGGATCACCGTCGACAGCCGCGGTCCGAACAACGACGGCTGCAACCCGGACTCCTGCCGCGACGTCGTCATCAGTGGTTGCTCGTTCGACACCGGCGACGACTGCATCGCGATCAAGTCCGGCCGCGACGCCGACGGCCGCCGCGTTGCTCAACCCTGCGAGAACATCGTGATCGAGAACTGCCGCTTCGGCACCGGCCACGGTGCCGTCACCATCGGCAGCGAAACCAGCGGCGGCATCCGCAACGTCATCGCCCGCGACCTGCACATCGCCGGCCCCGGCATCGATCACGCCCTCCGCGTCAAGACCAACTCCCACCGCGGCGGCCTGATCGAGCACATCGACCTCCGCGACGCCCAGGTCGACGCAGTCACCGCCGCCGCAGTCCTGGTCGACACCCACCACGCCGACGTGGACGTCACCGGCACCCACCACCCGGCCGTCCGAGAAATCTCCATCTCGGGCCTGCACATCCGCAACGCCCCCACAACTCTGGAGATCCGCGACACCCCGCAGTCCCCGGTCCAAAACCTCACCCTCACCACAAGCGCCGCACGTCCCAGCCCGCCCTGTCCGCCCTCCCGAAGAACCCCCGCAAATGCCGCCTCCTAGACACCCTGCCCGGCGTGATGGTCGCATCGTTGCTAATTGCAACCAACGCTGGAGGGAGCGGGCAGGTTGTCCACAACCGCGCCATGCTGTGGATGACATCTCGTGCTGAATTCCCTTGAAAACAAGGCGATCTGACTTTGAATTCTGTCAGTGCGGGTGTCTAGAGTCGGTGCATGGGACCTCTGGGCGAGCGGCCGGTGTGGTCGATGAGCGGCAGCGAGATGCTGTCGACCCTCGACGCGCTGGATGCCGACCTCGCCCGTCAGCAGACCTACCGGCTGCACGTGATCGCCGCCCTCGACGACATCGGGTACGCCAAGGAGATCGGCGCCCACGACACAGCGCGCCTGCTCTCCTTCAGGCACCGCATCGACAGCGCCGAAGCACACCGCGACGTCCGCCTGGCTCGCTCCCTCCCGAAGTACACCGCCGTCTCCGCAGCCCTCCCCAACCCCACCCGCGACCCCGATCCAGCCGCCGTCCTTGACTCCACGCCCGCACCGTCGCCCGATCCCGAACCGGCCGCAGACGAGCGTGCCGCTGCCGATCCTGTGGTCGCGGGCGAGTCGGCTGCCCGGCGGCCGCTGCGCCCAGCGCAGGCTCAGGCGATCGTGTGGGCGTTGGACCGTGTCGCAGCCAGAGTTGCGACGGACAACCTCGCGGTCGCCGAGGAGCAACTGGTCGGTCTGGCAGCTCATCTGTCGCCGGGACAGCTGCGCAAGGCAGGCAAGGAGATCGGCGACCTCCTGGACAGCGACGGCCCCGAACCGGACGAGCACAAGGCCTACGCCCGCGAGTTCTTGACCCTGGCGAACGGCGAGAACGGAGTGAAGTTCCGAGGATTCCTCGCCAACGAGAACGCCGAACTCCTCCGATCCCTCATCCACGCCGGCGCCCGCCCCCACAAGACCGCCAACGGCGAACTGGATCCCCGCTCCCGGGAGAAGCGCCAAGCCGACGCGCTGTCCGCCACCCTGACCGTGGCCGCCGCAGCCACCGACGCCGGCGCCGTCCCGCCCGCTGCACCGGGGTTTGGTGCGAAGGCGAACATCACCGTCACCATCGACTTCAACGACCTCAAGGCTGCCGCCACGGAGGCAACCGGTCAGGTCGTGTACGGCGATGCGCTCTCGGCAGCCGCCATCCGCCGTCTCGCGTGCGACGCAAAGATCATCCCGCTGGTCCTCGGTTCGAACTCCGAACCCCTCGACGTCGGCCGCTCCGAACGCCTGGTCAACCGCGCGATGCGCCGCGCCCTCAACGCCCGCGACAGAGGCTGCGTCGTCTGCGGCGCTCCGCCGATCCACTGCGACGCACACCACGTCCGGTCCTGGATCGACGGCGGTCCAACCGCAGTCAACAACCTGGTACTCCTCTGCCGCCGACACCACATCGATCTCCACGCCGGCCACTGGACAATCGTCATCACCAACGGCACAGTCCACGTCACCCGCCCCACCTGGGCCACTCCACCACCGCCCACTGCCCACCGTCCCCCTCCAGGCGATCCGCCGCCCAAGACCTCGGCTGCAAGAGACCACGCCGCCACTTCGCCACAGCCCACTGGCGGCCGCCCCATACCAGGCGATCCGCCGTCCAACTCCCCGGCTGCGGAAGGCCAAGCGGACGCCCGACCCGTCAACGCCGCACCACTGAGCGGAGCCTCATCAGAGGAGGCCGCCGGCACATCCAGTCTCGCCGTACGGCGACATCACTCGAAGTGGAAAGCCGACGAGGCTCTCCGCCAGGAGGCAGCCCGTTTCGCGGTGTGGGGCAACGACTCGACGCGTCACACCGCCGAGGAATCGGCGGGAAGTGACCGAGGCCGGCAGAGCTGCTCCTGATGATCAGGCGGCTACCCGTCGCACCACCCGCTCGGGCGACCTTGCGTACCATCCCGCCGAACCAGCAGCGCAGGCATCACCGGCGCCGTGCTGGCCGACTCGCGGTCCTCGGTCATCCCGCAGTAGCGGCCCAGTCCTATCCGCGTCGGCAGCGCCGAGCCACGCTGAGTGCAACGCCTTGGTCTCCCGCATGACACGCGGCCCGGTCTCAGCTCTGCACAACAGATGAACGAGGTGAACGACCGGCCGCTGTCCCAGTGACTCGCTCGAGCGCGTGAGTCACATGCCCACACCGCTCCTGCGGTCGCGCCCGCTACCGCGCCCTCGCCCGTCGTCGCCCCGCCGACGCCGCGTCGTCCTGCTGCCGTGCCGCCGTCGTCGCCGTGCTGCCGTGTCGTCGCCGTGCTGCCGTCGTCGCCGTGCTGCCGTGCCGCCGTCGTCGTCGTGCTGCCGTGCCATCGCCGTGCTGCCGTGCCGCCGTCGTCGCCGTGCTGCCGTCGTCGTATCGCTGCCGTGCGCCGTCGCTGCGCTACGCGTCACCGGCCGTTCGCTGGTGGTTGGCGTGGGATGCCTTCAGTTGGTTGGGCGCTTGTTTGTGCTGCAGCAGTTGCGGATGTTTGGGTGCGGAAGGTTTCGAACAGGTCTGGTGTGCCCATTTGGCCGCCTTTGAGTAGAACTTCGAGGCCGTTGATCGGGCGGTGCGGGCTGGTGAGTCGGCACAGTGCGGTGCCGGGGCCGAAGTCGTTTGTGGCGGTGACCAGTTCTAGGGTGCGGACGCCGAAGTTGCGGACGATATGGCCGGACGTGTCGCCGCCGGCTATCAGTACTCGGCGCACGTTGGCTTCTTCGACGACAGCGCGTGTGACTTCGGCTAGGGCCTTGCCAAGGGAGTTCACGCGGTTGTGGATCGGCTGAGTGGTGCGCTCGCCTGTGTGTACGACGACGCCGGGTGTGCCGTCGCGGAGAGCGGCTACAGCTGTTCGTCGGACGGAGGTTGGGTCGTGTAGCTCCAGCGACAGCCAGCCTGCGTTGACGGCGTACTCGATCTGCTGTCTCGTGCGGGCCGACTGGCTGCCCGAGACGACCAGACCCTGTGTGGGGCCTGTAGCAGGACCCAAAGGTGCCGACGGGAGAGTCGCGGCGCTGGGTGTTGGTGGTGTCGGCGCGAGGTTCAGGGCTAAGGCTCGGGACAGGCCGCCGGAGCCTATGGCGAAGGTTGGCCGGCCGTTGCTGGATGCGATGAGGGTTTGGCCTAGGAGGTGGAGGTCGGTCTCGGAGAGGGCGTCGAGGATTACGGCGTCGGCGGTCGGGTGGGGGTAGTGGTTGGGGAGGTCGGCGTAGGAGGTGAGGTGCAGGGCGCCGATCTCGAGTGCGGTTTGGGCGGCCAGGTGGACGCGCAGATCAGCCTCGGTCGTAGGCGTGGCGGGATGATTCGCCATCGTGGGTTGCCGGTCCAGACGGTGGATCGTGCCGGCTTCGGCGGCGAAGTGGTGACTGAACACGGTGTAGCGGCCAAGCTCCGGTTGAGCGGCGAGCACTGGCACGACGGCGGGGCCGAAGACGGATCGGCCGACCTCGAGAGCGCGGCCGATGCTGCCGAGCCGAGGTGAGGAGTCGGCCGTCGAGCAGATCTTGTACTGGACGATGCGGGGATCCAGATCGCGCAGGGCGATGAGGATCGGCCGGATCTCCGCTTCCTGCTCGTGCGGCGCCAGCGACCGTGCGATCCCTGCCACTCCGATCACGTCGTACCGGGTTGCCAGGTCGCGGAGTTCGTCGGCGGGTGGGAGCTCGACCAGGAGGACCGACCGCAACCCGCACCGCTCGAACTGCAGCAACGCATCGGTCGACCCGGTGAAATCGTCTCCGTAGAAGGCAGCCTCAAGCACGAATGGCTCCGAAGGTCTCGATTGCGCGCCGCAGTGCGGGTTCCGCCTGCGCGGCCGCGTCCAGGTCGCCGCCCTCGACCGCGCACTGCCAGGCGGCGCGCATCGCGGTGACACCGGCTCCGGGCCCGTCGGGATGGCCGTGGATCCCACCGCCGGCGAGCACGAGCAGGTCAGGCGTACCGGTGCGTCGATAGGTCTCCGGCGCCAAGCCGGCCCACTGGCCCGATGACAGCACCGGCAACGTCTCGTACCCGCCGAGCAATGGTTGACGCACGGCCGTGATCGACCGCAGGACCTCCTCGTCGGTCTCGTAAAACTTGTTCGAGAGGCCGTTGGTGTGCAGGTGATCGGCGCCGGCGAGCCGGGCCAGTTTCGACCAGGCGACGAAGTCGATCCCCAACCCGGGCGCTCTCGTGAACACCCCCGTCATCGCGCGGTGCCCGTGAATAGGCAGCTCACACCGCTCACGCAACCACGCGAGGCCCGCGAGGCCGACCAGGTTCACGCAGACCATCACGCAGGTGCCGCCGGCGGCGCGGACCAGGTCGTGGTTCGCGGCCATCCGGTCCAGGTCGTCGGTGATGTTGAATGCGTACATCGGCCGCCGACCGGTCCGGGCGGCGATCTTGTCCAGTTCCTCCGTGACCACGGCCACCCGGTCGGCGAGCGGTGAGTGGGGTGGATTGCCCATCAGTTCGTCGTCCTTGATGAAGTCGATCCCCGCTTCGGCGAGTTCGCGGACGACGATCCGCAGTTCCTCGACCGGCAACCCGATACTCGGCTTTACGATCGTCCCCAGCAACACACCGTCCGGCCGGCTCAAGACCTCGCGCGTGCCGGTCACGCCGAACCGCGGACCGGGGTAGCGATCGGCGAAGACGGACGGTAGGTCGAGGTCCAGCAGCCGGATGCCGGCCAGTTGCCTCAACTCGAAGAGGTTCCCCGCTACCGCGGCCAGCAGGTTCGGCAGCGATGGGCCGAAGTTGTCCAGCCCGAAAGCGATCCGCACCCGCCCACTGCGACGCCGAGCACCGGGCGGCCGGATGACCCCCGGTAGATCGCCATGGCCGGTCGGTGGCAGTTCAGCGACCTCCAGCACCCGAGCCGCGAACCGCGAACGCAACTCCGCGGTTTCCCGGGCCACCGCCACGAAGGTCCCGGTCGACTGCTCACCTGCGATGACCTCCGCCGCATCCTCCAGCGGCAGATAGCTCTCCACCAGGTAGGTGGCCACAACCTCCGCGGCGCTCATCGGGTCGGGTCGATCTGGATCTTGAGGTGGTCCGTTCCGGTGTCGAGGGCCGTGAGGATGGCGGGAGTTCGTTCGAGTGGAACGACCTCGGTGATGTACGGGCGTGCGTCGAGAGTGCGGGTGTTGATCAGGCGGGCCGCAGCGTGGAAGTCGGCCGGGGTGTAGATGGTCGAGCCCTGGATGGTGATCTCCTTGAGGACTGCCGGATTGAGATCGACGGACAGGGGACCGGAGAACATCGGTAGCAGGACGACGCGGCCGCGGGGGCGGGCCAGGGCGAGCGCCTCGGCCAGGCAACTCGGGTGGCCGGACGCGACCACGACAACGTCGAACCCGTCCCCGGTCAAAGCCGCACCGGTATCCAGCAGATCGGCCTCCGACGGATCGACCACCTGCGAGACGCCTTGTCGGCCAAGGAACTCACGGTTGTACGACTTCACATCGCTGACCAGCACGGTCGACGCGCCGCGGATCCGGCTCACCGCGGCGACCAGGCTTCCGATCGGACCCCCGCCGAGCACCGCCACCGAGTCGCCGGCCATCACCGCACCACCGCTGGTGCAATGCCACGCAACGGCCAACGGCTCGATCAAGGCACCCTCGTCGTACCCGATCTCGTCGGCCAACGGCACCAGGACCCGTGCGGGTGCGGCGAAGTACTCACTGAGCATCCCGGGCCATCCGCCACCCGGCACCCGTTTCGCAGCGCAGAGATGGGGATGCCCGGCCTCGCAGCGCCTGCACTCCCAGCACGACAGCGCGGGCAGCACGGCGACACGATCGCCCACATTGAAGGCCGGATCGGCCGACGACACCACCTCACCGGCACCCTCGTGGCCCAACACCACCGGCGGTTTCCGGAACGGATGATGCCCACGCCACGTGTGCAGATCGGACCCGCACAACCCGACCGCGCGCATCCTGAGCAGCACGCCGTCCGCCGGGACAGGCTCCGGTACGTCGACCACCGCAACGTGTCGCGGCTCCTGCAGCACTGCTGCTCTCATGATCGTCCTCCTTCGGGAAGGTCCGGCCAGTCTCCGCCTGGAAACATCAAGAAAACAAGGCCGATCGGCCAGCCTGTGGATAGAGCGTTGACATCGCCCGCTCCAAGGGTAAAGGTTTTCCTCATGGTGACGATCCCGGCGACCCTGCTGCTCGAGGAGCGGGCCGCGCTGGCGATGAACGCGGTGACCGGTCTGGCCGACGACGACCTGGACGGCATCCCCTTCTTCAGCGCGAACCTGCTGGCCCGCCCTGCCCGACTCGACCACGGCGACTGGGACTACGGCTCCAGCCACGGCCGGCTCACCGACGCGATCCTGCTCACCCGGCAGATGACTGGCGGCAAGGACGCTGACGGCAAGGACTGGGATCCACAGTGGGAGCAGATCGCCGACCGCTACCGGCAGACCCTCTTCGACCTGCTGGACGAGGACGGCCTGACCTACCGCCGCGAGCACCCACGCGGCCACTGGAAGGCGAACGCCAACCTGATCGACCAACGTGCGACCCTGCTAGCCCTCACCAGCACGGTGATCGCCACCGGTGACGCCAAGGCGAAGGCAGCGGCGGACAAGCAGGTCGCCGCCCTCAAACGGATCGCGATCAAGGAACGCGATGTCTGGTTCTACCCCGCGAGCGAGTACACCAAGGGCGGCTGGCCGTCCTCGAACGCGATCGACCTCCACCTCGCGCCCGACCCGGCGTCGTTCTCCGGCCGCCTGATCATGCCGCTCTTGCGCTACCACCAGGCCACCGGCAACCAGGACGCGCTGGAGTTGTGCGAGTGGTTCGCCCGCCTCATCGTCGACAAGAGCGGCGTCTACCTCCCGGACGGGAGCTTCAACCCGGCCCGCGCCTACCGCAGCGGCCACTTCCACACCCGCGTCGGCACACTCGAAGGCCTCGCCCGACTGGCCAGGCACACCGGTGACCACGGTCTGACCGAGTTCACCCGACGCAGCTACGACTGGGTGCTCACCCAGGCCACCAAGTTCGGCTGGACTCCCGGTGACCTCGCGGACCAGCGGTACGAGCACGAGACCTGTTCACTGGTCGACCTCATCGGCCTCGGTACGACGCTCGCCGGCAGTGGACTCACGTCGTACTGGTCGGTGGTGGAGAGGTTCGTCCGTAATCACCTGGCCGCGTCGCAGTTGCGGGACGTGAGCTGGGTGGAGTCCGCCCCGGACCGGTCGGGCGACGAGGTGGGCTGGCGGACGTACGTCGATGTCGGTGAGCGCGTGCTCGGTGCCTTCTGTGGGTATGGCGCTCCGAACGACTATGTCTCCGACGTGCCACTCGGTCGCGGGCACACCAACGACGTCCAGGCCTGCTGTGTCGGCTCCGGAGTCCGCGGACTGTTCTGGGCGTGGAACAGCATCGTCACCGGTGACAACGCGCTGACCCGCGTCAACCTGCTGCTCACCCGTGCACACCGCACTGTCGACGTGCTGAGCCACCTACCGGTCGAGGGCAAGGTGGAGTTCAGAGTCAACGAGCCGGTCGATGAGTTGCGCGTCCGAGTGCCGGAGTGGGCCGGGTATGCGCGGCTGACCCTGACGCGGGGAGACGAGATGCACACCGGCGCTGAGCGGATCTGGGCACCTGACGGCTACCTCTCCATCCCGAAGACACAACCGGGCGAGCGGATCGTGGTGACCTTCCCGATGGTCGAGCAGACCACCACTGAGCTCGCTGCCGGCAACGAGTTCCGGACCACCTGGCGCGGCGACGATGTGATCGCGGTCGACCCGCCCGGCCGGTCCCGGCCCATGTACGGCGACCGCCCGGAACACGCCGGCGGTCTGCGTGACTACGAGCTCCACCGACCCGAGACGGAGTGGTCCTGGTGACAACCTGGGTGCTGACCGATCCACCGAGCGTTCCGGCGCTGACGCCGTACGACCTGCGCTGTGAGCACCGGGTCGAGCCGCTCGGCATCGGGACCGACCGGCCGCGGTTGAGCTGGCGGCTGGCGTCACCGGTGCGTGGTGACCGGCAGGACGCGTTCCGGGTCCGTCTGCTGCGGGACGGCGCACAGGTGTGGGACAGCGGGTGGCGGACCGAGGACCAGACGTACGTCGACCACGGTGGCGCACCCCTAACGTCGCTCACCGACTACGTGTGGCGGCTGGAAGTGCGGGACGCGGCTGGGAAGGTGTGTGAGGCATCGGCGACGTTTGCCACCGGCATCTTCCACCCGGAGGAGTGGCAGGCGCACTGGATCGAGCACGACTACGACACCGATCCGTATTTCGAACCACCGGTCGACCGCCAAGAGCCACGCTCGGAGCGCTCAGCCACGCTGGCCGCACCGCGCTACTACCGCCGCTCCTTCGAGCTCGCCAAGCCGGTCGCCAGGGCACGCGTCTATGCGACCGCCCACGGCCTGTACCAGCTGAGTGCCAACGGCCAGATGGTCGGCAACGACGAGCTGACGCCCGGCTGGACCGACTACCGCTACCGCCTCGCCTACCAGACGTACGACGTCACCGACCAGCTGCACGAGGGTGAGAACGTGCTGGGCGCAGTGCTCGGCGAGGGCTGGTGGTCCGGGTACGTCGGCTGGGACACCCGCAGCCAAGCCCACCACTACGGCAAGAAGCCCCAACTGCTCGCCCAACTCGTCGTCGACCACACAGACGGCTCGCAGACTGTCATCGCGACCGACAGGCGGTGGGTCGAGCGCACCGGTCCACTGCGGTTCGCCGACCTGCTGATGGGGGAGTCGTACGACGCCCGCCTCGAGCTTGGGGACTGGTCGAGTCCCGGGTACGACGCCACCGACTGGGCGCCTGCCGGTGACGTCGGAGCGGACATATCGACATTGGTTGCCGCCAGCACCGAGCCGGTCCGGGTGACGGAAGATCTCCCGGCCGTCTCGGTGGAGCGCCGCGACGACGGCCGCTACATCGTCGACCTCGGGCAGAACATCGCCGGCCGCGTCCGACTGCGGGTTCGCGGGGCCGCGAACGGCGACCGGATCCGGCTGCGGCACGGCGAGATGCTCGAGGCCGACGGCGAGCTCTACACCGCCAACCTCCGGACGGCTGACGCGACCGACTACTACGTCAGTGCGGGCGGCGCGGAGGAGATCTTCGAGCCGATGTTCACCGTCCACGGGTTCCGGTACGTCGAGATCGACGGCTACCCGGGTGAGCTGACCACGGCCGACGTGACCGGACGTGCGCTGCACTCGGACACCCCGGTGGCCGGGCGGTTCGAGTGTTCGGACGACGGGGTCAACCGGCTGCTGAGCAACATCCGCTGGGGTCAACGCGGCAACTTCGTCAGCGTGCCGACCGACTGCCCGCAGCGTGACGAGCGCCTCGGCTGGACCGCCGATGCCCAGATCTTCCTGCCGACCGCGGCGTACCAGGCCGACGTGCAGACGTTCTTCGACAACTGGCTCGGCGATCTCGCCGTTGCGCAGACGGACGAGGGCGCGATCCCGGACGTCATCCCGCACCTGATCACCGGACGGCACGGCACGCCTGCCTGGGCCGACGCCGCGACCATCGTCCCGTGGACGCTGTACCGCACGTACGGCGATGAGCGCGTACTGCGACAGGCCTGGCCGACGATGCGCCGCTGGGTGGACTACGTTCACCAGGCCAACCCGGATCTCATCTGGCGCAAGCGGACCAGCGGCCACTACGGCGACTGGCTGCAGGTCGGCGTACGGACCGATCGCGATGTGCTGGCGACGGCGTACTTCGCCCGCAGCGCCGAGCTCACGGCAGCGGCCGCGCGGGTGATCGGATTGGACGACGAGGCGACGGCGTACAGCGAGCTGCGGGAGCGGATCGGGGCCGCGTTCGTGCGGGAGTTCGTGGATGCCGAGGGCAAGGTTCGCGGCGACACCCAGACCGGCTATCTGTTGCCGCTGGCGTTCGGGTTGCTGCCGGAGGAGTTCGAGCAGGCGGCGGTGAAGCATCTGGTCGCCGATCTCGAGCGGCGCGGCCGGTCGTTGACGACCGGGTTCGCCGGGGTCGCGCTGTTGTGTCCGATCCTGGCGAAGTACGGGCATGTCGAGCTGGCGTACGACCTGCTGCACGACGATCGGTATCCGTCCTGGGGCTACTCGATCCGGCACGGTGCGACGACGATCTGGGAGCGCTGGGACGGGTGGACCGAGGAGAACGGGTTCGGCCCGGTCGCGATGAACTCGTTCAACCACTACTCGCTCGGATCGGTCGGGGAGTGGCTGTACGGCGGTGTCGCGGGCATCGATCAGACCCCCGACTCGATCGCCTTCCGTGAGCTGGTCATCAGGCCACGCCCGGGTGGTCGGCTGACGTGGGCCGAGGGTGCCTACGACACACCGACCGGCAGAGTCTCCACCCGCTGGGAGCTCGCCGACGGCACCTTCACCCTCGATGTGGAGATTCCACCCGGTGCCACCGCGACCGTCCACGTGCCGACGAGCGATGCCGAGACAGTCCGCGAGTCGCGACAGTCCATCGCCGAGCAGGACGGGGTCGAGCTCTTGGAGTCGGCAGACCATGCACTGGTGTGCCGTGTGAGCTCGGGACGCTACAGCTTCACCGCTCAGGCCTGAGTCGTACGGCGGCGGCGTGGCGGACGGGCTGTGGAGCCTCGGATCACCAGCTCGCCGGTGAGGTGCGTGGTGTTGGTGGGGGCCGTCGGGTTGAAGTGCTGCCAGGCCTGACGGCCCAGCTCGACCGTGGAGACGGCGTACGTGGTGAGGCCGGGGTCGGTGTGGGCGCTCATGGGAGCGTCGTCGACACCGGCCACCGAGAGATCGTCCGGGACGGACACGCCCAACTCGCGGAGGCGGCTCAGGACGCCGACGGCCACGTGGTCGTTGAAGGCGATCAAGGCGGTCGGGCGGTGGGTGAGCGCCTCGTCGACCGCGGTGTAGCCGTCGCGGAGGGCTGAGCCGCAGGGGACGCGGATGATGGTCTGGCCGGCGGCCTCGGCGATCCGGAAACCGCGCTGGCGTTGCTGGTCGGACCATGCGTTGGGCGGACCCTCCAGGTAGACGATTCGCTTGTGGCCGAGCGACCCGAGGTGCTCACACAGCAGCCGGACGCCGTGGTGGTAGTCGACGACGACGGCTCCGACCGACGGATGCCGCAGTACCCGGTTGATCAGCACCAGTTTGCGGCTGGCCGCGGCGACCTCCTTCAGCCGCGCTGTGCTCATGCGTGGTGCGCAGAGCAGCAGGCCGTCGACCCAGCGGGCCAGCTCGATCGCCGAGCGGTACTCCCGCTCCGGGTCCTCGTCGGTCCCTGCGACGAGTGTGTGGTTCCCGTCGGTGGCGGCCTCGGCCGAGATGCCCTTGAGGATCTCGGCGAAGTACGGGTTGCCGAGGTCGGGTGCGACCACGCCGATCGTCTGGCTGCTGCCGCGCAACAACGTCTGGGCCGCCGGGTTCGGCCGGTAGCCGACCTCCTGCGCGGCCGCACGGACCCGCTCGGCGACCTGGGCCGAAACCGGCTTGCCGCCGCTGAGCACCCGCGACACGGTCGCGGTCGAGACCTCCGCGAGCCGGGCCACGTCATGGATCGTGGCCCGGCCGGCGCGATCCCCGGTCGACTTTCTCACCGGCTCATTGGATCACGCCCGGACCGGATTCGCTGCCACCACAGGCATGTAAACCTTTTCCTGATCTGACCAACTTCTCCCCGGCCAGGTCTTGACGCGGGCCGGTCGCGCTGCGACGGTAGCCGAGGAAAAGGATTACCCGCCCACCGCCCCGGGCTTCTCCCTGCGGCGATCTGCGCGAGGAGACCACCGTGAGAAACCGCTTGTTCAGCCTGTGTCTGGCCGTCCTGGTCGGGATCGGCGTACTCGCCGTGCCGGCCGGTACGGCGACCTCCGCGGCGAACCCGGCGACGTTCGGCCCGTTCGACCCGCGGATCGAGCTGGACGGTCACTGGGGCCGCGACGACGACGTGGCGATCACGGTGAACTCCGGCTCGTCGCTGCGCTTCCGCTTCACCGGTGACCGCCTCGGCGCCTGGTTCGACACCGAGTCGATCACCGCGCCGGCGCAGCTCTACGTCTCCGTCGACCGGGCCGAACCGGTCCTGGTCACGGTCGACGAGGACCACAAGGTGTTCGTCGAGGGCCTCGATCCCACCGTCGCGCACACCGCCGAGATCCTGGTCAAGGACGTCGACGAGTACGCGAACCGCTGGATCGTGCCGCTGCAGTCCGGCGTCGTGCTCGAGAAGATCGAGCTCGCGCCACTCGCGACGCTGATCCCGCTGCCGACCACGGCCGAGCACCGGATCGAGTTCTACGGTGACTCGATCACCCAAGGCGTGATGGCGCTCTGCCCGGAGGTCGGGACCGACTGCGCGGACGGCACCAAGAGCTACCCGCACCTGGTCGGCACGGCGTTCGGCGCGGACACGAACCAGGTCGGCTTCGGCAAACAGGGCATCATCCAGCCGGGCCACGGCAACGTCGGCACCGCCGCCGAGTCCTTCGGCTGGAACCTGGCCGGCTTCCCGGCGGCGCCGTTCGACCCAGGCGCTGTCGTCGTCAACTTCGGCACGAACGACGCGCCGTCCCCGAGCAGCGAGTTCACGCGTGGGTACCTCGCCTACCTCCGCCAGGTCCGTGCCGCGAACCCGCAGAGCCTGATCCTTGCCATGCGCCCCTTCAACGGGACCCACGGCGCCGACATCAAGTCAGCGGTCGCGGCCACGCAGGACCGCCGGATCGTGTACGTCGACACGACCGGCTGGCTCGGCGCGGACGACTACAACGGCAGCACTCACCCCAACGTCAAGGGCCACCAGGTCGCGGCCGCCAAACTGACCAAGGTGCTCGAACGGCTCACCGGCTGGAAGACCGCCCGGCCGAGCACGCCCGAGCTCTCGCCGCGAGGTACGGCGGACGCCACCTGCTCGGACACCACGCTCAAGCTGACCTTCCAAGCTCCCGTGCAACTCGGTGTCCAGGGCAAACTCCGGATCCACCGGGCCGGCGGCGAGGTCGTCGACACGATCGATCTCGCCGATCTCACGTCGTACCAGCGCTTCGTCGGTGAGGCCCGCTCGGATTTCGGTCAGCTGCACACGTGGACGTACGAAGCGGTCACGGTCGACGGGGGGACGGTCTCGATCCATCCCCATCAGCGGCTGGCGCCCGGGCAGGTGTACTACGTCACCGTCGATCCCGGATTCGTCGTCGGACATCCCGGCATCACGGAGCCGTCGCACTGGATGTTCCGGACCCGGCACGACCCGGCGACGGACAGCAGGCTCAAGGTCGGCAAGGACGCGGACTTCTGCACGGTCCAGGGTGCGATCGACTTCGTAACCGAGGGCAACAAGTCCCGGATCGACGTCGCCCCGGGCCTGTATCGCGAGCTCGTCTACGTCCCGCAGACCAAGCCCGGCATCACGATCGTCGGCGCCGGCGCGGGCCGCACCATCATCGGCTACCCGAACAACAACCTGCTGAACGGCGACTACGCGATGGCGAACGTGCCGATCGAGCAGGCGTACTGCCCGCGCCGCGTACTCGCCCAACCGGACCGGTTCAACTGCTGGCGGGCCGCGATGGGTGTGGACGCCGACGACTTCACCCTGGCGGATGCGACGGTGCAGAACCTGACGCCGTACCGCGGTTCGCAGGCCGAGGCGTTCCGCGGCAACGGCGAGCGGATCGTGCTCGCGCGGGTCCGGATCCTCGGCTACCAGGACAGCCTGCGGCTGCAGGGCAAGGGGTTCGTGACCGGCAGCTACATCGAGGGTGATGTCGACTTCGTCTGGGGGACCGGCGGCGTCTTCGTCCAGGACTCGGAGCTGAAGGCCCTGCACGAGGGCTACTACAACCAGGTCCGCAACAGCGACAACGGGCCGGGCAACATCTTCGTGAACGTCCGGCTGACCCGCGGTCCGGACGCGCCCGACGACAGTGTGTTCCTCGGCCGGGTGGAGCTGAACAGGTTCCCGACCAGCCAGGTCGTGTTCCTCGACTCCGCGATGGACGCCCACGTGAAGAAGGTGGGTTTCCAGATCACCAACCCCAACGACTGCGCGGCCGCCGGCCAGGTCCGGTTCTGGGAATACCGCAGTACCGACCTGTCCGGCCGTCCCCTCGACACCAGTGCGCGACTGGCGTGCTCCCGGCAACTCAGTGACGACGAGGCGGCCTGGCTGCGCGTCCCGTCGAACGTGTTCGGCGGCTGGCAGCCGGTCGTCCCTCGCCCCGAAAGGTGAACCCCTCATGACCCCTCTCAACCGCAGGACAGTCCTCGGCGCACTCGCCGCCGGCTTGCCCACGGCGGCCGCGACCGGCTGGCCCACGACGGCGGCCGCCGCTGAGAGTCCTACCGGAGTACGTCCTCATCCTGCTCCGCGACCGGTCGCCCCGGTGAACGCCGAGGTCGCGGCCGCGCACACCGCGGCGTACAAGACGTTGCCGGACGTGGTCGTCGGTGTCGACGTCGAGGACTTGATGAAGATCAACACCGCGGCCGACGCGGATGCCTTGCGCCCGCAGTTGGTCGCGCAGGTGTGGAAGGACACCGGCGAGTTGCCGAAGGGCCTTCCGACGGTACGACGTGATGTCGGGGTGCCGGCCGAGTTGCCTGCGTTGACCGGCGTACGGCGGTATGACCGACTCGAGGTGGCGATGCCGTTCGGGTACGTCGCCTCGGTGTTCGTCGTGGAGCCGGTGCGCAGTACGCATCGCCGGGTCGCGTTCTACCACAACGGACATGGTGAACCGCTCGACACCTTGCAGCGGGTGACGCAGGGGCTGCTGGACCACGGGTACACCGTGTTGCTGTTCGCGATGCCGTTCTACCACTGGAACCCGAAGACTCTGCAGGATCCGGTCGATCCGACCGTGCAGCAGCAGCCGTCGCACAACGATCTCAACCTGTGGGAGTCGGCGACGTACTCACCGCTGGCGCTGTTCCTGGAGCCGCTCGCAGTGGCGATGAACCACGTCCAGGCGACGTACCGGCCGTCGTCCGTGCAGATGATCGGACTGTCCGGCGGTGGGTGGGCGACGACGATCTATCCGGCGCTGGATCCGCGGATCACCCGGTCGTACCCGACCGCCGGCTCGCTGCCGTTCTTCGTCCGGCCGGGGTCGCCGAAGCCGAGCCCGACCCGGGGTGACTGGGAACAGCGGGCAGACAAGCAGCCCGGGTTCTACGGGCTGGCCGACTTCCCGGACATCTACGCGCTCGGGTCGGTCGGCCGGCACCGGCGGCAGGTGCAGATCCTGAACCGCTTCGACGACTGCTGTTTCAACGGTGTCGGCCATCGTTCGTACGAGGCCGCCGTCCGGCACCGGATCTCGCTGATCGGCACCGATGCCGTCAGCAACGAGTCCAACGGGCACTGGGAGCTGCTGGAGGACGCCACGCACGGCGACCACACCATCAGCCCCTATGCCCTCTCAGTGATCCTCTGGGACCTGGACGTCCACTGCGCCCACCTGCCGTGAGGTCCAGCCGACGTCCACCGGCTCAGCGGAGTTGGTGGACGTCGGTGATGGGGTGGGTGTTGACGATGACGTTGTCGAAGGTCAGCGTCGCGTGCTGGACGGTGCTCGGGGCGTCGACGGAGAAAGTGCAGTTGATCAGGCGGAAGTCCTGGATCGGCGAGCGACGGTAGCCGCGGATCATCAGGGCGTTGCGGGCGTGGTGGACAGTGATGTCGCGAAGCTCGACGTTGCGGACGACCGGCGTGAGCGGACCGGTGTCACCTTCACCGCGATGGAAGTTGCACTGGACAACCTCTTTGGTGAGGTTCGAGATCTCGAGATCGCGAAGGTAGATGTTCTCGGCGAAGCCGCCGCGGATCGAGTTGGTCTTGATGTACAGACCGAAGTACAGCGCGGGTCCGCCGATCGTGCAGTCCCGGACGAAGACGTTGCGGACGCCGCCGGTCATGTCCGAGCCGAGCGTGATCGCGCCGTACTTCACCCGCATCACGCAGTTCTCGATCAGGATGTCCTCCGACGGCACGTTCATCAGCAAGCCGTCCGCCTCCCGGCCGGACTTGATCGCGATGCAGTCGTCGCCGGCGTCGAACGTGCAGCCGCGGATCACCACCGAGCGGCACGACTCCACGTCGACGCCGTCGTTGTTCGGTCCCTGGCTGTCGATGACGACGTCCTGCACGGTCACGTTCCGGCACAGCACCGGGTGGACCTCCCAGAACGGCGACCGGACGATCGTCACGCCCTCGATCAGCACGTTCGTGCACTCGTACGGCTGGATGAAGCTCGACCGGAGGTGGTGCCCGGGCCCGTAGACCCGTTCGGAGAGTGGTATGCCGAACGCGCTCTGATCGCGGAGATTCGAGAAGTCCTCGTCGCACTGATGGAACCAGCCCCACCAGCTGTCCCAGTCCGCCTGGCCGTCGAGGGTGCCCGGGCCGGTGATCGCGATGTCGGTGCAGCCGTACGCGTAGATGAACGGCGAGTAGTTCAGCACCTCCAGGCCCTCATAGCGCGTCTTGACGATCGGCAGGTAGTCGGCGGGATCCGTGCTGAAGCGCAGCGTCCCGACCACGTGCAGGTTGACGTGCGACTTCAGGTGGATGGCTCCCGTGTGCCAGACACCCGGAGGTACGACGACCCGCCCGCCGCCGGCGGTGTGACAGGCGTCGATGGCTGCCCGGATCGCCTTGGTCGCGTCGGTCTGTCCGTCACCGACAGCGCCATACGACGTGATCGGGAAGTCGGCGTCCGGAAAGGTCGGCGGCTGGACGTCTGCGAGGATGCGGTCGGCGTACTCCCAGCCCATCAGTTGTCGACCCGGACGCCGTTGATCCAGACCCGGTCGAGGTGGAGGTCCTCGACGTACTGGATCGAGTTCTCCTCCTCCATCCCGTCGAACCGGCAGTCCTGCAGCCGGATGTCGCGGAGAGGGTGGTCGACCAGGCCCAGCAGGTTCAGGGCGCGCGGCGCCGCGGCCGCGGTCAGGTGGCTGATGGAGATGCCGTGCAGATCCGGCGGGTAGTCGCCGGTGATCACGTTCGCGTAGTTGAGCACGATCTCGATCACCGCGTCGGCGGCCTGGCCGACGGTCACCCGGCGGACGTCGATGTTCGCGATGGTGCCGCCGCGTTGCGGGTTGCTCTTGATCCGGATCGCGCGTTCCAGCCGTGGGCTGCTCATCCGGCAGTCCCGGACGTAGATGTCCATCACTCCACCGGTGGTCTCGCTGCCGGCCGTCACACCGCCGTTCCCGTCGGCCATCTCGCAGTCGCGGACGACGGCGTACCGGGCCGGTACGTTCACCCGCCGGCCGTCCGCGTCCTTACCGGCCTTGAATGCGATGCAGTCGTCACCGGTGGAGATCGTGCAGCGCTCGATCAGGACGTCGGTGCAGGACTCGGGGTCGATGCCGTCGTTGTTGGGGCCGTGCGGGCTGTCGACGGTCACGCCGCGGATGGTGACGTTGCGGCACAGCACCGGGTGGATGTTCCACATCGGCGAGTCCTTGACCGTGATGCCGTCGAGCAGGATGTTCTGGCAACGGTTGAACTGGAGCAGGTTGGGCCGGAGGTAGTGACCCTCGCCGAACACGCGTTGCTCGACCGGCACACCGTCGTTGGCCATCGCCAGCAACAGCGTCTTGTCCGGGCCTTCGTTCGGCGGCGGGCCGCCGGTCCAGTCCCACCAGTGCGTGGCGTCCGCCCGTCCGTCGAGAACACCGGACCCGGTGACGGCGATGTTGCGCTGCCCATAGGCGTAGACGAAGGGGGAGTAGTTGTAGCACTCCGTGCCTTCGTAGCGCGTCGCCACCACCGGCAGGTACGCGGCCGGGTCCTGACTGAACGCCAGCCTCGACCCAGCTTTCAGGTGCAGGTCGACACCACTGAGCAGATGGACGGCGCCGGTCCGGAAGTCACCCGCCGGTACGACGACATGGCCGCCGCCGGCCCGGTGACACGCCTCGATCGCGGCCCGGATCGCCGCCGTACAGTCGGTCGCATCGTCGCCGACCGCACCGAACCTGGTGATGTCGAACCAGCGGTCGGAGAACCGCGGCGGCCTGATCCGGCGCAGGATCTCGGCGATCCGGGCATCGGCGGCCGGTCCGGTCGAGGCGGCGGCCGGGGCGGTGCCGCCGCCTAGCACAGCACCGGCTGCGAGCGCTCCACTGGAGAGCAGCAGGGTGCGGCGACGGAGCTGTTCGGACATGGATGACCTCCTGCGGATGCAAACGATTGCAGTTGATCGTGCCCGGCGACGTGCGAGGTGTCAACGGCTCGGCGCGACGAACTCTTGACCGGCCCGGAATCTCTTGGATACTGGCGTGCAAAGGTTTACCCGATCAGCCGAACGGAAGGTGCCCGCCCATGCATCCCAGCCGTCGTCGCATCCTCGGACTCAGCCTCGGCGGAGTGGTTGCCGCAGGCATTGGTTCACACCTTCCAGCGGCCGCGAGCGTTGCCGGTGAGGAGTCGAGTGGTCGTGGTGGAGAGAAGGCGCTCGCCACCAGTGACCGCGAGTGGTCGGTGCGGTCCAGGATCCGGCCGCCACGGTTCCCGGTCCGGTGGTTCCCGATCACCGCGCACGGCGCCACACCGGAGAACGCGACCGCCGGCATCGCCCGCGCCATCCGCGCCTGTCACGAGTCCGGCGGCGGCCACGTCGTCGTACCTCCTGGCGTCTGGCACACCGGAGTGATCAACCTGCTCAGCAATGTCGACCTGCACCTGAAGGAGGGCGCGACGCTCCGCTTCAGCACGGACCCGGCCGACTACCCGGTCGTCCGGACCCGGTGGCAGAGCATCGAGGTCTACAACTACTCGTCACTGATCCGCGCCGAGGGGCAGACCGATATCGCGATCACCGGTGCGGGCACGCTCGACGGTGCCGGCGACAACCAGCACTGGTGGTACTGGATCGGCAGTGGTCAGTACGGCTGGCAGCCGGGGATGCCGAACCAGCGTGCCGACTGGGGCGAGCTCGAACGGATGAACAACGAGCAGGTGCCGGTGGACCAGCGGGTCTTCGGCGCCGGTCACTACCTCCGGCCGAGCTTCATCCAGCCGTTCCGCTGTACGAACGTGCTGATCGAGGGCGTGACCGTGCTCAACTCGCCGATGTGGACGATCCACCCGCTGGAGTGCCGCAACGTGACCGTCAGCGGCGTCACCATCGACAACCTCGGACCCAACGGCGACGGCTGCAACCCGGAGTCCTGCACCGACGTACTGATCCGCGACTGCACGTTCACGACGCACGACGACTGCATCGCGATCAAGTCCGGCCGGGACGCCGACGGCCGTCGGCTCGGCCTGCCGTCGCGCGGCATCATCGTCGAGGACTGCACCTTCGTCAGCGGTGGTGCCGCGGTCGCGGTCGGCAGCGAGATGAGCGGCGGGGTGGAGGACGTCTGGGTGCGGCGCCTGCACATGCCGCCGGATCCCGCCGCGGACGAGGCGTGGATGCAGTGGGTGCTGTGTGTGAAGTCGACCTCGACGCGCGGCGGGTACGTCCGCAACATCAACGTGCACGACGTCGACTCCCGGGCCTGGATGTATCGTCCCCTCGAGATCACCTTCAGCTACCAGGGCGGTGGCGACCAGTCGCTGTTCCCCGACGTCCGCGACATCCGGTTCGACCGGGTCCGGGTTGCGCGGGCCGAGCGGGCGTATCGCATGGTAGGAGCGGAGAGCGTGCGGATTCGTTCCGTCGCGATCACGAACAGCCGGTTTGACATGGTCGCGGCGGAAGCTGTCGTACAGTACGCCGACGACGTGACGATCCGTAATGTGTGGATCGGAGACACTCAGGTGGGGTGACGGCCGCCCCCTCGGAAGGTGAGAGGTGAGCGTGGCGGAGCGGGTTCGGCTGATCGACGTGGCGCGTGAGGCGGGCACGTCGGTGTCCACGGTGTCCCGGGCGCTGAACGGTTCCGACCTGATCTCACCCGAGGTGGTCGCGCATGTGCGTGCCGTCGCGGGGGAGCTGGGCTATCGCGCGGACAAGCGGGCGCAGGAGTTCAAGCTGGGCCGGCCGCTGACCGTCGGGGTGACCGTGCCGGACCTGACGAATCCCTTCTTCTCCGAGGTCCTGAAGGGGCTTGCGGCCGCGGCCCGGGCCGGCGGCTACCGGCTGCTGATCGGGGAGAGCGGCGAGGACCCGGCGGAGGAGCTGCGACTCGTCGAGGAACTGGTCGACCACTCCGGTGCGCTGGTGCTCTGCAGCTCGCGGCTCAACCGGGCCGGGCTGGAGAAGGCGCTCGCGCTGCCGGTGCCGGTCGTGTGCATCAACCGGACAGTGAAGAACGCCGGAGTGGTGGCGATCGACTACCGCGCCGCGAGCCGGATCCTGCTCGAACACCTCACCGGTCTAGGCCATCGGAGAGTCCTGTACGTCGGCGGTCCGGCGACGTCCTGGTCGGACGGCGAGCGCCGGCGGACGTTGCGTCGTACGGCGCGCTCCCTCGACGTGACGCTGGACGAGATGGAGGGCGGCTGGGCCGGGCACCACGGGTACGACGCCGGGCCGACCGTACTGCGGAGCCGCGCGACCGCCGTGATCACCTTCAACGACCTGGTCGGTGTCGGCCTGCTCAGCTGGATGCACGACAACGACGTCGAGGTGCCCGCCGAGTTGTCGGTCGCCTCCTACGACGACATCCCCATCGCCGCCTACGCCCGTCCGCCGCTGACGTCGCTGCGGAACGAGCGCGCGCGGCTGGGCGAGCTGGCCTGGCAACAACTAACGGCCCGCCTGGCCGGCAAGGACTGGCCGACGCCGGATCTGCTCTCGCCGGAGCTGGTCGTCCGCGCAAGCACCGGCCCAGCCCGTCGCCGAGCCCGCATCCGCGCGACCACCTGACTCCTTCCACCTCTCGCGCTGCCGCGCACGGCTGAGACTTCCTGCGTGCAAACGATTGCATAGATAATGTTGCATGGGTTAGCTTTTGTGCATGCTGCCGCCGCGGGTTGTGTTGGGGACGGCCTACTACCCGGAGTATCTGCCGCAGGAACTACGCGATCGGGTGCACACGGATCTCGATCTGATGGCCGCAGCCGGGATCACTGCGATCCGGGTCGGCGAGTCGGTGTGGTCGACCTGGGAGCCACAGGACGGGGTGTTCGACCTCGACTGGATCCGGCCGGTGCTCGACGGCGCAAGAGATCGCGGGATCGGCGTCGTCCTGGGCACTCCGACGTACGCCGTACCGCCGTGGCTGCAGCGCGCGCACCCGGAGATCGCGGCCGAGCGTCGGACCGGGGAGCGCGTGCCGTGGGGCGTCCGGCAGGAGGTGGACTATCACCAGCCCGCCTTCCTGTTCCACGCCGAGCGGGTGATCCGGCGAATCGTCGAGCACCATCGCGACCACCCGGCCGTGATCGGATATCAGGTCGACAATGAACCCGGTCTGCTGGTGCCGCACAACGAGAGCGCGTTCCAGGCGTTCGTCGCGCGGCTACGAGAGACGTACGGCGACGTCGACAATCTCAACGAGGCGTGGGGACTCACGTACTGGTCGCACCGGTTGAGCGAATGGTCGGAGCTGTGGCGTCCGGATGGGAACAGCACGCCGTCGTACGACCTGGCCTGGCGACGATTCCAGGCCTCGCGGACGACTGAGTTCATCGGCTGGCAGGCCGACCTGGTCCGGGAGCTGCGACGGCCCGAGCAGTTCGTGACGACGTGTCTGGCCTACGACCGGGCCGCGGTGGCCGACGTACCGCTGTCGTCCCGGCTGGATGTCGCGGCGGGCAACCTTTACGTGCACGTCCAGGACGGGCTGGAGCGGCCGGCGCAACCGCCACGGTTCGAGCCGGGCTGGATCGGACGCAGCGTCGCCGAGCTGTACCTCGCGGCCGACCGCGTCTACGGCTCACGCGGTGAACCCTTCCTGATCACCGAGACGAACGCGACCTCGATCGGCGGCTCGCAACTGAACCATCCGCCGTACGACGGCCAACTCCGGCAGCTCGCCTGGGCGATGGTGTCGCGCGGCGCGCGGATGGTGCAGTACTGGCACTGGCACTCGATCCACCACGGCGCGGAGACGTTCTGGGGCGGGATCCTCGGCC
Source organism: Kribbella sp. NPDC049174 (assembly GCF_043197365.1). NCBI lineage: Bacteria > Bacillati > Actinomycetota > Actinomycetes > Propionibacteriales > Kribbellaceae > Kribbella > Kribbella sp. NPDC049174. The sequence continues at coordinate 491,226 of NZ_JBICSZ010000004.1, read as the reverse complement.
ACGGCCTGCAGCCGGGACGTGTGTACGACGAGATCGCGGCGATCGGAGCCGAGTTCGCACAGGCCGGGTCGTCAGTGGCTGAGCTGCGGCCGGATGTCGATGTGGCGATCGTGTGGTCGACGGAGAGCGATTGGGCGTTGCAGTTCCAGCCTCCGCTGGCGCATCCGGGTGGTACGCCGGACAAGTCGTCGTACCCGACGATCGTCACTGCGTTCTACACCGGCGTGCTCGACGCCGGACTGCGGCCGGGTGTGGTGCCTGTCGAGCGGCTCGGCGACGATCCGGTGGCGTTGGTGTCGCGGTATCCGGTGCTGGTTGTGCCGGCGCTGTACATCGCGTCCGATGCTGTGCTGGAGCTGTTGGTGGGTTATGCGCAGGCGGGCGGTCAATTGGTGATCGGGCCGCGGACCGGGTACGCCGACCCGGAGGCGCGGGCGCGGGCGGAGGTTGCGCCTGGCCGGTTGCGTGAGGCGGCGGGCGTTCACTACCTGGAGTACGAGAACCTGTTGGACCCGCAGCCCGTGGCTGGGCTGGACGGACACGCGACCCGGTGGGCCGAGCGGTTGATCGTGGACGATGCTGAGGTGCTGGCGTCGTTCGAGCATCCCGGCGGTGGGCGACGGCCGGTTGTCACCAGCAAGTCGTTCGGCGCGGGCTCGGTGACGGTGGTCGGGACTGTGCCGGACGGCGCGCTGGCTCGCTCGGTGTTCAGCCAGGTGCTGGACAGTTCGTGGCCTGGGCTACCCGCCTCGGTGACTGCCCTGTCGGCAGTGAATCCTGCGGGCGAGCGGCTCTGGTTCGTCCACAACTGGTCCGGCTCAGCGGTGTCCGTCGAACCGCCGGCAGGCCTGATCTCCGGCGGTCGATTCGAGCTTGCACCGCGTGACGTGCGCGTGGTCAGGGAGGAGCGGGCATGACGTCGTACTTCGAGGATCTGCTGCCCGGGACCGGGATGCGTACGCCGCGGGCCTGGTTGCGGTCGTCCAGTCCGAAGCTCAATCTGAACGGGCGGTGGCAGTTCAGGTTCTGGCCGGAGGTGCCTGCGGATCCGATCACGGGTGACGGCGACTGGGACGAGCTGGAGGTGCCGGGGCACTGGGTGCTGCAGGGGTACGACCGGCCGCGCTACACGAACACCGCGTTCCCGTTCCCGATCGACCCGCCGCGTGCGCCGGACGCCAACCCGACCGGGGATCACCGGCGGTGGTTCGACCTGCCGGACGACTGGCCGCGGGACGGCGCCGTACTGCGGTTCGAAGGGGTCGACTCGTGCTTCAAGGTGTGGGTGAACGATGTCGAGATCGGTACGGCGAAGGGGAGCCGGCTGCCCAGTGAGTTCGAGGTCGGCGCGCACCTGCGGCCCGGCCGGAACTTACTCGCGGTAAGAGTGCATCAGTGGTCGTCGGGGAGTTACCTCGAGGACCAGGACATGTGGTGGCTGCCGGGGATCTTCCGGGACGTGAGGCTGCTCGCTCGGCCGGTGATCGAGGACGTGTTCGTGCATGCGGACTACGACCACGTCACCGGTGGCGGGACCTTGCGGGTCGACGTCGATCCGTCGTACGCCCGCATCCTTGTTCCCGAGCTCGGGCTGGAGTTGGCTCCGGGGGAGACCGTGTGCATTCCGCGCGTGGAGCCGTGGTCGGCCGAGATTCCTCGGCTGTACGACGCTCACGTCGAGGCCGGCGGGGAGACGGTCGAGGTGCGGATCGGGTTCCGCACGGTCGCGCTGGTCGACGGGCTGCTGACGGTGAACGGGCGGCCGCTGTTCTTCCGCGGCGTGAACCGGCACGAACACGATCCGCGCCGCGGGCGTGCGGTCGGTGTCGAGACCATGCGCCAGGACCTGGTGCTGATGAAGCAGCACAACCTCAACGCGGTCCGGACGGCGCACTACCCGCCGCACCCCGCGTTCCTCGACCTGTGCGACGAGCTCGGGCTGTGGGTGATCGACGAGTGCGACATCGAGACGCACGGATTCATCTACACCGACTGGCGCGGCAACCCGGCCGACGATCCGGACTGGGCCCCGATGATGCTCGACCGGATGCGCCGGATGGTCGAACGCGATAAGAACCATCCGAGCGTGATCATCTGGTCGCTGGCGAACGAGAGTCACCGCGGTCGCAACTTCGGGCTCCTGGCGGAGTGGACCCGGGAGCGCGATCCGGGCCGGGCGCTGTTCTACGAGCGGGACCGGAGCTACGAGTTCTCCGACATCTACAGCTTGATGTACACACCGCTCGACGAGCTGGAGCGCATCGGGACCCGGACCGAGGACGTGACGATCGACGAACCCGAGCTGGAGGCGCGTCGTCGGGGGTTGCCGTTCGTCCTGGCCGAGTATGCGCATGCGATGGGCAATGGGCCTGGTGGGCTGGGGGACTACCAGCGGGTGCTGGAGCGGTATCCGCGGTTGCAGGGTGGGTTCGTCTGGGAGTGGATCGATCATGGGTTGCTGTTGCCGGGTGCAACGGATTATGTGTACGGCGGTCACTTCGGCGAACGGGTGCATGGCGCCAACTTCTGTATCGACGGGTTGATGTTTCCGGATCGGACGCCGTCGCCGGGGTTGATCGAGCTCAAGAAGGTGATCGAGCCGGTGCGCATGACCGGGCCTGATCCCCTCACCATCCGCAATCTGCAGGACTTCGGGACGTTGGATCACCTGGAGTTTCTGTGGGTGGAGGAGGTCGACGGGGTGAAGGTGGGGTCCGGGAAGCTGGAGGTTCCGGGGGTTGAGGCGGGTGCGTTGGTGGAGGTGGGTCGACCGGATCTCAGTTCGGATGTGGTGGGGGAGCGGTGGTTGACTGTTCGAGCTGTGCTGGCGAAGGACGAGCCGTGGGCTGCGGCAGGACATGAGGTTGCGTGGGCGCAGTTCGAGCTGCCGAGCAGCGCCGCCCGGGAAGAGGCCGGGGTGTCGGGTGAGCCCGAGGACGGGCCGGCAGAGCAGCGGGGAGACGGCCGGGACGAGGAACCGCGGCCGGTGGAGTGGGTGGACGACAGGCTGGTCGTCGGTGCGGGGGAGTTCGACTCGCGGTCGGGGCGGCTGGTGCGGTTGTTCGGGGTGCCGGTGGAGGGGCCGCGGCTTGACTTGTGGCGGGCGCCGACCGACAACGACAACGGGCAGGGTGGGAACAACTCGGTCAGCGTCGAGTGGCGGGCTGCGGGGCTTGATCGGCTCGAGCATCGGGTGGATGAGGTCGTGGTCGGCGAGCAGGACCTGGTGGTCCGGGGGCGGGTTGCGCCGAACGGGCTCGGCCTGGGTGTGGGGGTGTCCTATCGCTGGCGAGCTGTCGCGGACGGCTTGCAACTGACGGTGGATGTGGTGCCCGAGGGGGAGTGGGAGGGGTCCGCGATCTCGCCGCGGTGTGGGAGTTGGCCGCGATTCGGGGTGCGGATGGCGTTGCCGGCCGGTTTCGGGAACCTCCGGTGGTTTGGTGGTGGACCAGGTGAGGCGTACGCCGACAGTCGGGAGGCTGCTCGGGTCGGGCGGTACGAGTGCACGGTGGACGAGTTGCAGACGCCGTACGTCGTACCGCAGGAGAACGGGTCGCGGATCGATGTCCGCTGGGCCGAGCTGACAGATGCTGACGGCAACGGGTTGCGGGTGGAAGGAGCGCCGTACTTCCAGCTGACGGCGCGGCGCTGGACGACCGAGGATCTGGAGCGCGCCCGTCACCGCGGAGACCTGACTCCGCGCGACCAGGTCTACGTCAACCTGGATCTGGCTCAGAACGGGCTGGGTAGTGCGTCCTGTGGTCCGGCCGCGACTCCTCAGCACACGCTGGAAGTTGCCGAGCGCACCTTCACCCTGACCTTCCGGAAATTCGGTGGGCTGGACACCACGGCTGTGCCATCATCGGCGGCATGATCATGGCAGTCTTCCGCGTGGGCTAGCTTCCCGCTGGCCAGTCCGAGGCTTTGCCCGCGGCCGGCGATGCGGGAGTGGGCCGTTCGGCTGCTCCCGACCGCTGACCGGGAGAACCTTTCATGCCCTCTGCGCGCTTCGGCGCGGCAGAGTCGATCACCCGAGCCCTCAGCCACGGCGAGCAGCCGCTGGTGCTGGTGCGAACCGTCACCGGCCTGGAGCGCTTGGCCGCTGCTGAACTGACCGCGGCGAACCATCGCGTGATCGATCTGTCCAAGCGTCAACTCATCGTCCGACCCACTGCCGCGACGATCATCACCAACCCGCCACGGCTGGCCGACGATCTCTTCGTCGTCCAGGCCGCCGTCGTCGATCCAGGTCGGACCAGGCCGGCTCTGGCCGCGGCCGTGACCGCAGTCCGCCGTCAGTTGTGCTCAGGCCCGAAGGGGCGCTTCGCGGTGAGCGCGTCGTTTCAGGGAAGCCGCAACTTCACCAGGTTTGACGTCGAAGACCTCGTTGGTGAAGTACTGCAGGAGATCTCCGGCTCCAGGTATCACTCCCGCCGGAACGGCACGGCCCCGCCGCCTGAGCGGGTCGACTGGCGGGTGGTGCTCGACGGTACGACGATGTGGGTCGGCGTCCGGCCGTTCGACGTACCACTCCATCGTCGTGAGTGGCGCCGGCAGACGGTGACCGGCAGCCTGCACCCACCGGTCGCCGCGGCCATGGCCAGGCTTGCTCGCATCAGGCCCGGTCATCGCGTGCTGGACCCGTTCTGCGGTGCGGGAACGCTCCTGCTCGAGGCGCACGCCGTCATGCCCGGGGCGATCTATCTGGGCGTCGACAAGGCGACGATCGCGGTCGCCCGCGCGAACACCCCAGACCACGCATCCATCCAATGGCGCACCGGCGACGCCCGGCGCGTGGTGTCCGAAGTCGACCGGATCCTGACGAATCCACCCTGGGACGTCCGCCTAGGCATCGGCGACCTGACCCCATACCTGAACCGCTGGCGACGGGTCCTCCATCCAGACGGCCGAATCGTCACCATCCTCAACCACGAACAGGCGGCAAGGATCAGCGGAGATGCTGCCTGGCAAATCCTCGACATCCACGACGTCGCAATCGCCGGACAGCACCCCCGCATCGTGATAGCCAAACCAATCAATCCCGGCTGAAGTACTCCCTCAACCGATGCACATGTCAGCGGGGAGTGACGAAGGTGAGGTAGCTGGAGTTGCCCTTGCCTTCTAGGCCTGAGTTGGGGCCTAGGGCCAGTTGGCCGGCTGGGACTTCGCGCTTGAAGAGGAGGAGGCGTTGGTCTGTGGTGCCGACGGTTTGGTCTGTTCGGGTGAAGGTGCTGAGCCAGGCCGGCCACCAGTCGTTCTCGCCTCGGGGGTCGTAGGCCACGTAGACCGTAGCCGGGCCGGTGAGGTTGAGGGTGAGGTAGTCGGCTGGTGCGGTCAGTTTCGAGTCGTCGTTGGAGCCTGGGACCATCGCCTGACCGGTCAACTCCGCCGGCAGGTCGGTGATCTTGTAGCTGCGGTCGACGTAGATCTCCGCGCCGGGCTGCGCCTTCACGAGGTTGGAGAGCTTGTCCGGGGTGCGCACGGTGACCAGGTCACTCAGCATCGGCGGCTCGCTCTTGGGTACGCCGAGCATCCGGGTGCCGACCGTCTTGACTGCCGACGCGGGCTCTCCGGTCAGTCGCACATGCTTGAAGGACGACAGCGGTACGGCGACGCGTTCGACGACGTAAGACTGGTTGGCCAGCACAGGCACCGTCAGCACGTCATCCCCAACTGGTCCGACGACAGTCTGACCGCGGGAGTCGATCACACGCACCTGCTGGCCCGGCCACGGGTTGCGGACGCGCAGGGTCTCACGACTGCCCGCCTCGATGCCGACCAGGCTCGGTACGCCGTCACGGACCTCAGTGCTGATCCGGTGACCACCTTCGATCTCCACCGACCCAGCAACGTCCCACTCGCTCGGCCAGGCCGGTGCGACATGCACGACCCCGTCGTACGACTGGATCAGTGCCTCCTGCAGACCGGTCGTCACGACGCCGCCCCACTCGTTGTAGAAGCTCTGCTGCCGGACAGGCTCGCGGCCGGTGCGGTGCACGGTGAAGCCGTTCGGGAAGATCTGGAAGTCCTGGATCCCCTTCAGCATCAGTCGCTTCACCTCATCGGCCAGCCCGAGGCGTGCGGCCCAGGTGGTGTCCATGCCCCAGTCCTTGTCCTGCGGGTAGACCCGTTGCCGGTACGTCGCCTGCATCAACTCGGAGGTCTCCTCGAAGAGCCCCCACGGCCACAGCACCTCCATCTCCGGGTTCTGCGTGTTGTGCGCCTCCTCGTCGGTGCCGGACCAGGCGAGCACCTCCTCACCGCCACGCTGCACAGTCCGGAACGGCGGCAGCTTCTCGACCGCAGCGCGCAGCCGGGCAGCGAACGCGGCGTCCCCACGCGCCTGAGCCAGGTCCGCGACGATCGGGAAGATCACCCGCATCGCGGCCAGGTCGGGTGCGGGGTCATTGGTGTCCCATTGCACTTCGAGCGCGTTCACGTGCTCCAGATGCAGGTATCCGTCCTCGCCAGGGGTCAGCGCGGCCAGATGGAACTCCGCGATCTCGCGAATCAGCGGATAGGCACGATCCAGCAGCTTGCGGTCGCCGGTGTAGCGGTACTGCCACCAGATGTTGTTCACCAACTCCGGTCCACTGCTGAGAATGCGCTTCACCCAGCCCGGCTCCGACATGTTGTCGCAGCCGTCGCCAGTACCGTCGTACCGCAGGAACTCCGGCACACACGTCCCCTGGGCGTTGAACCAGTGGTCGTGTGTCCACTTCTTCATCAGGTCGGCGCGGTCGAGGTAGAACCGGAAGTACGGCGCGTTGAACTCACCGATGCCCGCACCCAGGTTGGTCGAGATGATCATCCGCAGGTTGAAATGCCAGTACGAGTCCTGCGCCCAGTCGGCCTGGTCCTTGGCCGACGAGAACATCCGGACCACGGCGCCGTGCGTACTGGGCACCGGCGACCGCATCGACGCGGCCATCGTGTAGAGCTGGAGCGTCCGGACGGCCTCGACGTACTCGCCGGTGCCGTCAGCCGAGGTGATCCGCATCGGCGCGGCCTTCGCCCAGAACGCGTGCCACCAGTCGAGGTGCTTGCTCTTCGACTCAGTAACCGCACGACGCGCGGCGGTCGCCACGTCACCGCCCTGGTACGACGGTACGCCGACAACCAGCCGGAACGAGCCGTCAGCGTTGGGGCGGAAGGTGATCCGGACGGTCAACGGGTCGACCACGGATGCCGAGACATCGCGGGCCCGAGCGGTCAACGCGGCGACCGCGCCGGTCAGGCTGCCCGAGGCCGTGTCGCGGAAGGTCTCGGCGAGCGAGGCGACCGCGCCGGTGGCGTCGGCGGTCGGCGTACGGCCCTCCCAGAGCTTGAGGTCCGCGGTCTGTGTCTTGCCGGGATCGGCGCCGGTCACCTCCAGGACGAACTGGTCGGCGTCGGCCCGCACGTAGGAGCGGGCCGACATGCCACCGCCACGCTGGACGAGCTGGCCGTCGTACATCGCGAGCCGGCCGGTGTAGTCGGCGGCGCGCATCAGCGGATCGAGGCCGGGTACGACGAGACGCCCGGCGGACTTGAGTTCGGGGAAGGTGTCGACGCGGTTGAGCTGGGCGCTGAAGCCCTTCTCGGCCCAGACCGCGGCACCGAGGACGCCGTTGCCGAGCGGCATCGCCTGGTACGCACGCCAGGCCGGGCCTTCCTGGACCAGGTCCGACCGCGAGACGAGCCCGGCCGGGTCGGTCCGGAGTGCGCCGTCGTGCCACGCGGTCGTGAGCTGATCGGCGGGTTGGGCGGGTGGACCGGCCGCGGCGAGCGAGCCGGCGCTGGTGGCCAGCAGTGTGACGAGTAAGGGCAGGGACCATCGACGTACAGGCATGGTGCAACCTTTCGGGGCGGTTTTTGTTGCTAGTGGCAAGCGTCGAGAGCGGTCCACAGCTCGGCGGGCAAGGGCTGCCGCCAGAGCTCGACGTTCTCTCGGACCTCAGCCGCGGTGGCGCAGCCGATCAGGACTGTCGTCACCGCGGAGTGAGTGGTGGGGAAGTGCATCGCGGCCGCTCTCAGCGAGACGTCGTACGACGTGCAGACCTTGGCCAACTGCTCTACGCGGGCGACGATCTCGGGTGACGCGGGACGGTAGCTGTAGGTCGATCCGCCGGCCAGGATGCCGGAGTTGAAGACGCCGCCGGCGATCACGGCGACACCACGGTCGGCCGCCGCGGTGAGCAGGTCGTCGGCGGCCGACTGGTCGAGCAGGGTGTAGCGGCCGGCGATCAGGACGACGTCGAGGTCGGTCTCGCGGACGAAACGGGCCGGGATCTCCGGACTGTTCATGCCGGCCGATCACGCCCTGGCGCCGGAGGTCGTCGAGCACCGGGTATGCCTCGTCCAGGGCCTGCCGGACGTGGTTGTCCGGGTCGTGCAGGTGCACGATGTCGACCCGATCCAACCCGAGCCGCGCCAGGCTGTCCTCGACCGACCGCGCGATCCCGTCGGCACTGAAGTCGTACTCGACCCCATCACCAACCACCCGCCGCCCGGCCTTCGTCGAGACCTTGTACGACGCCCGATCCACCCCAGCCAATGCACCCCCGAGCCGCCGCTCAGCCGACCCCGCTCCATACAGCGGAGCCGTGTCAAAGTAGTCGATCCCGGCTGCCAGCGCTTCCTCAACAGCAGCCTGGGCAGCACCCGGTTCACCTCCAGCCAGCGGTGCGGTGCCCAGCCCCAGCGGGCCGAGCGCAATCATGGGCGGGGCTCGATGTAGTAGTCGACTCCTGGGCGGGTGCGGAACTCGACTACGCCGTCTTCAGGGCGGGCGAAGGCTACTGGGCCGGCGCTGGACTTCACATCCACGTGCAGACCGGTGCGGAGTTTCAGGCGGTTGCCGAGCAAGGAGCGGATGCGGGCCCGGGTCAGCTTGCCGTCGGACCAGGTGAGGTCGAGGTCGAAGCCGCCGCGCGCACGCAGGCCGCGGATCTTGCCGGTGGGGAAGGCCGCCGGGACACACGGCAGCAACGCGACCTCACCGGAGTGGCTCTGCATGATCATCTCGGTGATCCCGGAGACGCCACCGAAGTTCCCGTCGATCTGGAACGGCGGATGCAGGTCGAACAGGTTCGGCGCCGTCCGGCCCGGAGCGAGCAGTTGGGTCAGGTGCTTGTAGGCGTTGTCCGGCTCGAGCAACCGCGCCCGCATGTTCAGCTTCCAGGCGAGTGACCAGCCGGCCGTGACCGCCGGGCCGCGCAGTTCCAGCGACTTCCGGGCCGCGTCGGCGAGTTCCGGCGTACGGCGAGGTGTGATCTGGTCACTCGGGAACAGCGCCCACAGATGCGAGACATGGCGGCTCGTCTCCAGCGCGGCCTCGTCCCAGTCGATCAGCCACTCCTGGATCTGTCCGAGGTACCCGATCTGGATCGGCGCCAGCCGGGACCGCGCCTCGGCCACCTGCGCGGCCATCGCGGAGTCCTTACCGAGCAGGGCTGCGGCCTGGCCGAAGACCTTGAACAGGTCGTGCAGGATCTCGCTGTCCATCGTCGGACCGGCGCAGATGCTGACACCTTCGTTGTCGTAGTCGTGATGCTTGAGCTCCGGCGAGTGGGACGGGCTGGTCACCAGATAGCCCGTCTTCGCGTCCGTCTGCAACTGGTCGAGGAAGAACTCCACCGATCCACGCAGCACCGGGTAGTACTTCTGCAGCATGGCCAGATCGCCGGTGTACTCGAACCGCTCCCAGAACAGCAGCGACAACCACGCCCCACCGGTCGGCCAGACCCCGTAGAACGCGAAGTCCACCGGAGCAGTACCGCGCCACCCGTCGGTGTTGTGATGCGCGACCCACCCGGGAGCGTCGTACATCACCTGAGCGGTCCGCGCGCCGGACTCGGCCAGCTCGGCGATCATCTGGAACATCGGGTCCCAGCACTCCGCGAGGTTGGCCGGACCCGCGGGCCAGTAGTTCATCTCGGCGTTGATGTTCAGCGTGAACTTCGACTGCCACTCCGGCAGCATCTTGTAGCTCCAGATGCCCTGCAGGTTGGCGGGTTGCCCCGGGCTGCGCGAGCTGGAGATGAGCAGGTACCGGCCGAACTGGTAGTACAGCGCAGCCAGTTGCGGGTCACCACCGTTGCGGAACGCGACCACTCGCTGGTCGGTCGGCAGCGCGATCGAGTCCGAGGTCCCGAGATCGATGTCGAGCCGGCCGAACAGCCGCCGGTAGTCCTCGATATGCGTCTGCCGCAGCCGTCCGTAGGCCGGACGCTCGGCCGGCAGATGCGTCGTCGCCTTGGCCACCTGGTCGGCGCTGACGTCGAGGTAGTTGCGGTAGCTGGACCCGATCGACAGCACCAGCGTGACCGCGTTGGCACCGGCCACCGTGAGCTTGCCGTCAGCAACCTTCGTGGTCCCGCCCTCGGCGAACGCCCGGGCCAGTGCGCAGAACTTCACCGATCCCTTGAGCCCTTCGGCATCCCCGCTGATCCCGTTCAGTGTCAGCGTCCGGTCGTCGTACCGATCGACTGTCGCCGCCTGCGGGGTCGTGAACGTCGCGTCGAAGGACAGTGCACCGGCCTTGTCCGCGGTCAGCCGCATCACCAGGACCTGGTCCGGATGGCTGACGAACACCTCACGCGTGTAGCGGACGCCGTCGGCCACGTAGTTCACCGAGGTGGTTGCCGTGGTCAGGTCGAGTTCGCGCCGGTACGACGTGACGCCGGCCTCGGTGATGCCGGGGAACGCCAGCATCAGGTCGCCGATCGGTTGGTACTGCATCTGCTCGGTCGGACGGCCCATGAACTTCTCGTCGGCCAGCATCTGCGCGGCGAGGTAGTCCTCCTCGGCGATCAGTCGCCGGATCTCGGGCAGTGCCTCGCGGCCGGCCGGGTCGTCGTACTGGTGTGGTCCGCCGGCCCAGATCGAGTCCTCGTTGAGCTGGAGCTGTTCGGTCGCGATGCCGCCGTACACCATCGCACCGAGCCGACCGTTGCCGACGGCAAGCGCCTGCAGCCATTCGGTGGCGGGCTGGGTGTACCAGAGCTTCAGCGGATTGGTGTCGCTGCCGAGCGGCTCAGGCCCTGCGGCCGCGGCGGCAGCTGCAGCGAGGGGATCGGTCAGGGTACCGGCGACGACAGCGGTGCCGGCCGCGGCGCCGGCGGTCCGCAGGACCTGGCGTCGGGTGTATTCGGTCATGGAGCGGTCTCCTAGGGGCGGTAGGTGCGCTGGGCGGTGCCGCGGAACACGTCGTTGTGCGCGGCCGCCGGAAGCAGTTCAGTGGTACGGCGAACGACCTCGGCGCGACTGCTGGAGAGCGTGCACACGGGCCAGTCGGAGCCGAACATCAACCGGTCGCTGCCGAACAGGTCGAGCGCGACGGCGATGAGTTCGGCGAGGGTGTCGGACGGTAGGTGGGCGGTGCCGGAGAGCTTGACGGTGACGTTCGGGCAGTCGGCGAGTGCCTTCAACCCGGTGAGCCAGTCGGCGTCGGCGGTGGCCGGATTGCCGAGGTGGTCGAGTACCAGGCGAGCGTCGGGCACAGCGGTTGCGAGCCACGCGGCGCCGGTGAGGGCAGGGGGTCGGAGGAGCAGGTCGATGGCGAGTCCGGCGTCGGCAGCGGACCGTACGCCGCGAAGGAGCGCCGGATCGGTCAGCGCGTCGGGGTCGGTCTGGTCGGCGGGCGGGCAACGAATGCCGACCAGCTTGGCGTGCTGCGGGAGCTGTACGTCGGCCAGGAGGTCGAACCAGCCGACAACGCCGAGGACGGAGGGTGTGGTCGCGGCGAGGTCGAGCAGGTCGGTGACTTCGAGCGGATCGGCGTCGGCCTGGACCAGGATGGTGTCCGGGAGACCGTCAGCAGCTTCGCTGAAGTCGCGGAGGGAGAAGTCCCGGCGGAGGGGGTGACCGGCGGGGAGCCAAGGGAGCGAGCGACGCGAGGTGTCCCAAAGGTGGACGTGGGCGTCGAGGGGAGCGAGGGGGTCGCGCGGAGGTGGGCGGTTGTCCGGCGCATCAGTCATGGCGCCCCGCGGGTCTGGTGATGGAGCTCTCGCCGCGGGCGTGGGCCGAGAACAGGCGGGCCGCGTCTTCGGGATCGGTGCCGGCCAGGACCTCGACCAGATCGATGTGACGACGGGCCATCAGGCCCCAGTCGCCGGCGTACATGGCGTTCGAGACGACCTGGAGGTTCCACAGCGCCGGCTCGAGCGTGCGCCAGACCTTCAGCAGCATCGAGTTGCCGCTGGTCGCGAGCACCTGCCGGTGAAAGCGCAGGTCGGCCTCACGGAACGCGCCGATGTCGTGGTGCTCGGCCGCCTCGGTCATCCTCTGCACCTCGATCCGTAGCAGATCGAGCTCCTCCGGCGGGACGTGGCCGGTCGCGCGCCGGGCCGCGGCGGTCTCCAGCAGTACGCGGACCTCGCGCGCCTCGCGGGCCTCGACCTGGGAGATCTCGGTGACGAAGTTGCCCAGCCGGGGCCGGTACGTCACCAGTCCCTCGTGGGCCAGCCGCCGTACCGCCTCCCGGGCGGGGGTCTGGCTGGTGCCGAGGACGCGGGCGATCTCGGACTCCACCACCCGCATGCCGGGGGCCAGCTCGCCGGACAGTATCCAGCCGCGGATCGCCTCGTAGACGCGATCCGAGAGCAACTCGATATCGGTCGACGGTGGGGGCGGCGGCTGGGCCGCGCCCAGCGCGAGTCCGCCGCCGGTGCGATGCCGGTGGATCTCCTCGCGGCGACGGCGCGCGACGGTCGATTGCGACACTCCGTGAACGGCGGCGACCTCGCGGGTCGAGGGCGGGTGTCCGGAATCGGCCATCGATCCTGCGCCGGCAGCGCCCAGTTGCACCCGGTCGACCATCCGCGGCCGGCCGCTGCGCATCCCGTCGTCGAGACCGGCCATTCCCATCCGGAGGAACCGGCGGCGCCATTTGCCGACCGTGCCGGGGGTGACCGAGAGCAGGTCCGCGACGTCCTTGTTCGACTGGCCCTCGGCGCAGGCGAGCACGATCCGGCTGCGGATCCGCATCGCCGGGTTGGTTCCGTTCCCGGCGGCGAGATGGCTGAGCGCAGCACGCTCGGCCGACGACAAGGTCAGCGGCGACTTGGGGCGTCCGGCATCGGGCATGGCTGCATAGTGACCCGGCCCACAGCAATCTGCCAACCCCTTATGGTGCGGACTTCTGACTCAGAACGTCCAGTTTGCCGTTTAAACGTTGACACTTGAGCGTCACTCCCTGCATCGTCCATCGCTAACGACGCCCGGCCGCCCCCGACGCCGGGAGGATCTGAGGAGGACCCTGACATGGCTCGTTCGGTACGCCGTTCATTCGGCGTTGTGGCGGCCGCCGCGATCCTGGTGGGCGCGGCCGGCTGCGGTGGCGGCTTCAGCGACGACGGCGGATCGGCCGGTGGCCCCACCGGCGAGGTGCGGATGCTGGTGAACATCACCCCCAACCTGACCAAGGGTTACTGGGAGGAGCTGGTCAAACCGTTCGAGGAGGCCAACCCCGGTGTCGACGTGAAGATCGAGGCGCCGACCGGCCAGGGCGTGAAGGACACGCTGCCGCAGTTGCTCGCGGCCGGCAACGCCCCGGACGTGGTCGAGACGCTGATGGTCGACAAGACGCTCGCCCCGCAGATGCTCGAGCTCACCGACCAGGCCTGGACCAAGGACACGCCGCTGGTCGAGCAGGCCGCGCTGGACAGCAAGGTCTACACGGTCGGCGTCGGCCAGCAGGCGCAATCGCTGGTGTTCTACAACAAGGACGCGTTCGCCAAGGCCGGTATCAGCGAGCCGCCGAAGAACCTCGACGAGCTGACCGCCGCGATGGGCAAGCTGAAGGCCGCGGGCTACCTGCCGCTGCAGACCGCCGGCGACTACGTGACCGGGTTGCAGCTGCTGCAACTCAGCGACCCGTCGATCGCGACCAAGCACCCGGACTGGTACCAGCAGGTCAACTCCAAGCAACTCACCGTCGGCCAGACCATGCTGCCGCTGCTCGAGCGCTACGAGTCCTGGATCAAGAACGGGTACGTCGACAAGAACGCGCTCGGCCTGGACGACGTCAACGCGCAGACCAGCTTCCTGACCGGCAAGTCCGCGATGTACATCATGGGCAGCTGGTTCGTCCGGACGGCGGAGAGCCAGAAGCCCACCTTCGACCTCGGCGTGTTCGCGGCGCCGACCGAGGCCGGCCAGCCGTACCCGGGTCCGCAGGGAGTCACGATGGCCGCGCCGTACATGGTGCTGAAGTCGACCAAGCAGCGTGACCTCGCGGTGAAGCTGGTCCAGTGGATGGTCACCGACGAGAAGGCCGTGCAGAGTCAGCTGAAGCAGGACGGGAACTTCCGCAAGGGCTTCGCCGACGAGCTGACGCCGCTCGGCAAGCAGGTGCAGGACATCCTCGACCAGGCGCCGAAGCACGTCGCGCAAGGTGAGGGGTACGGCGCCAACACCCTGCCGGGAGGTTTCAACGGGGAATGGAACAAGGCGGTCCAGAGTCTCTACACCGGCAAGTCCGCGGCCGACGTCGCCAAGCGCATCGACAGCTGGATGGGGTCGAAGTCGTGAGTACCCCCGCAGCAGCCGCCCGCCTGCGGGACCGGCTGACCACCGCGAGCATGGTCGGTCCCGCGCTGCTGCTCTTCGTCGTGATGCTCGTGGTCCCGGTCTGCCTGTCGATCTACCTGAGCCTGACCGACTGGAACGGCTACAGCGCCAACCCGGCGATCGTCGGGCTGCAGAACTACCTCGATCTCGCGCGCAGCGAGGAGGCGATCCGCGCCGGGTGGGTGACCCTGCTGATCGCCGCCGTCGGCACCGTCCTGCTCAGCGTGCTGGGTCTCGGGTTCGCGCTGCTGGTGAACGGTGCGTCCCGGTTGAACGCGTTCTTCCGGGTCGTGCTGTTCTACCCGCACGTCCTGAGCGCACTCGTGGTCGGCTTCCTGTGGAGCGCCGTCCTCGGTACGTCGGGCGTGGTGAACGGCTTCCTGACGTCCAAGGGCGCCGAGGTGCTGCCGTTCCTGTCGGACCCGAACTGGGCGCTGGCCAGTCTGATCGGCGTACTGGTCTGGGCCGGGTTCGGCGTCAACGTGGTGCTCTACCTCGCCGGTCTGCAGACGGTGTCACGTGATCTGCTCGAGGCGGCGCGGATCGACGGCGCCTCACCGCGGCAGACGTTCCTGAACGTCACGCTGCCCGCGCTCGCGCCGGTGGTGACGGTCAATCTGGTCCTGTCGCTGGTCACGCTGCTGAAGACGTACGACCTGGTCGTGTCGCTGACCGGCGGCGGTCCGGCCGGTTCGACGCAGACGGCGGCGTACCTGATCCTGTGGGACTCGTTCCACAACAACGCGCTCGGCTTCGGCTCGGCGCAGTCGGTCGTACTGATGCTTGTGACGGCGGGCCTCGCGCTCACCGTTGCCCGGCTGCGGTCGCGGGTGGATCAGGGAGCGAAGGCATGAGTGTGATTCGCCTCCCTCGGGTGAAGACCCAGGTGGTCCAGCCGAAGCCTGTGCGGATGAAGGGCGCCGGCCGGATCGCGTTCCTGGTCGTGACGAGTGTGCTGATGCTCGTGCCGATGTACCTGCTCGTGGTGAGCGCGTTCAAGTCGCAGCAGGACATCCTCACCCACCCGTTCTCGCTGTCGCCGGACCTGCTCACCACCGAGTACCTGCAGAAGGCCTGGACCAACCCGGACTTCAACATCCTCAAGGGGTACGCCGTCACCGCGCTGTTCGTGGTCTCGGTGAACGTGCTGTCCGTCGCGCTCGCCGGCCCGGTGTCGTACGTGATCGCCCGCCGGACCGAGCGCCGGTACCGCGTGCTCCTGCTGCTGTTCGTCGCCGGCACGTTCATCCCCAGCCAGGTGCTGGTGATCCCGGTCGTCTACACGCTGAAGTTCCTCGGGCTGATGGGGACCATCCCGGGCTTCGTGCTGTTCGAGACGACGCTGACCCTGCCGTTCTCGATCTTCCTGTACGCCGGGTACATCATGACCATCCCGGCCAGTCTGGACGAGGCGGCCGCGGTCGACGGCGCCGGCAGGCACCGGATCTTCTGGTCGATCGTCTTCCCGCTGATGAAGCCGGCCGTGGTGACGATGGTCATCCTGAACACCTTCTCGGTGTGGAACGACTTCGTGAACCCGCAGATCATCCTCGGTCCGGGCAGCGGTCTCTACACCGTCACCACCGGCGTCTACGCGGCGGTGAGCCAGTACTCGACCGACTACACGGTCGTCTTCCCGACGCTGCTGCTCGCGGTGGCGCCACTGCTGGTGGTCTTCGTGCTGCTGCAGCGGCATGTGATCAGCGGCCTCACCGCAGGAGCGACGAAGGGATGACGACGATGACCAGCAGCGCGCATGCCACTGCAGTCGCAGCCCCGCCCCGGGTCGTCGCCGAGACGCCGATCGGCAGCCCGCCCGCGTGGGCGATCATGCAACGCCGCCTGTTCGACGTGATGGACGAGGGCTGGTGGCTGTTCCGCGAACGCTACTGCCTGCCCGACGGCAGCCTCCGGTACGCCGGACCCGTCCCGAGCCGGGACGGCGCGGACGACTTCTACGAGGCGTTCGTCAACTGGCCGGTGCTCTACCAGCTCGGCGGTGCGGACGACCTGATCGACGTCGCCAAGTGGCACTGGGAAGGTGTCACCCGTCAGCTCACCGACCTCGGGTTCCTGGTCGACGAGTTCGAGCGTGGCTACGACTGGTTCCACATCGGCGAGTCGATGATCTTCTTCTACTCGCTGTGCGCGGCCGACCCGGGTGACGAGGAGTTCCGCGAGCGGGCGTACCGATTCGCCGAGCTGTATCTGCCCGGCTCGCCGGCCGGCAACTACGACGCGGCGACGCGCACGATCCGGGCGCCGCACAACGGCGGCGGTGGCCCGCGCTGGGGCATCAACGACGAGTGGCGCACGTACGGCGCCGATCTCACGAACATGCGCATCTTCGGGTTGCCGCTGTCCGGCGTACCGGGGATCCAGACCTGGGACGACCTCAAGGATCCGGCGAAGGCCGACCTGATGGGCGCGGAGATGATCCGCCGGCTGGGTGCCGGAGACGTCGCGGTGAACCTGGCCGCGACCACGCTGACCGCCAACGCCTGGCTCTACGACCACAACGACCGGTTCGCGGCCTGGACGCTGGAGTACCTCGACGCCTGGCAGGAACGCGCCGCGGCCAACGGCGGGCTGCTCCCGGACAACGTCGGTCCGAGCGGTGCGGTCGGCGAGCTGCACGACGGACGCTGGTACGGCGGCAACTACGGCTGGAACTGGCCGCACGGCGTGTACTCCGTCGGTTCCGCCGCCTGCATCGCGGCGGTCAACGGCGCAGTCCTGACTGGCGACTCGAGCCGGCTCGACCTCGCCCGGAAGCTGCTGGACCACCTGTACGAGCGAGGAATCACCGCCGCTGTCGACGACACCGAGCTGAGCATCCGGGATCGCTGGCAGGCCGAGCTCGGTGCGGACTGCGCGAACCCGACGCTGCTGATTCCGAACCGGTACGGCGACGACGGCTGGTTCGACTACCAGCCGCCGCAGCTGGGTCTGCCGATCTGGTTGTGGCAGGCCGCCTTCGAGTCCTCCGATCGCGAACGGCTGCAACAGCTCCGGGAGCGCAGCGGCTACGACTGGCGGACCGTGCGCGATTTCCGGAACAAGGAGGACGCCGGGCACGAGGCGCCCTGGCTGGCCTACCTCGCGGGGGACAACCCCGGCTATCCCGAGGCGATGCTCGGGGTCGCCCTCTCCCAGGTGCAACGCCGGATGGACCTGATGGCCGTCGACACCACCGACCCGGCCGAGATGAACATCCACCACTGGCAACGGCACAACCCGGTCGCGACCGAGGCCCTGCTGCAGCTGACCACAGGGACGCCTCAACTCCTCTACAACGGCGGTCTGCTGCCGTTGCGCGTGCTGTACCTCGACCCCGAACGCGGTCGCCCCGGTCTCCCGGCCGACGTCGCCGCGCTGGTCGACACGGTCGAGCCCGATCGCACCGGGCTGCAGCTGGTCAACCTGTCCGCGACCCAGACCCGCCGCGTGATCGTCCAGGCCGGCAGCTTCGGCACCGACCGGATCGACGAGGCCGTCGTCACCACCGCCACCGGTGCCTACCCAGGCCCGTCGCCCGCCTACACGTCGCCGCCGCCGGCGCCGGGCACCGCGACGATCGTTGTCGGCGGCAACAGACTTGAAGTCACGATGCCGCCGGGCCGGACCATCCGGCTCGACCTGCGGCTGACCCGTAACGCCTATCGCGCCGCGCACGTGGCGCTTGACTGAGGAGACATATGAGCAGCGGTATCGAACAAGCCCCGGTCGCCCCGGTCTGGGACCTGCCGGTGCGCGGCGAGAACCCGCCGGCACCGGATCCCGGCCTGGTGTCTCGGTTGTCCGAGATCGGGTCGGCCACCGCCTGCGCCCGGTTGCACGGACAGGGCATCCGCCGGACCTTCGTCGACGGTCCGGCCAGCATGTTTCCCGGCAGGAAGGTGGTCGGCCGTGCGCTGACGCTGCAGTTCATGCCGCAGCGCGAAGACATCGCCGACGGCCAGACGCAGGAGTACATCGAGCGCAGTACGGCGCTGTGGGCCGTACTCGACGAGGTACAGCCCGGTGACGTGCTCGTTGTCCAGGCATACGGCAGCCACACCACCGGCTGCTTCGGCGACATGCTGGTCCGCTACTTCAAGCTCCGTGGCGGCGCCGGCATCGTGGTGGACGGCCGGATCCGCGACGTCCCGCGGGTGTCGCAGCTCGACGTACCGATCTGGTCCACCGGCGCCACCCCGCACTACGCGTCCCAGTCCGAACTGTTCCCGTGGGCGTACAACGTCCCGGTCGCGGTCGGCGGCGTGCTGACGCTGCCCGGCGACCTGGTCGTCGCCGACGACGACGGCGCGGTCGTCGTACCGCGACGCCGTGCGGAGTCCGTCGTCCAGGCGGCCGCCGAGCACGACGAGTGGGAGAAGTTCAGCCGTCGACGGATCGACGAGGGCGCGCCGCTGCGCGACTACTACCCCCTGACCGAGAAGACCCGCCTCGAGTACGAGCGCTGGCGATCGCAGAACGGCAACGGCGCCGCCGGCGACTGACTGACCCCCGAGAGGACCCCGCCCACATGTCCAGACAGAGAACCAGGCGTACGGCGCTCAGCGTCGGCGCCGGGGTGGTAGCGGCTGCCCTGGTGGCAGTCGCCGCCGTCCAGCTGAACACCCAGCCCGCCGGCGCGGCCAAGTGCGAGAACTTCTATGTCGCACCCGACGGCGACGACAGCGCCAAGGGCACCGAGAAGAGCCCGTGGAAGACGATCACCCGGGCCCGCGACGAGATCCGGGACAAGCGGCTCAACGACCGGATGGGCTGCGACATCACCGTCAACCTGAAGGCCGGCGAGTACCCGGTCTCGTCGACGGTCCAGCTCGACCAGCGCGACTCCGGCCAGAACGGGCACCGGGTCGTCTACCGCAGCGTCGACGGCCCCGGCAAGGCGACGCTGTCCGGTGCGGAGGAGATCACCGGCTGGACGCCGTACCAGGACGGGATCTACAAGGCGAAGGTCGACCCGTCGAAGCCGTTCTACACGCTGTTCGAGGACGGGCAGTACACAAATGGGGGGAGGGCCACCAACGCCCGCTACCCGAACCGCGGCACCGAGGACACCTGGTCGCCGTACCTGACGTCCATCCTCTACGAAGAGGACAAGATGGACGTGCGCAACTGGATGTGGGGCACTCCCGGTGACTGGGACCCCACCTGGGACCTGAGCCAGGCGTCGGTGACGATCTGGTCGGGCGGTTCGTGGTCGTGGTTCACCGACACGATCCCGCTGCTGGACACGAACTTCAAGAAGACCCAGACCACGCTGAAGCACTGGACCCGCTACGCGATGGTCAACAGCCGCGGCGGTTCACGGTACTTCTTCCACAACTCGCTCAGCTTCCTCGACCAGCCGGGGGAGTACTACCTCGACTACAAGGCCGGTGAGGTCTATTACAAGCCGCGCGGCGGCACGATGGACGGCAAGCGGATCCTGCGGCCGACCGTGAAGACCGTGCTGGATCTCGCCGGTGCCTCGCCCGAGCAGCGGCTGCACGATGTGACCTTCGACGGGCTCGGGGTGCAGTACTCCGACTACGTCAGCTGGTACCGCAACGGGTGGGTGTCCAGCGGCGACGCCGGTGTCGAGCACAAGTACCCGGAGTACGACCGGCAGATCGAGATGCCGCGGAACCGGTTCGGTGCGATCAAGCTGACCAACACCAGCGGTATCGACCTGACCAGGCTGCGGTTGTCCGACACCGGCTTCACCGGGATCTACCTGCTGTTCGCCAACGACCACACCCGGATCACCGACAGCCTGCTGGAGAACATCGGTGCCGACGGCATCAAGGTGGAGGGCGGCTGGCCGGGTGAAGGTGACCTGAGCAACCACCACACCATCTCCAACGTCTTCGTCGACCACATCGGCGAACTGGTCCCTGGGGACTCGGCCGGGATCGAGCTGATGGACACCGGCAACAACACGATCTCCAACATCGTCGTGAAGCACAGTGCGCGCTACGGCATCAGCTTGGAGTCGCGGCCGGAGGTCAAGGACGGCGATCAGTACACGTCGGGCAACAGCTTCAAGTACATCCGGCTGGACCAGACCGGCCTGGACAGCGGTGACATGGGCGCGTTCTACACCTATGGCATCGACAACCAGGAGCCGCATCCGGTGCAGAACACCGTCGAGCAGGTCGTCATCGGTGACGTGATCCCCGACCCGTCGATGCCGGACGCCGGTGGTACCCGCGGTGTGCACATGGACGCCGGCGGCTGTGGATTCTCGTTCGCCAACATCGAGGTCGGGAAGGTCTCCGACGACAAATACCAGTCGTACCAGTGCAACCAGGTGACCAACGCCAACTGGGTGGCCGGATTCGACGCTTCAAAGATGGAGTACGACAAGATCGGCGTACTGCCGACCTTCCCCTACGACGTGGCGGGGCGGTGATCGCGATGTGGCCGCAGCGAAGTTTGGCAGTGGGGCTCGCTCTGGGCGTCGGTCTGGTGATCGGAGCCGGCTCCGCGCTCGGAGTCACCCCTGAGAAGGAAGCCGAGGGGTGCCAGTCCTTCTGGGTCGCCCCGGACGGCAACGACAAGGCACCCGGGACCAAGTCGAAGCCGTGGCGCACCGTGGAGCAGGCCCGGGACACGATCCGTGCCCGGGGGCTGAACCGGCAGTTGTCCTGTGATCTGGTGGTGAACCTGAAGGCAGGCACCTACCAGGTCGCCAAGACGATCGGCTTCGACGATCGCGACTCCGGGTCGAACGGCCACAAGGTCGTCTACCGGAGCGCGGACGGTCCGGGCAAGGCCGTGCTCGAGGCCGCGCAGGAGGTCACCGGCTGGACGCCGTACAAGGACGGCATCTTCAAGGCCAAGGTGGACATCGACCAGCCCTTCTACACGCTGTACGTCGACGGCGAACGCGCCACCACGGCCCGGTACCCGAACCGGCGGTCGGACGAGGAGTGGGCGCCGTACCTGGAATCGGTCCTGATCGAGCCGGAGAAGGAGGCCGTCCGCGACCAGGTCGGCTACACCGACGGCGACTGGAACGAGACCTGGAACCTGAACAGCTACACCGACTGGCCGGCCCAGCTGATGATCTGGTCCGGCGGCTCGTGGAGCTGGTTCACCGACACGGTGCCGATCAAGAACGCGGACTGGAAGGACAACAAGGTCATCCTGGACTACTGGACCCGGTACGCGATGATCAACTCCCGGGCCGGTTCGCGGTACTTCGTCCAGAACTCGCTGGACCTGCTCGACGCCGAGGACGAGTACTACCTCGACTGGGCGACGAAGGAGCTGTACGACAAGCCGCGCGGCGGCACGATGGACGGCAAGCGGGTACTGCGCCCGACGCAGACCGAGGTGCTGTCGCTGGCCGGGGCCTCGCCGACACGACGGCTCCAGGACATCGCCTTCGAGGGGCTCGGGATCACGTCCACCGACTTCATGCAGTGGTACCGCTCCGGCTGGATCAGTGCGGGTGACTCCGGCCAGAAGCACAAGTACCCGGAGTTCGACCGCCAGATCGAGATGACCCGCAACCGGTTTGGCACGGTGACACTGACCAACACCCGCAACGTGGACCTCACCGGGCTGCACCTGCGCGACACCGGCTACCACGGTGTCTACCTGCTGTCCGCCAACGACCACGTGAAGATCGCCGACAGCCTGCTGGAGAACATCGGTGCCGACGGCATCAAGGTCGAGGGCGGCTACCCGGGCGAGGGCAATGTCGCTCACCACAACACGTTCACCAACCTCTACATCGACCACATCGGCGAGTTGGTGCCGGGCGACGCGGCCGGGATCGAGCTGTTGAGCACCGGCGACAACGTGGTCTCGCACGTGGTCGTGAAGCACAGCGCGCGCTACGGCATCAGCCTGGAGTCCCGGCCGGAGGTGAAGGACGGCGAGCAGTACGCGTCAGGCAACAGCTTCTCCTACATCCGGCTGGAGGAGACCGGTCTGGACAGCGGTGACATGGGCGCCTTCTACACGTACGGCGTCGACAACCAGGAACCGCACCCGGTGCAGAACACGGTGAAGCAGATGGTGATCACCGACGTGATCCCGGACGCCTCGATGCCGGACAGCGGCACCCGGGGCGTGCACATGGACGCGGGCGGCTGTGGCTTCAGCTTCGCCGACATCGAGGTCGGCCAGGTGACCGACGACAAGTACCAGTCGTACCAGTGCAACGAGGTGACGAATGCCAACTGGGCGGCGGGTTTCGACGCCTCGAAGATGGAGTACGACAAGATCGGCGTACTGCCCAGCTTCCCGTACGACGTGGCGGGGCGGTGACCCCGGATGCGTGTATTGGGTGGAGTGGTTATCGGTTTAGCTCTTGGAGTGGTTGGAGCAGGTACAGCCCTAGGTGTTAAGCCTGCCGAACAGTCTGCTGGATGTTCGTCCTTCTGGGTATCGCCGGACGGCAAGGACAATGCACCGGGAACCAAGTCCAAGCCGTGGCGGACGGTCGAGCATGCCCGCGACACCATCCGCGCCCGCGGTCTGAACCGTCAGCTGTCCTGCGACCTCGTCGTGAATCTCAAGGCCGGTACGTACCAGGTCGACAAGACGATCACCTTCGACGACCGCGACTCCGGGTCGAACGGCCACCAGCTCGTCTACCGGAGCGCGGACGGCCCGGGGAAGGCGGTGTTCGAAGGCGCCACCGAGGTCACCGGCTGGACGCCGTACAAGGACGGCATCTTCAAGGCGCCGGTGGACGTGGAGCAGCCCTTCTACACCCTGTACGCCGAGGGGAAGCGGGCGACCACGGCCCGGTACCCGAACCGGCGGTCGGATGAGGAATGGGCGCCGTACCTGCGCTCGATCCTGTTCGATCCGACCAAGGAGGCGGTCCGGGACCAGATCGGGTTCAACGCCGGTGACTGGGATCCGGCCTGGGATCTGCGACTCGGTACGTCGTGGCCGGCGCAGGTCACGGTCTGGTCGGGTGGATCCTGGTCGTGGTTCACCGACACGGTGCCGCTGCTGGACATCAACCACACCAAGCGGCGGACGACGCTGGTCTACCCGGCGCGCTACGGGTTCATCAACTCCGGCGGCGGCTCGCGGTACTTCGTGCAGAACTCGCTCAGCCTGCTCGACCAGGCGGGGGAGTACTACCTCGACTACCCGGCGAAGCAGCTGTACTACAAGCCGGCCGGCGGCACGATGGACGGCGTCAAGGTCCAGCGCCCCGAGGTGACGCAGGTGTTCTCGATCGCCGGCGCATCGGTGAACCGGCGGGTGGAGAACCTGACCCTCGACGGGTTCGCGATCCAGCACACCGACTTCATGGAGTGGTACCGCTACGGCTGGAACGGGACCGGCGACTCCGGCTACAAGCGCCCGTACCCGAAGTACGACACGCAGATCGAGCTGCCGCGCAACCGGTGGGGCGCGATCACGCTGACCAACACCCGTGGGGTCACGTTGACCCGGCTGCATCTGCAACAGACCGGGTTCACCGCGATCGAGCTGCTGTTCGCCAACGAGAAGACGACGGTCTCCGACAGTCTGCTCGAGCATCTCGGCAACGACGGCATCAAGGTCGAAGGCGGGTGGCCGGGCGAGGGCGATCTTGCCCACGGCAACACCTTCACCAACAACTACATCCACCACATCGGCGAGCTGGTCCCAGGTGACTCGGCCGGTGTCGAGATCATGAACAGCGGCCGCAACGAGATCAGCCACACCGTCGTCGAGCACGGCGCCCGTTACGGCATCAGCATCGAGTCGCGACCGGAGGTCCCGAACCAGGACAACTACACCGGCGGCAACACCGTCCACCACGTGCGGCTGTCGCACCTGGCCAAGGACAGCGGGGACACCGGTCCGTTCTACGCGTACGGCGTCCGCAACCAGCCGCCGTACACCCCGGACGCGGCCGTGTCGCAGTTGATCATCGACGACGCGAACGCCGATCCGTCGATGCCGGACAGCAAGCCGTACGGCGTGCACATGGACTTCGGCGGCTGTGGGTTCGCGTTCTCCGACGTGAAGGTGACCAACACCGAGAGCGATCCGTACCACGGGCCGTCCGCGGGACCGTGTGACACCTTCGCCAACGTCAGCTGGGAGCCCGGGTTCGACGACTCCCGGATGCAGTACGACCAGATCGGCGTACTGCCGTCCTTCCCCTACGAGAAGCCCTGAGGTATATGGACACGCAACGTTTTGCGGGCAAGGTCGCGCTGATCACCGGAGGTGCCTCCGGGATCGGCGCGGCCACGGCCCACCGGATCGCCGCCGAGGGCGGCACGGTGGTGGTCTGCGATCGCGACGGTACGGCGGCCATCGAGCTGGGCAAGTCGCTGGGTGGCCGAGGCTATGAGCTGGATGTCACTGACCTCGACGGCACGGTCGAGGTCGTCGCATCGCTGGACGCGGTGCATGTCCTGGTCAGCGCCGCGGGGGTCGACGTCTGCGACACCGTGCCGAACACGACGCCATCGGAGTGGCAGACGATCCTCGACGTCGACCTGACCGGCGTCTACAACTCCTGCCGGGCGGTGCTGCCGCGCTTCATCGAGCAGGGCGGCGGATCGATCGTGACGATCTCGTCGGCGGTCGGCACGGTCGGGGAGCGCAACCGGTCGGCGTACTGCGCGGCGAAGGCCGGCGTGGAGAACCTGACCCGCGCGATGGCGCTGGACCACGGCCGGGCCGGGGTCCGGGCGAACTGCGTCGCACCCGGGCTGATCGACACGCCGCTGATCCGCAACGGCAAGGTCGGCGGCGAGGACGATCCGGGCGCGATGCAGGCGATGGTCGACCGGCACCACGCACTCGGCCGGATCGGGCAGCCAGGTGAGGTCGCCGCCGCGATCGCCTTCCTGGCCAGCGACGACGCCTCGTTCATCACCGGCGCCGTACTGCCCGTCGACGCCGGCTGGACGGCCCAATGAGCATCCTGACCGGCTACCGCGTGCTCGATCTCTCGGTGGCGATGGCCGGACCGCTGGCCGCGATGCGGCTCGGTGACCTCGGCGCGGATGTCGTCAAGGTCGAGCCGGTCGGCGGCGAGTGGCAGCGGCAGACGGCCGCCGGCGGTGCCGTCGGCAACGAAGTGAACGCGTCGTTCCTGTCCCTCAATCGGAACAAGCGCAGTCTCGCGGTCGACCTGAAGTCCGACGAAGGCCGCGAGTTGCTCTACGAGTTGGTGCGTACGGCGGACGTGTTCCTGCAGAACTACCGACCAGGCGTCGCTGCCAGGCTGGGTGTGGACTACGAGACCTTGCGCGCGCTGAAGCCCGACCTGGTCTACGTCTCGGTGTCGGGATACGGCGAAACCGGTCCGTATGCATCCTGGCCGGGGCAGGACCTGCTCGTACAGGCGATGAGTGGCGCGCTGTTCAGTGCGGGTCGACCAGGTGAGCCGCCGGTGGCAGCGCCGTACTTCCTGGCTGATGCAGTGACCGCCTACAGCTCGTTCGAGGGCGTTCTCGCCGCTCTTCTCCATCGCGAACGCACCGGCGAAGGGCAGCTGGTTCAGGTCAACATGCTGGATGCGGTGATCGCCCTGCAGATGCAGGAACTGTCCGTGCACGCGGTCGGTCGCGTCGCCCAGACACGGTCCGAGGAGGTGCACGCGCACAGCTACATCCGGGCGCCGTACGGCATCTTCAGCACCGCCGATGGCTATCTGTCCCTTGCTTTCGCCGAGCTTCCGGTTCTGGCCGAGGTGCTCGACGTACCCGCGCTGGCCGAGCTCGATGCGGAGCGGGACGGGTTCGTCCGCCGGGACGAGATCTCCGCGGCCGTCTCGGCGGCGCTGACCCGGGAGTCGACCGACCACTGGCTGCACAAGCTGCGGGAGCGCGGCGTCTGGTGTGGTCCGGTGTACTCGTACGCCGACATCCAGTCGGACCCGCAGGTGCTGCACAACGAGTCGTTCGTGACGTACGAGCACCCGACCGAGGGCACGGTGACGACGCCAGGGTTCCCGTACCGGTTCAGCCGGACGCCGGCCGAGGTACGACGCGCCGCACCGCTGACCGGTGAGCACACGGACGAGTTGCTGGCTGAGCTTGGCGTGCCGGCTGAACGTCGCGAGGCGCTCGTCCGCCGAGGGGTGGTTCGCGCACGGGACGGCGTGATCGCTCCATGACCGTCCAGCTGAGAGGGCTCACCTGGGACCACCCTCGTGGGTACCGGCCGCTGGAGGCGTTCGAGGCGGCCGGCGGCGCACCCGGCGTGCGGGTGGTGTGGGATCGCCAGCCGTTGTCCGGATTCGAGTCCACACCACTGTCCGAGCTCGCCTCGCGGTACGACCTGCTCGTCGTGGACCATCCGGGGCTCGGCGCCGCGATCGAGGCCGGGGCGATCCTGCCGGTCGAGGACGTGTTCGCGGCACGAGATCTCAAGGTGTGGCGGGATCGCGCGGTCGAGCCGACGTGGGACAGCTATCGGCTGGACGGTTACGGCTGGGCGCTGCCACTGGACGCCGCCACACAGACCTGTCTCTTCCGCCCCGACCGGCTTCGTCAGCCCCCTGCTTCGTGGACAGAGGTCTTGGACCTGTCCGGCGTCGTGCTGTGTGTCGCCGGGCCGCATGCCGGGCTGATGCTGCTCGGCCTGGCCGGTGATCGGTCGGGGACTGCACTGCTCGACCGGTCGCGCGCGGTGGAAGCTCTCGAGCTGCTGCGTGAGGTGTGGCAGCGGAGTGACCAGAATGCGGCCTCGCTCGATCCCATCGGGATCCACGAATTGCTTGCTGACAGCAATGAGCTGGTGTGCTGCCCGCTGGTCTACAGTTACGCGTACTACGGCGGCGTGAGTGAGGGCCGTCAGCCGTTGACGTGGTCGGCGGCACCGCGGTTGCGGCCCGACGATCGGCTGGGTAACGGCACGCTTGGCGGGACAGGACTGGCGGTCACGCCGCGGGCATGTACGCGAGTGCTGGCGGTGACGAAGTACGTGCGCGGACTGCTGGACGTCGGGACTCAGCTGGACGTCGTGTCGACGGTCGGCGGGCAGTCGGCGACAGCGGCCGTGTGGGCGTCCGATGTGGTGGACAAGGCGTGGAACGGGCATTACTCGGCCACGTTCGGCACGCTCACGACGTCGTACGTCCGGCCCCGGTTCGACGGCTGGATCGCCTTCCAGGACGAGCTGTCATCGCGGGTCCGCGCGTTGCTCGGCAACACCGCCGACCTTGCGACCGCGGTCGATCGGATCGAGGACGACTACCGGAGGGCAAACCATGGATGAGGGCCGGATCCGCTTCGAGCAGGACGGCCGGGTCGGGGTGCTGACCCTCGACCGGCCGGCGAAGTTGAACGCGGCCACCCG
Organism: Kribbella sp. NPDC049174; assembly: GCF_043197365.1. Classification (NCBI taxonomy): domain Bacteria; kingdom Bacillati; phylum Actinomycetota; class Actinomycetes; order Propionibacteriales; family Kribbellaceae; genus Kribbella; species Kribbella sp. NPDC049174. Next base: position 463,398 of record NZ_JBICSZ010000004.1, on the reverse strand, counting down.
CGCGATGAGCACCGAGTTGCTCGAGCTGATCCCGCGGATCGACGACGACCCGTCCGTGCGCGCGGTGGTGGTGACCGGCGCGGGCGATCGGGCCTTCTCGGTCGGCAGCGATGTCGGCGAGCTCGATGCCTACGACAGCCCATGGCACTTCCGGAACCGCCGCGACTACTGCGACGCGCTGCGTGGACTGCGTACGCCGGTGATCGCGGCGATCAACGGGTATGCGTACGGCGGCGGGCTGGAACTGGCGTTGTCGTGCGACATCCGGCTGGCGGCGTCGACCGCGAGCTTCGCCGCGGCGGAGATCAAGCTCGGGTGGATCGGCGGCGGTGGGGTGACCGCGTTGCTGGCCGCGAGCGCGGCGGCGAGTGACGTGGCGATGATGCTGCTGACCGGTGATCCGATCGATGCCGCGGAGGCGCTGCGGATCGGACTGGTCAGCCGGGTGCTGCCGGGTGACGAATTGTTGCCTGCGGCCACCGAGCTGGCGCATCGGATCGCCGAGCGGCCACCGATCGCGGCCCAGGCGGCGAAGGCGAACCTGCGGGCCGCCCTGTCGATGGGCCTCGAGTCCGCGATCCAGTACGAGCGGGAGCTCCAGGCCGTGGCTCTCGGGACCCGTGACGCAGCCGAAGGCCGGGCCGCCTTCGCCGAGCGTCGTACCGGCGACTTCGAAGGACGGTGAGCCTGTGCCGACTGAGATCGCACCGGGAATCCATCGGTTGGCGACGGACTACCCGCACGTGTGTGGTCTGCCCCTGTGGCTGCACGTGATCGACGCCGGCTCCGAGCTGGTACTGCTCGACTCCGGTATCGCGTCCACGCCTGAGGCGGCGACCGCGCCGGAGTTGGCCACGCTCGGGTTGGGGTTGGCGGATCTGACGCTGGTGGTGAACAGCCACGCGCATCCCGACCACATGGGTGGGAACGCCGTACTGAAGGCGTTGAGCGGTGCGCGCGTGGCGGCTCCCGCGGCTGAGGTGAGGTGGCTGGAGGACAACGAGACGCTGCTGACCGAGTTGTGGGGTTCGGATCCGGCCGCGCTCGACCTGTCCGAGGCCGAGCGGGCCGAGTTGCTGGAGATGCTCGACGACCGCGTCCGGGTCGACGTACTACTCCGCGACGGCGACCTGCTGCCCGCCGAACGACCACTGCGTGTCACCACCACCAGTGGCCACTCCCCGGGCCACATCGCCGTACTGGATGAGTCCTCCCGGACGCTCTTCACCTTCGACGACGTCCAAGGGCGGGGTCAGCCCTACCTGGACGGCTCGGTGTGGTTGGCCCCGCTCTACACCGACGTCGAGCACTACGTCACGGGCCTGAATCGCCTGCTGGAGCTGGACTTCGACGCCTTGGTCCCGTCCCACGGAGATGCCCTCGACGCGGACGCCGGCCGGAAGAGAATCCTCGACAGCCTGGAGTGGGTCGACGACGTCCACTCGTTCACGGCCGGCCTGCTCCGGGCGAAGGGTTCACTCACGGTGCGTGATCTGGCGGGCGCGATCGGTACCGAGCTCGGCGACTTCGGCGGAGTGTGCCTGCAGACCGTCCGGATGGCCCGGGCGCACCTCGAACTCCTGGCCCGCGAGCGCCATGCCGAACCCCGCTGGCACCTGAGGTAACTCAAAAAGACCCACCGTTCGACCTAGCGTGACGCGCCGAGACGCGATATCAACGTTGTAATGGTAAGCGCTCTCCAAACCGGGAGAGCGGCGTCCGGCAACGACGCAGGGAGTGTCGCGTGGCACGAATCGACGGAATCCTCCGCCCGGAGACCGAGCAATCCGCGCCGATCGAACGAGACGGTTCGTCAGGGTCCGGACCACCGGGCACCTCCAACCTGAGATCCGCCCGACCACCCGGCCAGGGGCTGTCCTGGTGGGCGCGGGCCCGGCGGGACAAGGTCCTGCTGCTGATGGCGCTGCCCGGTCTGGGGCTGCTGCTCGCGTTCCACTACCTGCCGCTGCTCGGCAACCTGATCGCGTTCCAGGAGTACCTGCCGTTCGTTCCGATGGGGCGCAGCGCCTGGGTCGGGCTGGACAACTTCGCGGTGATCTTCAACGGTGACGCGGAGTTCCTCAACGCGCTGAAGAACACGCTGCTGATCACGCTGGTCCAGGTGGTCTTCGTCTTCCCGGCACCGATCGCGCTGGCCCTGCTGCTGAACAGCCTGTTGTCGGAGCGGATCAAGCGCATCGTCCAGTCGGTGCTGTACCTGCCGCACTTCCTGTCCTGGGTCATCGTGATCGCGATCTTCCAGCAGGTGCTGGGCGGCAGCGGCATGATCAACAACGCGCTGCGGTCCCAGGGCATGGCGGCGATCGACTTCCTCGGCAATCCCGACACCTTCATCGCGCTGCTCACCAGCCAGGTGATCTGGAAGGACACCGGGTGGGGCACGATCCTGTTCCTGGCCGCGCTGACCCAGATCGACAACGGGCTGTACGAGGCCGCCCGGGTCGACGGAGCCTCGCGATTGCGGCAGCTGTGGCACATCACCGTGCCGGGGATCCGCGGGTTGATCATCCTGCTCCTGATCCTGCGGCTCGGCGACTCGCTCACCGTCGGCTTCGAGCAGATCATCCTGCAGCAGAGTTTGGTCGGTAGACCGGCGAGCGAGGTCCTGGACACCTACGTCTACAACAACGGCGTGCTCGCAGGTCAGTGGGGCGTCTCGGCCGCGGTGGGTCTGGTCAAGGGTCTTGTTGCCGTCGCCCTGGTGATCGGCGCCAACAAGATCGCACACGTCTTCGGCGAGGCGGGGGTGTACCGGAAATCATGACAGTGCACATTGCCGCGCCTCCGGCGCG
>NZ_JBICSZ010000004.1:0-460488 GCF_043197365.1 Kribbella sp. NPDC049174 | reverse complement strand
GCGGGGGTCATGGGGCTTTGACTCCCGGCCTTCCCTCGTCACTCCAGTCGCTGCGCTCCCTCCGCTCCTCAGTCCAGGCCGGGAGGCCCCATGACTGTGCACATTGCCGCGCCTCCGGCGCGGGGGTCATGGGGCTTTGACTCCCGGCCTTCCCTCGTCACTCCAGTCGCTGCGCTCCCTCCGCTCCTCAGTCCAGGCCGGGAGGCCCCATGACCACGACATCGACTCTCGAGCGACCGAGCCGGTCCGAAGGTATCGACGACGCGCCCGGGCTGCCGGTTCGGGCGATCAAGGGCATCGTGCTGGTGCTCTGCTGCCTGGTGGTGATCATCCCCTTCATCGGGGTGATCTCGACCAGCATCGCCAGTCAGGCCCATGTCACCAACTCCGGCGGCTTCGTGCTGTGGCCGGACGGGATCAACCTGGACGCCTACCGGACGATCTTCAACGGTGGCGTGGTGCTGCAGGCACTGCTGATCAGCTTCACCATCACCATCGGCGGCACGCTGATCAGCCTGGCCGGGTCCACCATGCTGGCGTACGCGCTCAGCCGCCCCGGCTCGTTCGGGCAGCGGCCGATGCTGATGATCGTCCTGTTCAGCCTGTTGTTCAGCCCTGGCCTGATCCCGAACTACCTGGTGGTCAAGCAGTTCGGCCTGCTCGACTCGCTGCTGGCACTGATCCTGCCGACCGCGATCAGCGGTTTCAACGTGATCATCCTGCGCGCGTTCTTCATGGCCATCCCGGACTCGGTGGTCGACTCGGCCCGGGTCGACGGCGCCGGCGACTTCCGGATCTTCTGGTCGATCATGCTGCCGCTGTCGCGCGCCGTACTCGCGGTGATCGGCCTGTTCTACGCGGTCGGCTACTGGAACGCCTTCTTCAGCGCGATGCTCTACATCAGCGACACGGCGAAGTGGCCGCTGCAGCTGGTACTGCGGACGTACGTGATCAACAACACCGAGCTCAGCAGTGGTGATCTCGGTGGGGCGGCGGCCGACCAGCTACCGCCGCAGGAGTCGATCCAGATGGCGATCCTGGTGATCTCGCTGGTTCCGATCCTGATCGTTTACCCGTTCCTCCAGCGGCACTTCGCCAAGGGCATGCTGACTGGGGCGGTGAAGGGATGACGATGGCTGGCAAACGGATCAGCAGACGAACCCTTCTCGGCGGATCGCTGGCAGCCGTCGCCACGGCCGGCGGTCTGAGCGGTTGTGCCACGGTGACCAGGTCGACCGACATCGCGGCGCTGAACAAGCCGGTGCAGTTGCCGACGTACCGGCGGTTCGACGGACCGAAGCCGGACTTGCCTCGGAGCCATCCGTTGATGCCGGACTGCTTCTACCGGTTCCCGGCGGATCCGGTCCGGGTCACCGACGGGCCACCCGGCGACGGCAGCGACGTGTCCGGGTCCGCGCCGACGTCGAACCCGATCCCGCCCACCGCAGACCGCAACCCGTACTGGCGGGAGCTGAACAACAGACTCGGCTCTCCGCTCCAGCTGACCATCACCGCCGCCGGTGACTACGACGACAAGTTCGCGACGTCGGTGGCCGGAGACACCCTCGGTGATCTGTTCAACGTCGATGGGGCCTTCGCCTATCTGCCGCAGTTCCTCGAAGCGCGGGCACAGGATCTGACCGAGCACCTGTCCGGCGACGCGATCCTCGACTACCCGTTCCTGGCCAACCTGTCCAGCGACGCCTGGCGCGGGTGCGTGTTCTCCGGCGGCATCCGGGCGGTTCCGATCCAGCGCGGGGTGATGTCGACCGATCTGCTGCTGGCAAGGCAGGACCTCCTCGACAAGCTCGGGGTCGAGCTCGGTTCGCCCAATCTGGCCGAGTTGATCCAGGTCGCCAAGGCGGTCACGGACGAGAAGAAGAACCGCTGGGCGTTCGCCGTCCCGCCGACCAAGGCGCTGAGCGCGATGCTGCGGTTGCCGAACGACTGGGAGGTTCGCGACGGTCGCCTGGTGCACAGCCGCGAACTCGAGGAACACAAGGAGATGCTCTCGATCGGCCGGCAGTTGGTCGTGGACGGGCTGATCCATCCCGACGGGGTGGCGAAGCACAACCAGAAGGTCTGGTTCAGTCAGGGGTCGGCGGTGATGACTCAGGACACGTACTCCTCGATCCAGAGCTTCTACCGGCGCAGTGTCGTGAAGGACTTCGCCATCGCGATACCGGTGGTGCGTGATCAGGCCGGAAAGCCCGGCCGGGTCCTGCTGGGCAAGCCGATCAACTCGATCGCGGCGATCAAGCCCAGCTCGCCGGAGCGGACCCGGCTGCTGTTGCAGATCCTGAACTGGATGGCCGCGCCGTTTGGGACCGAGGAGTACCTGTTCCGCAAGTTCGGTCTGCCGGGGCGCCACTACACCTTGAACGGCACCGACCCGGTGCTGACCGAGGCCGGCGGCAGCGAGGTCTGCTTGGGCGAGTTCCCGATCCAGTACCTGGCCGACGGCGGCTATCCGGTCTACTTCCCGGGTCGCCCCGACGCGGTCGACGTGGCGTACAACCACCTCAAGGCGGTGCTGCCGACCGCGGTCCTGCAGCCGGCGTACGGGCTCTACTCGCCGACCCAGTCGACCAAGGGCAAGGTCTTCGACACGCGGTTGGACGCCATCACCAAGGACATCCAGCTCGGCCGCGCCAAGATCTCGGCCTGGGACGAGGCGGTCGCCGACTGGCGCAAATCCGGCGGCGACGCCATCCGCCACGAATACGAGGAGGCCATGACAGTCCAAGGCCGAAAGTAACTTCCGCCGCGCGCATCGCCCCCAGGGCGATGCGCGCGGCCTACTATTAGTCGCAGCGCAGGGTGTCCAGGTTGGCCGCATGACCCATGGCGTGACTGCCCGCGTCGTTCGGGTGCAGCCCGTCCCCGCCGTCGTACGCAGCCTGCAAACGCGTCGGCTCAGCGGGATCACGCGTGGCCGCATCGAAGTCGACCACCCCGTCGAACTCCCCGCTGTTCCGGATGAAATCGTTGACCGCCTGCCGCGCCGCCTCCTTCTCCGGCGTGTAAACGAACGACCCACCCACCGGAGTGATCGTCCCGCCGACAATGCACCGCCCGGAAGCGTGGACCCGTGCGATCAGCTGGCGATACCCATCGATCAGCTCATCCGCGCTCGCACCGGCGTAGATGTCATTGATGCCCTCCAACACAAGCACAGTGCGTACGCCGGGCTTGGTCAGCACATCCCGATCCAACCGAGCCAACGCACTCGGCCCAGCACTGCCGGCCTTCGCGACGCCGTTCAGAACACGGTTGCCGGAGATCCCCTCGTTCGAGATCGCCAGCCGCCGGTGCTCGGGCAGTGCGGCGTACCGATCGGCGAGAACATCTGGCCACCGGCGATTCGTGTCGATCGTCGAACCGACCGACGAGGTGATCGAATCGCCCAGCGTGGCCACGGTGTCGTCCTGCCGTGGCGCGCTGACGATCGCCGCATTGAGGAAGAACCAGGCGGACGACTCCGTCTGGTACGCCGTCGCCGACTCGTCCGCCGCGTGATCACCGGAGGTCGACTTGTAGTTGTGTTGCATGGCCCGGTTGTGCGCCGTGATCACGCCCGTCGTGCCGACCACGTGCAGACTCACGGTCAGGCTCGTCTGCGCGGGCACCGGCCCCGGCAGCGGATCGCTGATCGCCATCCCGCCCGGCGGTATCCGCACCGACGTCTTCCCGCCGAACGTCAACCGCCGGCTGGTCCCCGGTACGACGCTAGCCCCGGACTGATGTCGTCCGACGTACACAGAATCGGTGACCAACGGCTGGTCGCCGTGGGCGTTCGACAACCGGATCCGCAGGTCACGCCCGCCCACACTCGTCCGCAGGATGTTCCGCACCGTCATGTCGTTCAAGGTCCCGCCGGCGATGTCGTCACTGGCACCCAACGTCGTCACCAGCTGCGTCCCCTGCCCACCAGCCGCCGCGGCCCCAGCCACCGAGGACCCGGCCGCCGAACCATCCGGGGCCGCGGAGTCCACCAGGCCCGCCGCGCCCACCGCCATCACCAGCACACTCGCGCCCACTCGGCGCCACGAGGAAGTTTTCATTCTGCCAAGTCACCGTTGAATAGATATAACCTCAACGAGTTGCAGTTGTTGCAGCGCCGAACGGCCGGGTTCGCGAGCCGAGCGGTCGGCCGACATCGTGGGGTGGGAAAGGCATCGAGCGCGGTAAGGGACAATGGTTCGCGATGACGCTGACCGAGCAAGTTCCTGCGAGTACCGACGCCGATGCCCTGTACGACGCCTTCGCGAGCTGGGTGGGGGAGCAGGGGATCTCGCTGTACCCGGCGCAGGAGGAGGCGCTGATCGAGGTGATGACGGGGTCGAACGTGATCCTGTCGACGCCGACCGGCTCGGGGAAGAGCCTGGTCGCCACCGGGTCGCACTTCGCCGCGCTCGCCAACGGCAGGCGCACCTTCTACACCGCGCCGATCAAGGCGCTGGTGTCGGAGAAGTTCTTCGCGTTGTGCGACATCTTCGGGGCCGACAAGGTCGGCATGCTGACCGGCGACGCCTCGGTGAACGCCGGTGCCCCGATCATCTGCTGCACCGCCGAGGTGCTCGCCAACGTCGCGCTGCGCGAGGGTTCCGCCGCCGATGTCGGCCAGGTGGTGATGGACGAGTTCCACTTCTACTCCGAGCCCGATCGCGGCTGGGCCTGGCAGGTGCCGCTGCTCGAACTGCCGAACGCGCAGTTCATCCTGATGTCGGCGACCCTCGGCGACGTCGAGCGGTTCAAGATCGACCTGTCGAGAAGGACCGGTCGCCCGACCGCGATCGTGTCGAGCGCCGAGCGGCCGGTGCCGTTGATCTACAAGTACGTCACCACCGCGCTGCACGAGACGCTCGAGGAGTTGCTCACCACCCACCAGGCGCCGGTGTACGTCGTCCACTTCACCCAGGCCGCCGCGCTCGAACGGGCCCAGGCGCTGACGAGTATCAACGTCTCCTCGAAGGAGGAGAAGGAGAAGATCAACGAGCTGATCGGACACTTCCGGTTCAGCAAGGGCTTCGGCCGGACCCTGCAGCGGCTGGTGAAACACGGCATCGGCGTCCACCACGCCGGCATGCTGCCGAAGTACCGCCGCCTGGTCGAGCAGCTCGCCCAGGCCGGTCTGCTCAAGGTCATCTGCGGCACCGACACCCTCGGCGTCGGCATCAACGTCCCGATCCGGACCGTCGTCCTGACCGCGCTGAGCAAGTACGACGGACGCCGGCAGCGGATCCTGAAGGCGCGCGAGTTCCACCAGATCGCGGGCCGGGCCGGACGGGCCGGGTACGACACGTCGGGGACCGTCGTCGTCCAGGCGCCGGATCATGTGGTGGAGAACGTGAAGGCGCTGGCCAAGGCGGGGGACGACCCGAAGAAGCAGCGCAAGGTGCAGCGGAAGAAGCCGCCGGAAGGTTTCGTCACTTGGGGCGAGGACACGTTCGACCGGCTGGTCGCGGCCGAGCCCGAGGCGTTGCAGTCGCGGATGCGGGTCAGTCACGCGATGCTGCTGAACGTGATCGCCCGCGACGGCGACGCGTTCGCGAGTATGCGGCATCTGCTCCGTGACAACCACGAGGACGCGCGGGCCCAGGTCCGGCTGATCCGCCGGGCGATCCAGATCTACCGGACGCTGGTGACCGCGGGTGTGGTCGAGCGGCTGGACGAGCCGGACGAGTTCGGCCGGATGCTGCGGCTGACCGTCGATTTGCAGAAGGACTTCAGCCTCAACCAGCCGTTGTCGACGTTCGCCCTGGCCGCGCTGGACCTGCTCGACCCGGAAAGCCCGGAGTACGCACTCGATGTGGTCTCCATCATCGAAGCGACGCTCGAAGACCCGCGGGCGGTGCTCTGGGCGCAGGAGCACCAGGCCAGGGGCGAGGCCGTGAACGCGATGAAGTCCGAGGGGATCGAGTACGAAGAGCGGATGGAACTGCTCGAGGACGTGAGCTGGCCGAAGCCGCTCAACGAGTTGCTCGAGGCAACGTTCGATATGTACCGGCAGACGCATCCGTGGATCGCCGACGCCGGGTTGTCGCCGAAGTCGGTGGTCCGGGACATGTTCGAGCGGGCGATGACGTTCGGCGAGTTCATCGGCTTCTACGGTCTCGCGCGGTCCGAGGGCGTCGTACTGCGGTATCTGAGCGACGCCTACAAGGCGCTGCGGCAGACCGTGCCGCCGGACAAGGTGAACGAGGACCTGACCGACCTGATCGAGTGGCTCGGTGAAGTGGTCCGGCAGACCGACTCCAGCCTGCTCGACGAGTGGGAGGAGCTGACCAACCCGACGACCGAGGAGGTCGCCGAGCCGACGCCGGCCGCTCCGCGCCGGATCACCTTGAACAGCAGGGCGTTCCGGGTCCTGGTCCGCAACGCGCTGTTCCGCCGCGTCGAGTTGGTCTCGCTGCACCGCTGGGCCGAGCTCGGCCAACTCGACACCGACTCCGGCTGGGACGCCGGCCGCTGGGCCGAGGCCGGTACGGCGTACTACGCCGAGCACTCCACCCTCAACACCGGCCCGGCCGCCCGTGGACCGGCCCTGTTCATCGTCGAGGAGCACCCCGGCTACTGGGAGGTCCAGCAGATCATCGACGACCCGGAAGGCAACCACGACTGGCGCATCACCGCCACCGTCGACCTGGGCGCCTCCGACGACACCGGCGACCTGGTCCTCGAGATGGTGTCGTTCAAGCCGCTGTAGTCACCGGCGTCTCGAGGGTCCGGACCTCCCGGACGAACATGGGCAGCGCGGACAGCGCCATGCCGACGGTTCCGACCGCGACGGCTGCCGTGGTGCCGAAGGTGCTGCCCAGCACGCCGCCGAGCGCAGCACCGATCGGGAGCACGCCGAAGGTGAAGGTCCGATAGGCACCGTTGCTTCGGGCAAGGGATGCACGGGGGATCAGAAGCTGGCGGATCGTCACCGACAACACATTGGCGCTGCCAAGGCCGATACCGGCCGCGAACTGCACCACGCCGAGGAGTACGCCGTACTGCAGACCGCGACCGGGCAGCACAGCCAGCAGAAGCGGCAGGCCGGTGGACAGCGCGAGGGACGTGAGGAACGCCCGGCCGTAGCCGAGCCGCTTCGCGAGGCGGAGACCGATCATCGCCCCGACGAACGCGCCGGCACCGCCCGCACTCAGCGCGATGCCGTAGCCGCCTGCGGACAGGCCGCGCTCCTTGACCGCGAGGACGACGAGGTTGACGACCAGGATCTGTGCCGAGGCGTTGTAGAGCGCGGCATGTGCGGTCAGCGAGCGCAGGAACGGGCTGACCTTGATCTGCCGGACACCTTCCCACAGGCTGGGCCGTTCGTCCGTGGCATGGGGTGCAACCTCCGTACGGCGTGCCGACCCGATCCCCACCGCGCTGGCCAGATAGGAGAACGCGTCGACCAGCAGTGCGATCGCCGGCCCGAGTAGTTGCACCAGCAGACCGGACAGGCCTGGTCCGCCGACCTGTGCGGCCGTGGCTGAGCCCTGCAAAGCGCGGTTGGCTGCCGGCAGGTCCTGCTCGGGCACGAAGTCCGGCAGGTAGGCGAACGACGCGATGTCGAACACCACACTGGCCGCGCCGACCAGGAACGCGACCGCGACCAGCAGGGGCAGGCTGAGTTGGTCGAACGCCCAGGCGAGTGGGATGACCGCGACCGCTGCGGCCCGGATCACGTCGGTGGCGATCATGACACCGCGCTTCCGCCGGCCTTCGAGCCAGTGACCTGCGAGCAGCGGCAAGGCCGCACTCGGCAGATAGGTCGCCGTCGCGATCGCACTCACGCCCGCGGCACCCGCGTCGAGGGTGAGCGCCGCCGTCAAGGGCAGCGCGACCGCCGTCACGTGAGTGCCGACCGCGGACACCGTCTGCCCGGCCCAGAACCGCTTGAAATCGCTGTCCACCGTTACCAGTACCTCCGCCTCATCCAGTAACCGTTACCGGATCATCCCCTAACAGCGGTAACGTGGCAACTGTGATCCAGCCAGGCGAGCGCACCCCGGCCCCCGAGCCGCTCGTCCTCGTCCAGGACCTGGTCAACACCGTCGACCTGGAGATGGAACGCGACACGCTGGCGAACCCCGCGGAGCTGAGCACGTTCTGCGCCGCCCATGGGTTGCTTGACCTGTGGTTCGACTCGGCTGACCTGGCGGCGGTGCTGACGCTCCGGGAAGCGGTGCGTGACGTCTGCCAGGCGCACGCCGGCGTCGACGTACCCGCGGAGTCCCTCGCGGTCCTCGACCAACTGCTCGCCGAGGCACCGCTGAGACTGGCGCTGTCGGCCGACGGAGGCGCGACAGTCCGCCCGGCCGAAGGGCTAGAGAGTGTCCAGGCTCTGGTCGCCAGGATCGCGGCAGATATCGCGACCGCGACTAACGACGGCACCTGGCCACGACTCAAGGCATGTGCTGCCGACACCTGCCGCTGGGTGTACTACGACCGCAGTCCGGCCGGCCGTAGTCGTTGGTGCACGATGGCGATCTGCGGTTCCCGCAACAAGATGCGCAAGTACCGCGCCCGCACCTAGGCCTAGGGCCAGGCGACGTCGACCTCGGTCCCCGCGTCGTAGTCGACCCCCGGTACGTCGAAGCCGTACAGGCGTCGCACCTCGGAGAAGAACCACTCGGCGTCGGCGACCTCCGCGATGTTGTCCTGGGTCGCCGCCTCCCACTGAGCGCGTACGGCGGCCTGGACCTCGTCGGTCAACTCCCAGCGGTCGAGGCGGATGCGGCCTTCCTCGTCGAGGTCGAGCGAGGCGTCACCGGTGAGCTGATCCCACAGCGCGATCGACTGCTGGATCGGGGTCTGCAGGCCGTCGCCGAGGACCTTGTGCAGCAGGCTGACGTACAGCCCGATACCGGGAATCGCGGAGGACGCCTGGGTGACGGCGGCACCGTTGACCGACGTCATCGCCTGGACGCCGTTCTTGCTGAGCGTGAGTGCGGTTTGCTCGAGGTCGGCCTTCGCGGCGCCGATCGAGCCCTGGCGGTAGATCGGGCCGGTGAGCTCGGACCCGATGTAGGTGAGCGCGACCGTGCTGAATCCAGGTTTGGTCAGGCCGCGTTCGGTCAGTGCCTCGACCCAGCGGGACCAGTCCTCGCCGCCCATCACCTTCACGGTCTGCGCGATCTCATCGTCGGTCGCGACCTCGATGCCGACCTCCTGCAGGACCGGATCCGCGCCGTCGAAGGCCAGGCTCTTGGTGGTGTGCGGTGCGCCGATCGCCTTGATCGCGGACTGGTACGTCTCGTCGGTCCGCGGATCCACCCGGCGTGGTGCGGCGACGCTGTAGATCAGGTGGTCGACCCCGCCGAACCGCTCCGCGACGAGGTTGAGCACTTCGTCCTTCGTGGTGTCCGCGAAGGCGTCCGCGTTGACGAAGTGGAACTCACGGCCGAGTTCCTCAGCGATCGCAGCAGTCTCGGCCGTGCGATACCAGCCGGCAGTCGCCGTACGACGTGCCGTCGGTGCCTTCTCGAACGACACACCCACCCCGTCGATCCCGTAGCGCGCGAGACCCGCGATCGTCGCGGCCAGGCCGTAGCCCGAGCTCGACCCGATCACGAGCGCGGTACGGCGTTCCGGCGTACGACGCTCGACCTGGCCGGCCAGGTCACGGACGATCCGGGCACAACCGTCGGGATGCGAGTCCAGGAAGAGGAATCCACGGCCGAGGGGTTTGACTACGCGCTCACTCATGCCGATGACCCTAACCCGCTCGATCGGCCCAACGAGCCGGAGTGCGCAGAGAATGCGCACAGAATGCCGGTTCAGTTCCAGTACAGTTCCGCGTCGTCCGGCTCGACCGTGACGTCGGCTCCGAGGCGGCGGAGGTTGCCGGCGAAGTCGGTGTAGCCGCGGTGCACGTGGTGCGCGGCCGACACCAGCGTCTCGCCTTCGGCCGCCAGACCGGCAAGCACCAACGCCGCACCGGCGCGGATGTCCGACGCGACGACCGGCGCACCCGACAACCGCGGAACGCCGCGGACGACCGCGTGGTGACCGTCCGTCTGGATCTGCGCTCCGAGCCGGGTCAGCTCCTGCGCGAACGTGAACCGGCCCTCGAAGAGGTTCTCCGTCACCATCGCCGCGCCGTCGCTGATCGCGTTCAACGCGATCACGAACGCCTGCAGATCGGTGGCGAAACCCGGGTACGGCAGCGTGACCACATCCACCGGCTTCGGCCGGTCGTTCATCCGGACCCGGAAGCCGGACTCCAGCACACTGATCTCCGCGCCGGCCTTGTGCAGCTTGTCCAGCGGCAGTTCGAGATGCTCGGCGTGGCCGTTCGTGATCGTCACGTCACCTTTGGTGATAGCGGCCGCGAACGCCCAGCTGCCGGACACGATCCGGTCCGGAACGACGACGTGCTCGACCGGCTTGAGCACCCCGGTCACGCCGGTGATCTCGATCCGCGGCGACCCGGCACCGTCGATCTGGGCACCCATCTCGACCAGCATCGCGGCGATGTCCTGGATCTCCGGCTCGCGGGCCGCGTTCTCGATCACCGTGGTGCCCTTGGCCAGCACCGCGGCCATCATGATCGTCTCGGTCGCGCCGACGCTCGGGAAGTCCAGCCAGACCTCGGCACCGTGCAGCCCCTGCGGCGCCTCGGCGATGACGAAACCGTGCTCGATGTGGACCTTCGCGCCCATCGCCTCCAGCCCCGCGACGTGCATGTTCAGCCCGCGGGAGCCGATGTTGTCGCCGCCGGGCAGCGCCACCTCCGCCCGACCACACCGGGCCAGCAGCGGTCCGAGCACCGAGATCGACGCCCGCAGCTTGCGCACCAGTTCGTAGTCACACTGGTGTCCGACCTCACCCGGTACGGCGATCGTCGCGGTCTGTTCGTCCGCGTCGACCTTCACGGAGCAGCCGAGAGTGTCCAGCAACTGGGCCATGAAGGTGACGTCGAGAATGCTCGGTACCTGCCGCAGCAGCGTCGTTCCCTCCGCCAGCAGTGCCGCCGCCATCAGCTTGAGCACGCTGTTCTTTGCCCCAGTGACTTCCACGGCTCCCTCGAGCCGTGCCTCACCTGCGATCCGAAACCGTTCCACCCGCCGACTGTAGCGTTTAACGATCCTGGCCTTTGCGTAGAGTCCTTGCCATGGCTGTGAACTTGACGCGGATCTACACCCGGACCGGCGACGCCGGCGAGACCCGCCTGGGCGACAACTCGACGACTTCGAAGACCGATTCGCGGCTGGCGGCGTACGGCGAGGTGGACGAAGCGAACTCCGCGATCGGAGTGGCCATCGCCGCCGGGCACCTGAACAGCACCCTGGTGCTCCTGCTGACCAGGATCCAGAACGATCTGTTCGACGTCGGCGCCGACCTGTGCAACCCGGTCACGCCGAATCCGGAGTACCCGCCGCTGCGCATCACCCAGGACTACATCGACCGGCTCGAAGGCTGGTGCGACGACTACAACAGCCGGCTGACCAAGCTCCGCTCGTTCATCCTGCCCGGCGGCACCGAGGGCGCCGCCTACCTGAACGTCGCCCGGACCGTCGTACGGCGGGCCGAACGCGCCGGCTGGGCCGCCGTCGAGGTGCACGGCCCGTCGGTGAACCTGCTCGCCCTCACCTACCTCAACCGCCTCTCCGACCTGCTGTTCATCCTCGGCCGCGTCGCCAATCTCTCCTCCGGCGGCGATGTGCTGTGGGTCCCGGGCGGCGAGCGCACTCCGTGACCGTCGGCTGGCTCCGGCCGGGTTCCGTCGAGTACGAGGCGGCCCGCCGGCCGGCGATGCCCCGGTACGGCGAGATCCGCCCGGCCGCGATCGCGCGGTGCTCATCGGCAGCGGACGTGGTCGAGGTGCTGGCCGAGGCACGAAGGACCGGAGTGCCGGTCGTACCTCGCAGCGGCGGGCATTGTTTCGCCGGCCGCTCGTCGACCACCGGCATCGTCCTCGACGTCTCCCCGTTGACCTCGGTCGAGGTGACCGACGGCGTGCTGTGTGCCGGTGCGGGCATCCGGCTCAACGAGCTGTACGACGCGCTCGACGCGGCCGGCGTGACCATTCCGGGCGGCTGCGGTCCGACCGTGGGGATCGTGGGCCTGACCTTGGGTGGCGGGATCGGTCTGCTGGGCCGGATGCACGGGCTGACCTGCGACAGTCTGGTGGCGGCGGACGTCGTGCTGGCGGACGGCCGCGTCATCACCTGCTCCGACGAGGACGACGCGGACCTGTTCTGGGCGCTTCGCGGTGCGGGTGGCGGGCAGTTCGGAGTGGTCAGCCGGCTGTGGTTCTCGACCCTGCCGGCTCCGGTCGCGACGCGGTTCCACCTCACCTGGTCGCGTGCGGACGCGGTCGCTGTGATCGACGCGTGGCAGCGCTGGGCGCCGTACGCGCCGGACGAACTCAACGCCAACGTCCGCTTGGCCGCCGACGCGGTTCACCTGTTCGGGCTGACCGTCGGTGAGTTCGCCGCTCCTGTTGACCTCCCGCCGTCGTCCTCGATCGTCGAGGAGTTGCCCTATCGCCAGTTGAAGCGGTCCTTCGTCGGGCTTGGCGCGGAGGCCGATGAGGTCCAAAGGATCGAGGTCAGTAAGTCGGAGTTCTTCGCGCAGCCGATTCCTACGGCGGTGCTTGAGGAGTTGGTGCGGGCAGCTCCGGGCGAGGTGAACTTCACGCCGATGGGCGGCGCCTACAACCGCGTCCCCGCCGACGCGACCGCGTTCGCCCACCGCGACACGGCCTTCCTGCTGGAGCTCATGGCGAGCGCACCTGCGGTGAATCTCGAGGCGACCGAGGCCGACCTTCGCGCGAGACTGGCCGGTGTCTTCAAGCCACTCGCGCCGTACGGCACCGGCCGGGTCTACCCGAACTTCCCCGACCCCATGCTCGAAGACCCACACCTGGCGTACCACGGCGAGAACCTCGACCGTCTGCGGAAGGTCAAGCAGGCCTACGATCCGGACGGGTTCTTCGCCTTCCCGCAGTCGCTCAGCCCAGCTGCCAGTTGAGGGGCATCCGCAACAGCCCTTCCGGCGGCAGGCCCAGCGCGCTGTAGATACCAGTGGTCAGGCCGTCGAGGGTTAGGGGCTGAGCCTTGACGGCCAGGTCATCGGTGGTCGTCGGCGCACGCAGCTGGTCCAGGAGGTTCCGGTGCGGAACCGTGGCGAGCGCGATGTTGTCGCGGTCCAGGCCGGCCCGGTTGCAGGCAATGGTGAGCGCGTGCTGGAAGCCGCCGAGCTCGTCGACGAGCTTGCGGGCGTGCGCGTCGGCACCCGTCCAGACCCGGCCGCGCGCGAGACTCTCCAGCTCGTCCTCGGGTAGCCCGCGGTCCTGCGCCGCCTTGGCGACGAAGTCCTTGTAGATGCGGTCGAGAGTCTCCTCCAGCCGCGCCCACTGCTCGTCGGTGAATTCCTCCTGCGCGGAGAACATCCGTGCGTTCTCGCCCTCTGACACGGCCTGCTGCGTGATCCCGATCCGGCCGAGCGCATCCCGCACGACGCCCTTGCCGGTCAGTACGCCGATCGAGCCGGTGATGGTGCCCGGTTGCGCGACGATCACATCCGCCGGCATCGCGACGAAGTACCCGCCGGACGCGGCCACACTGCCCATCGACACGATCACGGGTCGTCCGGTGGACCTCAGCCGCAGTACCTCGTTCCGGATCGCGTCCGACGCGACGTACGACCCACCTGGGCTGTCCACCCGCAGTACAACGGCCCTGACCTTGTCGTTGTCGGCCACAGCACGCAGCGCGGCTCCGACCGTGTCAGAGCCTGAGCTGGAACCACCGAGCGGGCTACTGGAGTTGCGGCCCACGTTGATCGCACCAGAGACCCGTACGACGGCCACCACCGGTTTCTGCGGCCAGGGGAGCTGCTTGCGCAGGTCGTGCAGAGTCCGAGGCCCGCGGCGGATGTACCGCTCGGCCAGGAGCCGGGTGGTCTCGCCGAGTCCCTTCCGCAGCTCGTCGTACACATCGGAGCGGTAGCCAAGCCGGTCGACCAGCCCCACTTCGAGTCCGGTCTGTGCCGGCAGCGGTGCACTGTCCACGAGCGCCCTCACTCGGGCGGTGTCCAGCCGGCGTCGTACGGCGATGCCCTCGACGATCTGCTCGTACGCCGATTCGGCCAGCCGCGACGCCATCTCGCGGGCCGGCTCCGTCATCTCCTTCTCGGTGAAGGTGTCCGCGGCGGTCTTGTACTCCCGGCGCTTGCCGAACTGCGGGATCACGCCGGCCTTGTCCAGGGCTGCGCGAACGAAGACGGCCTGCACGGAGATGCCGGTGATCGCGAGGTCGCCGGACGGCTGCATCCAGATCTCGTCGAACGCGGTGGCCAGGTAGTACGGCACGGTCCCCTGGCCGGTCTCGCCGAACGACTCGGTCCACGCGACCGCGGTCTTGCCCGACGTCCGGAAGTCCGCGACCGCCTCACGCAGGTCCTGCACCTGGGCGAGCGACAACCGCTGGCCACCCAGATGGGCGACCAGACCGACGACATTGTCGTCGCGCGCACCCTTCCGAAGGGCCGCCACCAACTCACGCAGTGTCGGCAGGTGCCGCGACCGGAACGCGGCCACCGGCGAAGCGGGCGGCGTCTCCAGCACACCCCTGGTCAGATCCAGCTCAAGCAGAATCCCCATACCCCGACCCTAGTCGCCTCTGACAAGACCGTGTGGGTCAGCGGATGGTTGGGGACGGTGGCTTGGGGTTTTGGTCGGTCCAGCCGGATTCGAGGACGACGGTCGCGCCGGGCTTGCCGTACGTCGAGCTGAGCAGGCGACCGGTGGTGGGGTCGATGATGTAGCGGGCGCCGCCACGGAACAGGAACGTCCTGCCGCCGCTCGGCTCCTTCGGGTTCACGTTGATGGTGATCTCGGTGCCGGTGCGGCCGATCGGGTCCTTGACCCCGGTGCGGACGTGGGTGCCGGGGAGCGCCGCCAGGACGCGGAGGGCCGCGCCGCGAAGCTTCGGGGGAGAGGGCATCTCGAACAGCAGCCGGCCGGCGGCAGCGAAGACGACGTAGTCGCGCATGGTCGCCGTCGAGCCGGGGTCGGCGCCGCGGGCGAGGACGGCCTGGAGCTTGACCGGGTCGGTCGGGAGGGCCGCGATCTGCTGCGCAGTCAGGGGTTTGTCGCCGGTCAGGTAGTAGCCGGGCGGGACGTCGTCGAAGGCCATCTCGTTCACCACCGGATCGGTGGCAGCGACGGTGATCGGGTCCTTCTCGTACTCCAGCTGCCACGATTGTGGTGAACCCTGTGCCTGCCATTTGGACGCGTCGGTCGGGGTGGCGGGTCGATAGCCGAGGTTGACCCAGCCGAACCACGACTGCAAACCCGGCTTCATCGGCATCCAGCTCTCGCTGATCGACCGCCGCTCCAACGTGTACTTCGGGCTCCCGACCCGCGTCGTCGCAGTCAGCTGCAGACTCCGCACCCGGAAGAACTTCCCCGAGACCTTCTCATTGGTCTCCTGCTGCACAGCCGCCTCGATCAACACCCGGCTTGCGGCCGTCAATCGCGGTGCGGTCGGTGTGATCGTTGCCGGTGCCGCTCCCGGCGCATCCCCGGAACCAGGTCCTCTAACCAACGGCACCCCCAGACCCGCCACGACCACCACAGCGGTAGTCGCGGTCAGAGCAGTCCCCACCCACCCCGCTCTAGCAGCACCCCACCACCTCTGCGGCGCTGTCTCCACTTCCGCTTCGCGGATCACCAACTCCACCCGCCGTCGCGCAGCGGCGGTCGTCTCCGGAGTTGGGCCCTCCGGCTCCGGGAAGGCCTTCCGCAGGGACTCGAGTTCGTTCATCAGGACTCACCTGCGATCGGGCCGAGGGACTCGCGGAGGATGCGGCGAGCTCTGGACAGGCGGGAGCAGACGGTGCCGTACGCGATGCCGAGTGCTGCGGCCACTTCGTCGTACGTGAGTTGGCCGAGCGCCACCAGCAGCAGCACCTCGCGGTCCTTGGCGGAGACCTTGGCGAGGGCGGCCGCGAGTTCGCGGCTCGCGCCCTGTGCGGTGACCTGCGCGGCGATGCGGTCCTCATGATCGATGGAAGCCGTCGGCGGCGGCAGTTTCGCGACCGCCCGCCAGGCCCGGACCTCGTCGCGGCGGTGCCGCCGGATCAGGTTCGTCGCGATCCCGTAGAGCCACGCACGCACCACGCCGTTGCGCCGGTCGAACCGGTCCCGCTGCCGGAACGCGATCAGGAACGTCTCCGCCGCCAGATCGTCGGCGATATCGGTGCCGAGCCGGCGGGCGACGTACGAGTGCACCTGGGCGAAGTACCGGTCGAAGATCAGCGTGAACCGGTCCGGCTCCCGCACCGACGCCTCCAGCACCCGGCCATCCTCATCGGCTTCGGTCGCGGGTACGGCGGCAGCCGGCAGCCGCCCGGGAAACGCAAGCGTCGCCAAGGCCAGGTCGGGCGTCATCGAACTCCTCACGTCAGGTGTGCCGGTCGGCTCACCTTGTTCTTGTCCGATGTCCCCAGACCCCTTCTCGCGACGCGAAAGCCCGACACAGGGACGCGCGAGAGCGCTCTCCGGAGGACAGGCCGGCGGGAGAGATCTGGCCGGACGTCAGGAAGCGTCGAGCAACCCGCGGGCGGCGTCCTCGTCCTGCGGCCAGACGTAGACGGACCAGCCGTCCTTGGTCCGGGCCGCGGTCGCCTTGATCCCGAAGTCCTTCAGCATCGACACCTTGACTCGAGCCTCGTTGTAGCTGGGCACCGTCCGGACGTCGATCAGCAGGCCGAAGGAGTCCCGTTCCGCCGGGCCCAGGTCGACCCGCCGAACCAGCGAGCCACCCTTCGCCTTCGAGAAAGCCCAGCGACACAGCAGTACCATCAGCCCGGCCAAGGCGATGGCCACGAGAGGGAACAAGAAGTACTGCTCGGCGAACACGGACACCATTGTCTCGCGAAATAATTGGTCGCGAGGTCTTGGCAACCTTCCGTGTCCCCAGGGAGTCTTTACGATCACAAGCATGCACGCTGCAGTGCGGCCGATGACTCGGGGGCCGCAGGGAGAGCGGAGGGCACGGACATGCTCGCACCGACCCACGACGACACAGCACCGAACAACAACGTCATACATCTCACCGGCATCCTGGACGTCCGCACTGTGGGCGACGTCCGTCAAACCCTCAATCAAGTGATCGACACCTCGGTCGGCGACGTGATCGTCGACCTGGAGGAAGTCGACGCCGTCGACGCCACCGGTCTCGGCCTGCTGGTCGCCAGCCACCGCCGTACTCAGTTGCTGGGTCGTCAACTCGTCCTGTGGCACCCGATGCCCTCGGTGATCCGCATCCTCGCGGTCACCCGCCTGCACCGCATCCTGCGGGTCGAACGCACTCCGATGGCGATCTCCGCCTGAGGTTGTGTGATGTAGCCCGCTGGTGACACCGGTCACGAGGTAGGGACTCACAAGGGAACACAGTCCTACTCTCGGGTACATGGCGACCGAGAAGGATCGACCGTGGGTGATGCGGACGTACGCGGGCCACTCGTCCGCGGCCGAGTCGAACGCGTTGTTCCGGCGGAACCTGGCCAAGGGCCAGACCGGACTGTCGGTCGCGTTCGATCTGCCGACCCAGACCGGGTACGACGCGGATCACGTGCTGGCCAAGGGTGAGGTCGGGAAGGTCGGCGTACCGATCGCGCACCTCGGTGACGTGCGCGCGCTGTTCGACCAGATCCCGCTCGCGCAGATGAACACGTCGATGACGATCAACGCGACCGCGATGTGGTTGCTCGCGCTCTACCAGGTGGCCGCGCAGGAACAGGGTGCGCTGCCGGACGAGCTGACCGGTACGACGCAGAACGACATCGTCAAGGAGTACCTGTCCCGCGGCACCTACGCGTTCCCGCCGGACGCGTCGCTGCGGCTGACCACCGACCTGATCGCCTACACCGTGGCCAACGTGCCGAAGTGGAACCCGATCAACATCTGCAGCTACCACCTGCAGGAGGCCGGCGCCACGCCGGTGCAGGAACTCGCCTTCGCCCTGTCGACGGCCACCGCCGTACTGGATCGGGTCCGGGACGGCGGTCAGGTGCCGCCCGAGCGGTTCGGCGACGTGGTGCAGCGGATCTCGTTCTTCGTGAACGCCGGGGTGCGGTTCATCGAGGAGACCTGCAAGATGCGCGCGTTCGTGCGCCTGTGGGACGAACTGACGCTGAACCGGTACGGCGTGACGGACGCGAAGGCTCGCCGGCTGCGGTACGGCGTCCAGGTGAACTCGCTCGGGCTCACCGAGGCGCAGCCGGAGAACAACGTCCAGCGGATCGTGCTCGAGATGCTCGGCGTCACGCTCTCGAAGAACGCCCGCGCCCGCGCGGTCCAGTTGCCGGCGTGGAACGAGGCCCTCGGGCTGCCGCGGCCGTGGGACCAGCAGTGGTCGCTGCGGATGCAGCAGGTGTTGGCCTACGAGTCGGACCTGCTCGAGTACGACGACATCTTCGACGGATCGCACGTGATCGAGGCGAAGGTGGACGAACTGGTCGCCGGTGCGCGCGAGGAGATCGACCGTGTCCAGGCGATGGGTGGTGCCGTGGCTGCCGTCGAGAGCGGCTATTTGAAGCAAGCGCTGGTCGCGTCGCACGCCGAACGCCGGCAGCGGATCGAGTCCGGTGAGCACGTCGTCGTCGGCGTGAACAAGTTCGAGAACACCGAGCCGTCGCCGCTGACCGCGGACCTCGACACCGCGATCCAGACGGTCGACCCGGCCGCCGAGAGCGCGGCGCTCGAGTCGCTGCGGAAGTGGCGGGCCGAGCGGGACGACAAGGCGGTCGAGGTCGCGCTTGCCAAGCTGCGCGAGGCGGCGAAGGGCACGGACAACCTGATGCCGGTCACCCTCGAGTGCGCTCGCGCGGGCGTGACGACCGGGGAGTGGGCGGGGGTGCTCCGGGAGATGTTCGGCGAGTACCGCGCGCCGACCGGGGTCTCCGGATCGGTCGGCGTCTCCGCCGGCGGTGAGGCCATCGCCGCCGTACGCGAGAAGGTCGCGACCACTTCCGAGGAACTGGGTGGGCGGCTGCGGTTCCTCGTCGGCAAGCCCGGGCTCGACGGCCACAGCAACGGTGCCGAGCAGGTCGCCGTACGGGCTCGTGACGTCGGTTTCGAGGTGATCTACCAGGGCATCCGGCTGACACCCGAGCAGATCGTCGCCGCGGCCGTTGCCGAGGACGTCCACTGCGTCGGGCTGTCCATCCTGTCCGGCTCCCACATGGAACTCGTCCCCCAGGTCGTCACCGGCCTCCGCGAGGCCGGCCTCGAAGACGTCCCGGTCGTGGTCGGCGGCATCGTCCCCGACGCGGATGCGCGCGCTCTCCTGTCCGCGGGTGTAGCAGCCGTCTACACCCCAAAGGACTACGACCTCACCGGCATGATGTCCGACGTCGTCGACGTCATCCGTAGAGCAAACAAGCTGTAGATCTCCCCACGCGTGCTACGCGGCCGCTCCTTCGTCGCACCCGCTCCGCGCGCTCCCGCCCACCCGACTTTCCTTGCGGGCTGCCGCCGCGATCAGCGGCTGCCGCCGCATCCGGCGGGCTTATCGCCCACGCGCGGCGGGCTCCTGCGTCGCGCGCGATCGACTACTTCGCTCGGCGTCCGTCAGGCGAACAAGTGTTGTCACGGGCTGATGTCCGACGTCGTCGACGTCATCCGGCGAGCGAACAAACTGTAGATTCCCCACGCGTGCTACGCAGGCACTCTTTCGTCGCTCCCGCTCCGCGCGCTCCCGCCCACCCGACTTTCCTTGCGGGCGGCCGCCGCATCTTGCGAGCTGTCGCCCGTGGCCTCCAGTCCCCCCGAGGCTGCGCGGCTGCCGCCGCGTCTTGCGGGCTGTCGCCCGCGTGCTGCGAGATCCTGCCCACCCCGACCCGCCTGTGTGGGTTGGGTTTTGAGCTCGGGTGGTAGAAGGGATGCATGGCTGATGCTCAGGTGACTCGAAAGCTCTCGAACGGTGCGGAGATCCCGGTGGTGGGGCTGGGGGTCTGGCAGGTGCCGGACGGTCCGGAGTGTGAGCGGGCGGTCGCCGCGGCGCTCGAGACCGGCTACCGGCTGATCGACACGGCGCAGGCGTACGGGAACGAATCGAGTGTGGGGCGAGCCATCCGGAGCAGCGGGATCCCGCGCGAGGAAATCTTCCTGACGACGAAGTTCTACCCGGGGAAGCGGGATGCCCGGGTCGAGGCGGAGAAGAGCTTGGAGCGGCTCGGTACCGACTACGTCGATCTCTACCTGATCCATTGGCCGCAGGGTGGGCCGACGTGGGCCTGGCCTGGGATGGAAGCGGCCAGTGAGGCCGGGCTGACCCGGGGCATCGGAATCTCGAACTTCGGCGCCACCGAGCTCCAGGAACTCCTGAAGGTGAGCCAGATCCCGCCGGCGGTCAACCAGATCCTGTTCAGCCCGTTCGACTACCGCCGTTCCCTGGTCGAGGCCTGTGAGGACGCGGGCGTGGTCGCCCAGGCCTACAGCCCGCTGGGAACCGGACGGCACCTCGACGACCCGGCCGTCGAGCGGATCGCCTCGGCCACCGGACGCACCCCCGCGCAGGTCCTGATCAGGTGGGCTGTCCAGAAGGGGCTGTCGGTCATCCCCAAGTCGACCCACAAGACCCGCATCGAGGAGAACTTCGCCGTCTTCGACTTCGAACTCGACGAGGACGCTGTCTCCGCCCTCGACGCGCTCGACACCACCAACCAGACCCCGGACGCCCTGTCTCGCTCCCAGAAGTGGTGGTCCTGACCGCCTCCAGAGCTAACCACGTCCCTCAGGGGCGCACGAAATCCGTCGCTGTCTAACTCACCGAAGGATTACGAACTGACCGGGAGCGGCAGACGAATCCGGCGATCGAACAACCTGTAGGCAGTAGGTCGGTGGTCGGCAGGACGGCGGTAGTCGTCAGCATCATTCGATGGTCTGACGCTACGGGCAGTTCGCCGATCACGAAGGATGGTTGCGCTGCAACACGTCGTGATGTTGAGTGCACCGCACTATGACGATCTGGACGCAGTTTCTGCCTGGAGTTCGTGATGCTCGACTCCCGCTGGCAGCAGGCTCGGTTTGGGCTCTGGTCGGCTCTCTGCTCTTCCGCTACCTTCCCGATCAAGTCGAACACGGAGAACTTGCCAAGTCGATCCGAACGGCGGTGGCAGTCGCACCGGCGACAGTTGTGGTTGGAGTCGGGCTGTTTGGTGCCTACCTGTTAGGAATCGTGCTGACGGAGCTCAGCCAGATCGTGCTGAGACTCGTCAACGGACTGGCCAGACTCATGCCGGTCCTTGTAGGCATCCTCATTCTCCTGTGGTTCCTCGCGAGCTTCCTGCGTCTTCTGCTTGTGGCTGTTGCGGCGCTGGCCGTACTCGCCTGGCATGAATCACGAAAATCCGGCGGAGTGAGCTACGTGGACTTGCTCTCCTTTTCATTCACCCGGCTCTGCTTGTGGTGCCTGCGTTTCTGCAGTGATCGTTGGCAGGACGTGAAACTGGCCTGGGATCCGTCCCGCGAGCAGATCGCAACCATGGTCAAAGAAGAATCGGCACGGACCCTCGCAGCGTCGGACGGCGTGCGGCACAGTCTCATCAGTCGGATTCCGCGTGGAATGCTGTGGGATGCGCTCCGTGCCACGAACCTCCAAGATGCGGAGTTCCAACGCGTTCAAGCACTGCAGGTCCCGGCGCTTGCGTCCGTCCCATTGGCCCGGGCAGTTCGGAAGATCAAAAAGGTGCCGGAATTGGAGGGGACCATCCGGGCAGCGCTGGAGGAGAAGGTAGCCACTCACAGCGAAGCCAGGCATGCGCTGATCTCAGCAGTGGTGAATATCGCCCGACTGCAAGCTGACGTTCGTAACCGCGTCGACCGAGCACACGTACAGCTCCGCGCGCAATATGAGAGCGTGTACAACGAGTACGATCGGTTGCGCTCCGAGGGTGAATTCAGGACCGGGATCGCACTGCCGTTGACAGCTTTGATCGCAGCGCTTGGTTACGCGACGATCGATGAGTTCGACATCTCCAGGGAGAACGGCATCTGGTTCTATGTGATTGCCGGGGTGACAGGACTCGCCATGCTGACGGCCGGTGAGGGCAAGAAGTCTGAAGCCGCGCATCTCCTCTACTCGAGTGTTCGGCAGCAGTTGGTTCTGCCTACCGAGACTCGAACCTACGGAATCGAGTTCTTTCCGATCAAGCACGCGGGTGTCGAGATCGACCTAGAGGTGTTCAGGCCGCTGATCGATCGAGCACGCAAGGTACGGAGTTGGTTCTGCGCGCTCCCCATCGTTCGGCGTATTCATCGGCGCTTTGGGAAGCACCTCTAGTGCCCTCCCACTGGGGATGATGGCGGTTCTCGTCCAGGTCATTCGCCATGCCCGGGCGCTCTAGCTGTAAATCGGCCGTTAGGTTGTGCCAGTGGCCGGCGGTTGTCTCGCGGACGGGCACCGGTCAGCTAGCCCGGATCTTTCGTGAGTCGGTCGCGCGCGTTGGCGGCGGCTTGATAGCCGGCGCTGGGGGTTGATTCTTGCAGTCGGGTAGGACAGGGACCCGAGTGTCGTCTCGGGGTGGACGCCGGTTCCACGTGCCGGGTCTGTTGCGGGGCGCAGTGACGGGTGAGGCGTCGTTAGCCGGGTGAGGTGAGGGCGCGGATCCGGGTGAGGCCGGCGTGCAGCAGGGTGGTCCAGGCGCTGTCGCTGGCGAGGTGGACGATGGTGCGGCGGCCGGTTCGGGCGATCCTCGCGGCGGTCGAGAACAGCCGTAGTCGTAGGCGTTTGGGTTCCCAGCGGCGAGCTTCGTGGGCGGTGCCGTCGGTGTCGGTGAAGGCGAGTAGTTGCATCCAGGTGGTCAGTTCGCAGGCCAGGGCGACGATGGCGCACCAGATCTGGTTTTGGCCGAAGTCGTGCAAGGGGAGGTTTCTGAGTCCGGTGTCTTTGGCGCAGCGGATCCGGTCTTCGGCGCGGGCTCGGCGGCGGTGGCGTAGTTCGAGGTCGGCGAGTTGGCCGCGGGTGGTGTTGGTGGCGAAGGCAGTGATGCGGTGCCCGTCGACGTCGGTGAGGCGCAGTTGGGCGCCGGGGTGGGGGCGTTCCTTGCGGATGATCACCCGCATCCCGGGCGGCCATTTCGACAGGTTGAGTAGGGCGGTGACGTCGGCGACCCAGGCGCTGTCTCGGACCCGGCCGTCGGCATCGACCGCCGGTGTCCAGGCCTGCTTCGGGATCCGCGGCAGCTTGTCGGCGAAGTCGTCGGGCAGGGGGAACCCGACCGAGTACGACAGCCGCTGGCCGACGATCCAGTCGAGGAACTCGTGGGTGCAGCCGGCCGCGTCGGCACGGATCAACACTCGGCGTCCGGGCCTGGTCCCCGACCGATGACCGGGGATCTGTTTGAGCGCATCGCGGACCACGGTGATGTGGTCGGCGGCGGTGTTCGAGCCGGCGTTCCCGGGTCGCAACATGACCGCCAACGGCTCGCCCGATCCGTTGGGTCCGTGGTCGACGAACGCGCACAACGGATGGAATCCGTAGCCCCGCTTGAAGGTTGGGGCCGCACCCTGCTTGTCCGAATGCGAACCCACCAAGGTGGCGTCGGTATCGATGATCAGCGGATCGTCGGGACTCCTGCCGGCGTCCGGCGCGTGCTCGCCGGCCAGTGCCCACACCCGCGCCCGGGCCGCCGCCCGTGCGACATTGATCGCCTTCAGCACCGCCTCGACGTCGCCGGCGAGCGCGTCGACCGCGCGGGACACCGTCGGATCCGAGGCGACCGGACCAAACACTCCCGGCTCTGCGCGCAGCACCGCAACGTCGGCCAGGCAGTCCCCACCCAGCCCGAGCGCGACCGCCAGATCGGTGACGATCTTGGCCGGGTCGTGCCTGGCCAACGGCCTGCGCCACGGCGCCAACACTTCCGACAGTTCCGCATCCAGGCCACTGACCCGGCACGCGTCGGTGAGCAACAGGCCGCCGGCCTGCGACACCACCCCCGAACCCGCAGCATCAACCCGAACACACGGATACAACCCGGTAGTCTTCACCTCGAAGGTGCTCCTCGGCTCCGCACGACATGGTCCTAGACAAACCACATCGTCGCTGGTCAGGAGCACCTTTCAGTTCACCAACACAGCCTCACCATCAACCACCGTGAAAGCGCCGGGCTAGTCGATGGCGCGCGCCGAAGGAGCGCAGGGCGCGGGCGATAAGCCCGCAGATCGCGGGGCGATAAGCCCGCCACCCGCCGGCGATTAGCCGGCCGCCCCGGGCGGAAGCCCGGCGAGGTGCACCGGCGACAGCCGGGGGGTGGGCGGGAGCGCGCGTAGCTGACGCGACGAAGGAGCGGCTGCGTAGCGCGCGTGGGTCAGCTGGCTGATTTCTCCTGGATGAGGTCCTCGACCGCCTTCGGGATGGTGGTTTCGAAGTCGAGGAGTTTGGCCCAGGTGAGGGTGACGGTGATGACCGCCATCTGGTCGTAGAGGCCTTTCACGCCGGCCTCCCACTCGGGGTACTGCTCGTCGGTCATCACCTTGTGGCCGGCCTCGAGGTAGCCGTCCGGGACGCCCTGGACCAGCTCGACCTCAGCGGTCCCGCGGAGCAGCAGCACCTTCGGCGGGAAGGCGCCCTTGTCGATGGTGAGTGCCACGCGAGGGTTCTTCCGGAGTGCGGCGACCTTGGCCGCCTTCGGCACCGTGGCCATCAGGATCTGCTCGCCCTCGGTCCAGAAACCGATCGGGATCGCCCGCGGGTCGCCGTCGATGCCGGTGTACGCCAGTCGAGCCGGCTCGGGGCCGTTCAGCAGTTGCTGTGAGTACGGCTTGGCCAGAATCTCGGTGATCTCGTCCTTGGTCATGGTTCGGATCCTTCCATCTGGAGGTTGTTCTCACCCAGGGACGAAGCCGCTGAGCGGTCCTCGACATCGATAGGTTGTCGAATCGTGGAAATCTTCGGATTCGGTGCGGGTCAGGTCCACGTGGGTGACGACGGAGCGGTCGCCAAGGTGGTTCACCCCGGTGGACGGCAGGTGCTGTTCGACGAGGGTGGGGTGCACGACAGCCTCCACGCGTGGGGCAAAGGCTTCGTGATCACGGACCGTGGCGGCCACCGCTTCGATCACCCGGCGATGCTCCGCTGGCGGCAGAGCGGGATCGACCTGCTTTACCAACTCCCCGAGCTGGAGCTCCGGGTCGGCCGCCGGTTCGGAGAGCAGTGGACCGAGACGTACGAGCTCCGCAACACCGGCGCCGAGCCCGTCGAGGTCGGGTCGATCGCGATCAGTACGCCGTACCGCGACATCTACCGGTCGAGTCGCGAGAGCCTCACCGGCGCGGTCCATGCGCATGTGTGGACGGGTGGCGCCGACGCGTGGGTCTGGGCGGTCCCGATGGACGGTAGTGGTCCCGGGCTCGGGCTGCAGCTCAAGGAGGGTGAGCTGTGGGCGTACTCGGTCGAGTCCCGCGAGCCCGGCACCAGCAGCAACATCCGCGGTCACCTCTACCTCCACGTCACCGACCACGCCCGCGCACCGCACGCGATGGGCGGCCAGCCGGCGATCACGCTCGCGCCGGGGGCGTCGTACCGCTGGACCTGGCAGCTTTCCTGGTACGACGACCTGCCCGGCTTCCACGCGGATCGGCAGCCACTGATCGGCGCGGACCGGTTGGCGGCCGAAGTGGGGGAGACGATCCAGCTCACCGGGACCGGCCCGAGTGAGGTGACCAGCGACGAGCCGGGGGTGGTGCACGTCGAGGCGACGGACGGTCAGCGGACCGCGCGGATCGCCGTACTGTTCCACCAGCCTTTGAGAGATATCGCGGAACAACGAGTGCGGTTCATCCTCGACAAGCAGCGACGGCCGGAGCTGGCGGACAGCCGCAAGTACGCCTTCGTGCCGTACGACAACGAGAGCGGTCTCACGGTGCTGTCCGGCGCGTGGGGCGATTGGTCCGATGCGCGCGAGCGGATCGGGATGGCCCTGCTGTTGCAGGAGGTTCGCGATCGTGGGTGGGGCGACCGGGCCGAGCTGGACGAGGCGCTCGCCGGGTACGAGGAGTTCGTCCGCGAGCACGTGGTGGACGACGACGGGACGGTCCAGGACGACAGCATCCACCAGGGCAGGGTCCGGCTCTACAACTTCCCGTGGTTCGCGCGCTTCCTGCTCGGCCAGGGCGATGCGGCCGGCGCGATCCGCATCCTCGAGCGGTACTACGAACTCGGCGGGTCGCACTTCCTCGCGTTCGACCTCGGACCCTTGCTGAGCGAGCTCGGGATGCGCGACCGCCTCGTCGAGCACGCCCGCACGTTCATCGAGTACGGCGACGAACTGCCGCCGCACGAGGTCAACTACGAGCAGTCGATGGTCGCGCCGTTGCTCGAGCTGCTCGTCGCGGCGTACCGGATCGCGCCGGCCGAGATCGACGCCGCCGAGCTCACCCGCCGCCTGCCCTGGCTGACCGCGTTCGCTGCCGATCAGCCCGACGTACGCCTGCGGCACGTGTCGATCCGGCACTGGGACGGCTACTGGTTCGGCCGGCTGCGGTTGTGGGGCGACGTCTTCCCGCACTACTGGTCCGTCCTGAGTGCGGCCGTGTACGCCGCTTGGCCGCGCGAGTTGGTCGACGAGCAGCAGGCGGCCTGGCTCGACGCGGCGGGGGAGTCGATCCTGCGCTCGAATCTGATCAACTTCGAGACGGACGGCTCGGCGACGTGTGCCTTCGTCTACCCGAGTTGTGTGAACGGACAGCCCGCGTACGTCGCGGATCCGCTCGCGAACGACCAGGATTGGGCCCTCGTCTACGCGCTCCGACTCAGGTGAGCGACGGCAGCAGCGTCCGAAACGTCACCATCAGGTGCTTGTGCAGGCTGGTGCCGTACGAGATCCGGATCGCACCGGCGGCTGCCAGCTCGGTCGGTGTCGGGCCGCTCGGCGCGGCGTGCGCGTTGATCGGTCCGCCGATCCCGGCGACCAGTTCGGGCAGAACGTCCAGCGGCGCATAGATCGGGTAGACGCAGTCCGCACCGGCTCGACGGTAGGCACGGCCTCGTGCGTTGCCGTCGGCAACATCCTTCCCGTACAGGAAGGTGTCCACCCGCGCGTTGATCACCAGGTCCGCTCCGGCGGTCGCCCGGACCTCGGCCAGGTAGTCCGCGTGCTGTGCCGGGTCGACGAGCACGTCGTCGACCGAGTCCTCGAGGTTGCAGCCGACGGCTCCGGTCTCGAGCAGTCGCTCGGCGAACTCCTTCGGTGGCAGGTCGTAGCCCGCTTCCATGTCCGCGGTGACCGGTACGTCGACCGCTCGAACCATCCGCGCCACCGCGGTGAACATCTCGTCCGGTGGGGTCAGCTGCCCGTCGGCGTACCCGAGGACGCGGGCGACCGCGCCGCTGCTGGTCGCGACCGCGGGGAAGCCGGCCTCGGCCACGAGCCGGGCGCTGACCGGATCCCACGCGTTCGGCAGGACCAGCGGCGTACCGCCGTGGTGCAGCGCCCGGAACAACTCGGCTGTGGATGCCATGTCGGGCCTCAGCTCGGCTTGTAGTGGCCGGGCTCCATCCGCCCGGTGACACCGATGCGGGTCCACGCATTGATCGTGATGATCAAGGCGATCAACTGGGCAAGGTCCTTGTCGTCGAACGCGTTCGCCGCGATGTCGTACACCTCGTCGGGAACGTGATCAACGCTGATCAACGTGATCGCCTCGGTCAACTCCAGTGCGGCCTGCTCCTGCTCGGAGTAGAACTTGCGCGACTCCCGCCAGACCGGCAGCAGAGTGATCCGCTGCTGGTCGTCGCCGAGGTGCAGCAGGTCGAGCGAGTGCATGTCCGTGCAGTAGGAACAGCCGTTCAGCTGGGACGCGCGGATCCGGACCAGGTGGGCCAGTTTGGGGTCGATCCCGGCGTCGGAGACCGCGTCCAGTGCGATCATCGCCTGGTAGAAGTCGGGAACCAGGTTGGCGAGCTTGACCCGCCGTTTCGTTGTGCTCATACCCACCAACCTAGGTCCCGACCGGCCCAGCTACCTGGTCCACTTCCAGAGTGATTCCAAGGGCCAATTGACCCGGGACTCAGGCCTCCGGCATGGGGGCGTCGAGGAACGTCAGCACGACGTCGCGAACCAGGTCGGTACGGGCGAGACCGAAGAAGTGGGTCGTGCCCGGGAAGACCGCCAGCTGCGAGGCGGGTACGCCGACGAAGTCGCCGTTCACGTCGCTTCCGCGCAACTGCGCGAACCGGACCGCGTGCTCCAGCTTGACCGCGTCGTTGTCCCCGACGGTGATCAGCGTCGGTGCGGCGATGCCGCGGATGTCGTCCTCGGACCAGCCGCCGGCGCCGCGGTCGTAGCCGCCGAGCTTGGTGAGGAGCACCTGGAGGTGGTCGAGGTCGGGGTGCGGCGACTTGGCCAGGTACTCGGCCTCCATCGGCGTACCGGCGATCATCTCGACCTTCATCTCGCCCACCGCGTCGGCGTTCTCCTCCCGGTCGCCGCTGGGGTCGAACGACACCGAGGAGATGATCGCCTTGCGAATCAGCTCGGGGTTCTTGATCGCGAGGTGCAGCGCCACGGCCCCACCCACGCTGAAGCCGAAGACGTCGACCTTCGGTACGTCGAGGTGCTGCAGCAGCCCGACGACGTCAGCGGCCAGCCCGACGGTGCCCAGCGGGCGATCGGCATCGTTCGTCCGCCCGTGCCCCTGGAAGTCGGCGGCGATGACTCGGCGGTTGGCGGCCAGGCTCGGCAGGAGCTCACCGAACTGCAGGTCGATGTTGAACAGTCCACCGTGCAAGAGCAGCAACGGCGTCCCGCCGGAACCGTGGAGCTCGTAGTACATCTGCAGGCCGTTCACCGGCGCGTAGCCGGTCTCCGGTGCGGACGGAACTGGAGCGGTCTGGTCGGTCACGGCGGCTCTCCCCTTGGTCGATGCTGAACGGAACGCCTGAAGCGCGGCTGCGCGGGCGTTTCCGCGATGCTAGCCGCCGGACCCGTCCATCGGTGCTGCCGTCACGAAGGGTCGGGGACAGCCGAATGTCGTTGACTTCACAGGTATCTGACTGACTGATCAGTCAGTTACTCGCTACGATGGAAGCGATCGATCGGACATTCCTTCGATGGGGTGAGGTGCCGCAGATGGCGCTGGTGGATGTGTCTGTCGCTCGGCGGGGAAAGCGTCGGCGAAATCAGGCGAAGTTGGCCGACCATGTCGATCGGCTGGGGGAGGAACACCCGCCGATCCCGCTCGACAGTGTCGACTACACGATGAACCGTCCCGACCTGCTCGCCGAGCGCTTCGGACCGGTGCTGTCCTACATGTCCCGAGTCGAGCTCGAAGTCGAGCGGAACGTCCTCGAGCTGAACCTGCTGCTCCCGGATCCACCGGAGGTCGACCGGCATTTCTATGCCGACGTCTGGCTGCCGCAGGAGACGCACCACGGGATCATCCTCGATCGGCTGCAGGTGCAGGCCGGTCTTGAGGCCGCCACTCCCAACGTGTCCGACGTGTCGTTCAAGCTCAAGGTGCTCGGGGCGCTCGGCCGGGTGGGCGCCGTACAGGACGTGAGCCGGATGCTCTACTACCTGACCGGACTGGCCACCGAACGATCGGCGGTGCTTGCCTACAACAAGCTTCACGCCGGGCTGGTCGAGCTGGGTGAACGGGCCATCGCGGCCACCGTGGTCGCGCCAATCCGGCGCCAGGAGCCCGGTCACTTCGCCTACTACCAGTTCGCCGCGCGTGATCTCTGGCCCCAGCTGGCTTCCTGGCAGCGGTGGCTGGTGCGCACGTTGCGGCGGAAGACGTTCGGCCCGGTCGGTGTCGACACCAAGCAGCAGAAGGTGGAGTTCGGGCACGTGATGACGGGCCTGGGCATCAACACCGGCGACGAGGCGGACCTGCGGCACTACGCCACCCAGGTCGGACGGGTCGAGCACGAGTTGCTGTGGTCGCACCGGAAAGGCCTGCGCGTGCCGGACTACGTTTTCAAGGCACTCCGGAGCGCTGCCGGGGCAGCCGCGGACCTGAAGGGGGATCGCCGGTCAGCCACCGAACGGGGTGAAACATGACCACCACCCATGCACCGGGGCGCAACACCAAGCGGCAGGCCATCATCGAGACCGCCGAGCGGCTGTTCGCCGACTACGGGTACGACGCGACGTCCACGGCGCGGATCGCCCACGAGGCGGGTGTTCCGTCCGGCCTGGTGTTCTACCACTTCGCCACCAAGACGGATCTCCTGCTCGCCATCGTCCGCGAGCGGCCGACCCCCGGCGAGGTGCTGCTCACCGCAGCGCGGGGGCGCTCGGTGCACAAGCGGCTGCGTGCCGTCGTCACCGTGATGGCAGAGGAGTTGGAACGTAACCGCTCGGCCCGGATCATCGTATTCCGGGAAGCGCAGGCACGTCCGGAGATCGCCGCCCGCGCGGCCGAGCTGTTCGCCGAAGCCGCCACCACCATCGCCGAGGTGCTCAGCGGCGCCGAGGACGTCGTCGCCGACCCGGCCCGGGTGCGGACAGCTGCCGAACTCATCGTCAGCACCGTGTTCCTGGACATCATCGCCCTGGGCCGGTCGGACACCGCGGCCAAGCGGCACGAGGACATGATCGACATGCTCGAAGAGTCGCTCACCGTTCCCCATCCGCACTGACCGCCGGCCGGGTCTTCACTCGGTCGCGTACTCCGCATACGCCGCCGCGAACTCCGGTGACGGCGGGATCGGTGTGATCACGTCGACCAGCGTGCCGGTCGGATCGACGGTCATGAAGTGACGCTGACCGAAGTCCTCGCTGCGCAGGCTCAGCGCGATCTCGTGACCGGCCGCACCGATCCGCTCGTGTACGGCGTCGACGTCGTCGACCTCGATCGACACCAGGACACCGGCCGGGCGCAGCCGGAAGGCCTCCGGAACACTCGGATGCTCCCGCTCGACGATCCCGATCTGCGGCCGGCTGCCGGTGGGAGCCTCGAGCTGGACGTACCACCCGCTGTCGAAGATGACCCGGAAGCCCAGCCGGTCGACGTAGAAGTCCCGCGTGGCCGCCACGTCGTCGGCGCAGATGGTCGGAAAGATGCTGGTGATCACGGCAGATCCCCTCTCTCGGTGTTGGTGCCACCGACGCTCCACCCTCCGGTCACCGGAGAGTCAAGCCCGGTGCCGAGGGTGTGGGGGAGTCTGCCGAAGCAGGCAGCTAGCTTCCGGACGAACCGTCGACGACACTCGCGACCAGGTCCTGAGCGTGGATCCGGTTGCCGTTGGTGGCGGCGAGCGTCATCACGGTGTCGGCGGTGTCCGGCGC
This sequence comes from Kribbella sp. NPDC049174, assembly GCF_043197365.1. NCBI lineage: Bacteria > Bacillati > Actinomycetota > Actinomycetes > Propionibacteriales > Kribbellaceae > Kribbella > Kribbella sp. NPDC049174. The sequence goes on along the minus strand of NZ_JBICSZ010000004.1, from coordinate 429,240 downwards.
GGTGTCTGCCGGGATGATCACCAGGTCGACGCGGGCGCCGGCTTTCCCGGAGAGCGCGGTCAGCAGGCCCGCGGGCTGGCTGGCGAAATAGCCCAGCCGTACGAGCCGGCCGTCGACGGCCAGGCGGCGCGGCTGGCTGTCCCAGTCGTTGCCGTGGAGCATCAGCCGGGTGATCGGCCCCTGGAGCTCGTCGATGGCCAGCACGAGGCCGGGAATCTCGGCGACCGGATCGCTCGAACGAGGCCACCAGCCGCCGTCGAGGAGCCCGGTTGCGGTGCCCGACCCGAGGCGCAGCCGAGGTGTCGACGGTTCGGTCGGGGACATGACGGTTCTGCCGTCGCTGGCGGTGAGTGTCACGACAAGACCTCAGTTCTTCCGGGCCCGCACGAGGCGGCGCAGTTGGGTCATCCGGGCCGCGCCGATCGTCGTGGCCACGATGGTCGTGCCGACGCCGGCGATGAACAGTGCCAGGGCGAGCGGCAGGGAGCCTTCCATCCAGAGGAAGTTGACCTCGACGCTGCCGGTGTTCTGCAGCATGAAGATGATCAGCACGACGAGGCCGACCACGGCGGCGCAGATCCCCAGCCAGACGCTACTGATCCGGGTCCGCGGCACCCTCGGCGGCACCGGTTCGGACAGCTCGTCGACGGCCGACGGCGGTGTGGCTGATACCGGTGCGGCGGCTGCCGGCTCCGGAGGTTTGGACGTGTTTCGGCTGCGGTGAAGTACGGACATGACATCCCCTACAGGAGGGCCGGTGTGGCGTGCACCTCAACTGGGATGTCGTCGATTCCGGAACTGCCCCAATACTACGCCTGTCTGGACCGGAAAGCCCTTCCACGACTCTGATCAGAGCAGGCCTGCGTCATGGATGCGGTTCGCTATCTGCACCCGGTTCGTGGCTTCCAGCTTCATCATGACGCGTGAGACGTGCGCCTTGACGGTGGCCATACTCAGGTAGAGCTCCTCGGCGATCTGCGCATTGACCTTGCCTTCGCCGACCGCGATGGCCACCTCGCGTTCGCGGACGGTCAAGGTCTCGGCCAACGACCGCGCGTGGATGACCTGCTGGGTTTCCGGCTCGTCGTCACCCAGCCGGGCGATCAGCTGGGCGGTCACGCTGGGGGAGAGCATGTGGTCGCCTGCGGCGACCTTGTGCACCGCCTCGACGATCTGCGCGGGTGGGGTGTGTTTGAGGAGGAATCCGCTGGCTCCACCGCGGAGGGCCCGCAGCACGTAGTCGTCGGCGTCGAACGTCGTCAGCACGATCACTTTGGGCGGTGCCGGTTGACCCATCAGCCGGGCGAGGGCCTCGAGGCCGTCCAGTCGGGGCATCCGGATGTCCATCAGTACGACGTCGGGCGCGGCCCGTGCGATGAGTTGGAGCCCGGTCCGGCCGTCGTCTGCTTCGCCGGCCAGCTCGATCGTGGCGTCGTCGCGCAGGATCATCGCGAGGGCGGCGCGGACGAGCGCATCGTCGTCGATGATCACGACCCGGATCGGAGCACCGGCAGGCCCGTTCATGCCGGCCACGGCAGCCAGGCGCGGACGACGAAGTCTCCGTCGGAACTCACGTGCTCGAGGCGGCCACCGATCAGCTCGGCGCGTTCGGTCAGCCCGAGCAATCCGAGACCCGAGCCGGGTGTCGCACTCACCGCGGAGCCGAGCCGCAGGGGGTTCCGTACCTCGAGCACGAGTTGCCCACCCGGCCGCCCGCTGAGGGTGACGTCGACCGCGGTGTTCGGCGCGTGTTTGCGCGCGTTCGTCAAGCTCTCCTGGATCATCCGGTACGCACTGCGCCCGATCGCGTCGGGCGCGCCCGCCAGGTTGTCGATCTGGTTGTGCAGCCGAACCCTTGTGCCGCCGCCCACGGCCTCCTGGATCAGTGCAGGAAGGTCGAGCAGGGTCGGTTGCGGGCGCTCCGGTGGTGAGTCGGCTTCGAGTGTCCGTAGGACGCCGAGGATCTGGTGCAGGTCATTCAGGGCGCTGTGGGCGCTCTGCCGGGTGATAGCGGCCGCTTCGGCCACTTCGGCGTCACTCAGCGCCCGGCAGTACTCCAGCGCGCCGGCGTGCAACGCCACCAGGGACAGTCGGTGGGCCAGAGCGTCATGCATCTCGCGGGCGATCCGGGCCCGCTCGGTGACTTGCGCCTGCTGGACTCGCAGGCCCTGCTCGCGTTCTGCACGGTCCGCGCGTTCCCGCAGGCTGGCCAGCAGGTCCCGGCGGGCGCCGATGTACATGCCGATGGCGATGATCGCGCTCACGAAGACCACCGTGAACAGCACAGAGATCGGCAATGCCGCCTGGCCGGGCTGGGTCTCGAAATAGACGACGGAGGCAACCACACCCACGACCGCCAGCGGCACGATCTCTCGCCATCTCCGTCGGGTTGCCATCGACACGGCGGTGACGACGACGGCTCCCGATGCGGCGGAGGAAACACCTCCGATGGCGCTGACGAGCAGGGCGATGGCCAGTGGGTAGCGCCGTCTCCAGCGCATCAACACGACGCTGACGACGCCGAGGAGGAGATCAAGGGCCAGGTACGGACGGAGGTTCCAGCTGTAGGCGTTGTAGAAGGTCGCAGTCCAGAAGCCGGCGCCGACGATGATGGCGAAGAGGTAGCGCCACGTCGACTGCCAGTGGCTCAGCGGAGGTGGTGGAGCGGCTTGGATGGCGTCCACCCTGCCCACGGTACGGGAGGCAAGTGATTCGAGGCAGGGACCGCGGACCAGCCGACCCCCTACTGCGGGCTACGCAGGTCTATCCCGTGGTCTCCGGTCCTAGCGCTGCGGCCTGATGTGCCGGGCCTGGGCTCGGGCCCAGGCTCGACCCATGATCACAGTCGAAGAACTCAGCAAGCGCTACGGCGCACACCAATCCGTCGACCGGGTGTCCTTCCGGGCGCAGCCCGGATCCGTCACCGGCTTCCTCGGTCCGAACGGGGCGGGCAAGTCGACCACGATGCGCATGATGACCGGGCTGACCCCGCCGTCCGCGGGTCGCAGCACCATCCTCGGCGTCCCGTACGCCCAGCTCCCCAACCCGGGCCGGCACGTCGGGGTCCTTCTCGATGCCTCCGCGCAGCACACCGGGCGGACCGGACGAGAGATCCTTCGCCTCGGCGCCACCGTCATGGGCCTCCGTCGCCAACGGGTCGACGAGATGCTCGAGATCGTCGGCCTGTCCGGCGCCGAGGGCGACCGTCGGGTCGGCAACTACTCCCTCGGCATGCGGCAGCGGCTCGGCATCGCGCACGCCCTGCTCGGCGACCCGCAGGTACTGATCCTGGACGAACCGGCCAACGGACTCGACCCGGCCGGCATCCACTGGATGCGCGGGCTGCTCAAAACCTTCGCCGACCGAGGCGGGACCGTCCTGCTGTCCTCGCATCTCCTGCACGAGATCGAGGTCATCGCCGACCACCTGGTCGTCATCGGCCGCGGTGTCATCGTCGCCGACGGCAGCAAGACAGAACTGCTGAACGCTGCGGGCACGCTGGTCCGCGGCCTCGAACCGGACGCCTTGGCCCACTGCCTCGACGCCGCCGGCTACCCCTACCAGACCACCCCGGACGGCGCCTACGTCGTGGAGGCCACCCGCGAGCAGATCGCCGCGGCCACCGCGCAGCACGGTGTCGTCGTCACCGAGTTGCGCGGCGCGGACGGCGCCGGACTCGAGGACATGTTCCTGCAGCTCACCGCCGACGACGCACGAGAGAAGGTCTCCGCATGAGTACCGCGACCCACCAAGCACCGTTCCACTTCGAAGCAACTCCGGACCCGAGCGTGACAGCCGTCCCCTTCAACCGCCTGCTGCGGGTCGAGCTGCGCAAGCTCGTCGACACCCGAGCCGGCTTCTGGCTGCTCACCGCGATCGGCGTCATCACGGTCGCCGTCATCGTCGTGTTCCTGTTCGTCGCCGATCCGGACCAATTGACCTTCATCAACTTCGTCGGCGCGACGGCGACCCCGCAGAGCATCCTGCTGCCGGTGCTCGGCATCCTTGCGGTCACCGCCGAATGGAGCCAGCGCACCGGGCTGGTCACCTTCACGCTCGAACCGAGCCGGATCCGCATAGCGGTGGCCAAGCTGGTCGCCGTGGTCCTGGTCGGCCTGCTCGCGGTGGTCGTGGCGCTCGGAGTCGCAGCCCTGAGCAACGTGGCCGGGATGGCATTCATGGACGGCGCCGGCAGCTGGAACGTCGGAGCTGCCAATGTCCGCGACTTCTTCGCCGTCCAGCTGATCGGCATCCTGCAGGGCTTCGCCTTCGGCATGCTACTGATGAACACCGCCGCCGCCATCGTCTTGTACTACGTGATCCCGATCGCGTGGAGCGTGCTCTTCTCGATGGTGGGCGCACTCGAGCACTCTGCCCCCTGGCTCGACCTGAACACCGCCATGGCACCGGCCTTCGAACAGCAGACCTTCCAGGCCGGGGACTGGGTGCACATCGCAGTCGCCGGGACCATCTGGGTCGTCCTGCCACTTGCTCTTGGCCTCCTGCGGCTGCTCCACCGCGAGGTGAAATCCGCCTGACCGCGCCGTCGCAACTTATGACCCGCCGATCGCATCCAGCTGGGTAACCAAGGGGGAGCTTCGATGAAGAACGGATCGAGAGCGATGGGGGTGCTGGGAGCGGCCGTCCTTGCGGCGGGTCTGCTACCCGGAACAGCGATCGGAACGCCGGGCACAGCCGCGGCGCCGAGTACCGCCTCGACACCCTGCGCGGTGGCCTTGGGTTCCGTGTCGGCATCGGGCGACCACCAGGGGCAGGGTCTCTTCGCGACGTCGCCGCCCACGAACCACGGCATCGGTGTCGTGCTCCGTGACCTGTATCCCGACGGACAGGCGCGGCTCAGCACCGCCATGGTCCAAGAAGGCACTGCCGGCGGCCTCAGGGTCCACGGCTACGTGGTGATCGGCTCGGCGCTGTACAGCACGTCGTACGACAGCATGGATCCCGAGTCGGTCCGCGTGGGACGGGTCGGTGGCGGCTGGGGACCCTTCATCGCCTTGGAAGAGTCTCGCTATGCACCCGGCGGAAGCTTCCAGCGAAGGACCGAGTACGGACTGCGGAGCGACGGCGTCCTGTTCCGGTGGACCCCCGATGCCCGAGGCGTTTGGCGGAATGCCGGGTCCGCCCCGGGGTTCGCCTCGGTGAAATCGATGGTTCTGATCAGCAAGACGCAGACCTACGACACCTTCCTGGCCAACACCAAGGGCGGTGCGCTCTACACCATCCACATCCCGACGAGCGCACCGATGAAGCCGGTGGTGAAGAAGGTGCGTGGCTCGACCTGGCAGGGATTCGAGTCGCTGGTCGCGGAAAAGTGCGGCAGCCGGGGGACGCTCCTGGTCGGCATCGACAAGGACACCCATACCGCCCATATGTACGCCGTAGGCCACGCGCAGGGCACGTCCACCGTCATCCGCAGCATCGGCAAGATCTCCGGTACCTTCGACGCCCCGGTCTATTTCCGCTGGGCAACTCTGGACTTCGACGAGCTCTTCGGCGAATAGCCGGCGAGCACCGGGAGAACGGTCTGCCTCGTCGGCTCAATGGATTCTGAGGCTCTGGAGCATGGCCTCGAATTCGGCGAAGAATTCGGGTGCGTCGGCGTCGCCCTGCTGCGTCCTTGCCCAGGCGAGCAGGGTCCTGCCATCGAGGTTGACGACGGCGATCCGGAGAGCGAGGTCGGATTGCAGGCCGAAGCAGGCTTGCACCGGGGTTGTCGCAGCGGGGCAGCCCAGCGTGCCGTCGAGTGCCCGTGTGGCGGTGCCGGTCAACAAGGTCGCCTGTTGACCATCGACGGTCGTCGTGCTCTGGTCCACGAAGGTGGCTCCGGCATTCACCAGTCCGAGGAGGTAGCTCGGGTAGTCCTTGGGTGGCGGCTGCGGGGTGGTGCCGTCCGGGTGGTAGACCACGACCGGAAGAAGAAACCTGACGCCATTCTGGCCGGTGACCGCGCCCCAGCTGATCAAGGTCTTCGTGTCCTCGCTCGGCTGCGGTTCGAGCGAATTGGGCAGCGTGACGGTGAACGGCACCGAAAATACCTGGCTGGTGAAATTCGGTGAACCCGGCGCCGATGAGGGCGGCACGCCGGGTGATGACTGGTCTTTCGCACTGCAGCCCAGTGGAATTGCCGTCAGTGCCGCGATGGCGAGCATCGAGCTGACCCAGCGGGTTCGGCCGCTCATATTTCTCACTCCTTCACTCGGCGCCACCATGCAATTACTCGCACCAATCGAGGTGCGCCGTACTCCTTTGACGGTGCGCCTGATTCGCGCCGATCACCAGAGTTGACCACGCTTTCGGTCGTGACGTTTCGGGCGTTGGAAGGTTTCGGCGTTTGAGAGGTGGCGGAGCGGATCGGGCAGTGCGACTGTGGTTTAGGGGGCAAACATGAGAAGATTGTCATCACGTTATTGGGCATTGGCGCTGGGATTCGCGCTGATTGCCACCGGAGCAGCCTGCAGCGGCAGCTCGTCGGAACCGGAAACGATCGAAAATCCTGGCCCGCTGTCATTGAAAATCGGAACCGCCGACGACGATTCGCGGCCGGGTGGCCTGGCGATCGTGGAGTTCGTCGATCAGGTCAGGACGCTGTCGGGCGGGAAGATCCTGGTTTACCCGGTCTGGGAGGCAGCAGGCGAAGGCGTCCAGCAATGGGACCAGGTGGTCGCACGGATGCTGAAGGACAAGGAACTCGACCTCGCCATGATCCCCAGCCGCAGCTGGGACACCGAAGGTGTGACCACTCTGCGCGCGCTGAACGCGCCGTTCCTGGTGACGTCGGATGCGCTTGCCGACAAGATCGTCACCGACAAGGACATGTCGGGCCAGTTGATGGCCGGCCTCGACAAGGCCGGCGCCACCGGTCTCGCGCTGATGCCCGAAAGTCTGCGCCACCCATTCGGCTTCCATCAGGCGCTACTTGCCCCGGCCGCCTTCCAAGGCCAGGGAATCCGCACCGCGAAGTCGGATCTCGGTGACGCGACGATCCGTGCGCTCGGTGGCAAGCCGGACGACCCGGTCGGCGACGCGGTCGAGGCCGGCATCAGAGACGGCACACTGGCCGGCGCCGAGACGGGATTCGTCCTCTCCGACGGTCTTCCGCTCCCCGGGATCGCGGCCGCGAACGTCACCTTCAGCACCAAGGTGAACACGCTGGTGGCCAACTCCGGGATGCTCGGCGGGTTGTCGGCGGAGAACCGCGAGATCCTGCAGAAGGCAGCCGAGGCGACCCGCGAGTGGGTTCTCGTTCACCGGACCACCGAAGCCGCCAATGCGGCCGCCTACTGCAATCGCGGCGGCAAAATCGTCAAGGCGAGCGCCGCCGACCTGCAGGCACTCGACCGGGCGGTGCAACCGGTGTACGCCGAGTTGGACCAGGACGCGAGTACGAAGGCGATGATCGACCGGATCCGGGAGCTGAAGTCGTCCGTGCAGATCCCCGCGACCGGCGTCGGCGCACCGTGCTGACACAAGCGCCCAGGGAGAGTCAGTCGGCCCCGCCGGGAAGCGAGGGGGTCAGACCGTCGAGGATCAGGTTGAGGCCGAACTCGAACTCGTCGCCGAAGTCGTAGCCGGGTTTGAGGTAGTACTCGGTCGCCATCTCGACCAGATGGGGATAGTCGCCGGCGGCGAAGTGCTCCATGATCGGCTCGGCGACGCTGCCCACGGTCTCGGGCCCTTCGAACGGCAGCGCGGCCTCCTGTACGGCGAACCCGTACACGTAGGCGTCCAGCAGGGCGTACGCGTGAGCGGTCATCGCCCGCGAGAAACCCGCCGCCCGCAGCGTGGCGATGACCGCGTCATGATGCCGTAGCGTCGCCGGCCCCGGGGTCGTCCGCGACTCCATCAGCGCGATCGCCCAGCTGTGCCGTCGCAGGACCTGGCGGGCCGACACCGCGCGCCGCTGGATCTCCGCCCGCCAGTCGCCGGTGGCCGACGGCAGCTCGATCTGGCTGAAGACGAAGTCGACGATGCCGTCGAGGATCTCGTCCTTGTTGGCGACGTGGTAGTACACCGACATCGGTTTGACCCCGAGTTGCTGGGCGAGCGAACGGATCGTCAGCGATCCGAGCCCGCCCGTGTCGGCGACCGCGACCGCGGCGCTCAGCACCCGATCCCGGCTGAGCCGGGTGCGCTCCTGGGGCTTGTCGGGTTCAGATCTTTTCATCCCCGGACCATAGCAGTTTCGTACAAAGTACGATACGTTAACCGTACTAAGTACGAAAGACCATCGGTGCGCGGGGCACCGACGTCGGTTCCGCCCCTCGATCACACTCAGAGGAACACCATGGCCAGCAGCACCACCACATCCACCATGCGGGCGATCGTCCAGGACAAGTACGGCTCGGCCGACGTCCTGCGCCACGACCGGATCGCCCGGCCCGAGATCAGCGGCGACGAGATCCTCGTCCGCGTCCACGCAGCCGGCCTCGACCGCGGCACGTGGCACCTGATGACGGGCAAGCCGTACCTCCTCCGCCTGGCCATGGGCCTGCGCGGACCGAGGAACCCCGTGCCCGGGCGCGACGTCGCCGGCACCGTCGAGGCCATCGGACCGGAGGTGACCAAGTTCGCCGTGGGTGACGAGGTGTACGGCGTCGCGCCCGGCTCGTTCGCCGAGTACGCCGTGGCCCGCGAGAGCAAGCTCGCCCGGAAGCCGGCCAACCTGTCCTTCGAGCAGGCCGCGGTGGTCCCGATCTCCGCGCTCACCGCCCAGGATGCGGTGACCGTTGGCCGGGTCCAGGCCGGCCAGCACGTGCTGATCTCCGGTGCCTCGGGTGGCGTCGGCAGTTACGCCGTACAACTGGCCAAGGCCCTCGGGGCCGAGGTCACCGGCGTGGCCAGCACCGCCAAGCTCGATCTGGTCCAGGCACTCGGGGCGGACCACGTCATCGACTACACCCGCGAGGACTTCACCGCGACCGGCAACCGCTACGACGTGATCATCGACATCGCCGGCAACCCGTCACTGTCCCGGTTGCGGCGCGCGCTCACTCCCACCGGAACGGCCGTCGTCACCGGTGGCGAGGAGGGCGGCAGTCTGACCGGCGGGATGAACCGGCAGTTGGGCTTCCTGATCGTGTCGCTGTTCATCCGCCAGCGGCTGACCATGGTCCTCAACAAGGAAAGCGGCAGCAATCTCGAACGGCTCACCGCCCTGATCGAGGCCGGCCAGGTGACGCCGACCGTCGACCGCACCTACCCGCTCGACCAGGCCCCGGACGCCATGCGCCACCTCGCCGCCGGAAAGGCCCGCGGAAAGGTCGCCATCACCATCTGACCAGCATCACCACACCTGCACGTCAACAGGGGGGAACTGTCCGTGATCACCATCGAAGGACTCACCAAGAAATACGGCAGCACGCTGGCCGTCGACGACGTCAGCTTCACCGCCGCCGCAGGGCGGGTGACCGGCTTCCTCGGCCCGAACGGAGCCGGCAAGTCGACCACGATGCGGATCATGGTCGGGCTCACCCGGGCCACGTCCGGGACCGTCACGATCTCCGGGCGCAGGTTCGCGGACCTGCCGAACCCAGGCCTCGAAGTGGGCGTTCTCCTCGATGCGTCCGCTCAGCACGCCGGCCGCACCGGCCGCGAGATCCTGATCCTCGCCCAGCGGTTCATGGGGCTGCCGCGCAGCCGCGTCGAGGAGATGCTGGAGGTGGTCAGCCTGACGCCGGACGAAGCGTCCCGGCGGGTGGGTGAGTACTCCCTCGGCATGCGTCAACGGCTCGGTATCGCGACCGCCCTGATCGGGGACCCGGAAGTGCTGATCCTCGACGAGCCCGCCAACGGGCTGGACCCGGCCGGCATCCGCTGGATGCGCGACCTGCTGCGCGGGTACGCCGACCGCGGCGGAACCGTTCTGCTGTCGTCTCACCTGCTCCATGAGATCGAGGTCATCGCCGACGACATCGTCATGATCGGCCACGGCCGGATCGTCTCCCAGGGGACCAAGACCGAGCTGCTGCACGCGGCCGGCACCGTCGTACGCGCGGCTGACCTGGCCCACCTCGAGCAGGCTCTGAACACCTGGGGACTGGCCACGAGCCCGTCCGGCGACGGCGCTCTGCGGACCGACGCGGACGCCGCACTCGTCGGGACGGTGGCGCTCGAGGCCGGTGTCGCCCTGACCGAACTGCGCGCCGCCGAAGGCGCCGGCCTGGAGGAGATGTTCCTCGAAGTCACCTCGGCCACTCAGCGAGAAGGAGCACCGGCATGAGCGCCATCGCAGCAGGAACCATCCGCACCGGCCGAGCCACCGTCGACCGGATCCCACTGAGCCGGATCACGGCTGTCGAGCTCCGCAAGATGTTCGACACCCGCTCCGGTTTCTGGTTGATCGCCAGTATCGCCATCTCCGCCGTACTGGCGGCCGCCGGCGTCATCCTGTTCGCTCCGGACGACCAACTCACCTACTCCACCTTCGCGACGGCGATCCGCTTCCCGGTGGTGATCATCCTGCCGCTGATCGCGATCCTCGCTGTCACCAGTGAATGGAGCCAGCGCACGGGCCTCACGACGTTCACCCTGGTTCCGCACCGGAGCAGGATCATCGCCGCCAAGGCGATCTCGTCGGTCGTCATCGCGATCGCGGCGATGGCGCTGACCTTCGCGGTCGGTGCCGTCGGCAACCTCCTCAGCGCCGCTGTCACCGGCACGACCCTGGTGTGGGACGTGACGGTGACCCAATGCCTGTACTACGTCCTCGGGATGGTCCTGAGCCTGTTGATCGGTTTCATGCTCGGCGTCCTCATCCGCGCCTCGATCGGGGCCATCGTGGCGTACTTCGTCTACACCTTCCTGCTGCCCACGGTCTTCGGCCTGCTGGCGTCGAGTCAGCAGTGGTTCCACGACCTGCAGCCGTGGATCGACATCCAGTTCGCCCAGAGCGGTCTGTTCGTCTTCGACAAGTCGCTGACCGCGGAGCAGTGGGCCAACATCGGCGTCACCGGCATCGTCTGGCTCGTCATCCCCCTGCTCATCGGCCTCCGCCTGGTGATGAGGACAGAGGTCAAGTAGGGGCGCGGTGGCATAGGGTCCATTGCATGGAGGGTTCAGGGGCCAACGCCGCCGGGGCGGATCTGCATCTGGATCTGGCCGCGTCGCGGGGACGGAACGACCTGGTTCGGGCGTTGCACGACTCGATCCGGAGCGGGCGGTTGCCGGCCGGGACCCGGCTGCCGTCCTCGCGGTCGCTGGCGAAGGACCTCGGGATCGCCCGGAACACGGTCGCCGACGCCTATGGGCAGTTGGTGGCCGAGGGGTGGCTGACCGCGCGGCAAGGATCCGGCACGGTGGTCGCCAACCGCGCCGGTACGCCGCCGGACGCCGTACCGCCGCCGGCGTCGTCGTTGTCCGAGGCAAAGAGCTTCCGGTACAACCTGATGCCGGGTTCGCCCGATGTGTCCACGTTCCCGCGGAGTGAGTGGCTGGCCGCGGCGCGGAAGGCGTTGCCGTCGGCACCCAACGAGGCGTTCGGGTACGGCGATCCGCGCGGCCGGATCGAGTTGCGCCGGATGCTCGCGGACTACCTCGCCCGGGCGCGCGGCGTCCGGGCCGATCCGGAGCGGATCCTGATCTGTTCGGGCTATGTGCAAGCGTTGAGTCTGCTCGGCGAGGTGCTGAAGTCGCAGGGTGGGACGACCGTCTCGGTGGAGGAGTTCGGGTACGCGCTGCACCTGGACGTGATCCGGTCCCGCGGCCTCGAACCCGTGCCGGTGCCGGTCGACGAGTTGGGTGTGCAGGTTTCCGGCTTGACTGGTCAGGGTGCGTTGCTCACGCCGGCGCATCAGATGCCGACGGGCGTTCCGCTCGCGCCTGAGCGTCGTACGGCGGCTGTCGCGTGGGCCCGGGAAGCCGGTGCGGTGCTGATCGAGGACGACTACGACGGTGAGTTCCGGTACGACCGGCAGGCGGTGGGTGGCCTGCAGGCGCTGGATCCTGAGCGGGTCGTGTACACGGGGACGGCGAGCAAGAGCCTCGCACCGGGGCTGCGCCTGGCCTGGATGGTGTTGCCGCAGTGGCTGATCGAGCCTGTGGTCGCGGCCAAGCGGACCGCCGACTATCAGACGGCAACGCTGGACCAGCTGACCCTCGCGGAATTCATTGCCTCCGGCCACTATGACCGGCAGGTACGACGGTCCCGTCTGCACTACCGTCGACGCCGCGACCGCCTGGTCGAGCTCCTCGCCGTCCGCGCCCCTGAGGTCAAGGTCGCCGGCATCTCCGCCGGCCTGCACGTCCTCCTCGACGTCCCCGGCGACGCCGAAGACATCGTCGCCCGAGCCGCCCGCCAGGGCCTCGGCCTCAACACCCTGAGCAACTACCACTTCAACCCCGCCGCCTCGACCCGCCAGGCGGTCATCGTCGGCTACGGCACCCCACCCGACCACGCCTACCCCGGCGCCCTGGACCTCCTCTGCCAGGTCCTCGGCGTCTGATCGTCTACGCCGAGAACTGAGCGGACAGGGCCCGGATGTCGGCCGGGCCGACTCGGCAGCAGCCGCCGATGTAGGTCGCGCCGGCGTCGAGCCACCCGGACGCGAGACTCGCGCTGTTCGCAGCAGCTCCGGTCCAGCGGCGTCCGCCGGCGTCCCACGACTCACCGCTGTTGGGGTACGCGACCGCCGGCTTCCCGGTGACCGCGACGGCTGTTTCAACCGCAGCCTGTACGTCGTCCGGCGCGCAGCAGTTGATGCCGACAGCAACCACCTGGTCGGCGGCGACCACTCCGAAAGCATCCTCCAGCGGCTGACCGGCCCGGGTGTGGGAGCCCGAGATGGAATAGGAGAACCAGGCGGGGAAGTCCAGTTCCGCCAGCAACTCGACCAGGACCGCGGCTTCGTCGGCGTCCGGGATGGTCTCGACCGCGAGGAGATCCGGCTCGGCGCCGATCAGCAGCTCCAGCCGGGGGCCGTGGAAATCGCGGAGGGCTTTCGCGCTGACGCCGTACCGGCCGCGATACTCCGAGCCGTCCGCGAGCACAGCGCCGTACGGTCCAACCGATGCTGCCACCAAGCGCAACCGTCCGTCGGTCAGCGAGTCGCGGACCTCGCGTGCGATCCGGACGCTGCTGGTGATCAGGCGTTCGGCCTCGTCCCGTCCCACTCCATAGCGCTCGAAGCCGGCCACACTCGCCTGGTAGCTGGCCGTCGTGGCGACCATCGCGCCCGCTTCGTAGTACGCGCGATGAACCGCGGCGATCTCCGCCGGTGCGTCGCGCAGCAGTCGCGCCGACCACAACGCGTCGGAGAGATCGTGTCCCCGATCCTCCAGCGCGTTGGACATGCCTCCGTCGAGGATGATCGGCCGGTCAGATGCCATGGATCAGCTCGAGGACCTCTCCTGCGCAGCCCCAGGACAGCGTCACGCCGGAGCCGCCGTGGCCGTAGCAGTGGATGACCGGTTCGCCGGTGGTGGTGCGGACGAGTTCGCAGCGGATCGTCGGCCGGGCGGGGCGGAGGCCGACGCGGTGGCGGAGGATCTTGGCCTTGCGGAGTTGGGGGACGAGTTCGGCGGCGCGGGTGATGATCTGGTCCGCGGTCGTCTCGTCGACGGCGAGGTTCCAGTTGCCGGGTTCGCTGGTGCCGCCGACGACGATGTCCTTCTCGCGGGGGATGACGTAGGTCAGGTCGTTCGGGCCGCGGTCGGCGACGAGCCAGTCGGTCAGCCCGCACTGCTCGACCGTCATCACCTGACCGCGGACCGGGGTGACGGTCGGGTCGGAGGCGGTCAGCCGCGCGCCGAGGCCGGTGCAGTTGACGACCACATCGGCCGTCGTGGGCAGCGCCGACAGCGCCGCGCGGGTCAGCGTGCCGCCGGCCTGCTCCAGGCGCTTGACCAGAGACTGCAGATAAACCGGCATCTCAACCACGGGCGAGGTGAACGACCAGCCGTCCTCGAACCCGGTCGGCGGCGACGCGACCCTGGTCAGATCAGGCAGTACGTCGGCCCAGCGCGGATCCGGCGTCCGGTGCACCAGGAACTCGCGCCCGTGCCGCATCCGCACCGACGGCTCGCTCTCGGCCAGCTTGGCGAACTCGTCGTACGACGTCCTGGACCAGGCCGCGACCCGGTCCTCGGGCGCGGACAGGTACGGGTACCAGATCGCGGCCGCCACCGCCGACGTCGTCTCCAACGGCAGGTCGCGGGCGAGGACGGCAACGTCGTACCCGCCCTCGGCCAGCCGGACGGCGCAGCTCAGCCCGATCACGCCCGCACCAACCACGATCACGCGCATTCACACATTGTGACGTGCGCGTCAATCCAGGTCGACTGCCAAGGAGTAGAAGCGGGTGATCTGGGTGGCGCCGTTGTTGTCGTCCGACAGCAGGTAGAGCTGGCGGCGGCCGCCGGGCAGGTGGCCGCCGAGGGCGAGGGCTTCCACGTTGTCCAGCAGCGGGTTCGGCTGCGGCTGCTTGGCGACGGCACCCGACGGCGGGCAGTTGACCAGGTCGAACAGCAGTTTCTTCTGCAGGAACACCTTCTCCGGCGCATCCGCCAGCGAGGCCCGCGCGGTCACGTCGGCGGCGCGACGAAGCGACACCGTGAACACGCGGATCGTGTTGCCAACACCGGGTACGAACGTGCGCTCCATCGACACCAGGTCGTCCCGATTCACCACGGCCAGCTCGACCAGGGACAGGCCCGGGTCGGTCTTGTAGGCGTACTGCGCGACCGGCCGGTAGTCGTGCCCCGGCAAACCGGCGTACCGGATGATGCGGTTCCGTGCCCGCCCGTCGGCGTCCGTGCCGTCCGGCGCGAGCGGTCCTTCCATCCCGGCGTACAGCGACAGCCCGTCCTTGCTGACCGCAAGCGACTCGAACGTGGCGTTGGTCGTCGCCTCACCGGCCGGCGCGACCTGGAAGCGCGCGGGCACCGGCAGCGAGCCGATCTGCAGCCCGTCCGACAACCGGAAGCGACGGATCGACGGCTCCCGCTCGGACGTCGCGAGGATCGTCCGCTCACCGCGCTCGACGACCAGTCCCTCGCCGTCGAAGTCGGCACCCGTGTACGGCGTACCGTCCGGCCGCCGCAGGATCGTCATCCCGTCCACACTGACCGTCGGCTTGCTGCTGATCTTGAGGTCGAAGACCCGCGCCGGTGTGGTCGCGACGTTGTCCACCAAGGCCACCGCGCTGTTCCGGCCGGTCACGTTCAGCGCGGACAGTCCGGCCACGGGCTGACCTTCGAACGTCGTCTTGTCCAGCGCGTCGCTGAACCCGAGGAAGCGGGCGTCCGGCGAGCAGTCACCACCTCCACTGCCAGGATGCCCGGCCGGCGTCGCCGAAGCGGTCAACGTGGTGGTGAGAGCGGTCAGGACAACAGCAGCGGCGAGCGGCTTCTGCCAGCGCATGACATTCCTCCGACGAGGTCTGGACGACTGCAACCGATCGAAACCTACCTCGGGCAACGCCAGGTGAACATCAGCGCACCAGACAGGGCCGCTTCGGGTCGAAGGTCCAGTCCTTGATCAGGTACTGCATCGCCACCGCGTCATCCCTGGCCCCGAGCCCATGCTCCTGGTACAGCTCGTGTGCGGCTGCCAGCGCGTCCCGATCAACGTCGATGCCGAGCCCCGGACGTGTCGGTACAGCGATCGCACCGTCGACGATCTGCAGTGGCTCCTTGGTCAGCGCCTGACCGTCCTGCCAGATCCAGTGCGTGTCCAGCGCGGTGATGTCGCCCGGCGCGGCCGCGCCCACATGGGTGAACATCGCCAGCGAGATGTCGAAGTGGTTGTTCGAGTGCGAACCCCAGGTCAGCCCGAAGTCGTTGCACAATTGCGCCACCCGCACCGACCCGGCCATCGTCCAGAAGTGCGGATCGGCCAACGGGATGTCCACCGCACCGGCCCGGACCGCATGCGCCAGTTCGCGCCAATCGGTCGCGATCATGTTGGTCGCCGTACGCAGTCCCGTCGCCCGCCGGAACTCCGCCATCGTCTCCCGACCCGAGAACCCCGGCTCGGCGCCGCAGGGGTCCTCGACATACGCCAGTACGTCGTCCAGACCCGAGCACAACGCGATCGCCTCGCGCACCGGCCAGGCGCCGTTCGGATCGACCGTGATCCGTGCCGACGGGAACCGCTTCGCCAGCGCGGTCACCGCCTCGATCTCCGCCGCGCCGGCGAACACGCCACCCTTGAGCTTGAAGTCGGCGAAGCCATACCGCTCCTGCGCCGCCTCGGCCAACGCCACGATCGCGTCCGGTGTGAGCGCCGGTTGCCGTCGCAACGCAGACCAGCGATCGCCGAACCCGTCACCGGTCAGATAGGGCAGGTCTGTACGCGCAGGATCACCCACAGAGAAGAGGTAGCCGAGCACCGGCACCTGCTCCCTCTGCTGCCCATCACCCAGCAGCTCCGCCACCGGTACGCCGAGATGCTGGCCGAACAGGTCGAGCAGTGCCGACTCGATCACGGTCACCGCGTGAACAGTCGTCCGCAGATCGAACGTCTGCAGACCACGGCCGCCGGCATCGCGATCGGCGAACGCCTGACCGATCGTCCGCAGCAGTTGCCGATAGCGCGAGATCTCCTTGCCCACCAGGAACTCCGCCGCCTCGGCGATCGTCGAGGCGATCTTCCCGCCACCCGGCACCTCGCCCAGCCCGGTGTTTCCGGAGCTGTCGGTCAGGATGACCACGTTGCGGGTGAAGAACGGCCCGTGCGCACCACTCAGATTGAGCAGCATGCTGTCGTGCCCGGCAACCGGGACAACCTCGATCGACGCGATCGTGGGTGTCACTTGATCTTGCCGATCAGGTCGGTGAGCTGGGCGAGTTCTTCGCCGGTCAGGTCCTGCAGCGGTGGGCGGACGGGGCCCGCGGAGCGGCCGATCGCGGTGACGCCGGCCTTGACGATCGAGACGGCGTACCCCTTCGTCCGGTCCCGGATGTCGAGGTAGGGGAGGACGAACTCGTTCAGCTTGCGGTAGACGGCAGCGCGGTCCTGGGCCAGGACGTCGGCGTAGAAACCGAGGGCGAACTCGGGCACGAAGTTGAAGATCGCCGACGAGTAGGTGCTGACGCCGAGTTGCAGCAGCGGCAGGGCGAAGGTCTCCGCGGTCGGCAGGCCGCCGATGTACGTGAGCCGGTCGCCGACCCGGGCGTAGGTGCGGGTCATCATCTCGATGTTCCCGACGCCGTCCTTGAGGCA
Organism: Kribbella sp. NPDC049174; assembly: GCF_043197365.1. Classification (NCBI taxonomy): domain Bacteria; kingdom Bacillati; phylum Actinomycetota; class Actinomycetes; order Propionibacteriales; family Kribbellaceae; genus Kribbella; species Kribbella sp. NPDC049174. The sequence goes on along the minus strand of NZ_JBICSZ010000004.1, from coordinate 412,061 downwards.
GACCAGGTTCTCGTTGCGGTCCGCGAGCTCGGCGACGGAGAAGTCGGTCAGGATCGCGTTGGCCCGGCTGTAGATGGTGACGCCGAGCGACGTACTGCGGCAGACGGCGGACACGTGCTCGATCAAACCACGCTGGCCCGCCTCGGTCAGGTACGGCGGGAGCAGCAGCACACCGTCCGCACCGGCGGCCTCGGCCGCTTGTGCCTGGGCGATCGCGGTCGCGGTACCGCCGGTGGCCGGTGCGAGGACCGGGACCTTGCCGTTGACCTCCGAGACCGCTGCCCGGACGACGCTGTCGATCTCGGCCGGGGTGAGCGAGAAGCCCTCGCCGGTGCCGCCCGCGGCGAACAGCCCGGCCACGTCGTACTGGCTCAACCAGGCCAGGTGCTGGCGGTAGCCGGTCTCGTTGAAGCTCAGGTCGTCGTGGAAGTGCGTGACGGGGAAGGACAGGAGGCCGGTCTTGAGCTGGGCGGCGAGCTCGGTGGGGGAGTAGTGGGTCACGCCGTCAGGTTAAGAATCCGTTCAGATGCCTGTCCAAGATCATTTTTGGATCTATTGATGCTCTGAGAGCATCAATGACAATTTCACACAGAACCCGCCTTCGGCGGGGTGGTGGGGTCGAGCATCGTGAGCACGCGGTGCAGGACCGGGTTGGTGGAATCGCGGTTCCAGATCGCGTGGAGTTCGACGGGCTCACCCGGTACGCCGACCTCGCAGAACGTCACGCCCTCGACGCCGAGGCTGCGGGCCGAGGCGGGGACGAGCGCGACCCCACGTCCGGCGGCGACCAGCAGGATCACGGTCAGGATCTGCTGGACCCGCTGCTCGATCCGCGGATGGGCGTCGGCCAGGAACCGGACCGTCAGTTCATGGAAGTAGCGGGCCTGGGTCGGCGAATAGCTGATCACCTGCTCGTCGGCGAAATCGGCCGGGGTGAGCGGCCGGCCGAGGGCCCCGAGCCGATGGTTGCTCGGGACAACGGCACACAGCGGCTCGCGGAACACGATCCGGGAGTCGAGCACCTGGGTGTCGAAGGGCGGCCGGCCCAGCCCGAGGTCCAGTTCGCCGCGGATCAGACCGTCGATCTGGGCCGGCGTGACCCGCTCGTGCAGGATCACGTCGACGCCTGGAAGTTCCTCGGACATCCTGCGCAGCAAGGGACCAAGCGTGCGGATGGCTGACGTCGCGGTGAAGCCGAGGCGGAGCGTGCCGGCCGCGCCCTGATCGACCCGGCGGGCCAGGTCTCCCGCGGTCTCGACCAGCGCCAGCACCCGGCGGGCCTCGGTCAGGAAGGCGCGGCCGGCCTCGGTCAGCACCACCCGGCGGTTGTCCCGCTCGAGCAGCCGGACCCCGACCGCCCGCTCCAGCTTCTGGACCTGCCGGCTCAGCGGCGGCTGGGTCATGTTGAGCCGCTCGGCCGCGCGGCCGAAGTGCAGTTCCTCGGCGACGGCGACGAAGGCGCTCAGTTGGTCGAGCGAGAACATGATTCCCGAAAGGTATCACTCGATGCCTTATCGGCCTTGGACAGGCATTATCGCCCCTCCCTACGCTCACGCAATCGGCCCGGTGTGTCACCGCCCGTACTCACACGAGGAGGATCGATGAAATTCACACAGATGAGCCGCCGCATCCTGGTGACGGCGGCCGGCGGTGTGACGGCAACCGTCGTACTGACCGCCTGTGGCGGGGTGAAGACGACCTCCACCGGCGGAGAGGGCGACTTTCCGACCGGCAACATCCAGATGAGCGTCGGTGCGTCGCCCGGCGGCAGCACCGACCTGATCACCCGGGCCATCGCGGAGGGGCTCGGCAAGGAGTTGGGTGTCTCGGTGCCGGTGGTGAACAAGCCCGGTGCGAACGGCGCGCTGAACGCCAAGGAGCTGCAGTCGGCCAAGCCGGACGGCTACAAGATCGCGGTCCAGAACGCGTCGCTGTTCACCATCACCCCGCTCGCCGTGTCCGCGAACGAGGCGGTGAAGCTCGACGACTTCGACCTGATCGGCGGCATCTCCCAGGACGACTACGTCCTGATCGCGCCGCTCAGCTCGGGCTACAAATCCATCACCGACCTGAAGAAGACCGGCAAGAACATCAAGTACGGCACCACCGGTGTCGGCACCGGCGCGCAGTTGGCGTCCGCGCTGACCTTCCAGCAGGCCGGCATCCCGGCCACCGACGTGCCGTTCGACGGCGGTGCGCCGGCGCTGACCGCGCTGCTCGGCAGTCAGGTCGACGTGGCAACGATCCAGGTCGGCGACAGCATCGAGCAGATCAAGGCCAGGAAGGTCGTCCCGCTGGCGGTGTTCTCGCCGGAGCGGATCAAGTTCCTGCCCGAGGTCCCGACCGCGAAGGAGCAGGGGTACGACGTGGTCGTGTCGCAGTACCGGTTCCTGACCGCGCCGAAGGGTACGCCGGACGACGTCAAGACGAAGCTGGCCGAGGCGGCGAAGAAGATCTACGCGACCGACGCGTACAAGAAGTTCAACGACGGCCACTGTCTGACGCCGATCGAGGGCTCGCCGGACGAGGTGCGCAAGATCCTCGACGAGTACGCGACGAAGTACAAGGCGCAGCTCGACCAGTACGGCATCTCGCTCGCGGGCAAGAAGTAGATGTCCGAAGTCTTCGACGAGGAGGCGTTGCGGGTGGAACTCGCCGAGGACCGCCCGCCGCACGCCGGGCCGTGGTCCCAGCTGGGTGCGGCGGTCGTCACGGGGGTGATCGGGCTGGCCGGGGTGGTCGGTGCGCTCCAGCTCGGTCTCGGCCGGCTCACCCAACCCGGGCCGGGCCTGTGGCCGTTCGTGGTCAGCGTCGTCATCACCGTGCTGTCGGTGGTGCTGGCGCTGACCGGGCGGCAGGGGACCGACACCGAGAGGTTCTCCCGGGCCAGTGTGCTGACGGCGATCGCCGTACTCACCTTGGTTCTGCTGGCGTTCGCGCTGCCGCTGATCGGGTTCGAGATCCCGTCGCTGCTGCTGACCTTCGTGTGGTTGCGTTTCCTGGGCAAGGAGTCGTGGCGGTCGTCGATCGCCATCAGTGTCGGCACGGTAGCGGCGTTCTACGTGCTGTTCGTACTGCTCCTGCAGATCCCGCTTCCCAGGCTGATTTAAGGGTCGTCATGGATTTCCTCAACCCGGTGGTCGACGGCTTCGGCGTCGTACTCGAGCCGGCGCACCTGCTCTACTGCCTCGTCGGTGTCGTCATCGGCATGCTGATCGGCGTGCTGCCCGGTCTCGGCCCGGCAGCCACCATCGCCATCCTGCTGCCGATCACGTACGGCGTCGAACCGGTCTCCGCGATCATCATGCTGGCCGGCATCTTCTACGGCGCACAGTACGGCGGCACGATCACGTCGGTCCTGCTCCGCCTTCCCGGTGAGGCCTCGTCGGTCGTCACGGTCTTCGACGGATTCGCGCTCGCCAAACAAGGCAAGGCCGGTACGGCGCTCGGCATCGCGGCGATCGGGTCGTTCATCGGTGGCACCGTGTCCATCGTCGGCCTCACCCTGCTGGCGCCCTTGGTGGCCGAGGTGGCGCTGGACTTCGGTCCGCCGGAGTACGCGGCGCTGTCGCTGTTCGGCGTACTGCTGGTGGCGACCGTTGGGAACGGCGGCCGGCTGAAGTCGGTGATCGCTGCCGGGCTGGGGTTGCTGCTGGCAACGGTCGGGCGGGACACCTTCACCGGGGCAAGCCGGTTCACCTTCGACAGCCTGAATCTTGCCGACGGCATCGATTTCGTGCCGATCGCGATGGGTCTGTTCGGGCTCGGTGAGATCCTCTACAACCTGGAGGAGCGGCATCACAAGGTGCAGGCGCCGGCCAAGGTCGCCAACGTCTGGCCGTCTCGCCAGGACCTGCGGCAGTCCCGGGGTGCGATCGGCCGTGGTTCGGTGATCGGGTTCGTCCTCGGCGTACTGCCGGGTGGTGGTGCCACGCTGTCGTCGCTGGTCGCCTACGCGGTGGAGAAGCGCCGGGCCAAGCAGCCGGAGCGGTTCGGCCGCGGTGCGATCGAGGGCGTCGCGGCGCCGGAGACCGCGAACAACGCGGCCGCGACCTCGTCGTTCATCCCGTTGCTGACGTTGGGTATCCCGGCCAACGCGACGATGGCCCTGATGTTCGGCGCGCTGCTGATCCAGGGCATCCCGCCGGGGCCGCAGCTGGTTTCCGAGCACCCGGATCTGTTCTGGGGTGTGGTCAACTCGATGTACATCGGCAACATCCTGTTGCTGATCATGAGCATCCCGATGGTCGGGCTGTTCGTCCGGATCCTGCGGGTGCGGCCGGCGATCCTGGCGCCGATCACGGTGCTGATCACGCTGCTGGGTGTGTACACGGTGGCCAACCAGGTGTTCGACATCTTCCTGGTGATCGTGTTCGGCGTGGTCGGCTATCTGATGAAGAAGTTCGGGTTCGAACCCGGGCCGCTGGTGCTGGCGTTCGTCCTCGGCAGTGTGATGGAGATCGCGGTCCGGCAGTCGTTGCTGATCTTCGGCGGCAACCCGGCCGGCTTCTTCACCCGGCCGATCTCGGGCACCGTGCTGATCGTGCTCATCCTGGTCCTCGCGCTCCCCGGGGTGCGGTACCTGACCCGCAAGTCCCGGCAGAAGGAGTACGTGTGAGCAAGGTTTCCAGGATCGAGATCACGCCGGTCGCGTTCGCTGACCCGCCGCTGCTCAATGTGTCCGGGGTGCACGAGCCGTTCGCGTTGCGGACGATCGTCCAGGTCCACACCGACAACGGGAGTGTAGGCCTGGGGGAGACGTACGCCGATGACGCTCATCTGGCCCGGCTGCGCGCGGTGGCCGATGTCCTGCCGGGGCTGGACGTCTTCGACATCAATGGGCTGCGGCGGCTGGTGGTCGACGTACTGGCGGTCGTCGAGGGTGGTGCGAAGGTCGGCGGGATGCTGAACCTGCAGGACCCGGCGGATGTCGTGTTGTCGCCGTTCGAGGTCGCGTTGCTGGACCTGCAGGGCAAGGAGCTCGGCCGCCCGGTGGTGGACCTGCTGGGTGGTGCGGTGCGGGAGTCGGTGCCGTTCAGTGCCTATCTGTTCTACAAGTGGGCAGCGCATCCGGGTGCGGAGGCGGACTCCTGGGGTGCGGCTCTTGATCCGGATGGAATCGTTGATCAAGCACGATCAATGGTTGATCAGTATGGATTCACCGCGATCAAGCTGAAGGGTGGGGTGTTCGAGCCGGCGCAGGAGGTCGAGGCGGTGCGGGCGCTCGCGGCGGCGTTCCCGGAGCACAAGCTCCGGATCGACCCGAACTGCGCGTGGACGGTCGAGACCTCGGTGCGGGTGGCTGCCGAGCTCGAAGGCGTCATCGAGTACCTCGAGGATCCGACGCCCGGAATCGACGGGATGGCGGCGGTCGCGGCCCGGACCGGCATCCCGCTGGCCACCAACATGTGCGTGATCGCGTTCGCGCATCTGAAGCCGTCGGTGCTGGCGGACGCTGTCCAGGTCGTGCTGTCGGATCACCACTACTGGGGTGGGTTGCGGCGGTCCCAGTTGCTGGCCGGGATCTGCGACACGTTCGGGATGGGGCTGTCGATGCACAGCAACTCGCATCTCGGGATCAGCCTGGCCGCGATGACGCATCTGGCCGCGGCTACGCCGAACCTCACCTACGCGTGCGACACGCACTACCCGTGGAAGACCGAGGACTTGATCAAGCCGGGCGTGCTGTCGTTCGTCGACGGCAGCGTGCGGGTGCCCGACGGTCCCGGGCTGGGCGTCGAGCTGGATCTCGACGAGCTCGGCCGGCTGCACGAGCAGTACCTGGCGTGCGGGATCCGCAAGCGCGACGACACGTCGTACATGCGGACCGTGCAGCCGGACTTCAGTCGGAATACCGCTCGCTGGTGAGGCGGTGCCGGGTGTTCGACAGGTGCACCCGCGCCGCCGCGCGCGCCGCTTCGGGATCGGAACGGGCGATCGCGTCGTAGATGTTCTCGTGCTCGAGGACGACCCGGGCGAGGTGGGTGGCGTCCGACATCTCGTACGCCGGGTCCAGCCGGGTGCGCGGCAGCATGATCATCATCGGGCCCAGTGAGCCGATCAGGTCGCTGTAGAAGCGGTTCCCGGACGCGGTCGCGACCTTGAGATGGAACGCGAAGTCCGCCTCGACCGACCTGCTCGGGTCGTCACCGATCCGCCGGAAATCCGCCAGCGCTCGCTCGATCGCCTTCAACTGATGGTCGGTACGGCGCCCCGCCGCCAACCCGGCCGCCTCGCTCTCCACCCCGATCCGGAAGTCGAGCAACTCCAGCACATCCCGATGCGACCGCACCTCCCGGAGACCCGAGGCCCGTTCCGGCACCTCCAGGACGAACGAACCACGTCCCTGGAAGGTCTCCACCAGCCCCGCGGCCTGCAGCCGCAGAACCGCCTCCCGCACCACCGTCCGGCTGACCCCGAACTCATCCACCAAGGAACTCTCAGCCGGCAACTTCTCCCCAGGTGAGATCTCCCCGCTGAGAATCCGCCCCTTCAACCGCTCCACCAGCTCATGCGCGAGCCCCCGCCCGGTCTCACGATCCAACCCGTCCGCCACCTCACCCTCCTGCGTGCGGAGGGTGAGCTTCGGCGCGTTCATCGGGTGCCGAACTCGCAGCTGTCGACCGTCCAGGCAGCGCACTGCTCGGAGGTGGTGAAGCCCAGCCCCGGGCGATCGGGCACGAGCATGCGGCCGTCCAGCGTCTCCAACCGCTCGTTGAACAGCGGGTTGAGCCATTCGAAGTGCTCGACCCACGGCTCGCGCGGGTAGGCGGCGGCCAGGTGGAGGTGGATCTCCATCGCGAAGTGCGGCGCGAGCTGGAGGCCGTTGTGGTCGGCGAGCGCGGCCAGGCGGAGGAACGGGGTGATGCCGCCGATCCGGGGAGCGTCGGGCTGGATGATGTCGGCGGCGCGGGCGTCGATCAGGCGGACGTGTTCGGTGACGCTGGACAGCATCTCGCCGGTGGCGATCGGGGTGTCCAGCGCGGCCGCGAGGTGTGCGTGACCTTCGGCGTCGTACGCGTCGAGCGGCTCCTCGATCCAGACCAGGTCGAACTGCTCCAGCACCCGCCCGATCCGCAGTGCCGTCGGCCGGTCCCACTGCTGGTTGGCGTCGACCATCAGCGGTACGTCGTCGCCCAGGTGCTCGCGGACGGCGCGGACCCGGTCCAGGTCGATTCGGGTGTCCGGCTGGCCGACCTTGATCTTGATCCCGCCGATCCCGTCGGCCAGCGACTTCGACGCACGTTCCTTGACCTCCTCGATCGGCGCGTGCAGGAACCCGCCTGAGGTGTTGTACGCGCGGACCGAGTCGCGATGGGCCCCGAGCAGTTTCGCCAGCGGCAACCGGGCCCGCTTCGCCTTCAGGTCCCACAACGCGATGTCGATCGCCGCGATCGCCTGCGTCGACACCCCGGACCGGCCGACCGACGCACCGGCCCACAGCAGCTTGTCGTACACCTTCCCGATATCCGACGGGTCCTCGCCGATCAGATTCGCCCCGACCTCCTTGGCATGCGCGTACTGCGCCGGTCCACCGGCCCGCTTGGAGTAGCTGAACCCGATGCCGTGCTGATCGTCAGCGGTCGCGATCTCGGCGAACAGGAACACGATCTCGGTCATCGGCTTCTGCCGGCCGGTCAGCACCTTGGCATCGCTGACCGGCCGCTCGAGCGGGAGAACGACGGACGAGAGACGGACGTGGCGGATCTGATCACTCGGCATCCAGTCATCATACAAGTTATCAACCTGTATGACGACTAGCTCCTAGTGCCGGCCAACGCCTGTTTGACGCCGCCGTAACGCGGTGGATCCGGCCCGGAAACACGCGCCGGAAAGGCTGGCGGTTCCGCCCGACAGCGTCGTCGCGTGCGCGACCGCTCGTCATCTGGGGCTGTGCTGCTGGGAGAGGGGAAATCAGCGATGGATGTGTCGGAGTTGGCCCACCGCCGGCTGTTCGATGCGCTCGACAAGGATCGGGACGGTCAGATCTGGGCCTGGGAGCTGCTCAGCCCGCTGGGACGCGCCGGGATCCAGCCGGGCGACCTGCGGGTCCGGGCGGCGCTGGCCGGACTGCGCGATCCCGACGGCCGGCCGCTGGGGATCGACAGCCAGCCGGTGCGGATCGACTACCAGCAGTTCACTCAGATCGCGGCACACAGCGACGGCTTGGTCCAGCGGGCGCTGGAGGGAAAGCTGGCGGTGTCGCCGTCGGAGTTCATGGATCTCGCCCGGGGAATCGAGCGGATCCACGCCGAGCTGCTGGACGATCGCCGCGGCGGGGTCGCCGACTACATCCCGACGCTGCGCGACGCCGACCCGGAGAAGTTCGGTATCGCGATCTGTACGGCCGACGGCCAGACGTTCTCGATCGGTGACGCCGATCTCGAGTTCAGCGTGCAGTCGACGTCGAAACCGTTCAGCTACGCGATGGCGCTGGAGGAGCTCGGCCCGGCGGAGGTGCACGAGTGGGTCGGCCAGGAGCAGAGCGGTGGGACCTTCAACGATCGCACCCTGTCCCTGAACGCGGCCGGCAAGCCACAGAACCCGATGATCAACGCCGGGGCGATCGGGACGCTCGCGCTGGTCGACTCCGGCAGCGAGGTGTCCGACCGGTTCGCCACGGTCCAGCGGACGTGGACCACGATGATGGGCCGACCGCCGGGCTACGACAACGCGACGTTCCTGGCCGAGCGGGACACCGGGCACGGGAACCGTGGGCTCGCCAGCCAGATGGCCAACGCGGGGAAGCTGAAGGGTGGCCTGGACGGCCGGGATGCCCCTGCGGACACGGCCGAGTTCTACTTCATGGTCTGCTCGCTCGGAGTCGATGCCCAGCGGTTGGCGGCGGCCGGTGCCACGCTGGCGAACGGTGGCGTCGCGCCGTACAGCGGTGAGCGGGTGTTCTCCCAGGAGACCGCCGGCCGGGTGCTGTCGGTGATGGGGCACAGCGGCATGTACGACGGCTCGGGCCGGTTCGCCGACGACGTCGGGCTGCCGGCCAAGAGCGGTGTCTCGGGCAACGTGCTGATGGTGGTGCCGGAGAAGCGGCTGGCCGTGGTCACGTTCTCGCCCCGGCTGGACGAGGCCGGCAACTCGGTCCGCGGTGTCGAGGTCTGCCGCCGGCTGGTGGGCGAGTTCGGCCTGCACCCGTACAAGGGACTGGGCGTGGAGCGCGGCCGGCAGACCGAGGAGGACCGGAAGGCCGCGACGGCCGAGGCGATCCGGCAGGCCCTCGGTGGAACCGCCGGTGGTGGTCGCGTGAGCGTTCCGCAGAGCGCCGGTGCTCAGGAGGCTGCCAACCCGGCTGCCCGGCGGAGCGGGAAGCAGGCCGGCGGCCAGCAGCTCTGACAAAAGGAACAGCCCCCGCCACGTGGGCGGGGGCTGCGGTGCTGCTGGTGCTTACTCGACGGTGACCGACTTGGCCAGGTTGCGCGGCTTGTCGACATCGTGGCCGAGGGCAACGGCTGCGTAGTACGCGATGATCTGCAGCGGGATGGTCAGCAGGATCGGGTCGAGCTCCGGCTCGTTCTTCGGTACGACGATCTTCGCCGCCACCCCGTCCGGCACGTCCACGCCCGGGTGCGTCACGACGTACAGCGGACCGGAGCGGGCGCCGATCTCGTGCAGCGCGCCGATGTTGCGGTCGAGCAGCTCGTCGTCCGGCACGATCGCGACACTCGGCACGTCCGGCGAGATCAGCGCCAGTGGGCCGTGCTTCAGCTCCGAGGTCTGGTACGCCTCGGCGTGCCGGTAGGAGATCTCCTTCAGCTTCTGCGCACCCTCGCGGGCGACCGGGTAGCCCCGGGTTCGGCCGACGAAGAACAGGCTCTCGTGCTGCGCGAGCCGGCCGGCGATCTTGGCCAGCTCCTCCTCCTGGGCGACGATCTCGGCGATGTGCCCGGGGATCTTCTTCAGGCCCTCGATCAGCCGGCGGCCGTCGGCGGGGGAGACGTCGCGGATCCGGCCGAGGTGGATGCCGAGCATCGCGAACGCGACGGCCATGTTGGTCAGCGCCTTGGTCGAGGCGACCGAGACCTCCGGGCCGGCGTGCAGGTAGACACCGCCGTCCACCTCACGGGCGATGCTGGAGCCGACCGCGTTGACCAGGCCGATCACCCGGCCGCCCTTGCGCTTCAGCTCCTGGACCGCGACCAGTGTGTCCAGCGTCTCGCCGGACTGGCTGACCGCGATGTAGAGGGTGTCGCGCTCGACCACCGGGTTGCGGTAGCGGAACTCCGAGGCCGGCTCGGCGTCGGCGGGGATCCGGGCCACCTCCTCGATGAACTGCGCGCCCATCTGGCCGGCGTAGTACGCCGAACCGCAGCCGAGGATCTTGACCCGCTTGATCTCCCGGGCCTCCCGCGCGTCCATGTTCAGGCCGCCCAGGTGGACGGTGTGGAAACGCTCGTCCAGACGGCCGCGGATGGCCCGGCCGACGGCGTCCGGCTGCTCGTGGATCTCCTTCATCATGAAGTGCTCGTGCAGGCCGCGCTCGTACTCGTCGGCCTCCCACTCGACCGTCTTGGCGGTCTTGGTGGTGGCCCGGGCGTCCTGGGTGAAGGTGCGGTAGCCGTCGGCGCGGACGGTGGCCAGCTCGCCGTCGTCCAGGTAGACGACCTGACGGGTGTAGCGGATCAGCGCGGCCGCGTCGGAGGCGACGTGCATCTCGCCGTCGCCGATGCCGAGGATCAGCGGGCTGCCGTTACGGGCGACCACGATCCGGTCCGGGAAGTCCAGGTCGATCACGGCGATGCCGTAGGTGCCCTCGATCCGGCGCAGGCTGGCCAGCACCTTGTCCTCGAGCGTGTCACCCTCGGCCTGCTCGATCAGGTGCGCGAGGACCTCGGTGTCGGTGTCGGAGCGCAGCTTGACGCCGGCTTCCTCCAGCTGGGCGCGCAGCGCGCCCGCGTTGTCGAAGATGCCGTTGTGCACGACGGCGATCCGCTCGTTGCCGCTCACGTGCGGGTGCGCGTTGTCCTTGCTCGGGCCGCCGTGGGTCGCCCACCGGGTGTGACCGATACCGAGCTTCCCGCCGAACCGCTTGGGCAGCGACGCCTCCAGCTCGCGGACCCGGCCGGCGTCCTTGTGCACCTTCAGCTCACTCGACCCCAGTACGGCGACACCGGCCGAGTCGTAGCCGCGGTACTCCAGCCGCGCCAGTCCGTCCACCAGGATGGGCGCGGCCGGCTTGGTGCCGACGTACCCGACGATTCCGCACATGTGTTCATGCCTTTCGGAGGTTGTCGTGGGAAGGCCCGCCGCTCGGCGGTGCCGCAGTGTGTCTGTCCCCGTCAGCCGTAGACGATCCGTCGGAGCTGCCGGGCGGAGAGTTCGGGTGAGCGGACCGGCCAGTGCCGGAGCTCGGTGCCGAGCCGGGCGAAGATCTCGTCGTTGCGGGCACCGTAGGTCTGCAGCTCACGGTGCCGGCGCCGGACGTATTCCTCGGTGGTCTCGGTGAAGTAGGCCAGGACGTCGGCGACCACCCGGCGCGCGTCGTCCGGGGGAAGGCCGGTGGTCCGGCTGATCTGTTCGGCGAGTTCGTCCACCGGACCCGCCGTCGCCTCACTGATCACTCGTCAACTGTGCAGTGTTTGAGGGTCTAACGCCAAGGTCTTGCCCGAAATCGGGCAAATTTCCCTGTTTCTACAACAGGAGACCAGACCACTACCGGGCGTGGACCTTACTCCTGCCACCCAACCGATGCGAAATCGACGCGCCAGGTCTTGCCGGTCATCGGACCCGGGCGTACGACTGGCCTTGAAGCGCGGGGCGACCCTCGGGGCTGGGATTCGGCCGACCCGTCGACCATCCGCTCGACCGGGAGGTCCCCGTCATGCACCGATCCACCCTCGTGGCCGTACTCGCGGCCCTCGCACTGGTCACCGCCGGCGGCGCCACCGCGACCGCCGGTCAGGCGGCCACCACACCACTCCGGGGCGGGTCGATCGCCCTGTCCGGAGCGGATGCCCGCGCCTTCGCCGTACCGCCGGGGATGGTGAAGCTCTGGACGGCCGACCGGGCCGGCGGCGGTACCCAGACCCGCTACCAGCAGGTGGTCGGCGCCGCCCGCGTTCTCGGCGGCCAGCTGACCGTGCTCACCGACAAGGCCGGCAAGACCACCGCCGTGATCGGCGCGTACTTCCCCGGCCTGAAGGCCAAGAACAGTGCCTCCGTCTCGGCCACGACCGCCCGCGGGATCGCGGCCAAGCGGGTCGGTGCCGACGGCAAGTGGTCGTCCTCGCTGCGGATCGATCCCAGGGACGGACGGCTCTTCCACCAGATCGAGAGCCGGCGAGCCGATCAGCGTTGGGTCCAATGGGTCGACGCCACCTCCGGTGCGGTCAAGAAGCAGTACGACGCGGTCGCGCACGGCGACGGCACCGGCGTGAAGGGCGACCCCAAGCAGTTCTCCACCATCCGGATCGGCAGCACCTTCTTCCTGCGGTCGCAGAACGGGCGCCAGGAGACGTACGACGCCGGCAACAAGCAGGTGCAGCCCGGCGTGATCATGACCGACAGCGACGACCACTGGAACTTCAACAAGCCGAAGTTCCTGTCGCCCAGCCAGGCGCCGGGTGTCGACGCGCACTACTACTCGGACGTCGTCGACGACTTCTACCTCGGCGTGTTCGGGCGCAACAGTCTTGACGACGAGGGCATGCCGCTGATCTCGACGGTCCACTTCGCGAACCGCTACTGCAACGCGTTCTGGAACGGCGAGCAGATGACGTACGGCGACGGCGACGGAACCAGCTGCCTGCCGTTGTCCGGCGGCCTGGACGTGGTCGGGCACGAGCTCACCCACGGCGTCACCGAGTTCACCTCGAACCTGATCTACGAGAACCAGTCCGGGGCCCTGAACGAGGCGTTCAGCGACATGATGGGCAACACGATCGAGTTCTACGCGGCCCAGAACCGCCGGGACCCGGCCGGGACGCCGGACTGGCTGATCGGCGAGGACGTCATCAAGGTGCCGGACCTCGCACCGGGCTTCCGGAACATGGGCGATCCGCAGGAGGACGCCGATCCGGACCACTTCAGCGAGTTCATCGTGACCACCGCGGACAACGGTGGTGTGCACTCCAACAGTGGCATCCCGAACCACGCCTACTACCTGGCCGTCAACGGCGGCAAGAACGCCGGCTGTGGTGGGAGCCTGAGCACTCACACCCACACCGCGGACTGCAACGTGACCGTGCCGGCGCTCGGGCTAGCCAAGGCGGCGCAGATCTTCTACGACGGCTTCACCAGCCTGCCGGAGTTCGCGAACTTCTGCGACGCCCGCAACGCGACGGTCGCCGCCGCTGCGCCAGGGCCCGACCGGACCGCAACCAGTGCCACGTGGGCCGCGGTAGGTGTCCACTCCGGTTGTACGCCGGCCACCCCGCCGCCACCGCCGTGTGTCAGCGATCCGGATGCCAGCATCCCGTTCGGGTCACCGCACCCGTACGGCAACAACGGCGACTGCACCTGGACCTATGACAACGGGACCGGCGGATTCGCGTTCCACTTCAGCCTGCTCGACACCGAGAAGGACTTCGACTACGTCATCGTGTACGACGGAGCCGGAAACGAACTGGCCCGCTACACAGGCACCGACAAGAACGGTGCGACGTCGCCCTGCATCTCGACCCCAACCGGCGTGGTCCGCCTGCTGACCGACGGATCCGTCACCGCGCAGGGCTTCACCGTGGATGCGGTGGTCGCCTGCTGATCAGAAGAGACGGAGGACGTCGGACTCCATGCCGCGGAGGGCGTCGTAGTCGACGGTCAGGCACTCCAGGCCTCGGTCGGTGGCGAGGACCTTGGCCTGGGGCTTGATCAGCTGAGCGGCGAAGATGCCGCGGACCGGGGCCAGCAGCGGGTCGCGGTTGAGGAGTTCGACGTACCGGGTCAGCTGCTCCACGCCGTCGATCTCGCCGCGGCGCTTGATCTCGACCGCGACGTGTCTGCCGTCGGCGTCGCGGCAGAGCAGGTCGACCGGCCCGATCGCGGTCGGGTACTCGCGCCGTACCAGGGTCCAGCCCTCGCCGAAGGTGTGGACGTGCTCGGCCAGCAGCTCCTGCAGGTGCGCCTCGACGCCGTCCTTGATCAGCCCGGGGTCGGTGCCGAGCTCGTACGCGGTGTCGCTGTGCACCTCCTCGAGGGTGATCCGGAGCTCCTCGCCGGCCTTGTTGGTGACGCTCCAGACACCGGCGTCGGCGTCCTCGGTCAGCTTGCACGGCGGCGACATCCAGTTGAGCGGCTTGTAGGAGCCGCCGTCGGCGTGGATCAGCACGGAACCGTCCGCCTTCACCATCAGCAACCGCGGTGCCATCGGCAGATGAGCCGTCAGCCGGCCGGAGTAGTCCACAGAACAGGTAGCAATCACCAAGCGCACGAGAAAGCACCGTAGTCCACAACGGGCCGATGACCTATGCCGCCTGGCCGTCGGGAGTGGCAGGCTGGTGGGCATGATGCCGAAGGTCAGCGAACAGGCGGTCGCCGAGTACGACGCGGTTGCGGCCGGACTGGTGTCGTCCGGCGTGGTCCGGGGCAGCATGTTCGGCATGCCCTGCCTCAAGATCGGCAAGAAGGTGCTCGCCGGGATGTACGGCGACGCGATGACGTTCAAGCTCCCGCCCGAGCCCCGGGAGAAGGCGCTCGCGCTGCCCGGTGTCGAGCCGTTCGACCCCGGGATGGGCCGGCCGATGAAGGAGTGGGTCCTGATCCCGCTGAGCCAGTCCGCGGTCTGGCCGGACTATGCCGCCGAGGCGCTGGAGTACGTGCGCGGATGAACCTCATGTGCCCCGCGCGGATCCTGTTGTTGCCTGGTGACGTGGTGGAGCCGGCGGTCGAGGAGCGGATCGCGCAGGTGTACGCGGGGCCGTTCGAGGCGGCGGCCGGGGCGCGGTTGGCGGAGCGGCTCGGTGTGCGGCTGACCGTCGTACCGGAGCTGGTACGGCGTCCCGACGACGAGTTGCAGGCGATCGCGGACCTGCATCGGGGCGAGACGGTGGTCGTGCTCGGGGTGGATCTCGGGCTGCGGATACCGGCGATCGTCGAGCACAACGGTGACGGGTGGACGCGGGTGCCGAGCGACAACGAGGTGACGCTGGCGGCGTACGAGCAGGCCGCCGAGCAGTTTCGGGAGTCGATTCCCACCGAGCCCAACACGCTGCTGATCGATCTGCTCGACGAGGCGATCGGGCCCGGCGCACGCGTGCTCGAGCTCGGCAGCGGGACCGGCCGCGACGCGATCGAGCTGGAGCGGCGAGGTTTCGTCGTACGGCGGACCGACGCGACGCAGGCCTTCCTCGACATGATGCGCGCCGACGGGTACGACGCCGATCGGCTGAACGCGATCACCGACGACTTCGGCGGCCCGTACGACGCCGTGTTCGCCGACGCGGTGTTCCTGCACTTCGACCGGGCGCAGCTGACCGCGATCCTGCGCAAGGCGGTGCGGGCCGCGCCGGTGCTCGCCTTCACCACGCGCGAGGGCAAGGGCGAGGAGTGGTCCAACCGGAACCTCGACCTGCCGCGGCATTTCGTCATGTGGCAGGAGGAGCCGTTGCGTGAGCTGCTCACCGCCACCGGCTGGAAAGTGGAGCGTTTCGACCGCGGTGAGACGAGGATCGGATTCTGGTTCCACGTGCTGGCGAGCCGCGCGTGATGCGGGCCGGGATCGTGCTGCTGACCACTGACGGCATCGCCGCGATCGAGCGGGTCCGGGGCGGGATGACCTACCACACCTTGCCCGGCGGCCAGGTCGAGGACGGCGAGAGCCCGGCGGAGGCCGCCCGGCGGGAGGCGTTCGAAGAACTGGGTGTGCTGGTGAAGATCCGGGGGCTGGTGGCGGTGGTGCATTTCGGGCTGCGGACCCAGCAGTACTTCCTGGCCGAGTCCATCGGCGGTGCCTTCGGGACCGGGGACGGACCGGAGATGACGAGTTCCGCGGAGTCGGAGCTGGGGAGTTATCGGGCCGTCTGGCTGCCCGTCGCCGAGCTCGCCGGGTGCGATCTGAAGCCGAAACCGATCGCGGCCGCGCTGAGCCAGGCGCCGGATCCGGACTGGCTGCTCGACGGCTGGCTGGAGTCGCCGGTGGTGTTCGAGGAGGTGTGAGGTTGGCCTCCCGGGTGACTCAGCTCATGGGCGGACCAGTAGTGGGACTGGCATAGTTCGGCCCATGGCTCGGGATTTGAAGACGGTGGGTGTGGTCGGTCTCGGCACGATGGGCGCCGGGATCGCCGAGGTGTTCGCGCGCAACGGGTTGACCGTGGTCGGCGTCGAGCGGGACGAGGCGGCGGCCGAGCGTGGCCGCGGGCACATCCAGCACTCGACCGACCGGGCGGTGAAGCGCGGGAAGCTGTCGGTCGAGGAGCAGCAGGCGCTGTTCGACCGGGTCACCTTCGCCACGTCGATGGACGCCCTGGCCGACTGTGACCTGGTGGTCGAGGCGGTGATCGAGCGGCTCGAGCTGAAGCGGGAGATCTTCGCCGCGCTCGACAAGGTCGTCCGCGAGGACGCGATCCTGGCCACCAACACCTCGTCGTTGTCGGTCACCGAGATCTCGGTTGCCACCCAGCGCCCGCGCCGCGTCGTCGGCATGCACTTCTTCAACCCGGCGCCGGTGCAGGAGTTCGTCGAGGTGATCAAGACCGTCGTCACCGAGCCGGACGTGATCGAGGACGTCCAGCAGCTCGCCCGCCGGCTGGACAAGGTCCCGGTGGTCGCGGCCGACCGGGCCGGGTTCATCGCCAACGCGCTGCTGTTCGGCTACCTGAACCACGCGGTCTCGATGGTGGAGTCGCGCTACGCCACCCGTGAGGACGTCGACGCGGCGATGCGGCTCGGCTGCGGCTACCCGATGGGCCCGCTCGCGCTGCTCGATCTGATCGGCCTCGACACGGCGTACGAGATCCTCGACACGATGTACAAGCAGGGCCGCAACCGGCTGCACGCACCGGCCCCGATCCTCAAGCAGATGGTCACCGCCGGCCTGCTCGGCCGCAAGACCGGCCGCGGTTTCTACACCTACGAGGCGCCGGACTCCCCGGTCGTCGTGGACGACGAGCTCACCCCGAAGCCGAACGGCAAGGACACCCCGGTCCGCCCGGTGCGCCAGGTCGGCGTGGTTGGTTCCGGGACGATGGCGGTCGGCATCATCGAGGTCTGCGCCAAGGCCGGGTACGACGTGCTCTACGTTGCCCGCGGCACCGAGAAGGTGGACCAGGTCCAGGCCGCCCTGGAGCGCTCGCTGGAGAAGGGCGTGCAGCGCGGCAAGCTGTCGTCGGAGGAGCGCGACGCGGCGCTGCGCCGGATCACCGGTACGGCGAAACTCGACGACCTGGCCACGGTCGACCTGGTAGTCGAGGCCGTGGTCGAGGAACTGAGCGTCAAGCAGGCCCTGTTCGAGACGTTCGACGAGATCTGCAAGCCGGGCGCGATCCTGGCCACGACCACCTCCTCGCTGCCGGTGATCGACCTGGCGATGGCGACCAAGCGGCCGAGTGACGTGGTCGGTCTGCACTTCTTCAACCCCGCTCCGGTGATGAAGCTGGTCGAGATCGTGAGCACTGTGAGCACGTCCGCTGACGTGGCCGACACGGTCGCGGCGCTGGCCGTTGCCGCTGGCAAGCACCCGGTGCGGTGCGGTGACCGGGCCGGTTTCATCGTCAACGCGCTGCTGTTCCCGTACCTGAACGACGCGGTCCGGATGCTTGAGGCGCACTACTCGAATGTCGACGACATCGACGCCGCGATGAAGCTCGGCTGCCGCCTCCCGATGGGCCCGTTCGAGCTCCTCGACGTGGTCGGCCTGGACGTCTCGCTGGCCATCCAGCGGACCCTCTACCTGGAGTTCCGCGAGCCCGGTTTCGCCCCTGCCCCGCTCCTCGAGCACCTGGTCACCGCCGGCTACCTCGGCCGCAAGACCGGCCGCGGCTTCCGGGACTACACCAGCTGAACCCGGCCCCGTGGGAGCTTGGGTTGCCGGCGGCCTAGGCTCGGCGTGTGAAGAGACCTACGCCGCAAGCGATGAAGTTGCGGGCCGATGCCGACGGTCAGTGGGTACGGCGCTGGACCGGTGACGACTGGTTCGCCGAGGCCGATGGCTGGGTGCGAGCGCAGTTGGCCGCCGCGGGGACCGCGGTCTCGGCGGCCCCGGTGCCGTACAAGATCCGCTTCTGGGCAGCTGTCTGGTGCTATCCGACCGACCACGGGCTGTTCTGGTTCAAGGAGAACAATCCCGGCCAGGCGTTCGAGGCCGCGTTGGTGGGAGCGATGGCGCAGGCGCTGCCGCAGCACGTCGTCGCGCCGCTCGCGATCGACCCGGAGCGCGGCTGGTTCCTGACCGCCGACCAGGGGCCGACGCTCGGCGATCAGGAGGGCACCGACTGGCGTCGGCTCGTCATCGAGTACGCCGGTCTCCAGCGCGACACCGTTCCGGTCGGGGACGCGTTGCTCGGCAGCGGTCTGACCTCACTGGCGCCGTCCCACCTGTCCGGGGCGCTGCATCACGTCGCCGGCTGGTTCACGGGTCTCTCGGACGACCATCCAGTCCGCCCCGGTCCGGAAACGCTTGCCGGCGTCCGACGTGCCGCCGACGCCGTGTCCGAGGTGGAGAGGTTGCTGCCGGGCGTCGTACCGATGGCGCTTGATCAGAACGACCTGCATGCGCGGAACGTCTTCAGGCCCGATCCGGCCGGTCCGTTCCGGTTCTTCGACTTCGGTGACGCGGTCTGGGGGCATCCGTTCGCGACGCTGGCCAGTGTGCGTGAGGACGTCGACGAGGCGGTCGTGACGGCGTACCTGGAGGAGTGGTCGGACCTGGCGCCGCTCGACGTACTCCGCAAGGAGCTGGAGATCGCCGAGCCCCTGCACGTCGTCCATCGGATGGTGTCCTGGCACCGACTGCTGGAGCACGCGGACGAGATCGAGTGCGCAGCCTGGGTCGAACACATCGAGCACTGGCTGCGTGAGCTCGTCCGGGCTTACGGCTCCGCCTTGGCGTAGTCGCCGCACGGTCCGCCGCCGATGGCCTCGGACAGCGTGGTCGAGCGGCGGTCGGGGCGCACCAGTGGGTTGTAGAAGGCCGCGATCTCGGTGCTGGCCTCGGGGATGTAGTGGAAGATCAGCGAACGACGGAAGCGGTCGGCCGACGTGTTCGGGCGCGAGCCGTGGACGACGCTGCCGTGGAAGAACAGGACGTCGCCGGCCTTCATCCGGGTCTGGACCCTGGCCAGTCCATCGGGCACCGGGACCTCGGCGTTGGTGAAGGACTCGGTCAGGTCGGCGGGCTCGGGACAGACGAGCTCAGTTGTGTGCGAGCCGGGGACGACCGCGAGACCGCCGTTCTCGGCGTCGACGTCGTCGACCGCGATCCAGGCGGCCAGGCAGGTCTCGGGATCGGCGCGCAGGAACGTGTTGTCCTGGTGCAGCGCCTGCCCACGTGCACCCGGCGGCTTGAAGTAGAACATCGACTGAGCGCCCAGCGCGGGCCCGATCAGCGCGGTGACGACATCGAGGATCCGGCTGTCCAGCATGAGCTCGAGCGAGAGCTGGCCAGCCTCGACATCGGTGCGGCGATGCGGGTGCACGAACCGTGGGAAGCGGGCGAGCGGGTCGTCGTCCGGTACGCCGTCGTCGATCGCCAGCGAGTGGTCGGCGGCGACCTGGTCCATGAAAACAGACCTGACCCGCTCGATCTCGGCGTCCTCGAGGAGCTGCGGGACCTGGACGATCCCGTCACGGCGATAGATCTCTGCCAATGAACTCATACCGAAAGTGTGGGTCGGCGGCACTGGGAGAGTGGATACCCTATCGAGCTGTGAACCTTCGAGATCCTGCTACACCCGACTCGCCGACGCCAGTGGTCCGGCGGCTGCTCACCGGTGAGTTCGACGAAGGACCGGAGTACGAGACCTATCGCCGCCGCGGTACGACGGACTGGTTGCTGGCGCAGACCCTGGACGGCGGCGGGAGGTTCGGAGCCGTCGACGCCGATCCCGGCACGATCACCCTCGTCCGGCCCGGAACGCTCCACGATTACGGCACCAGGGGTGAGCGCTGGCACTTCCTGTACGCGCACTTCCATCCGAAGCCGGACTGGTCACCGCTGCTCGACTGGCCGGAAGTTGCCCCCGGCATCCTTCAGCTGAACCCGGCCGGCCCGGCCGCAGAGCGGATCGCCGGTCACTTGCGCGACGCCGTCCGGCATCAACGCAGCGTCCTCCCGCAGGGCGAGCAGCTGAGCGCGAACGCTCTCGAAGCCGCGCTCCTGTGGTGCGACACCCAGAACCCCAAGGCGGTCCGGATCGACGACCGGCTGCTGCGCGTGATCGAACTGATCGACCAGGACCTCAAGGCCAGACTCGACCTGCCCAAGCTGGCCCGCGCGGTCAACCTGTCGGTGTCTCGGTTCGCCCACCTGTTCCGCGAGCAGCTCGGCGTCAGCCCGCAGCAGTTCGTCGAACGCCGTCGCCTCGACGCGGCGTGCCGCCTCCTCGAGCTCACCACCCGCCCGATCGCCTCAGTCGCCGCCGAGGTCGGCTATCCCGACCCGCTCTACTTCTCCACCCGCTTCCGCCACCACACCGGCGTCAGCCCCACGTCGTACCGCCGCGGTTAGGGGAGGAAGGGCGTCAGTACGGCGAGGAAGTCGTCGAGGCGTTCGGCGTGGACCCAGTGGCCGGCCTCGGGGACTTCGGCGTACTGGACCTGGGGGAAGTACGACGCGATCGCGGCGCGGTGATCCTGCTGCACATAGTCGGACTTGCCGCCGTAGATGAAGAGGGTCGGGCCGGCATAACTCAGTCCTTCGGCCTCTGAGGGCCAGCCCGAGATCGCCGGGAGGGCCGCCTCGATCACCGGGAGGTTGGGACGCCAGCGGGCGCCGGACTCATCGAGGATCAGGTTCTGCAGGAGGAAGGCGCGGGTGCCGGGAGACTGGACCGCCTCGGCCAGTTGGGCGTCCACGTCGGCGCGACGCTGGACCGACGACAAGTCGGCGGTGCGCATCGCCTGCGCGTACTCGACGAAGGCCGGGGGATAGGCCACCGGTGCGGCGTCGACCACGATCAGCCGCTCGACGACCTCGGGGTACCGGAGTGCCGTGAGCATCGCGGTCTTGCCGCCCATCGAGTGACCGACCAACGCGACCGGCCCGACCCCTAGCGAGTCGATCGTCTCGCGGACGTCGTCGGCCATCTCCGGGTAGCTCATCGTGTCGGTGTGTGGCGACGTGCCGTGGTTGCGCAGATCGAAGGCGAAGACACGATGGTCGCCGGACAGTCGCCGGGCCGCGGTCATCCAGTTCCGTCCGGAGCCGAACAGACCGTGCATGACTACGACCGGCGTACCACTTTCGCCGTACGACGTGACCGGGAGCTTCATCTACTACCTCTCACCGACGGCGCTGCCAGCAGGCGGAGTGCCAGTGGCGTCGCTCGTCGAGGGACTGGGCGCCGCCGATCGCGGCGAGCAGGCTGGGGTTCTCCGGCCAGACCACGACGTGCGGCGTGGCGGGCGGGATCAGCTGGTCGCACCCGGGGCAGCGGTAGGCCTTGCTCGACGCGGAACCGGACACACGGCGGACGATCCACTCG
The DNA here is from genome assembly GCF_043197365.1 of Kribbella sp. NPDC049174. Taxonomy (NCBI): domain Bacteria; kingdom Bacillati; phylum Actinomycetota; class Actinomycetes; order Propionibacteriales; family Kribbellaceae; genus Kribbella; species Kribbella sp. NPDC049174. Next base: position 390,474 of record NZ_JBICSZ010000004.1, on the reverse strand, counting down.
CCGTCGGACCGCACCTCCCGCTCCTGGGCACCACCGACCAGCGGCCGCTCACTGACGGGCCGCTGCCACTTGGACGGTCTCCGGCGCGACATAGCGCCTCAAGGCTAGCTGTATGCGCCAGCTCACCCCGGGGTGGACCACCGTACGGCGGCCCACCCCTCAGGCAGTCGTCAGCTGCGGGCGACGGCGTACGCCGCGGTGCCGATCAGCTCCATCGAGACCTGGAGGCGCTCCAGGCTGACGTTCTTCGCGATGGTGTCCTCGGGCGAGTGGTACGGCGGCTCGAGGAAGGCCGGCGAGATCTCGCCCCGCCAGGAGAAGTTGGCCGACGCGATGCCGACCTCCTGGAAGGACTGGTGGTCCGACGCGCCGCGTTGGACCGGGCCGACCATCTGCGGGTCGTACCCGAGCCGCAGACCGGCCGCCCGGACCGCGTCCGTCGCCGTGTTCGCCAGGCCGGTGAACGACAGCAGCCAGTAGGTGATGGCCGGGTCCCAGCTGGTCGCGACCATGTCGTTCTGAAACACGGCCGCATGCCGGTCCCGCTGGTCCTGAGCCAACTGAGCCACGTGGTACCGCGACCCGATCAGACCCTGCTCCTCCGAACCCCACAACGCGAACCGCAACGTCGCGTTGGTCGGGATCCGGCTGAACACCCGGGCCAGCTCCATCGTCAGCACGGTGCCGGAGCCGTCGTCGTTCGCACCCGGTGCACCGATGACCGAGTCGTAGTGGCCGCTGACCACCACGATCGGCGAGTTCGGGCCACCCTTGCCGCGCCGCTCGCCGATCACGTTGTTCGAGATCAGTCCACGGTGTGCCGTGGTGCTGATCCGCAGCGGCAGCGAGTTCACCACCGCGAGCGCCTCCCGGATCAGCCGCTTCTGCACCTGGGCCACCCCGATCACCGGGATCGGCGCGGCGGTGAGACCGGCGGGTGCGAACGCGGACGCCCGGCGCGGGAACACCAGGTCGGCCGGCAACAGGATGACTCCGACAGCACCTCGCGCCGCGGCCTCCGCGACCAAGGCCGGGCGCGCGGCTGCGGTGTCGTCGGCGATGACGATCGAACCGGCGACGTCAGCCGGCCAGACCGGAGCAGTCGCGGGGCCGACGTCCCGGACCGGACCTTCGACGGTGACGTCCAGCTTGCCGCCAGGAGCGGCACCCGCCTGCCAGCACAGGTCGTTCGGCAGGATGTTGCGAACGTCGTCGATCTGGGCGGTGAACTTGTCCGCGACCGGGAACGGCTCCAGCTTGGTGTTGTAGCCGTACTTGTCGAGCTGGCCGGCGATGTAGTCGGCCGCCCGCTTCTCACTCTGAGTGCCGCCGATCCGTGGTCCGATGTGCTCGGACAGCACTTGCAGGTGGCGCAGCGCCTTCTCCGAGGACAGGCCGGACACGATCTGCCGGTCGTACCTGTCGAGTTTCGGCTGGTTCACCGCGCCGGGCCGCTGGTCGTCCGCGGCCCAGGCAGGAGCGGCGGGCAGGGCCGAGGCTGCGGTGACTCCGGCGACGGCGCCGAGCAGGCCGCGACGACTCAAGCCGGATCTTTCGGTCATGCAGGTCTCCTCACAAGGTGGGCGGCCCCGAGTGCTGAGACCGTAACCGATCCATCACCCGGGGCGCCGCACTTCGTGAAGTTTTTCCTGAGCAGGTAGGGGAATCCCGCAGTTGGTCCGGCCCGACGTCCGCCGGACCAGAACTACTGCTGTGCGGCGCGAAGCTCGCTGCCGACCTCGTGCATGTGGCGCAGCCCCATCCGGTACGACTCGGCCAGGGTGGTGCTCACGTACGGCATGCCGATGCGTTCGCAGTACTGCCGGACGATCGGCTGGGCGAACCGCAGGTTGGCCCGCGGCATGCTCGGGAAGAGGTGGTGCTCGATCTGGTAGTTCAGGCCGCCCATCATCCAGTCGGTGACCAGGCCGCCGTTCACGTTGCGTGAGGTGAGCACCTGCTTCTCCAGGTGACCCCACTGGGTGTCGGCGTCCGGCATCTCCATGCCCTTGTGGTTCGGCGCGAACACGCTGCCCAGGTGCAGGCCGAAGAACATGTGGTGGATCAGGGCGAACAGGACCGCCTGGCCCGGCGCCATGATCAGGAAGAGCGCGCCGAAGTACAGCACCAGGTGGGCGGCGATCAGGCCGAGCTCCAGCCGGGCCTCGCGGCGCGGGCGGCCGAGCAGACTGTGTTGCCGTCGAAGGAAGAGGACGCTGGAGACCTTGAGGTTGAACCCCTCGAGGGTGAGCAGCGGGAAGAAGATGCGGGCCTGGTTACGGCTCAGCCAGCCGTGCAGGCCGGTCCGGCCCTCGGCCTGCTCGAGCGTCCAGACCAGGACGCCCTCGCCGACATCGGGGTCCTTGTCGGTGTGGTTCGGGTTGGCGTGGTGCCGGTTGTGCTTGTCGTTCCACCAGCCGTAGCTCATCCCGAGCAGCAGGTTGCCGTGCACCAGGCCGACCGCGTCGTGCAGCTTGCGGGAGCCGCCGATCTGCTGGTGGCCGGCGTCGTGGCCGAAGAACGCGGCCCGGGTGGTGAGGACGCCGAGCGGGATCGCCAGCAGCAGCACCCACCACGAACTGCCCAGGATCGCGACCCCGGCCCAGGTCGCGGCCATCAGGGCGACGTTGATCCCGATCGCCATCGCGTAGGCCGCCGTCCGCCGCTCCAGCAGCCCGGCTGCCTTGATCTCGCGGAGGAGGGGTGCGAAGTCGCTGCCCTTGGTGGCAGGGCGCGTGGCAATAGGGGGTGATACCGATGGCTGAGCCATTCAGGTCCTCGTCTCAGAGCGGTGAAGGCCTAGGCGTACAGCCACGGCCAGCGTACGTCATCAAGCCTCATCGCACTAACAGCCGAAGACATGAGTGCTATTACCCGAACTCGATGGGGAGACAGTGCCCCGGCGACAGTGGACCTAACACCACTGAGACCGGACTCACCCTCGGTCATGATGGAGGGGCTGGGCCGCAACAGGCCCTGGAAACGGGAGATCACGCATGACCACCATCGCCATCCAGGCGCCGCCGATGCGCTACCCCAAGCTGGCGCAGCCGTGGATCGCGCTGTTCCTGGCGATCCTGGCCGAGATCGGCATCGCCTTCTTCGTCCTCAACGTGGTGGCCGTCCCGCTGATCGCGGTCTGGGTCGGCATTCCGATGCTGCTGGTGTTCGTCCCGGCCACCCGCTGGTTCGCGAACTGCCACCGGACCATGCTGGCCGGCTTCACCGGTGAGGCGATCCCGCGCCCGTACAAGAAGCCGCCGATGCCCGGCATCCTGATGTGGCTGCGGACCACGCTGACCGACCCGGCCACCTGGCGCGACATCGTCTGGCTGATCGTGAACGCGACCATCGGGTTCACCCTGAACCTGCTGTCCGCCGTCCTCTTCCTGGCCGGCCTGTTCTACCTGGTCTACCCGCTGCTGGTCGGCGTCACCCCGGAAGGCGTGTTCACCGAGCCGTTCGGCGGGCTCGTCACGGTCAACTTCTGGACCAGCTTCCTCGTGGTCCCGGTCGCGCTGATTGCGTTCATGATCTGGCAGGCGGCCGGCGAGCGGCTGCTGAAGGCGAACGCGTTCATGGCCCGCTCGCTGCTCGGCCCGACCGAGAGTGCCAAGCTGGCGCTGCGGGTCCGCGAGCTGGCCGAATCCCGCGCCGAGACCGTCGACACCCAGGCGGCCGAGCTGCGCCGGATCGAGCGCGACCTGCACGACGGCGCCCAGGCCCGGCTGGCCGCGCTGAGCATGAACCTGGGTATGGCCGAGGAGATGGTGAACCGCGACCCGGCGCAGGCAGCGGCCCTGCTGACCGAGGCCCGCGAGTCGGCCAGTACGGCGCTGTCCGAGCTGCGCGACCTGGTCCGCGGGATCCACCCGCCGGTGCTCGCCGACCGTGGGCTGGAGGGTGCGGTGAAGGCCCTCGCGCTGTCCTGCCCCTTCAAGGTCGACGTCACCTTCGACGTCCCCGGGCGGCCGGCCGCGCCGGTCGAGTCGGCGGCGTACTTCGCGGTGGCCGAGGCGCTCGCGAACGCGGTCAAGTACTCGGCCGCGACGAACGCCTGGATCCAGATCACCCACGAGCAGGAGAAACTGCACATCCTGGTCGGTGACGACGGCGTGGGAGGTGCGGTGATCCGGCCCGGTGGCGGTCTGTACGGTATCGAGCGGCGGCTGGCCGCCTTCGACGGTACGTTGACCGTGGTCAGCCCGAGCGCCGGGCCGACCACCGTGATCATGGAGCTGCCTTGCGAGTCCTCATCGCTGAAGACCACGCCCTCCTCCGGGACGGCCTGATCCGCCTGCTCGAGGCGCACGACTTCGAGGTCGTCGAGGCAGTCGACAACGGCCCCCGGCTGGTGCCCGCCCTGGTGGAGCACCAGCCGGATGTGGCCGTGGTCGACGTACGCCTGCCACCCACGTTCACCGACGAGGGCCTGAAGGCCGCGATCGAGGCCCGCCGTCAGGTCCCCGGTCTGCCGATCCTGGTGCTGTCGCAGTACGTCGAGCAGCTCTACGCGCGGGAGCTGCTGACCGGAGGCGGCGGCGCGGTCGGCTACCTGCTGAAGGACCGGGTCTCGAACGTCGCCGACTTCCTGGATTCGGTCCGGCGAGTCGCCGCCGGCGGGACCGCGATGGACCCGGACGTGATCGGCCAGCTGCTGGCCCGCAACACCCGGGACGAGCCGATCGGCCGGCTCACCCCGCGGGAGGCCGAGGTCCTTGGGCTGATGGCCGAAGGCCGCTCGAACGCCGCGATCGCGAGCGCCCTCTTCGTCACCGAGAAGGCGGTCAGCAAGCACACCAACAACATCTTCGCCAAACTCGACCTGCCACCGTCGGAGGACGACAACCGCCGGGTGATGGCTGTTCTGACCTATCTGTCGTCCCGCTGATCCCTTACCTTGCGAAAGCAAGGGGAAGGGGGAGTCATGCCGAACTTTGGGGGAATCGACCATCTGAGCCTGTCGGTCACCGATCTGGACCGGAGCGAGCGCTTCTACACCGAGGTGCTCGGGCTGATGCCGTTGTTCGACTTCGGGATCGCGCGGACGTTCATCGACCGGCCGAGCGGGTTCATTCTGAGCCTGATCCGGCATGAGGCGGGGACGGCGGCGCCGTTCACCGAGCTCACCACCGGGCTCGACCACATCGGGCTGACCGCGGCCAGCCGGGACGAGCTGGTCGAGTGGGAGCGCCGGTTCGACGCGTTCGGGGTGACCTACACACCGATCCGGGACATGGAGTTCGCGTCCCACCTGAACTTCCGCGACCCGGACAACATCGCGCTCGAGTTCAGCGTGTCGAACGAGGTGATGGCCGGCTGGCTCGAGGAGCTGAAGACCCGCGAGTTCACCCAGGAGGAGATCAAAGCCCGGGTCGCGGAGTACTTCGCGACACTCCACACCTGACGGTCCGCCGCTGTGCGCGGTGTGTCCGGGTAAACGTTTGTCAGTAATCTATTGACCTCTGCCTGAAGGCCTCGGTAAGTTTTCTACCCAGTTCCTGCATGATCCACGATCTGGGTGGTGGTGGCGATGGCAGTCCGGACCGGCGCGGAGCGTCTGGCCGGCGAGCCGGGGCTGGTGGACGACGGGCGCCTCGGACTGATCACGAACTTCACCGGCGTCCTGCCGGACCTGCGTCCGACCTCCGTCGCCCTGCTGGACGCCGGCCTTCGGTTGACAGCTCTGTTCGGCCCGGAGCACGGTCTGCGCGGCACGGCTCAGGCCGGTGCGAGCGAGGCCGAGGGGATCGATCCCGACACCGGGCTGCCGGTGTTCGACACCTACGGCCGCCAAGAGCTGGACGAATTGTTCGCCGATGTGGATGTGCTGCTGTTCGACATCCAGGACATCGGGACGCGGTTCTACACCTACATCTGGACGATGTACGACTGCCTCCAGGCGGCCGCGCGGCTCGGTAAGCGCTTCGTCGTCCTCGACCGGCCGAACCCGCTCGGCGGTCTGCGGGTCGAAGGGCCACTGCTGCAGCCGGGCTTCGAGAGTTTCGTCGGGCGCGCGCCGATCCCGGTGCGACACGGCCTGACCGTCGGCGAGCTCGCGCTCCAGCTGGGCGCGGCCGAGGTGATCGCGATGGAGGGCTGGACCCGCGACTCGTGGGGGACCGGTGGAGTGTGGGTGCCGCCGTCGCCGAACATGCCGACCCTCGACACCGCGCTCGTCTATCCCGGCACCGGACTCTTCGAAGGCACCAATCTCAGTGAGGGCCGCGGCACCACCCGTCCCTTCGAGACCATCGGGGCACCGTTCCTCGACGACCGGTTCGTCCCGGCGCTGCGCGATTTCGAGCTGCCTGGCGTCGTCTTCCGCCGTACCTGGTTCGAACCGGTCTTCAGCAAGTACGCCGGACAGGCGGTGCCCGGTGTCCAGCTGCACGTCGTGGACCGGACGACGTACGAGCCGGTGCGGACCGCGCTGGAGATGCTCCACGTGCTGCGGCAGTTGTATCCGGACGACTTCGGCCTGCTGCCGTCCCTCGACAAGCTGTGGGGCTCGGATTCGTTGCGCAAGGCACTCGAAGCCGGTGACGACCCGCTCACGCTGTTGCCCGAGGCAACACTCGACTGGGCCGGGCCACTGCTCTACGAAAGGACCGCGTGATGATCCGATCCTTCGAAGTCGGCGACGGACCGGCTCTCGCCGAGGCCTGGACCGCGGCGGCGCCGGCGGATCCGATCGGCTACCAGCGCTTCCGCGACCTGTTCCTGCTCGACCGGAACTTCGACTCGGCCGGCCTCAAGGTCGCCGTAGACGGTCATCAGGTGGTCGGCGCGGCGTACGCAGTACGACGTCTGGTCGCGGCGGCCGGTGACGATCTCGAACCGTCGGCCGGGTGGATCCCGTTCTTCTTCGTGCATCCGGACCATCGTGGTCGCGGACTCGGCCGCTCGTTGCTGACCGCGGCGCTGGACTGGCTCCGCGCTCTCGGGCGGACCGAGGTGTTCTTCTCGTCGTACACGCCGAACTACTTCCTGCCCGGACTCGATGTCGCTCGCTCCCCGGATGCTGCCCGGTTGCTGTCGGCGCTCGGCTTCGAGCGGCAGTACGACGCGGTCGCGATGGACCGGAGTCTGGTCGGGTACGAGATCCCGGCGGAGGTCCGGGAGCAGATCCACGGGCTGGCGGCCGACGGCTACAGCTTCGGGACGCCGACCGGGGACGAGCTGACCGCGCTGATCGCGATCGCGGGCTCGGAGTTCAACCCGGACTGGGCGCGGGTGATCCGTGAGGCTGTCGTCGCCGGGCTGCCGCTGGAGCGGATCGTCCTGGCGCGCGACCCCGCCGGCGGCGTGCTCGGCTGGGCGATGCACGGGACGTACGAGGGCGTGATCGATCGGTTCGGCCCGTTCGGCGTACTGCCGGCTTCTCGTGGCACCGGCCTCGGCAAGGTGCTGCTGCATCTGACGCTGGAGCGGATGGCCGGGCTCGGCGCGCACAGCGCGTGGTTCCTCTGGACCGGCGAGCAGTCCGCGGCCGGGCAGCTCTATCTCAAGACCGGCTTCACCATCACCCGCACGTTCACCATCCTCCGGGCGCCACTGGTCCGGGCTGACGGGAAGGACTGACATGCTGAGGACAGGCGTTCGGCTGGCCGTTGTTCTGGGGCTCTTGGCTACCGGAGCGGCCTGCTCAGGGGGCGAGGGGGCGGGGGACGGCGGCAAGGTTCAGCTCACGCTGCTGAGTCACTACGGTTCCGATCCGGCCAAGGGCGGGCTGGACAAGATGATCGCGCAGTGGAACCAGGAGAATCCCGACATCCAGGTGAAGTCGGAAGTGGTGAAGTTCGACGACCTGCTCACCACGCTGACCGTCCGGCAGACCGGCGGCCGCGGCGCCGACATCGTCAGTGCGTACGGACTCTGGGGCGGTCAGTTGCAGAAGGCCAACGTGCTGGGCAAGGTCCCCGATGACGTTGCCAAGAGCATCAAGACGAGCTACAGCCCGGCCGCACTCGGCGCCGTGACGACCGGTGACACGCTGCTCGGCTACCCGACCGAGCTGAACACCTACGTGCTGTTCTACAACAAGAAGATCCTCGCCGCGGCCGGGGTGACGAAGCCGCCGGCCACCTGGGCCGAGCTGCAGGACGTGGCGTCGAAGGTGGTGAGGCGGGATGCCAAGGGCAACATCCAGGTCGAGGGTCTGAGCCTGATCCAGGACGGTGACAACAAGTCGGTGCATCCGTTCCTGTCGCTGCTCGACTCCGCCGGCGGTAAGTTCCTCGGTCCGGACGGCACCGCGCAGTTCGACAACACCGAGGGTAAGGCGGCTTTGAAGCTGGAGGCCGACCTGGCCGCGGCGAAGGCGACCAACACCTCGGTCTCGCCGACGAAGCAGTTCCGCAGCGGGGGAGTGGCGATGGCGATCCAGGCCGGCTGGTGGGTCGGCAGCCTGAAGACCCAGATGGCGGACAAGTACTCCTCCGATGTCGGCGTGGCACCGATCCCAGGTCCGACGGCCGGGAGCAAGGGGTCGCTGGCCTACGGCTTCTTCATGGGCGTGAACCAGCGCAGCAAGCACGCGGACGAGGCCTGGAAGTTCCTTGCCTGGCTCAACGACCACAAGACCGCCAGCGGTGTCACCGGGATGGGGCAGTACCTGGCCGACATGGGCCTGATTCCGCCGCGGACGGCGGACCTGACGACGTTGAAGAAGTCGCTGGACGACCCGAACCTGGTGCCGATCTACGACGCGGCGTCGTACGCGATGCCGGAACCGAACCAGCCGGGCGCCTATGAGGCGAAGACCGCGCTGCACAACTCGATCATGACTGTGCTTGCCAATGGCAAGAGTCCGGACGAGGCGCTGGCCCAGGCCGCGAAGGCAGTCAAACCGCAATGACGACGGCGGTCCGGGTCGGCGCGCTCCGGGTGCCGGTCGCACGCGCCTCAACCTTTCACCGGGAGGGGCGGGCGGCGTACCTGTTCCTCGCGCCGTCGTTGCTGTTCTTCTGCATCTTCCTGATCCTGCCGTTCATCTTCGCGATCGTGCTGGCCTTCTCCGACTGGGGTGGCTTCGACCTCGGCACGATCGAGTGGGCCGGGGTCCGGAACTTCTCCGAGGTGCTGAGCTTCGACAGCGCGTTCGTCAAGCCGATCCTGGTGAACACGCTGCTGTTCGCCTTCGGGTCGGTGCTGCTGGCGACGGTCGGCTCGGTGCTGGTGGCGCACTGCATCGAGCAGTTGCACTTCCAGGGGTTCTGGCGGGTGCTCTACTTCCTGCCGGTGGTCGCGACCGTGGTGGCGATCGGCAACGTGTGGAAGATGATGTATCAGCCGGCCGGGTTGATCAACGGTGTACTGAACAAGCTCGGCGTCAACAGCATCGGGTTCCTGTCCGATGCGTCGTACGCGCTGCCGTCGGTGACCGTCGTCCACGCCTGGGCCTCGATCGGCGGCGCCGTACTGATCCTGACCGCCGGTCTCAAGGCGATCCCGGACATGTACTACGAGGCCGCCGCGGTCGACGGGGCCACGCCGTGGCGGATGTTCTGGCAGATCACGCTGCCGTTGCTGCGGCCGTCGCTGTTGTTCGTGCTGATCACCCAGTTCATCGGTGGACTGCAGTCGTTCGCGTTGATCATTGTCATGACCGGTGACGGTGGACCCGTCAACGCGACCAATGTCGCCGCCTTCGAGATGTATCAGCAGGCGTTCAAGTTCGGCGCCTGGGGGACGGCGAGCGCGATGGCGATGGTGCTGTTCGTGGTCATCTTCGTAATCACGCTGCTGCAGCTGTGGATCGCCCGGCGGCGTGGGGAGGAGACGTCATGAAGCGGCGCTTCCCGTGGTTCTCCTACCTGGTGGTGATCATCGGCGGGGTGGCGATGGTGATGCCGTTCCTCGACATGGTGATGAGCTCGTTCAAGGGCGCGGGGGAGTACGGCGTGATCCCGTACCAGTTCCTGCCCAAGTCGTTCAGCCTGGACAACTACCGCGACGCCTTCTCCCAGCTGGAGCTCGGCCGGCTGTTCCGCAACAGCGTGATCGTCACCGTCAGCGTGACCGTGAGCGTCCTGGTCACGTCGTCGATGGCCGGCTACGCGCTGGCGAAGTTGCGCTTCCGCGGCCGTGCGGTGATCTTCCGGTTCATCCTGGCCACGATGATGCTGCCGCCGTTCCTGCTGCTGATCCCGGTCTTCCTGATCATGCTCAACTGGCCGCTGGCCGGCGGCAACGACATCCTCGGCCGCGGCGGCGACGGCGGTCTCACCACCAGCCTGCTGGCGCTGATCCTGCCGTTCACGGTCAGCGGGTTCGGCATCTTCCTGATGCGTCAGTTCATGGTCTCGCTACCGGACGAGATGCTCGAGGCGGCCAAGATCGACGGCGCCAACCAGTGGCAGATCTGGCGGCAGATCGTCCTGCCGCAGACCAAGCCGGTCGCGATCACCCTCGGCCTGATCACGTTCATCGGGATGTGGAACGAGTACATCTGGACCCTGCTGATCTCGTCCTCCGACCCGTCCCTGCAGACCCTGCCGGTCGGCATCCAGCTGCTGCAGAGCTTCCTCGATCCCGACCGCACGATGCCCATCGTGATGGCCGGCCTGGTCGTCAGCACGCTGCCCGTGCTGGTCGTGTTCCTGCTGTTCCAGAAGTACTACGTGCGAGGCGTCGTACTGAGTGGCCTGAAGTGAGGAGTTGCTTGTGACCAGAACAGTGCTCGCCATCGGAGCGCACATCGGCGACATGGACCTGACCGCCGGACCGACCCTGGCCAAACTGGTCCTGGAAGGGGCCAACGCGACCATCATCGCGCTGACCCCGGGCGAGCGCGGCCACCCCCGGCTCGCGCCGTCGGAGTACAAGAAACAGAAGATCGGCGAGGGCGAGGCGTTCGCCACCGCCATCGGCGCCGACTTCATCGTCCTCGACCACAGCGACGGCTTCCTCCCCGACACCGACGACGTCGCACTGGAACTGGCCACCATCATCCGCGAGAAACAGCCCGACACCCTCATCACCCACTGGAAGCACAGCATCCACCGCGACCACGAACACGCCGCCCGGCTGTCCGAACGCGCCCGCTTCCTGGCCGGCCTGCCCACCGAAGACCTGGGCAAGCTGGACGAGCACCCCCGCCATTCGGTCCGCACGTTCCTGCACGCCGAGAACTGGGAGGACATGGAAGGCTTCCAGCCGACCATGTACGTCCCGATCCCCGACGAGGCCTTCTACCGCTGGGTCTCCGCCATCCGCCACCAGGCCTTCGCCCGCGGCGAAACCTACGGCTTCCGCTACATCGACTACTACACAGCCCTGATGACCACCCGAGGCTGCCTGGCCGGCTACCCCCGAGCCTGCGCCTTCCACGCCAACCCAACCCCCGAGGTCACCAAACTCGCCGGCCCGTAGAAGTCCCGGGATCAGGTCCTGCTTGGTCGTGTCTGCATCAGGGCCCAGATGGCCCACGCGCTGAGTGCGACCAGGAGCACTGACCAGACCGGCGCCTTGGGGATGAACAAGAAGAAGTTGATCGCGCTCACCACAGCCAGGACGATGGCGACCACCCGTGCCCAGGTCACGAACCTGAAGAGACAGAAGCCGGTCACGATGATGGCGACGCCCAGGACGAGGTGGATCCACCCCCAAGCGGTCGTGTCGAGGTTGAACGTGTAATGCCTGGTGACGACGAAGTGGTCGTCGTTGATGATCGCGGCGAGCCCGACGATCGTCGAGAACGCACCGATCAAGATCAGAACGGAGCCTGCGAACGCGACGCCGCCGACTGCCCACTTCGAGTCGCCCAGGCCCTCGTCGATGCTGCTGTAGGTCATCTGTCTCGACCCTCCCTGGTCGTCCGACACCCGTGCATGTCGAAGACCGCCGACACTAGGCCTACTCGAGCGGCCGCGCTTCACCCTTGGCGGAGTACCTCCACGGTCACGGTCTGACACCGACGGTCGCCCCCAGTTCCCAGTCCCACACCATCCGTGCACGACGGTGCCGGCTCACCCATCCACCACCGTGGTGGTGCCGAATTCCCCACCTCAAGGGAGGCAGCCACCATGTCGCACCATCTCGACTCACCGCCGGCCGTCAACGTCTGTCACTTCCAGTACCTGCCGACGGCGAGCTGGCGATGAACGCCAGGTTGAGCAGCATCCGTCCAGCGATCGTCGCGATGGCGGGCTTCATTCTGCTGTTACACCTTGTCGGATGGGGTGTGCTCGTCGGGTTGGTCGCGCCGAGGCAGTACAGCCTCGGCGCGTCCGGCGGATTCGGGGTCGGTCTGGGGCTGACGGCGTACACGCTCGGGATGCGGCATGCGTTCGACGCTGACCACATCGCGGCGATCGACAACACGACACGGAAGCTGACCGCGTCCGGGCAGCGGCCGGTGTCTGTCGGGTTCTGGTTCTCGCTCGGTCACTCCAGCATCGTCTTCGGGCTTTGCCTGCTGCTCGCCCTCGGTGTGCGGTCACTGGTCGGCCAGGTCGAGGACGACTCCTCCACGCTTCAGTCGACGACGGCGCTGATCGGTACGGCGGTGTCCGGCGTGTTCCTCCTCGTGATCGGCTTGGTCAACTTCGCCGTCCTCGCACGCATCGCGGGGGTCGTCCGCCGGATGCGGCAGGGTCACCACGACGAGGCCGAGCTCGAAGCGCAACTCGATCGCCGCGGCCTGCTCAACCGGCTGCTGCGCCCGGTGACCAAGGCCGTGCGCAGGCCGAGCCACATGTACCCGGTCGGCCTGCTGTTCGGCCTTGGTTTCGACACCGCCACCGAAGTGTCGCTGCTGGTCCTGGCCGGCGGAGCCGCGGCGTTCGCGCTGCCGTGGTACGCCGTACTCGTCCTGCCGATCCTGTTCGCGGCCGGCATGAGTCTGCTGGACACGATCGACGGCTGCTTCATGAGCGTCGCGTACCGCTGGGCCGTCATCAAACCGGTGCGCCGGGCGTTCTACAACCTCGTCGTCACGGCGCTGTCCGTGGCCGTCGCCCTCTCCATCGGCATCATCGAGATCCTGTCCATCGTGACCGATCAGCTCGACATCCCGTCGGGGCCGCTCGTGGCCATCAGCCGGCTCGACCTGAATCACGCCGGTTTCGTCATCACCGGCGTGTTCGTCGCGATCTGGGCCGTCGCGCTGCTCGTCTGGCGCTACGGCCGGATCGAGGACCGCTGGTCCGGCCGGAGCGTCGCCGCTGAGTCAGGACGGCGGTTCGGGGAGGAGGCCTAGCTGGCGCATCTGCGAGAGGACGTTGACGATGCCCCAGGTTTCGGTGATGCGGTCCTCGGCGAACCGGAAGATGAAGATCTCGTTGTACGTGATGCGTTTTCCGGTGGGTGGGACGCCCATGTACTCGCCCCGGTGGGTGCCGGTGACGGTGTTGCGGATGACGACCTTGTCGTCTTCGGCGATCAGGTCCTCGACCTTCACGTGCAGGTCGGGGAACGCGTGGAGGAGCATCGCCCAGATCTGCTTGAAGGCCTCGGCGCCGGTGGCATCGATGGGTAGTGGGGTGCTCATGCGTACGTTGGGGGCGGCGACCTCGTCGACCGCCTTCGCGATGATCTCGGGATCGCGGGAGTTCATCGCCTCGTGGAGGCGGTGGAAGGTCGCTTTGTTGCGGGCTGCTACGGACATGTCAGGTCTCCTCTTCCTGCAGGACGGCCTGGATCTCGAGGCTGATCGACACCTTGTCGCCGACCGCGACGCCGCCGCCGTCCATCGGGATGGTGAGGTCGATGCCGAAGTCGCGCCGGCTGATCTGGGTGGTCGCGGTGAACCCGACCCGCTGGCCGCCGAACGTGTCCGCGCCGAACCCGCCGACCTCCACGTCCAGCGACACCGATCGCGTGACCCCGTGCAACGTCAGTTCGCCGTCGATGGCCCAGCCTTCGGCGGGACGACGTACGCCGGTCGAGCGGTAGGTCATCGTCGGGTACTTCGCCGCCTCGAGGTAGTCGGCGGACCTGAGGTGGTTGTCGCGCGTTTCGTTGCCCGTGTCAACGGACGTGAGGTCGATGGTCGCGGTGACGGAGGACTCCAGCGGATCAGGGGCGGTCAGGATCGTGGCGTCGTACGAGGTGAATCGTCCGCGCACCTTGGTGATCATCAGGTGGCGGGTGGTGAAGGAGATCTCGGAATGCGCCGGGTCGACCTTCCAGGTGCCGACCAGGTAGCCGGGTATCGCGACGGCGACGGTCATGTTTCCTCCAAGGATGCTTCGTCTACATCCAGGCGACGAACGAGCATTCGCCGTGGGGACAACCCTCGTCAGAGTTCTTCGAGCCGCCGGGTCAGGAAGCGCCGCTCCGGAGTCGTCGCGGCCAAGTCGAGGGCTCGGAGGTACGCCGCTCGTGCTTCGGCATCACGGCCGAGCCGCCGGAGCAGCTCGCCGCGGGTCGAGTGGAAGTAGAGGTAACCGTCCAGGTCGAGGCGGTCGACGGCCTGCAACGCCGCAGCGGGCTCGCCGGCCTGCGCCATCGCGACGGCGTGATTGAGCTCGACCACCTGCGATCCGGTGAGTTCGGCCAGTCGCCGGTACAGCTCGGCGACCTGCGGCCAATCGATCTGCTCACGCGTCTGCAGCGACGCGATGGCAGCCTGTACGACGTACGCGCCGCGCCCGCCCAGCGCGATCGCCCGATCGAGCACTGCCCGTCCGGCCGAGATCTGGCCCAGGTCCCACAGTTTTCGGTCCTGATCCTCGAGCAGGATGAGGTCCGCACCGTCGGTGGAGAAGCGGGCTTGCCGCCGGGCGTGATGGATCATCATCAGCGCGAGCAGCCCGTGGACGTCCGGTTCGTCGGGCATCAGCTCGGCGAGGACCCGTCCCAGGCTGATGGCTTCGGCGCCGAGGTCGATCCGGCCGCTGTAGCCCTCGTTGTAGATCAGGTAGATGACGGCCAGCACCGCGTCGAGACGCTCGGGCAGTCGATGCGGATCGGGGACGGCGAACGGGATCCCGGTCGCCTTGATCTTGGTCTTCGCGCGGGTCAGCCGGCGCTTCATGGTCTCCTCGGACACCAGGAACGCCCGGGCGATGTCAGCCGTCTGCAGACCGCCGAGCGCGCGCAGCGTGAGCGCCACCTGCCCGTCCAGCGCCAACGCCGGGTGACAGCAGGTGAAGATCAGCTCGAGCCGTTCGTCCTTGATCACGGTCTCGTCGAACTCGTCCATGACTGCCTCGGTTGCCGGTAGCAAATGGATCTTCTCGGCCAGGGTGCGCTCCCGCCGGATCCGGTCGATCGCCCGGTTGCGGGCCGTCGTCGTCAACCACGCGCCCGGGTTCGACGGCGTACCCGCTTCGGGCCAGCGCTGCGCCGCGAGCGCGAACGCCTCCTGGGCAGCCTCCTCGGCCCGATCGAAGTCACCGAGGAACCCGACCAGTGAGGCCAGCACCCGGCCCCACTCGTCGCGGAAGACTTGCTCGAGCGTGGTCAGCGCTGCACCACCGGCCTGATCTCGACCGTGCCGCCGAACCGTAGGGCAGGGATGCGCGCGGCCAGGTCGATCGCCTCGTCCAGGTCGTCCGCGTCGAACAGGCAGAACCCGCCGAGCACCTCCTTGGCGTCCGCGAACGGCCCGTCGGTCATCAGCGTCCGGCCGCCATCCACGCGGACACCGGTCGCCGTCTCTGCAGGCTGCAGCCGCGCGGCCCCGACACACCGGTCGTCGTCGAACAACACCGAGTACTCGGCGAGCATCGCCGTACGCTCCACGTCCGACAGCCTCTCGTCGTACCCAGGCTCGGTGTAGATCATCAACGCGTACCGCATCACAACCTCCAGGCGAGTGGTCCCTCACCAGTACGACGAACCGGCGACGGCGGAGGGGACACCACGAATCCCGCAACTCTCTGTAACAACCCTACGCGCCACACGATGAACGCAGTGGGGGATGTCATCACGCTCAGCCGACGAAACCAACGCCGGGTGATGGCACGAGGGGGAACCATGGGACCAGCACTCCAGGGCTACTTGGCCACATCAGGCATTCTCTCCGTGGTCGGGGGAGTGATCGGCCTGTTCATCTTCAATGCCGTCGCCACCCCGGCACCGACCTGCATCCTGCCCGGCTCAGACGTCTGCCTCGAAGCCTTCGGCCTGACCTTCATGTCCTTCATCCTCTTCACCGCAGCCATCGGCGGCGCCATCGGCCTGATAACCCAATACATCAGAAGCCAACGCACCGCCTAGGTGCCGCGACTCTCGATCAGTGACAGCTCCACCGGCTCGGAGGGGTGTGCGTTGTCGATCGCTGGAATCAGGTTGGCCGGTGGGTGGCCGGCCAGGTCCACGGTCCGCTGGCGCACGGTGGGTCGCACGATCGTGGTTGAGGCGCGGGCGATAGCACGCAGGTCAGCGGCGATAAGCCGCGCAGACGGGTGGGTGGGGCTGCCGGGCGAGCACGCGACGGAGGAGCGCGCGTAGCCGGCTGCGGGGGTCTTCCGCGCGAGTCGGCTGCGCTCGCTCCTCCGGGGTGTTACGAGGCGTCGGCTTTGCGGACCCAGACTTCTCGGATGATGAGGAGGAGGGCGGCGGCGGTGGGGATGGCGAGGAGGGCGCCGACGACGCCGAGGAGGGCGCCACCGAGGAGGGCGGCGATGACGGTGACGGCGCCGGGGATGTCGACGGCTCGGCGCATGATGCGGGGGGCTATGACGTAGTTCTCGATCTGCTGGTAGACGATGCCGTAGGCGAGGCAGGCGACGCCGGTCCACAGGCCGGTGGTGAAGCCGATCAGGGCGACGATGACGACGCCGATCAGGCCACCGACCATCGGGATGAAGGCGGTGAACATCACCACGATCGCCAGCGCCAGGGCGTACTCGCGCAGGCCCACGATCTGCAGGAAGACGAACATGAAGAAGCCGGCGCAGGCCGCGACCACGAACTGGCCGCTCACGTAGCCGCCGACCCGGCTGAGCACCTCGTCGCCGAGGATGGCGACGCGGGGACGGCGGCTGGCCGGGACCAGGCTGTACGCCGCGCGCTTGACCGACGGCAGGGACGCGAGGAAGTACAGCGTCAGGATGAGGATGGTGAAGGCGGAGAACAGGGCGTTCGCGACCACCCTGCCGACGCCGAGGATGCCGCCGAACGCTCGCTGCGCCAGCGCCGGGTCCTGGATGTAGTCCTGGGCCTTCTGGATGAACTGGTAGCGGTCGTTGAGCTCGTTCAGGGTCCGCGACTTGGTCAGCAGGTCGAGGTAGTCGGGCGCGTTCTTGATCAGGCTGTTGATCTGGTCGGTGACGACCGGGACGATCGCGAAGCCGACGCCGGCCACCGCCATGATCATCAGCAGGAAGACGACGCCGACGGACAGGCCGCGCTTCAGGCCGCGGCGCATGAACCACTCGACCAGCGGGTTCAGGCCGACCGCGATGAACATCGACACCAGCAGCAGGATGAGGACGGACCGGGCCTGGCCGAGTGCGTTCCACAGACCCCAGGCGACCAGTACGCCGAGGGCCGCGAAGAACCCGAACATGAACGGGTTCGACCGGCGCAACGGCGGACCCGGCAGGCCCATGCCGACGTCGGGGTGCCGCTCCTCGATCAGCAGCTCGCCGGCCATGTTGTCGTCGGCGGCGGTGGCCGCCTTGTCGTGGGCGACGGCCGCTTCGACCTGGTCGGCCGCCCGATCGGCCTCGTCCGCCGACCGATCGGCCTCATCGGCCGACTTGTCCGCCTCGCCGGCGGCGTCCACAGCCTTGCCGGACGCATCCACAGCCTTGCCGGACGCATCCACAGCCTTGCCGGAGGCATCCACAGCCTTGTCGGCGGAGGCAGCGGCCTTGCCAGCGGCGCCCTCAGCCTCGTCAGCAGCTTCTTCGGCCTCGGTTTCGGACTCCTCCGCCTCGTCGGCCGAGTCGTCGGCCTCCTCGGCGGCTCGCTCGGCCTCCTGCGCCGACCGCTTGGCGCCCGCGGCCGCGGCCTCCGCCTCGGCGGCGGCCGCCTGGGCGGAACGGGTGACCTCCGCGAGCTCCTCGATCTGCTCGCCGGGTGCAGGCGTCGCTGTGGAGTTTTCGTCGCCGGGTGGCGTCACATCTTGTCCTTCGGGGATCGCGAGCCGGACACGGCCTCGTCGGTCTTCTCGTCGTCGGCGGGCTCCTCCTCATCGGAAGCCTCAGCCGATGCGTCCGGAACCGCCTGGACCCGAGTCTCCTCGTCGTCGAGGTCAGTCAGCCGGAACTCGTCGATCTTGGTCGAGTCGGCCGGCTCCTCGTCGGCGTCCGCGGGCCCGCCGGCGGACTTGCTGGTGAGCTCGTCGGCCAGCTTGGTGTCCACCCGCAGCCCGGTGTCGATCCGCGTCTCGTCCACCCGCGCGTCACCCGCGCCGGTGCCGACGAACGGGCTCGAGCCGGTGAACGGCCCGTCCTCTTCGTCGTACGACGACGTCGTGCCGGCGACCGGAGCGTCGTCCTTCGGCGCGAACGGGCTCGTCACGTCCTCGTCCGGGTCCGGCGCGAACGGGCTTGTCACGTCCTCGTCCGCCTTCAGCGCGAGCGGGCCGTCGACGGTCTCGTCCTCGTCCTCGTCCTCATCCGGCTTCGGGGCGAACGGGCTCGGCGCCGCCAGGGAGTTCTCCCGGGGCGCGAACGGGCTGTCGACCGGACCGCCGGACTCGGCCGGCGCGCCGTTGGTGGGACCGGAGTACGCGTTGTCCCGCGGCGCGAACGGCGCCGGGGGAGCGGCGGGCGGCGCGGCAGGGGGCGGCGTCTGCGGCCGGGCGAACGGGTTCACGTACGCCGGTGCGGCCGTCTCGGAGTCGAGCTCGGCGGCCTGGCGGGCGATGTTGCTGGCGATCTCGTTCAGGCCGGCGATCTGGGTGAGGATGCCGTCGCGGCGCTTGGCCAGCCGCTCGGTCTCGCGGGCGACGATGGTGCGCGACCGCTCGGCCTCGTCGGCGGCGTTGGCCAGCTCGGCCTCGGAGCGGGTGCGTGCGGTGGTGAGCAGTTGCTCGGACTCGCGACGGGCGCGGGAGATGGTCCGCTCGGCCGACTCCTCGGCCTCGGCGCGGATCTTGCGGGCCTGCTCGGTCGCCTCGGCGACGCGCCGCTCGGAGGCTTCGGCGGCCTCGCGCATCTGAGTGGTCAGGTTCTCGGTGTCGGCCGCGATCTGCTGGTGCTTGTCGGCCAGCTCCTTGGCCTGCTGCTCGCGCTCGTCGGCCAGCCGGGCCCGCAGCGCGGCGGACTCGCGCTGGATCGCGGTCCGGATCTTCTCCGCCTCGTGCAGGGCGCCGTTCTTCAGCGTGCTGGCCTGCGACTCCGCGGTCAGCATCAGCTGCTCGGCCTTGCGCCGCGCGGTCTGGAGCACCTCGGCGCCCTCGGTCTCCGCGGTACGGCGGAGCTCCGCGGCGTCACCCTCGGCGGTCCGGCGCATGCTGTCGGCCTCGTTCAGCGCGACGCTGCGGATGTCCTCGGCCTCCCGCTCGCCGGTCGCGCGGGCAGAGGCGGCCTCTTTGGCCGCGGTGGCGCGCAGCTCGTCGGCCTCACGCCGCGCTTCCTCGAGGGCCTCGGACGCCTGGTCCTGGGCCAGCCGGAGGATCTGCGCGGCCCGGTCGCCGAGACCGGCGTACGACGGGTTGGCGCTGGCCTCCAGCTGCCGCCGGGTCTCCTCGAGCTGGCGCTGCATGGGCGCAACACTGCCCTGGAGTTCGTCGGCGCGGTTGCGGGCCTCGACGAGTTGCATCTCCAGCGCGCGGACATAGTCGTCCACGGCCTGCTTGTCGTACCCACGGCGACTGACCGGGAATCCCCCGGCCGCGGTCGCCGTACGGTCGAAGAATGGCAGGCTCGACTCGTCAGGCATTTCCCGAGATTCCCTTCTGGCGGCTCAGCGTGAATCCCCCACCTTAAGCCTGTCAGAACACAGGTGTAACCAGCCAATCGGCCCCCGTGGACAACTACCTGTTGCGGAAGCGATTAATGGCCTCTTCATGCTGTGCCCGGAGCGAAACATCGCGAACCCCGAGGCCTTCGGTCGGGGCGAGAGTGAGGACGCCGACCTTGCCCTGGTGCAGGTTGCGATGGACGTCGTACGCGGCCTGGGCCGTCTCCTCCAGCGAGTACACCCGGCTGACGGTCGGGTGGACCATGCCCTTGGCAATCAACCGGTTGGCCTCCCAGGCCTCGCGGTAGTTGGCGAAATGGGAGCCGATGATCCGCTTCAGGTTCATCCACAGATACCGGTTGTCGTACTCGTGCATGAAGCCCGAGGTCGATGCGCACGTCACGATCGTCCCGCCGCGACGGGCGACGTACACCGAGGCGCCGAACGTCTCCCGCCCCGGGTGCTCGAACACGATGTCCGGGTCGTCGCCACCGGTCAGCTCCCGGATCCGCGCGCCGAAGCGCTTCCACTCCTTCTGGTCCTGGGTGTTCTCGTCCGACCAGAACCGGTACCCCTCCGCCGACCGGTCGATGATCAGCGAGGCACCCATCGCCCGGCAGATCTCCGCCTTCTCCGGCGACGACACCACGCACACCGGGATCGCCCCGCCGTTCAGCGCGAACTGGGTCGCATAGGAACCGAGGCCGCCCGACGCGCCCCAGATGAGTACGACGTCGCCCTGCTTCATGTCGGCGCCGTTCGAGGAGACCAGCTGCCGGTACGCCGTACTGTTCACCAGACCCGGCGACGCGGCCTCCTCCCAGGTGAGGTGGGCCGGCTTGGGCATCAGCTGGTTCGACTTGACCAGTGCGATCTCGGCCAGCCCGCCGAAGTTCGTCTCGAAACCCCAGATCCGCTGCTCGGAGTCGAGCATCGTGTCGTTGTGCCCGTCCGGCGACTCGAGCTCCACCGACAGGCAGTGCGCGACCACCTCGTCGCCGGGCTTCCAGGCGTTCACACCGGGGCCGGTCCGCAGTACGACGCCGGACAGGTCGGAGCCGACCACGTGGTACGGCAGGTCGTGGCGGGCGGTCAACGGCGACAACTTCCCGTACCGCTTCAGGAAGCTGAACGTCGACACCGGTTCGAAGATCGACGTCCAGACGGTGTTGTAGTTGATCGCGCTGGCCATCACCGCGACCAGCGCCTCACCCGGGCCGAGCTCGGGGGTGGGGACGTCGTCGAGGTGCAGGCTCTTGCGCGGATCCTTCTCCTTGCTGTCCAGACCCTCGAACATGGTCGCCTCGTCGGCGTGCACGGTGATGCCGCGGTAGTGGTCCGGTACGTCGAGCGCACCGACGGCCGCGGTGTCACCGGACAGAATCGCTTCGAGGATCTGCTTCACGTCGTACCTCCTGCAGCGGCGGTCTGGGTGAGCGGAACTTACCGCTGAGTATGCCCGCCTGGCTGTGCCTTGTGACACAGCGCGGGACGGGTGAGACGACCGTCACTTTTCCAGTCCACCGTTGTCAGTGGTCTTATCAGCGCAGGCGAGTGTGCAGCCGCACCTGGGTGAAGTCGTCACCGGATCTCAGCTGGACCAGATCGCACAGCTGGTTCGCCAGCCAGACACCGCGCCCGCCGAGCCCGTCGAGGGGCGGCAGCACGCGGCCGACGAGCAGGTCGTCGATCCGGCCGCCGTCCGCCACGTCGCAGATCAGCGCGCCGTCCGCGATCCAGACCGACAACATCCCGTGTCCGCCTCCGAAGCGGATGCTGTTCGTACAGACCTCGTGCAGCGCCAGCTCCAGGTCGTCCAGCCGGTCCCGCGACACCCCGTGCGACGACGCGTGCGCGTTGACCCACTGCCGCACCTGCCCGAGATCGGCCAGCCCGAACTTCCACCGCTCGGCCCGATCCGGTACGTCGCTCAGCGGCATCCGGAACGTCTTCTCCGCAAGGGCTTCCGCGCCGGAGTGGGTTGCCGTGGGGTCGATGCCGACCGAGGCCTCGTACGGGCAGAGCAGCCGGAAGCGGGTGTCGTTGGCGAACGCGATGTCGAGGAGGGCCTCGTGCAGGATCGCCTCGTCGTACTCGGCCGCGTTCCGGCCGGCGTACGCCGGTTCGCCGAGGCCGCGGACCGGGCGGCCCGGGTTGCGCTCGAGGGCGTCGCGCCACAGCGGGATGAGGCGGGCCGGGTTGCGGCCGGCGATGGTCATGTCGATGAAGCCGACCTGCTCGCCCTCGGGCCCGAGCGCCTCGCGCAGGCGAGCGATCCGGGCCGGCGGCAGGGCAGCCACGATCGCGTCACCTGTTGCCAGGCCGTCGCGGACGAAAGGTGTCGCGAGCCGCACGAACTCCTCGTCCGATGCGTAGACGAAGGCGTCGTGCTGGAACCCCGTCGGCACACCGTCAAGAGCGTCGGTGGCGCTGTCCCTCAGCACCCGAACAGCCTAGTCCGCAAAACGCCACTCAGTACCGTGTCGGCGCGTGCCGTCACCCCCTGTTCGAGAGCGGTGACGGTGAGGTTTCCTCAGCTTATCGAGCAACACCCTCAGCGTTGCCCCAATCACACAGAGGTCACGCGGGCTCGACGAGCTCGACCAGCACGCCCCCGGCCGACCGAGGATGGATGAAGTTGACCCGCGACCCGCCCGTGCCCCGCTTCGGCTCGTCGTACAGCAACTGTGCACCGCGCTCGCGCAGCGTGGCCGAGACCGCGTCCAGGTCACGCACCCGGTAGGCGAGCTGCTGGATCCCCGGGCCGCGCTGGTTCAGGAACTTCGCGATCGGCGACGCGTCCGACAGCGGCGCCAGCAACTGGATCGACGAACCGGACCCACCCACGGACAGCATCGCCTCGCGGACGCCCTGCTCCTCGTTGATCTCCTCGTGCGCGACGGTCATCCCGAACACGTCGGCGTAGTACCGGACGGCCTCGTCGAAGTCGGCCACGGCGATCCCGACGTGATCGATCGCCTCGAACAGTGTCTTGGTGGCGGTGAGGTGGTCCATACCGCCAGCGTGGACCAGTCGACTGCGTGATTCCAATGAAAAGTGGCCGATGCGACACTCGAGCTGTGGTGGGGGATGTGCTCATCGGCCTCGGCCGACTGCTGGCGGCCGTGCAGCCCTGGCGTGCGCCCGGGGCCTTCCACCGGCACGGCCTGACCCTGGCCACCCTGACGACTCTTGCCGCGCGCAACCATCCCGGCGACGTCGCGCTCATCGACGACGACGGTGCGCTCACGTACGCCGACCTCGAGCAACTGAACCACGACGCCGCCGACGGCGAACGGATCGCGGTCCGCGAGCCCAACGGGCGGTCGTTCGTCACAGCCGTCGTCTCCGGTCTGCGGGCCAACGCGGATGTCGTCCTGGTCGATCCCCGCGCACCGGCCGTCGAGGTGGGGACGCGACGGGCCGGGCGGCGCGGTCAGGTCGTGGTGATGACGTCCGGCAGCACGGGTACGCCGAAGGTCGTCGATCGGAAAGTGAGTACGGCGCAGGTCGTGCCGGTCGCGACCCTGCTACGCCGATTGCCCTTGCAGCGTGGGGTTCCGCTGGTGATCACGCAGCCGCTGTTCCACGGGTTCGGGGTGGGGTTCCTCGCGTTGGGGTTGGCGTTCGGGATGCCGGTCGTCGTCCGGCGGCGCTTCCAGGCGGACGAGGTGGCGGACTTCTTGCACGACCACCCGGGCGCGGTGCTGACCGGCGTACCGCCGATCCTGTCGAAGGTCGCGCGAACCGGAGTCGTGGTTCCGCTGGCGGCTGTGGTGAGTGGCGGCGGGTCGCTGCATCCGGTGGTCGCGGATCGGCTGACGAAGGCGTTCGGGCCGGCGCTGTTCAACCTGTACGGATCGACTGAGCTGGGTTGGTCGACCCTCGCGACACCCACCGATCTTGCCGAAGCGCCAGGGACGATCGGCCGGCCCGCGGTCGGTGTGACGCTGGCGATCCTCGACGATGCCGGTCAGCCGTTGCCGCCCGGCGAGATCGGTCGGTTGTGGGTCGGTGGGCGACTGGCCGGGCGATTGGCGGACTCCGGTGACCGTGGGCATCGCGACTCGGCTGGGTGGTTCTTCGTCGACGGGCGGGCCGACGACCTGATCGTGACGGGCGGGGAGAACGTATTCCCCGTCGAGGTGGAGAACGCGCTGCTCAGTCACCCGGCCGTGGCCGACGTCCGCGTGGTCGGCGTACCGGACGAGGAGTACGGCGCTCTGCTCGAGGCGCACGTCGTACGACGGGATGCTGTCGACGGATGGGAACTGCTCCGGCACGCGCGGACCCGGCTGAGTCCGGCGAAGGTGCCGCGGTCGATCACGTTCGTGGCCGAGCTTCCGGTCACGTCGACGGGTAAACCGGCCCGGCGTGTGACCTGATCGACAGGGTCGGACCTGGGGCGTACCAGTGCTGTCGCAGGTATCGTGACAACATGTCTGACGCCTCTCGCAGCTCGCAGAACCAAACCGTCATAGTGGCCGGCGCACGCACCCCGATCGGGCGGCTGCTGGGTGGCCTCAAAGGCTTCACCGGCGCCGAGCTCGGCGGGTTCGCGATCAAGGGCGCACTGGAGAAGGCCGGGGTCGCACCGGACCAGGTCGAGTACGTGATCATGGGCCAGGTGCTGCAGGCCGGCGGCGGTCAGATCACCGCCCGCCAGGCCGCGACCAAGGGCGGCATCCCGATGAGCATCCCGGCCATCACGATCAACAAGGTCTGCCTGTCCGGCCTGAACGCGATCGCTCTGGCCGACCAACTGATCCGCGCCGGTGAGTACGAGATCGTCGTCGCCGGCGGGATGGAGTCGATGACGAACGCCCCGCACCTGCTGCCGAAGTCCCGCGAGGGCTTCAAGTACGGCGACACCACGCTGGTCGACTCGATGGCGTTCGACGGGCTGTGGGACGCGTTCACCGACCAGGCCATGGGTGCGCTCACCGACCAGGCGAACAACACCGGCCTCAAGCTCAGCCGGGAAGAGCAGGACGAGTTCAGCGCCCGCTCGCACCAGCAGGCTGCGGCGGCCTGGAAGAACGGCGTCTTCGCCGACGAGGTGGTGCCGGTCGAGGTGCCGCAGCGCAAGGGCGACCCGATCGTGGTCGACAGTGACGAAGGCGTTCGCAGCGACACGTCGGCCGAGTCGCTGGCCAGGCTGCGGCCGGCCTTCGGCAAGGACGGCACGATCACCGCGGGTTCGGCCTCACAGATCTCCGACGGCGGCTGCGCCGTGGTCGTGATGAGCAAGGCGAAGGCCGAGGAGCTCGGGCTGAGCTGGATCGCCGAGATCGGCGCGCACGGTTCGGTCGCGGGTCCGGACTCGTCGCTGCAGAGCCAGCCGGCGAACGCGATCGTCAAGGCCTGCGCGAAGGAAGGGATCGAGCCGGCCGCGCTCGACCTGATCGAGATCAACGAGGCCTTCGCCGCCGTCGGGATCGCCTCGGCGCGCGAGCTCCAGGTCGACATCGACAAGGTGAACGTGAACGGCGGCGCGATCGCCCTCGGTCACCCGATCGGCATGTCCGGCGCCCGCCTCGTGCTGCACCTGGCGCTGGAGTTGCAGCGTCGTGGTGGCGGGACCGGCGCGGCCGCGCTGTGCGGTGGTGGCGGTCAAGGCGACGCGCTCATCGTGCGTGTGCCCAAAGGCTGACGCAGAGCTGATGCAGAGTTGATGTCACGACGCACCGCTCCGGTCGGCGAGCTGGTCGAGCGTGCCCGGGAGGGTGACTCCCGGGCCGTCGCCCGGCTGATCTCGCTGGTCGAGGACGAATCGCCGCTGCTGCGCGAGGTGATGGCGGCACTGTCGCCGTACGCCGGTCACGCGCACATCGTCGGGATCACGGGCTCGCCGGGTGTCGGCAAGTCCACGTCGACGTCCGCGCTGGTTTCGGCGTACCGGGAGACCGGGAAGCGGGTCGGCGTACTGGCGGTCGACCCGTCGTCGCCGTTCTCAGGCGGTGCGTTGCTGGGGGACCGGGTGCGGATGCAGGACCACGCGACGGACGCCGGGGTGTTCATCCGGTCGATGGCGTCGCGGGGGCATCTGGGCGGGCTGGCCTGGACGACTCCGCAGGCGTTGCGGGTGCTGGACGCGGCCGGGTTCGACGTCGTTCTGGTGGAGACGGTCGGGGTCGGGCAGTCCGAGGTGGAGATCGCCGGGATGGCCGACACGACGCTCGTGCTGCTGGCGCCGGGGATGGGTGACGGGATCCAGGCGGCGAAGGCCGGCATCCTCGAGGTCGGCGACATTTACGTTGTGAACAAGGCCGATCGGGACGGCGTGCAGAACGTCACCCGGGATCTGCGGGCGATGCTCGCACTGGCCGAACGGCCCGAGGGCGCCTGGTCGCCGCCGATCCTGAAGACCGTTGCCTCACGCAACGAAGGGATCGCCGAGGTGGTCACCGCGATCGAGGACCGGCTGGCCTGGATGGAGGCGAACGGCGTCCTGGACGAGCGCCGGCGCAGCCGGGCCCGGGACGAGATCGAGGCGATCGCGATGACGGCGTTGCGGTCCCGGTTCGCCCATCTGCACGGCGACGCCCGGCTGGACGTGCTGGCGGCCAAAGTGGCCGAGGGCAACACCGACCCCTACACCGCCGCCGACGAGCTGATCGCCGCCCTCTGAACCGGCGCAGATGGAACACTCGACCACTGTCTGTCACATTGTGTCGCCGGATGTGGTGAGAGTGGATCGAGTTCCGAAATCGGGCAAATACCGCAAGATTTCCGCATCCCGGCGCGATCCGCGTCTCACGGCGGCGCGCCGGTGGCTGCCATGCCCCCGAATCCGTTACAGAATGGACCTTGTAGCTGGTGAGCATTGTGCGGTGGGCTGTGTTCAGTCAGTGACAATTGGTGACGGTCCGTGATACAAACACAAACACAGTCGACCGAGTGGTTGCGAACGAGGAGTGGTGACATGCCGAAGAAGCTGTTGATCTGGTCGGTCATCGCCTTTGCGGCTTTCTATCTGTTCACGCAGCCGGCGAACGCCGCCGACGCGGTGGGGGGCGCGTTCTCAGCCGTCGGCGACGCGTTTCAGAGCGTGATCACGTTCCTGACCGCGCTGTTCAACTGATCTGCTGTCCGAGTGTCCCGTTGCGAGCGATCGTGCGGGACACTTGGCTGTAAGGGACGTGGCCGGAGCCGACCGGCCGACAGCGAGGTGTTCAGGGGAGTGAACGGATGGCCGGACTAGGCCTGTTCCGGATCTTCGACCCGAAGGTCCGGCGCCACCTGATCTCGGACGAGGGCGAAGTCGTCATCGACGAGGTCCGGCAGCACTGGGTGGTGTACACGGTGCCGATGCTCGAGGTGGTGCTGGCGACCGCACTGCTGGTCGCGCTGGCGAGCAACTCGATCGGCGGCACGCAGGTGCTGCTGGCGATCGTGCTGGTGCTGCTGTCGCATGCCTTCTGGACGTTCCTCACCCACCACCGGGATCGGTTCGTGGTCACCAACATGCGGGTCATGCGGATCCGCGGCGTCTTCTCCCAGACGGTGGCGACCACGCCGATCGCGCGAGTCCTCGACATCACCCTGCAGAAGCCGATCATCGGCCGGATCCTCGGCTACGGCCACTTCGTCTTCGAGTCGGCGGCGCAGGACCAGGGCTTCCGGGAGATCAGGTGGGTCAGCCGCCCGGACGACCGGGACCTCACCATCCAGCGGGTCATCCAGCGCACCGGTCTGCGCGCGTCGGCGAGCGTCGACGTGGTGGAGGGCGACGACGACTCCGACGACGACGGCACCGGACCGATCGGGATGGACTCCGCGCAGGAGGTCACCACGACGGTGGCCCCCGCGCCCGCCCATCAGGCCCGCCCGGCGGCCGGCGGGTCCGGGACGAAGTCCATCTTCAACAGCGACCGCGGCAACTGGACCGACGACCCGGACTGACTGACCAGTCAGTCGGGGTGGGCCTGGCTCAGGAAGGCTCGGCGACGACGTTCGCGGTGTGCGCGTTCCGGGTCCGTGGCCGGTCCGTCGAGTGCTTGGGTGAGCTCCGCGGCCGCTTCGGCGTACCGGTGATCGCGGGCGAGCAGCTCGGCGCGTACGGCGTGCCAGCGCGGGCTCGGCGGGAGGTCGTCGAGCATGGCGAGCCCGGACGCGGTGCCGTCGGCCTCGGCGGTGGCGACCGCGTGGGCCAGGTGCGCGGACGTGCTGGGTGCGATCGACACCAGCAGGTCGTACAGGCGGACGATCTCGCGCCAATCGGTGGCGGAGTAGCTGGGCACGCGGGCGTGTTCGGCCGCGATGGCCGCCTGGAGTTGATAGGCGTCGGCCTGCTGCCCCGAGCGCAGGAGCGAGTCGTTCAGGAGGGCGATCCCGCGCGTGATCGCGGTCGTGTCCCACCGCGTGCGATCCTGCCGGTCGAGCGTGACCACCTCGCCGTCGTCGTCAAGCCGAGCCGGGCGACGCGCCTCGGTGAGAAGCAGCAATGCCAGTACGGCGGTTGGCATCGGCTGCTCGGGTAGCAATTCGTGGAGCAACTCGGCCAGCCGGATCGCCTCGGTGCAGACGTCGACGTCGTACGCCGTCTGTCCCTCGACCGGAGCATGGCCCGACGTGTAGAGGCTGTGGATGACTCCGCACACGGCCGGCAGTCGAGCGGGTAGCTCGTCCTCGGTCGGCACCCGGTACGGGATCCGGGCCGCCGCGATCTTCTGCCGGGCCCGGGTCAGCCGCTTGGTGGTCGCGACCTCGGTGGTGAGTAGTACGCCGGCGATCTGGGCCGGCGACAGCCCGCACAACGTGCGCAGCGCGAGCGCGATCCGGGTCGGTGGCGACAGCGCGGGATGACAGCAGGTGAAGATCAGCCGCAGCAGGTCGTCCTGTACGACGCTGTCCGGCACGATGCCGTCCGACTGGGAGAGCTCCATCAGTTCCAGCCCGTCTCGTTCCTTGCCGGGGCGTGCACGCTCGCGCCGGATGATGTCGATCGCCTTCCGCCGGGCGGTCACGGTCAGCCAGGCGCGCGGTTCCGGCGGTACCCCGGTGACCGGCCAGGCGCCGAGGGCCGCCAGAGTTGCCTCCTGGACGGCGTCCTCGGCGAGCTGGACGTCGCCGACGGTCCGGATCAGGGTCGCCAGGATGCGCGTCCCCTCGACCCGGATCGTCTCCGCGACCGCGTCGTACATGGTGTTACTTGGCCAGGATGACCGGCCGCACCTCGACGGCGCCGTTCCACGCGGCCGGGATCTGCGCGGCGATGGCGATCGCTTCCTCCAGGTTGTCGGCCTCGATCAGGTAGTACCCGGTCAGTGCTTCCTTCGTCTCCGCGTACGGCCCGTCCGTCGTGACGACCTTCCCGCCGCGCGCGCCCTCCACCCGGACGACGGTCGCCGTCGGCGTCGGATGCAGGACGGCACTCGCCTTGATGGTGTCGGCGTGATCCACCCCGAACTGCCGGTACTCCGCCAGCTCACTCGCCTGCTCAGGCGCCCACCAGTCGACGTCCGCGGTGTAGGTCAGTGCAAGGTACTGCGCCATCGGAACACTCCTTCTTCGCCAGGCCCACTGTGGCCCCTCAGCAAGTGAACGAACAGCCGCCCGCCGCCAGGACATCGCTCAGGTGGTGCACTCCGCGACCCGCGCCCGGAACTCCCGTACGACGTTCGCGTCACCGGCGGACCGGATCGCGGAAGCATCCAGCCGGCCCCACAACCACAGGAACACCGCATCCGCCGACCCGAAGATCTCGGCAGCCACCTCACCCTCGGCGCCCTGACTCACCACGACA
The DNA here is from genome assembly GCF_043197365.1 of Kribbella sp. NPDC049174. Taxonomy (NCBI): domain Bacteria; kingdom Bacillati; phylum Actinomycetota; class Actinomycetes; order Propionibacteriales; family Kribbellaceae; genus Kribbella; species Kribbella sp. NPDC049174. The sequence continues at coordinate 360,917 of NZ_JBICSZ010000004.1, read as the reverse complement.
CTCGTCGCGTCGGCACGGACCGTCCACGACCTGCCCTCAGCCGTGATCCGGACGGCGGCGTCGACGGGATGCGCGGTGTCGCCTTCCTCCCACCAGGGACCGGCGAGGTTGGGGAAGAGCAGCTCGTCGATACCGTCGAGGGCCAGCTCAGAGTCGATCGGTGTGACCACGTCATGAGCCTGCTCGACGTCGATCCGGTGGACCACACTCTCCAGTGCCATCCGCCGGTACCAGAACCCCGAGGTCTTGTCGTCCGGGTTGAACGTCCACGTCTCCAGGTCGGTCCCGGCCCTCTCCAACGCGTCCACGATCGCCGCGCGCGCCTCGTCGTACAACTCGAGCGCGTCCCGCCCGCCGAAGTCCGGCGGCCACGGGTCCGGCAACGCGCCGAGCCGCAGGACCTCCACCTTGTGCAGATACACCGTCGCCACATGCCGCACGACCGAATCGACCGTCCAGCCGGGACAGCTGGGCACCGCGGCATCCAACCCCATCCGGCCAACCTCACCCAGTCGCGCAGACTCAGCCCGCACATGCCCGAGGTAGAACCCAGCCAGCTCCGTCATACGGCTGAGCATGACACCTCCCGCGGACACTTTCAGATGCTGCGGGCCCGCAACGCGCTCTCCCAGTCGACCGTCTCCGACCGGCTGATCTCGACCACGCGCTCGGCGAGCAGTTTGAGCGGGTCGTCGGCCTCGTCGTACCGGCCGGCCCGCTGGGCGTAGAGCCAGGCTTCGCTGCGCAGCTCCTCGGCGGCCCGGCGGTAGGTCGGGTAGGAGTCCTTGAAGCCGAAGAGCGTGCGGATCCCCTCCGCGAGGGCGATGACACCACCCAGCGCCGGGGCCGCCCAGACGGGTACGTCGAAGGCGACCGAGATCGCGATCAGCAGCGCGGCCACGAGCTGCACGACGCCCAGGGCCCGATAGGCGATGCGTGCCTGATTGGCCTGCCGGTGATACCAGCGGAAGCGGATGTAGATCATCTTCTCGGCGGGCGCGTCCTGGCCGAGCTTGGGGAAGTCGGAATCTCTGAGGTTCGACATGGTGTGCCTAGTCTCCAGCTAATCTTCGGCACATGGCGAGGAAGAGGGCGTTGCCGTTCGATCCTATCGACGAGGCTTCGCGGCAGTGGGGGCGACGGTGGGGGGCGGTCGAGCAGATGCGGGCCGTCACGTCGCTGATGCGGGCCCAGCAGATCGTCATCGGTGAGCTCGACGACATCCTGCGCAAGCACGGGCTGACGTTCGCGCGGTTCGAGGCGCTGGTGCTGCTGACGTTCTCGCGGCGCGGGTCGTTGCCACTGGGCAAGATGGGCGAGCGGCTGCAGGTGCACCCGACCTCGGTGACGTCGATCGTACGGCGCCTGGAAGCGGCCGGCCTGGTCACGCGGACCCCGCACCCGGACGACGGCCGGGCCGTCCTGTGCGAGATCACCCCCGAGGGCCGCGACCTGGTCGAACGCGCCACGGCCGACCTGGTCGCCGCCGACTTCGCTCTGTCCGGCCTCACCGACGAACAGCTCAAGATGCTCTGGTCGGTCCTCGAACCCCTCCGCCACAGCGCCGGCGACTTCACCTGACCGCCGCGAAACCGGTCTGGGCCGGCTCCGCCTTGTGTTAAGAGTTCATTTCCTACTGAAACTTCCCAAGGTTCCCTATTGCCAGACACGCACCCCGGCCCCCAGGATCGGGAGGAGTCGGCCGGCGCCACGGCCGCGACGTAGCTGGAGGACCCCATGAAGCGTGCTGCTGCCGTTCTCCTCGCCGGCATCCTCACGGTGACCGGCTGTTCCGGAGGCGGCTCCGGCGGGTCGGCCGAGGGCGGGACCAAGTCGGTCTCGTACGCCGTCTCGGACCCGGTGACCCTGAACCCCGGCCGGCAGACCATCGCCTTCGCGCAGGTCAGGACGCTGTTCTCGAGCCTCACCTTCGTCAAGGCCGACGGCTCGCTGACCTATCTGAACGCCGAGTCGGTCACGTCGGCCGACGCCGTGCACTGGACCATCAAGCTCCGCCCCGGCTGGACGTTCCACAACGGCGAAAAAGTCACCGCCGAGAGCTACGTGAAGGCGTGGAGCACGGTCGCCTACGGCCCGAACGCCTGGGAGAACAGCGGTCAGCTGGTCAACATCGCCGGGTACGACGCCCTGAACCCGGCCAAGGGCAAGCCGGCCACCAGCCAGCTCTCCGGCCTGAAGGTCGTCGACGACCTGACCTTCACCGTCACGCTGAAGAGCCCCGACGGTCAGTTCCCGACCCAGCTGTCCCAGGCGCAGAGTGGGTTCTTCCCGCTGCCCGAGGCGGCGTACAAGGATCTGGACGGTTTCGCGAAGCAGCCGATCGGCAACGGCCCGTTCGAGATGGTCGGCAGCTACACCGAGAACGAGCCGATGACGGTCAAGGCGTTCGCGAACTACCAGGGCCCGAAGCCGACCGTCGACGAGATCGTGTTCAAGCCGTACACCGACATGACCACGGCCTACACCGACGTCCAGGCCGGCAACACCGACATCATCTTCGTCCCGGCGGCCCGGATGGCGCAGGTGAAGAAGGACTTCGGCGACCGCGCGTACGTCTTCGAGGGCCTCGGCATGAACTACCTCGGGCTGCCGCTGTGGGACAAGCGGTACCAAGACGTCCGGGTCCGGCAGGCGATCTCGATGGCGATCGACCGGCAGGCCGTCAGCAACGTGATCTACGGCGGCATCTGGACCCCCGCGACCGCGCTCACTCCACCCGGTGAGCCGGGGACGCCGGCCGGCCTCTGCGGCGAGCTGTGCACGTTCAACCCGGACAAGGCCAAGCAACTGCTGGCCGAGGCGGGCGGTTTCACCGGGAAGATGGAGATCCGCTATCCCGGCGGCTCCGGTCTGGACGACCTCTACAACGCCTACGCCAACCAGCTCCGGCAGAACCTCGGCATCAAGGACGTCACCGCGACGCCGACCACCGACTTCCCGGAGTTCCAGAAACTGCGCAACGAGAAGAACCTGAGCGGCCCGTACTTCTCCCGCTGGGGCGCCCTCTACGCCAGCCAGCAGAACACGCTGCGGTCCTTCTACACCAAGGCCGGCGGCTGTGTGAACTGCATCCCCTACTACACCCCGCAGGTCGAGCAGCTGCTGGCGAAGGCCGACGCGCAGGTCGACCAGAAGAAGGCGATCGAAGGGTACGTCGAGGTGCAGAAGGCGATCCTCAAGGACTTCCCGGCCCCGCCGATGTTCTTCGAGAAGTACACGTACGCCACCTCGGACCGGGTCGCCAAACTCGCCGAGGGCGCGGGCGCCCTGGAACTCGAGAACACGATCCTGGCCGACAGTTGACGAGCGCAACCAACGGCCCGCTCCAGTCGATCCTGGAGCGGGCCCACCGCGTCCCCGACACCGACCACTTCCCGGGGGTCGACGAGATCGCCGCGCGTCTCGACGACCTCGTGAGCAACCACCCGGACCTGATCGCCAAACGCAGGATCGGTACGTCGCGCCTCGGCGAGCCGATCACCATGTACTCGATCGGCACCGGCCCCGACCAGGCGCTCGTGTACGCCGGGGTGCACCCGAACGAGCCGATCGGCTTCTGGACCGCGATCCGCCTGGCCGAGGAGCTGTGCGCGGACGAAGAGCTCCGCAAGCAGACGAGGTGGAACATCATCGGCTGCATCGACCCGGACGGCGCCCGCCTCAACGAAGGCTGGTTCGCCGGCCCGTTCAACCGGGTGCACTGCCTCGAACACTTCTACCGGCCGGCTCCGGCCGAGCAGGTCGAATGGTCGTTCCCGTTCCAGTACAAGGACGCGTACTTCGACCAGGTGATGCCGGAGGCGTTCGCCCTGATGCGGGTGATGGACGAGCTGAAGCCGGCGATCGCGGTCTCGCTGCACAACACCGAGCTCGGCGGCGTCTACTACTACGTCACGAAGGAGCTCGAGGGCTTCGTCGACGAGCTGCACGCGATCACGGCGTCCTTCGGGCTTCCTCTCGACCTGGGTGAAGCCGAGTCCCCGGTTGCCCGGCCGCTCGGGCCGGCGGTCTACGAGATGATCTCGGCCGCGGCGACGTACGACTACACCGAGAGTCTGGGGATGACGCCGTACTCGGGCTCGGGCGCCTCGTCGGCCGAGTACGCGCAGCGGCACGGGACGGTGAGCCTGATCGCCGAGTTGCCGTACTGGACGCATCCGGCGATCGACGACCAGACCCCGACGGACGTGCCCTACCGCGAGGTGCTGGCGGCGAAGGCGGATGCGCTCGGCAAGGATCTGGACGCACTGGTGGAGATCTTCGAGGCCGGTCGCCCGTACCTGTCCGGCGACTCGCAGCTGGTCCGGGCGACCGCGGCCTTCCTGCCCTACCTGGTGAAGCGGCCGGAGCGCGACCGGCGCCGGGCCGAGCAGGAGGACCCGGCCCGGATGGCGACGGTGGCGGAGGCGTTCGGGCTGACGGACATCCAGCGATCCTTCCGGCTCCGGTTCGGCGGCATGCTGTTGCGCGCGATCGAGGGCGAGATCGCCCGCGGCAGTGCGGCCGCCCCGCTGCACCCGCTCGGGCGGCGGATGCGGGAGCTCTACCGGGAATGGCAGGACGAGGCAGCATCGCTCGACCAGGAGTTGCGGACCGTGCCGATCAAGCACCTGGTCGGAGTGCAGTACGCCGCCACGCTCGCGCTGCTGTACGCCGCACGACGGGAGGCGAACTGATGCTCCGATTCACGATCAGACGACTGATCGAACTCGTCCTCGTCTTCTTCGGCGTCACGTTCGCCATCTATGCGGCCGTGTTCGCGTTGCCTGGTGACCCGATCTCCAGCCTCGGCGGTGACCAGCCGTTGTCGCCGGCGGTGGTGGAGCGGATCCGCGAGCTCTATCACCTGAACGATCCACTCTGGTCGCAGTACCTGCGCTATCTCGGCCACCTGGTGACCGGGGACCTCGGCGTCGACTTCCGCGGCCGCTCGGTGGCCGGACGGCTGGCGGACCGGTGGCCGGTGACGATCCGGCTGGCGCTGACCGCGTGGGTGATCCAGGTCGTGATCGGGGTCGGGCTCGGCCTGATCGCCGGGCTGCGGAAGAACACCTGGATCGACCGTGGCGTGCTGATCCTGACCATCCTGATCGCGTCGGTGCCGATCTTCGTGATGGCGGTGACCGCGCAGCTGGTGTTCGGCGTGAAGCTCTCGCTGGTCCCGATCGCCGGGGTGAACGACGGCTGGCCGGTGTCGTACTTGCTGCCGGCAACGGTGCTGGCGATCTACGGACTGGCCGCGGTCGCCCGGCTGACCCGGGGGAGCGTGATCGACACGATGAGCTCGGACTTCGTCCGGGCGCTGTGGGCGAAGGGTCTGATCCGGCGCCGGGTGATCGGCGTCCACGTGCTGCGGAACTCGTCGATCCCGGTGCTGACCTACCTGGCGATCGATCTCGGCGCGCTGCTCGGCGGTGCCGTGGTGACCGAGGGGATCTTCAACCTGCCCGGCGTCGGTCAGTTGCTGTTCGAGTCGATCCGGGTGCACGAGGGTCCGACCGTGGTCGGGATCGCGACCGCGCTGATCCTGATCTTCCTGCTGACCAGCGTGGTCGTCGACCTGCTCAACTCGCTGCTCGACCCGAGGATCCGCCATGACTGACCAGGTGCTGGCCCAGGCCGTCGAAGAGGACCCGCTCGCCGGACGCGGTGTCTGGGCGACGGTCCGCCGCCGCGTGCTGTTCTGGCTGCCGTTGGGTGTGCTCGTCGTACTGGTCCTGATGGCTGTCTTTCCGCAGTTGTTCGGCACCGCCCACCCGCGTGCCTGCGACATCTCCGCCAGCGCCCGTCCGTCGTCGCCGGGGCATCCGTTCGGCCAGGATCTCCAGGGCTGCGACGTCTACGCGAACGTCGTACACGGCGCTCGCGCGTCGTTGTCGGTCGGCCTGTTCTGCACGCTGATCGCACTCGTCATCGCCGTACTGGTCGGCACCATCGCCGGGTACGTCGGCGGTTGGACGGACTCGGTGCTGGCGCGGCTCACCGACGTGTTCCTCGGCTTCCCGTTCCTGCTCGGTGCGATCGTCGCGCTGAACAGCCTGGGCGACCGGTCGGTGCTGTCGATCTCGCTGGTACTCGCGTTGTTCTCCTGGCCGACGCTGGCCCGGATGGTCCGTACGACGGTCCGCGCGACCCGCGACGCCGAGTACGTCCAGGCCGCGAAGGCGATGGGCTTTCCGGTCACCCGGATCCTCACCCACTACGTGCTGCCGAACTCCATCGGCCCGGTGCTCGCGGTCGCTACGCTCACCGTCGGCGGCGTCATCGTCGCGGAGTCGACGCTGACCTTCCTCGGCCTCGGCCTGCGCGCGCCGTCGATCTCGTGGGGCCTGCAACTCGCCACCGCGCAGTCCAGGTTCCAGCAGGCACCGCACACTTTGATCTATCCGGGCATCTTCCTCGCCGCGACCGTACTGAGCCTGATCACCCTCGGCGACGTACTCCGCGACGCGGTGAACCCGAAGGGACGCTCCTGATGACCACCCACAACAGAACGGACGCCGCCTTGTCCTCTTATCACCCGACGATTGCCCGGGAAGCAGTTCCCGCCATCGAAAGCTGGCTCGAGTACCAACGCCGCTACCTCCGTACGCCCGGAGTCCAGGCAGCGATCCGGATCGGTGACGAGCTCGTCCTGTCGACCGCACTCGGCTTCAGCGACGAGGTCGCCGGGACGCCGCTGCGCACGGACCACCTGTTCCGGATCGCGTCGCACTCGAAGACGTTCACCGCGACCTCGATCCTGCAACTCGTCGAGCAGGGCAAGGTCCGGCTGGACGACCCGATCGACGCCTACGTCGCCGAACTCGCCGGCAGCGCACTCGGCCCGGTCACCGTGCGGGAACTGCTCGGCCACCAGGGCGGCGTGATCCGCGACGGCGTGGACAAGGACTACTGGCAGCTGATGGACCCGTTCCCGGACCGGTCCGCGCTGATCGATCTGTGCCTGTCCGATGGCCGCGTTTTCGAGCCCAACGAGTACTTCAAGTACACCAACATCGGCTACTCCCTGCTCGGCCTGGTGATCGAGTCGGCCAGCGGCCTGTCGTACGGCGACTACGTCGAAGCCAACATCACCAGCCGCCTCGGTCTGACCCGCACCGGCGCCGAGTGGGATCCGTGGCGGGCCGGTGAGTACGCCGCCGGACACACGGGTCTGCTCGACGGCAGCGACGTACGCGAGACGATCCCGCACGTCGACACCCGCGCGATGGCAGCGGCCACCGGCTTCTACTCCACCGCCGAGGACCTGACGTCGTACGGCGCCGCGCACTTCTTCGGAGCCGATCAGCTGCTGTCGGACGCGAGCAAGCGACTGCTGCAGCGGGACGAGAGCCTGGTCAATGCCCACGGCAACGAGATCGGCCGGTACGGGCTCGGGATGGACATCGTCAAGGTCGGCGACCGGCGGCTGGTCGGTCACAGCGGCGGGTACCCGGGGCACATCACCCGCACGTTCATCGACCCGGTCGATCAGATCGTCGTCTCGGTGCTCACCAACTGCATCGGCGGTCCGGCGGGCACGCTCGCGACCGGCGTGGTCAAGCTGCTCAACCTCGCCGCGAAGGCGCCGGCCGGGTCGCAGGTGCCGTCCGACATCGATCCGCGCCGGTTCTGCGGGAACTTCGCGAACCTGATGGGCGTGATCAGCGTCGCGCTGCTCGGCGGCCGCCTGGTCGCGTTCTTCCCGGCCGCGCCGGACCCGGTCGAGAGCTACGAGGAGCTCCAGGTCGTCGACGAGAACACGCTGGCCGTGGTCCCTGCCGCCGGTTTCGGTTCGATCGGCGAGAAGGTGGACTACAGCTGGGACGCGGACGGGCAGCCGTCGGTCGTCCGGTACGGCGGCAGCTCGCGCTGGCCGGTCGAGGCGTTCCGGGCCCGGCGGTCGGCCCAGATCGCGGATGCCAAGGTGCACGAGTTGGCGAGGAGGTCGTGATGGTCGACGACGATGCGTGGGAGGAGGACTCGCGTCGCGCGGACTTCGTCGAACAGTTCGCCCTGCTCAGGGAGCTCGCGGGCTCACCGCGGATGGAGGGGCGCGTCCTCGGCTACCTGATGGTGAGCAACAAGCCCTACGTCTCGTCGGCCGAGCTGGCCCGGGCGTTGTCGGCGAGTGCCGGCTCGATCTCGAGTACGACGCGCCGGCTGATCGACCTCGGGTTCGTCGCGCGGCACGCCGTACCGGGGGATCGCAGTCACTACTTCAAGGTCGACGACGACATCTGGGGCAGCTTCCTGGCCGGCGAGCGCCGGTCGCTGGGCAAACAACGGCAGCTCTTCGCGGACATGCTCGAGGAGCTGCCCGACGACATGCCCGGTCCACGCAGACGGCTGCGGAACGCGCGCAACTACTTCGAGTGGCTGACGTCGTACCACCGCAAGATGCTGGCCGACTGGCAGGAGTACCGCGACAAGCTGGACGCCGAGGAGGGTGAGTGAGCGACGTTCTGCGCTTCGAGGACCTGACCGTCGACTTCCAGGTCGGCGGTACGACGCATCGCGCCGTCGACAAGGTGAGCTTCGCCGTCCGGCCGGGCGAGGTGCTCGCGGTGGTGGGGGAGTCGGGGTCGGGGAAGAGCGTCACGTCGCTGGCCGCGCTCGGGCTGCTGCCGTCGAACGCGACCGTCGGCGGGCGGATCACCTTCGGCGGCGACGACGTACTGTCGATGTCGCGGGCCGAGCTGACCGCGTTGCGCGGGCGGCGGATCGCGATGATCTTCCAGGACCCGGTCGGCGCGCTCGACCCGGTGTTCACGATCGGGTCGCAGCTGATCGAGATGATCCGGGCACACCAGCCGTCGCTGTCCCGGGCGGAGGCACGGACGCGGGCCGTCGAGCTGTTGACGCTGGTCGAGATCCCCGAGTCGCGGCTGAAGTACTACCCGCATCAGCTGTCCGGCGGGCAGTGCCAGCGGGTGATGATCGCGATCGCGGTCGCCTGCGATCCGGAGCTGCTGATCGCGGACGAGCCGACGACGGCACTCGACGTCACCGTGCAGCAGGAGGTGCTCGACGTACTGCTCGCGATGAGGTCGAAGATCTCCGGCGCGATCATGATCATCACCCACGACATGGGGGTGGTCGCGGATGTGGCCGACCGGGTCGTTGTCATGCGCAAGGGATCGGTGGTCGAGACCGCGGACGTGCATGCGCTGTTCGACCGGCCGACGCAGCCGTACACGAAGGCCTTGCTGGATGCGGTCCCGCGGGGTGGCGAGCGGGAGGATGCCAAGCCGGTCGAGGTCGTCCGCGACGAGCCGGCGCTGGTGATCGAGGATCTCGTCGTCGAGTACCGCGGTCGCCGGGGTCGTTCGGTCCGGGCGGTCGACCACGTGGATCTCGTGCTCACGCCCGGCGAGATCACCGGTCTGGTGGGGGAGTCGGGCTCGGGGAAGTCGACGATCGGCAAGTCGGTGCTGGGGCTCGCTCCGATCACCTCAGGTGAGGTCCGGGTCGCCGGGCAGGCGCTGACCACCGCGCCGTCCTCGGTACTGCGGCAGACTCGGTCGCGGATCGGGGTCGTGTTCCAGAACCCGGCCGGCTCGCTGAACCCGCGGGCCACGATCGCGCAGTCGATCGGTGAGCCGCTGGCCGTGCACTGCGGCGTACGCGGCGCCGAGCTGCGGGGCCGGGTCGAGGACTTGCTGGACAGCGTCGAGCTGCCGCGGGCGTGGGCCAGTCGGTATCCGCACGAGCTGTCCGGCGGTCAGCGCCAGCGGGTGTCGATCGCCCGGGCGATCTCGCTGGACCCGGCGTTGCTGATCGCCGACGAGCCCACCTCAGCCCTCGACGTGTCCGTCCAGGCCACCGTCCTGGAGCTGTTCCGGTCTATTCAGGAACGCCTTCACTTCGCCTGCCTCTTCATCAGCCACGACCTGGCCGTCGTGGATCAGGTCTGCGACCGCGCCGCCGTCATGAGCCGCGGCAAACTGGTCGAACAAGGCGACCGTGAGTCGGTTCTCCGCAATCCTCAGGACCCCTACACCACCCGTCTGCTCGAGGCCGCGCCCGTCCCCGACCCGCGCGAACAGTCCCGGCGGAGAGGGCTGCGGCTGGCGGGTTAGCGTTCACCAGTTGGAAATAGTTGGACGTCCTAGTATTTTGGGACCAGTTCCCGAGGAGGTCTGACTGATGGATGCCGAGCAGATTGCGGCCGGCCGGAGCCGGTGGCAGCAGCGGTACGACGCGGCACGGCGGCGGGAGGCGGATTTCACCACGCTGTCCGGCACCGAGGTCGAGCCGGTCTACGGACCCCCCGAGGGTGTCGACGACCCGCGGATGGACCGGATCGGCTGGCCCGGTGAGTTCCCGTTCACCCGGGGTCTGTACCCGACCGGCTACCGGGGCCGCACCTGGACGATCCGGCAGTTCGCCGGCTTCGGGAACGCCGAGCAGACCAACGAGCGGTACAAGATGATCCTGAACGGCGGTGGCGGCGGCCTGTCGGTCGCGTTCGACATGCCGACGCTGATGGGCCGCGACTCCGACGACCCGAAGTCGCTCGGCGAGGTCGGGCACTGCGGTGTCGCGATCGACTCCGCCGCCGACATGGACCGGCTGTTCAAGGACATCCCGCTGCAGGACGTCACGACCTCGATGACCATCTCGGGTCCCGCCGTACCGGTGTTCGTGTTGTACCTGGTCGCGGCCGAGCGCCAGGGCGCCGACATCACCAAGCTGAACGGGACGCTGCAGACCGACATCTTCAAGGAGTACATCGCGCAGAAGGAGTGGCTGTTCCCGCCCGAACCGCACCTGCGCCTGATCGGCGACCTGATGGAGTACTGCGCCTCGACCATCCCGGCGTACAAGCCGCTCAGCGTCTCCGGCTACCACATCCGCGAGGCCGGCTCGACCGCCGCGCAGGAGCTGGCCTACACGCTCGCCGACGGATTCGGGTACGTCGAGCTGGGGCTCAGCCGGGGTCTCGACGTCGACGTGTTCGCGCCCGGCCTGTCGTTCTTCTTCGACAGCCACCTCGACTTTTTCGAGGAGATCGCGAAGTTCCGCGCGGCCCGCCGGATCTGGGCCCGCTGGCTGCGCGACGTGTACGGCGCTCGCACCGAGAAGGCCCAGTCGCTGCGGTTCCACACCCAGACGGCCGGGGTGTCGCTGACCGCCCAGCAGCCGTACAACAACGTCGTACGGACGGCTGTCGAGGCGCTGGCCGCCATCCTCGGCGGGACGAACTCGCTGCACACCAACGCACTCGACGAGACCCTCGCGCTGCCGACCGAGGAGTCGGCCGAGATCGCGCTGCGGACCCAGTCGGTGCTGATGGAAGAGATCGGGGTCACCAACGTCGCCGACCCGCTCGGCGGATCCTGGTTCGTCGAGGCGCTCACCGACGACCTCGAGGCGCAGGCCGAGGAGATCTTTGCCCGGATCAAGGAGATGAGCCCGGACGGCACGATGACCGGCGGAATCCTGCGCGGGATCGAGGACGGCTGGTTCATGGGCGAGATCGCCGACGCCGCGTTCGAGTACCAGCAGAAGCTGGAGAAGGGCGAGAAGAAGATCGTCGGGGTGAACACCCTGACCGACACGGTCTCCGGTGAGCTGTCCATCCTCCGGGTCAGCCACGAGGTCGAGATCGAGCAGTGCAGGGTGCTCGCGGAGCGCAAGACGCACCGCGACGAGGACCGGGTACGGCGTACGCTGTCGGCTCTGGTCGAGGCGGCCAGAGGGACCGGCAACCTCATCGAACCCATGCTGGAGGCGGCGCGTGCGGAGGCCACGATGGGGGAAATCTGTCACGTTCTTCGGGAACAGTGGGGCGAGTACCGAGAGCCCGCCCGCTTCTGAGGACACCCCGGCAGAGCCTCAGCCGGCCACGGCGGCCGCCGCGGTCGGTCCGCTCGACGGTCACAGCGTGGTCGTCTGTGGTTCGGACCGCACGATGCTGCGGGTCGTCACCGAACTGGTCGGCTCCGGCGAGCGGGTCACCGCGATCGTCAACCCCGCATCCCGGCACTACGAACGGATCGGCGAGCTCGGCGCGCAGGTGATGGGCGTCCGCGTCGTCAGCGAGGCATTGCTGCGGCGCGCGGGGATCGATGCCGAGGACGGGCAGCCGTCGACCGCGCGTGCCCTGGTGCTGCTGGACAACGACGACGTCCACAACGTCCACACCGCGTTGACCGCGCGGGACATGGATCCGAATCTGCGCATCGTGGTGCAGATGGTCAACCCGCGGCTGGGCGAGCAGTTGCACCGGCTGCTCGGCGACTGTGTGGTGATCTCGGGCCCGTCGCTGGCCGCGCCGGCGTTCGTGTCGGACGCCCTCGAGGACGACGAGCTGACCTGGCTCGACATCGGCGGGCGCCGGCTGGTCGCCGGTCAGGCCGAGCTGATTCGTGAGCCGCATCTGGCCGTGCTCGCCGACACCACGTCGTCGGCGACGCCGGAACTGCTGCCGATCGTGAGCTCCGACCCGACCGGCGACATCGTCCTCGGCACCGGCGTCCGCAGCGTCTGGCGGACCAAGGACGTACGACGGGCCGGCTGGCTGATGGCGATGCGCGACGTCTTCGATCGCCGGGTCCGGCGGATCGCCGCGGTGATGCTGTTCCTCGTCCTCAGCGGGACGGTGCTGACGCACTACATCGCGAACCCGAACATCGACTGGTTGCGTGCGCTCTACCTGGCCGCCGGCGCGGTGACGTCGGCCGGGATCGAGGACGATGCGTTCTCCGGCGCGGCGCCCTGGACGAAGGTGGCCGCGGTCGTCGTGCAGTTGACCGGCATCGTGCTGGTGGCGCTGCTGACCGCGGTGATCGTCGACTCGCTGATCGGGGCCCGCCTGTCGCGGGTGATCGGCGGCGTCCGCGGCCGGCCGCGGAACCATGTCGTCGTCTGCGGTCTCGGTACGGTCGGCGCCCGGGTCCTGGAGATCCTGGCCGAGCGTGGTGTCGCGGTGGTCGGGGTCGAGCACGACGAGGACGCGCCCGGCGTACAGACCGCGCACCGGTTGCGGATCCCGGTGGTGATCGGTGACAGCAGCAACGAGGAGACGCTGCGGTCGGCCGGCGTCCAGCGCTGTCAGTCGGTGCTGGCGCTCACCGACGGCGACATCACCAATCTGGAGTCCGCGATGGTGGTCCGCGATCTGAATCCGGAGGCGCGGATCACGATGCGAATGTTCGACCACGACCTGGCCCAACGGGTCGAGCGACGCCTCGGACTCGGGCACAGCCGGTCGGTGTCGATGCTGGTCGCGCCGGCGATCGCGGCGGCGGTGGCGAACCGGCGCAGTCAGGTGACCGTGCCAGCCGGTCGCCGGGTTCTGCTGCTGACCGAGGTGACCGTGGAGCCGGGGTCGATCGCGACCGGTCTGCGGCTGGGCGAGCTGGGTGAGGCGGGCGGTCTGCTGATCCTCGCGCGGCGGAACGGGACCACCTGGGACTGGTCGCCGGCCTCCGGCAAAGTGCTCCAGCCGGGCGACCGGATCGCCGTCGCCGGCACCCGCAGCGGCCTCGCCCGACTGCTCCTGGCCACCCGGGCGCACCATAGTTGAGGCCCGTCGGGGAGGATGGACCCGTGAACGTGAACGGAATGCGAGGGCAGTCGTGAGTCAGTCGAACTTCTCCCGTCCCGGGGCGATCGATCTGTCGTCCCTGCGCAAGCCTGGCGCGGCGCCCGCCGGCCCTGGTGGCGCGCCGGCCGCGGGTGGTGCACCGGCCGGCGGCGGCGCCGCGGGGTCGTATGTGCTGAACGTGAGCGAGCCGACCTTCCAGGCCGATGTGATCGAGCGGTCGCTGCAGGTACCGGTGGTGGTCGAGTTCTGGTCGCCGCGGTCGCAGGCCTCGACCGCGCTCGGTCCGGTGCTGGTCCAGCTGTCCACCGAGTACGCCGGCAAGTTCCTGCTGGCCCGGATCGACATCGACGCGAATCCGCAGCTGGCCCAGGCGGTCGGCGTCCAGACGGTTCCGCTGGTGATCGCAGTACTGCGGGGTCAGGTGGTCCCGCTGTTCCAGGGCGCGGTGGGGGAGCCGGAGGCGCGGCAGTACTTCGACCAGCTGCTCACGGTCGCGGTCGCGAACGGCATCACCGGGCGGGCCGAGCCGGTCGGTCCGGCGGCCTCTGGGGATGCTTCGGCGGAGGAAGAGGAGCCGCCGCCGAACCCGCGCTACGAGAAGGCGGAGAACGCGGTCGGCGCCGGTGACCTGGACGGTGCGATCGCGGCGTACGAGGAGCTCCTGAAGGAGACCCCGAACGACGCGGAGGCGAAGTCCGGCCTGGCCCGGGTCCAGCTGGTCAAGCGGACCCAGGACGTGCCGGCCGACGTCCGGACCCGCGCGGCCGACAACCCCGCGGATGTCGAGGCGCAGAAACTGGTCGCCGACGTCGACCTGATGGGCGGCCACATCGAGGACGCCTTCAACCGGCTGATCAACACCGTCCAGGTGACCGCGGGCGACGAGCGCAACGCCGTCCGGCTGCATCTGCTGGAGCTGTTCGAGGTCGTCGGCGCCGACGACGAGCGCGTGATCAAGGCCCGGCGCCGGTTGATGGCCGCGCTGTTCTGATCTGGTCTGTCTGAGACCCCCTCGACCTGCGCGGTCGAGGGGGTCTTTGCGTGTGTCCGTTCTCGGCCTGGTGTGAACTCTTGCAATCTGACTCATCCTGGTTTGAGAATTATTCACATGAGCGCAGTCGCCGCGTCACCGCAGCCGAGTCTGGAAGCCCGGATCAACGGGTTGCTGCCCGCGCTCAGCCCGGCGCAGGCCCGGATCGCGACCGAGGTACTGCGGGATCCGGCCGGTGTCGCGGCGTCGACGATCGGCCAGTTGGCGGCCCGGTGCGGGACGTCCCTGCCGAGTGTCACCCGGTTCTGTCTCGCCCTCGGGCTGTCCGGGTACGCCGAGCTGCGGCTGTCACTCGCGGCCGAGAGCGGGCGGACCAGCAGCAGTTGGGAGCGGGGGACCGGTGCCGAGGTCGGGCCGGACGACTCGCTCGACGATGTACTGCGGACGCTGCTGCGCGCCGACACCCGGGCACTCGAGGACACGGTCGCGTCGATCGACGTGGGTGCCCTCGGCCGGGCGGTACGGGCGATCTCCGACGCGCGGCGGATCGACATGTACGCCGTGTCCGGGTCGGCGTCGGTCGCCGAGGACCTGCGGCTTCGGCTGCACCGGATCGATCGAGCGGCCAGCACCTGGAGCGATGTGCACAACGCGTTGACGAGTGCGGCGTTGCTCGGGCCGGGTGATGTTGCCGTCGGCATCTCGCACAGCGGCGAGACGGTCGAAGTGCTGGAGCCGTTGCAGCGCGCGGGCCGCGGCGGTGCGACGACAGTTGCCGTGACCAACTACCCGCGGTCGCCGCTGGCCTTGAGTGCGGACGTCGTACTGCTGACCGCTGCTCGTGATGTCACCTTCCGCACCGGCGGGATGTCCGCTCGCCACGTGCAGATGCTTGTCCTCGATGCGCTGTATCTCGGGGTCGCCCAACGCGACTACCCGCTGGCCGAGCAGGCCTTCGACGCCACTGCCGAGGCCGTTGCGTCCCATCGCAAGCGCTCGTGATCACTCCGTCCACCCGCCCGTGAAGGAGAACCATGCAGAGCCCTCATCGAACCCTTGGTCCCAGCCGTCGCACGCTGCTGCTCGGCGCCGGCGCCACCGCCCTCACCGCTGCTGCCTCGACCACCTCGGCCGCGGCTGCCTCGACCACCTCGGCCGCGGCCGCCTCGACCACGTCGGCCGCGGCCGCATCGATCTCGTCGGCCGCGGCCGCATCGATCTCGTCGGTGGCGATCCCGTCGCCGGACGACCTGCCGCTGACGGGTGGGCCGGAGTTCCCGATCGGGTTGTTCTGGCCGCCGCACCCGTACGCGAGTACGCCGGAGCGGTACGCCGAGATCAAGGCGGCCGGGTTCGACTTCGTCATCTCCGGCAACTACGCCGGTGACGGCAACATCTTCCAGTACCAGCTCGGCCTGGCCCGCACCGCCGGACTGCAGATGCTGATCTCGGACGACATCCAGATCCGTAACATGTCACGCTGGTTCTCCATCTCCGACAACCCGGCCGACTTCCTCAGCGTCACGCCGGACGAGGCCCGCGCCCTCTACATCCGCGCCCGCGATGCCTACGGCCCCTACTCGTCGCTGGCCGGCTTCAACCTGTACGACGAACCCGGCGCCGGCTGGTTCGGCACGCTGGCGAAGACCGTCGCGGTGTCTCGCGAGTTGGCTCCCGCGTTGCTGCCGTACATCAACCTCTTCCCGTCCGACGATCCGGCGTACTACCGGAGCTTCGTCGACGTCGTGAAGCCGTCGCTGATCTCGTTCGACCGGTACCCGCTGCTGTCCGAGGGCCGCGAGGACGGGAACTACTTCCACAACTGGGCGATCGTTCGCGACGCCGCGCTGCACGGCGACATCCCGTCCTGGGTGTTCATCCAGACTCTCTCGTACAACAACCACCGGGAGCCGACCGCGGCCGAGCTCCTGTGGCAGGTCAACATCAGCCTCGCGTACGGCGCGAAGGGCATTCAGTACTTCACCTACTGGACGCCGGAGGCCGCGCGCGGTGAAGGCTTCGGACCGGCGCTGATCACGGTCGACGGCCGGCGCACTCCCCGGTACGCCGCCGCCCGGGAGATCAACACCACGTGGCTTCATCAGGTCGGTCGCGAGCTCAAGCCGCTCGTGTCCGAGTCTGTTGTCCACGCCAACGAGACACCGCTGCCGAACAGCACTGTGGGGTTCACTCCGACAGAGTTGATCTCCGGCATTTTCGGTTCCCCTGTGGTGGTTGGCACCTTCCGCTCGCGCGACGGCTCGGCTGATCGGTGGGTGCTGGTCGCCAACCGGTCCCACTCCGCCGAAGCCCGGGCGACGCTGACGCCGCGGTTGTCCGGTGTCTCGGCGGTCGGTGTGTTCAACCCCCGCACGCAGACCTACCGGGCGCGCGGCACCGGTCCTGTCCCGATCATGCTGGCTCCGGGCGCCGCCCTGTTGCTCAAACTCGAAGCCCGCTGAGGGCTCAGCCGGTCTGACCGGTGTAGATGCCCAACGCCCGGAAGCGCAGAGCCGGCGCCGCGTACTCCTCCAGCGCATGTGCGGTCCATCCGATGATCCGCGCCAGCGCGAACAACGCGTCGCCGGCATCTGCCCGGAACTCGAAGGCATGCATCATCGCCGCCACGGCGAGATCGCTGTTCGGGAACGACGGCATCCGCGCGGCCAGGACCTGAATCGTCTCGACCACCGGGTGGTCGCCGAGCATGCCGAGCAGCACCTCGGCGCGCGGATCCCGCTCCCGGTAGATCCGGTGGCCGAATCCCGGCACCGGTTCTCCCGACCGGAGCTGATCCGACAAGGCCTGGAGCGGGTCCCGCTGGGCTCTTTCGAGGAACTCGTACGCCAGGGTCGGTGCGGCGCCGTGGTACTGCCCGTCCAGCGCGCCCAGCCCGGCCGACACCACGGCGTACAGATTCGCCCGGGCGCTGGCCGCCACTCGGGCTGCGACTGTCGACACCGCCAGCCCGTGGTCCGCCAGAAGGATCAGCGCGGCCTCCAGCACCTCCGGCCGGGGCGGGTGCGGCGAGAGCTTCGGCCACAGCCTCTTGCCCAACGAGTCCTGGGCGCCTGCCGGCCGCCCTGGCAGAGCAGCAACCAGTACGCCGATCAGCTTCTCCGCGGCGATGACCACCGACCGCAGTGTCAGGTCGAACCGCATCTGATCGGCGGCTCCTAGTACGGCGACCGCGACTCGGAGTTGGTCGGTCAGGCGGGCCGAATCCGGGAGGACGCTCATCGCCGATCGGGCGAGCTGGACGGAATCAGCCGGCGCCGGGAACACGTGGCGCTTGGTCAGCTCACCGGTCCAGAGCAGGTGGGCGACCGATTCGACGGTCTGGTCGGTTGCGAGCTGCCGGACCGAGTGGCCGCGGTAGTACAGCTCGTCGTCCTGCAGGAGCGTGAGCTCGGACTCGATCTGCTCGACGACGCCGGAGTGCTCCACGGACTTGCTGGCCAGCCGCTCGACGTCCGCGGCCGCGAAGAGGCTGCCACGCCGGCCGCGGGCCCGGACGCTCGTCAGCAAACCACGGCTCACGTACGCGTAGATCGTCTCCGGCTTCACCTTCAGCTTCCGCGCGACCTCGGCCGTGGTCAGGTAATTCTCGTCACTCTGCTGACTCATCCAGCGCTCCTCCGCGCACTTATGTTGACTGGATCAACATTGACAATACTTGATTGCCTGTCAACCCTGAAGATATGTCAACAACGATCAATGTTCCGCCTGGCCTGCGCAACGTCGTCGTCACCGAGACGACCCTCGGCGATGTCCGCGGTGACGAAGGGTTCTACCACTACCGCCAGTACTCGGCGATCGATCTCGCCAAGTCGAAGACGCTCGAAGACGTCTGGTTCCTGATGTTCGAGGAGCATCTCCCGACCACCGAGGAGCGCGACCGCTTCGTCGCCGAGGTGGCGGCGTTGCGCGTGCTGCCGGACGAGGTTCGCACGGTGCTGCCGGCGATCGCGACCGCCGGGCCGTCGTTCAACCCGCTGGCCGGTCTCCGCACCGCGTTGTCGCTACTGGCCGCCGTACGGAGTCTCCCGCCGTTGTGGGACGCGGACCCGGTACGGCGGAAGGCCGACGCGATGCTGGTGTGCGCGGTGACGCCGACGATCCTGGCGGCGCTGTATCGCCTGCGTGAAGGACAGGAACCGCTCGAGCCACGTGCCGACCTCACCGCCGCGGCGAACTGGCTGTACATGGTGACCGGCGCCGAGCCGAGCGCCGTACAGGCCGCTGCGATCGAGCACTACCTGGTCGCGACCGTGGACCACGGGTTCAACGCGTCGACGTTCACCGCCCGCGTGATCGCGTCGACGGGTGCCGATGTCGTGGCGGCCATCGCCGGTGCGATCGGCGCCTTCTCGGGACCGCTGCACGGTGGTGCGCCGGACCGGGCGCTGGCCAGCCTGGACGAGATCGGCACGCCTGACCGCATCGACGCGTGGGTGCGCGCGAAGGTGTCGGCAGGCGACCGGATCATGGGCTTCGGGCACGCGGTCTACCGGACCGAGGACCCGCGGTCGCTGATGCTGCGCGACATCGCCCGCGGCCTGGGCGGGGATCTGGTGGACTTCGCCACCACCGTGGAGCAGCGCATCGTCGACGTACTCGCCGAGCTCAAGCCGGGCCGCAACCTCTACGCCAACGTCGAGTTCTACGCCGGCGTGGTGATGGAGCTGTGCGGCCTGCCGCGCCCGATGTTCACGCCCACCTTCACGGTCAGCCGCGTCATCGGCTGGTCCGCCAACATCCTCGAGCAGGCCACCGACCCCAAGATCATCCGCCCCATCGCGACCTACGTCGGTCCGCAGCCACCGGTTCCGGTCGGGTAGCCGGCGGGAGTGCGGCCGCTCGTCCCAGCGGCCGCCTCGCCTGCTCAGGCAGCGGGTTTGAACCGCATCGACTCGTCGGTGATCGGTCCGAAGCGGAGCAGAACCAGATCGCGGGGATAGTTCTGGCGGAGGCGCCAGGGCCCGCGGGTGCCCTGGCGGGGGAGGACCGACGCGGCTCGCTGGATGTAGCCGGAGGACAGGTCGACCACCGGACGGCGTGGGGCGTCGTACTCGGACTGGTCGATCTCGGGCACGCAGATGCTGGTGCCGGTGGCGGTGAGGTGGTTGAGCAAGCGGCAGACGTACTGCGACGTCAGGTCGGAGCGGAGCGTCCAGGAGTTGTTGGTGTAGCCGATGCACCAGGCAAGGTTCGGTACGCCGCTCAGCATCATCCCCTTGTAGACAAAGGTGTCGTGCGGATCCACCGCCTGCCCGTCGACCGTCAGCTGGATGTTGCCGAGTGCAACCATGCGCAGTCCGGTCGCGGTGACGACCAGATCGGCCTCCAGTTCCTGACCGGACCGCAGCCGCAGACCGGTCGGGATGAAGGTCTCGATCTCGTCCGTGACCACGGAGGCCGAGCCGTCACCCAGGACCTCGAACAGGTCCGCGTCCGGCACCAGACAGAGCCGCTGGTCCCATGGCTTGTAGCGCGGGGTGAAGTGCGGGTCCACGGGGATCGAGTCCGGCAGTTGCCTGGCCACTGTGCTGTTCAGGAGCCAAGCAGCGTGCGCCGGCCACCTCCGGAAAGCGCTGTAGACCGCCGAACTGAAGAGGACGTTCTTGCCCCTGATCAGCCGGTGTGCGAGCTTCTCAGGCAGTACGGCGCGCAGCCGGTCGGAGAACGCGTCGTGAGCCGGTCTGGACGCGACGTAGCTCGGTGAGCGCTGCAGCATCGTCACGTGCTCCGCCGTTCGAGCCATAGCCGGCACCAGCGTGACAGCCGTTGCACCGCTGCCTACGACCACTACTCGCTGACCGGTGTAGTCCAAGTCCTCCGGCCAGTGCTGCGGATGCACGACCTGCCCTTGGAACTCGCTCTGCCCCGGAAAGTCGACCACATAGCCCGAGTCGTAGTCGTAGTAGCCGCTGCACACATACAGGAACGAGCACGTGTACGACTCCTGTGTCGTCTCCACGGTCCACCGCGCATCCGCCGACGACCACGACGCCCGTACGACGCGCTGCCCGAAGCGGATGTGCTTGTCGATGCCGTAGGTGGACGCGGTCTCGTGCAGGTACTCCAGGATCGACGGCCCGTCCGCGATCGCCTTCGCCGCCGTCCACGGGTGGAACGGGAAGCCGAGGGTGAACATGTCGGAGTCGGACCGGATCCCGGGGTAGCGGAACAGGTCCCAGGTGCCGCCGATGCTGTCGCGCGCCTCGAGGACGGCGTACGTCCGGTCCGGGCACTGGGTCTGGAGTCGGTAGGCGGCGCCGATCCCGGACAGGCCGGCCCCGACGACAAGGACGTCCAGGTGCTCCATGAATGCCTCCTGGGTTCCTGTTGAGTTCCTGGTCAAGGTTACGTGCCGTGGGCACGATGGTGCTGTTCGTGTCCGCCACGTCACAGGAGGTGAGCCGGAAACATGACTGCGAAGTTTGTCGCCGGTGCTGTCGATTCCCCCTGCCGCCGATCGTCAGCAGTATGTCCAGTACAAGCCCGACACAAGGGAGCCGGAGATGGCGCAGTACGTGTTCTTGCTGTACGACAGCGAAGACTGGTTCGACAACCTCACGCCGGAGGAGTGGCAGCAGGCGATGAAGCTGCACGGTGCCTTCATGGAGGCCGTGGAGAAGGCCGGCGCGCGGGTCCTCGGCGGGGAGGCGCTGGAGCGGTCGACCACTGCCAGCACGGTGCGGCAGCGCGAGGGTGCCGAGCCGCTGGTCACCGACGGTCCGTTCATCGAGACCAAGGAGGCCCTGGGCGGTTACTACGTGGTCGAGGCCCGCGATCTCGACCAGGCCCTCGAGCTCGCCAAGGTGTGCCCGTCGGGGAACGTCGAGGTCCGCCCCGTCATGGACACCTCGTCGGATGCCGAGCCCCCGGCCTGACATGTCACCGCAGCCGGGTGCTCCGACGGCCGTTCCGCCGTCGGCGCACCCGCCTGCCCGGGGGTGAGTGAGGTGGCGCCGGTGTCGGTGGTCGAGGTCGCTCGGGCAGTCGATCGGGCGCACCGGGAGAGTTGGTCGACGGTGCTCGCGTCGGTGGTGCGGCTGACCCGGGATCTGGATCTGGCCGAGGACTGCACGCAGGACGCGTTCGTGCAGGCGTTGCGGACCTGGCCGGACGGGCTGCCGACGAACCCGGGCGGTTGGCTGACCACGGTCGCGCGAAGGCTCGCGCTGGATCGGATGCGGCGGGAGACGAACCTGCGACGGAAGCTCCCGTTGCTGGTGGAGGATCCGCTCACACCGGGCGACGACGAGCAGCCGACGGATCCGCTCCGGCTGGTGTTCACCTGCTGCCACCCGGCGCTGGCGCGGGATTCGCAGGTCGCCTTGACGTTGCGGCTGATCTGCGGCCTGACCACCCGGGAGGTGGCGGCCGGGCTGCTGATCAGTGAGCCGACTGCAGCCGCCCGGATCACCCGGGCGAAGAAGAAGATCGCAGCGGCCTCGATCCCGTACCGGATCCCGGCCGATGACGAGTTGCCGGCTCGGCTGGACGCCGTACTGACGGTTGTGCATCTCGTGTACACGGCCGGGCATGTGGCGGCAGGGTCCGAGCTGACTCGCGCGGACCTGACCGGGCGGGCGGTCGAGTTGGCGCGGCTGCTCGTGCGGTTGATGCCGACAGAGGCTGAGCCGCAGGCGTTGCTGGGACTGCTGTTGATGACGGAGGCGCGCGGTGGTGCGCGGCTGAGCGAGGACGGGGAGTTGGTGCTACTGGCGGATCAGGACAGGTCGCGGTGGGACATCCGGCTGCTGGCCGAAGGTGTGTCGAGGGCGACGACCGCGCTGGAGCGGGGACAAGGGCGGTTCGCGCTGCAGGCAGCCGTGGCTGGGCTGCATGTGACCGCGCCGTCGTGGGAGAAGACGGACTGGGGTCAGGTCGTGCGGATGTACGACGCCATGATGGTCAGCTGGCCGACCCCCATCGTCGCCCTCAACCGAGCCGCCGCGCACAGCCTCGTCCCCGGCGCCGACCTGGACACCGTCCTCGCCGAGCTGGATGCCCTCGGCAACGAGCCCGCCCTCAAGACCTACGCCTACCTTCCCGCCGCCCGCGCCGACGTTCTCGCCCGCCTCGGCCGCACCGACGAAGCAGCCGACGCCTACAAGACCGCCATCACCCTCACCGCCAACGAAACCGAACGCCGCTTCCTCACCCACCGCCTCGCCACCCTGCCCGCTTGACTGCCCGGCCCGCCCGGATCGCCGGCCCCCGGCCCGCCCGGATCGCCCGGATCGTCCGGCTCGCCCGGACCGGCTGGATCGCCCGGAGTGCCCGTATCGCTCGGCTTGATGTGGTCAGCGGGCGGAGTCGCTGTGGTCGGCGGGTGCCCACAGGAGGTCGGCGGTGCCGGCTTGGAGGCGGCCTCGGTAGACGTCGATCTTGTGGTCGATCAGTTCGAGGTTGTCCTGGAGTTCGGCGAGTTTCGCGAGGACCTCGGCGCGGTGGGATTCGAGGAGTTCCAGGCGGTCCTTCTCGTTACCGCGGCCGGCCGAGACGAGTTCGGCGTACCGGCGGATGGTCCGGATCGGCATACCGGTGGCGCGCAGCCGGGTGCAGACCTTGATCCAGTCCAGGTCCAACTGCCGGTAGCGGCGGCGGTTGCCGGCCGTTCGGTCGACGGTGGTGACCACCAGCCCGGCGCGTTCGTAGTACCGCAGGGTGTGGACGCTCACGCCGGTACGACGGGCGGCCTCGGCGATGCTCATCCCGGTCCCGGCGGGTTCATTGACTTCGAGCACGCTCTAAATCCTAGCGTCGTGGACATGAGTGCTCCACCGCTTCCGACCACCGCCCCGCGTGAGCTCAGCCGGCGCCGTCGCCTCGGCGTGCTCGCGATCTGCTGCGCCAGCATCATCGTCGTGGTGATGGACATGTCCATCGTCAACGTCGCCCTGCCGTCGGTTCGCGCCGACTTCGATGCCTCGATCTCCGAGCTCCAGTGGACGGTGGACGCCTACACGCTGGTCCTCGCGAGCTTCCTGCTCCTGGCCGGTTCCACCGCCGACCGGATCGGTCGCCGCCGGGTGTTCCTGACCGGGCTCGTCGTGTTCGGTCTCGGCTCCCTGCTCTGCGGCCTCGCACCGGGTGTCGGCTGGCTGATCGGCGCACGGACGTTGCAGGCCGTCGGCGCGACGATGCTGAACCCGGTCGCGATGGCGATCGTCGCCACCACCTTCCCGGACCGGACCGAGCGAGCCAGGGCCATCGGGGTGTTCGGCGCGATGTCCGGTCTGGCCTTGGCCTTGGGCCCGATCCTCGGCGGTGCGCTGGTCGACGGCTTCGGGTGGCGCGCCGTGTTCTGGATCAACTTGCCGATCGTCGCGGCGGCGCTGGTCTGCACCGCCCTGTTCGTACCGGAGTCCCGCGCGGCCCGCGTCCGCCGGGCCGATCCGATCGGACAGGTTCTGGTGATCCTCGTCCTCGGCAGTGTCGTCTCCGCGATCATCGAGGCCGGCGGCCTGGGCTGGACCTCGCCGGTGATCCTCGGTCTGCTGCTGGTCGCCGTACTCGCCGCGGTCGGCATCGGTGTCTACGAGCCACGCAGAGCTGATCCGCTGCTGGAGTTGGGGTTGTTCCGCAGCGTCCCGTTCAGTTCTGCCATCTTGATGGCACTCTTCGCCCTCTGCGGATTCGGTGCCTTCCTGTTCGTCACGACGCTGTACCTGCAGAACATCCGCGGTCTCTCGGCGCTCACCGCCGGGCTCTGCCTGCTCCCGGTGGGAGAAGTGATCATGGTCCTGTCGCCGTTGACCGGCCGCGTGGTCGGTGCGCGAGGTCCCCGCGTTCCGTTGGTGATCGCCGGCGCTGCCCTGGCCCTGGGCGCCGCCGCATCACTCTGGATCGAGCCGACGACGCCGCTTCCCGCTGTGCTGGCGATCTACCTGTTCTTCGGCCTGTTCCTGAGCGCGGTCAACCCACCGATCACCAACACCGCGATCTCCGGAATGCCCACGTCCATGGCCGGCCTGGCCGCCTCCGTCGCCTCGTCCGCCCGCCAGACCGGCACCACGCTCGGGGTGGCTGTCGCCGGCACGATCGTGGGCTCGGCTGCCAACCGGCAGGCCTTCACGGCCGCCGAACACCGAGTGTGGTGGACAGTCCTCGCACTAGGCCTCGGCATCCTCGGTCTGGCGTTCCTGAGCTCCACCGGGACAGCTGAGCGGTAGCCCGAACTTGGCCACGAGGCCGGGCGTGCCGAAGACGTGGATGTGGGTGAGGCCGGTCGAGGTGGGGGTGAGCACAGCAAGCCCGAAGGCCTGGTAGGTCCCACCGGCGTCGCGGAGATAGGCGGCAGCCGCCGGCTGACCGTTGGCCACCGTGCCGATCATCCGCCAGTCGCCGGGGGAGCCGACCGCCGTCGCCAGGAGGCGCAGACACGTCACGCGGCCGGAGAACCAGGTCGAGGTGCCGACCAGTTCGATGGCCGCGTCGGCGCGGAGGGCTCGTTCGAGGGCCGCGATATCGGCATTCTCGAAGCCGGCGATGTACTCGGCGAGCAGCGCCCGGGCCTGTGGGTCTGTTGGCTCGATGACGTCCGAGCGTTCCGGAGCCGTCTCGTCGAGGCGAGCCCGGGCGCGCTGCAGGGTGCTCTTCACCGCCGCGACCGTGGTGTCGAGCATCGTGGCGACCTCAGCGGCGGGGAAGGCGAGCACCTCGCGCAGGATCAGTACAGCGCGCTGCTTCGGCGGGAGGTATTGCAGAGCGGCGATCAGCGCCAGCCGCAGACTTTCCCGGGTGGTCACGATCGTCGCCGGATCGGAAACGACCAGCGCATCCGGGATCGGCTCCACCCACCCGACCTCGGTCTCGGTGCCGGCCGCAGCAGGGTCGTCGCTGGGACCACCGAGACCGGACGGGAGCGCCCGCCTGCCGCGCTGCTCGAGCGCGGTCAGGCAGGCGTTGGTGGCGATGCGGTAGAGCCAGACCCGCAGCGAAGAGCGGCCTTCGAAGGCCGCGTACGAGCGCCACGCCCGCAGGTACGTCTCCTGCACCAGATCCTCGGCCTCGTCCACCGAGGCGAGCATCCGGTAGCAGTGCGCCAGCAGTTCCTTGCGGAATGGTTCGGTACGGCGCTCGAACTCGGCCTTCCCCGTCATCACGGCTCCCTGTGTAGCACCGGCCGCAGCCACGCGGCCATCCGCTGAATGGCGTCGTCGGCCTCGGGAGCGCGGCCGGCCGCCATCTGGAAGGTGTGCTGCATGTCGGGGAAGACATCGAGCCGCGCCTCGACACCTGCCTTACGGGCGTGTTCGTAGAGCAGTCGCGCGTCGTCGACCAGCACCTCGTCCCCGCCGACCTGGATGTAGATCGGGCCGAACCCGGTCAGATCGCCGTGCAGCGGGTTGACCAGCGGATCGCGGGGATCGCCTCCCGCGCCGACGTACATGGTGGCGAGGTCGCGGACGAGATCCCGGTGGAAGAAGGCATCCCGGTCCCGGTTGGCGTCGTACGAGTCGCCGGTGACCTCCATGTCGACCCAGGGGGAGAACGGCAGCGCGGCGGCCGGTAGTGGCAGGCCCTGCTCCCGGGCGCGCAGTTGGGTGGTGATGACGAGCCCGCCACCGCAGGAGTCGCCGGCGAACGCGATCCGGGCCGGATCGACGCCCTGATCGAGCAGCCAGCGGTAGACCGCGGTCGCATCGTCGACCTGAGCCGGGTGCGTGTGCTCAGGCGCCAGGCGGTAGTCGAAGACCAGAGCCCGCGCGCCGACCGCCTTGGCGAGGTGGCCGAACATCTTCCGGTGCGAGTAGATCGACCCGCTGAGGAACCCGCCGCCGTGCATGCACAGCAGCACCCGATCCGGTACGGCGTCCTTCGGCACGATCCACAACCCGGACACCTCGCTGACCGAGAGGTAGTCCACATCGCGAGGCTCGCCCGTCAGACCGGCCCAGGCGTGGTCGGCGGTCTCTCGGTCGGGTTGCTCCGCCACCGGCAGTTGACTGGTTCGGCGAGCCGCCGCCCAGTGCCGTACGACCGCCTCTGACTGCTTGCTCGGCATCCTTGCCGTCCCTTCCTCGATGAGCATTCCCCTGTACAGACCAGGGGCGGGGCGAAAAGGAATCGGTGACGAGGTGTGCCTGGCGTGCTTGACTGGAGTATGAGTGCGCCTGGTGCCGGGCCGCCGCTGTCGGCCTCGGAAGAGCGGACGTGGGGGATGGTGGCTCACGTCGGGGTGTTCGTCGCGGCCTGGTTCGCGATGGGGTTCCTGTGCCCGCTGGTGATCTGGCTGGTGTACCGGTACCGGTCCGATTTCGTCCGCCGGCATGCGCTGGAGTCGCTGAACTTCCAGCTGTCGCTGCTGATCTACACCGCGATCGCGGTGGTGCTGATCCTGATCACGTTCGGCCTGGGCGTGCTGATCATCATCCCGCTGGTGGTGATCGGGGCGATCGCGGCGCTGGTGGTGATCGTCCTGGCCACGATGGCGGCCTCCAGCGGCCACGAGTACCGCTACCCGCTGACGATCCGGCTGGTGCGTTAATCCGGTTGGACCGGCAGTCACCCTTTTGGCAGAGTTCCGGGCGTGGAGCTGATCGGCCAGGGGATGGAAGGTGCCGTCTACGACCTCGGTGACGGCCGGGTCCGCAAGATCTGGTTCGATCGGCGGCCCGACGACGTACGGCCGCTGAAGGCGTTCCTCGACGAGTTGCCGCCGCTCCCGTTCCGGACGCCGCGGATCCACGCAATCACCGCGGACGCCGACGGGCAGGCGGTCAGCGAGGAGGACCTGCTGACCGGCACCGCATTGCACGAGACCGACGTCAGCGAGGAGCAAGCGCTCGACGCGTTCGTCGCCGTGGTCGAGGCACTCGGCACGACCGTCGCGGGTCCGGCGAGCAAGGCGCTCCCGGTCCTGAACCAGCCGTTCTGGCGCGACGACCTGTCCTGGGGCGAGGCGCTGGCAGCCCTGGTACGACGACGTGCCGCCGAATCACACCGCCATCTTGAGCGCGATGTACCCGACTTCGACAACCTCCTCGAGACCCTGACCGCCCGGCTGGCGACGATCGAGCCGGACCGGCTGAGCGTCGTACACGGTGACATCTGCCCGCCCAACCTGCTGATGGACGGGCCGCGGACGGCCGCGGTGCTGGACTGGGGTTTCTACTCGACGGCCGGTGACAACACCTTCGACGCCGCGCTGGCCGCCGGGTTCTTCGACATGTACGGCCCGGACGCGCAGCGGCTCGACAATCTGCTGCTCGACCGGTTCGAGCGGCTCGGGCACGACCGGCAGCGGATGTACCTGTACCGGGCGGCCTACGCCATCACCACCGCGACGATCTACGACGCCGACGCCGACGACGGTCACTACGTCTGGTGCGTCGGCCACCTCAACAGACTGCCTAGATGATCGACTCTCCGTCACGCAGGTGGTGAAGCGTGGAAGGGTCGGCGAGGATCAGCGGCAGCCGGCGCACATTCAGCGGTGAGACCAGCCCTGCCAGCTCGTCCGGTGCATGCCACGCCACGCCACGGATCTCGAAGCCGTCGGGTTGCAGTGTGTCCACCAGCGACGGGTCGTGAACGCCACCGTCGTACAGGATCTCGACGGCGTCACCCCAGCCCTCCCAGCGGGGTAGCCAGTCGATCGCGAGGACGCCGACCAGCGGCAAGGCGACTCCCAGTTCCTCGTGCATCTCCCGGGACGCCCCGGTCGCGGGATCCTCGTCCGGCTCGACCACGCCGCCGGGCAGCTCCAGATCCTTCTTGTAGCTGACCTGACACAGCAACACCCGGCCAGACGTGTCCCGCACGATCACGTGCGCGATCACTCGCTTCTTGGGCAGCGCCGAGTCCATCAGGGCGGTCCAGCCCGTCAACGTGTCCGGGCGCGGGTCGTCCTTCCGCATCCCGTACACAGCGACGTCGCGGCGTTCGTCGTCCACCAGTGCGGCACCACGCAGCACGCCCTCGCGCCGGAAGCCGGACCGGATCGCGACTCGGGCGGACGCATGGAGCTCCGGGTCCACCTCGACCTGCAGCCGCTCCAGCCCGAGCTCACCGAAGGCGTACTCGGTCACCAGCCGGACGGCCCGCTGCGCGACCTCGGGCCCGCCGTCCATCGCCCACGTGACCACCCCGACACCGTGGGTGGTCCGCCGGATCTCGACCGTGCCGACCGATCCGCCGTGCTCGACGTCGAAGATCACCAGGTGCGGATCGTCTTGCGACGGTCGCAGGGTCAACTCACCATCGGTCAGTGGATGTACGGCGGTCACCCGGTGAACGCTACCCGGTGCCGCCGAACACTCAACCTCACGGGTTGTAGCGGAGGTAGACCGTGGACAGGGGTGGAACGGACAGTTCGGTGCTGGTTTCCATGCCGTGCCAGCCGGGGCCGTGGGCGTCGACCGCGCCGAAGTTACCGACACCCGAGCCGCCGTAGACGTCGGCGTCGGTGTTGACCGCCTCCTGCCACTGGCCGCGGTACGGCAGGCCGAGCCGGTAGCCGTGGTGCGGGATGGCCGAGAAGTTGGAGACGCAGGCGATGGCGGGTTCGCCGTCGTCGCCGTACCGGACGAAGGAGAACACGTTGTTACCGGCGTCGTTGGCGTCGATCCAGCTGAACTTCTCCGGCGAGTGGTCGGTCCGCCAGAGTGCCGCGGTGTCGCGGTAGACGCCGTTCAGGTCGCGGACCAGTTGCTGCAGGCCGCGGTGATCGGCGTGGTCCAGCAGCCACCAGTCGAGCTCGCCCTTCTCGGACCACTCCGACTCCTGGCCGAACTCACAGCCCATGAACAGCAACTGCTTGCCCGGGTGCGCCCACATCATCGCCAGGTACGCGCGCAGGTTGGCCAGCTGCTGCCAGCGGTCGCCCGGCATCTTGCGCAGCAGCGAACCCTTGCCGTGCACAACCTCGTCGTGGGACAGCGGCAGGACGAAGTTCTCCGAGTAGGCGTACATCATCGAGAACGTCAGCTCGTGGTGGTGGTACTGCCGGTGGACCGGCTCGTGCTCCAGGTAGCGCAGCGAGTCGTTCATCCAGCCCATGTTCCACTTGAAGCCGAACCCGAGTCCGCCCAGGTGCGTGTCCCGGGTGACGCCCGGCCACGAGGTGGACTCCTCGGCCACGGTGATGACCCCGGGCACCCGCTTGTAGAGGGTCGCGTTCATCTCCTGCAGGAACGACACCGCCTCCAGGTTCTCGCGGCCGCCGTACTGGTTCGGCACCCACTGGCCCTCGGAGCGGGAGTAGTCGAGGTAGAGCATCGACGCGACCGCGTCCACCCGGAGGCCGTCGATGTGGAACTCCTCGGCCCAGTAGATCGCGTTCGCGACCAGGAAGTTGCGCACCTGCGGCCGGCCGAAGTCGAAGACCAGCGTGCCCCAGTCCGGCTGCTCGCCGCGGCGCGGATCCGGGTGCTCGTACAGCGGCGTCCCGTCGAACCGGGCCAGCGCCCAGGCGTCCTTCGGGAAGTGCGCCGGCACCCAGTCGACGATGACGCCGATCCCGGACTGGTGCAGCCGGTCGACCAGGAAGCGGAAGTCGTCCGGGTCGCCGAAGCGCGAGGTCGGCGCGAAGTACGACGTCACCTGGTAGCCCCAGGAGCCGCCGAACGGGTGCTCCATCACCGGCATCAGCTCGACATGGGTGAAACCCATCTCGTTGACGTAGGCAACGAGCTCGTCGGCCAGCTCACGGTAGGACTTGCCCTTGCGCCACGAGCCGAGGTGCACCTCGTAGACGCTCATCGGCTCGGCGTAGGACTGCGACGCCGTGCGCCGCTCGATCCACTCGGCGTCGTCCCACTCGTACGACGACTCGTGCACGACGGACGCGTTCGCCGGGGGAGTCTCGGCCAGGTTCGCCATCGGGTCGGCCTTCTGCCGCCAGACGCCGTCGCGTCCGCAGATGTCGAACTTGTACCGCGTGCCCGGGCCGACACCCGGGACGAACAGTTCCCACACCCCGGACGAACCGAGTGAGCGCAATGGATGCGCACGGCCGTCCCAGAAGTTGAAGTCCGCGGTCAGGCGGATGCCCTGGGCGTTCGGAGCCCAGACGGCGAACGACGTACCGGTGATGGTTCCGGCTGGGCCGTCGTACCGGCGGACGTGAGCGCCGAGCACGGTCCACAGCAGCTCGTGCCGGCCCTCGCCGATCAGGTGCAGGTCGACCTCGCCGAGCGACGGCAGGTAGCGGTACGGGTCGTCCAGCTCGATCGCGGGACCGTCGGTGTAGGTCACCTCGAGGCGGTAGTCGGGCACCTTGTCGAGATCGAGGACGCCGACCCAGATGCCTTCGAACTCATGCCGCAGCTCGAGCCGCTGGTCGTCGTACAGCACGGTGACGGACAGGGCGAACGGGCGCAGCACGCGGACGGTGACACCGCTGTCGCCGAGATGCGGCCCGAGCACCTGATGAGGATCGTGGAACGTCCCGCCGACCAGTCGCTCCAGCGCCGTCCGATCAACCGGAACCGCTGTCACCACAGGCTCTTCGGCCGCCACCACCGGTGCCTCGAAAGCCCCGGTCGCCGGCCCGGAGTTCTGCTCGCTCGATCCCATAAACCCCATCCTGCCCGATCCGTCGGTCATCTACCGCACCCCCGTACCCGTCGATGCCGGACGTACACAAAGGACGTCCACGACAGGACGTGCACAAGGAGTCAGGAGCGCGGGGCCGCAGTCGACTCGCGGACGATCAGTTCGGGGCGGAACAGCAGCGACTGACCCTTGCTCGGGGAGGAGTCCTCGAGCCGGGCGCGGAGCAGTCCGAACGCCTCGGCAGCCATCTCCGGCATCGGCTGTCGGACGGTGGTCAGCGTGGGTGCGTAGAGGTCGGCGAGCACGATGTCGTCGAAACCGACCACGGACACGTCCCGGGCGACCTCCAGACCGCCGTCGCGAATGCCGCGGCAGACACCGAGCGCGCACATGTCGTTGATCGCCACGATCGCGGTCGGCGGCTCGTCCAGGGCGAGCAGCTCGGCCGCGGCCGCGCGGCCCAGCTCCGAGGCCTCGACATCACCGAAGGCATCCGCGCCGCTGCCGCTCGGCGCCAGCAACGCCTCGGCCGGGTCGAGGCCCGCACGTTCCAGACCGGCGACGAAACCGCGGTGCCGTTCCTTGCGGTTGATGCTGGCCAACGCCCCGGAGACGAAGGCGATCCGGCGGTGTCCCAGCTCGGTGAGGTGCCGGGTGGCCAGCTCGCTGCCGACGGCGTTGTCGACGCTGATGCTCACCAGGGACGCGGGGTCGCCCGCCTGCGCGGTCCGGTCGAAGGCGACCAGCTGAAGCCCTCGCTCGACGAGCGGCATGACGTGCTCGAGGGAGGGGAGTGACGAGCACAGTACGACGCCGTGCACGCCGTCGGCCCAGAGTTCTTCGATGTAGTCGCGCTCGCGGCGGGGATCGCGCTCGGAGTTGCACAGCAGCACGTGATAGCCCTCGGCCAGTGCGGCCGACTCCAGATGCCGGGCCAGCGCACCCCAGAACGGGTTGCCGACCGACGGGACGACCAGCCCGATGGTCTGGTTGCGGCCCGTCCGGAGCTGCCGGGCGGCCCGGTTCGGCCGGTAGCCGAGTGTGTCGATCGCCGTCTCGATCCGCTGCCGGGTCTCCGGCAGCATCCGGTGACTCCGCCCGTTCAGCAGATTCGACACCGTGCTCGGCGAAACGCCGGCCGCCGTCGCCACCTGCTGGATCGTCACCTCTCCCATGGTCACCCCGCGCATTCTTCCCTGAAGCTCACTGTCCTGCCACCGCCCTGCGGCGATCTGGTGTAACGATGCAGCAGATTTCCCTCCAAGTCTAGAACGAAGTCCGGTCATGGCGAGGCCTTGACGTTCATGAATCTCCATCTCTAGCATCGGTGCATCGTTGCACCAGCCGTCATCACCAGCGCCGGTATCGGCGGTAGATCGTTGCACCAATCCATCCCGGTCGCAGCACCACGAAAGGGCGCGCCATGGAGTACACCCGCAGATCAGTCCTGTCCGTCCTCGGCCTCGGCGCGCTCGGCGTCGCCACCGGGTGTGCCGCCTCGCCCGAAGGCGGGCAGGCCGCGGCCGACGGACCGGCCGAGGGCGAGATCACGCTGCTGACCCCGATCTACGAGGGCAGCACCGGCAAGCAGTTGCTGGAGGGCAAGCTGCTGCCGGCGTTCAAGCAGAAGAACCCGAACGTCACGGTCAAGGTCGACTACACGACGTACGCCGCGCTGAACGAGAAGCTCACCACCGGACTGGCCGGCGGCCTGATGCCGGACGTGGTGATGCTCGGCGTCGGCTGGATCCCGCCGTTCGCGCACAAGAAGGTGCTCGCCCCGTTGCCGGAGTCGCTGGCCACCCGGTTCCAGTACGAGCAGCGGGTGCTGGAGCCGTCCCGGTACGACGGGACGCTGTACGCGCTGCCGTTGGTGCTCGACACCCGGATCGTCACCTACCGCAAGGACATGTTCGCCGAGGCGGGGATCAAGCAGCCGCCCAAGGACTGGGCCGAACTGCGCGCGATGGCCAAGGAACTGGCCCGCACGGACGGTTCCGGCAAGCTGAGCCGGGTCGGGTTCGACCCGTTCTCGATCGATCTGCGGCAGTGCTGGGAGACGTTCCTGTTCGCCAACGACGGCAACCTGTTCGACGAGTCGGGCCAGCAGGTCCGGTTCAACGACGAGCGCGGCGTCGAGGCGTTGCAGCTGTTCCTGGACGTGGTGAAGGACAAGTCGGCCGACTTCTCGTTCAAGACCGCGGCCGGTCAGCCCAGCACGCTGGCCCAGGGCCGGTCCGCGATGATGATGGCGAACAACTCCCTGTGGGTGCAGTTGCAGCAGCAGAACCCGGAGTTGCTGAAGGAGGACAAGGTCGGCGCCTTCATCCTGGCCAACAAGGTGCCGGCGATGTTGCAGGGCGGGACCCTGGTGGCCCGCTCGGCCTCGACCAAGCACGCGGCCGCGGCCCAGGCGCTGGTGGAGTTCCTGGGCACGCCCGAGACGATCCTGCCGACCGCCCAGCAGCGCGGTTCGGTGCCCGGTGTGCAGGACCTGCGGACCTCGGACTACGTGAAGAACAACGGCTTCGTGAAGCTTGCCCTGGACAACATGAACAAGGCCAGGTCCGAGGGCGGTACGGCGGCCTGGATGGAGATCCGGGAGAAGATCAAGACCACCCTGGAGACCGCCGTGGTCGGCCAGCGGACCGCCAAGGAAGCCATCGACGAACTGGCGAACCTGAGCAAGGAAGCGATCTCCCGGCTGTGAGCGGAACCGTTGTCTCGATGCCGGAGCGGGTGCGCGAGGCCGCGCCCGGTCCGGCCACCACCCCACCGCGTCGCCGGTTGTCGCGGGGCCGGCGGCGGGCCGGGTTGCTGATGGTCGCGCCGGCGCTGCTGCACTCGACGATCTGGATCGGCATCCCCCTGGTCGCCGCGGTGGTACTGAGCTTCACGTCGTACGACGTGCTGACGCCGCCGCGGTTCGTCGGCCTGGAGAACTTCCGCGACCTGCTCGGCGACGACGTGTTCCGCCGCGCGGTGCTGAACACCAGCGTCTACACCTTCTTCACCGTTCCGGTGGCGATGGGAATCGCGCTGCTGATCGCGTTGATGCTGAACACCAGGCTGAAGGGCCGGGCGATCTTCCGGACCGCGATCTTCATCCCGCAGGTGACCGCGACCATCGCGGTGGCGCTGGTCTGGCTGTGGATCTACGACCCGCGCAGCGGCCTGGCGAACGGGGTGCTGTCGTTCCTGGGTCTGTCCGGGCCGAACTGGCTGTCCTCGACCAGCTGGGCGATGCCGGCGGTGATCGCGGTCGGCATCTGGCAGGGCATCGGCCTGAAGATGCTGATCTACCTGGCCGCGCTGCAGAGCCTGCCGGCCGAGCTGTACGAGGCGGCGTCGGTGGACGGCGCGTCGAAGGTCCGGCAGTTCTTCAGCCTGACCGTGCCGTTGCTGAAACCGGCCACCTTCTTCGTCTTCGTCACCTCGGTGATCGGTGCGTTCCAGTCCTTCGACCAGGTCTACATCCTGACCGACGGCGGCCCGGCCAACAGCACCACGATGATGACGTACGAGATCTACAAGTCCGCGTTCCGGGAGTTCCGGATGGGGTATGCCTGCGCGCAGAGCCTGGTGCTGTTCGCGCTGCTGCTCGTCCTGACGCTGGTGAACCGGCGGATCACCGGAGGCGACCGTGGCTCGCGGTGACATCGGCCGGCCGAGCCCGGGCCGGATCGCGCTCTACCTGACCCTGACCGTGATCTCCGCGGTGATGATCGTCCCGTTCGTCTGGATGCTGCTCACCTCGGTGAAGACCCCGGCCGACATCGCCGCCGCACCGCCCCGGCTGCTGCCGACCGAATGGGCCTTCGGCAACTATGCCGACGCGCTCGAGGCCGCTCCGTTCGCGACGTACGCGCGGAACAGTTTCGTCATCGCGGCCAGCCACACCATCCTCAACGTGGTGATCGCCTCGATGGCCGGGTACGCGCTGGCGCGGCTGCGGTTCCGGGGGAGCACGCTGATCTTCCTCGGTTTCGTCGGGGCGCTGATGATCCCGACGTACACCAAGATCCTGCCCGAGTTCCTGATCGTGCGGTTCATGCCGCTGTTCGGCGGGAACGACATCACCGGTCAGGGCGGCACCGGGTGGCTGGACACCTGGTGGGCCCTCATCATCCCCGGCGCGGTCAGCCCGTTCTCGGTGTTCCTGTTCCGGCAGTTCTACCTCGACCTGCCGGTGGAACTGGAGGAGGCGGCGCGGCTCGACGGTCTCGGTGAGCTGGGCATCTACGCCCGGATCATGACGCCGCTGGTGAAACCCGCGTTCATCACGGTCGCGCTGCTCACCTTCGAGGGGTCGTGGAACAACTTCCTCTGGCCGCTGCTGGTGACCAAGAGCGACAGTCTGCGGGTGATCCAGGTCGGGTTGTCGGTGTTCCGCACCGAGAACGACACGCAGTGGGCCTTCCTGATGGCCGGTACGACGCTGGCCACCGTTCCGATGGTGGTGCTGTTCCTGATCGGGCAGCGCTACTTCGTCCAAGGTTTCGCGACCGCGGGCATCAAATGACAATCATCGAAGGAGACACACCTATGCCGCAGGAACTGCAGGGATCGCGCGCACTCGTCACCGGGGCCGGGCACGGGATCGGCCGGGCGATCGCGCTCGGCCTGGCCGCGGCCGGCGCGGACGTGGTGGTCCACTACGGCACGTCCGCGGACGCCGCCGCCCAGACGGTCGCCGAGATCGAGGCGCTCGGCCGGAAGGCGATCGCGGTCGGTGCCGACGTCACCAGGACGGCGGATGTCGACCGGCTGCTGGACGAGACGATCGCGTTCCTCGGCGGCCTGGACATCCTGGTCTGCAACGCCGGTCACCTGATCGGCCGGGTGAAGGTCGAGGAGATGTCCGACGAGCACTTCCAGCAGGTCGTCGACGTGAACCTCGGCGCCACCTTCCGCACCACCCGGGCCGCGATCCCGCACCTGGCGCAGTCCGCGAACCCGCGGATCATCACGATGGCGTCGCTGGCCGCGCACAACGGCGGCGGCCCCGGCTCGGTGATCTACGCGGCCGCCAAGGCCGGGATCCGCGGTTTCACCAAGGGCCTGGCCAAGGAGCTCGGCGCCCGGGGGATCACGGTCAACTCGATCGCGCCGGGGTACATCGCCCAGACGGCGTTCCACCAGACCTTCTCCACCGAGCAGGCGCAGGCGGCGATGATCGCCGGTACGCCGATCGGCCGGGCCGGCTCGGTCGAGGACGTGGCGAACGCGGTCCGGTTCCTGGCGCTGCCCGCGTCGGGCTACCTGACCGGGATCACCATCGACATCGACGGTGGCACATGGCCTCGCTGACCGGACATCCGCCGGCCGAGCGCGGTGGCTGGTGGCACCAGTACGTCTGCCCGGCGCACGGTGTCGAGCTCGAGCACGTCGGGTTCGCGTCCGGTGAGTTCCCGGCCGGCGGCGTACCGTGCGCGTACGGCTGCCGGGTGGACTCCGAGGCGGTGCGCGGGGCCTGGACGGTGCTCGCGCACCACTGGTGGGCCCGCCGGATCCGGTTGCTCTCGTACGACGGTGAAGGCGCGGACCTGCTCACGTCGTACGCGAGCCTCTACCTGGAACTGACCAGGGAAGGTGAGCACGAGCAGGCGCAGGGGTGGATGCAGCGCGGCCGGCTGTTCCACCAGGCGCTGACCGACGCGGTGTGGGGTGTGCCGATCGCCCACGCGGTCCGGAACCTGGCCGGCAACACCGACCTCAGTGACGCTCTGCCGATGCTCGACGACATGGTCGCCGGTGCTCGGCGGGCCCGAGACGCGATGGTTGCCCAGGACAAGTTCTCCTCGAACTACACGGCCTGGTTCAACGCGCTGGGTGTCACCGCTGGTCAGGCCGCGGCGGCTGTGCGCGAGGAGCCCTGGGGCGGCGAGAAGGAGTGGCTCACCGGTGAGCACGGGCAGTTCGCTCATCTCGAGGTCTCGACCGGCGAGGACGGCTGGGAGTGGGAGGCGAGCACGTACTACCACGGCTTCGTCCTCCGCGCGTACCTGCTGAGCCTGCGCGGTCACGATCCGGCCGCCGTACCCGATCGGCTCGAAGCAATGATCGCGGCGCTGGCCGGGATCGCCACCGACGGCGGCATCCTGCCGGCGCTGCACGACGGGCCGTATCTCCGGGTGCCGCTGGCGCTCGAATGGCTGGAGATCGTTGCCCTGGCGCGGCAGTTCACTGCGAACCACGGTCTCGACGCCGTCGCAGTCCGTGCTCGCGCGGAAGTGGGACCGGAGTACGACGGGCTGGAGGACCGGTACGACGGCTGGTTCGCCGGACCGCCTCGACCTGGCAACCCACGACAGCATCCGGCAGTCGAGCTGACGAACTCGTACGCGGTCATCCGGGTCGGCGGCATCCAGGCGGTGCTCGACCACGGACCGCACGGCGGCTCGCACGGCCACCACGACAAGCTCGCCCTCTACCTGTACGGCGCGACGACACCGTGGCAGCCCGATCCCGGCCAGGTCCCGTACGGCCATGCGGAGTGGCGTCGGTACTACAAGTCGGCCGCCGCCCACCCGACGATCCGCATCGACGGGTCGGATCCGGAAGAAGCCACCGGGACCGTGACGCATGCCGACGAGCGTTCGGTGACGGCGGAGGTCAGCGGCTGGTACGACGGTGTTCGCGCGGTGCGGCACGTCGAAGCCGGCGACGGCTATCTGGTCGACGAGGTGCGCGTCGAGGCCGATCGCGAGCGCGAGATCGTGCTGCGGTTCCGGCCCGACGTCGACCTCGCGGTGCGGGTCGAGGGCGACGAGGTGCACACCACGTGGTCGGGTGCCGAAGTGCTGCACGGGCACCACGTTGCCGAGGGCAACGCCGTACCGGTGACGCGGCCGGTCCCTGGGCCGGCTGATGATCCGCAGCGGACGCGGGTCGGCCTGGATTGGACCGTCGTCGGCACCACCGTGACCTTCCGCTCGGTCTACAGGGTCGGAGGTCGCTGATGCTGATCGACCATCGGCTCGACGAACTGCGTCCTCAGTTGGACGGCCGGTACGCCGCACACTGGCGGCGACTGGTGGAACAGTGCGACTGGTATCGCACCCAGACCCCGCCGGCCGAGCACCCGTCCGCCAGCATCACCTACCTCGGCCCGGCCGCCGCGAACCTCGCGCTGGCCTACCGGCTGACCGGGCACGAGCACTACCGCGTGGAGGCCGCGCGCTGGATCTCGGCGGCGATCGGGTTCCCGCACTGGGGCAAGGCGCACATGCCCGACCACGACCTCGACGCGGGCTGGCTGCTGCACGGCTTGTCGCTCGCGTACGCGTGGCTTGGCGACGACTTCGAGTTGGCCGACGAGTTGCGCGCGAAGCTGGAGTTGCAGGGCACCCGGCTGTACGAGTTCGCCGTCGAGTCCGAGGGGTCGTGGTGGAGTTCGTCGTACTGGCAGAACCACAACTGGATCTGCTACACCGGCCTCGCCGCGGCCGGGTACGCGCTCGGCCGCAAGGACTGGACCGAGCGGGCGAAGGCGAACTTCGCGACCGTGATCGAGTTGCTGCCGGCCGACGGCTCGGACATGGAAGGGGTCGTCTACTGGCGGTACGGCGTGCCGTGGCTGGCGACGTACCTCGACCTTCTGCAGGACCAGGAGGGCCTGGACTGGTGGGACCGATGCCGCTTCCTCGCGAACACGTTCTCCTACCGGCTGCAGCAGTGCGCACCCGGCTTCGAGGAGAACATCGACCACGGCGACTGCCACGATCGGCGCAGTGGGCACAGCGTCGCGCTGTACTACAAGCTCGCGTCCGCCTATCGCATCGGCGAAGCGCAGTGGCTTGCGAGCCAGGTGGCCGAGCGGTTCTTCTGGCGCGAGGCGTACGCGAGTGGCGTGAAACCCGGCGTCATGCCGGAGGCCTACCTGGAGCTGCTCTGGTACGACGACTCCGTGCCGGCTGTGGCACCCGCCGAGTCGACGCCGTTGTCGGCGTACTTCCCGGACCTCGGCCTGGTCACCGCGCGAACCGGTTGGGACGACCAGGCGACGATGGTGTCGTTCAAGGCCTCACCCGGTGGCGGCCACCAGGCGTGGGAGACCTCGCACCGGCTGGACACCGAACGAGGCTGGGACACGTTGAGCGCCGGGCACCACCACCCGGACGCGGGGTCGTTCGTGCTCACCTCGCACGGTGCGTTCCTCGCGGTCGACGAGGGCTACAGCAACCGTAAGCGCGCCGGCGACCACAACCTGATCCTGGTGGACGGGCAGGGGTTCGCCGACGAGGACCGCTACCACGTGTACAAGGGCGCGCCGTACGAGCGTCAGGCGCGGATGGTGGACG
The DNA here is from genome assembly GCF_043197365.1 of Kribbella sp. NPDC049174. Lineage (NCBI taxonomy): Bacteria > Bacillati > Actinomycetota > Actinomycetes > Propionibacteriales > Kribbellaceae > Kribbella > Kribbella sp. NPDC049174. Next base: position 321,550 of record NZ_JBICSZ010000004.1, on the reverse strand, counting down.
TCCTGGCCGCGGACGGTGTCGCTCACGCGACTGCTCGGATCGCGGCGATGTACCCGGCCGAGTTGGAGGTCGAACGGCTGGACCGGACGCTGGTGTTCACCCCGGCCGGGCGCCTGGTGCTGCTGGATCGCTGTGCTGCGCGCTCGCCCCGGGAGTGGACGTTCTTGCTGCACGCCGACTGGCCGTTGGAGTTCGACGGCGACGACGTCGTACTGCGGTCGGGGTCGGCGCAGGCCTGGGTCCGGGCGCATTCCCCGGTGGCCGTCTCGTCCGCGGTCACAGAGGTCGAGGCGAATCCGACCTCGAGTACGCCGAGTCTGCGGCTCACCCGGACGATGCACACGCTGCGCGCGACCGCGGAACGCAGTACGACCGCGACCTTACTGACCACGATCGAGCCGACGTCCTCGCTGCGGCCCGAGAAGGCGAGCGGCCGGCGGATCGACCTGACTCGCGGCGTTGGGATCGCGTTCGAGGGCGAGACCGTGCTGCTCGCCGATGACGACGGGTTCATCGAGGGCGAAGGGGTCTCAGCGCGCGCCAAGGCGGTGATCCGCTCCGAGGAGTCCGGATTGTCGCTGGTGGTCGAGGGCGAGCAGTCATGACGCGGCGGGCGCTGGACTGGCTGGGTTGGCTGGCGAGTCCGGTGATGGCCGGTGCCGCCTTCTCGATCCTCTGTCTCGGTGTGGTGACCTGGTTACCGGCGCTCGCCGCGGTCGGGTTCGCCCTCAACCGGTGGCGGATCGACGATGACACCCGCGTGTTCACCGGGGTCTTCACCGGATGGCGCCGGTACTGGCGCCCGTTGCTGCCGCACTCGATCCTGCTGACCGTGGCCGCGGTCATTGCCGCCAGCAACCTGATGTTCCTGTCCGGCCAGTCAGATCCGCTCTCTCTGATCCTGTTCATGATCCACGTCGGCCTGGTCGCGGCCGGCGTCACCTACCACCTCGCGCTGGCCGTGGCGGCGGGGCGCGACCCGTCCGGTGCGGCGTCCAGTTGGCGTCGTACGGCGTTCGGCCTCGCCTTCACGTCCGTTCCCCGCGGCACGGCGCTGCTCGGCGCCGCGATCGCGGCCCCCGTCTTCTCGCTCGTCGTTCCGGCGGGCCCACTTCTGCTCGGCACCACCGTTCCGGTGCTGGTCGGCCTGATCGTGGCCGACCACACCGAGCGTGCGACGTCCTAGTCTCAACCGCCCTCAGGAGGACCTCCATGTCCAGAAGACTGTCCCGAGCCGTCCCGATCCTGATCCTCGGCGCCGCGCTGGCGCTACCCGCCGTACCGGCGCATGCCGCCACCGACTACTACGTCTCCACGTCCGGCAGCGACTCCAACTCCGGGACGTCGTCCGGCGCGCCGTTCGCCACCATCCAGAAGGCACTCGACACCGCGCCCCGCGACGCGACCGTTCACCTTGCCTCCGGCACCTATCTGCAGGACGCCGTGACGGTGCGCTCGGGTGTCACCATCACCGGTCCGTCCACCGCCGTGGTCAAGGGAGCCGGCAACTCGCGCATCCTCCAGGTCCAGCACGACGGAATCACCTTGGACGGCTTCACCATCGACGGTCTGCACGGCTCGTCGTCCAGCGCCTCGGGCTACCGCGACAAGCTCATCTACGTCATGAGCACCAGTCCTGGTGACGGCGTCGGCACGCTGACCATCCGGGACATGTCCCTGAAGAACGCCGGTGGTGAGTGCGTCCGGCTCCGGTACCTGGTGACCAATGCCGACGTCCACGACAACACCGTCGGTCCGTGCGGGATCTACGACTTCAAGTTCGCCGGCGGCGGCAAGAACGGCGAGGGTATCTACGTCGGCACCGCGCCCGAGCAGCAGGGTGAGAACGGTGCGCCCGACGATCAACCCGACCGCAGCCGGAACAACCGGATCCACCACAACACCATCGCGACGGCCGGCAACGAATGCGTCGACGTCAAGGAGAACTCGACCGCGAACATCGTCGAGTACAACGACTGCAGTCAGCAGAAGGACCCCAGCTCCGGCGGCCTGGACGCCCGGGGGAGCGGCAACACCTTCCGCTACAACACGATCTACGACAACACCGGTGCCGGCGTCCGGCTCGGCGGCGACACCGCGACCGACGGCATCGACAACGACGTCTACGGCAACACCATCACCGGCAACGACGCCGGCGGTATCAAGTTCATGCGCACACCGCAGGGCCAGATCTGCGGCAACACGATGTCCGGCAACACCGGCGGCAACTCGGTCGGCACGTACGGCGCCGACTTCAACCCCACCGGGTCCTGCTGATGGGCTCGCTGTCCCGCCGGGGGCTCCTCGGCGGGGCGGCCGCCGGCTCGCTGACTCTGATCGCCGCGCCGGCCACCGCCACCGCGACGACCGCGGCCACCGCGCCGGGTGGGCGCCGCTGGGTTCCGAGCTGGGCGACCGCACAGACCGCTCCGACCGCGACCGACACGGACGCCACTGCGGGGTTCGCTGACACGACGATCCGCCACGTTCTGCGCTTGTCCGCCGGCGGCCCGATCCGACTCCGCTTCGCCAACCCGTTCGGAACCACTCCGATCATCGTCGGCTCCGTCACCGCGGGGGATCGGCCCGTGCTGTTCTTCGGCGAGAAGCAGGTGCTCCTGGCGGCCGGTGCGACCGTGCTCAGCGATCCCGTCGACCTCCACGTGCCCGACCGCGGCGACGTGGTGGTGAGCATCTATCTGCCCGGACCGACCGGACCACTGAGCTTCCATCGCAATGTCCACGCCACCGGACTGATCGGTACCGGTGACCTGACCGGCGCCGCGAACTCGGCGTACCAGCGGCAGACCAAATCGGTCTTCCTGATCACCGGTGTCGATGTCAGCAGCCGCGGCCGGCGGACGCTCGCGATCCTCGGCGACTCGATCACCGAGGGCGTCGGCACGCCGGACGACGCGAATCTGCGCTGGCCGGATCAGTTCGCGGCGCGTTTCCACCGCAGTCCGGCGGTGGCGAATCTCGGCATCAGCGGCAATCGACTGCTGCTTGACGACGGACGGTTCGGTCCCGGCGGACAGGCCCGATTCGACCGTGATGTGCTGGCGTTGCCGGGACTCGATGCCGTGCTGGTGTTCCTGGGGATCAACGACATCCAGCAGCCGCCGAGTCAGCTCGATCCCGCCGTGCTGCTCGCGGCGTACGGCCAACTCGCGCGCCGGGCCCGGGACCACGAGCTGAAGGTGCTCGGGGCAACGATCGGCCCGTTCAAGGGCTGGATTCGCTACACCGACGAGCTGGAGCACGTCCGGCAGCAGGTCAACGCCGGACTCCGGACCGGCCGCATCTTCGACACCCTCGTGGACGTCGACGCGGCGCTTCGTGATCCCGCCGATCCGGCCCGGCTCCGGCCTGACTTCAACAGCGGCGACGGGCTGCACCCCAACGCGGCCGGAGCACGTGCGATCGCCTCCGCCCTCCTTGCCTGAAAGGAATTCGATGCCTGCTCTCACCCTCCGCCGACGAACCGTTCTCGGCGGCATGCTCGGCGGCTCGGCCGCGTTGATGGCCGGCCCACTCACGCTGCCGGCCCGGGCCGACGAGTCCACCGACGAGCTGCGCCGCCGGTGGCAGACGCTGCTGACCGGCGGTCCCACCGTGGATCCCACCGATCCCGATCTCGCGGTCGCGATCGCGCGGATCGACAAGCTCGCCAAGTCCGCGCTGACCACCCTCGACCGGTCCGCGAACCGCACCACCCTCTGGCCCGATCTGGCCAGCACCACCCTGTCCAACCACGTCGCGTCGAACCTCCGCCGGATCAAGCAGATCGCGGTCGCCTGGGGCACCACCGGTTCGTCGTACGCCGGGAACGCGCAGGTCGCCGCGGACGTGCTCGGCGCGCTCGACTGGATGTACGCCAACCGGTACAGCCCGACGTTGCCGCGGTACGACAACGACTACGACTGGGAGATCGGCGGTGCCGCCGCGTTCGCCGACACGCTCGTGCTGCTGTACGACGTGATCGACCCGGCACTGCGGTCGAAGTACACGGCCGCGATCAACCACTACACACCCGATCCGAATCTCTGGCGGGCCGACCGGCAGATCGCGACCGGCGCCAACCGGGTCTGGATCGCGACAGTGGTCGCCGTCCGGGCCGTGCTCGACGGCGACACCGCGGCGCTCTCCCGCGTGCGCGACGCGATCAGCGATGTCGAGGGCGACGGCGCGAACAGCGTGCTCGCCTTCAACGACGCACCGGGCCGGACCGACGGGACCGGTGAGGGTTTCTACAGTGACGGCGCTTTCCTCCAGCACTGGAAGCACCCGTACAACGGCGGCTACGGGAAGGAGTTGCTCGGCACGCTGTCGTCGCTGCTCTACCTGCTCGGCGGTACCCAGTGGTCCGTCACCGATCCGGACCTGGACAACATCTACCACTGGATCGACGACGCGTTCGATCCGCTGATGGCCCGCGGTGACCTGATGGGGTCGGTCTGCGGCCGCGAGATCGCCCGGCCGAGCAAGCAGAACCACGCGCCGACCCAGACGGTGATCGAGGGCGCGTTGCGACTCATCCCGGCCGCGCGGCCGGACCGGGCCACCCGGCTCACCGCGCTGGTCAAACAGTGGATCACCGAGGACACCTTCCGCGACTTCCTCACCGTCACCGACCCGGCCTCACTGGTGGCGGCCCGGGCCGTGCTCGCCTCCGGTACGCCGGCCCGCGGCCCGCTCGTGCTGCACAAGCAGTACCCGCGGATGGACAAGGCCGCGCACCACCGGCCCGGGTTCACGATCGGGCTCAGTGCGTACTCGTCGCGGATATACAACTACGAGTCGATCCAGACCGAGAACCTGCACGGCTGGCACCTGTCCGACGGCATGGTCCTGGTGTACGACGACGACCTCGGCCACTACTCCGGCGACTACTGGCCGACCGTCGACCCGTACCGGCTGCCGGGGACGACGGTCGACACCCGGCGACTGGCCGACTCGTACGGGTTCCGCAGTACTAGTGCCGCCGACTGGGTCGGGGGAGCAGCCGTACCCGGCCGGACGATCGGCGCCTACGGTATGGACCTGCGCGGACACGGCACCGGCCTGACCGCGTTGAAGAGCTGGTTCCTGATCGACGACGTGATGGTCTGCCTCGGCTCGGACATCACCGGACCCGGGTCGGTCGAGACGATCGTGGAGAACCGCAAGCTCCGCACCGGGACCGAGACCTTCACCCAGGCACCCGGCTATTGTCACCTGGCCGGCACCGGCGGCTACATCTTCCCGGACAGCACACCGGTCCGGATGCTCCGGGAGAACCGGACCGCGACCTGGCGCGAGATCAACCTCAAGTACGGCACCGACACCCCGGTGACCAGGCCGTACCAGACCCTCTGGATCGACCACGGTGCCGCACCCGTTGCCCAGGGCTACTACTACGTCCAGCTCCCGACCGCGAGCCTCGGAGCGACCACAGCCTTCGCCCGGAATCGGCCGGTACGACGACTCCGCGCCGACTCGACCGTCCACGCCGTGCGGCTGCACGACGTACTGGCCGCGAACTTCTGGCAGGCCGGATGTGCCGCGGAGCTCACCGCAGACGGGCCGGCCTCGGTCGTGATGGCGCGCGGCACGGTCGCGATCTCCGATCCGACCCAGATGCGGACGACGGTCGCTGTCGACCTGGCCAAGCCCGGGCTGCGCTTCGTCGCGGCCGACGACAAAGTCCAGGTCGTCCGGCGGGGTGCCGGCTGGCGCCTGATCGCCGACGTCACCGACAGCCATGGCGGCACCCTGACCGCCACCTTCCGCTGAGGAGAACCCCTGATGCTGGTTGACATGCCCCTGGACCGGTTGCGCGAGTACCGGCCCGACCCGGAGGAACCCGCGGACTTCGACGCGTTCTGGAAGCAGACGCTCGACGACGCGGCCGGCAGCCCGATCGACGCCCGGTTCGCGCCGTACGACGCCCGGCTCGCGACTGTCGACGTACAGGACGTGACGTTCGCCGGGTGGGGCGGTCAACCGGTCAAGGCGTGGCTGCTGCTGCCACGCCATCGCAGTGGGCCGTCGCCCGCGGTGGTGCAGTACATCGGCTACAACGGCGGCCGCGGCATCCCCTACGAGTGGCTGACCTGGAGTGCCGCCGGTTACGCCCATCTGGTGATGGACAACCGGGGCCAGGGTGGTGGCGGCAAGACCGTGGCCGATACCGCCGACATCGCGCCGGACGGGCACGGGTCGTCGTCCCCAGGGTTCCTGACCAGAGGGATCGAGGACCCGTACCGGCACTACTACCGGCGGCTCATCACCGACGCGGTGCGCGCCGTCGACGCGGCGAAGGCGAGTCCGGACGTCGATCCCTCCCGGGTCGCCGTCATCGGTGGAAGCCAGGGCGGCGGCCTCGCGCTGGCCGTCGCCGGTCTCCGTGACGACCTGTCCGCGGCGATCGCCGACGTACCGTTCCTGTGCCACTATCGGCGCGCGTCGCAGATCACCGACAACGGCCCGTACGCCGAGATCGGGCGCTGGCTGAAGGGTCACCGGTTCGAGGTGGAGCAGGCGATGGCGACCCTGTCATACTTCGACGCGGTCAACTTCGCGGCCCGGGCGGACTGCCCGGCGTGGTTCTCGGTCGCGCTGATGGACAACGTCTGCCCACCCTCGACCGTCGTCGCCGCCTTCCATCGGTACGGCGGTCCGGCCCAGCTCGAGGTGTTCCCGTACAACGGCCACGAGGGTGGCGCCGAGTACGACGTACCGCGCAAGCTCAGCGCACTTGCGTCAGTCTTCGGACCGGGCTAGCGCCTGGGGGTATCACTGTTCGGCCAGCTGCGCGGCCGCGGCGAGCGGGATCGGGAGCCAGGACGGGCGGTTACGGGCCTCGTAGAGGGTCTCGTAGATCACCTTGTCGGCCAGGAACGCGCTCAGCAGCACCGACTGCTCCCGCGGATCCGTGCCCATCACCTCGGCGTATCCGTCGCAGAACGCCCGCTGGTTCCGGCTCGCCCACTCGGCTGCCCGGTAGGCGATCTGCTGGTCGCCCTGGTGGTCGGCCAGCAGGGACCGGGCCGCGTAGTCGAACGAGCGCAGCATCCCGGCGATGTCCTTGACCGGGGTGTCCAGCGCCCGCCGCTCGATCAGCGACTTGGCCGGCTCGCCCTCGAAGTCGATCAGCTTCCAGCCGTCGATCGTCCGCAGTACCTGACCGAGGTGGAAGTCACCGTGGATCCGCTGCACCGTCACCGGCTGGTCGTACGACGCCAGTGCGTCGAACGCTCGAGTCAGCCCCGGAGCGTACGGCGCGAGTTCCGGGATCGCCGCGGCCGCCACATCGAGCCGGCGTCGCATCGCCGCCGCATGTTCGACCAGCAGGTCCGGCTCCCAGATGTCGGTGCCGAGCGCCTTGGCCAGCTCGGAGTGGACCTGCGCCGTGCTCGCGCCGAGCCGGTGCGACTCGGCCGCGAAGTCACCGCCGACCTCCTCGGCGTGCAGATCGGCCTCGGCGTACAGATCCCGCACCGACGAGGTCGCGAACGCCCACCCGTCGGTCGCGTTCTTCTGGAACGCCGTCATCATCGCCAAGTCGCCGGCGTCGGTCCCGCCGCCCGCGCGCGGCCAGGATCCGCGCGCGGATCCGAGCACCTCGGGGACCAGTTCGGACCCCGACTCGGTGAGCGCCGACTCGATCTCGACCCCGGGATTGCTCCCGGGCTCGAGCCGGCGGAACACCTTGAGCAGTGCCACGTCACCGAACACCAGCGACGTGTTGCTCTGCTCCACCGTGAGGACGAGCGACTGCGCGTCCTCCGGTACGACGGTCGCGTGGTCCGGAGCGTGGACGGGATGGAACTCCAGCCCGTCCAGCTGCCGTCCGTGCGTCAGGCCGTCCAGCCAGTACGGCGTCGCTTCCTTGTCGTGCAGCGCGTCGTACACCCAGACCCGGGTGTCGGCCAGGTCCTGTTCCTCCCACTCGCCGACCAGCGCGTGGCCGAGGTTGTCGACCGGTTCGCGGTGGTAACTGAGCGGCAGCTGGTACACCCGGATGGGGAACTCCGACCCGGGCGGGCCGGAACAGTAGACGAACCCGATCCGGACCGCGGGCCAGGCGTCCTCGCCGGACAGCCACACCGAGGTGGCCATCGCGTCGACATGGACGTCGTGTCCCTTCTCGCCGAACCACCTCTGGCCCGAACAGAAGGACTGGACCTGGTCCAGATGGGAACTCACTACATGCTCTCCTCGTGGTCAGCCGGCTTGTGCACCGGCAGCCGGAACCAGTAGAAACCGTGCGCGCCGAGCGTCAAAAGGTAGGGCAACTCGCCGATGGTCGGGAAGTGCACCCCACCGAGCAGCTCGACCGGTTCCACGCCCTGCCACTGGCGCAGGTCCAGCTCGATCGGCTGCGGGAACCTCGACAGATTGTTCACGCACAGCACCACATCGTCACCGAACTCGCGGACGTACGACAGCACGCTGGGGTTGGAACCCCCCAGGTCTGTGAAGGTACCCATGCCGAAACACGGGTGCTGCTTGCGGGTCTGGATCATCCGGCGGGTCCAGTGCAGCAGCGACGAGGCGTTCTCCATCTCGGCCTCGACGTTGACCGCCTGGTAGCCGTAGACCGGGTCCATGATCACCGGCAGGCCGAGCTTGCCCGGTGTGGCGGTGGAGAACGAGGCGTTGCGGTCCGGTGACCACTGCATCGGGGTCCGGACGCCGTCGCGGTCACCGAGCCAGATGTTGTCACCCATGCCGATCTCGTCGCCGTAGTACAGGATCGGCGAACCGGGCAGGCTGAGCAGCAGCGCGGTGAACAACTCCATCTTGTTGGTGTCGTTGTCCAGCAGCGGGGCCAGCCGGCGGCGGATGCCGATGTTGGCCTTCATCCGCGGGTCCTGCGCGTACTCGCCCCACATGTAGTCGCGCTCTTCGTCGCTGACCATCTCGAGTGTCAGCTCGTCGTGGTTGCGCAGGAAGATGCCCCACTGGCAGGTGTCCGGGATCTCCGGGGTCTGGGCCAGGATCTCCGAGATCGGGAACCGCGACTCGCGCCGCACCCCCATGAAGATCCGCGGCATCACCGGGAAGTGGAACGCCATCTGGCACTCGTCGCCGCCCGAGGAGCGGTCGCCGAAGTACTCGACCACGTCGGCCGGCCACTGGTTCGCCTCGCAGAGCAGGACGCGGTCGGAGTAGTTCGCGTCCACCTCCTTGCGGACCCGCTTGAGGAACTCGTGGGTGCGCGGGAGGTTCTCGCAGTTGGTGCCCTCGGTCTCGAACAGGTACGGCACCGCGTCCAGCCGGAACCCGTCCACGCCGAGGTCGAGCCAGAACTTCAGCGCCTCGATCATCGCGTCGCCGACGGCCGGGTTCTCGAAGTTCAGATCGGGCTGGTTGGAGTAGAACCGGTGCCAGAAGTACTGGCCGCGGACCGGGTCCCAGGTCCAGTTCGACGACTCGGTGTCGACGAAGATGATGCGCGCGTCGCTGTACTTGTCGTCGGTGTCGGACCAGACGTAGAAGTCGCCGAACGGACCGTCCGGGTCGCTGCGCGACGCCTGGAACCAGGGGTGCTGGTCGGAGGTGTGGTTCATCACGAAGTCGACGATGATCCGGATCCCGCGCGTGTGCGCGGCCTCCATGAACGCGGCGAAGTCGGCGATCGTGCCGACCTCGGGCATCACCCCGGTGTAGTCGGAGATGTCGTAGCCGCCGTCGCGCAGTGGCGACGGATAGAACGGGGGTAACCAGAGACAGTCCACCCCGAGCCACTCGAGGTAGTCGAGTTTCTCGGTCAGGCCCTGCAGATCGCCGATGCCGTCGGCGTTCGAGTCCTTGAAGGACCGCACGAGGACCTCGTAGAAGACGGCCCGCTTGAACCACAGCGGGTCACTCTTCGTCAGTCCGTGGTGCTGCTCCGGCAGCATGTCGGTCACGCTCACCTCCATCGGGTGTCTCCAAACCTAGCGGTACTGCGGCCTGCCGCCACGGACCGTGGCGACAGCGTGGGTGGACTTTCCCGGGCATGCACTGGTTTCCCATACCCCAAAGCGGGGACCGTAAAAAGAAGACCGTGCGATGTGTCCGGTGGGTGTCCGGGGATGTGGTGCACGCCGTCGGTGGGTGATCCGTCCTGGCGTTCGGCTCAGTGTGACGGCCTTTTGCCAGTACAAGCAAATAGGGGCCTGATCCCCCTATCCCACCCGCCGAAACTCAGCGCTTCCGACCCCGCTCCTCCCGCGCCCGGCCGCTCAACTTCCCCCCACGCCGCCCAGACGCCCGCCCCTTCCCAGCCCGCGGACCAGTCGCCCCCCGAGCATCCGCAGTGGGCCGCAGAACCTCCTCAGGACTCAACTCCTGCCCGCGCCCCTTCTCCGGCTCCACTGACGACTCTGAACTCATCGGGGCGTCTCGACCACGACAGTGAGTTGTTGGGGCACGCCGACCTCTTCGGCCAGGACGGCCATCCCGGCGCGCAGGTCTTCGATAGCGGCCTCCCTGGTATCGCCCTGGCCGTTTGCGAAGGCGTCCGGGAGCAGGGCGGCCTGGGCGCACCACACGCCGTTCTCGTCCTGTTCGATGGTGTAGGGGACGGTGACCTCGTGCTTCACGGTCACTCTCCTTCGGCCGGGGTCAGTCGCGGGGGTTGGGGGACTTGCGGGGGCGGCGGGTGTATTTGGTGAAGCCGGCGCGTTCGGCGTCGGACTCGGAGCGGAACCAGACCTCGGGTTTGGTCCGGCCGTAGTACGGCGAGTCGGGGGTGTGGAACAGCATCGACTGGGCGTTGCCCTTGATGGTGAACCCGTCCGGCGGACCTTGGTGCGGTACCGCTTCGGCCGAGCCCTCACCGTAGCGGCCGGGCGGCACGACGGCCTGCACCTGCGGCTCGGTCGCAGCTGTGTCTTCGTCGACGTCCTGGTCGAACAGCGTCGGCGTCGCGATCCGCTCGGCGTCCATCCGCCGGTTGAACGCCGGTGCGGGTGCCTGGGGTACGTCGGCCACCGGAGCGGGCCGGGGTACGTCGGCCACTGGAGCGGGCCGGGGTCCGGGCGGTGCGTCGACGGCGTCTGCTGCGTCGACTGCTCCGACTGAAGCTCCGACGAGGACTTCTTCCTTCTCCTCGACCGGCTCCTCGGCGGCGGATTCGGCCGGTGCGGGCTGCTCGCGTCGTACTAGCAGGAACCACGTGATCGCCGCGCCGAGCAGGAAGGCGAGCAGGGACCACAGCCAGTTGTGCCGCAGCAGCCAGCTCATCGGCGCGCCCCTCTCGCCGGCAGCAGCCGGTGCAGCAGCCAGGCGGCCGCGCTGCCCAGCAGGAACGCGACCAGCAGCAGGATCCAGGTCTCCGCGATCAGCCAACTCATGAGGCCCCTTGCAGTACTCGAAGCTCGACCCGGCGATTGGCGATCCGGCCGGCCGGGGTGTCGTTGGAGGCGACCGGGAAGGCCTCGCCGTAGCCGTGGGCGAGGAGACGGCCTGCCGGCACCCCGAGCCGCACCAGCGTCGCCCGGACCGCGGCCGCGCGTCGCTCGGACAGCGGCAGGCTGCTGGCGGGGGAGCCGAGGTTGTCGGTGTGACCCGCGATCTCGACGCGGACGGCCGGGCACGACTTCAGCAGTGCCGCGGCCCGGACCACCGACGGCTTGGAGTCATTGTTCACGATCGACGTACCGGACAGGAAGATGATCGAGTGCTGCCGGCTGAACTCCGACAGCCGGCTCTGGAACGTCCGGCACGCCTCACTGACCTCCGGCTTCGGCGGTGCCGGGGTCTGCAGTTGGTCGGCGATCACCGCACCGGGGACCGCCTTCGCCGCGGCGCGCGCCACGGTCGCTTTGGTCGCCTGGTCGGGCACCTTCCCGGTCAGCGTGATCGTCGTACCGTCGTACCGCACCGACGCGTCGCCGGTCCCGATCGCGAGGGCGTGGATCAGCGCGGACACCGCGGTGGCGTCCTGCAGCCCGTTCGCCGCGTCGATCGTGATCCGGTCGTCGAACTCGCGGTCGGGACCGAGCACCGTGTCGACCTGGGCGGCGATCGCCTCCTTGACCGCCTGATCCTTGACCGGGGCCTGGACGCGGATGGAGTTGTCCGTCCGCCCGACCTCGAACGACGCGAGAGCCGGCGCTTCGGTCGGTGACGGTGACGGCGAGGGCGTGCCGCCACCACCCTCGACCCGGACCGCGCGAACGCCCTCGACCCCGTCGACGACTTTCTTGACCACGGCGGGATCGACGCCGGCCGGTACGGCGACCGTCGCATCGCGACCGTCCACGTCGACCTCGGCACCGGTGATCCCGCGGGCCTGCAGCGCCGTCAGCGATCGGTCCCGGAGGTCGTCCTCGGTGGTGCCGGCCTTGGCCGGAATGAGCACAGCGGTCAGCAGCACGGGTACGGCGAGGGCCGCGAGCAGCCAGACGACGACCGGCCGCCGAACGAGTCCGGGCACTGTTCCTCCGTCGGATGCGGTCAAAAGTGACCGTGCGCGAGGACATTACTCCGCTGTCCGCTCCGTCCGCACACCACGTCCAGGGAGCGTCGCGATGATCACGAGAACATTTTTATTCGGGTTTCTTCTTTTCTTAACTGCACGTGCTCGGTAGGGTGCGGACAGTTCCTCTCCGCCCCCAGGAGGTACGCATGAGAATCCGAGTTCTGGCCGTCGCCGCCGCGATGGCCCTGTTGGGGGCGGGCGCCGTACCCGCGGCCGCCCGCTCCGCCGAACCGAGCGGGACCCAGGCGGTCGCCGCCGGAAAGAGAGTGGTCGGGTACTTCACCGAGTGGGGTGTCTACGACCGCAACTACCACGTGAAGAACATCAAGACGAGCGGCTCGGCCTCGAAGCTGACCACGATCGTCTACGCGTTCGGCAACACGGCCGGCGGCCGGTGCGCGATCGGCGACTCGTACGCGGCGTACGACAAGTTCTACGACGCGGCCGGCTCGGTCGACGGCGTGGCCGACACCTGGGACACCGGTGCGCTGCGCGGCAACTTCAACCAGTTGCGGAAGCTGAAGCGCGAGTTCCCGAACATCAAGGTGGTCTGGTCTTTCGGCGGCTGGACCTGGTCCGGCGGGTTCAGCGAGGCCGCGAAGAACCCGGCCGCGTTCGCCGACTCCTGCCACCGCCTGGTCGAGGACCCGCGCTGGGCCGATGTGTTCGACGGGATCGACATCGACTGGGAGTACCCGAACGCCTGCGGCCTGAGCTGCGACACGTCCGGGCCGAACGCCTTCAACAACGTGGTCACCGCGCTGCGCACCAAGTTCGGCTCGTCCGCACTCGTGACGGCGGCGATCACCGCCGACGGAACCAAGATCGACGCGACCGACTACGCGGCGGCGGCCGGCAAGCTCGACTGGCTGATGCCGATGACGTACGACTACTTCGGTGCGTTCAGCCCGCACGGCCCGACCGCGCCGCACTCGCCGCTGACGTCGTACAACGGGATCCCGACCGCCGGGTTCCACAGTGACGCGGCCATCCAGAAGCTGAAGTCGAAGGGGATCCCGGCCTCGAAGCTGCTGCTCGGGATCGGGTTCTACGGCCGCGGCTGGACCGGCGTCACCCAGGCCGCACCCGGTGGCAGCGCGACCGGTGCGGCGCCGGGGAAGTACGAGGCCGGGATCGAGGACTACAAGCTGATCTCCACCCGCTGCCCGTCGACCGGAACCGTCGGCGGTACGGCGTACGCCTTCTGCAACGGGCAGTGGTGGGGGTACGACACACCCGCCACGATCCGCAGCAAGATGACGTACGCGAACCAGCAGGGACTCGGTGGCGCGTTCTTCTGGGAGCTGTCCGGTGACACCACCGACGGCACCCTGATCACCGCGGTCAAGACGGTCGGCTGATCCCAGCGGACCGCCGGCCGGGCCCGCCGCCCACGGCCGGCCGGCGGTCCTCTGTACTGCGTCCGGGTCCGCCGCGTCGTTCCCCGCGGCGGACCCGGACGCACTTTCTTGCTGCCTGCGGTCGTGTCCTGTCTCGGACAGGTCGCATATGTGCCAGCCCGGCGTACCGGGAATCCCTTGACTTACTTCGCGTCGTAAAAGGTACTTGTGCCTGGTGATTGACCAGGAGGGGACTCGAATGGAGAGGTCGTCGGATTCGTCGTTGATCATCGGGGTGGCCACGTCCACGGCCGAGCGGGTGCAGCTCGTCCGGCTGCTGGGTGGTGCGGAGGCGCTGTTGCTGGTGTCCAGCGCGGACCAGGCGCGCGCGTTCCTCGAACTCACCGAGATGACGTCGCCGGCCGGTCCCGTCGTCCTGACGCCGACCGTGCTGCCCGGTACCGACCAGCCGGCCGTTGCCCAGATCGAGGCAGTGCCGCGGTCCGTGTCCGCCGTTCCGGTCGCGGTATCCGCGCCGGCCGCCGTACCTGAGGTGGAGACCGAGTTGTACTTGGACGTGGACCGGCGGGTCGTGCGCTGGAAGGACCGTGAGGTGCCGCTGACCCGGCTGGAGCACGACTTCCTGCACTGCCTGGTCAAGGAACCCGGCCGCGTCTGGACCTACCAGCGTCTGCACCACGCCGTCTGGGGCAACGAACACCTCGGCCACGGCTCCCACATCCACTCGGTGGTGAAGCGCCTGCGCCAGAAACTCGCCAACCTCGGCGCCACCGTCACTATCCACGCCGTCCGCGGCGTCGGCTTCCACCTCCTCCCGACCGCGTAGCCACACCACAAAGAACCGGCCCCACTCAGAAGATCTGAGTGGGGCCGGCCCTTACTGCATGACTACCGGATCGACTTCAGAGCGAAGTCCTCTGTGACCGGTTCGCCTGCGAGCAGGCGGGTGGTGCGGGTTTGGGGCTTGTAGCCGTCCTTGGCGGCGATCAGGGTGAGCGGGTTGTTGCGACGGTCCAGCCAGTAGGCGTACTTGCCGTCCTTGTCGGTGATGAAGGTGTACGACTGCGCCCACGAGTCGACCTGGACGATCGCACCCGGGAGCGGGGCCGTGACACCGGACGAGCTGACGCCCGAGACGGTGCCGAGCAGCTTGCTCCAGGTGGTCGGCGGGGTGACGTTCATCGTCACGGCTACCGGTGCGACCTGGTACGGCGTGTTCTCGCCGATCGTGACCGACCCGCTGTAGGTGCCGGGCTGGTCGACGCTCGCCGTGAGCGTGACCTTGACCGTCGTCGACGCGCCCGGGGCCAGCGTGGCCTCGGTCTTGTCGATGGACAGCCAGCTCACGTCCGCCGACGACTCGGCGCAGTCCTCGAGACCCGGCAGGGCCTCGCTGTCCACCGTGGCGGTGAAGCCACCGGAGGAACCGCCGACCTTGTAGAAGCCGCAGGCCGCACCACCGCGGTACCGCGGCAGGTTGGCGTTCGGCAGTGCCGACCAGGAGTCGGCGGCCGGATCGTAGGCGAAGCCGGCGTTGGTAACCGCACCGGCCTGGACCCCACCGACGACGAGCAGCTTGCCGCCGGCGACGGCGTACGACGCCGCCCAGTGGTCCGCCGGCGCCTCGGCGACCGGGGACCAGGCGTTGGCTCCCGGGTCGAAGACGTACGCCGACTTCAGCGAGTTCGTGCCGTCGTTACCGCCGGCACAGTACAGCTTGCCGTCGATGGCGCCGCAGGACGCGAACGCGACCGACTTCGGGTAGTTCGGCAGCGTCTCCCAGCTGTTCGCGGTCGCGTCGTACCGGACGACCGTGTTGCTCATCGGGAGACAGCCGGAGGTCGTGCAGCCACCGACGGCGTACAGCTTGCCGTCGACGACAGCCTGACCGGCCGCGGCCCGCGGAGCCGGGTTGGCGGCTACCGAGGTCCAGGCGTTGGCCGCCGGGTCGTACGACCAGGTCGCCGCGTCCGGACCGGCGGCACCCCAGCCGGAGCTGGCGATGATCTTGCCACCCACGACGCCGACGGTGATGGCGTTGCGAGCGCCCGGCAGCGGGGCGATGGCGGTCCAGGCCAGGGTCGCCGGGTCGTACACGTAGCTGTTCCCGGTCGACGCACTACCGTTGCCACCGGCAATCGAGTAGGTCTTGCCCTCGAGGCTGACCACCCGGTTGTCCATCACCGTCGACGGGTAGTCGGCGATGTCGACCCACGGAGCCGCCAGCGGCTTCGCGGCGGCCGGCGTACCGGCCGTCTTGCCGGACAGCAGCTGAGCGAACGAGGTCGGAACCTCGAGCCGCTGCAGCGGGGCGCCGGTGCTGTTCAGCACCTGCGTCTTGCTGGTGGTGGTGCCGTTGGCGTTCTGCAGCTCGAAGCCGCCGTCGCGCTCACCGAACTTCACCTCGACCGGCGCACCGCCGGTGTTGGTCACGGTGAACGACTTGGTCACCTTGCCGGTGGGCAGCTTCAGGTTGCCGGTGACACTGCCCGGGGTGACGGCCAGCTTGCCCGCGGCCAGCGAGTAGTCGGCCGTGGTGGTCCAGTCGGCCTCGACCGGAACGGTCTGCGCCGAGCTGACGTAGTTGCCGGCCTTGGCGGTGAAGCCCTGGTCGCCGGACTCCGAGGAGTACAGCCAGTAGAAGCCGTCGTTCAGGCCGGTGTCCTCGGGCGTCGCCACGGTGGTACCGGTCTCCGCGGCGTTGCCGTCACGGGTGACGACCGCACCGTTCACGAAACCGTTCGTGTTGGCGTCCTTGACGTTGCCGACGACGATGCCGCCGCCGTTCGGCTCACAGGTGACCTGGCTGCCGATCAGCACGCTGTCGACGATCCACCACCACTCGTACTGCGCGTTGTAGTAGTGGAACCGGACCTGCACGGCGGACTGGCCGGCCGCCTGCGGGATCGCGATCTCCTTGACACCGCGGACGTCCGCGGCCTGGGTGAGCACGGTGCTCCAGGTGGCCCCGCCGTCGATCGACAGGTCCACGTCGGCCTTCTCGCCGCCGAGCCAGTTGAGGTCCTGGTTGAACCGGATCACCGGAGCGGCGACCGCGGTCAGGTCGACCACCGGGCTGACCAGCGAGGTGTCCTGCGAGCCGCCGGGGCCGTACCGGTCGCTGTCGATGATGGCGAACTTGCCGGAGCCGCCGGCCAGGTTGCCCCGGTTGCCCGGGTCGTTGAACTGCCAGACCTGGCCGTTGCCCTTGTTGTCGACGACGCTCCAGTTGCCCGGCTTGGCACCGGAGTCGAACGTCTCGTAGACGCCGTCCGAGCCGTACTTGTACCCCGGCGCCGTGGTGCAGGCGTCGGCGCGAACCGGGACCGCGACGTTCTTGGTCAGGTTGCCGGTGCCGACCGTGATCGGCTGGCTGACCGTCTGGTAACCCGGGTACTGCGACTCGATCTTCAGGGTGTACGACGCGCTGGACGGCACCTTCAGGCTGAAGCGGCCGTTGCTCGGCGTCGTGTAGTCGAACACGCCACCCGGACCCTCGACGCTCACCTTCGCGTACAGCGGCCAGCCGTGGCCGGAGCCGTCCGAGATGGTGCCGCCGACGTTGACCTGCGGAGCGCTGGCCAGGGCGTAGTTCTTCGTGGTGGTGGCGCCGGTGGTGATGACGGCGGTGTCGGTCTGGGTCTGGTACCCGAACGACGCCACGGTCAGGTCGTAGCTGCCGGCCGGCAGCACGGACGAGAACGCACCGGTGCTGCTGGTGGTGAGCACGCGGTCGGGCTGACCCGCGGTCTTCACCGTCACGCTCGCGCCGGCCAGCGGAGCACCGCCGGTCGCCGCGGTCACCGTGCCGGCGAGGGTGCCGGTGTCACCGATCGGCGCGGCGTTCAGCAGAGCCAACGCGTCCAGACGGCCCTGGCCGTAGACGTTGTTGTTCTCCGTGGTGCCACCGCACTGGCTGTCGGCCTTGTCGATCGCGGTCCCGTTCAGCAGTGCCCGGGTCGCGTCGATGTCACCCTTCAGCGCCGGTGCGGCCGACCACAGCAGGGCGACGGTTCCCGCGAGGTGCGGAGTGGCCATCGACGTGCCGTTGAAGCTGCCGTAGGTGCTGCCGGGCAGGCTGGACCGGACGTTGACGCCCGGGGCCGAGATGTTCGGCTTGATCGTGCCGTTCTGACCGACACCACGGCCGGAGAACGACGCGATGTTGTTGTTGATGTCGTAGGCACCGACCGAGTAGTTGCTGGTCAGGGAGCCCGGCGACCCGCTGCTCTGGCAGCCGAGGGTCCCGCTGTTGCCGTTGGCCCAGGCACCGAAGATGCCGGAGGCCTTCCAGTTGTTGGTGATGTCCTCCATGAACGGGTCGTTCGACGGCAGCTGCGAACCCCAGGAGTTGTTGATGATGTCCGGCCGCTTGCTCGCGTCCGGGTTCTGGCCGTTCAGGTCGGTCGGCTCGAGCATCCACTGACCGGAGTCGATCAGCGCCTGGTCGCTCGGGCAGCAGCCGTTCGCGGCGATCCACTTGACCGCCGGCGCGACACCGATCTGGTTGCCCGCGCCGTCGTCGCCGACCATGGTGCCCATCGTGTGGGTGCCGTGGCCGTTGCCGTCGGACGGTGCGCTCGGCGAGGTGCCGGCCGCGTCGAACCAGTTGTAGTTGTGGTTGAACGTCCCGTCGCCGTTGTTACCGCGGTAGGAGTTCACCAGCGCCGGGTGGTCGTACTGCACCCCGGTGTCGATGTTGGCGATGACGATGCCGGCGCCCTTGTCGCCGTACTGCGCCCAGACGTCGTCGGCGTTGATGTTGGCGATACCCCACTCGAGCGCGTTGATCTCGTTCGCCCGCTCGGCCGGGGTGATCTTCGGCACCTCGACGACGGTCGGGTTGTAGAGACCCTCGACCTCGGTGTGGTTGGCCAGGTTCTGCGCCAGTTCGAGCGTGCCGCTGCTGATCCGGATCGCGTTCGTACCCCAGAAGGCCTTGTACTTCACCTTCTGCGCGTCCAGTTCGGCCCGGACCTTCGCCTGGCTCGCCGCGGCGGTCTTCTTCAGTGCCGCGGCGACGGCGGTGCCGCGCTCGTTCCAGTCGGTGATCGTGCTGGCGGCGGACAGGTCGGCCTTGGCGGTGAACCGGACCCAGTAGTCGGTCGCCTCCTTGGCGTCCTTGCCGTCCAGCTTCGCCATCAGCTCCGGCTTGATCTTGCCGGTCGGCGTTGCTTCGGGTTTGGTCGGTGGTGTGGCCTGGGCCTGGCCGGCGGCGGCCATCCCGGTCGCGACGACTGCCACCGTCGCCAGGGCACCCACCAAGGATCTGGCGAGTCCCCTTCGTCGTAGATGTGACATCTCTGCAGCCCCTCACTGGTAACGACCCCGAGTTGACTCCCCCGAGTCATCTGGTGCAGAGGTGCAGGCTCCGTTCGCGGTGGCCGTCATCAGGCGGATGAACCGGTTCTGCGAACGCTGCGTGCCCCCCAGGTCGCGGCATGTGACACCGTGAGCCTGACGTGGACCTTATGTGTCAGAACAACGTGGTAACAAGCACACTTCGTGAGCAAGATGTGACTAGCCGTCGCACCGATCCAGGCAAAGTGGTCAAAGGTTGTCAGTCCGTTGACGATCCAAGGCAGAGGTTGACATTGTGATCAGATGGTCACCGCCCGTGTCCCCGCCCCTGCGGACGCCGATCTGACCGCGACCGATCTGACCCCGACCGACCGGAAGCCGTTCCCGCTGCTGATCGCGGTCGCGGCCTCACCGGAGGAACGGGTCCGGCTCGCCGAACTCGTCGACGACGTCGCGCCCCTGCTCCTCGTGTCCAGTCTCGAAGAACTCCGCCGGCTGCTGGTCCCGTCGCAGCAACCGCCGCCGGTCCCCGAACGCCCGGAGCCGCCGGAGCCCGCGGAGGTCGACTCGACGGCCACCAAGGCCGCCGCGGGTGAGCCCGATGCCGACGTCCTGACCATCGACCGGGCCCGGTCGGTCGCTCGCTGGCGCGATCAGGAGGTGCAGCTCACCGAGCTCGAGCACGACCTGCTCACCCGGCTGATGTCGGCACCGCTGCGGGTCTGGACGTACGACGCCCTGCACCAGACCGTCTGGCGCAACCGGCACCTGCGCGGCACGGCCGACATCCACTCGGTGGTCAAACGTCTCCGCCGCAAACTCGACGACCTCGGCACCACCGTCACCATCGACGCCGTCCGCGGCACCGGCTTCCGTCTCACCGATCACCAACGCCCCACCATCACCAATCTGCGCGCGGGGTAGTTTCTCCCGATGTGACGTTCTCAGCGCTGAGCCATCTCGAGTGCCCCAAGTGCGGTCAGACGCACGACGCCGATCAGGTGATCGGGCTGTGCCCGTGCGGATCGCCGTTGCTGGTCCGGTACGACGTACCTGCCGTGACGCTGACCAAGGCCGAACTGGCGGCGCGGCCGCCGGACCTGTGGCGGTACCACGAGCTTCTGCCGGTGCGTGCGCCGGAGAACGTGGTGACCCTGGGGGAGGGGATGACACCGCTGCTGCCGATGCCGCGCTACGGCCGCGAGGTCGGGGTCGAGCGGTTGCTGATGAAGGACGAGGGACTGATCCCGACCGGCACGTTCAAGGCGCGGGGTGCGGCGGTCGGGGTGTCGCGCGCGTACGAGCTCGGCGTACGCCGGATCGCCATGCCGACGAACGGGAACGCCGGCTCGTCCTGGGCCGCGTACGCCGCCCGGGCCGGGATGACGGCGTTGATCGCGATGCCGATCGCGGCACCGGAGATCTGCCGGCGCGAGGTGAAGGTCGTGGGTGCCGAACTGCACTTGGTCGACGGGCTGATCGGTGACGCGGCGGCGTTCATCCGCGAGCAGGAGGGGTACTTCGACGTCTCGACGCTGAAGGAGCCGTACCGGATCGAAGGCAAGAAGACGATGGGGCTGGAGATCGCCGAGCAGCTCGGCTGGCAGTTGCCCGACGTCATCCTCTATCCGACCGGCGGCGGGGTCGGCATCATCGGCATCTGGAAGGCCCTGGTCGAGCTCCGCGAGCTCGGCTGGATCGACGGGCCGCTGCCGCGACTTGTCGCCGTCCAGTCGACCGGCTGTGCGCCGATCGTCCAGGCCTACGAGAAAGGTCTGCCGGAAAGCGAGCCCTGGCCCGATGCCAAGACCGTTGCCTTCGGCATCACCGTGCCAAAGGCGCTCGGCGATTTCCTCGTCCTGGAAGCGATCGCGGACACCGGCGGCTGCGCCGTTGCCGTCGACGACGAGACCATCCTCGCCGAGCAGCACCGCCTCGCCGAGCTGGAAGGCGCCTTCATCTGCCCCGAAGGCGCCGCCACCTTCGCCGCGGTACGGCGGCTGCGCGAATCCGGCTGGATCCGTGCCGGTGAACAGGTC
Organism: Kribbella sp. NPDC049174; assembly: GCF_043197365.1. NCBI lineage: Bacteria > Bacillati > Actinomycetota > Actinomycetes > Propionibacteriales > Kribbellaceae > Kribbella > Kribbella sp. NPDC049174. The sequence continues at coordinate 300,392 of NZ_JBICSZ010000004.1, read as the reverse complement.
GTTGCCCTGAACACCGGCCTCGGCCTGAAGTACCCGGAGACCGTCCCGCTCTAGGCCTGTGTTGTCAGGCTTGGCCGCGGCGGACGGCGAGGATGTGGGCGGGTTCGCCGTTGGGGTCGAGCTTGATGTAGTTCTGCTGGCCCCAGCGCCAGGTCGCGCCGCTGATCTCGTCGTACACGGTGAAGGTGTCCTCGGGGCGCATGCCGAGCGCGGCCATGTCGAGGTGGACCATCGACTCGCGGACCGAGTGCGGGTCGGTGTTCACCACCACGAGGACGGTGTCGCTGTGTCCGTCCGGCCCGGTGATCCGCTTCGAGTAGCACATGATCGCCTCGTCCTCGACCGAGTGCAGCGTCAGGTTGCGCAGCTGCTGCAGGGCCGGGTGCCGGCGGCGGATGTTGTTCAGCAGCGTCAGGTACGGCGCCAGCGTCCGGCCCTCCGCGGCGGCGGCCTCCCAGTCCCGCGGGCGGAACTGGAACTTCTCCGTGTCGAGGTACTCCTCCGAGCCCGGCCGCAGGGCGACGTGCTCGAACAGTTCGTACCCGGCGTACACACCCCAGGTCGGTGACGCGGTCGCCGCGATCGCCGCCCGGATCTTGAACGCACCCGGCCCGCCGTACTGCAGGTAGGCGGTCAGGATGTCCGGCGTGTTGACGAAGAAATTCGGCCGCAGGAAGTGCGCGGTCTCCTGGGTCAGCTCCTGCAGGTACTCCTCCAGCTCCCACTTCTCGTTGCGCCAGGTGAAGTACGTGTAGGACTGGTGGAAGCCGACCTTGGCCAGCTCACGCATCATCGGCCGCCGGGTGAACGCCTCGGAGAGGAACACCACGTCCGGGTCGGTCTTGCGGATCTCGCCGAGCAGGTACTCCCAGAAGTTGACCGGCTTGGTGTGCGGGTTGTCGACCCGGAACACGGTCACCCCGTGCGAGATCCACAGCCGGACGATCCGCAGTACCTCGGCGTAGATGCCTTCGGGATCGTTGTCGAAGTTGATCGGGTAGATGTCCTGGTACTTCTTCGGCGGGTTCTCGGCGTACGCGATCGAACCGTCCGCGCGGACGCTGAACCACTTCGGGTGCTCGGTCACCCACGGGTGGTCCGGCGAGGCCTGCAGGGCCAGGTCGATGGCGACCTCGAGGCCCAGCTCGCGGGCCCGCCCGACGAAGTAGTCGAAGTCCTCGAAGGTGCCCAGCTCGGGGTGGATCGCGTCGTGCCCGCCCTCGGCCGAGCCGATCGCCCACGGCGAACCGGGGTCACCGGGCTTCGGGTCGAGGGTGTTGTTCGGGCCCTTGCGGAAGGAGTGTCCGATCGGGTGGACCGGCGGCACGTAAAGGATGTCGAAACCCATCCCCGCCACCGCTTCCAGTCGCTGGGCCGCCGTACGGAAGGTGCCGGACGTCCACTGCCCGGTCTCCTCGTCGTACTTCGCACCCTCCGAACGCGGGAAGAACTCGTACCAGCTGCCGTACAGCGCGCGCTCCCGGTCGACCCACACCGGGTAGGTCTCCGACGAGGTGATCAGCTCGCGCACCGGATACCGCCCGAGCGCGGACCGGACCTGCGGCGAGATGCCCGCGGCCAGCCGTGCCTCCGGCGGCAGCGCGCCGTTGGCCAGCGCCTGTGCGGCATCGGTCAGCGTCGCCCGATCAGCCCGTACGGCGGGAGGCACGCCGGCGGCCGCACGGTCGAAGAACGCGGCCCCCTCGGCGAACATCAGGTCCACGTCGAGACCGGCCGGCACCTTGATCTCGGCGTTGTGCCGCCAGGTCCCGTACGGGTCGCTCCAGCCCTCGACCGCGAACGTCCATGCGCCCTGCTCCTGCAGGGTGACGTCGACGGTCCACCGGTCCGTGCCCTGACCGACCGGTGCCATCAGCATCCGTCTGGTCTGGCCGGTCGGCGAGGTCAGCACGACGTTCGCGTTCACCGCGTCGTGGCCCTCGCGGAAAACCGTGGCCGCGATGGTGAACGTCTCGCCGACCGATGCCTTGGCCGGATACGCTCCGGCGTCGACGGTCGGGGTGACGTCGGTGATCGGGATGCGCCCAGTCATGGCGTAGACGAACCTTCCCTTACGAATAGTGTGCCGGGCCCGATTGCGGATCCGGCGGATGGGACGGCGTACCTGGCGAACTACAGGACTGACGTTATCGGTTCCCAGCTCCGGCACGTGAACACCTGGCGGTCACGGTTCGGTCCACAGCGTGGAACACCAATGATCAGCCTTCGAAAAGGTCCTGCAAAATCTTGCCTGCGTTGCAAGATCGATGCATGCCGGAGGTGCCTCGCTGGGCCGGGGCCGGTACGGTGTCCCGGTGCGAGCGATACGACGATTTTCCGTCCGCCCTGTCCTGCCCGAGCAGCTGACCGGGCTGGGCACCCTGGTGAACAACCTCCGCTGGGCCTGGCACCCGGAGACGCAGGACGTCTTCGAGGCCGTCGACCCACAGCTGTGGCGGAGCACCGGCGGTGACCCGGTCAAGCTTCTCGGTGAGGTCCCGGCGGCCCGGCTCGACGAGCTGGCCAACGACCAAGCCTTCCTCCGCCGGCTGGAGCTGGCCGTAGCCGATCTGAACGGCTACGTGACCGACGACCGCTGGTTCCAGACCGACGCCGGTTCACCGATCAGCTCGGTGGCCTACTTCTCCCCGGAGTTCGGCATCACCCACGTGCTGCCGCAGTACTCGGGCGGCCTGGGCATCCTGGCCGGTGACCACCTCAAAGCGGCCAGTGACCTCGCTGTACCGCTGATCGGTGTCGGCCTTCTCTACCGGCACGGGTACTTCGCCCAGTCGCTCAACAGCGAGGGCTGGCAGCAGGAGCGCTACCCGCTGGTGGACCCGGACGGGCTGCCGATCAGCCTGCTCCGCGACGGCCCCGAGTCAAATGCTGCACCCGCGACTGTGACATTGACCCTGCCCGGCAACCGGCAGTTGCATGCCCAGATCTGGGTCGCCCAGGTCGGCCGCGTGCCGCTGCTGATGCTCGACTCCGACATCGAGGCGAACGAGCAGCCCGAGCGCGAGGTGACCGACCGCCTGTACGGCGGTACGACGGAGCACCGGCTGCTCCAGGAGTTGCTGCTCGGCGTCGGCGGTGTCCGCGCGGTCCGCGAGTACTGCCGGATCACCGGCCACCCGGCCCCGGAGGTGTTCCACACCAACGAGGGCCACGCCGGCTTCCTCGGCATCGAGCGGATCCGTGAGCTGGCCGCCGACCAGGGCCTCGACTTCGACACCGCGCTCGAGGTGGCCCGCGGCGGGACCGTGTTCACCACCCACACCCCGGTGCCGGCCGGGATCGACCGGTTCCCGGTCGAGCTGATCCAGCAGCACTTCTCGCCGGACGCGTACGGCGAAGGGGTGCCGGTCGACCGGATCCTCGAGCTCGGCGCCGAGGACTTCGAGGGCGGCGACCCGGGCGTCTTCAACATGGCGATCATGGGGCTGCGGTTGGCCCAGCGGGCCAACGGCGTGTCCAAGCTGCACGGTGTGGTCAGCCGGGGGATGTTCTCCGGGCTGTGGCCGAGCTTCGACGCCACCGACGTACCGATCACCTCGATCACCAACGGCGTGCACGCGCCGACCTGGGTGCCCCGGGAGATCCACAACCTGACCTACGCCGCGACCGACACGGCCGATGCCGACGGCATCTTCGCGGGGCTGGACAAGACCACCGACGCGCAGATCTGGGAGACCAAGCGGATCCTGCGGCAGCGGTTCATCGACGACACCCGGGCCCGGGTCCGGCAGTCCTGGCTGAACCGCGGCGCCAGCGAGGCCGAGCTCGGCTGGGTCGACTCGATCCTCGACCCGGACGTCCTGACCATGGGCTTCGCCCGGCGGGTTCCGTCGTACAAGCGGTTGACGCTGATGCTGCGCGACCCGGAGCGGCTGAAGTCGCTGCTGCTGCACCCGCAGCGGCCGGTCCAGATCGTCATCGCGGGGAAGGCGCACCCGCACGACGAGGGCGGCAAGAAGCTGATCCAGGAGATGGTCCGGTTCGCCGACGACCCGGAGGTCCGGCACCGGATCGTGTTCGTGCCCGACTACGACATCGCGCTGGCGCAGCCGATGTACCCGGGCTGCGACGTCTGGCTGAACAACCCGCTCCGCCCGTACGAGGCGTGCGGCACGTCGGGGATGAAGGCGGCGCTGAACGGTGCGCTGAACCTGTCCATCCGCGACGGCTGGTGGGACGAGTGGTACGACGACGAGTTCGGCTGGGCGATCCCGTCCGCCGAAGGGATCGAGGACACCGACCGCCGTGACGACCTCGAGGCGCACGCGCTGTACGACCTGATCGAGAAGCAGGTCGCGCCGCGGTTCTACGACGGTGACGTCCCCGGCCGCTGGATCGAGATGCTGCGGCACACGATCAAGGAGCTCGGCCCGAAGGTGCTGGCCACCCGGATGGTCCGCGACTACGTCGAGCGGCTGTACGTGCCGTCCGCCTTGTCGTCGCGGTCGTTGAACTCGACGTACGACGGTGCGCGCGACCTGGCCGCGTGGAAGAAGAGGGTCCGGGCGGCCTGGCCGCAGATCCGGGTCGACCACGTCGAGCTCCAGGGCCTGGGCGACGTACCGCAGCTCGGGACCAACGTCGGCATCCGTGCCTTCGCGGCGCTCGGCGACCTCAAGCCGCAGGACATCGACGTCGAGGTGCTGCACGGCCGGGTCGACTCCAACGACGAGATCAAGGACCCGGTCCGGGCGTCGCTGTCGCTGGCGGAGACGTACGACGGCAACCGGCACCGCTACGAGGGTGAGCTGAAGCTGGACCGCACCGGCCCGTTCGGTTACACCGTCCGCGTCGTACCGAAGCACCCCGGCCTCGCCAGCCCCGCCGAACTAGGCCTGGCCGCCGGCCCCTCCGACCCGGAGGACCCATCCACCCCGGACCTCCCAGCCGGCTCCGAGTTCTAACGCAACTGGCCCCGCCTGCCTCACCAGGCGGGGCCCTTGCTTTTCACTTCTTCCCGCGCAGCAGCCCCCACGGCTTGAACACCGACAGGACCACCGCAACCATCAGCAGCGTCGGGGAGACGATGGGTGGGTAGATCATGTCGCCGAGTGGTACGGCGAGGTCGTTGGCCTCGCCGCGGTCGGCGAGTTCGGCCACGCCCGGTCGCAGTGCGACCAGCACCAGCGTGCTCAGCAGCAAGTTGATGCAGAGCTTCACGACGACCCACCAGTACTTCGTCAGCCCGTACTTGCTGCCCATCGCCAAGAGCACACCCGTCACCAGGCATGTGAGCCCGGACACCGTCATCGGCCACACCGTCACCAACTCGAGTACCCGGAAGCACAGAGCCTTCGTGCTCTGATCGTCCGTCCCCATCGCGGTGAACGTCAGTACCGCCATCACCACGTCGATGCCGAGCCACGACCCGACGGATACGATGTGCAGCACCAGCACGGCCTTCCGTGTCCTCGCACCCAGCCGCCACGGCTTCACCGCCGTGCCAGCCTCCAACGTCGCGCTACTCATCTCCCTCTCCCGTCATCAGCTCGGATCAACACACCTACGATCCTGAGCGACAACGGGTACGGCGCGCGTCGGCTGAACGGAGACTCTTCGTCTACACCGCTGGGCGTACCAGCTCGATCCAGGTGTACGGAGCGCCGGTGGGGGAGGTGACGAACGAGCGGCCGGCCGGACGCAGGTCCGGGTCGGTCTGGTAGCGGTCGGCAAGCTCCTTGGTGGCGGTTTCATCACCGTTGTCAGAGGCAACCAAGAGGGCGGCGATCTCGTCGGTGAGGTGTACGTCCGCGCCGTCGAGGGAGTCCGACATGGCGCCCCAGTTGTCCCAGAGGAGGAGCTCGTCGCCCTGGAGGTGGGCGAGTTGGAGGTGGACGTAGTTGCGGACGAACCAGCCGCCGCTGATGGGTGAGCCGGGGTCGATGCCGAACAGGTCCGCGTTGAGATCGCCGGAGCGTACGCCGAGCCACACCTCCGCCGCCGAGAGGAACGGACCCCGCGGCGACTTCAGGAACGGACCGCGCGGCATGTCCTGGATGTCGAAGGGGTGCCCGCCGGACGGGTCAAGTTGGGCGTCCGTCATCACCCAGCGGTCGCCGTTCCAGTACTCGACGACCACGTGATCGTGGTTGTAGCCGCCGCGGAAGTAGTCCGCGAACCCGACCCGGCTGCGGGCCGGGATCCCCTTGTGCCGAAGGGCCGACACGGTCAGCAGCGTGTAGTCACGGCAGCAGCCGACGATCCGGTCGACGGGCTCGCGCGGTTCGGCCAGCGGCGTACCGTTGCGCTTCTGGTCGGTCGTCAGCATCGCCTCGACCCACCGGTGGTCGATCTCGGCGAGCCGCTCGCCGGTGAACTCGATCCCACCACCGCGGTAGTGGATCACCAGGTTGCGTACGACGGCCGCGATCCCGGCGACGTCGTCCGGCAACGCGTCGAAGAGCTGGGCGTGTACGCCCGGGTCGCTGTAGTCGGTCTGCACCGCGTAGTCCATCAGAGCTTCCTCTCGAGAATGGGTTGAGCGATGTCGACGGCCGGCTGGTCGCGGGGGAGCAGGTGACAGTCGGGCAGGTAGACCTCGCGCGGCGGACCGGCGGTCGCCTCCCCGGTCGAGCGGACCCAGTCCCCGACGAGGTCGTACGCGAGCATGATCCGCGGGTACACGCACTCGTCCATCGTGATCGTGGAGTACGCCTCCCGGTGGGCCGGCTCGACCCGGATCGCGATCGACCCGGACGGATCCACCAGCCCCTCGAACGGCACGCACACCTCGACGGTCGCCTCGGCCTCCGGCGTCACCGCACCGTGGTAGATCACCCACGACCCACCGGGCAGCGTCGCCCCGGCGGACTCGAGGTACCTGCGGATGTCGTCGGTCGAGGTCACGATCACCCCGATCAGCGACTGCTGGTCCGTGTCCGACCGGATCGACGCGATCTTCGTCTCCGGTACGTCGCGGACCAGCACGGGCCGCGGTGACAGCCCGGGGGCTCCCGACCGCGAGAGTCGATCCCGCAGGTACTCCAGCGTCGCCCGCCGGGCCGCGGTGGTCGCCTCCTCGGCCGCCCACCACCGGTCCAGCCGGATCAGTCCCTCCTCGTCCGATCCCGCCAGTACTTCGGCGATCGTGGTCAGCGGCATGTCCAACTGCCGCAGCACGCTGATCCGCCGGGCCCGCTCGAGCTGCTCCTCGTCGTACAGGCGGTACCCGTTCGACGGGTCGACCTGGGCGGGCGGGAGCAGCCCGGAGACGTCGTACAGCCGCAACGCCTTGTGCGAGAGCCCGGTACGCCGCCCGAACTCGCTGATCGTCAACACGCGATCATCCAAACCCCTGCCCCAGGGGCAAGGTAAAGCCCCCGCGGGGTTGGGGTTGTCATACCGGGAACGCGTGCAAGTCTGGCTCGACCCAGCCGCGTCGCGCGGCCGGTGAAGCGAGGGTGCGCGAGTGGTAGAACCGCGTCAGCAGCCGCTTGTCCATCAGCCCGGGGTTGCGCTGCAGCAGGTCGTCGAAGCTCTCACCCGGCACCTCGGCCAGGTGATACGCCGTCAACTCAACCCACGCGCGGCTCACCGTCGCGTTGTACTTCTGCGGCGCCCCGGCGTACCGCGCGGTCCGCTGGATCCCGTCGCTGATCAACTCGACCGCCTCGCCCGTCCCACACTGCCGTACGGCGAGCCACGTCAGCTTCACGTGCTCCCGATGACCGAACCGCTCGGCGGACGCCATCACTTCGCCCATCAAATCGTCGAACGTACTCATACCGCCCCCAATGCCGCCAACACCCGCCGTGCCTGCTTCACCGAGCCGGCCGCGATCCCGGCCAGTGCTCGCTCTTCCACTTCCGCGAACGCCCGCTGCACCCGCGCTGCGCTCTTCACACCAGCTGAAGTCAGCGAGATCTCCACCGCCCGCCGATCACCCGGCCGCGGCGCCCGCGTGATGTGCCCCTTCTGCTCCAGCCGATCCAGTACGCCGGTCAGCGTCGTCGGCCGTACTCCGGCCGCGACCCCGAGCTCCGTCACCGTCCGCCCGCGGCCGTCGGCCAGGTTCGCCAGCACGTTCAGCTCAGAAGCCGTCAGCCCCAGGTCGGCCAGCTCCGTTCCCAGCACCTGCAGCGTCACGTGTGTCGCACGCTGCAGCACCACCAGCAACAACTCATCTTCCACGGATCCAGATTATCCGGATCCGTAGTATTTAGCCAGAGGCTTTCGCCGGCAAAGCGACCAGGAGAGCGTCGGCGTGGCGGCGGTAGCCGAGGTTGTTGGGGTGGAAGCTGTCCGGGGCGAGCAGCCCGCGCCAGGGTGGGCGGGCATGGCGGGAGACCTGAGCGACGGAGAGTCCGCGGCCGGTCGCGGTGGTGTTGATGAACTGGTTGATGCCGGCGACGTACGGACTGCACACGCCGCCGACGGTCCAGAACCGGTCCGGCACGGTCAGGTCCATCATCACCGACGAGGACGGCAGTCGCTCGATCACCTGGCGCAGGTGAGTGCGGAACCGCCTCGGCGGGGTGGCGAGGATGTCGTTGCTGCCGATCCCACACGTCACCAGCTCGGCGCCGAGTCCCTCGATCAACGGAAGCTGGTCGTCCAGCACGTGACGGGTCTGGGCACCGGAGCGGGACAGATTGACCACGCGCCACGGACGTCCGGTCCGGCGTAATGCGTTCAGCACCTGGCCGACGTACCCGTGCAGCGGTGACGACGCGCCGAGCCCTTGCGCCGTCGAGTCGCCGAGCACAACCCACAACGGCCCGTCGGCGGCGAGGGCCTGTTCGTTCTGCCGGGTCCAGAAATCCGCGTAGGTCCGGGCCTGGACGTCCAGGTATGCGACGCCGTCGAGCCATCGGCGGACGGCGTTCCCGGAGGAACTCCGCTCAGCCTCGCCCCATCGCGTCACCGCTCGGTGCAGCGCGCCGATCGGGGTCGTCCGTTCGCGGGCCTCGCGGCGCAGTAGAAACATCGGTCCCCCCAGACGTGAACAGCAGGTGACCGACGAATGTACTGGAGGAAGGTTAACGACCCCTCAGAGTGCGCGGAGCAGCGCCAGACAGCGCGGGGCCAGCGGGACGGTGGCACCGGCCTCCACCTCGGTGACCATCGAGTTGCTGGTGTCGAGGACGACCTCGTACGCCGGCGCCCAGGACGCATCCGGTACGACGACCTGCCGCACCTCCGGTGTCGCGTTCAGCGCCATCAGGAACGAGCTGTCCTTCAGAGCGTTGCCCTCGGCATCGGTCGCCCGCAGCGCGTCACCGGCCAGGAACATCCCGATCGTCCTGAGGTTGCCGTCGTACCAGTCGGCCTCGGTCATCTCACCGCCGTGCGGCGCGATCCAGGACAGGTCCTTGCGGCCACCCGAGACGACGGGCTGTCCGGAGAAGTAGTGCCACTGCCGCAGTACGGGGTGTGCCGCTCGCAGTGCGATCAGCTTCTTCGTCAGCTCGAGGTGATCGGACCAGACGCCGGGCAGCGACCAGTCGAACCAGGAGATCTCGCTGTCCTGGCAGTAGGCGTTGTTGTTGCCGTGCTGCGTCCGCCCGCACTCGTCCCCGGCGGTGATCATCGGTACGCCGGTCGACAGGATCAGCGTGGACATCAGGTTCGCCATCTGCCGTTTGCGCAACGCGATCACGGCCGGGTTGTCGGTCTCGCCCTCGACCCCGCAGTTCCAGGACCGGTTGTCGTCGGTGCCGTCCCGGTTGTCCTCGTGGTTGGCCTCGTTGTGTTTGTGGTTGTAGCTGACCAGGTCGCGCAGCGTGAACCCGTCGTGCGCGGTGATGAAGTTGATCGACGCGTACGGGTAGCGGCCGTCGTCGCCGTACAGGTCGCTCGAACCGGACAGCCGGTAGGCGAGGTCCTTCACACCGTCGGAGGTGTTGCGCCAGACGTCGCGCACACTGTCGCGGAACTTGCCGTTCCACTCCGACCACGGCGTGCCGAAGTTGCCGACCTGGTAGCCGAACGGGCCGATGTCCCACGGCTCGGAGATCAGCTTGACCCGCCCGAGCACCGGGTCCGCCGCCACCTCGGCCAGGAACGGATGGTCGACCGTGTCCACCTCGTGCCGCTCGTTGCGGATCAGCGTCACGGCCAGGTCGAACCGGAACCCGTCGACGCCCATCTCCTCGACCCAGTACCGCAGCGAGTCCATCACGAGCCGGCGGACCTGCGGATGCGAGGTGTCGACCGAGTTGCCGGTGCCGGTGACGTCGTACATCGTGCCGCCGTGGCTGAGCCGGTAGTACGCCCGGTTGTCGATACCGCGGAAGCTCAGCGTCGGGCCGTCGAAGCCGCCCTCGGCGGTGTGGTTGTAGACCACGTCGAGGATCACTTCGATGCCGGCGGCATGGAACGCGGCCACCATCGCCTTGAACTCCGCAACCTGCTCACCGCGCGAACCCGACGACGAGTACGGCGCATGCGGCGCGAAGTAGCTGAGGCTGTTGTAACCCCAGTAGTTCGGCAGCCCGCGGGCCGCGATCGCCGGCTCGGTGAGGAAGTGGTGGATCGGCAACAACTCGACCGAGGTGACGCCGAGGTCGACCAGGTAGTTGATCACCGAGGGATGAGCCAGACCGGCGTACGTGCCGCGCTGATGCTCGGGTACGTCAGGATGCAGCTTGGTGAACCCCTTGGTGTGCAGCTCGTACACGACCGTCTCGCCCCAGTGCACCGGACGACTGATCGGGGGAGGCGGCTCCGACGCGGCGACGACCACGCTCACCGGGACGTGACCGGCCGAGTCGCCGTCGGACGAGTCGTAGATCAGTGGACTGGAGTGGTCCAGTGAGCCGTCGACTGCTCGCGCGTACGGGTCGAGCAGCAGCTTGGACGGGTTGAACCGGAGTCCGTGCGAGGGATCGAACGGTCCGTGCACGCGGTACCCATACCGTTGCCCGTGGCCCACTCCGGGGACGAAGCCGGTCCAGCACTCACCGGTATGGGCCAGATCCAGGTTCCGCTGACTGCCGTCGTCGGCGATCAGCGCCAGCTCGACGCGTTCGGCGGCTGGGGCCCACAACGTGAAGGTCGTGCCATCGGTCTGGACCACTGCCCCCAGGTGGAGTCCGGTGTCGAGAGCACTCGGGGCGGCGGTCGCTTCGGTCACCGGCACATTCTGCACACTCGGGCGTGGGTTATCGATAAGAGAGGTGTATATGTTCGTGAGACGGTAGTTGCGAACGCCTGCGCGCAGTGATACGCAAGGACCGTTACTAATTTACCGGGCTCCACCAGCGCCGAGTAGGGGATTTCATGTCGGAAGAGTTGGCCGGTCTGACCGTCGGTCTGATCGGTGCGGGCAACATCGCACATTTGCATGTCGCCGCCTGGAAGGCGCTCGGCGCCCGGGTGCTGGTGCACTCGGTCGAGGGCGCCGAGACGCTCGCGGAGCAGTACGGGCTGGAGGTGACGGCCTCCCTGGACGACTGCCTCGCCGACGCGGAGTTCGTCGACGTGGTGACGCCGTCGGTCACGCACAAGGAGGTCGCGCTGGCCGCGATCAAGGCCGGCCGGAACGTGATCTGCGAGAAGCCGCTGACCTTGACGGCCGCCGATTCCCACGAGGTGATCGCGGCCGCCGACGCCGCCGGAGTGAAGGTGTACCCGGCCCACGTGGTCCGGTTCTTCCCGGCGTACGTCGCCGCGCACACGGCCATCCGGGACGGACGCATCGGTGAGGTCGCGGTGGCGCGGTTCTTCCGGCAGGCGTCGTCGCCGGCCGGCGGCGGGTGGTACCGCGACGTCGCCCGGTCCGGCGGCGTGATCATGGACCTGATGGTGCACGACCTCGACCAGGCTCGCTGGCTGTGCGGCGAGGTCGCCACGGTGTACGCCGTGCAGAACCCGCCGACCGTGGAGGGGGTCAGCCCAGTCAACGTCGCCGCCCACGTCACGCTCACCCACACCTCCGGCGCGATCAGCCACTGCCGGGCGACCTGGGCCGCGGCGGGGACGAAGTTCCAGTCCGGCTTCGAGGTCGCAGGCTCGATCGGCCAGTTGAAGTACGCCTCCGGCGCTGACTCCGGCTACGCGGAGGAACTGCAGGACGGCGCGGCGGCCGGTGACCTGCTGATCCCGGCCAACACGCTCGGCGAGAGCCCGTACCTCACCCAGTTGCGCGAGCTCGCGCTGGCGCTGCGCGGCGGGCCTGAACCGCGGGTCCTCGCCGCGGACGGCGCGGCCGCGGTCTACCTGGCCGAGGCCGCCCGCGCGTCGATGGAGACCGGCCAAGTGATCGACATGAAGACCTTCGACCCGACTGGAGCAGCGGCATGACCCTCAAGGTTGCGATCGCCTCGTTCGCGCACACCCATGCGGCGTCGTACGCCTCGTTGCTCGGTGCGATGCCGAACGTCGAGGTGCTGTCCGCCGATCCCGACGGTGCGTCCGCCCCCGACCCGGGCCCGCGCGGCGCCGACTTCGCCGCCGAACTCGGCATCCCCTACGTCGACTCGTACGACGAGCTGTTCGCCTGGGGCCCGGATGCCGTGGTGGTGACGAGCGAGAACGCACTGCACCGCGAGCTGGTCGAGCGAGCGGCAGCGGCCGGTGCGCACGTTCTCTGTGAGAAGCCGCTGGCCACCGACGTCGCCGACGGCGAAGCGATGGTGGCCGCCTGCGAAGCGGCCGGCGCGATCCTGATGGTCGCCTACCCGGTGCGCTTCTCGCCGTCGTACCTGCGGCTGCGCGCCTCCGTGGAAGCCGGGTTGCTCGGCGACGTGTTCGCCATACTCGGCACGAACAACGGAAAGATCCCGTACGCGGCTCGGCAGTGGTTCACCGACGCCAAGCTGGCCGGTGGCGGAGCGCTGGTCGACCACACCGTGCACTGTGCCGACCTCATCGACGGTCTGACCGGCGGAGCATCGGCCAAGCGGGTGTACGCCGCGGCCAACCACGTGCTGCACCAGGACAAGGGTGTCGAGGTGGAGACCGGTGGCCTGGTGACGATCAACTACGACAACGGGCTGCTGGCAACCATCGACTGTTCGTGGAGTGTGCCGGACAACGGTCCGACCTGGGGTGGCGTGTACCTGCAGGTGACCGGCACCAACGGATCGGTGGAGATCGAGCCGTTCCTGCCGCACGTCACCGGCACCGATGCATCCGGCGAGGTCTACCTGGCGATCGGCGACAACTTCGACGCCTCGCTGCTCGCGACCTTCCTCGCCGCGGTGCGCGAGTCCGGCCCGGCGGAGGCCGGAACGACGCCGGCCGTCGTACCGCAGCCGGATGGTGCGGTCGGCCTGCGCACACTGCGGATCGTCGACGCCGCACGCCGGTCGGCGGTGTCGGGGCAACCGGTCGATCTGTAGCCTCCCCGCAGTACAAGTACGGCGAGTGGTCCGGTACGGTTCCGGGGATGTGACCGATGGGTAGGCCTGTTGGATGCCTGGAACCGTAAGGAGCGACGTGATGGGCGAGTTCGTCAACCTCACCGTGAGTGAAGGTGTCGGCACGATCCGGCTGGACCGGCCGAAGATGAACGCGCTGAACGTCCAGGTCCAGGAGGAGATCCGGGCCGCCGCCGTCGAGGCGACCGCGAACGACGACGTCTGCGCGGTCGTGATCTACGGTGGCGAGAGGGTGTTCGCGGCCGGCGCGGACATCAAGGAGATGGCCGACATGTCGTACGCCGACATGGTCAAGCGCTCCGGTCCGCTGCAGTCCTCGCTGTCCGCGGTCGCCGCGATCCCGAAGCCGACGGTCGCGGCCATCACCGGGTACGCCCTCGGTGGTGGCTGCGAACTGGCCCTGTGCGCCGACTACCGGATCGCCGCCGAGGACGCCAAGCTCGGCCAGCCGGAGATCCTGCTCGGCATCATCCCGGGCGCCGGCGGGACGCAGCGGTTGTCCCGGCTGATCGGTGCGTCCAAGGCCAAGGACCTGATCTACACCGGGCGGTTCGCGGATGCCGCCGAGTCGCTGTCGCTGGGGCTGGTCGACAAGGTCGTGCCCGCTGCCGAGGTGTACGACGCCGCGGTCGCCTGGGCGTCGCAGTTCGCCGGCGGTGCCGCGCTCGCGCTGCGGGCCGCCAAGGAGGCGATCGACTCCGGGCTCGGCGTGGATCTGCAGACCGGGCTGGAGATCGAGCGGCAGCAGTTCGCCGCCCTGTTCGCCACCGAGGACCGCGCGATCGGGATGAAGTCCTTCGTCGAGAACGGGCCTGGCAAGGCCGAATTCAAGGGAATCTGAATGACCACCTCCGCTCACAAGCCGGCCGCCACCGCCGAAGAGGTCGAGGCGGCCTGGAACGACAACAAGCTCGCCCAGGTGCTGTACCACGACTGGGAGGCCTCGACGTACGACGAGAAGTGGTCGATCTCGTACGACGAACGCTGCGTCACCTACGCGCGGGACCGGTTCACCGCGATCGCCGGGTCGTCCGGCTGGCCGTACGGCAAGTCGCTGGAGATCGGTGCCGGCACCGGCTTCTTCACGCTGAACCTCAAGCTGGCCGGCGTACTGGCCGAAGCCCATGTCACCGACCTCTCGCCGGGCATGGTCGAGGCGGCCGAGAAGAACGCGAAGACCCTCGGGTTCGCGGTCGAGGGCCGGGTCGCCGACGCGGAGAAACTCCCGTACGACGACAACACCTTCGACCTCGTCATCGGGCACGCCGTCATCCACCACATCCCGGATGTCGAACTCGCCTTCCGCGAGATGCTGCGGGTGCTCAAGCCGGGCGGCCGGTTCGTCATCTGCGGCGAACCGACCCGGTACGGCGACTTCGTGGCCCGGCGGTTGTCCCGTTTCACCTGGTGGGCGACGACGAATGTGACCAAGCTGCCGGCGTTGGCCGAGTGGCGCCGGCCGCAGTCGGAGCTGGACGAGTCCTCCCGGGCTGCCGCGCTGGAGGCGGTGGTCGACCTGCACACGTTCGACCCCGACACGCTGGCCCGGATGGCGGCTCGCGCCGGGGCGGTCGACGTACGGACAGTCACCGAAGAGCTGTTGGCCGCTTGGATGGGGTGGCCGATCCGGACCTTCGAGGCCGCCGTACCGGAGCAGAAGCTCGGGTTCGGGTGGCGGATGTTCGCGTACAAGTCGTGGCTGCAGCTGTCGAAGGTGGACAAGGTTCTGTCGGCGGTTGTGCCTGACGAGCTGTACTACAACGTCTCGATCACCGGTGTGGCCCAGACCGGGGCGGCGGGGCGGGGAAGCAATTCAGAGCAGTAGGGTGACTGGATGCGGTTGCTGACCGCGGCGAATCTTCGCTGGGTGGTGCGCCATCGAGCGTGGACGCCGTACTACCTGAAGCGCTACTGGCGGTTCGCCTGGTTCAAGCTGCGTCACCCCGGCGTCATCACCGAGGGATTCGTCTTCCTGGGCAAGAAGCTGGAGATCGTGGCGCGCCCCGGCCACGGCCGGATCATCCTCGGCAAATGGGTGCACCTGGGTGACGAGACCCGGCTGCGCGCGCACGAGGGCACGCTGCGGATCGGCGACAAGGTGGTGTTCGCCCGCGACGTCACGGTGAACTGCTACCTGGACATCGAGATCGGCGCCTCCACGCTGATCGCGGACTGGACCTACATCTGCGACTTCGACCACAAGACCGAGGACCTCGGCCTGCCGATCAAGGACCAGGGCCTGGTGAAGTCGCCGGTCCGGATCGGCCCGGACTGCTGGCTGGCCACCAAGGTCACCGTCACCCGCGGAACCGATATCGGTCGCGGCGTGGTGATCGGCGCGAACAGTGTTGCCCGTGGCAACATTCCTTCGTACGCCGTCGCCGCCGGGGTGCCGGCCGTGGTCGTTGCCGACCGCACCGCCCGGTACGCCGCTGACGTCACCCGCCGGGCCTACCTGGCCGGGCTGGCCGAGGCGAACGAGCGCACCGCGGCCAGGCTCCGGGCCGGTGTTCCACTCGATCCGCCGAGTAGGAGCGCCGTACCGGGGGAAGCTGAGGGTGACGGCGACGACGCGGCTGGTGAACACTGTGCTGGTGAAAGACGGGACGACGAGGGGTTCTCAAGTTACTCACCGGTCGGGCACTATGTCCCACACGTTCGGCAGAACGCCGACCGATTGACCGTCGGAGAGGAGACGCAGCGTGGCTGAGCAGACCGGGACCGACCAGTCCGGACGGTCCCTGCTCGATCAGGCGGCGGCCGACGACTCGATCACCCAGGCGCGGATCCGCGCGGTCGACCCGGTTCCGCTCGTGCCGGAACCCGGCGGCGCTACGTTGGAACCAGCGCTTGAAACGGGTGCTGAACCGCCGGCGGCGGTTCGTGCGGTGGGTGTGAACCGAAGGCTGGACCCAGAAGTGCAGGCAGTGGACGGCAGGACAGCGGCACCGGGCCCGTTCGCGGGTGCCCGGCGCAGGTTGTCGCCGCGCCCTGTCCCGGTCAGCCGGCGGAGGAGACCGCCGGCCCAGGAGACCGCGACGGCGACGGACGAGGAACCGACCCCGGCTGAGGAGATGGACGACGTGGGTACGCAGGACGAGAAGGCGGCTGACACCTCGAAGGCGGTGACGCCGCCGGCCGAAGCAGCCGACAGCACCGGCAAGGGTGAGACGACCGGCCGCGGGGCGACCGCGACGGTGACCAAGCCGGCCCGGCCGAAGACCGCGGCGGAGATCGTCGCCGAGCAGCGGGCCCGGGAGAAGGCCGCGGCCGAGTCCCCGGCTCCGGCTGCTGAGGTTGCGGCCGGCAAGGATCCGGCGGAGACCGCGGTGACCAGACCGGTGGTGCCGGTCGCGTCGAAGACGGGTGCCGGCGGCAACAAAGCGGCGCCGGGCAAGACGGCGGCCGCGTCGACCGGGACCGGGAAGGGTAAGCAGGCGCTGAGTTCGGTGGGCTCCGGAGTGCGGAGGCTGCGGAACCTGATCGCCTCACTGGTCTGGCTCGTCGCGGTGATCGCGGCGGCGGTGCTGGCGCTCGGCGCGCTGTTCACCGCGCTCGATCAGACCAACCAGAGCAACGAGATCGTGCGCTGGGTGCTGGAGCGCGGGCACGACCTGGTCGGCCCGTTCAAGGATCTGTTCCGGCTGGAGACCGCCAAGAACACCCTGCTGGTGAACTGGGGTATCGCCGCGCTGGTCTACCTGATCGCGGGCAAGATCATCGAGCGCTTCGTCCGCCCTTAGGTCGCGCGACAAGGATCAGATCGAGAGATTCGTCCAGTTCGCCTGGGCGAATCTCGAAGTCGTCGTACCTCGTGCTTCGCACCAGCTCGCTGAGGTCGTCGGTCCATTCCTCGTGCCCGACCGCCAGCTGGGCGTCGACACAGGACCCGTACGTCGCTTCCCACGAGACGAGCCGCCGGCCGTGGTGGAGTCCGAGTGCGTGCGTGATCTCGAAGTCCGGCTCGGTGAGCTCGACGAACTCGGCGGCGGTCAGTTCGTGGGTGTGGTACCAGTTGCCGCTAGGAAAGGTGAGCCGGTTCGGCGTGCTGAGGACGAGGATGCCGTCCGGCGCCAGGATCCGCGCGCACTCGCTGACGAACCGCGGCTGCTCCCACAGATGCTCGATCGTCTGCAGTGAGGTGATCAGGTCGAAGGTCGCGTCGGCGAACCCGGTCTGGACGAGGTTGCCGCGCACCACATTGACCTGTGGATAGACGCGGCGGACGTGCCGAAGAGTCGTATCTTCATAGTCGAGACCGGTCACGGAGTCCGCCCCGGCCAGGCGGAGTTGCTCCGCGCCGTAGCCCTCGCCGCAGCCGGCGTCGAGGACGCGCCGGGTCTCGAGCGGATTGTTCGCTACCAGATTGGCCGTGATCCAGCGGTAGGCAGCCTCGTGGCGCGCGAACCAGTAGTTCTCGTGCCAGATCCCGGGTGCTGTTCTCTCGCCGGTGAGCGGTAACGTCTCGGTCACCCGAGTCAGCCTAGTGTGCGATTGCATGTCACAGCCGTGTCCACTTGTTCTGCGTAGTCCGGTTCGGCTAAGCAGGTCAGGGTCAAGGTTCGTGCGGGCTGCGGCGAACTGTGATGGGACTCGCACGGGATTATGTTTCTCGCGAGTAACATCCGTGGCAGGCTTGGGAGAGACCGTTAACCAGAAGGGGTCCCACACGCTATGAAGATCGTCGTCTGCGCGAAGTTCGTGCCGGATGCCACCGCGGACCGCCGCTTCCGCCCGGAGGACAACACGGTGGACCGTGCCGGTGTCGACGGGCTGCTGTCCGAGCTGGACGAATATGCCGTCGAGACCGCTCTCACTGTAAAAGAGAACGACGGGGACCCTGGGGACACAGTGGTGACCATCCTCACGGTCGGCCCGGAGCAGGCCGCCGACGCGGTGAAGAAGGGTCTCCAGATGGGTGCCGACGCCGGGGTCCACGTGCTCGACGACGCGATCCACGGGTCCGACGCGGTGGCCACCTCGCTGGTGCTGTCGAAGGCGCTGGCCAAGCTCGAGGCCGATCTGGTCGTGTTCGGGATGGGGTCGACCGACGGCTCGATGGGTGTCGTCCCGGCGATGGTGTCGGAGCGGCTCGGGCTGCCGGCCGTGACGCTGGGCTCGGAGGTGACCGTCGACGGCCAGACCGTGCGGATCCGGCGGGACGGCGACACCGCGAGCGACACGGTCGAGGGCACCCTGCCGCTGGTGCTGAGCGTTTCGGACCAGGCCAACGAGCCGCGGTACCCGTCGTTCAAGGGCATCATGGCCGCGAAGAAGAAGCCGGTGGAGACCTGGTCGCTGGCCGACCTGGAGCTCTCGGCGGATCAGGTCGGCGGCTCGTCCGCGTGGACCGAGGTGGTCGAGGTGACGGCCCGTCCGCCGCGGACCGCCGGCACGATCGTCACCGACGAGGACGGCAGCGGCGCTGCCCAGCTCGTCGAGTTCCTGTCCACCAACAAGTTCCTCTGAGGGGCGATCAGTTCATGTCGAACGTTCTGGTTCTCGTTGACCACACCGGTGGCAAGGTCCGCAAGACGACTGCGGAGCTGCTCACCATCGCCCGTCGGCTCGGTGAGCCGGTCGCGGTCTACATCGGCGAGGGTGTGCAGGACGCGCTGCCGGCGCTGGGGCAGTACGGCGCGACCAAGGTGATCGCGCTGACCAACCCGGAGCTGACCCAGTTCCTGGTCGCGCCGAAGGCCGAGGCGCTGCAGCAGGTCGCGGCCAAGATCGAGCCGGCCGCGATCCTGATCTCGTCGTCCGCGGAGGGCAAGGAGATCGCCGCCCGGCTGGCGGTCAGGCTGGACTCCGGCCTGATCACCGACGCCGTCGACGTCCAGGCGGGCGATGGCGGCCCGGTGACGACGCAGTCGGTGTTCGCCGGCAACTACACGGTCCAGGCGAAGGTCACCCACGGCACGCCGATCATCACGGTCAAGCCGAACGCGGCCACCCCGGAGGCGGCCGAGACCTCGCCGGAGGTGGAGGAGTTCGACGTGTCGATCTCCGACGTCGCGAAGACGGCGCGCATCACCGAGTCCAAGCCGCGCGAGGCGACCGGTCGTCCGGAGCTGACCGAGGCCGCGATCATCGTGTCGGGCGGTCGTGGGACCGGCGGTGACTTCGGTCCGGTCGAGGCGTTCGCCGACTCCCTCGGTGCCGCGGTCGGTGCGTCCCGGGCGGCCGTCGACTCGGGCTGGTATCCGCACGCCTACCAGGTCGGCCAGACCGGTAAGACCGTGTCGCCGCAGCTGTACGTCGCGGCCGGCATCTCCGGCGCCATCCAGCACCGGGCCGGTATGCAGACCTCGAAGACCATCGTGGCCGTCAACAAGGACGAGGAAGCCCCGATCTTCGAGCTGGTCGACTTCGGCGTCGTCGGCGACCTGCACAAGGTCCTCCCCGCCG
Source organism: Kribbella sp. NPDC049174 (assembly GCF_043197365.1). NCBI lineage: Bacteria > Bacillati > Actinomycetota > Actinomycetes > Propionibacteriales > Kribbellaceae > Kribbella > Kribbella sp. NPDC049174. The sequence continues at coordinate 280,641 of NZ_JBICSZ010000004.1, read as the reverse complement.
CCACCGAGGAAGTCACCAAGCGCAAGTCCTGACCACCCCGGCTGGGTCCCTTCCCCCCGGGACCCAGCCACCCCATCCGGAGCTCACCCCTCAAGCTCCGGCCCCCGACGGCCCGGCTCGGCCCCCCTCCCGAGCCGGGCCGTCGCATGTCCGGTACGTCGTGGGTTCGTCGAGCAGGATCAGGTCCGTGCCCTGGCCTAGCTGCGGGCTCGTCCGCGCGGGGTGATGCACAGCGCTTCGGTGGGCGGTCGACTGGTGGACCCGAGGGGACGGAGACACCGGTGAGCGAGATCGGCATGACAGCGTCTTCAGTGACCGGAGCCGAGGCTCCGCCGTACGCGCTCGCGGCGGAGGCGGTGGTCGCCGCGGCCTCGTCCGACGCCGTGTCCGGGCTGTCCGGGAGCGAGGCGACGAGCCGGCTCTCGTCGTACGGGCCGAACGAGATCGCCGCGGAGAAGCCGCCCTCGGTCTGGGTCATCGCGGCGCAGCAGCTGCGCGACCCGATGAACATCATGCTGATCGCCGTCGTGGTCGTGAGCCTGCTGATCGGGGAACTCTCGACCGGGATCGTCGTCGCCCTGCTCATCCTGCTGAACGTCGGACTGGGCACCCGGCAGGAGCTGGCGGCCCGGGCCAGCGTCGATGCCCTCGCCAATCTGCAGGTACCGCAGGCGCGGGTCGTCCGCGCCGGCGACATTTCGATGATCGCGGCCACCCAGGTGGTTCCGGGCGACATCGTCCAGCTCGAGGCAGGCGACATCGTGCCCGCCGACGGGCGCATCATCGGGTCCGCGACGCTGGAAGCGCAGGAGGCGGCGCTCACCGGCGAAAGCGCGCCGATCGCCAAGGGCGCCGGCGCGCTCGAATCCGCCGAGGTCGGTCTGGGCGACCAGACCAACATGCTGTTCCAGGGCACCTCGGTGACCCGGGGCACCGGCACGATCGTGGTCACCGCGACCGGCATGCAGACGCAGATGGGCCGGATCGCGACGATGCTCAGCTCGGTGACGCGTACCCGGTCACCGCTCCAGCGCGAGCTGGACTCGCTGACGAAGGTCCTGGGGATCATCGCCTGGGGAGCGGTCGCGGTCATCGTGGTGGTCGGCATGATCCGCGGAGTACCCGGCAAGGACCTGCTGCTGCTCGGCACCGCGATGGCCATCTCGGCCCTCCCGACCGGTATGCCGGCCTTCGTCTCGGGCCTGCTCTCGCTCGGCGCGAAGCAGTTGGCCGAGGCCAAAGCCGTGGTCAAGAATCTCACCGACGTCGAGACTCTCGGTGCGACCAGCGCGATCAACACCGACAAGACCGGGACGCTGACGTTGAACCAGATGATGGTCTCGACGCTGTACGCGAGCGGGTCGTGGTTCACCGTCGACGGGGAGGGTTACCGCAAGAGCGGCGCGATCCGTTCGGTGGCCGGCATTCCCGTGCCGGACTTCACCCGCCTCGCCCTCGGACTGGCCCTCGACAGCGACGCGGTGGTCGGCGACGACGGATCGGTGATCGGCGACCCGACCGAGGCGGCACTGGTGGTGCTGGCCGCCAAGCTCGGCATCGACGCGGAGGAGACCCGGCGGAGCTATCCGCGGCTGTCGGAGGTTCCGTTCGACTCCGAGTACAAGTTCATGGCGACGTTCCACCGGGTGAAGGTCGACGGTGTCGAGCACGTCATCGAGCTGATCAAGGGCGCGCCTGACGTCGTGGTCGCGCGCTGCAGCCAGGCGGGCGGACCGCTCAGCGGCTCGCAGGTCCCGATCGCGCAGTCGCGGGCCGGCATCGACGAGGCCAACGTACGGATGGGGCAGAAGGGCCTGCGCGTCCTCGCGTTCGCGGCCCGGCTGGTGACCGACGACGAGTTGGCCGCGATGACCGATGATCCGATGTCCCTGACCGAAGGGCTGTCGTTCGTCGCGTTGGCGGGCATCATCGACCCGCTCCGGACGGAGGCGAAGGGCGCGGTCGGTACGGCGCTCACGGCCGGCATCGACGTACGCATGATCACCGGTGACCATGCAGTCACCGCGCAGGCGATCGGCGCGGAGCTGGGCCTCGGTCCCGGCGCGATCAGCGGCACGGAACTGCTGGCGCTCACCGACGAGCAACTGAAGCAGCGGTTGCCCGAGTTGCACGTGTTCGGGCGGGTCACCCCCGAGGACAAGCTGCGCCTCGCCCGGGCGATGCAAGAGGAGGGCATGATCGTCGCGATGACCGGTGACGCGGTCAACGACGCGGCCGCCCTCAAACAGGCCGATATCGGGGTGGCGATGGGCAGCGGCAGCGAGGTGACCAAGCAGGCCGCGCGGATGGTGCTGACCGACGACAACTTCGGCACCCTCGTCCACGCTGTCGAGATCGGGCGGCGCGTCTACGACAAGGTCGTCTCGTACGTGCGCTACCAGATGACGCAACTGCTGTCGCTGATCCTTCTCTTCCTCGGCGCCACTGTGTTCAACATCAACGACGGGGTGGCGATGACTCCGTCGATGGTGCTCTTCCTGTTGTTCTTCGCCACCGCCATCGGCGTGGTCATCATCGCTGTCGACCCCGGTGATCCCGACGTCATGCACCGGCCACCGCGCGACCCCGGCGTACCGATCACGAACCGGAACGCTGTGATCAGGTGGGTCGCCTATGCCTTCGTGCTCTTCCTGGCCGCTGGGGCACCCCTGGTGGCCGGTCCGGACGACCCCAGTACGACGCAGGGCACCGTCTCGATGACGATGACGTTCGTGGTGATGGGTCTGGGGACCACGTTCAACGCGGTCGTCAACCGGCGCGACCCGACCAGCGGCTTGACGCCACCGATCGTGAAGGCGCTGGCGATCGGCCTGATCCCGCTGGTGCTGCTGCTCCTGGCGACCCAGCTCCCGACGCTCCAGAGCGGGCTGCTCACCGTCTCACTCAGTCCTCGCCAGTGGCTCACCTGCATCGGCCTGGCCGCACTGCTTCCGATCGTCGTCGAGTTGGACAAGGTGATCAGGCGGCGCCGGCAGCGGATGCCGGCGGCGCTCAGCCCGGAGCACGCCGTCGCGCCGGCGCGTGCCTGGCGCGCACCCTCGGAGGCAGGAGGCACAGAGAAATGACATCTCGCGAGCAACGGATCGCCGACTTCATCGAGCCGTTCCGGGTCGAACCGGGCTCGAAGGTCAAGCTGTCCAGGGACTTCGAACCGGACTTCCGGGGCGTGATCCGTTCCAAGAAGCGCGGTCGCCAGCTGCTGGACCAGGGCATCGACCTGTTGGCCGAGTATCAGTCCCGGCTGTATGCGCAGCACACCCACGGTGTGCTGGTGGTGCTGCAGGCGCTCGACGCCGGTGGGAAGGACGGCACCATCCGCCACGTCATGACCGGGGTCAACCCACAGGGCGTGTCGGTGCACAGCTTCAAGGTCCCCTCCAGCGAGGAGCTGGATCACGACTACCTGTGGCGGTACGGACTGCGCCTGCCGGCCCGGGGTGAGGTCGGAATCTTCAACCGCTCGCACTACGAGGAGGTCCTGGTCGTCCGCGTGCACCCCGAACTCCTCGACCGGCAGAGACTTCCGCGGGGCACCCGCCAGGGGCTCTGGAGACGGCGCTATCGCGAGATCAACGAGTGGGAGCGAACCCTCACCGACAACGGCATCAAGGTCGTGAAGCTCTTCTTGAACCTCTCCAAGGAGGAGCAGCGGATCCGTTTCCTGCGGCGGATCGACCTGCGCGACCACAACTGGAAGTTCTCCGCGGCCGACATCCGCGAACGGGAGTTCTGGGACGACTACCAGCGCGCGTTCTCGCGGATGCTGTCCAACACGAGCACCGAGTGGGCGCCGTGGTACGTGATTCCCGCCGATCGCAAGTGGTACGCGCGCATCGCCGCCGCCGCGGTGATCGCCAACACCCTGATCGAGATCGATCCGCGCTATCCCAAGGTCGGCAAGGACGCCCGGAGGTCGCTGCAGGAGATCAAGACCGTCCTCGAGGCACAGGCCCCGGAAGGCGCGGCGGCCGATCCGTTCGAGCAGAAATGAGGCCCGCCGGGGTGTACGTGGTTGGTGCGGGCTAGTCCCAGACCGGGCGGCGGGAGTCGATGCCGGTGCCGTACTCGGGGTCCCGGCCCCGGATCAGGACCCAGTGACTGGTGGCGCGGGCTCGGTAGAGGCGGAGGTCGGCAGGCGCGCGGAGCTCGTCGGGGGTGAAGGTTCGGAGTTCGCCGAGGCGGGCGGAGTAGAAGGCCGCGCAGTGGTCGAGTTCGTCGTCGGGGACGAGTTCGGCGTGCGCGCGCAGGTAGACGGCTGACGCCTGCCCGACGGGGACGCTGGAGTCGAAGATGGCGATGCTGACGTTGGCGTTCCGGGCGACGTTGCGGGAGTGCTCGGCGTCCGGGGACGAGACCCAGTAGAAGTCGGCGTGGCCGTCCGGGGTGAAGTAGACCGGGGTGACCCAGGGGAGGCCGTCGGCGTCCACGGTGCCGAGGGCCATGTACTTGTTCGCTTCGATGACCGCGGCGGCGCGCTGGTCGAGGATCTCCTGTGACATGACAGCTCCTTTCAGGCCACGTCGTAGGTGAGGTGGGCCGCGGCCGGGGTGACGGCGGCGTCGCGCTGGATCAGTCGGACGGGTGCGATCGCCGTACGTTCGAACAGCGGGGTGCCGTCGCCGAGGACGATCGGCACCAGGTGGATGCGTACCTCGTCGACCAGGCCCGCGTACAGGTACTGGCGGCAGAGGTGACCGCCTCCCATGATCATCACGTCCTTGTCGCCGGCCGCCTCCTGGGCGCGTTCCAGCGCCCGGTGGATCCCGTCGGTGACGAAGTCGAACCAGCCCTCCAGCCGGACTCGGGCCGGCTGGTGCGACGTGACGACGAAGATCGACGGCCGCTCCGCGTCGGCAGTCGCGCCGGGGTCGCCGCCGGTCCAGCCGTCCGGCCCGTCGACGAAGTCGAACGTCCGGCGGCCCATCAGTACGGCGCCGACGTCGGCCTGGGTCCGGTCGAGCGCCTCGCGGTCGGCGTCGGTCCGGTCATCGGCCACGATCCAGTCGTGCAGGGGCTCGCCGCCGACGCCGAGGCCGTGCGCGAGGTCCGCACCGGGGCCGGTCACGAATCCGTCCAGCGACATGGTGATGTCCAGCAGCACGCGTCCCATCGTCTTCTCCGTTCGCTTGAGTGACTGTGCCACCAGACTGTGAGCCGGCGGTACGGGTTGTCTTCCGTGGTCACCACTGATCCACCACGGAGCGCACCGTGGCCCGGGCATGATGGGCCCGTGACTGGTCCGACGGAGGTGTCCGCGCGCGAGGCCGAGGTGCTGGCCGCGCTCGCCGGCGGGCGCTCCAACGCCCAGATCGCGCGTCACCTGCACATCAGCGTCCGCACGGTCGAGAGCCACGTCTCGTCGTTGCTGCGCAAGTACGGCGTTGTCGACCGCCACGAACTGGCCGGCTTGGCCGAGACCGAACACCGTGGATTCACCGTGCTCGCGAGCCCTGGTACGACGTTCGTCGGACGGGAGCACGAGCAGACCGAACTGCTTGCCGCCCTGGGCAGCAACAGGCTGGTGAGCCTCCTCGGCCCAGGTGGTGTCGGCAAGACCCGCCTGGCTCTGCGCGTCGCGGCCGAGGTCGGCGGCAACTATCCGTACGGCGGTGCCTTCGTGGACCTGGTCCCGGTCCGCCCGGGGTTTGTCGTGGCTGCGGTCGCCGAGGGGCTCGGCGTACGGGAACAGCCGCCGCAGACGTTGATCGACGCGGTCCTGGAGCGCCTGCAGCGCGGGCGGACTCTGGTCGTGCTCGACAACTGTGAGCACCTGGTCGAAGAGGTCGGCGACCTGGTTGCCCGGATCCTGACCCAGGCGCCGGAGACCGCCGTACTCGTGACCAGCCGGGAGCGGATCGGTGTGGCGGGGGAGCGGCCTGTGCAGCTCGGGCCGCTGGCGCTGGGGTCCGAGGCGGAGCAGTTGTTCCGGGACCGGGCTGCGTTGGTCGCGCCAGAGCTTGCGGCTGACGAGGAGGTGGCTGCACAGCTGTGTGCTGGGCTGGACGGCGTACCGCTGGCTATTGAGCTTGCTGCAGCCAGGGCTGGTTCGCTGGGACCGGATGGGTTGCTGGCCGCGCTTGACGACCGGCTGCGGCTCCTGGTCGGCGGACGCGGGCCGAACGAGCGGCACCACTCGCTGGCGCAGGTGATCGGTTGGAGCTACGAGCTCCTGGACGATGCCGAGCGGGCGCTGTTCCGGCGGCTCGGTGTCTTCGTCGGCGGGTTCGACCTCAGTGCTGCATCAGACATGAGCCCAGTCAGTAGCCGCGGTGCGGTGAGCGACCTGCTGGGACGCCTGACGGACAAGAGCCTGCTGCACCGCTCGCAGTACGACGGCACGAGCCGGTGGCGCATGCTCGAGACGATCCGGGCCTTCGCACTGGACGAGTTGCACCGATCCGGCGAGTACGACGAGGTCGCAGCACTGCACTTCGCTTGGGCCGAAAGCACCGCGGCCCGTTTGGAGGCGCGACTCGAAGCGGGAGAGGACTGGCGGACCGAGTTCGACCAGGTCACTGCCGACCTGCGCGCAGCGGTCGGCTTGCCGCGGCCCGACGTACGACGGTTGGCTCGACGACTCGCGCACCTGACGTTCGCGCGCAAGCGGTTCGTCGAGGCACGTGAGCACTACGTCCGCGCCGCTGCCCAGGCCACTGACGCCACAGAGTTGTACGACGACCTCCGCGACGCGGCGGACGCCGCACTGGCTGTTGCGGACGGAGCTCACGCCTACGAACTGATGATGCAGGTGGCGGCTCAGACCGACCACAAGCTCCGGCAGGACGCGTTGGCCTACGCAGTCACCATCCTGAACCGCTACGAAGCCGAGTTCCCCGAGGCGTCAGACCGGGGCGCCGACCTGCTGCCGGCCGAACCGGCTGGGGACAGCGTGCTGGTCGCCATCGCCCGGGCATGGGTCGTGCTTCCCGAGCTGGAGGCGGCGGAGGCCGCGGTCGCCGCCGCCCGGCAGGCGGGGGATCCGCTGGCGCTGATGAGCGCGCTGGACGTGTACTGCACGTCCGTCGCCACCGCGGGCCGGCTCCGGGACGCGCGGCGATCGGCCGAGGAGCGGTTCGAGTTGGCCGCATCGCTGCCGCACCACGATCCCCGGGCAGTCGCTGAGATCGTGGATGCGTTTCACGTTGCCTCGACCACCGCCGTGACGGTCGGTGACCTGACCGAGGCGGTCCGGCTGGCAGAGCTCACCGACGACCCGGTGCACGGGCACCCGTACATCACCGCACCGCGCAAGATCCGCGCCTTCGCCCTCAGCGGCCGGTTCGAGGAGGCCGTTCAGGCGGCGGACGTGATGTGGACGGGCTGGCGTGCTGCCGGCTGTCCGCCCCGGGCGTGGATGGCCTCCGCCGCTTCCGCCGCCGCCCTGGCTCACGGACTGCTCGGCACCGGGCAGGACCGCGTCTGGCAGGCTCGCGCGCTGGAGATCGCCCGCGTGAGCGACCCGGCCGATTCCCCGGGCCTGATGGCCACCGCTGCCTTCGTCGACGCGCGCCTGGCCCTCCACCTCCTCGACTCCGGAACGATCTCGGCCACGGTGGCAACCGCGGTCGAGCAAGCCTTTGCGGAGTTTCCCGAGCCGTGGTGGGTGCCGTACGCCCGCGCTGCCGGAGCCGAGCTGACAGTCACGGCCGGCTACCACGACGCTGAGCGGTACCTCGAGCTCGCCGAGACCGAGAACGCCTGGTCGGACGCCGTACTGCTGCGTGCGCGAGGCCGACTGACCCGGGACGGGGCCGTGCTCACCGAGGCGGCGGCCCGGTTCGAGCGGATCGGGGCGCGGTCCGAACACGCTCACACGCTGCGGCTGCTGTCCCACCGTTGAGGCCCGAGGAGCGGGAACAACGGTCGCGGACATACTCTTGAATCCGATATGACTTCCTCCGACCGTCGCACGGTGTACCTGGACCACGCGGCGACGACTCCGATGCTGCCGGCAGCGATCGAGGCGATGAGCCATCACCTCGCGCGCACCGGCAATGCGTCGTCCCTGCACGGCTCCGGTCGCGCCGCCCGCCGGACGGTCGAGGAGTCCCGCGAGGCGATCGCCGCCGCGCTGGGCGCACAGCCGAGTGAAGTGGTCTTCACCTCAGGCGGGACGGAGGCCGACAACCTCGCCCTGAAGGGGCTGTGGTGGGCCCGCCTGGCCGAGGACCCGCGCCGCCGCCGGATCCTGCTCAGCGGGATCGAGCACCACGCCGTACTGGACCCGGCCGTGTGGCTGGCGCAGCACGAGAAGGCCGAGATCGAGTGGCTGCCCGTCGACGAGCTCGGCCGGGTGCAGCCCGACGACGTACGGCGAGCCGTCGAGCAGGACCCCGAGTCCGTGTCCTTCGTCACGTTGATGATGGCGAACAACGAGGTCGGGACGATCCAGCCGGTCCAGGAGATCGCGGCGCTGGCCCGCGAGTACGACATCCCCGTGCACACCGACGCGGTGCAGGCGGTCGGTCAGGTACCGGTGGACTTCGCGGAGCTGGGTGTGGACGCGATGACGGTGTCGGCACACAAGCTCGGCGGTCCGTACGGGATCGGCGCCCTGATCGTGCACAAGGAGACGAAGCTGACGCCGGTCCTGCACGGTGGCGGCCAGGAGCGCGACGTACGGTCGGGCACGCTCGACGCGCCCGCGACCGCGGGCTTCGCGGTCGCCGTGGAGCATGCGATCAAGCACCAGGCGGACGAGGCGCGCCGGCTCGGGGAGCTGCGGGACGCCCTGATCAGCGGTGTCGTGAACACGATCGAGGGCGCGCAGCTTTCGGGTGACCCGACGGGCCGCTTGCCCAACAATGCACACTTGTCCTTCAGCGACTGCGAGGGTGACTCGCTGTTGCTGCTGCTCGACGCGCGTGGGATCGAGGTCTCCACCGGGTCCGCGTGCAACGCCGGGGTCGCCGAACCGAGCCATGTCCTGCTGGCCATGGGGTACGACGACCAGCGGGCGCGCGGGTCGCTCCGGTTCACCCTGGGGCACACCACCACCCGCGCCGACATCGACGCTGTCCTGGACAACATCGGACCGGTGGTGGAACGGGCCAAGTCCGCCGGTCTGCAGAACGTGGGAAGGAACACCTGATGCGGGTACTCGCAGCCATGTCCGGCGGGGTCGACTCCGCCGTCGCGGCGGCGCGGATGGCCGAGGCCGGGCACGACGTGGTCGGAGTGCACCTGGCGCTGAGCCGCAACCCGCAGTCGTATCGCAGTGGCGCGCGCGGCTGCTGCACCATCGAGGACTCCCGCGATGCCCGCCGGGCCGCGGACGTGATCGGCATCCCGTTCTACGTCTGGGACCTGGCCGAGCGGTTCCACGCCGACGTGGTCGAGGACTTCGTCAGCGAGTACGCCGCCGGCCGGACGCCGAACCCGTGCCTGCGCTGCAACGAGAAGGTCAAGTTCAGCGCCGTACTGGAGCGGGCGCTGGCGCTCGACTTCGACGCGGTCGCGACCGGGCACTACGCACGGATCGTCGACACTCCCGACGGCGCTCGCGAGCTGCACCAGGCGGTGGACCCGGCCAAGGACCAGTCCTATGTGCTCGGGGTTCTGACGCAGGAGCAGCTCAAGCACGCGTTCTTCCCGCTCGGCGACACGGTCAAGACCGAGGTGCGCGAGGAGGCCGAGCGGCGCGGGTTGTCGGTGGCGGCCAAGCCGGACAGTCACGACATCTGCTTCATTGCCGACGGCAACACTCCCGGCTTCCTGAGCAAGCACCTGGGCGAGGCGCCGGGTGACATCGTCGATGCGCAGGGCAACAAGCTCGGGGAGCACAAGGGCACGCACGGGTTCACCGTCGGTCAGCGCAAGGGCCTGCGGATCGGTACGCCGGCCGCCGACGGCAAGCCGCGGTTCGTGCTGGACATCAGCCCGGTGGACCGGACCGTGACCGTCGGATCGCGGGAAGAGCTCGCGGTCTCGGGGCTGATCGCGTCCAAGCCGCGGTGGTGTGGTCCCGCGCCGACCTCGGAGCTGCAGGTGAAGGCGCAGTTGCGGGCGCACGGCGAGCAGGTCGCCGTCACCGCGCGGCTCGAGGGTGACGAGGTGCTGGTCTCGTTCGACGAGCCGACGTCCGCGGTCGCGGCCGGTCAGGCGGTCGTCCTGTACGACGGCACCCGGGTGATCGGGTCGGCGACGATCGACACGGTGTCGCGGGTGGCGGCGCAGCACGCATGACTGTGCTTTTGGCCGGGCCTTCGGCGCCGGCGGGGTCATGGGGCTTTGACTCCCGGCCTTCCCTCGTCGCTCCAGTCGCTGCATTGAATGCCACGCCTCCGGCGCGGCGGGTCATGGGGCTGTTGCTCCCGGCCTTCCCTCGTCGCTCCAGTCGCTTCGCTCCCTACGCTCCTCAGTCCAGGCCGGGAGGCCCCATGACCGGGCTCCCTGCGCTCCTCAGTCCAGGCCGGGAGGCCCCATGACCACCACTGGCCTGGGTTCGCTGCCGGGTGACGACATCCGCGAGTGGACCAAGGTGCTGCTCGGCGCTGTCGACATACCGTTCCTCGCCGAGCTTCCGGCACGTCCGTACGGCGACATGCTCAGCCGCGCGGTCGCCGTACTGACTGAGCTTGCAGTCGACCTGCAGCCGGCTGGGTGGCGGCTCACTGGGGGTAGCGACCCTCGGGCGAGTATGGACCAGCGGCGGGCCCGTTCGGTGCTTGCTGAGGATCTGGACGTGCTCGAAGAGCTAGCGGACGGTTACACCGGGCCACTGAAGCTGCAGCTGACCGGACCGTGGACTCTGGCGGCTACGGTCGAGCTGCCGCGTGGCGACAAGGTGCTCGCGGATCACGGCGCTCGGCGGGACTTGGCCGAGGCGTTGACGCTGGGGCTTGGTGACCACGTGGCAGAGGTACGACGCCGGGTGCCTGGGGCGGAGGTCGTCGTACAGGTGGATGAGCCGGGGCTGCCCGCCGTACTCGCTGGAGCTGTGCCGACGGCGTCTGGGTGGAGCAAGCACCGCTCTGTGGACGGTCCGGGGGCTGTGGAGCTGCTGAGCCTGGTGACGGGTGCAGCACCCACTGTGGTCCACTGCTGCGCTGCACGGCCGCCGATCGAGGTGTTCACTAAAGCCGGTGCTACCGGAGTCGCCGTGGACATCTCCCTCCTCACCAACCCAGCCTGGGACCAGATCGCGGTGGCGGTGGAGGCCGGCACGACGCTCTACGCCGGTGTGGTCCCGACAACTGGTCCACTACCGAACCAGGAGCAGGCCGCCGCCCCACTGATCCGCCGCTGGCGAGAGCTCGGCCTCGACCCCGAGCTCCTGAAGAAGGTCGTCATCACCCCCGCCTGCGGCTTGGCCGCCTCCCCGTCAGTAGCCGACGCCCGAGCCCGCCTGAACCTCCTCCGCAAGATCACCGACGTAGTCGCCGAGGCAGCCGACAACACCTGATCCCTCAGCGGCACCCCCGCCGGAGGCGGCTGTCGTTTTCCCTCAGAACGTCGGTGCTCGGTTGTAAGTTTTGCTCATGAGTACGGAGATTCCGGAGACGACTGCCGCCGAACAGCCTGCTGCGCCGCCGGAGGTGCGTGAGCGGCATGCCGCCTTGAGCCAGGAGATCGAGGAGCACCGGGTCAGGTACTACCTGGCCACCTCGACCATCTCGGACGCGGACTTCGACGCGCTGATGCACGAGCTGCAAGGGCTCGAGGAGCAGTACAACGAGCTCCGGACCCCGGACTCGCCGACGCAGAAGGTCGGCGTACCGATCTCCACCCTCTTCACCGCGGTGCAGCACCCGACCCGGATGGAGAGCCTGGCGAATGCGTTCTCGGCCGAGCAGATGGAGGCCTGGGCCAAGCGGCTCGAGCGCGAGGTGACGGTCCAGCAGATCCACGACAGCGGCTTCCTGTGCGAGCTGAAGGTGGACGGGCTGGCGCTCGACCTGGTGTACGAGAACGGTCGCCTGGTCAGCGGCGCGACCCGCGGCGACGGCCGGACCGGTGAGGACGTCAGCCTGAACGTCCGCACCATCAAGAGCATCCCGAACGAGCTGAACGGCAAGGACCTGCCGTCCTTCCTGGAGGTCCGCGGTGAGGTGTACTTCCGGGTCGAGGATTTCGAGGAGCTGAACGCGCAGCTGGTCGAGGCGGGTAAGGACCCGTTCTCCAACCCGCGCAACAGCGCCGCCGGATCGCTGCGGCAGAAGGACCCGCGGGTGTCAGCGAGCCGCCCGCTGCGCTTCGTCGTCCACGGTCTGGGCCGGGTCGACGGCTATCACGTCGGCCGGCTGTCGTCGGCGTACGAGCAGCTCAAGGCCTGGGGCCTGCCGGTCAGCGACCGCGCCCGCAAGGTCGAGACCCTCGACCAGGTGAACGAGTTCATCGCGTACTACGGCGAGAACCGGCACTCCGTCGACCACGAGATCGACGGTGTCGTGGTCAAGGTCGACGAGGTCGACCTGCAGCGCGCGCTCGGATCCACCTCGAGCGCACCGCGCTGGGCGATCGCGTACAAGTACCCGCCGGAGGAGGTCACCACCAAGCTCCTCGACATCGAGGTGAACGTCGGCCGCACCGGCCGGGTCACGCCGTACGGGAAGATGGAGCCGGTCCGGGTGGCCGGCTCGACGGTCGAGTTCGCCACCCTGCACAACGCACAGGAGGTCAAGCGCAAGGGCGTCTGGATCGGCGACACCGTCGTACTGCGCAAGGCCGGTGACGTGATCCCGGAGATCCTCGGACCGGTGGTCGAGCTGCGCCCGGACGACGCTCGTGAGTTCGTGATGCCGACCGAGTGCCCCTCCTGCGGTACGACGTTGCGCCCGATGAAGGAGGGCGACGTCGACATCCGCTGCCCGAACTCGCAGTCCTGCCCGGCGCAGTTGCGGGAGCGGATCTTCCACCTGGCCGGGCGGTCCGGGTTCGACATCGAGGTGCTCGGGTTCAAGGCCGCGGACGCGCTGATCGGTGACGAGCTGATCACCGACGAGGGCGACCTGTTCGGGCTGACCGAGGAGGATCTGGCCCGCAGTTCGTTCTTCACCACCAAGGCGGGGTCCCTGTCGGCGAACGCCCAGCGCCTGCTCGCGAACCTCGAGACCGCCAAGACGCAGCCGCTCGCCCGCGGCCTGGTCGCGCTGTCGATCCGGCACGTCGGGCCGACCGCGGCGCAGGCGCTCGCCGCCGTATACGACGACATCGAGGCGATCCGGGCGGCCAGCGAGGAGGAGCTGGCCGAGATCGAGGGGGTTGGGCCGACCATCGCGCATGCGGTGATCGAGTGGTTCGAGGTCGACTGGCACCAGGCGATCGTCGACAAGTGGCAGGCCGCCGGCGTCCAGTTGCGTCAGGAGCGCACCGGGCCGAGCGTGCCGCAGACCCTCGCGGGTCTGTCGATCGTGGTGACAGGCACGGTCGAAGGCTTCAGCCGGGACGAGGCCACCGAGGCCATCGTCTCCCGCGGCGGCAAGGCGGCCAGCTCGGTGTCGAAGAAGACCTCGTTCGTCGTGGTGGGCGATTCGCCGGGCTCCAAGTACGACAAGGCCGTCCAGTTGGGGGTGCCCATCCTCGACGCCGCCGGCTTCCAGGTTCTCCTCGACGAGGGGGCCGAAGCCGCCACCGAGGTCGCCAGCACGCCCGAGCCTGGTGACGCCTAGCACGATCCCGCGCAGACCGGTGGATCCGTCGGCTCGGCTGAGCCGTCGGACTGTTAACTTTGCACGTCTAAACGTGGGTCAAAAGGAGCGAATATGACGACGCCGCCGCAGGGACCGTGGGGTCCTGGGCAGCCGGGGGGCCAGTCTGGCGGGCAGCAAGGGGGACAGGGAGGCCAAGGCGGTTGGGGCCAGCAGCCCCCCGCCCAGGGTGGCGGCGGTTGGGGTCAACGCCCCCAGCAGCCGCAGCAGCCCCCGCAGCAGGGCCAGCCCCCGCAGCAAGGCGGTGGTGGTTGGGGACAGCAGCAGCCCGGACGACCGCAGCCCGGTCAGCCGGCTCAGCCCAGCCAGGGTCAGCCTGGACGACCCGGTCCCGGCCAGGCGCAGCCAGGTCAAGGCCAGGGTCCTGGTCAGCAAGGCCAGCCCGGCGGCTGGGGGCAGCGTTCCCCGCAGCAGGGCGGTAGCTCCTACGAGCAGCAGCCGTGGAGCCAGCAGGGCGCGCAGCAGGGCGGCTGGCACCAGCAGCAGGGTCAGCCCGGCCAGCCGCAGTGGCAGCCGGGCGGCGGCTCCAAGGGACCCGGTGGGATCGGCAAGGACAAGATGCCGCTGTTGATCGGCGGTGGCGTGGTCGGCATCGTGCTGATCGGTCTGCTCGTCTTCCTCGGCGTCAAGGCGCTCGGCGGTGACGACGAGCCTGATGCGGGCCCGACCACCTCGCAGTCCAGCGAGCCGACCGGCAACCCGTCCAACGGCGGCGACAACGGCACGCTCGGCAACGCGACCGGTCAGGCCAAGACGGCGACCGAGAAGCTCCAGGGCAGCGGCTACCAGTGCAGCGACCTGTTCAACACCGGTCAGGGCGCGCACCGCGGCTGCTTCAAGTACGACGGCCCGACCGAGGCCGAGGCGATCTTCCAGTTCCAGCCGGACGGCACCATCCTCGGCGTCCTGCTGAAGTCGCAGAACGAGGACAACGTCAACAACGCGGCGGTCACCTTCGACGCGGCGCTGCAGGCGATCGGCAACGACACCTTCGGCGGCGACCAGGTCAAGAAGATCCAGGACGCGGTCAAGACCGGCCAGAAGTCGCAGAAGGTCGGCAGCACCTGGGGCGAGTTCGAGTTGCGCAACGACGGTGACGAGCTGCAGCTGTCCGGTGGCAAGTCCGGAGCGGACTCGCTCGACCTGCCGCGGAAGAGCTTCGACACCACCGAGGCCCAGCTGATCGCCGCGCTGAAGACCAAGAAGTACGTCTGTACGACGTCCTGCAGCAAGCAGGTCGGCAAGTACGGCTCGCAGCGGATCTACTCCTACGCCAGCAAGGGCGAGGGCATCCGGTCGCTGGAGATGAGCGCCTCGGGTGACCCCGAGGACGTCAAGACCGCGCTCCCGGCGGCGGTGAACGACGCGTTCGCGGCGCTGAAGGGTGAGGATGTGGCGGCGCTGAAGTCGTACGTCCAGGCGCACAACGACGGCAAGTCGTACTCTGCTTATGTGGCCGGATGGCGGGTCGAGATCATCGCCAACAACGAGGACTCCTACTCCTCGTCACGGATCTCGGTCAGCTACGAGACGTTCTACGTCTGAGCAGACGTGACGGGAGTCGGATGAAGTTCCCCAGGGAGAAGCGGGAGTCGCGGACGGTGGTCACGCCACCGCCCGAGGCACTCCAGCGCGTCGACGGCGGCGGTCCCTGGGGCCCGACCCAGTTCGATCTCCCGGACCGCAGCGGCAGCAACAGCCAGACGATCCTGATCGTCGTCCTGGTCGGCGTCGTCGTGCTGCTGATCCTGGCCGGTCTCTGGGTCTTCGCCTACTTCCGCTTCAGCTAGCAACGCGGAAAGCCTCCCTCTCCGGTTGACGGAGAGGGAGGCTTTTGCGCGTGTACGACGAGTTAGGCGGTGGCGCGGATGGTGACGGCGAGCGACGCCAGGTAGCTGAGCCGGGCGACTTCGGAGCCGAGGAACTCGGGGCCACCGCGGCGGCCGATGACGAGGACCCGGCGGCCGTTGTCCAGCGGCGCCGCGACCAGCACCGACTCGGCCAGACCCTTGTGGTGATCCGGGGCCGCGAGCGTGGTCGCCTTGTCCAGCGGCAGCCAGGCGTCGGTGACGTCACCGAACTCCGGCGTGGCACTCGTCTCCAGCGCGACCTTCACTTCGCTGCCGGTGCCGTCCAGCAAGGCGGCCCAGTCGGCGTGCAGGACGGCGGGTGACTGCTCGACCAGGATGTCGATCGCGTCCGCGGGGGCCGACGTCATCTGCTCGACGGCCTCGAGGTCCATGTGCAGTCCGCCGCCGGCGCCGTACCGGGAGAACCAGATGACCTCGACGCCGGCCACGCCGTTGCAGGCCGAGACGAGGCGGTCGGGCAGGACACCGGGCGGCAGGTCGACCACGATGTCGTCGACGGCGGTGCCGTTCTCCCGCCGGTGCTCGACGATCTCGATCGCGTGGATGTCGGCGTTCACCTCACCGAGAGCGGTGGCCACCGTGCCCAGCGAACCGGGACGGTCCGGGATGATCAATCGCAGCAGGAACACCGAACGATCATCTCCCAGCCGATCACCATGCGCGTAACGCCCTGTCGCCGCCAATGTTACAGAGCGGAACCCAGGGACACGCCCGGCCCTCTCGGCTGATGAGCTGTGCCCCGGTCTGCCCCACCCCGCCGCCCCGGTCCGGCACGCATTGTCCACAGCCTGGGGGATGAGGCAACACGAGCGTCACACCCGCCCACTAGGATGGCCGGGTCCGGTCGGAAATCAGCCGGTCATCCCGCGAACCATTGGATCAGTTCATGCCATCGATTACCCGCGAAGAGGTCGCGCACCTGGCGCGACTGGCGCGGATCGAGCTCACCGACGCCGAGCTCGACCACCTCGCACCCCAGCTCGACCAGATCATCACCTTGGTCGGGCAGGTCAGCCAGGTGGCCGCCGACGACATCCCGCCGACCTCGCACGCCCTGCCGCTCACCAACGTGATGCGCGAGGACGTGAATGTGCCGTGCCTCACGCCGGAGCAGGCGCTGTCCGGCGCGCCGGCCGCGGAGGAGCAGCGATTCCGGGTGCCGCGGATCCTGGAGGAGGACTGATGGCTGACCTGACGCGTAAGACCGCGGTCGAGCTCTCGGAGCTGATGACGTCCGGTCAGGCCAGCTCGGTGGAGATCACCCAGGCCCATCTGGACCGGATCGCCGCCGTCGACGACTCGGTGCGGGCGTTCCTGCACGTCGACACCGAGGGCGCGCTGGCCCAGGCCGCCGAGGTGGACAAGAAGCGGGTGGCCGGCGAGAAGCTCGGCCCGCTCGCCGGTGTCCCGCTGGCGCTGAAGGACGTGCTCACCCAGGAGGGTGTGCCGACCACGGCCGGCTCGAAGATCCTCGAGGGCTGGAAGCCGCCGTACGACTCGACCGTGGTCAAGCGGTTGAAGGCGGCCGGCATCGTCATCCTCGGCAAGACCAACATGGACGAGTTCGCGATGGGCTCCTCGACGGAGAACTCGGCGTACGGCACCACCCACAACCCGTGGGACCTGGGCCGCATCCCGGGTGGTTCCGGCGGTGGCTCCTCAGCGGCGATCTCGGCGTACGAGGCGCCCCTCGCGATCGGCACCGACACCGGCGGCTCGATCCGGCAGCCCGGTGCGTTCACCGGCACGGTCGGGGTCAAGCCGACGTACGGCGGGACGTCGCGGTACGGCCTGATCGCGCTGGCCTCGAGCCTGGACACTCCCGGCCCGTGTGCGCGGACGACGCTGGACACCGCGCTGCTGCACGAGGCGATCGCCGGGTACGACCCGATGGACTCCACCTCGATCAACCAGGCGGTTCCGCCGGTGGTTGAGGCGGCCCGGCGCGCGGATGTGAACGGGCTGCGCATCGGTGTGGTCAAGGAGCTCGGCGGTGAGGGCTACCAGCCGGGTGTCGAGGCACGCTTCCACGAGTCGGTCGAGCTGCTCACCAAGCTCGGCGCCGAAGTGGTCGAGGTGTCCTGCCCGCACTTCGAGTACGCGCTGCCGGCGTACTACCTGATCCTGCCGAGCGAGGCCTCGTCCAACCTGGCCAAGTTCGATGCGATGCGGTACGGGCTACGGGTCGGCGACGACGGCGAGAACAGCGCCGAGAAGGTGATGAGCATGACCCGCGAGGCGGGCTTCGGCGACGAGGTCAAGCGCCGCATCATGCTCGGCACGCACGCGCTGTCCAGCGGGTACTACGACGCCTACTACGGCCAGGCGCAGAAGGTGCGGACACTGATCCAGCGCGACTTCGCCAACGCCTACGAGCAGGTCGACGTGCTGGTCTCGCCGGCCACGCCGACGACCGCGTTCCCGATCGGCGACCGCGCCGACGACCCGATCGCGATGTACAAGAACGACCTCTGCACGATCCCGGTCAACCTGGCCGGTAACGCGGCGGCGTCGTTCCCGTGCGGTCTGGCCGACGAGGACAACATGCCGGTCGGCTTCCATGTGATGGCCCCGGTGATGCGCGACGAGCTGCTGTACCAGGTCGGCTCCGCGCTCGAGGCCGCCCTGGCCGAGCAGTGGGGCGGCGTCCTGATGGCACAGGCTCCGGAGCTGGAGGTGACCCGATGACCGCGGACGTCCTGGAGATCGACGAGGCGCTGGCGCAGTACGACCCGGTGATGGGCCTCGAGGTCCACGTCGAGCTGAACACGAAGTCGAAGATGTTCTGCGGCTGCCCGACCGAGTTCGGCGCCCCGCCGAACACGCAGACCTGCCCGGTCTGCCTCGGCCTGCCGGGTGCGCTGCCGGTGGTGAACGCCCGGGCGGTCGAGTCCGCGATCAAGATCGGCCTGGCGCTGAACTGCGAGATCGCCGAGTGGTGCCGGTTCGCCCGGAAGAACTACTTCTACCCGGACATGCCGAAGAACTTCCAGACCTCCCAGTACGACGAGCCGATCGCGTACAACGGGTGGACCGAAGTGGTGGTCGACGGCGAGACGTACCGGATCGAGATCGAGCGCGCCCACATGGAGGAGGACACCGGCAAGTCCACCCACGTCGGCGGCGCGACCGGCCGGATCCACGGTGCGTCGCACTCGCTGGTCGACTACAACCGGGCCGGTATCCCGCTGATCGAGATCGTCACCAAGACGATCGAGGTGCCGGCCGAGAAGGCCGCCGCGGTGGCGCGGGCGTACGTGAGCATGCTGCGGGACCTGCTGCTCGCGCTCGGCGTCTCCGACGTCCGGATGGACCAGGGGTCGCTGCGGTGTGACGCGAACGTCTCGCTGAAGCCCAAGGGTTCGTCGGTGCTGGGGACCCGGACCGAGACCAAGAACGTGAACTCGTTCCGCTCGGTCGAGCGCGCCATCACCTACGAGATCACCCGGCAGGCCGCCGTCCTCGTCGCCGGTGGCAAGGTCGTGCAGGAGACCCGGCACTGGCACGAGGACACCGGGATCACCACGTCCGGCCGGGAGAAGTCGGACGCGGAGGACTACCGGTACTTCCCGGAGCCGGACCTCGTTCCGGTCGCCCCGACCCGCGAGTGGGTCGAGGAGATCCGCTCTTCGTTGCCTGAGGCACCTTCTCTGCGGCGGGTCCGGCTGCAGGGGGACTGGGGCTTCACCGATCTGGAGATGCGCGACGTCGTGAACGGCAACGCGCTGGAGCCGATCGTGGCCACGGTCGAGCTCGGGGTGACGCCGGCCGCGGCGAAGAAGTGGTGGCTGGGTGAGCTGGCCCGGGCGGCCAACGAGTCGGGTCAGGACCTCGACGCGTTGGGTGTCGGCCCGGCCGAGGTCGCCGAGGTGCAGAAGCTCGTCGACGACGGCAAGCTCAACGACAAGCTGGCGCGGCAGGTCTTCGACGGCCTGGTCAAGGGTGAGGGCACGCCGGCCGAGATCATCAAGGCCCGCGGTCTTGAGCTGGTCTCGGACGACTCGGCTCTGATCGAGGCCATCGACCGGGCGATCGCCGCCAACCCGGACGTGGTCGAGAAGGTCAACTCCGGCAAGCCGGCCGCGGCTGGTGCGCTCATCGGCGCGGTCATGAAGGACATGCGCGGCCAAGCAGACGCGGCCAAGGTCCGCGAACTGCTGAACGCCAAACTGGGTATCTGAGCACCTGAGCCCGGACCCGGGTCAGCCAACCGGCTGACCCGGGTCTTTGCTTTCAGGCTGTCCCGGGTCCTGCTCTCAGGCCGGTCTCGGTCTAGCTTTCAGGCTGTCCCGGGGTCTGCTTCAGGCTGCGTCCTTGTGTTCGGTGTTTTCCTGCGGAGCGTCCGCGATGACCTGGCGTTCGACGCGGCCGTCGTCGTCCACGTCGGAGGCATCGGCGAGCAGGGTCCGGGCGACCGAGAGCTCCTCGACCGGGCAGCGGACCTCGAACCGGGTCGGCACCACCTCGGTCGCGACCACGTCCGGCCGGTTGCGGATCAGGCCGCGGAACAGTCCCCACAGCAGTCCGAGCAGGCCGCCGTACACGAAACCCCAGACGACCACGGCGAGCCCGGTCAGGCTGGTCTCCGCGACCAGCGTCACGAACACACCGGCCAGCAACCCGAGCACCGCGCCCTGCGCCGCACCGACAGCGGTCAGCTTGACGACTGGGACCCCCTGCCGTCGTCGCGCCTGCCGGAGATCAGCGCCGACGATACTCAGCGACCCCGCGTCCATCCCGTAACTTCGCAGATAATCCACTGTCCGCTGAGCATTCTCGATGCTGCTCACCGAAGCGATCACACTGCTGGGTACGACGGACACCTGATCGGGCCGCATGACTATCAGTCCTCCTCTGACCTGTGGGCTTCCTCCACAAGTACCAGACGACCAAAGCCTCTAAACGGTTGGCGAGGCCACAGCGTCAGATCGTCCGCTCAGCGGCTGATCGTCACCCGGAGGATGCGGTCGTCGCCGTTGCGGGTGTCGCCGCGGCCGTCGGTGTTCGACGTGGTCAGCCACAGCGATCCGTCTGGCGCGGCCTCGACCGTGCGCAGCCGGCCGAACTCGTTGGTGAAGAACGCCACCGGCTCACCCGTCCGCTTGCCCCCGGCAACCGGGATCGCCCACAACCGCTCACCCCGCAGCGACGCCATGAACACATGCCCCTGGGCGAACGCGATCCCCGACGGCGACGCGTCACTCGTCCGCCACTGCGCGATCGGGTCCGTCATCCCGTCGAGTCCTTCGATCCCCTCCGCGGCCGGCCAGCCGTAGTTCGCGCCGGAGGTGATCGTGTTCAGCTCATCCCACGTGTTCTGGCCGAACTCGGCGGCGTACAACTGGTTCCCGTCGAACGCGAGACCCTGCACGTTCCGGTGGCCCTTGGAGTACCACAGCCGGCCGCCCGGATTGCCCGGCGCGGCCTTGCCGTCGGTCGTGATGCGCAGGACCTTCCCGCCCAGTGACCCGTCGTCCTGTGAGTTCGGCCGGTCGGCCCCGTCACCGGTCCCGGCGTAGAGGAAACCGTCCGGCCCGAACCGCAGCCGCCCGCCGTTGTGGATCGACGCCTCCGGGATCCCGTCCAGGATCACCTGCTGGTCGCTGAGCCGGTTGTCCCGGTAGGTCAGCCGGGCGATCCGGTTGTCGCCGCCGGCGCTGTAGTAGGCGTAGATGTACGGGCGGCTCGGGTACTGCGGGTCGACCGCCAGCCCGAGGAGTCCGCCCTCCGATGACGGGTCCACGTCGTCGACCTCGCCGACCTCGGTCACCTGACCGCCGGCGACCCGCTTGATCTTCGCCGAGTCGCGCTCACTGACCAGCGCGCTCTGGTCGGGCAGGAACGCCAGCCCCCACGGCACCTCGATCCCGGTCGCCACCGTCGACGCCACGGTCAGCTTCACCGGCCCCTGCGCGGCGGTGGTGGTCCTCGGCGGAGTGGACGTCGTACCGGGGCTCGTCGGGGTGGGCGTCGTACTGGCCGAAGGACTGGTTGCCGTCGTCCCCGATGGTTCCCCGCCGTCACCGGAGCACCCGGCCGCGAGCGCGAGCGCGGTGACGACCACCGCGGTACGAGACCCCTGCCTGACCTTCGTCCTGACCACGCCGTCTCCTCGGGTCGATGCGTGCCTCCAAACTAGCGGCTCACACCAGCCCGTACGGCGGGAATCACCCGGCCCGCGATCAGTTCCAGCGACCGCATCGCGGCGTCGTGGGAGAGCGTCGGCAGCCGGAGCCAATGGGCGAAGTGGACGAACCGGGTGGCGTCGTGCAGGGCGATCAACCGGGCGGCGATGTCGTCCGGCGTACCCACGAGGTAGTCCTCGCGGTGCAACGGCGGCGGCTCGGTCCCGCCGTACGCCGCGATTTCGCCTTCCAGGTAAGCGATTCCCGGCGCGGCGTCGGCCCAGGCGCGGTCCGCGTCGTCGTCCACGTGCATGATCCCGGTACAGATCAGCGGCGGCGGATCGTCGACAACCTCGTCCAGCAACTTCCGCCGCGCCACGAGATCGGCCGGCGTCGCGCAGTAGATGATCACCCCGTCACCCACCCTCGCGGCCCGCCGCAACCCAGCCGCCGTCACCCCAGCCACATAGATCGGGAGCTTGCCCGGCCGCGGCGTCACCTCACCACCGGACCAAGCCTCCCGGATGACCCGCACACCCTCCTCGAGCAGCGCACCCCGGCGCCGCCGATCGACCCCAAAGGCCGCGAACTCCCGTTCGGAGTACCCCTGCCCGACCCCCAGCACGAACCGCCCACCAGAAACCAGGTCCAGAACCGCCACATCCTCAGCCACCCGCAGCGCCTGATGCAACGGCAACACCAAGATGTTCGTCCCCACCCGAATCCGCGCCGTCCGCGCCGCCAACACCCCCGCCATCACCAACGGCGAAGGCAACATCCCGTCTCCGGTCAGATGGTGCTCAGACAACCACACCCCATCGAACCCCAGCCGGTCGGCGACCACCACCTCGTCAACCTGCTCCCCGCCGTACCCACCCTCCCGAACATCCATCAACACCCCGAACTCGATCTCCACCTCACCCACCCTCACCCGGCACCGGACTCACGTCCAATGCCGACTCGGCGCACAGTTCATGCGCCGAGCACATGGCTCAACTGAGCCAGGTGGGGCGGAGGGGGAAGTGGGCGTCGGCGTCGTTGTCGAGTTTTACGCCCAGGACCTGGTGGAGTTGGGTGGTGTTGCGTTCGAAGCCGACTCGGCAGGCGGCCAGGTAGAGGCCCCAGATCTTGGCCGTGGGGTAGCCGACTTCGGCGACCGCCTCGTCCCAGTGGGTGACCAGGTTGTCGGACCAGGCGCCGAGGGTGAGGGCGTAGTGCTCGCGCAGGTTCTCCTCGTGGCGGACCTCGAAGCCGGCGTCCTGGGCCTCGGCGATGATGCGGCCGGAGCCGATCAGTTCGCCGTCGGGGAAGATGTAGCGGTCGATGAACGCGCCGGTCGAGCGGTACCGGTTGTCCGGCCGGGTGATGCTGTGGTTGAGCAGCCGGCCGCCCGGCTTCAGCAGGTCCAGCAGGAAACCGAAGTACGACGGGTAGTTGCGGACGCCGATGTGTTCGGTCAGGCCGATCGAGCTGATCGCGTCGAAGTCGCGTTCAGCCACGTCGCGGTAGTCCAGGAAACGCACCTCGGCGCGGTCCTCCAGACCCTCGCGTTTGATCGCCTCGGCCGCCCACTCCGCCTGGGCCGACGACAACGTGACGCCGAGCGCCTTGACGCCGTACTCGCGGGCCGCGTGCCGGACCATGCCGCCCCAGCCGCAGCCGACGTCGAGAAGTCGTTGCCCTGGGCGCAGATCGAGTTTGCGCGCGACCAAGTCGTACTTCTCCGCCTGCGCCTGCTCGAGGGTGGCGTCCAGCGACGGGTAGACGGCGCACGTGTACGTCATCGACGGACCGAGGATCCACTCGTAGAACGCGTTCGACACGTCGTAGTGGTGGTGGATCGCGGCCCGGTCCCGAGTCCGCGAGTGCCGCAGCCCTTCGAAGGTACGACGCCACTTGGGCAGATGCTCCTGCGGCGGTGGAGGCGGCGGCTTCAGGTGGCTCCAGCCCAGCCCGCGGACGATGCGCAACGCCTCGGCCGGCGTCGGGCGCTCGAAGTGCAACTGGTTGAGCATCATCTGCATCAGCGCGTACGGGTTACCCGGGTGGACGCCGGTGATCTCCAGATCACCCATCACGTAGGCACGGACCAGTCCGAGGTCGCCGGGCGCGGTCAGCACGTAGGACAGTCCGCGCTCGGAGGCGAGATGCATGTGGATCGGCGAGTCTTCGGGTCCGGTCGCACTACCGTCGTACGCCGTGAACCGGAACGGCAGCCCGTCCGGCGTCACAGTCGTCAGCGCCTCGGCGATCGAGACGCGGGTCTCGAGGGTTGTCATCGGCGTGTCACCGCCTTCTCGTAGAGCCCGGTGAGCCGGGCATCGGGGTCGTAGCGTTTCTTCACCGCGGTCAGGGCCGGGACGTTGTAGAGCCGGTCGAAGGTGTCTCGGTCGTAGTAAGCGTCGGAGTACAGCGACTTATGCCCGTCGAACTCGGCGACGGCCGCCTCGATCCGGCGGTTGACGTCGCCGTCGGCGGCGCCCGGGGCGATCGGGACGGTGCCCCAGAAGCCGACGTTGACGTACGTCGTGCCCGGCTCGAGCGGGTAGAGCGGCCAGGCCGTCGTCCCGCGCAGCCGCAGCGGGCACAGCCAGACCGGGCGCATCCCGACCTCGGCGTCGAACCAGCGCAGGAACGCGGCCAGCCGGGTGACCGGGATCTCGACGTCCTGGACGACGCGCTCGCGCTCCGGCCGGCCGCGGCGGCGATCGATGCGCGCGGCGAAGTGATGCCGGTTCTCGAAGCCGATGATCTTGTGGAACACGTCGCTGCGCCGCCAGCGTCGCGGCCACAGCCGTCGGACAATGGGCTTCTGCGCCCCGAAGGCGGCCGAGCACCAGAACCAGTCGGTGTCCCAGCGCCACAGGTAGTCGTGCGCGGTGAGGAAGTCCTTCTGGCGCTGCTGGATCGACCGGTAGTAGATCTGCTGACCGGTGTAGTCGCTCGTCTTCACCGCGGCGTCGCTGTTGCGGCCCAGCGTCAGGTACGCCTCGGACGGGCTGAACGCGACACCGTCGACGAAGTGCACCGGCTCGCCGTCGTGCATGCCGGAGGCAACGATCTCCTCGATTGCCGGAGCCAGCCGGTCGAGTCCGAGGCGGACGTGCCGGAGGGCGACGTACGGCGAGATGCGGTCGAGCTCGATCCTCAGCCGGGTCGCGTAGCCGAGCGTGCCGTAGGAGTTGGGGAAGGTGCGGAACAGCTCCGCGTGGTCACCGTCGGGCCGGGCGGTGACGATGTCGCCGGCGCCGGTGAGGATGTCGAGCTCGAGGACGGATTCGTGCGGCAGACCGGCCCGGAACGACGAGGACTCGATCCCGAGCCCGGTCACCGCGCCGCCGAGGGTGATCGTCTTCAGTTGCGGCACGACCATCGGCGTCAGCCCGTACGGAAGGGTCGCGGCGACGAGGTCCTCGTAGGTGCACATGCCCTGGACGTCGGCCGTCCGGGCCGCCGCGTCGACGCTGATCACCCCGGTCAGCCCCGAGACGTCGAGCCCTGGCCGGTCGGTCTCCGCCCGCGGCCGGAACAGGTTCGAGCTGCGCTTCGCCAGCCGCACCGGCTCCCCTGGCGGGATGTCCTGGTACGACGAACGCAGCCGCCCCACGGCCTGATCGTGATCAACGGTCGCAGCCAGATCCGATGTCGAAGGCACCGATCCAATGTACGACGATCCTGTGGACGGCGGGATGAAAATTGTCCGGCCGGGCGAGTAGGTTCGGGACATGGCTGATGTGGTGAAGGCGTGGCTGCCGTGGGACGACGCGGAGAGCACCCTCGGTGGCGTGCCCACGGGGTTCGACGTGGAGTCGTATGCGGGTGGTGAGCGGCCGGGGTCGCTCGACCAGGTGGAGTTCTACGTACCGGCGTACATGGGCGGCTCCGACGTGCTCGAGGTCGTCCGCGACATGCCGTCGCTGAAGGTGGTGCAGCTGCAGACGGCCGGGTTCGAGAACGTGCTGCCACACCTCGCCGAGGGCGTCACCTTGTGCAATGCCCGCGGGGTCCACGACGCGTCCACCGCCGAGCTCGCAGTCGGTCTGATCCTGGCGTCGTACCGTCGACTGCCGCGTGCTGTGCGCAACCAGGACCAGCAGGTCTGGCCCGCGTCGTACGACGAGATGGACGACTCGCTCGCGGATCGCACCGTGCTGATCCTCGGGTACGGGTCGATCGGGGAGGCCCTGGAGCGGCGGCTGACCGGGTTCGAGTGCGAGATCATCCGGGTCGCGCGGCGGGAGCGGGAGGGCGTCCACCCGATCAGCGAGCTGCCCGAGTTGCTGCCGCTGGCGGACGTCGTCGTGCTGCTGACCCCGGCGACGGCGGAGACCCGCCGGATGGTGGACGCCAAGTTCCTGACCCAGCTGAAGGAAGGCGCGCTGCTGGTGAACGTCGCACGCGGTGTCGTGGTGGACACGGATGCGTTGCTGGCCGAGCTGGCCGGCGGCCGGATCCGCGCCGCGCTGGACGTGACCGATCCCGAGCCGTTGCCCGCCGGACACCCGCTGTGGTCTGCTCCGAACGTGCTGGTCAACCCGCACCGCGGCGGTGCCTCGACGGCCTTCGGGCCACGGGTGGCCCGGCTGGTGCGCGCGCAGCTGGAGCGCTACGCGGCGGGGGAACCATTGATCAACGTGGTGGGGGGTCCACCGCGATAAAGGAGGACAACGATGTCCGAGACCGTACTGCTGATCGGAACCAAGAAAGGGCTCTGGATCGGCAGGAGTGATGCCGCGCGCCGTGAGTGGACCCTCGACGGCCCGGTGCCGCAGTTCGAGATGCAGGGCGTGTACGCGGTCGGGATCGACACCCGCGGCGAGCAGCCCCGCGTGCTCGTCGGCGGGACGAGTGAGCACTGGGGTCCGGCGGTCTTCCACTCCGATGACCTCGGCAAGACCTGGGACGAGCCGCCGGAGGGTTCGATCGGGTTCCCCAAGGAGGCCGAGACCTCGCTCGAGCGCGTCTGGCAGATCCAGCCGGGGCCGGCCGATCAGCCGGGCGTCGTGTACGCCGGGTCGGAGCCGTCGGCGCTGTGGAAGTCGACCGACGGGGGAGTGACCTTCGAGCTGGTCCGCGGCCTGTGGGACCACCCGCATCGCAAGGAGTGGGGTGCCGGCTTCGGTGGTCAGGCGATCCACACCGTGTTGCCGCATCCGACCGATCCCGACCGGGTGAGCGTCGCGATGTCGACCGGTGGCGTGTACCGGACGACCGACGGCGGCGAGTCGTGGTCCCCGGCCAACCAGGGCATCAAGGCGTACTTCTTCCCCGATCCGTACCCGGAGTTCGGTCAATGTGTGCACAAGCTGGCCGCGCATCCCGACGTACCGGACCGGATGTTCGCGCAGAACCACCACGGCGTCTATCGGTCCGACGACGCCGGGGCGATCTGGAAGTCGATCGCGGACGGGCTGCCGTCGGACTTCGGGTTCCCGATCGCGGTGCACCCGCACGAGCCGGAGACCGTGTACGTCTTCCCGCTGGTCGCCGACGGGAACCGGATCCCCACCGACGCGAAGTGCCGGGTCTTCCGCTCCCGCGACGCCGGCTCCACCTGGGAGGCGCTGAGCACTGGGCTGCCCGACGTGCCGTCGTACGCGCCGGTGCTGCGGGACGCCATGTGCACGGACGCGGCCGAGTCGGCCGGTGTGTATCTGGGCACGCGTGACGGCTGCGTCTACGCCAGTGCTGACGCGGGCGACACGTGGACCGAGGTCGCCCGGCACCTCCCGGACGTGCTGACCGTCCGCGCCGCCGTAGTGGGCTGAGATGGCGATCGGGATCAAGCTGCCGACCGTGCTCAGACCGTTCGCGGGCGGTGCTGAGCGGGTCGAGGTCGACGGCGCCACCGTCGGAGAGGTCGTCGCCGCACTGGACCCGGTCCTGCGGCGACGGCTGACCGACGAGCAGGGCGCCGTCCGGCGGCACGTCAACATCTACCTGGGCAACGACAACATCCGGGATCTGGACGGACTCGGGACGACGCTCAAGGACGGCGACGAGCTGATGATCCTGCCGAGTGTGGCGGGCGGCTGATGCCGGCGGAAAACAAAAGACTGCAATTCTCCGGCCTGCTTGGCTAGCGTCGGGCGGCATGAGCGACGTGATCCTTCTGACCGGCTCGCCCGGATCGGGCAAGACGACCGTGGCCAAGTTGGTCGCCACCGACGCCGGGCGGCCGACGGTGCATGTGACGACGGACGAGTTCTACCGCGCCATCCGCACCGGCTTCATCGCGCCGTACCTGCCCGGATCCGAGCGGCAGAACGAAGTGGTCGTCGACGCGATCGTCGCCGCGGTCGCGGCGTACACACGCGGTGGGTACGACGTGGTCGTCGACGGCGTCATCGGCCCGTGGTTCCTGCCGCCGTTCCGCCAGGCCGCGGCGGCGGAGCAGTGGACGCTGTCGTACGTCGTACTCCGCCCCGACCTGGACACCACCCTTAGTCGCGCACAGGACCGAGGCACCGGCGAACTGAAGGACGCCGCCGCCATCACCGGTCTCTACGGAGCCTTCGCCGACCTGGGCGACCTCGAGCCCCACGTCATCGACACCACTCACCTCGACGCCAGTGCGACCGCCGCCGAAGTCCGTCACACCGTTGCCGCAGGCACCCACCGCCTCAGTGCCGGAACAACCGCACCCCGGTCTGCGACAAGCTGATCCCCAACTCCGCGCACGCCGCGGCGACCTCAGCCGAGCGGATCGATCCACCCGGCTCGGCCAGGTACCGAACCCCGTGCCGGTGCGCCTCGACGATGTTGTCGACAAACGGGATCGCCCCGTCCGACGCCATCGCGACGTTCGTCAACGCGCCTTCGGCCGACCGCTGGGCCCACCACGTCGAGGCCTTCTCACCGGCCAGCCGGGTGCAGTCGATCCGCGACTGCTGCCCGGCACCGATACCGATCGCCATCCCGTCCTTGACCATCGCGACCGTGTTCGACTGCGTGTAGCGCGCCACGACCAGCCCCAGCAGCAGATCGCGCGCCGCGCTGTCCGGCAGCTCGGGGTCGAGCGATGACCGGTCCAGTGGCGCCTCATCACGCTCCTGCGTCAGCCGGACGCCGTACACCTCGCGGACCTCGACAGCAGGTGGCCGATAGCCGGGATCCGCTTCCAGCACCAGGAAGGCGCCACGCTTCTTGCTCGCCAGTACGCCGACCACGCCTTCGTCGTACCCGGGCGCGATGATCCCGTCGCAGACAAGCCGCTTCAGCCGGTCCGCGAGTTCCGCGTCGACCGGGTGCGACACCGCGACGAAATCGCCGTACGACGATTTGGGATCCGCCTCCCGCGCCCGCACGTACGCATCGCTGACCGTCTCGGCGACCGCGGCGCCGGCGGGGGAGACGTGCTTGAACGACGCCGCCGCAGGCAGACCGAGGAGACCTGAGGCTTCACGGACCAACTGCCAGCCGGCCAAAGCATCGAGCACGTTGACGTACGACGGCGTACCGCTGACCACCGTGAACGGCCAGCGATCCACAGCCGTGACGGACGCGGACTGATGGGGATTCATGCCGTAGCGCAACTGCATCGGACAACCTCCGAGAACGTCGGAGGCGCCCAGGCGGACGACGCCTTGCTTGTCAGCCGCTCCCCGGTGGTGCTCCACCCTCGCCAGTCGCGGTTCGGTGCGAGCCTATTGCACGAAGGTGCAGACCTGGTCCGGACGGCCGGGATCAGGCCTAGCATCGCGCGTATGGGGATCTTTTCGAGGAGGCCGTCGGCGGGAGTGGCGGCGGAGGGGCTTCGGCTGGATCAGGCGTGGGCCGATCCGGAGCTCGACGCCGCGTACGCCGCGGTGCGTGGGGGCGATCTGTCGACCGGAGCCGAGCTGCTCAAGGCGTCGTCGCAGAGCACCGACCTGCGGTCGTTCCGGGCAATGGGGCTGGGGAAGGCCGCCATCGGGCACAGCGAGCAGTTGGAGTTGCGGCTGGAAGCCCTGCCGGGTGACCCGGACCTGCTGCTGTGGCTGGGGCAGACGCTGGTGTTCGAGGCCTGGGAGGTCCGGACGGGCGCGTGGGCGGAGCAGGTCTCCGAGCAGCGGTTCGCAACCTTCCACGACATCCTCCGGACGGCGGCCGAGGTGCTGGACTACGGCATCGCGGCGGCCCCTGACGACGCCGCACCGTGGGAGGTGCTGCAGTGGGTGGCGATCGGACTGCAGGCGTCGATGGACGACAAGAACGACATCTTCCGCTCCGCCATGGAGCGTCACCCGGCCGGCTACCAGGCGCACAGCGGTCGGGTGCATGCGCTGGCGCCGAAGTGGTCGGGTCTCGACATCGCCCAGATCGTTCGCTTCGGCGATCAGACGGTGGCGAACGCTCAGCCCGGCAGTGCGCTTTGTGCGGTTGCGGGCATGGTGGCCAACGAGGTGTGGGTCGACGTACTGAGTGACAGCGAGTTGACGAGGGCCCAGCGGGGTGCGCGATACACGCGCGAGATCACCAACCGGAAGGACGCCCTGCTCGCCGCCCGCGACAAGTGGTTGATCCCCGGCCGCGAGTCCGAGCCGGCTGACATCTCAGCCCACGGCACGATGGCCTTCGCTCTCAAGACCGTCGGAGCGAAGGCCGCCGCGATGGAACAGGCCGCCCTGACCCAAGGCCGGATCGAGAGCGTCCCCTGGGCCTACACCAACGCCCCCGACGCACTCACCGCCTTCGCCGCCGCCGTCACCAAACAGATGGCCTAACGCCAGGTGCCGGTGCAGGAGCCAGGCGGCCATAGAGTGGGCCCATGGTCGATGTGAAGCCACGCAGCCGGACAGTGACCGACGGACTCGAGGCGACCGCGTCGCGGGGCATGCTCCGGGCGGTCGGGATGGGTGACGACGACTGGGCGAAACCGCAGGTCGGGGTCGCGTCGAGCTGGAACGAGATCACCCCGTGCAACCTGTCCCTGGACCGGCTCGCGAAGGCGGTCAAGGAGGGTGTGCACGCGGCCGGCGGGTACCCGCTGGAGTTCGGCACGATCAGCGTGTCCGACGGCATCTCGATGGGCCACGTCGGCATGCACTACTCGCTCGTCAGCCGCGAGATCATCGCCGACTCGGTCGAGACGGTGATGGAGGCCGAGCGGCTGGACGGTTCGGTGCTGCTGGCCGGCTGTGACAAGTCGCTGCCCGGGATGCTGATGGCCGCGGCCCGGCTCGACCTCGCGTCGGTCTTCCTGTACGCCGGTTCGATCATGCCCGGCCGGCTCGGCGACAAGGACGTCACGATCATCGACGCCTTCGAGGCGGTCGGTGCCTGCGTCCGCGGCCTGATCACCCGCGACGAGGTCGACGCGGTCGAGCGGGCGATCTGCCCGGGTGAAGGCGCCTGCGGCGGGATGTACACGGCGAACACGATGGCCGCCTCCGCCGAGGCGCTCGGCATGTCGCTGCCCGGCTCGGCCGCGCCGCCCGCGGTGGACCGCCGACGCGACGGCTACGCCCGCAAGTCCGGCGAGGCGGTCGTCGGCCTCCTGCAGAAGGGCATCACGGCTCGCCAGATCCTGACGAAGGAGGCCTTCGAGAACGCGATCGCCGTGGTGATGGCGCTCGGCGGCTCGACGAACGCCGTACTGCATCTGCTCGCGATCGCGCGCGAGGCCGAGGTCGACCTGACGCTGGCCGACTTCAACCGGATCGGCGACCGGGTGCCGCACCTCGGCGACCTCAAGCCGTTTGGCCGGTACGTGATGACGGACGTGGACCGGGTCGGCGGTATCCCGGTGGTGATGCGGTCGCTGCTCGACGCCGGGCTGCTGCACGGCGACTGCCTGACCGTGACCGGCAAGACGATGGCCGAGAACCTCGCGGACATCGCGCCGCCGGATGTCGACGGCGTCATCATCCGCTCGCTGGACAAGCCGATCCACGGCACCGGCGGGATCACCATCCTGCACGGTTCGCTCGCGCCCGAGGGCGCGGTGGTGAAGAGCGCCGGCTTCGACTCGGACGTGTTCGAGGGCACCGCGCGGGTGTTCGACGGCGAGCGCGGGGCGATGGACGCGGTCGCCTCCCTGAATCCCGGCGACGTCGTCGTCATCCGCTACGAGGGCCCGAAGGGCGGCCCCGGTATGCGCGAGATGCTCGCCGTGACCGGCGCGATCAAGGGCGCCGGCCTCGGCAAGGACGTCCTGCTGCTCACCGACGGCCGCTTCTCCGGTGGTACGACGGGACTCTGCGTCGGCCACGTCGCCCCGGAGGCCGTGGACGGCGGCCCGATCGCGTTCGTCCGGGACGGCGACCGCATCACCCTCGACGTCAAGAACCGCACCCTCGACCTCCACGTCAGCCCCGAGGAACTCGAGAACCGACGCACCGGCTGGACCCCGAAGACCCCGGACATCACCAAGGGCGTCCTCGGCAAGTACACCCGCCTGGTCCGCTCAGCCTCCGAGGGTGCTGTCTGTATCTAAGACAGTCATCTCAGATCATGGGACACTCTGCCGGCGAACTTGACCCGATCGCAGTGTGTCGGCGAATGTTGCCTACATGCGATCGATTCTCCTCGTACTTGTGCGGCGCGCCGACTGACGGCGACCACCGAGTCGAGCGCGCCCCCTTCAGCCCACCCGGCGGAGGGGGTTTTTTGTTGCCAGGGCGACTATCTGCGACCCAGATGTGACCTGAGGACAAACAAGAGCGAGGATGGATCGGTCGCGACAAGCCATAACGTGACAGGACTAAGGAAGGCACTCATGAGTGAGCAGCTGACCGGGGCACAGGCTCTGATCCGCGCACTGGAACATGCCGGAGTGGACACCGTCTTCGGCATCCCGGGTGGCGCGATCCTCCCGGCGTACGACCCGATGCTCGACTCGACCCAGATCCGCCACATCCTGGTACGTCACGAGCAGGGCGCCGGCCACGCCGCCCAGGGGTACGCCTCGGCGTCGGGCAAGGTGGGCGTCTGCATGGCCACCTCCGGACCCGGCGCGACCAACCTGGTGACGCCGATCGCCGACGCGTACATGGACTCGGTCCCGCTGGTCGCGATCACCGGTCAGGTGCCCGGCCCCGCGATCGGCACGGACGCGTTCCAGGAGGCCGACATCCGCGGCATCACGATGCCGATCACCAAGCACAACTTCCTGGTCAACGACCCGAATGACATCGCCTCCACCATCGCCGAGGCGTTCCACATCGCCTCCACCGGCCGCCCCGGTCCGGTGCTCGTCGACGTGACCAAGGACGCGTTGCAGGCGAAGGTCGACTTCCAGTGGCCGACCGAACTCTCGCTGCCCGGCTACCGGCCGGTGACCCGCCCGCACCCCAAGCAGGTGCGTGAGGCGGCCCGGCTGATCGCGGCCGCCGAGAAGCCGGTCCTGTACGTCGGCGGCGGCGTGATCCGGGCCCACGCCCACGCCGAGCTGAAGGAGCTCGCCGAGCTCCTCGGCCTCCCGGTGGTCACCACGCTGATGGCCCGCGGCGCACTGCCGGACACGCACGACCTGCACTTCGGCATGCCCGGTATGCACGGCTCGGTCTCCGCGGTCGGCGCCCTCCAGCGCTCCGACCTGCTCATCTGCCTGGGCGCCCGCTTCGACGACCGGGTGACCGGCAAGCTCGACTCGTTCGCGCCCGACGCGAAGGTGATCCACGCCGACATCGACCCGGCCGAGATCGGCAAGAACCGGGCCGCCGACGTGCCGATCGTGGGCGACTGCAAGGAGGTCATCACCGACCTGATCGCCGCGCTCCGGACCGAGATCGCGAGCTCCGGCCGCACCCCGTCGTACGACACCTGGCGCAACCAGCTGGAGTCGGTCCGGGCGAAGTACCCGGTCGGGTACGACGAGCCCGAGGACGGCGCCCTGTCCCCGCAGTACGTGATCGAGCGGATCGGCAAGATCGCCGGCCCGGACGCCGTCTACACCGCGGGCGTCGGCCAGCACCAGATGTGGGCCGCGCACTACCTGCCGTTCGAGAAGCCCGGCCACTGGCTGAACTCCGGCGGCCTCGGCACCATGGGGTACGCCGTCCCGGCCGCGATGGGAGCCAAGGTCGCCCGCCCGGACAAGACCGTCTGGGCGATCGACGGCGACGGCTGCTTCCAGATGACCAACCAGGAGCTCGTCACCTGTGCGCTGGAGGGCATCCCGATCAAGGTTGCCGTGATCAACAACCAGTCGCTCGGCATGGTCCGGCAGTGGCAGACGCTGTTCTACGACAAGCGCTACTCCAACACCGACCTGCACTCGGCCCGGATCCCCGACTTCGCCAAGCTGGCCGAGGCGATGGGCGGTGTCGGGTTGCGCTGCTCCGACCGCGACTCGGTCGACGCGACGATCGAGAAGGCGATGGCGGTCCACGACGCGCCGGTGGTGGTCGACTTCGTCGTGCACCGCGACGCGATGGTGTGGCCGATGGTCGCGGCCGGCACCAGCAACGACGACATCCAGATCGCCCGCGACATGGCGCCCACCTGGGACAGCGAGGAGCTGTAAGCATGACTGAGCGAAGCGAAGGCATCAGAAAGCAGAGCCAAGCCGCTTGCGCACCGGCGCCCGGAGCGAAGCGAGGACGTCGGTGAGCAAGCACACTTTGAGCATCCTGGTGGAGAACAAGCACGGTGTGCTGGCCCGGGTGGCGGCGTTGATCTCGCGGCGCGGGTTCAACATCGACTCCCTCGCGGTCGGTCCGACCGAGCACCCCGAGGTGTCCCGGATGACGATCGCGGTCAGCGTGGACGAGCAGCCGTTGGAGCAGATCACCAAGCAGCTGAACAAGCTGGTGAACGTGATCAAGATCGTCGAACTCGAGCCCAGCCAGACGGTTCAGCGCGAACTGCTGCTGGTGAAGGTCAAGGCGGACACCCTGAGCAGGGGACAGGTGCTGGAAACCGTCCAGCTGTTCCGTGCGAAGGTGGTGGACGTGGCTCCGGACGCGATCACGATCGAGGCGACCGGCAATCCCGAGAAACTCGAGGCCATGCTCCGGGTGCTGGAACCCTTCGGCGTCCGCGAGCTGGTGCAGTCCGGCATGGTGGCGATCGGCCGGGGCAGTCGCTCCATCTCCG
This sequence comes from Kribbella sp. NPDC049174, assembly GCF_043197365.1. Classification (NCBI taxonomy): domain Bacteria; kingdom Bacillati; phylum Actinomycetota; class Actinomycetes; order Propionibacteriales; family Kribbellaceae; genus Kribbella; species Kribbella sp. NPDC049174. The sequence continues at coordinate 245,955 of NZ_JBICSZ010000004.1, read as the reverse complement.
ACCGCACCCTGCGGCCGGTCCCGGTGCCACCGCCGTACGTCGCCTCGGGCGCACCGAATGTCCAGGCACAGCCGGCCGACCGAGCCCACCACCCGGTTCCGGCGCCGCCGCCCGGCCGGCCCGTCGCCCCGGCCCGCCAGGCCTGAACGCCGTACCGATCACCCATTCTGATTCCGAGGAGAAGAGCTCCAAGTGGCAGCTGAAATGTTCTACGACGACAACGCCGACCTGTCGGTGATCCAGGGCCGGCACGTGGCCGTGCTCGGCTACGGCAGCCAGGGCCACGCCCACGCGCTGTCGCTGCGCGACTCCGGTGTCGACGTCCGCGTCGGTCTGCCGGAGGGCTCCAAGAGCCGGGCCAAGGCCGAGGCCCAGGGGCTGCGGGTGCTCACCCCGGCCGAGGCCTGCGAGGAGGCCGACGTGATCGTCGTCCTCGCGCCGGACCCGGCCCAGCGCAAGCTGTACGCCGAGGCGATCGAGCCGAACCTGGTCGACGGCGACGCGCTCGTCTTCGGTCACGGCTTCAACATCCGGTTCGGCTACATCAAGCCGCCGGCCGGCGTGGACGTGTTCATGGTCGCCCCGAAGGGCCCGGGTCACCTGGTCCGCCGGGAGTACTCCGAGGGCCGCGGCGTACCGGTGCTGGTAGCGGTCGAGCAGGACGCCACCGGCAAGGCCTGGGACCTGGCGCTCGCGTACGCCAAGGGCATCGGCGGCCTGCGGGCCGGCGGGATCAAGACCACCTTCACCGAGGAGACCGAGACCGACCTGTTCGGTGAGCAGGCCGTCCTCTGCGGTGGTGTGTCGGCGCTGATCCAGGCCGGTTTCGAGACGCTGACCGAGGCCGGCTACCAGCCGGAGGTCGCGTACTTCGAGTGCCTGCACGAGCTCAAGCTGATCGTCGACCTGATCTACGAAGGCGGCATCGCCAAGCAGCGCTGGTCGGTCTCCGACACGGCCGAGTACGGCGACTACGTGTCCGGCCCGCGGATCATCGACGCGTCGGTGAAGGCCCGGATGAAGGAGGTCCTCGGCGACATCACCGACGGCACTTTCGCGGCCCGGTTCATCGCCGACCAGGACGCCGGCGCGCCGGAGTTCGCCGAGTTCCGCAAGCAGAGCGAGTCGCACCCGATCGAGGCCGTGGGTAAGGAACTGCGCGGCCTGATGGCGTGGGTCAAGTCGCACGACGAGGACTACGTCGAGGGCACCGCCGCCCGCTGACGCCACAAGTACAAGGTCCGGGGCACCCAGGTGGGTGGCCCGGGCCTTGTCTTTTGGCACAATCAGTGACGAATCCGATGCGGGTGTGGGGGAGGTGACGGGTGGTGGAGGACGGCAAGCCGTTGCCGCGGCCGCCTCGACGGGTCCCCGCGGGCGCGGCCACGCTCACCCAGCTCCAGACCAGCACGCCGCGGACAGCTCCGCAGCCGCCGCCGCGTCAGCCGTGGAAGTTCGGCCGGTTCCTGGCCGGGTTCGTCGTCGTCCTGCTCATCCTCGCCGCCGGGGCGAGCGCCGGCTGGTACGTCCGCGCGGAGAGCCTGCGACTCGACACCGAGAAGGTCCTCGAGGCGGTCAGACCAGGCGTGGTCCGGGTCCTGGCCACCACGTGCGAGGGCACCGGCGAGGCGACCGGCGTACTCATCGGTGACAACAAGATCCTGACGGCCGCGTCCGCGCTCCGGCAGCCGCTGTCGATCGCGATCGTGACCGAGGACGGCCGGGTCCGCCGGGCCAACCAGCTCGGCAGCAGCGCGGACGGGGTCGCCGTACTGCAGATGATCGGGCGACTGGACACCGAGACGGTCCCGCTCGCGGCGGCGAACCCCGACCCGAAGGCCGAGCGCGCCCTCATCGGCTACACCGCGGCCGGCCAGCTGACCTCGAGATCGGTCGGTACGACGGCGCGGCCGCAGGCGCTCAGCTCCTGGATGAACCAGGCCAAGCTCGGCGGCCCGATCGTCGACGAGTCCGGTCAGGTGGTCGGCCTGGTCACCGGCGACACGGTCCCGACCAGCACGATCGTGCCGCTGGACAAGCTGCAGAACTACGCCGCACCGAAGTCCGTCGGCCTCACACCGGAGGCCGCGGGGACCTGTGAGCGGTCGCGTGGTCCGCAGAATGCGATGCTCCCGGAGCTGCTGGTCGCGGCGACCCCGCTCGCGGTGGAGTCACAGAAGGTGCTCGGCAACTACTTGACCCTGGAGAACAGGCACGACTTCCCCGCCGTGCGGCAGCAGGTGTACTCGAAAGCGATGGCCCGTGGCTATTCGGAGTCGAGAGACCGCGACAGTCATCAGACTTCGTACTTCTTCGGCGCCAAGATCATCGAGGTGACCCGGTTCGGCGCCGACGGCGCGAACGTCCGGATGACCTACGACGTCCTGTTCTCGCCGAACGCCAAGGGTGCGAACGGCGGGACCTGCAACCAGCTGGACGTGCGCTACCGGCTCATCCGGGAGGGTGGCCAGCTCCGCCTCAGCGGGGGCAAGGAGGTGGTCCCCGCGCGGACCTGTGACTCCGACTGACCGGATCCTGGGTCTGCGGGTGGGTACCTGGAGCGACGAGGTACTATCAGTGACAGCGGGCACAGCGCGGTGCTCTGACTTTCGAGCCCCTACCGCTTCTGCAGGAGACTTCTCCCATGACTGACGCAACCAGGCCCGTCGTCCTGATCGCCGAAGAGCTCAGCCCGGCCACCGTCGAGGCGCTCGGCCCCGATTTCGAGATCCGGCACGCCAACGGCGCCGACCGCGCCGAGCTGATCCCAGCCATCGCCGATGTCGACGCCATCCTGATCCGCAGCGCCACCAAGGTGGACGCCGAGGCCCTGGCCGCCGCCAAGCGGCTCAAGGTCGTCGCCCGGGCCGGTGTCGGCCTGGACAACGTGGACGTGAAGGCCGCCACCCAGGCGGGCGTGATGGTGGTCAACGCGCCGACCTCCAACATCGTCAGCGCCGCCGAGCTCGCGGTCGCGCTGCTGCTGGCCGCCGCGCGCCGTGTCCCGGCCGCCGATCTGTCGCTGAAGAACGGCGAGTGGAAGCGCAGCAAGTACTCCGGGGTCGAGCTGTTCGAGAAGACCGTCGGCATCGTCGGCCTGGGCAAGATCGGCGTCCTGGTCGCGCAGCGGCTGGCCGCCTTCGGCATGAACGTGATCGCCTACGACCCGTACGTGCAGGCCGGCCGGGCCGCGCAGATGGGCGTCCGGCTCGCCACCCTCGACGAACTGCTGTCGGTCAGTGACTTCATCTCCGTGCACCTGCCGAAGACCCCGGAGACGATCGGCCTGATCGGCGACGAGCAGCTGCACAAGGTCAAGCCCGAGGTCATCATCGTCAACGCGGCCCGCGGCGGCATCGTCGACGAGCAGGCGCTCTACACCGCGCTCAAGGAGGGCCGGGTGGCCGGCGCCGGCCTGGACGTGTTCGCGACCGAGCCGTGCACCGACTCGCCGCTGTTCGAGTTCGAGAACGTGGTCGCCACCCCGCACCTGGGCGCCTCCACCGACGAGGCGCAGGAGAAGGCCGGTATCGCGGTCGCGAAGTCGGTCCGGCTCGCCCTGTCCGGTGAGCTGGTCCCGGACGCGGTCAACGTCCAGGGCGGTGTCATCGCCGAGGACGTCCGGCCGGGGATCGCGCTGACCGAGAAGCTCGGCCGCATCTTCACCGCGCTGGCCGGCGGCGTCGCGCAGCAGCTCGACGTCGAGGTCCGCGGCGAGATCACCCAATACGACGTGAAGGTGCTCGAGCTGGCCGCGCTGAAGGGCGTGTTCGCCGATGTGGTCGAGGACAACGTCTCCTACGTGAACGCCCCGCTGCTGGCGGCCGAGCGCGGCCTCGAGGTCCGTCTCGTCACCGACCACGACAGCCCGGAGCACCGCAACCTGATCACCCTGCGCGGCACCCTCGCCGACGGTGCCCAGGTGTCGGTGAGCGGCACGCTGGTCGGCGTCCGGCAGTCCGAGCGGCTGGTCGAGGTCGACGGGTTCGACGTCGAGATCGAGCTGTCCGCGCACCTGGCCTTCCTCACCTACGAGGACCGGCCGGGCATCGTCGGCCAGATCGGCCGCATCCTCGGCGACGCGGATGTGAACATCGCCGGCATGCAGGTCAGCCGGGACCGCAAGGGCGGCAAGGCGCTGGTCGCGCTGGCCGTCGACTCCGCGATCGCGACCGGTGTCCTGGACGACATCTCGTCGGCGGTGCAGGCGGACACCGCCCGTACCGTGGACCTGGAAGCCTGATTCAGTCCAACGACTGCTTTACTGGAGGCAGTCAGCCGCCCGCAGGCGCATGGCGGCTGGCCAGGGCCCGAGTCCCATGACTCGGGCCCGCCTTCGTTCTAGCGGCGGGTTGCCAGCAGGACGGCGGCGTCCGGCGCGACCATCACCTCGACGGTGGTGAAGCGCTGGTCCATCAGCCACTCCTGCCGCAGCGTGTCGACCCGGCCCTCGTACATCGGCGGCCAAACCGCGGACGGCGTGAAGTCGTCCAGTACGACGAAGCCGCCGGGCTCGATCACGTCGGCGATGATGTCGCGGGCGGACAGCTTCGCCTCGCGGGCGTCGACGAACAGCAGGGCGAACGGGCCACGCTCGATCAGTGCGGTCCAGTCGGCCGAGACGACCTCGATCCGCTCGTCGTCGGCGAACAGCTCCGCCACCACCTTGGCCAGCTGCGGGTCGCTCTCCGCGGTGACGATCCGGGTGTTGTCTCCGGCGCCGCTGCGCAACCAGGCCGAGCCGACGCCGCAGCCGGTGCCGAGTTCGCCGAGCAACCCCGTCCGCGACGCGGCGAGAGTGGCGAGCAACCGGCCGGTTTCGTTCCGGGTCGAGCTGACGAATCCGCGCCGGCCGGACAGGCTGAGGGCCGCTGAGACCAGCGGCGGCAGTTCTGGAGGAGCACTCACCGGCTGAGAGTCGCACAGCATCGGTCCAGTCCCAGCACCGACATCTCACATTCCGGGACAAGCTGCCCGCATAGTGGTGAAATAGTCGGACGTCAGAGTAAATTCGGGCCCATCATGCCGCCCGCGCCGTCGGTCGTTCCGGCGGTTGACGCGACCCACCGGAGTGCAGCATGTATGACATGTACCCAGCCAACTGGCCCGCGATCGATGCCCGGGAGCGGAAGGCGGCCCGGCGCCGCCGTCCGGCCCGGCGTACCACCGGCACCGCACCCGAGGCCAGAGCGGCGCAGGAAGCCATCAACCGTCTCTACAACGGGGGAGAACCCAAGAAGTGAGCACCGACAAGACCTTCACGCTGGCCGTCGTCCCCGGTGACGGGATCGGACCCGAGGTGACCACCGAGGCGCTGAAGGTGCTCGACGCGGTCGCCGCGCAGCACGGCGTGACGTTCGAGCGGACCGAGTACGACCTGGGCGCGAAGCGCTGGCACGCGACCGGCGAGACGCTGCCGGACGCCGAGTTGGACAGCATCCGCTCCCACGACGCGATCCTGCTCGGTGCGATCGGCGACCCGACGGTCCCGTCCGGCACGCTCGAGCGCGGTCTGCTGCTGAAGCTCCGGTTCACCCTCGACCACTACGTCAACCTGCGCCCGTCGAAGATCTACCCGTCCGTCGGCTCCCCGCTGGCGAACCCGGGCGAGGTCGACTTCGTCGTCGTCCGCGAGGGCACCGAGGGCCCGTACGTCGGCAACGGCGGCGCGCTCCGGGTCGGTACGCCGGCCGAGATCGCCACCGAGGTGTCGGTCAACACGGCGTACGGCGTGGAGCGGGTGGTCCGGGACGCGTTCGCGCGGGCCCTGGCACGGCCGCGCAAGAAGCTCACCCTGGTGCACAAGAACAACGTGCTCGTGTACGCCGGTCACCTGTGGAAGCGGACCGTTGACGCGGTGGCGAACGAGTTCCCCGAGATCACGGTGGACTACCTGCACGTGGACGCGGCGACCATCTTCCTGGTCACCGACCCGGCCCGCTTCGACGTGATCGTCACCGACAACCTGTTCGGCGACATCATCACCGACCTGGCCGCCGCGATCAGCGGTGGGATCGGGCTGGCCGCCAGCGCCAACATCAACCCGGACCGGACCGCGCCGAGCATGTTCGAGCCGGTGCACGGCTCCGCCCCGGACATCGCCGGCCAGCAGAAGGCCGACCCGACCGCCGCGATCCTGTCCGCTGCGCTGCTGTGCGACCACCTCGGCCTGACCGAGGCCGCGGCCGCGATCGAGGCGGCCGTCACGGCCGATATCGAGGAGCGGACCGGCGCCGCCCGGACCACCGCAGAGATCGGCGACGCGATCGCCAAGCGCGCCCTGGGCTGAAAGGCGGACTCTCGCATGACCACTTGGCCAAGAGGTACGGTGCGGCTATGAGCGAGCGTAGCGAGCGACCAAGAAACACTGCCGCCCACGGCGCTCATGCCAGAACCGAGCGTAGCGAGGTGGCGGCATGAGCGCCGATCTGCAGTTCACCGTTGAGCCAACCACCCAACCGGCCAGCGACGACCAGCGCGCCGAGATCCTGGCGAACCCGGGATTCGGGCAGAAGTTCTCCGACCACATGGCGATCGCCACCTGGACCAAGGAGAACGGCTGGCACGACGCGAGGATCACCGCCTACGGTCCGCTGGAGCTGTCTCCGGCCACCGCGGTGTTCCACTACGCCCAGACCATCTTCGAGGGGATGAAGGCCTACCGGCATCCCGACGACTCGATCCACATGTTCCGCCCCGAGGCCAACGCGGCCCGGTTCGCCCGGTCCGCGCACCGGCTCGCGCTGCCGGAGCTGCCCGAGGCGGCCTTCCTGGACTCGCTGCGCAAGCTGGTCGAGATCGACCGGGCCTGGGTGCCCGGCGGGGGCGAGACGTCGCTGTACCTGCGGCCGTTCATGTTCGGCTCGGACCCGTTCCTCGGTGTCCGCCCGTCGGCCCACGTCACGTACTGCGCCATCGCCTCGCCGGCCGGCTCCTACTTCGCGAACGGCGTCAAACCGGTCCGGATCTGGCTGAGCGAGGAGTACACCCGGGCCGCCCCCGGCGGCACCGGTGCGGCTAAGACGGGCGGCAACTACGCTTCGTCACTGCTCGCCCAGGCCGAGGCCATCGAGCAGGGCTGCGACCAGGTCGCCTTCCTCGACGCGGTGGAGAAGAAGTGGGTCGAGGAGCTCGGCGGGATGAACCTGTACTTCGTCCTCGACGACAACTCCGTGGTCACCCCGGAGCTGTCCGGCACCATCCTCGAGGGCGTCACCCGGGACTCGATCCTGAAGCTGGTCACCGACCTCGGGCACCACGTGACCGAGCGGAAGATCTCGATCGACGAGTGGCGTGACGGCGCCGCCTCCGGCAGGATCCGCGAGGTGTTCGCCTGCGGCACGGCCGCGGTGATCACCCCGGTCGCGTCGCTGAAGTGGAAGGACGGCGAGGTCCAGGTGGCCGACGGCAACGGCGGCCCGGTCACCGCCGCCGTCCGCAGCGCCCTCCTCGATGTCCAGTACGGCCGCGCCGCCGACACGCACAACTGGATGACCCGCGTCTGCTGATCCGCTGACCCTGCGACGACCCGCTCCGCGTCAGGAGCGGGTCGTCGTCCGTGCGACGCCGGCCAGGACGATCGCCAGCAACCAGATGCCGAGGGCAACCGCCGGCGCGCCGCTCCAGTCGATGACCTGGCTGCCGCGCGCCTCGGGCTGATTCACCACGATCACGAACGTCGCGACCAGCCCGCCGATCCCGGCGACCAGCGCGTACGGCGTCTCCGTCGGCACCACCAGCAACGCCAGCGCCAGCAGCAGATACACCAGGAACAGAAACGTGCCCAGGGCACCCATCGGCGAGTCGGCACCCGGTGTCAGCCCGAACAGGCTCATCCCGCTGTAGATCCGGCCCGATCGTCCGCTCTCGATCCGCGTGATCAGCCAGGTCGGCGCGAGCAGCACAAGCAGCGACAACCCCATCGCGAACCCCATCAGCCGAAACTGCACCCGCTTCAGCTCCCCCGTCGGCCGGAACAACGCCGTACGCACATCATCCTCGAACGCGTCCCGGCGGTGGGCCTCGTCAGTCACTGGTGGTTCCCTTCTCAAGCAGTCGTTTTCACAGGATCTTTTCAGGTCTGGGGTGTGGACCGACGGTCGCTGTCCACAGGTGGGTTTCGGTAGGGTCGGGGCCCATGAGCAGCTTCCCGGACGACGTCGAGGCCTACTACGCAGAGCTCGCCGAGCGGCGTGGGTGGTCGCGGGAGACAGTGGCCGCGATCCGGTCGACCGTGGAGCTGATCCGGGATCTCGATCGCGGTACCGCGCCGCGCACGTACGGCGCGCTGGCCGACGACGGGGGCACCGACTGGCTGTACGAGGCGGTCTGGCACGAGCGCGAATGGGTGGTGATCCGCCAGCTCGGCGCGGCCGAGGACGGCACCCTGACCCGGTACTGGTGGCAGCGTCTCGAGGACGATGAGGGCATGCTCACAGACCAGGCCCTGGACCGGGACGAATGGGGTCTGCGCCCGCTCAGCCGGGAGGACTTCTACACCGCGTGGGACGATCCGGGCTGGTCGCTCACCGCGTAGAACCTGGACTGTGCGGGCCCCCGCAGTACTGAATGTTCGTGATTCGAGACGTTTCCGCCACCCCGTGGACATGTTGTGGCAGACTGCGAAATGTCATGAAGAACTACCGGGTCATTATTCTCTAGGCGCGCTCAGCAGCAGTACCTGAGCGCGCAGACCTCTCGCACCTTGCGGGAGGTTTTTTGTTTGCCCCAGTCAAGTGCCAGCCAAGAACCCAGTCCCGTACCTCGTAGTGAAGACCGCCAGCCCCCCGGAAGGCCGACCATGAGCATCTCGGACGATTTCCACGTCTACGACACGACTCTGCGCGACGGTGCCCAGCAGGAGGGGCTGGCGCTGTCCGTGCCCGACAAGATCGCCATCGCGCAGCACCTGGACGACTTGGGGGTCGGCTTCATCGAGGGTGGCTGGCCGGGGGCGGTGCCGAAGGACACCGAGTTCTTCGAGCGGGCGCGGACCGAACTGCACCTGCGGAACGCGACGTTCGCGGCCTTCGGCGCGACCTGCAAGCCGGAGACCGCCGCCGCCGACGACCAGCAGGTCGCCGCGCTGCGGGAGTCCGGCGCCTCCGTCGTCACACTCGTTGCCAAGAGCCACGATGCCCATGTCGAACGCGCGCTGCGGACGACGCTCGACGAGAACCTCCGGATGGTCGCCGATACGGTCCGCCATCTGCGCGAGAGCGGTCAGCGGGTCTTCCTCGACACCGAGCACTTCTTCGACGGCTACCGGGCCAACCGCGCCTACGCCCTGGAGGTAGTACGGGTAGCCGCCGAGGCCGGCGCCGACGTGGTCGCGTTGTGCGACACCAACGGCGGGACGTTGCCGCGGGAGCTGCAGGACATCGTCCGCGATGTCCTCGAATCGACCGGAGCCCGGCTCGGCATCCACTGTCACAACGACGCCGGCTGCGCGGTGGCGAACTCGATCGCCGCCGTCGAGGCCGGCGTCACGCACGTCCAGGGCACCATCAACGGGTACGGCGAACGGACCGGGAACGCGGACCTGCTCGCGATCGTCGCCAACCTCGAACTGAAGCGGGAACTGAAACTGCTCCCGGCCGGCAAGCTGGCCGAGTCGTTCCGGATCGCGCACGCGATCGCCGAAGTGACGAACGTGCCGCCGTCGACCCGGCAGCCGTACGTCGGTGTGTCCGCCTTCGCCCACAAGGCGGGGCTGCACGCCAGTGCCATCAAGGTGGATCCCGACCTCTACCAGCACACGGATCCGGCCCGGGTGGGCAACGACATGCGGATGCTCGTCTCCGAGATGGCCGGCCGGGCCAGCGTCGAGCTGAAGGGCCGCGAACTCGGCTTCGACCTCGGCAACGACCGCGAACTGGTCAGCCGGGTGACCGACCGGGTCAAGGAGATGGAGGCCCGCGGGTACACCTTCGAGGCGGCCGACGCGTCGTTCGAGCTGCTGCTCACCGAGGAGGTCACCGGTCAGCGGGCCAGCTTCTTCGACGTCGAGTCGTGGCGGGTGATCACCGAGTCGCGCGCCGACGGCGAGGCGGTCTCGGAGTCGACGGTGAAGCTGGTCGCGGCCGGCGAGCGGGAGATCGTCACCGGTGAGGGCAACGGCCCGGTGAACGCCCTCGACCACGCGCTCCGGACCGCGATCGAGCGCGCGTACCCGGTGGTGAACAAGTTCGAGCTGGTCGACTACAAGGTCCGCATCCTCGACCAGGGCCACGGCACCGACGCGGTGATCAGAGTCCTGATCGAGACCGCGGACGGCGAGGGCTCCTGGGTGACGGTCGGGGTCGGCCACAACATCGTCGAGGCGTCCTGGGAAGCCCTCGTCGACGGGTTTACCTACGGCCTGCTCCGCCACAAGGAGGTGGCCCGATGAGCCTCCTCGCGGTCGAACGAACCGTCACCGTCTTCACCGCGCAGGTGGTCGAGACCGAGGGCATGCTCGCGCGCATCGCCGTCATGCTGAACCCGTACGACGTGCGCGAACTCGCGCTGTCTCTCGACGACGGGTCACTGCGCATCACGGTCGAGGGCGACGGCTTCGACGCCGGCCGGGTCGCCGCCCGCCTGGAGAAGGTCATCGGCGTCCTGGACGTCGACTACAGCTGAAGTCAGGCAGCTTGCCGCAACCCGATCCAAGGTGATCGACGCGTGCGGCAGGAGTGGCTCGCTCGCGCGTTGCAGGATCGCTGCACCGAGGCCGAGCGGCAGACCCTGATCAAAGCCCTCGCGATCCTCGACGACGCGATCGAGACAGCCGGCGTGGTGGCGACCGGGCGGTGACCCAGGAGATCGAGGTATCCCGCCAGGCCCCGCCAGGTCGGTTCGATCGGCGGCTGATCGCGCCGATGGTCGTCGGGTCGATCCTCAACCCGATCAACTCGTCGATGCTCGCGGTGGCGCTGATCCCGATCGGTGCGGCCTTCGGCGTACCGCCGTCCGAGACGGCGTGGCTGATCACCGGGCTCTACCTGGCCACCGCGGTGGGTCAGCCGGTGATCGGCCGACTGGTCGACCTGTACGGACCACGGCCGCTCTGCCTGATCGGTACGGCGGTTGTCGGTGTCGCCGATCTGCTCGGTGCGCTGGCCCCGACGCTCGGGGTGCTCATCCTGTCCCGCGTCCTGCTCGGATTCGGCACGTCGGCGGCGTACCCGGCGTCGATGTCGCTGATCCGACGCTCGCCCGTGAATTCAGCCAAGAAGGTTTACTAATACATCCGGCGTGGGTAGCTTCCTGCCATCCGCTCACAGGAGGCAGCCATGAGGCGACTGCACCGCCCACTCCTCGTCACTCTCGTCATCGCGGCGGCACTGGTGCCTGCCGGTCCCGGCGCCGCCGCGCCACCTCCGAAGCCGGGTGCGTTCGCCCATCCCGGCGTACTCGTCGACAAGGCGCAACTCGACTTCGCCCGCCAGCAGGTCCAAGCGGGTGCTCAACCGCAGAAAGCGGCGTACGACGCGATGAAGGCGAGCACGTACGCCGCTCTGTCGTACACACCCAAACCCCGAGCCATCGTCGAGTGCGGCTCGAACTCCAACCCGAACAACGGTTGCTCCGACGAGCGCAACGACGCGCTCGCGGCCTACACCCACGCCCTGCTCTGGTACATCGACCGCGACGCTCGCCACGCCCAGAAGGCGATCGAGATCATGGACGCGTGGTCGGCGGTCCTGCAGGACCACACCAACTCGAACGCCCCGCTGCAGACCGGATGGTCCGGCGCCTCGTTCTCCCGGGCCGGCGAGCTGATCAAGCACACGTACGACGGCTCCTGGCCGCAGCGCGTCCGGTTCGAGAAGATGCTGCGCGACATCTACCTGCCCGAGGTCCGCAACGGCGCCGGCTGCAAGAACGGCAACTGGGAACTGATCATGACGGACGCCGCGATCGGCATCGCCGTCTTCCTGGACGACCGGGCCGCATTCGACAAGGCGATCAGCATCTGGCGCGGCCGGCTGCCTGGCTACATCTACCAGAAGAGCGACGGCTCGTTGCCCAAGGCGCCGACCACGTGCCCGATGGACACCCGCGAGGAGATCGTCGACTACTGGCAAGGCCAGTCCACCTTCTCCGACGGGCTCGCGCAGGAGACCTGCCGCGACTTCGGCCACACCGGCTGGGGGCTCACCGCCGCCACCCATGTCGCCGAAACGGCCTGGCATCAGGGCGTCAACCTGTACGCCGAGGCCAAGGACCGCCTGACCGACGGCTACTACTTCCACACGCGCCTCGAGAACGGGGCGCCGACACCACCCGACCTCTGCGGCGGCACCGTGAAACTCGGCCTCGGCGCGGTCACCGAGATCGTCTACAACCACTACCACAACCGGCTGGGCATGCCGATGCCCACGACGCTGCGCTACACCGAGAGCAAGCGCCCGGCCGGCGCCAACTACTTCTTCGCCTGGGAAACCCTGACCCACGCGAACAACCCGCGCTGACCGCTGGAGAGCCCCGGGCCCAGGCCCGGGGCTCTCCAGTTCGGTGGTCAGTCCCAGCTCAGCCCGCTGGACGACTGGTACTCGATCACGCGGGTCTCGAAGAAGTTCTTCTCCTTCTTCAGGTCCATCACCTCCGACATCCAGCCGAACGGGTTGCGGGTCTCGCCGAAGATCGGGGCGAGGCCGATCTGCTCGGCCCGGCGATCGGTGATGAAGTGCATGTACTGCTCGCACAGCTCCGCGGTCAGGCCGAGCATGCCGTTCGGCATCGTCGCGTGCCCGTAGGCCACCTCGAGCTCGCAAGCCTCGGTCAGCATCTGCCGCACCTCGCCCTGGAACTCAGGTGTCCACAGGTGCGGGTTCTCCTGCTTGATCTGGTTGATGCAGTCGATACCGAAGTTCAGGTGGATCGACTCGTCGCGCAGGATGTACTGGTACTGCTCGGCGATCCCGACCATCTTGTTCCGCCGGCCGAGCGACAGGATCTGCGCGAACCCGGTGTAGAACCACATCCCCTCGAACACCACGTAGAACGCGATCAGATCGCGCAGGAACGCGGTGTCGGACTCCGGCGTCCCGGTGCGGAAGTCCGGGTCCTCCAGATGCTGGGTGTACTTCAGCGCCCAGGCGTCCTTGTCCGAGATCGACGGCACCTCCCGGTACATGTTGAACAACTCACCCTCGTCGAGGCCGAGCGACGTACAGATGTACTGGAAGGTGTGCGTGTGCACGGCCTCCTCGAACGCCTGGCGCAGCAGGTACTGCCGGCACTCGGGGTTGGTCAGCTGCCGGTAGACGGCGAGGACGATGTTGTTCGCGACCAGCGACTCCGCGGTGGCGAAGAAGCCGAGGTTGCGCTTCAGCATCAGCCGCTCGTCCTCGGTGAGACCGTCGCGCGACTTCCACAGCGCGATGTCGGCCTGCATGGACACCTCGGTCGGCATCCAGTGGTTGTTGCACCCGGCAAGGTACTTGTCCCAGGCCCACCGGTACTTCAGCGGCAGCAACTGGTTGACGTCGGCCCGCGCGTTGATCATCGCCTTGTCGTCGACGTGAACCCGGTCCGCGCCGAGGGCGATTTCTCCCAATCCGGTCGTGGTGGTCACTGGCAGGCCTCGCAGTCGGGGTCGTCGAGGGAGCAGACGGCTCCGGTCGGTTCGGGCAGGGGAGCGGCGAGCGGGTCGGGCTGCGGCGCCGCGGCCGGCGACGGCACAGTGACGGGTACGGCGTTGAGCCGGCCGTCGGTGCCCTTCAGGGTGGACTTCTCCACGTGGGTCGCTGACTGGGAACGCAGGTAATAAGTCGTCTTGAGGCCATGACGCCATGCCGACCGGTAGAGCTCGTCCAGCGCCCGGCCCGACGGTGCGGACATGTAGAGGTTGAGCGACTGCGCCTGGTCGATCCACTTCTGCCGCCGCGACGCCGCCTTGATCAGCCACTGCGGGTCGATCTCGAACGCGGTCGCATACAGCTCGCGCAGGTCGGCCGGGATCCGCTCGATCCCGGCCAGGATGCCGTCGTGGTACTTCAGGTCCGACACCATCACCTGGTCCCACAGCCCGCGCGCCTTCAGGTCGGCGACCAGGTACGGGTTCGCCACGGTGAACTCGCCCGACATGTTCGACTTCACAAACAGGTTGCTGTACGTCGGCTCGATCGACTGGCTGACCCCGCAGATGTTGGAGATCGTCGCGGTCGGCGCGATCGCCATCACGTTGGAGTTGCGCATCCCGTCCCGCTCGACCTTGGCCCGCAGTGCGTCCCAGTCGAGCTGCTTGCCCTCGTCAACGATCATGTCTCCGTCCCGGGCGGTCCGGAGCAGCGCGAGCGAGTCGATCGGCAGGATGCCCCGGCTCCACAGTGAACCGTCGTACGTCGAGTAGCGGCCACGCTCGGCGGCGAGGTCGCTGGACGCCTCGATCGCGTGGTAGCTGATCTGCTCCATCGAGCTGTCCGCGAACGCGACAGCCTGGTCGGAGGAGTAGGGGATCCGCAGCGTGAACAACGCGTCGGCGAACCCCATCAAGCCGAGACCGACCGGGCGGTGCCGCTGGTTCGCGCGCTCGGACTCCGGGGTGGTGTAGAAGTTCACGTCGATGACGTTGTCGAGCATCCGCACCGCCGTCTTCACGGTGTCGCGGAGCAACTCGGCGTCGAGCCCGCCTTCGGTCAGATGCGCGACCAGGTTGACCGAACCGAGGTTGCAGACGGCCGTCTCGTCGACCGTGGTGTTGAGGGTGATCTCGGTGCACAGGTTCGACGAGTGGACCACGCCGTCGTGCTGCTGCGGTGACCGCAGGTTGCAGGCGTCCTTGAAGGTGATCCACGGATGGCCGGTCTCGAACAGTACGGTCAGCATCCGCCGCCACAACTCGACCGCCCGGACCCGCCGGAACACCTTGATCTCGCCACGGTCCGCCGCGTCCTCGTAACCACGGTAGGCCTCGGCGAAGGCAGCGCCGTACAGGTCGTGGAGGTCGGGAACCTCGTCGGGGGAGAAGAGGGTCCACTGGCCGTCCGCCGCGACCCGCTGCATGAACAGGTCGGGAACCCAGTTCGCCGTGTTCATGTCGTGGGTCCGGCGCCGCTCGTCGCCGGTGTTCTTACGGAGGTCGAGGAACTCCTCGATGTCGATGTGCCAGGTCTCCAGGTAGGCACAGACCGCGCCCTTGCGCTTTCCTCCCTGGTTGACTGCGACCGCCGTGTCGTTGGCGATCTTCAGGAACGGTACGACGCCCTGCGACTCACCGTTGGTGCCGCGGATCTTGGCGCCGATACCGCGCACCGGGGTCCAGTCGTTGCCGAGGCCGCCGGAGTACTTGGCGAGCAGGGCGTTGTTGCGGATCTTGGTGAAGATGCCGGCCAGGTCGTCCTCGACGGTGGTGAGGAAGCACGACGACAGTTGCGGCCGGGTGGTGCCGGAGTTGAACAGCGTCGGCGTCGACGACATGAAGCGGAACGAGCTGAGCAGCTCGTAGAACTGGATCGCCCGTGCCTCCCGGTCGTCCTCGCGCAGCGCCATCCCCATCGCCACCCGGAGGAAGAACGCCTGCGGCAGCTCGTACCGGACCTTGTCGATGTGCAGCAGATAGCGGTCGTAGAGGGTCTGCAGGCCGAGGAACGCGAAGTCGAGATCCCGCTCGGGCCGGATCGCCGCCGCGAGCCTGGTCAGGTCGAAGTCGGCCAGCTCCGGGTCGAGCTGACCGGCCTCGATCCCGGTCCGGACGTACTCCGGGAAGTACGCCGGGTACGCCGCGGTCATGTCGGCCTGGCTGGCCTGACGCGGCTCACCGTGGACCCGGCCGAGCGTCTCGCGGCGGATCTGGTCCAGCAGCAGGCGGGACGCGGCGAAGCTGTACTGCGGCTCGGTCTCCACGTAGCTCCGGGCGGCCATCACCAGCGCGAGCTCCACCTCGTGCTGCGCGATGCCGTCGTAGCAGGAGCCGAGCGTCTCGTCGAGGATCAGCTCGGGATCGACGGAGTCGAGGCCGTCGGCCGCCTCGGCGACGATCACGCGCAGGCGGTCGACATCCAGCGGCGCGGTGCTGCCGTCGGCCGCGCGGACGCTGATCGCGGGCTTCTCGGTGACGCCGGCGGGGTCGGCGGGCGTGCGGGCCTTGGTGCGCTCCTCGCGGTAGAGGACGTACGCGCGGGCGACCTGGTGCTCACCGGCGCGCATCAGCGCCAGCTCGACCTGGTCCTGGATGTCCTCGACCTGGACGCTGCGACGGGCATCACCTCGGCTGGTGAGGGCGTCGACGACCCGGCCGGTCAGGTCGGTCACGAGGTCCCGGACCCGGTGCGTGGCGCCGGCCTCGGCGCCCTCGACGGCAAGGAACGCCTTGGTCATGGCGACCGAGATCTTGGCTTGGTCGAACGCGGTGCTGCTGCCGTCGCGGCGGACGACGGTCAGTTGGCTGTGTTGATTGGCCGGGGCGGGTTGATCGGCCGGCACGGCAGCCGCCGATCGGGATGACGAAGCGATGGTCACAGATGCTCATTCCACGCGAGTTCGGAGGACCGTGGACGCTCGTGGAGAGGAAGCATGACGGGACAGCCAGCACCGGCCGGGATTGCTGCTGCCACGCCCTGCGACCCGCCCTCGAGGTCTCGGACCGCGTGCACCGGCGGTGCACGCGCCGGTGGCAGGTATCCGGACTCGCGGAAGGCTTCCGCTCACCGTTGCGGGGCAGCTCCGGAGTCGCACCGGATTCCCCTGTTGCCTCGGAACGGTCCGCCGTGTCAGCCGGCCGCTCCGAACCACCAGCAGTAGCGATGCTAGGTGGCCGGACCTAGATCTTGTGGTAGCGCCACGCCGCATGTCGCACATGTTGTGGTTCTCACGCGGCGGCCGCAGAAAGATCTTGTAGCGTCATGATCTCGGAGCCGTGGTGGATGAGCTCGCGGTTGAGGCGCAGGACGACGTGACCGAACGGCTCGCCGGCGTCGAGCTCGGTCGCCTGGCTGAGGCCGACGGTCATCACCTGATCCTCGTCCAGCGCGGCGATCGAGTCCTGCCAGGCGTCCACCCAGTGCGCCAGCCAGGCGACGGCGTCCCGCGCGTTGCCGTGCAGGGTGATGTCGGCACGCCCTTGGCGGCGCTCGCCGAAGGTCCACTCCCAGCGCTCGAAGAACTGCTCGGTCAGGTGCGCGATCAGCCACGCGATCGTGCGCGGCCCGCGGTGGTCGGGCTCATCGGGCCACTGGGCGACCCACTCCCCGGAGCCGAGTGACCGGAACCGGCCGGCGTAGTGGCGCCGGACGACGGTCAGCGCCTCGCCGCTCGGCTGCCAGAAGTACTGCTCGTCGGTCAGCTCGGCGAGCCGGCCGGACAACACCATCCAGCTGAAGCCGAGCTGGCCGCGGACCATCGCCATCGCCGATGGGCGGTACAGGATGTCCCAGTCGAACGGCTCCGGCATCACGTTTCCTCACGCTCCCCGTCGGATTTTGCGGCAAGATCGAACATGTGTTCGAATTATTGTCCGACGGGAGGAGAAAGTCAATGTGCACGGTGTGTCGGTTCTGGCCTCGACGGTACTGGTCTGGTAGGCGGTTCGATCCTGGTATCGGCCGCCGGGCTGGCGAACCGTCGTTCCAGCAGGGTGAAGGCGTCGATCAGTTCGGGCGCCTCGTAGACGCGGTTCCGGCGGCCGTCGGTGACCTCGCGCAGGATGCGCGCCTCGACCAAGCGAGCGAGCGCCTGGTTGGCGGCCTGTTGCGATCGGTCGATCAGCCGGGCCGCGCCGGCCAGGGTGAGTACGGGTGCGGCGGGGAGCGTGTCGATCAGCAGTTCCACGGCCGAGCCGGCCCGGACCGGTGCGGCACGCTCACGCCAGTCGGTCTTGAGATCGGCCGCGGCTCGTTCGAATCGGGCTGCCTCCGCGGTCGCATGACTGCAGGCGGCGGCGAACATGAGCAGCCACTGGTTGGCCGCCGTGCGGGCGCGCGGGCTGGTCGGCTTGCCAGTGTGCCTGAAGGCGGTGAGTGCTTCGACGTACTGGGTCGCGTGGGTTGCGAGCGACAGCGACACCGGCGGGACGGTCCGCTCGACCAGGCCCTCCGCACGCAGGATCAGGTGGATCAGCGCCCGGCCGGTCCGACCGTTGCCGTCGGCAAAGGGATGGATCGTCTCGAACTGTGCGTGCGCGATCGCGGTCTTCGCCAGCACCGGCAGGCGGGACTCGCGGACGAACGTCATCAGGTCGGTCAGGAGCTCGGGGATCAGCTGCGCCGGCGGTGGGACGTAGTACGCCTCGGCGGGGGAGCGGCCGCCGATCCAGTTCTGCAGGTAGCGGACCTCGCCGCCGAAGTCCGGGTTCGGCGAGTGCGTCATCAGCCGGCGGTGGGCCTCGAGCAGATGCCCGACCTCGAGTTTGTCGCCGGCCTGGACGGACTCGGTCACCCACGTCATCGCGTCGACCGCGCCGAGCACCTCTTCGGCGGTCACATCACGCTGCCGCTCCCGCAACACCTCCGCCTTCAGCAGTCGCCGCGCCCCGACCACCAACCCTTCGATCTGCGAGGACCCGACCGCCTCGGCCCGCAGCAGCAGTCGTGCCAGTGCCTCACTGTTCGTGAGTACGGCGGCGGTCGCATCAAGCCGACCGAGATCGCCGGCCGCATCCTCCAGCGCGGCCAGCACGTCGTCACTCAGGTCGAACACCCGGCCGACCAGCGGATCCGGGAAGTACAGCTCGTACGACCCGCCCAGCCGCTCCGCCCGGGTGAACCCGTCCGGATGCCCAGGCCACCGATGCAACTCCGCCCGCGCCATGATCAAATCCCTTCCTTGCTCAAGCTTACTCCATAACCTTGAACAAGGACCGATCCAGAGTGAGACCGAATCGTGATTACGGAGCGTCGCGAACCGGAGTAGAGTCACGCGGAGTAACGCGCCGGGGGAACGACCGACAGGTCGCGGCGCAGTTTCACCTGACCGTATTCCTAGGGGGGAATCGTGACGCAGTACCCGCAGCAGCAGCCTGCCCAATTTCAGCCGCCGATGGCTTATCCGCGGCTGCCGAAGAAGAAACACACGGTCCGGAACGTGTTTCTCGTTCTCCTGGTCATCTGTGTGCTCGGTGTCGGTGGATGTATGGCGTTCCTCGCCTCGGCCGGCAACGAACTGGTCAAGAGCGTGGAGGACTCGACCGCTCGCAGCGCACCGCAGGAAGTGAAGGTAGGAAAGGCGTTCTCGGTCGGCAAGCACCAGACGCTGGCCGGATGGACAGTGTCGAGCGAAGCCGGCATGTTCTCTGTCGCCGGCAAGGTCACGAACGTCAGCGACAGTACGTCCACCGCTTTCCTGCATTTCAAGTTCGTCAGCAAGAGCGGCGAGGTGCTGGGCAATGTCCAGTGCAACAGCAGCGACCTGGAGCCCGGTCAGACGCAGGTGCTGAACTGCGTCCCGGACGGTCAATTCAGCAAGGCCTACGCGAAGGTCACCGCGGAAGCCACGTTCTAGGCTGCGGCGCGGACCCCGTCGTACGCGGGGTCCGCGTGATGACTGTAGGTAAGGATCCGCGATGAGCATGAGCGCCGAGGTGTGGACCCGCGCTTGGGCAGACTGGGCGCTGACTCAACGCGGAGGAACGGAGGCGCCGGTGACGTTGGACGCGGACACACGGCAGATGGTGGCGGCCAATGAGGCGGACTGGGACGCTCGGGCGCCGTTACACGCGGCGAGTGGGTTCTACAGTCAGCCGGCCGAGTACTGGTTCGCCGACTACGAGTGGGAGGACCTCGGTCCGCTCGACGGTCGCGACGTACTGCATCTGCAGTGTCATCTCGGCACCGAGACGATCGCGTTCGCCCGACGCGGGGCGCGTGCGGTCGGTCTGGATCTGTCCGCGCGGTCGCTCGAGGAGGCTCGACGAATCGCGGCCGACGCCGGGCTCGACGTCGAGTACGTGCACGCCAATGTGTACGACGCGGTGGACGCGCTGCCGGGCCGTCAGTTCGATGTCGTCTACACCGGCAAGGGCGCGCTCTGCTATCTGCCCGATCTGCAGCAGTGGGCGAAGGTGGTCCGGGAGCTCCTCAAACCCGGCGGCGCCTTGTACATCGTCGAGTTCCACCCACTCCTCAACGCACTGCGTCCGGTCTCGCTCCCGGGTGAATCCGAGGACCTGACGATCCGCACCGACTACCTCGAAGGCCGCGGTCCGATCGCGCACGACTCAACTGTCACCTACACCGGTGACGAGGTGCCGGGACGCCAACGCAGCTACGAGTGGCGCCACGGTCTCGGCGAGCTCGTCACCACGCTCGCCGCCACGGGCTTCAGCATCACCACCCTGCGCGAATCCGAAGTCCTGCAGTGGCCGCGCTGGCCGTCGATGCAACAAACTCCCGAAGGCTGGTGGCGTCTCCCTGACGACGCACCCCGCGTCCCGCTCCTCTTCGCGCTGAAGGCCACGAAGTCGTGACGACTGACGGGCGGGCGCAGCGCGAGAGCGATCTGATCAGCTACTACACCAACGAGGTTCGCGACCGTCAGGATCGGGAGCTGCCGGACTCCAGGGTCCGGGTGCGTGCGGCGTACCTGCGCCACTTGGCCGCAGAAGGTCGACGCTCGGTGGTCGAGATCGGGTGCGGGCCTGGCCGCGACGGCGAAGCGTTCGCCGAGGCCGGGTTCGCTTATACCGGGGTCGATCTGGCTCCGGCCAGTGTCGAGGCTTGCCGGTCGCTCGGGCTGAATGCGCAGGTCGGCTCGGTGCTGGAGTTGCCGTTCGAGGATGCGACGTTCGAGGCGGGCTGGACGATGAGCACGCTGTTGCATGTCGCGGACGCGGATCTCGACCAGGCGTTGGCGGAGATCGTGCGGGTGCTGCGGCCGGGCGCTCCGGTGGGGATCGGCCTGTGGGGTGACGAGGTCGGCGGGGAACGGGTTTGGCAGGACGAGAGCGGATTCGGGCCGGGGCGATTCTTCAGTATCCGGACCGACAGCGTGATGCAGGAGGCTCTCGCACGGCACGGGACCGTCGAGCAATGGTTGTCGTGGCGTGATGGCGATGGCCCGATGCACTACCAGTGGGCGGTGCTGCGCACGCCGGCCTGAGCGTTCCGCCGTTGAGTCAGTCGGCGGATTTGCGGCGGGTGGCGTGCGGGCGGCCCTGGGTGCGGAGGGTTGTGGTCTCCGTCTGGGCGTGTTCGCGGCCTTGGCGGAGGAAGTCGAGCACGAACTCCAACTGGGCGTCGGAGTACGCCGAGACCTGCTCGGACCAGCGTTCGCCGATCGGTTCGTAGTACTGGGCGATGTCGGCGACCCGCTCGGGGACAACCTGTACGACGACGCGGCGGCGGTCGGCCGGGTCGGGTTCGCGGAGGACGTAACCGGCCCGTTCGAGCCGGTCGACCAGGCGGGTGACGGCGCCGGTGGTCATCCCCATCAGGTCGGCCAGTCGTCGTACCCCGGCCGGCCCGATCTCCAGCAGGGCGCCGATCGCGTGCACGTCGGTCAACGGCATCCCGAGTTGGTCGGCGACGGCGATCTGGAAGCGCGTCGCGGCCGAGATGTACCACGGCATCTCCTGGATCAGAGCGTCCAGCAGCTCGTCGCGGGTGCTCGCCATGGACCAAACCTACGGGTTCCCCTGAACCATCCCTGGTAACTGCTCCAAGCAGTAGCTGCTTCAAGCAGCAAAATGTTTGACTCCGATCATGACTCGACTGACGCCGTACTTCCTGGTGGTGCCGTTCAGTGCCCTGATCACCGGACTGTTCAACCTCGGCGAGTTCCTGCCGTGGCCGCTCGCGATCCTGCTCGGCGCGACCTGGGGATTCCTGGTCGGTCTGGTCGCCCGGCGGATCCGGCACCGACGGGCCGAGGACGCGATGATCGCGATCGGCGCGGCCGGGTTCGCGTTCGCCGGCTGCGGCGGGCTGATGGCGATCCTGCTGCTGAAGGGCGCGCTGGACAGTACGTCGCTCACCGGCGACGCGCTGGAGCAGATGTTCCTGCCGTCGATCCCGTACTACATCGCCGTCAACAGCATCCTCGAGATCCTCGTCATCCCACTGATCCTGTACGTCGGCTGGCGCCCGGGCCGGCGCCGGATCCTGATCGTGGCCGCGGCCGCCCTCTACTTCGCGATGCGCGTCTGGACCTACATCGCGTTCGTCCCGGCCCGTCTGGGCTGGGCCGACTCCGAGCACTCCACCCAGCCCCTGTCGCCGGCCGAACGTACGCAGGCCTTCGACGACCTGATGCTCAACGACCCGCGCTGGATCCTGTTGCTGGTGATGTTCGGCTTGCTGCTGCTAGCGGCGTTGCTGCGGCCCGCGGAACGCGACGTACAGCAGTGAGACGCCGGCGGCGGCGATGATCGGGCCGACGATGGCCCAGAAGCTGCTGCCGGTCATCGAACTGCCTTCGAGATAGCCGAGCCCCTGGAACGTGAAGATCGCCCCGGACACGGTGAGCAGCGCGCCGAGCGCGATCGCGACGATCTTCCCCATGCGAAGACCCTAGACGCTGATGTGCGATCCCATAATGACGACCCGGTCGCGCGGCAGGCCGAAGTACTCTGCCGCGTCGGCGGTGATACCCGAGGTGGCCACGAACAGGCGCTTGCGCCAGCGGGGCATATCCGGGGAGTCGCCGACCCGGAGCTCGATGGTGGACAGGAAGTACGACGTGTCGTCCAGGTCCACCGACAGCTCGGGACTCTGCTCGGCGGCCAGCCGCAGTGTCTCGGGGACGTTCGCGGTCTCCATGTATCCGTAGCGGGCGGTGACGTGGATGATGCCGTCGTCGA
The DNA here is from genome assembly GCF_043197365.1 of Kribbella sp. NPDC049174. Classification (NCBI taxonomy): domain Bacteria; kingdom Bacillati; phylum Actinomycetota; class Actinomycetes; order Propionibacteriales; family Kribbellaceae; genus Kribbella; species Kribbella sp. NPDC049174. The sequence continues at coordinate 223,235 of NZ_JBICSZ010000004.1, read as the reverse complement.
CGTAGCCGAGATCGTCGACCACGATCCGGTTCTCCTCCTCGGCGTACGGCATCTGGAGCGTCTCGACCGAGAGGATCACCACCTGCTCGTGCAGGATGTGGTTGTGCTCGACGTTGGCGCGCATCGCCAGCGGGACGGTGGCGTCGCCCCGGTTGAGGAACACCGCCGTACCGGGGACCCGCCGGACCGGCCGCTCGTGCAACTCGTCGATGAAGACCCGCAGCGAGCCCTCCTTGGTCTCCCGCGTCCTGGTGACCAGTGCGCGTCCGCGCTGCCAGGTGGTGAGGACGGTGAACACCGTGATGCCGATCAGCAACGGCAGCCAGGCACCATGCGTGAGCTTGGTCAGGTTGGCGGCCAGGAAGAGCAGTTCCACGGTCAGGAAGACGGCGGCGCCGCCGATGACCACCCAGAGCGGCTTACCCCATTGGTGCCTGACGATGTAGAAGAACAGCAGCGTGGTGATGGTGACGGTCCCGGTGACCGCCATCCCGAACGCGTACGCGAGCGCCGCGGACGTCTGGAAAGCGAAGACGAGGGTGAGGACGGAGATCATCAGTGCCCAATTGACCCAGGGCACGTAGATCTGGCCGACGGTCTCCTCGGACGTGTGCTTGATCCGCAGCCGGGGCAGGTAGCCGAGCTGAACCGCCTGCCGGGCGACCGAGAACGCTCCAGTGATGACAGATTGGGACGCGATCACCGTCGCCGCCGTGGCCAGCAGCACCATCGGCAGCCGGCCCCAGTCCGGGACGAGCAGGAAGAACGGGCTGCTGAACGCGTTCGGGTCCTCGAGCACCAGAGCGCCCTGGCCGAGATAGCTGAGGATGCAGGCCGGGAAGACGAGGAACAGCCAGGCCCGGGTGATCGGAGACCGGCCGAAGTGACCGAGGTCGGCGTACAGGGCCTCGGCACCGGTGATCGCGAGGACGACGGCGGCGAGGGCGAAGAACGCGGTCGAGAAGTGACCGGTGAGGAAGCCGAGGGCGTACGTCGGCGACAGCGCCTTGAGGATCTCCGGATGCTTGGCGATCCCCGACACCCCACAGGCGCCGATCGCCAGGAACCACAGCACCATGACCGGTCCGAACGAGCGGCCGATCCGGGCCGTGCCCAGCCGCTGAGCGGCGAACAGGATGATGATGATCACCGCGGTGATCGGGACGATCAGATGCTCCAGCTCCGGTTGGACCACCTTGAGGCCCTCGACCGCGGACAGGACCGAGATGGCCGGGGTGATCATGCTGTCGCCGAAGAACAGCGAGGCACCGAAGATGCCGAGGGCCGCCAAGGTGTACTTGGCCCGTCTGCCGCCTGGCACGCTCCGGCCCCTGATCAGGGTGATCAGCGCGAAGATCCCGCCCTCGCCGTTGTTGTCGGCGCGCAGCACGAGCAGTACGTACTTGATCGTCACGATCAGCGTCACCGACCAGAAGATCAGCGAGATGATCCCGAACACGCTGTCCGTCGAGGCAGCCACCGGGTGCGGGTCCTCGGGATTGAAGACCGTCTGGATCGTGTAGATCGGGCTGGTGCCGATGTCGCCGAACACGACCCCGAGGGCCCCGACCATCAACGCCGCCTTGGCCGGGCTCCGGGTCCCCTGAGCATGGGTGGTCACGCTCGAATTCAACCACTCACTGGAGTAACTCCTCGCATAGTGCGACGAGTTGCAGCCGGAGTGGCCGGGCGCGGGTGGCGAAGGAGCGTTGGGCGGCGGCGTACTCCGCTTTGCCTGCCGGTGTTTCGATCAGCACAGGGGAGTAGCCCAGGCCGGACAGGTCGTACGGCGAGGCGCGCATGTCCAACGTGCGGATGTCGCGGGCCAGTTCGAAGCAGTCCAGCACCAGCGAGCTGGGAGTGAACGGCATCAGCTTGCAGGCCCACTTGTAGAGGTCCATGTTGGCGTGCAGGCAGCCGCCCTGTTCCAGCGCGGGCTGGGATTCACGGGTGGGCTGCAGAACGTTCAGCCCACGCGCCGGGGTGGTGAAGAAGCGGAAGGCATCGAAGTGCGAGCACGCGACCTTGTGCGACTCCACCACCGAATCGGTGCCCTCGGCACCTAGTCGCAACGGCCACTTCTGATGCCGTACGTCGTTCGTCCGGTAGGCCATCGCCCATTCGTGCAACCCGAAACAGCCGAACTGCGGCTGCCGATCCGCGGTCGCCGCCAGCAACCGGTGGATCCACTGAATGCTGTCGCGCCGGCGGACCGCTTCGGCCGGATCCAGGAAAGCCACTCCGTCGGCATACGTGTAGCCGCGGCGTCCGTCGTACTCGACAGCGTCCTGGAGGCGGATGCCGGGGCCGGGATGCCAGACGCGGAGCTGGTTGGGACGGGTGGGGTAGTAGGTGAAGAGGAAGTCCTCGACCGGGTGTGCTTCGCGCCGCTTCCGGCGGTCCAGGTGATCGGCGACCAGGGCGTCGGCACGCTCGGCATGGGACCGCTGCAGTGGTCCCCATTCGGTGGGCGAAAGTGTGACAGTCACAGGTCCAGGGCGAAGGCGTAGAGATCGACACCGGTGATGGGGGACCAGTCGCGTTCGGGCAGGCGGACGAAGCCGAGGCGCTCGTAGATGCGGTGCGCCGTCGTCATGTACGTCGCGCTACTCATCACCACGCGGCCCAGACCGAGCTCGCGGGAGCGCTCGATACAACGGACGGTCAGCGCCGTCCCGATCCCCAGGCCACGCGCACGGCTGGACACTCCGAGCATCCGGAACTCGCCCTCGTCGTCGAGACCGATCTCCCGATAGATCGAGCCGGGTGGGCAGTAAGTCACCGTCCCGAGCAGTTCGGCACCGTCGACCGCGACCCACACCTCTGCCTTGGCCGCCCGGTCCGCGGCGGCCCGCAGCGTCGACGCGTAGTCGGATCCCGCCGGCACGAACCCGTCGTACGCGTACGCCTCGACGGTCAGCTCGCCGACAGCGTCGTACTCGCCCGGAACGGCCAGGCGGATCTCAGAGGTCACCGGATAACTGTCTCATCCCACGCCGACGGTAGGCTCGGGCCGTGCGTATCGCCAGATTCTCCGTGGACGACGAACCGAAGTACGGCGTCGTCGAGACCGACGACCCCGAGGGACTCGTCGGTACCGTCTCCGTACTCGACTCGGACCCGCTCTACCGGCCGGTCCAGTTCACCGGGGAGAAGTTGCAACTGGCCGACGTCCGGCTGCTGGCGCCGGTGATCCCGCGCAGCAAGGTGGTCTGCGTCGGCCGCAACTACGCCGCGCACGCCGCGGAGCTGGGCAACGACGTCCCGGCCGAGCCGATGATCTTCCTGAAGCCGAACACCTCGGTGATCGGCCCGCGCGACGGCATCGTCTACCCCGAGCAGACCAACAACCTGCACTTCGAGGGCGAGCTGGCGATCGTGATCGGCCGGATCTGCCGCGACCTGCCCAAGGAGCGGGTCAACGAGGTGATCTTCGGCTACACGGTGGCCAACGACGTGACCGCGCGCGACCTGCAGAAGACCGACGGGCAGTGGGCCCGGGCCAAGGGGTACGACACGTTCTGCCCGCTCGGCCCGTGGATCACCACCGAGCTCGACGTGTCCGACCTGCGGGTCAGCACGGAGGTGAACGGCGAGCCGAAGCAGGACGGGCGGACCTCGCAGTTCATCTTCGGCATCGCGGAGGTGCTGGCCTACATCACCTCCTTCACCACGCTGCTGCCCGGCGACGTGGTGCTCACCGGCACCCCCGCGGGTGTCGGCCCGATGCTGCCCGGCGACGAGGTGTCGGTCAGCATCGAAGGAATCGGAACTCTGACGAACAAGGTGATCGTGCGTGACTGACAGGCCTGCCCCTACCGGCGATGATGTCCTCGGGGGCCTGGAACCAACCCAGGTGCGGCTGCGGTTCGCCCCCTCCCCGACGGGCCTCCTGCACGTCGGGAACATCCGTACAGCACTGTTCGCGTGGGCGTTCGCCCGGCACTTCGGCGGCAAGCTGGTCCTGCGGATCGAGGACACCGACACCGCCCGGAATACGCCGGAGGGCCTGCAGTTCACCCTCGAGTCGCTGCGCTGGCTGGGCATCGACTGGGACGAGGGCCCCGAGGTCGGCGGCAACCACGGCCCGTACCAGCAGTCCGAGCGGATGGACATCTATGCCGACGTGGTGGCGAAGCTGCTCGCCGCCGGCAAGGCGTACCACTGCTACTGCTCCCAGGAGGAGCTCGACCAGCGCCGCGAGGCAGCTCGCACCGCCGGCCAGCACAGCGGGTACGACGGCCACTGCCGCACCCTCACCGAGGACCAGGTCAAGGCGTACGTCGAGGAAGGCCGCCGGCCCGTGGTCCGGTTGCGGATGCCCGACCGCCCGATCGTGTTCGACGACCTGGTCCGTGGCGAGATCACCTTCCTGCCGGAGAACCTGGGCGACTACGTGCTGGTCCGTGCCAACGGTCACCCGCTCTACCCGTTGGTGAACCCGGTCGACGACGCGCTGATGGAGATCACCCACGTGCTGCGCGGCGAGGACCTGCTGCCGTCGACGCCGCGGCAGATCGCGCTCTACGAGGCACTCGCCGGGATCGGCGTCGGCAGCGGCCGAACCCCACGGTTCGGGCACCTGCCGTTCGTGATGGGCGAGGGCAACAAGAAGCTGTCCAAGCGCGACCCGAGCTCCAGCCTCGGTGAGTACATGGAGCGCGGCTTCCTGCCCGAGGGCCTGCTGAACTACCTGGCCCTGCTCGGCTGGTCGATCGCCGACGACCGCGACGTCTTCACCATGGCCGAGATGATCGAGGCCTTCGACATCCGCAAGGTGAACGCGAACGCGGCCCGGTTCGACCCGAAGAAGTGCGAGGCGATCAACGCGGCGCACATGCGGTTGCTGGACCCGGAGGAGTTCGGGCAGCGGATGATCCCGTTCCTGGCCCAGGCGGGCGTGCTGCCGGCCGAGCCGTCGGAGGACCAGCTCGCCGTGCTGCGGGCCGCCGTACCGCTGGTGCAGGAGCGGATGAACACGCTGTCGGAGTCGGTCGACATGCTGAGCTTCCTGTTCGTCGACGAGGACGCCTTCACACTCGACCCGGACGCGGCCGGCAAGGTGCTGACCGGCGACGCGGGTGCTGTCCTGGAGGCGTCGGTCAAGGCGCTGGGCGATGTCGACTGGACCACCGAGGCGATCGAGGCGGCGTTGCGTACGTCGCTCGTCGAAGGGCTCGGCCTGAAGCCGAAGAACGCGTTCGGCCCGGTCCGGGTGGCGATCTCCGGACGCCGGATCTCGCCGCCGCTGTTCGAGTCGCTGGAGCTGCTGGGCCGCGAGAAGTCGCTGCACCGGCTCGAGCAGGCCCGCGCGTCGCTACTGGCTGACTGATGTCGAAAGAGGTCAAAGAGGCGGGACCGCAGCTCTACCACCGGTTGCTGCGGAACCCGTCGACCCCGAGCGGGTACGTGGTCCTCGGGGCGTTCACGATCTTCGCCGGCTGGATCTTCACCAGCCTGGTGATCCTGACCGTCCAGCAGGGCATCCGGAAGGACCCCGAGGGGACCGTCTCCTGGTTCGGGCTGCTGGCGACGAACCTGTCGCTGATCGTGCTGATCCCGTTGAGCATGCTGGTCGCCCAGAAGCTCAACCGGCAGACGCCGGGGCTGTTGTCCTCGGTGGTCGGCAGGCTGCGGTGGCGGTCGCTGGGCTGGTTCGCGGTGGCCGCCGTACTGCTCGAGCTGCTGATGCTCGGCGTCATCCAGCTCGGCGGGGTCGAGTTGCTGGGCGACGGGAACGGCGGCATCGCACCGGATGCGGCCGCGGTGATCGCGGTCACGCTGCTCACGTCGACGTTCCAGGCGGCGGGGGAGGAGTACTTCTTCCGCGGCTACCTGTTGCAGGCGGTCGGCGCGCTGGTGCGGAGCTCCGTGGTGGCGGTGCTCGTCACCACGGTGCTGTTCACGATGGCGCACGGGATCTGGCCGTGGGAGAGCCCGGCGTTGTTCCTGGACCGGTTCGCGTTCGGGTTGGTGGCCGGCTTCCTCGTCGTACGCACCGGTGGTCTGGAGGCGTCGATCGCGGCGCACGCGGCGAACAACGTGGTGACGTTCGTGTTCGCGGCGTTGACCGACAGCGTGGGTGACAGTCTGGGCGCCGACGACGCGCCGTGGTCGTTGGTGGCGGTCGACGTGACCAAGTTCGTGGCATTCGGTCTGGTCGCGTTGTGGCTGGCGCGGCGGTTCAAGTTGGCGACCGTCTGCGACCTGCCGCTGACCCCTGCTCCGCTGCCCGGCAAGAGACTGGTGTGACGGGAGTGACAACCCGCCGGGGGGACCCCGTTTTGGTGTCCGGGCCCTTGCTCGGGTACTCTCTTCGAGCCAGGTTGTGAGGGCGGAGACAAACTCACAGCGGCAGTGAAATGCCTTTGGGGTATGGGGTAATTGGCAGCCCGTCTGATTCTGGTTCAGTTAGTCTAGGTTCGAGTCCTAGTACCCCAGCGGATTGGACCGCACCGATGGAAATCGGTAGAGTTCAACCTCGTTGCCCGGCCCGCAAGGACCGGATAACAACCCTCTGGCCCCGTTGTGTAGCGGCCTAGCACGCCGCCCTCTCAAGGCGGTAGCGCGGGTTCGAATCCCGTCGGGGCTACCAGAGAACACGAAGGCCCGGACCTCACGGTCCGGGCCTTCGTCTGTTCCCGCTCAACCAGTTCTCAGTCCGCCACCACCGCCTTCAGGACGTCGACCTTGGCGGCGGACCTGGCCGGTCCGACGGCCGCCAGAACACCGGCGACCGCGGCCAGTGCCACGTAGAGCGCCACCTGCAGGCCGGGGATCGAGATGGCCTTGATCCCCTCGTCCGCGAGTGCCTGCGACAGTGCGAGCCCCAAGCCGATGCCGAGGGCGGCGCCGGCCAGTGCACCGATCAGGGAGATGACCACAGACTCCCAGCGCACCATCGCCCGGACCTGAGCCCGTGTCATGCCGACTGCCCGCAGCAGACCCAACTCACGGGTCCGCTCGAACACCGACAGCACCAGGGTGTTGACGATGCCCAGCAGGGCGATGAGGACCGCGAGCAGCAACATCACCGTGACGAAGGTGAGCAACTGGTCGATGAAACCACTGGCCTCCTTCTCGAAGCCCTTGCGATCGAGCACCTTCGCGTCGGGGTGGTCGGCCAGGGCCGCCGTGATGGCCTGCTGGACGGTCGCCCGGTCGGCGCCGGGCACGAGCGTGACCAGGCCGGAGGTGATCAGCTGCGGACCGGCCGCGGCGGTCTGAGCGGCGATACTGATGACGAAGTCGTCGCTGATCCAGCCCTTGCTGTCGTAGATGCCGACGACCTTCATGGTGTGCTTCCCGGTCTCGGCGAACTCGGTCCCGATCGTGTCGCCGACCTTCCACCCGTTCGTCGTCGCGGCGGACTGCGCCACGACCACTCCGGTGGTGCCGAGATCTGACACGGAGCCGGCCGACAACCGCAGGTTCAGCCCTGCTGTCGCGGTGGCCGGGTCGACGGCGGAGTAGCTCGAGTCCGCACCGTTGAACCGGGCCTGCCCCCAGCTGGCGGCGGAGACCTTGTCGACCCCGGACACGCCCTGGACCGCCTTGATCGCCTCGGGGCTGTAGCCCGGTCCCTGCGCACTCGAGGGCGTGATGAACAAGGAGGCTTTGGTCGAGTCCCCGATGATGTCCCCGAACGAGGCCTTCAGCGACGAGGCGAACACGCCCATGCCGACGACCAGGGTCAGTCCGACCATCAGCGCGGCGGCCGTGGACGACGTCCGACGGGGATTGCGCATCGCGTTCTGCCGGGCCAACTCGCCGGGCAGTCCACGCAGTCGCAGCGGTACGCCGATCAGTGACGCCAGCGGACGGGCGGCGGCCGGCAGCAGCATCAGGACACCGACGATGACGGCCAGCAGGCTGGGGCCGAACAGCTTCATGCTCAGGTCGGCGTACAAGGTCATGAACAGTCCGGTCAGACCGATCACGGTCACGACTGCTCCGCTGATGACGCGCTTCTTCGTCGGGTTGCCGGCGCCTGGCACTGCCTCGCGCAGAGCCTCGACCGGCAGGACCTTCGTCGCCCGGTAGGCGGGGACGAGTGCGGCCACGACGGTGACCACAGTGCCGACCAGCAGCGAGACCACGATGGTGCGTGGCTCCACCTGCAGCGACGTACTGGGCAGGCTGAAACCGACCGCGTCCATCAGCAGGTTGAGGCCCTTGGCGACGAGGAGGCCGAGGCCGAGACCGACGGCCGAGGCGATGAAGCCGAGCATCAGCGCCTCGAGCACCAGGCTCCGGTTCACCTGGCGCCGGGTGGCGCCGATGGCCCGCAGCAGAGCGATCTCGCGGGACCGCTGGGTGATCGTCATGGTGAAGGTGTTCCAGATGATGAACGAGCCGACGAACAAGGCGATCCCGGCGAAGATCATGAACAGAATGGTGACGATCTTCAGGTCCGCGTTGACCGCGTCCGTGGACTCCTTCACCACGGTCGCACCGGTGACTGCCTCGGCGCCGTCCGGCAGGACCTCGTTGATCCGCTGTGCCAGGTCGGCCGGTGACACGCCGGGGGCGGCGCTCACGGTGATCGAGTCGAAGAGGCCAGGCGCTCCCAGCACCTTCTGTGCGGTGGCGGAGTCGAAGTACGCGCCCGTCGTACCGCCGAGGTTCTTCTCGCTGCCGAAGCCGACGGTGCCGACCACGGTGAACTCCTGGGTCGGACCGCGGAACAGCACCTTGATGGTGGAGCCGATCGCGATGTCGTGCTCCTCGGCGCTGGTGGCGTCGATCGCCACCTGGTGCGCACCCGATGGCGCCGTACCGGTGAGCAGCTTGACGTCACCGCGCAGGGCGGGATCGGCCGGCAGGCTGTAGCCCATGGTGGGAGCTCCACCGCTGGTCAGCACGGCGCGGCCGTTGTTGTCGGTCAGCAGCGCGTAGCCGCTCACCGAGCCCTCGGCGGTGCGGACCCCATCGGCCTCGCGGACCTGGGTGAGGACGGAGGCGGGGATGGGCGCCCGGCTGGTGCTGATGCCTTCGGACTGGCTGTAGGCGGCCTCGGCGCGGACGACCGCGTCGGTGCCGGCGGAGACCTTGCCGAACAACTGGCCGAAGGCCAGGTGCATGGTGTCGGTCAGGACGAGGGTGCCGGCCAGGAACGCGACCCCGAGTGCGATCGAGGCCACGGTCAGGGCGAGTCGCACCTTGTGTGCGAGCATGCCGCGCAGCGTTGCGGTGAACATGGTCAGGCTCCCAGATGCTTCATGAAGTCGAGAACGGCGTCGGCCGTCGGCTCGAACATCTCGTCGACGACGTGCCCGTCGGCCAGGAACAGCACCCGGTCGGCGTAGCTGGCGGCGGTCGGGTCGTGGGTGACCATGACGACCGTCTGGCCGAGTTCCTTGACGGCCTTGCGCAAGAAGCCGAGCAGTTCGGTTCCCGCCGCTGAGTCGAGGGCCCCGGTGGGCTCGTCCGCGAAGACGATCTGCGGGCGCGAGGCGAGCGCGCGGGCCGCGGCCACCCGCTGCTGCTGCCCACCGGACAGTTCGGTCGGGCGATGGGTCAGCCGGTCGGTGAGGCCCAGCTTGTCGACGATCGACCTGACCCAGACCTCGTCCGGCTTGCGGCCGGCGATGCGGATCGGAAGGACGATGTTCTCGGCGGCGCTCATCGTCGGCAGCAGGTTGAACGACTGGAAGATGAAGCCGATCTGGTCCCGGCGCAGCAGCGTGAGCGCCTTGTCGTTGAGCGAGGTGATCCGGGTGTCCCCGAGGAACACCTCGCCCGACGTCGGCCGGTCGAGGCCGGCGAGCATGTGCAGCAAGGTCGACTTGCCCGAGCCGGACGGCCCCATGATCGCGGTGAACCGGCCGGCCTCGAGGCTGACATGGACGTCCTTGAGTGCGGCGATGGTCGCGTCGCCGCTGCCGTAGAACTTGCTGACGCCCTCGGCCCGGGCCGCGGTCGTCGTCGGAGCGATGGTGGTGGTGGCAGACATGTGATTCTCCCTGTGCCTGATTGCGATGTGCCCTGGTTTCGACCCCCCGGTCGAGCGGCGTGATCCCAGCAAAGGCGTTCCGGCCGCCTGATCCCATCGGGCTGGGCGCACGACGCCGGGGCGCTGGCCGTGGGCAATCGGCGGACGATCGTGCGGCTGACCCCACCCCGGGGGTTCGGGCACTCCCATCCCGTTCGCGGCGGGCGCAGACTGCAGAGGTGAAGTCGTGGGGGCGACGGCGGAGCCGCCGTGAACAACTCGCTGCGCTGCTGGTGCTGGGCGGGCTCGTGGTGTTCGTGGTGCTGGTGTACGTCGTCATCGTGCTGGGCGGTGGTGCACTGATCGGCCACACCTCATCGCCGCATACGGGACTTTCCGTACTGGCGACCACGGTGGTGGCACTGTCCCTCGGGCGGGTGCAGTCACGGCTCGAGGTCGCCGTGTCGCGGCTGGTGCACCGCGGATCGCAGTCGCCGTACGAGGTCTTGAGCCGGTTCTCGCCCACGGTGACCGGCGGCCCGGCGACCGATGACCTGCCGGCCCGGATGGCCGAGGTCCTGGCCGCCGGTACGGGCGCGAAGGCAGCGCAGGTGTGGCTGATGGTCGACGGGCGGTTGAGGCTCGCCGCAACCTGGCCGACGAACGGCGCGACAGCCCGTGAGGTGCCCGGCCGGCGGCAGTTGCCGGTGCGCCAGGCCGGCGAACTGCTGGGCGTTCTGGTCGTGCAGGAACACGAGAACGTACCGCTGACACCAATCGAGGAACGGCTGTTCGCGGGGCTGGCCAACCAGGCCGGACTCGTCCTGCGCGCCGAGCGGTTGCGGGCCGAGCTGGTTCATCGGCTCGCCGAGCTGTCCAGGCTGGCAGCGGAACTGCGAAGCTCGAGGCAACGACTCGTTGACGCGCAGGACGCCGAGCGGAAGCGGCTCGAGCGCGACATCCACGACGGCGCTCAACAGCACCTGGTCGCGCTCGCGGTGAACCTGAGACTGGCCCACACCTTGGCCGGACGGTCACCCGAACGCGCCGATCGGCTGCTCGTGGAGCAGCGCCAGGCGGCTGCCGCGACCATCGAGACGATCACCAGCCTGTCGCGGGGCATTTACCCGAGTCTGCTGGTCGACGAAGGGCTTGCGGTCGCCCTGCGGTCGGCGGCCTCCCGGAGCCCGCTGCCGGCCGAACTGGTCGCGGCTGACATCGGCCGCTACCCGGCCGGCGTCGAGGCCGCGGCGTACTTCTGTGCGCTGGAGGCGATGCAGAACTCGGCCAAGCACTCGTCGGCGACGGCGATCCGGCTGGATCTGCGCGGTGGTCCCACCGTCCTGGAGGTGACCGTCCAGGACGACGGTGCCGGCTTCGATCTCGGGGCAGCGCATGCTGGCGAAGGTCTGGCCAACATGCGTGAGCGGGTCGAGTCGGCCGGCGGCACGCTGACCATCGAGACCACGCCCTCGCGCGGCACGCTTGTGGCCGCGAGGCTGCCGGGCGCACGCCGGTCGGTGGCCTGACATGCACGCGCGAGTGGCCTGGGTACTGACGGCGCTCACCGTGCTCATCGCCGGCGCCGACGTCTGGGTCACCTCGGCCTACCGCGGGCTGCTGTCCGAGGAAGCCGTCGCCATCCACGGTTTCCCGTTCGTCACCGCCGCGGTCGTGGGGTGCTCGGCGATGGGTGCGCTGATCGTGACACGGTGGGCGCGGCACCCGATCGGCTGGCTGCTCTGCCTGATCGGCTTCCTCTCCTCGATCTCGTTGCTGACCGAGGCTTACGGCGTGTGGGTGGCCACGGCCGACGGTCCGGGTTCCCGGAGCCTCGGCGGAATCGCGGGCTGGATCTCCGCCGTGCTGGGCGGATACCTCTCCTTGGCCGCGCTGGCCATCCTCTTCCTGGTCGCGCCGGACGGCCGGCTCCTGTCCCGCCGTTGGCGCGCCGCGGTCGCCGCGTCGTTGGTGGGGTACGCCGCCTACGTCGGAGGCCTGCTCACCCTCTCGCCGACCGAGTTCGACATCGACCGGCAGGACGCCGGGCCGATCGGCGCTCTGCTGCCCGTCGTGGGGTTGCCGTTCATCGCCGGTGCCCTGATCGCCGCGATGGTGTCGATGGTGCTCCGGCTGCGGCACAGCCGGGGAGTGCAGCGGCAGCAACTGCGACTGATCGCGCTGTCTGCGGCGTTCGTTGCCCTGAGCTTCATCCACCTGCTCGTCGTCCAACTGCTCAACGGCGGCCGGCAGACCTGGATCTCGAGCCTCCCGCTGTTCGTCTCCTACTTCTGTCTGCCGCTGCTGTTCGCCGTCGCGGTCCTGCGCTACCGGCTGTTCGATCTGGATCTGATCATCAACCGGGCCGTCGTACTTGCCCTGGGCACCATCTTTGCCGGGGTCGGCTACGTCGGTCTGGTCCTTGCGGTCGCCGCGCTGCTCAACACCCGGACCAGTGGATTCTGGTTGTCGCTGCTTGCCACCGTGCTGGTCGCGCTCGCCTTCCAGCCGCTCCGCCAACGGGTTGTCAGGTTCGCCAACCGGCTGGCTTACGGGGCCAGGGCGTTGCCCTACGAGGCGCTGTCCGACTTCAGCCGTCGCCTCACGGAACCGCCCTCACCCGACGCGTTGCTGCCCGCTGTCGCCGAAGCGGCCGGGCGCGCGGTGTCCGCGCAGTCGTCCACCGCGGTCCTGCAGGTTCCCGGCCAGGCGGGAATCTCCGACGTCTGGCCCGGCCCGGCCGACGGACCACCGGACTACCAGGTGCCTGTCCGGCAGGGTGGCGACACCCTTGGCAGCATCGGCGTCACGATGCCGAAGGGTCGCGGGCTCCGGCCCGCGGACGAGCGACTGCTGCAGGATCTGGCCGACCAGACCGCGCTGGCATTCCGCAACGCCGCGATGGAGGCCGAGCTGGCGGAGCACGTGGCCGCCCTCGACCACACCACCGAGGCGCTGGCGGAGTCCCGGCGAAGGATCATCGCGGCCGACGACGCCGCGCGCCGCCGCCTGGAGTCCGCGATCTCCCGCGACGTGCTGTCCCATCTGCAGCCGATGCCCGAGCGGTTGAGCCGTCTGAGCGTGGCGAGATCGGGGAGTGCGGCGGCGGACGAGCTCGAGCAGCTCGTCGACGAGACGAATGCGGCACTCGAGTCGTTGCGGGCACTGACCCGAGGGCTGTTCCCCACCCAGCTGGCCCGGGCCGGGCTGGCCCGCGCACTCCGGTCACACTTGGCGCGCGACGGTCAGGCGGCCGCTCTGCACGTCGAGCCGTCGGCCGACCGGCGGTTCCCCTCCAGGGTCGAGGCGGCCGTCTACTTCTGCTGTGTCGAGGCGGTGCGCGCCGGGTCCGTGACGACCCGGATCGACCTCCGGGTGGTGGCTGCGGAGCTCGTGGTGCAGATCCGTGGCCTCGCCGGCGATCAGATCGACGTACAGGCGCTTGTCGACCGGGTCGAGGCGGCGGGCGGGCGGCTGGAGCTCGATGTGGCCGGTCTGCTGTCGGTCAGCATTCCGGTTGATCCCGGCGAGCCCACGCAGCGGTGAGCAGGTCCGGACCGAACGCTGCCTTGGACAGGTACGACGCGGCTCCACACCCGGAGAGGTCGAACTCGTCCCGGTCATAGGTCGACAGCAGTACGACGACCGGCGGGTCGGCGTCCCTGGTGATCTGCCGGGTGGCCTCGATGCCGTCGATACCGGGCAGGTTGACGTCCATGAGCACGAGGCCCGGGCGCAGCCTGGTGACCGCGAGCAGCGCTGCCTCGCCGGACGACGTGGACGCGACGACGACGAAACCGTCGGTCTCCGACACGACCGCGGCGATCGCCCGCCGGAACGGCTCCTGGTCGTCCACGATCAGCACACGTACCTCGGCCACTTGCTCACCTCCTGACAGCCATCGTGGGGGACAAGCCAGCGAGGCGACATCGTGCTGTCCGCCCGGACTGGTGCGGCTGACCCCCACCGGCGTCAGCGGCCGGCCGGCCCACCGGTCGCTTCGAGGAAGGCGAGGACGGCCATGACGCGGCGGTTGACGTCGGACTCGTCGGCCAGGCCGAGTTTCTGGAACAGCGAGCTGATGTGTTTCTCGACGGCCCGGGTGCTCATGAACAGGGCTTTGGCCGTCGCCTCGTTGCTGCGGCCGGCGGCGAGTTCCTGGAGCACCTCGCGCTCCCGGTCGGTCAGGCCGGGCAAGGGTGACCGCGTTTCCTGCGCCTTTCGCGCCAGCAGACCCTCGACGACCCTGGAATCGAGGACGGAGCCGCCGCGCGCGACGTCGTACAGGGCGCGCAGCAGTTCGTCGCGCTGCGACACCCGCTCCTTCAGCAGGTAGCCGAGGCCGGCGACGCCCTCGGACAGCAGGTCGAACGCGTAGTCCTCCTCGACGTACTGCGACAGCACGACGACTCCGATCGACGGGTGGTCGGCCCGGATCCGCTTGGCGGCGTCGATGCCCTCGGTCGTGAACGTCGGGGGCATCCGGATGTCGGTCAGTACGGCGTCCGGCCGGTACCGGGCCACCGACTCCAGCAGTGCCGCCGGATCGGTGACCACGTCGACGAGCTCGACGTCCTCGGCCTCGGTGAGGAGCGCCGAGATGCCTTCACGCACGAGGAAGTTGTCATCCGCGAAGACAACACGCAACGCCACCGCAGGCCCGCCGTCAGGCCGGTCCGCTGGGGGCCGCGCTGCTGGTTTCACCGGCGGTGAGTTCGCGGCGCAGGGCGAGGCCGCCGAGGACGAAGACCGCACCCCACATCAGCGCGACGACGCCGAGGAACACCGCGATGCCGACAGCGGCCGCGCCGGGGTTGGCGACGAAGAGGATGCCCAGCAGGATCGACAGCGCGGCACTCAGCAGGAGCAGTCCGCGTGGTCGGGTCCGGTTGCTGCCGAAGGCTCCGACCACCTCGAAGAGACCGCGCACGATCAGCCAGATGCCGAGGATCCAGGTCAGCGCCTTCGCGGTCACTGCCGGGCTGAAGATCGCGAAGAACGCCGCGACGAGTGCGATCACCCCCATCAGCACCAGCCAGACCCGGCTGCCCTGCCCTTCCGGCTGGAACGCCTGAGCCAGCAGACCCACGCCGTCCATCAACGCCCAGAAACCCCAGAGCAACGCCAGCGCGACGGCGGTCTCGAGCGGCCAGACGATCGCCAGGATCCCGAAGACGATCCCGATCACCCCGCGGACGACGAGCATCTTCCACCCGGTCGTGAGCAACTCCCGCATACGGCACCTCCCATGCCCATCGTGATCTCGTCACGCCTCGCGCACAACGCCCCGACGTACTGTGCTGTCATGGCGCTGGCCGTCTGCCTGCTCTTCGACCGCCGCTCCGACCGGATCCTGCGGGCCTTGTGGGACCGGTTGGAGGATCTCGGCGTACCGACGCTGAAGTCGCACACGCACGGCCGGCACGTGCCGCACCTGTCTCTCGCGGTGCTGCGGGAGTGGGATCACGACAAGGTGATGAAAGCCGTTCAGCCGCTGATGGACGGCGGGCCTGTCGGGTTGTACTTCGATGCGCTCGGGACGTTCCGGCGTGGTCGGGCGTGGCTGGTGCCGGTGGTCGGCGTGGAGGTGCTGGAACGTCAGCAGCAAGTGGTGTCGGCGGTCACCGGAACGGGAGCCGATCTGCACCGGCACTACCAACCAGGGCGCTGGGTGCCACATTGCACCCTCGCACCTCGCGTGCCACTGGTCGCGTTGCCGATCCTGGCGGCCGCCGTGTACGACGTGCTGCCGCTCGAGACGACTGCTGACCATGCCGCGCTGATCGACAGCGGCACCGGTCAGGTGTGGCCTCTCTAGTACTTGGAGCGCGACTGTTACTCGGACGCGCGGCGGTTACTCGGAGGCGCGGCGGAGGGCTTCGGAGAGGCGTTCGGCGGCGGCCATGACGGCGGGGGCGTGCATGCGGCCGGGCTGGCGGGAGAGGCGTTCGATCGGGCCGGAGACGGAGACGGCGGCGATCACCTTGCCGCTGGGGGAGCGGACCGGGGCCGAGACGGACGCGACGCCCTGCTCGCGTTCGCCGACCGAGTGGGCCCAGCCGCGACGCCGTACGCCGGCCAGCGCGGCCGCGTTGAAGGTCGCGTTGTGGAGGCCGCGGTGCATCCGCTCCGGGTCCTCCCAGGCAAGCAGTATTTGGGCAGCCGACCCGGCCGCCATGGTCAGCTGGCTGCCGACCGGAACCGTGTCGCGCAGACCGGACGGGCGCTCGGCGGCCGCGACACAGACGCGGTACTCACCCTGCCGCCGGAACAGCTGCGCCGACTCACCCGTGATGTCGCGCAGTCGCGCCAGCACCGGGCCGGCGGTCGCCAGCAGCCGGTCCTCACCTGCCGCCGAGGCCAACTCGCTGAGTCGCGGACCGAGCACGAATCGTCCCTGCATGTCCCGGCCGACCAGCCGGTGGTGCTCGAGCGCCACCGCCAGCCGGTGCGCGGTCGGGCGGGCCAGCCCGGTGGCCGCGACCAGTCCGGCCAGGGTCGCCGGCCCGGACTCGAGCGCGGACAGAACGAGGGCTGCTTTGTCGAGAACGCCGACTCCGCTAGAGTTGTCCATGAGACGATATTGCCGTCTCGAATCGTGGAACGCAAGTCGCTTCGGTGACCCAATCGAGAGCACTGTGAGCGATAGCACCCAGCAAATACCTCAAAGGAGAAGTCTGATGGGTAGGACGTTGTCGGAAAAGGTCTGGGATGCGCACGTTGTGCGCCATGCCGACGGAGAGCCCGACCTCCTCTACATCGACCTCCACCTGGTGCACGAGGTGACCAGTCCGCAGGCCTTCGACGGACTCCGGCTGGCCGGCCGTCCGGTCCGGCGCCCGGACCTGACGATCGCCACCGAGGACCACAACGTCCCGACCTTCGACGTGGACAAACCGATCGCCGACCCGGTGTCGCGGACCCAGGTGGACACGCTGCGCCGCAACGCCGAGGAGTTCGGCATCCGGATCCACACCCTCGGCGACCCGGACCAGGGCGTCGTGCACGTGATCGGCCCGCAGCTCGGCCTGACCCAGCCCGGGATGACCGTGGTCTGCGGTGACAGCCACACCTCCACCCACGGCGCGTTCGGCGCGATTGCCTTCGGCATCGGTACCAGCGAGGTCGAGCACGTGCTGGCCACCCAGACGCTGATGCAAGCCCGGCCGAAGACGATGGCCGTCACGGTCGACGGCGTCCTGCCCGACGGGGTCTCGGCCAAGGACCTGGTGCTGGCGCTGATCGCGCAGGTCGGCACCGGCGGCGGCCAGGGCTACATCGTCGAGTACCGCGGCGAGGCGATCCGGGCGCTGAGCATGGAAGCCCGGATGACGATCTGCAACATGTCGATCGAGTGGGGCGCGAAGGCCGGCATGATCGCGCCGGACGAGACCACGTTCGCCTACCTGAAGGACAAGCCGCACGCGCCGCAGGGTGTCGACTGGGAGGCCGCGGTCGAGTACTGGAAGAGCCTGGCCACCGACGAGGACGCCACCTTCGACCGTGAGGTCGTACTGCGCGCCGAGGACATCGCCCCGTTCGTCACCTGGGGCACCAACCCGGGCCAGGGCATCCCGCTGTCGGAGAACGTGCCGTCGCCGGACGACTTCGACAACGAGAACGACAAGGTCGCGGCCGAGCGCGCGCTGGAGTACATGGGCCTGACCGCCGGTACGCCGATGCGCGAGATCCACGTGGACACGGTCTTCCTGGGCTCGTGCACCAACGGCCGGATCGAGGACCTGCGGGCCGCCGCCGGGGTGCTGGCCGGCCGGAAGGTTGCCGAGGGCACCAGGATGCTCGTGGTTCCCGGCTCCGGCCGGGTCCGGTTGCAGGCCGAGGCCGAGGGGCTGGACCGGATCTTCAAGGACGCCGGCGCCGAGTGGCGCGGCGCGGGCTGCTCGATGTGTCTGGGTATGAACCCGGACCAACTGGCCCCGGGGGAGCGCAGCGCCTCCACCTCCAACCGGAACTTCGAAGGCCGGCAGGGCAAGGGCGGCCGCACCCACCTGGTCTCGCCGCTGGTCGCCGCCGCGACCGCCGTCACCGGAACGCTCGCGGCCCCGGCGGACCTGCAGCCGCTGGACGTCGCCGTACCCGAGAACGTCTGAGGAGCAGAAGAATGGAAGCCTTCACCCAGCACATCGGTACGGCGGCCCCGCTGCGCCGCAGCAACGTCGACACCGACCAGATCATCCCGGCCGTCTACCTGAAGCGGGTCACCCGGACCGGGTTCGAGGACGGCCTGTTCGCCGCCTGGCGCAACGACCCCGAGTTCGTCCTCAACCAGCCTGACTACGCGGGCGTCTCGGTGCTCGTCGCCGGTCCCGACTTCGGCACCGGATCGTCGCGGGAGCACGCGGTCTGGGCGTTGCTCGACTACGGGTTCCGGGTCGTGGTGTCGTCGCGGTTCGGCGACATCTTCCGCGGCAACTCGGGCAAGGCCGGGCTGCTCGCGGCCCTGGTGACACAGGAGGTCGTGGAGCAGTTGTGGACCACGATCGAGGCCGACCCGGGCACCAAGGTCACGGTGGACCTGGAGAACAAGACGATCTCGGCCGGTGACGTGTCCGCGCCGTTCGACATCGACGACTACACCCGGTACCGGCTGCTGAACGGTCTCGACGACGTCGGCATCACCTTGTCGCACGAGGCCGACATCTCCGCCTACGAAGCGACCCGGCCGTCCTTCAAGCCGGCCACGCTGCCCGCCAAGGCCTGACCGAACCGCGAAGCTTTCGCCCATCCCCACCGCGGGGGTGGGCGAAACCTTTGTGTAACGGACAGAACATCGGAGGCGATAACTCTGGTGTTACCCTTGCGGGGTTGTCAGTACAAGGCTTGCGAGATCTGGGAGGTGAGGCGCTCATGAACAGCGATCCCTCCAGACATACCGATCTCGCTCGACCTTCGAGAGGCTGACGCTCCTTCTCTCTTGATGCGGCCCGGGTGCCGCGGGGTCGGGCAGACGTGTGCCCACATACACCCGCAACACCGCATCTGGAGGACTCATGTCCGACCTGCGCACGCGCACGCTCCGGGCGTTCAGCCGCACCCCGTCGAACCGCGCCGCCTCCCGCCGCGCCATCCAGCCGCCGGCCGAGCAGCCGGTCCGCGACACCACCCCGAAGCCCAACGGGCACAGTGTCGTCGACAGTGCGATCTACAGCGACGGCCGCCGGGTCGCGTCGCCGGAGTCGCTGGCCGACACCTATCGCGTCCTGCACAAGTCGCCGAAGAGCCTGGCCTGGATCGGCCTGTACCGGCCGGACCGGCGCGAACTCGCCTCATTGGCACAGGAGTTCGACCTGCACGAGCTGGCGATCGAGGACGCCATCCAGGCGCATCAGCGGCCGAAGCTCGAGCGGTACGGCGAGACGTTGTTCGTGGTCCTGAAGGCCGCCCGCTACCGGGACGCGACCGAGGAGGTCGAGTTCGGCGAGGTGCACGTGTTCGTCGGCCCGGACTTCGTGGTGACGGTCCGGCATGCCGAGGCGCCCAATCTGGCCGCGGTACGACGCCGGGTCGAGCGCGACCCCGAGTTGCTCAACCGCGGGACCGAGGCCGTGCTCTACGCGATCATGGACAAGGTCGTCGACGGGTACGCACCGGTGGTGGCCGGCCTGGAGAACGACATCGACGAGATCGAGACCGAGGTGTTCCGCGGCGACCCGAAGGTGTCGCGGCGCATCTACGAGCTGTCCCGTGAGGTGATCGAGTTCCAGCGCGCGACCCGGCCGCTGGTCGGCATGCTGGAGCAGTTGCGTGGCGGATTCGAGAAGTACGGGATCGACGAGGAACTGCAGCGCTCGTTGCGTGACGTCGCCGACCACGTCACCGAGGTGGTGGAGAAGGTCGGCGGGTTCCGCGAACTGCTGCGCGACATCCTGACCGTGAACGCGACGCTGGTCGCCCAGCAGCAGAACGAGGAGATGAAGAGCCTCGCGATCGCCAGCAGCGCGCAGAACGAAGAGGTCAAGAAGATCTCCGCGTGGGCGGCCATCCTGTTCGCACCGACCTTGATCGGCACCGTCTACGGGATGAACTTCGACCACATGCCCGAGCTGCACTGGCAGTACGGCTACCCGTTCGCGGTCGGCCTGATGGGGTTGGTGTGCGGCGGTCTGTACGTGATCTTCAAGCGGCTCAGCTGGCTCTGAATGCCCGGCGCCCAACGCGGGCACTAGTCTTCAGACACCTGAAGACCTTGGAGGCGGACCATGTGGTTGTTCCTGCGCCGGCGCCTGATCATGTGGGCCGTGCTGGCGATCGCCGTACCGTTGCTGGACTGGCTGCTCGGGAAGGTGGCGGCCGAGTTGCGTGCCAGGAAGGGCGACTCGGCCGTCACCAGGGGGCTCGACACGGCCCAATCGGGGCTGCGATTCGTGCGCGGCAAGCGTCGCTAGCCGGTCACGGATGGGCATCGGTTCGTTGCTCTGAAGGGGATTCGGGACGCCAGAAGGGCCGGATCGGGCCAAATTGTGGCACGAATCGCCCAAAACAAGGCCGAATTGCCGCGTTGGTGTTTGTGAACGGCGTGTTGAGTCCATAACGTTCCTGTGAGATCGAGCGCTGTGCTCGACGCCTACGTTCACGGAGGGAAGCAGTGAACAAGAGCCAGTTGGTCGAAGCGCTCGCAGTGCACTTCGACGGAAACCGCCGCCAGGCCCAGCACGCTTTGGAATCGGTGATCGACACCGTGGAGCGCGAGCTGACCAAGAAGGGTGGCAAGGTCGCCATCACCGGTTTCGGTGCCTTCGAGGCCATCGAGCGTGGCGCGCGCATCGTGCGCAACCCGCGGACCGGTGAGACCAAGCGTGCCAAGAAGACCGTGGTTCCGAAGTTCCGCGCGGGTGCGGAGCTGAAGGCCGTTGTCTCCGGTGCGAAGAAGCTGCCGAAGCTCGTCGTGCCGAAGCCGGCCGCGACCGCCACCAAGGCGGCCGCTCCGGCCAAGAAGGCCGCTCCGGCCAAGGCCGCGGCGACCAAGACCGTTGCCAAGAAGGCTCCGGCCAAGAAGGCCCCGGCCAAGACCGTTGCCAAGAAGGCACCGGCCAAGAAGGCCCCGGCCAAGACCGTTGCCAAGAAGGCACCGGTCAAGAAGGCGACCGTCGCCAAGAAGGCGCCGGCCAAGAAGGCCCCCGCCAAGAAGGCTCCGGCGAAGCGCGCAGCTTCTCGCTGACCTTCAGCACTGCAGCACCGCAACACCAGCGAAGGCCGGTCACCCCACTCCAGGGGCGACCGGCCTTCGCCGTGTCCTGCACAGTGCCGTGTCTTGCACAGTGCCGTGTCCTGAGTCCTGAGGGGTGCCTTCGGCAACCTTCTACAGCTCGGTGATGAAGTCCACCTTGGTCACCGCCAGCGTCGCCCCGGAGCCGGTGGTCTGCAGCCGGACCCGCTGGCCGACGCGCAGATGGCGGACCGGGGTGTCGGCGACGGCGTGCACGGTGAAGGGCAGTTCGACACCTCGGTCGGTCAGGACCGCACCGGAGAAGGTCTCGGTGTCGTAGCGGCTCACGGTTCCTTGCATATCAGCAGGCTAGACCCTCGGTCCCGGTGGCGGCACCGAGTACCAGTGACATCACGTCGGCCGTCGCCGGACCCACCCCGAGTTGTACGGCGTGGGCCAGATCGGCCGCCGTGTCGACGTCACGGCGTACCGACTCGATGCCGGAAAGCTCGATCGGGACCGCGCCGGAGGCCTGGTGGGCTAGTGCGGAACCCACGCCGAACCGTGGATCCAGCGCGACCCCGGGAGCCGCGGCGAGCAACGTCGTACCGGTCCCGGGCAGGTCGATCACGAACGACCGCGGCGCCACACAGGCAGCCAGTACGGCGGTCAGCTCGGCCGGCCGGAGCGCCGGGAGATCCGCGGAGAGGGCAACGACGCCGTGGTCCGGGAACTCGGCCGCGGCGACCGCGGCACCATGCAGCAAGGCTTCGTTGAGGCCCGCGCCCGGGAGGTCCGGCACCACCCGCGCACCCACCGCGGTGACGTCCGCGGCGACGACCGGGTCATCGGTGACGACCAGGACGGCGCGGACCAGGGGAGAGGCCAAGGCGGCCGCAGTAGTGTCGACAGCGAAGGACCGGGCCAGCTCCGGACGGTGCTGGGGGTAGGCCGCAGCGAGGCGGCTCTTCGCGATCGCCGTACGCTTCACCGGGATCGCCAGGGTCCAGGGAGCGACCTGTAGGTCTGCCATCAGGCAGGATTCTCCCATGACGGATGGCAGTGACGAGCACCAGGAGGCAGTAGTGAACGGCGGTCCGCGCGGTGACAGGCCAGACCCCCGGCCGCGCCGGGGCTTCTGGTTCGGCCTGGTGGTCGCGATCGTCAAACCGTTCATGCTCGTCTTCACCAAGCCGGAGTTCACCGGCCGGGAGAACATGCCGCGGTCCGGCGGCGTGGTGTTCGCGCCGAATCACATCTCCCATTTCGACCCGCTGGTGCTCGGGTTCTACATCTGGGAATGCCGGCGGATCCCGCGGTTCCTGGGCAAGGCGTCGGTGTTCAAGCTGCCGATCGCCGGCCGGATCATCAGCAGCGCCGGGCAGATCCCGGTGTACCGGGAGTCGACCCAGGCCGCGGACGCCTTCCGCGATGCCGTCGCCGCGGTCGAGCGGGGCGAATGTGTCGGCGTCTACCCCGAGGGCACCATCAGCCGCGACCCGGACCTGTGGCCGATGTCGGGCAAGACCGGGGTCGCCCGGATCGCCCTGCGGACCGGCTGCCCGGTGATCCCGATCGCCAACTGGGGTGCGCAGGAGGTGATCAGGTCGTACACCGGCAAGACGAGGATCAGGCTGCTGCCGCGCAAGACGATCAAGGTGCGGGCCGGGAAACCGGTCGACCTGAGCGCGTTCACGGACAAGCCGATCACGAACGAGCTGTTGCACGAGGCAACCGAGGTGATCATGCACGCGGTCGCCGAGACCCTCGGCGAGCTGCGCGGCGAGACCCCGCCCAAAGAACTCTTCGACCTCCGCAAGGCCCGATCAGACGACGGTGAGGAGAAAGCATGACAAAGGTTGCGGTGTTCGGGGCGGGATCCTGGGGTACGGCGTTTGCCACGGTGCTGGCGAATGCGGGGAACCAGGTGTCCATCTGGGGCCGGCGTGAATCGCTGTGCGAGGCGATCAACACCCGGCACGAGAACCCCGACTATCTGCCCGGGCTGCGGCTCCCGGACGCGATCACCGCGACCCACGATCCGGCGGCGGCCGCCGATGGCGCGGAAGCCGTCGTACTGGCGGTGCCGAGTCAGTCGCTGCGGGAGAACCTGACCGACTGGGCCGGTGTGCTGCCCAACGCCGTACCCCTGGTGAGCCTGATGAAGGGCGTCGAGGTCGGTACGACGAAGCGGATGAGCGAGGTGATCGCGGAGCTCACCGGCGCCGGCCCGGAGCGGATCGCGGTCGTGTCGGGTCCGAACCTGGCCCGCGAGATCGCCGAAGGACAGCCGGCCGCGTCGGTGGTCGCGTGTGCCGACGAGGGGACCGCGACCCGGTTGCAGAAGTTGTGCCACTCGCAGACGTTCCGCCCGTATACGAACAACGACGTGATCGGCTGCGAGCTCGGCGGCGCGACCAAGAACGTGATCGCCCTGGCCGTCGGGATGGCCGTCGGCCTCGGCTTCGGCGACAACGCCCGGGCGTCCGTGATCACGCGCGGCCTGGTCGAAACCGCCCGCCTCGGTACGGCGCTCGGCGCGCAGGAGCACACGTTCTCGGGCCTGGCCGGTCTGGGCGACCTGGTCGCGACCTGCTCGTCGCCGTTGTCGCGCAACCGGACCTTCGGCGAGAAACTCGGTCAGGGGATGACGGTGGCCGAGATCGCCGGCGCGACCCGGCAGGTCGCCGAAGGCGTCAAGTCCTGCGCGTCGATCAGCGAACTCGCGCACCACCACGACGTCGAGATGCCGATCGCCGAACACGTCACCAAGGTCGTGGCCGGTGAGATGACGCCGAAGGACATGCTCTTCAGCCTTGTCTCCCGCTCCGCCAAGTCGGAACGCTGGGGATGATCCCCGAAGCCTTCGCCCGGTCCACGATCGACCGCGAGGGTGAGGCGGGTGCGGCCTGGCTGGCCGAGCTGCCTGGCATTCTGGCCGATCTGCTGGAGCGCTGGGAGTGCGTCCGGGACGGCGAGGTGGTGCACGGACAGGTCGGCGTCATCGTCCCCGTGCTGGCTCCCGATCCCGCAGTGATCAAGCTGTCGTTCCCGCATCCGGGCAACGTGCACGAGCCGGACGCGTTCGCCGCATGGGGTGGGGATGGTGCCGTCTTGCTCTACGAACGCGACGACGAGCGGTTCGCCATGCTGCTGGAACGAGCGCACCACTCGACCCTGGGCGAGCTCGGTGACGGCGACGAGATCGCGGCGGTGTCGGGACAGCTCAGTCGCCGGCTGTCCATCCCGGCGCCTGCTCGGCTCCCGCGGCTGGCGGATCGGGCCGACGGCTGGGCCGAGGAGCTGCGGCAGGGCGTCGCGGACTTTCCCGGCGCAGTGCCCGCCGCTGCGGTGGACGCCGCGCTGGCCGTCGTCGACGAACTCGGCCGGGAACAGCCGGACCTCCTCATGCATGGCGACTTCCATGCCCGCAACATCCTCCGCGGCGAGCGCGAACCGTGGCTGGCTGTCGATCCCAAGGGGTACGTCGGAGATCCGGCCTACGACGGCGCGACGATGCTCAAGCCTCGTGCCCTGGCTCTGATCGAGTCCGAGGATCTGATGATGACGCTGCGCCACGAGGTGAACGTGTTCGCGGAGGCCGCGGAGCTGGATCCCGAGCGCGTCCGCAGGTGGGCCCACTTCCAGGCCGTGCAGGCCGCCTTCCACGGCAGGCGCCATGGGTTCGGCCGGGCCCGCGGTGGGCCGTATCTCGACCGGATCCTCGCGCTGGTGGATCAGTTGGCCGTCAGCTGGTGCTGAAGGACGAGGGTCGCGGCGCCGCGGAGGGCAGCGTCCTGGCCCGATCGTGACGTGACCACCCGAAGGTCGGTGGTGGCCAGGGGCAACGATCTGGCATAGATCGCTTCCCGGATCCCTGCCAACAGGCTGTCGCCGGCCTGGGAGAGTGAGCCGCCGACGACGATCACCGACGGGTTGAGCAGGCTGACACAGGCAGCCAGGACGGTGCCGATCTCCCGGCCCGCTTGGCGAACGGCTGCTGTCGCGATGGAGTTGCCGGCGCGGACCAGGTCGACGATGTCCCGACTGCCCTGGACTTCGAGCTGGGTGGCGATCGCCGCGGCCGACGCCACCGCCTCGAGACAGCCGATGTTGCCGCAGCGGCAGCGTTCCGTTCGGCCCGGGGCCTGGATGTGCCCGATGTCGCCGGCCGCGCCTTGGGCACCTCGGTGCAGCCGGCCACCGCTGATCACGCCCGCACCGATTCCGGTCGCGACCTTCACGAACAGCAGGTGCTCGACGTCGGCGTACTCGGTCGCGTGCTCGCCGAGGGCCATGATGTTCACGTCGTTGTCGACCAGCACCGGTCCGGTGAGTTCACGGCTGAGCCGTTCGACGACGTCGTACGAATCCCAGCCCGGCATGATTGGTGGATGGTTCGGACGTCCCGTGCTGTGCTCGACAGGGCCCGGCAGTCCGACGCCGGTGCCGGCCAAGTCGTTGACGGACCGACGCGCCTTCTTCAGCAAGGCACGCCCGGACCGCACGACCGCACCCAGAACAACCTCGGGTCCTTCGGCGATGTTCAGGGGCATCGTGGACCGGTCGAGGATGTCGCCGGTCAGGTTGGTGAGGGCGACGGACAGGTGGGTCGCGCCGACGTCCGCGGCCAGGATGAGCCGTGCGGCCGGGTTGAACCGGAACCGCGCCGGCGGCCGTCCGCCGGTCGACGCCGCCTCACCCGACGGTACGACGAGACCGGCCGCGACCAACTCCTCGATCCGGCCGGTCACCGTCGACCTCGCCAGTCCACTGAGGTCGATGAGTTCGGCCCGCGTTCGCGGCTGCCCGTCGAGGAGCAGGCGCAGTACCGCGCCACTTCCGGCCGTACCGAGATCACTCATGCTGAGCCTTTGGCCGGGCCTTCGGCGCCGGCGCGGTCATGGGGCTTTGACTCCCGCCCTTCCCTCGTCATTTCAGTCGCTTCGCTCCCTACATTCCTCAGTCCAGGGCGGGAGGCCCCATGACCGGACTTCCGTCGATGGGCCGCTGGACTTTTGCTTGACAGGGTTCAAAAGTGTCACATAGCGTCCTTCAGCGTGTCCACCAGTGCGCGCAAGC
This sequence comes from Kribbella sp. NPDC049174, assembly GCF_043197365.1. NCBI lineage: Bacteria > Bacillati > Actinomycetota > Actinomycetes > Propionibacteriales > Kribbellaceae > Kribbella > Kribbella sp. NPDC049174. Next base: position 197,052 of record NZ_JBICSZ010000004.1, on the reverse strand, counting down.
TCCGGGTCGGGATCGTCGGCGGCGGCTTCATGGGCCGTGTCCACGGCAGGTCCGCCCTGGTCGCGGGTGCCCAGGTCGTCGGCGCGGTCGGGTCGACGCCGGCCCGGGCCGAAGCCGCCGCCGAGGCGACCGGAGCCGAGCGCGGCTTCGCGGACCTCGACGAACTGCTTGCCGCCGACATCGATGTGGTCCATGTCTGTACGCCGAACAACACGCACCTCCCGGTGACGCTGCAGGCCCTGGAAGCCGGCAAACACGTCGTCTGCGAGAAGCCGCTCGCCACCGCAGTGCAGGACGCGGCCGGTTTGCACGCGGCCGCCATCGAGGCCGGGCGAGTCGGAACGGTGCCGTTCGTCTACCGCTACCACCCGATGGTCCGGGAGCTGCGGACCCGGATCGCCGAGGGCGAAGCCGGTGTGATCACGAGCCTGCACGGGTCGTACCTGCAGGACTGGCTGGCCGGCGAGGACGATCAGAACTGGCGCGTGGACGACGAGGCCGGCGGACCGTCCCGGACGTTCGCCGACATCGGGTCCCACTGGTGCGACCTCACCGAGTTCGTCACCGGCGACCGGATCCAGGCCATCAGCGCACAGTTGCGGACCGTTCGTTCGGAACGCGGCGGGGTCGCGGTCCGGACCGAGGATCTGGCGACCGCGCAGTTCCGGACCGAGGCCGGGGTGGTCGGCACGATCGTGGTCAGCCAGGTCGCGGCCGGCCGGAAGAACCGCCTCTATCTCGAGGTCTCCGGGACCGAGTCGAGTTTCGGCTTCGACCAGGAGGACCCGGAGCGGTTGTGGGTCGGCCGCCGGACCGCTTCGCAGCTGCTGACCCGGGATCCCGAGACCCTCAGCCCGCCCGCGGCGCGGGTGAACCGGCTGCCGGCCGGGCATGCGCAGGGGTACCAGGACGCCTTCGACAGTTTCGTCGCCGACAGCTATGCCGCCGTCCTGGGTGACCGCCCGGACGGCCTGCCCGATTTCGCCGCCGGTGCGCGGTCCGCCCGGCTGGTCGACGCCGTACTGCGGTCGGCCGCCGCGGACAGCGCCTGGATCACCGTCGAGAATTCTTAGGAGCCAGTCAGATGCCACGTCCGATCACGTTGTTCACGGGCCAGTGGGCCGACCTGCCGTTCGAGGAGGTCTGCCAGTTCGCGTCAGAGTCGGGGTACGACGGCGTCGAGATCGCCTGCTCGGGTGACCACTTCGACGTCCAGCAGGCGGTCGAGGACGACACCTACGTCCAGGGCCGGCACGACATCCTGGCGAAGTACAACCTGAAGGTCTTCGCGATCTCCAACCACCTGGTCGGTCAGGCGGTCTGCGACGACCCGATCGACTTCCGGCACCAGGCGATCGTGCCGGCCCGGGTGTGGGGCGACGGGGATCCCGAAGGTGTGCGGCAGCGGGCCGCCGAGGACCTGAAGAACACCGCGCGGGCCGCGGCCAAGCTCGGCGTGAACACGGTGATCGGCTTCACCGGTTCGTCGATCTGGCAGTACGTCGCGATGTTCCCGCCGGTCCCGGCCGAGCGGATCGCGGCCGGCTACCAGGACTTCGCGGACCGGTGGAACCCGATCCTCGACGTGTTCGACGAGGTCGGCGTCCGGTTCGCGCACGAGGTGCACCCGTCGGAGATCGCCTACGACTACTGGACCACCCAGCTCACCCTGGAGGCGATCGGTCACCGTGAGGCGTTCGGGCTGAACTGGGACCCGAGCCACATGGTCTGGCAGGACATCGACCCGGTCGCGTTCCTGTGGGACTTCAAGGACCGGATCTACCACGTCGACTGCAAGGACACCCGGATGCGGACCGGCGGCGGCCGCAACGGCCGGCTCGGCTCGCACCTGCCCTGGGGTGACCCGCGGCGCGGCTGGGACTTTTACTCGACCGGCCACGGCGACGTGAAGTGGGAGGACTGCTTCCGCGTCCTCAACTCCATCGGGTACGACGGCCCGATCTCGGTCGAGTGGGAGGACGCCGGGATGGAACGCAAGGTCGGCGCCGCCGAGGCCGTCAACGTCATCCGCGCCCTGGCCTTCGACAAGCCCGCGGCGGCCTTCGACGCAGCCTTCGCCACGGACAAGTAGCGCTCACCCCATCCCGACCTGCTGACGCTCGGCCTCGACCAGGCCGATGACACGCTCCTCCTCGCGCGGGTAGGGCTGGCCGATGTACTTCATCGCGATCTGGTCGACGATCTCCCAGGCGGCTGCGCCTTCGAGCCACTCGACCACCCGGCCGCGCAGGATGATCGGCTCGAGGACGTTGTCCGCCGACGTCATCGAGAGCGCAACCCGCGGGTCCCGCCGCAGGTTGCGAGCCTTCTGGGAATCGGGCCCGGTGAGGAACGCGATGTGGTCGCCCACAGTGGTGACCCACAGGGGAGTGGCGTGCGGACCTCCGTCGGGCAGCACGCTGGCGAGGTGGGCGACGACGTTGCTCTCGACGACACGGCGTACGTCGGGATTCAGCATGGCGATCAGCTCCTAGCGAGGGTTGGTGGCGAGCCATCCGACGAAGTCGGCGACTGCGGTGGTGGCGTCGAAGCGCGGGGTGAAGCCGGTGTCGGCGGTCAGGCGGGTGACGTCGAGGTACGGATCCAGCCGGTGACGAGGATCATCGCTGCACCTCGTAGTGGAGGTGGGTGACACCCGGGGCGGCGACGACGTCGACGATGCGCAGCCGGATGTGCTCGGGCAACTCCTGGAAGAACCGTCGGCCGGCGCCGAGCAGGATCGGGACCTGATGGAGGACGATCTCGTCGACGAGCCCCGCCTTCAGGGCCTCGGTGACCACACCGCCGCCCATCAGCCCGACGTACTTGTCGCCGGCCGCTTCCTTGGCTGCCGCGACGGCGTCCGAGATCCCGGTGCTGATCAGGGTCTGACGACTGCCGAGGTCTGGCACCGGGCGGTGGCTGACGACGAAGAGCGGCGCGGTCGGGTGCGGGGCGCCGTCGCCGAAGCCGTCGGAGTCGTCGTAGGTGTTGCGGCCGGCCAGTGATGCGCCGACCCGGCCGGCGAGGGCGTCGAACAGCCGGGCGCTGGGCTCGCTGAGTTTGAAGCCGTCGAACACCTGGCTCGGTACGTCGCCGTCGAAGTACCAGTCGAAGAGCATCCCGCCGTCGCCGAGCCCGCGGCCGGGGCCGGGGTCGCGACCGGTGATGAACCCGTCGACCGAGACCGACAGTGCGGCGATGACCTTGCTCATCGGAGTGATCCTTTCTGGGTTCCTTCAGGAGACTCCATGACCGTAGCAGTTGAAGTTCCGTAAGGGAACCCCAACTGCTAGGCTGATGTCATGCAACGCACCAACTTCGGTGAGCTGGTCTGCTCGATCGCGCGCACTCTCGACGTGATCGGGGAGCCGTGGTCGCCCCTCATCCTGCGCGACGTGTGGGTCGGGATGCGCCGGTTCGACGAGCTGCAGGCCGATCTCAAGATCTCGCGCAAGGTGCTGACCGAGCGGCTCCATCACCTCGTCGACCACGGGGTGCTCGAACGCCGTCCATACGACAATCGCCCGCGGTATGAGTACCACCTGACGGAGAAGGGCGCCGAGCTCGTCGACCTGCTCATGGTGATGAAGGGCTGGGGTGACAAGTGGATGGCGGGTGAGGCCGGACCGCCGGTGCTCTACCGCCACCACGCCTGCGGCGAGATCTCCGACGTCGACCTCCGCTGCTCCCATTGCGAAAAGCCCATGCACGCCTACGACGTAGGCCTCCTTCCAGGCCCTGGCGCCATGCGGTAGGGGCGATGGGCGAACCCGGTGGGGTGCTCGACCGCTTGCTCGACTAGATCGTCGCCAGCTCGGCGGTCGGCCGGCAGGCGCTGACTGCTGTGGCGCGCGGGCGCAGGCCGAACCAGACAAGGATCGCGCTGACGAGCGTCAGGGCGACATCCACCGACAGCGCGAGGTGCATGCCGGTCAGGTGCATCGCCTGCGTGGCGACGATCGCGGCGAGGACCGGGGTACCGACGGTGCCCGCCACCTCCTGAGTCATCGAGGTCAGTCCGGTCGCCAGGCCCTGATCGCCGTCGGGCACCCCGGACGTGCCGGTCACCGTATACGCCACGATGGCAGCCACGTGTCCGTAGAACCCGATGAACAGAGCCGGGATCAGGATCACGAGGGCGATGAGCCGGTCGGTGCCGAGGAACACCAGCGGGAGCGTCGCAAGACCCTGCACGGCCATGCTCACGGTCAGAACCTTGCGGTAGCCGAAGCGCCCGGTGATGCGCCCGGCAACCACTCCCGCGGCCACCGACGCCAGGCCTGGGATGCCGAACACGAGACCGGTCGCCAGCGGGGACAGGCCAAGGGTCTGCTGCAGGTACAGGGTGGTCAGAAAGATCATCGCCGGCTCCATGCTGCACACCACGAGCCCCGCGTAGTTGCCCCACGCCACCGAGGGCTGCCGCACGATGTGCACCGGGACGAGCGGCGCGGACGAACGCCGCTCGATCAGCCAGAACGCGACCAGCAGCAGCACGCCAACGACTGCAGTAGACATGCTCCGCTCGATCACGGCGTAGATCACGGCCAACAGGCCGCCGGTCACCGTCACTGCGCCGGGTACGTCGAGCTTCGTCCGCGCGGCCCCGGTGCTTTCGCGGATCACGAACGGCGTGAGCACCAGAACAGTCACGACGACCGGCACGTTGATGAAGAACGCCGCCCGCCATCCGAGCAGGCTGACCAGCGCACCACCGACCAGTGCGCCGACAGCGAAGCCGGCAGACAGCAACGCACCTCGCAGCCCCAGCACACGCGCACGCACCGAGCCATCGACGAAGGTCGTGGTCAGCAACGCCAGCGACGTGGGCAACGCCATCGCGGTCGCCAGGCCCTGCAGCACCCGAGCGGTCAACAGCAGTTCGGCGTTGACCGCGAACCCGCCGAGTAACGACGCCCCGGCCAGCAGGAGCATCCCAGCCAGGAACAGCCTCCGGCGGCCGAAGTAGTCCGCCAGCCGGCCGAACAGCAGCGCGAACCCAGCAGCGGGCAGTGCGAACGCCGATGTGATCCACGGCAGCCCGTCCGGCCCCAGCCCGACGCCTGCGCCCGCCTGTGGCAGCGCGACGTTCAGGATCGAGAAGTCGACCGACAGCATGAACCCGGCACCGAGCAGCACCAGCAGGATCACGCGTTGACGCGCACTGAACCGTGACATGAGGTCTCTCCCACTCAATAGCAACTGATTGGTTGCTACTTTATGGCAACCGATAGGTTGCGTCAAACCTCGTGCCGGGTCGACGTCCTGGGGTGGAGGGTTCTCAGCTGACGCGCGAGCGGCTGCGAGTACGCAGTACCGGGGCGAAGACGGCTAGGCCGGTGGCGAGCACGGTGACCACCAGGAAGGAGATCGTCAGGCTGCTCGCCTGTGCGATCCCGCCGATGATCGAAGGGGCCACCAGGCCGGACGCGTAGGTGATGGTCGCCACGCCGGCGATCGCGTGGCTCGCGTTGTTCCCGGTGCGCCCGGCCGCGGCGAACGCGAGCGGTACGACGACCGCGATCCCGACCCCGAGCAGCCCGAACCCGGCCATCGCGACGATCGGATGCCAGGCGACGACGACCAGGACCCCGCCCAGTGTCGCGATCACGCCGCTCCACCGAACTGTCCGTACGGCGCCGAAGCGGTCGATCACCGCATCGCCGGTGAGTCGCGCGATCGCCATCGTCAGCGTGAAGCCCGTCGTCGCCGCGGCTGCCACACCCGCCGAACTGTTGAGGACGTCGAGCAGATACACCGCCGACCAGTCCAGGCTGGCACCCTCGGCGAACACCGCGCAGAATCCGACCGCACCGATCAGCAGCGCCGACCGCGGCGGCAACGCGAACCGCGCCGGCGGCTCCTCGTCGTCCTCGGGGTGGATGTTCAGCACGAAATGACACACCACCAGGCCGATCACCGTCAGTACGACGGCCGCCAGCGCATGGTGGATCTGGGCACTCAACTCGGCATGCGCGGCAACGGTCCCGACTGCGGACCCGATCAGCGCACCGACACTCCACATGCCGTGCAGGCCGGACATGATCGACTTGTCCAGCCGGTGCTCGACCTCGACGCCGAGCGCGTTCATCGCGACGTCGGCCATCCCCGCCGTGCCGCCGTACACGAACAAGGCCGCGCACAACGTGAGCAGGTTGGGGGAGAGTGACGGCAGGATCAGTGCCATCGTCCAGAGCGCGAGCAGGCCGCGGAGTGCGTTGCGGGTGCCGAGGGTGTGAGTGACGCGGGCCGCGAGCGGCATCATCAGCGCCGCACCGAGCGCCGGGAACGCGAGTGCCAGCCCGAGTTGGCCGGCCGAGACCCCGGAGTGTTCCTGGATCCAGGGCACCCGGGTGGCGAACGATCCGGTCACCGCGCCGTGCACACAGAAGACCGCGGCGACGGCGTACCTGGCCCGGCGAACCTCGTTAGCCACAGGCAAACACTCTCTTTGTTTGATCGAACATCCGGATGGTAGATTTCTGCGCATGAGGAGCGCAGAACGGCACCAAGTGATCGTAGAACGACTGCGCAGGCTGGACCGAGTCTCGGTCCAGGAACTGGTCGAGGCCACCGAGGCATCGGACATGACGGTCCGTCGCGATCTCGACTTCCTGGCTGCCCAGGGCGTGCTCAAGCGCGTCCATGGCGGTGCCGTGTCCTCGATGCCGTCCGGTGTCGAGCCGCCGTACTCGCTGCGGGCCCAGGCGGCACTGGCCGCCAAGCGCGCCATCGCCGCGGCTGCCGTCGAGCACATCCACGACGGCGAGACCATCGTCCTCGACAGCGGTACGACGGCGCTCGAGGTGGCCAAGCTCCTCCACGACCGCGCGGTCACCGTCATGCCGCTCTCGCTGCACATCGCGCAGGAGTTGGCCGAGGCGCCGCGGATCCGGCTGCTGATGCCGGGGGGAGAGGCGCGCAAGGGCGAGTTGGCCTTGGTCGGTCCGCTGACCATCGCCTCGCTGCGGGCGCTGCGCTTCGACCTGGCCGTGATCAGCCCGTGTGCCTTCAGCCTCGACGCCGGGCTGACCGCGTTCGACCTGGGTGATGCCGAGGTCAAGCAGGAGGCGCTCGCCGTCGCCGCCCGGTCGATGGTGCTTGCCGACGGCGCCAAATGGGACCGCGCCGCGCTCGCCTACGTGTGTCCGGCCGACCGCCCCGACCTCATCATCACCGACCCGACCGCCCCGGAGGACCAGCGGACCATGCTCACCCAGCGCGGAGTACTCCTCGAGGTGGCGACCTCTTGACCGCCACTGATCTGCCGTTGCAGACCGCACCGCCCCGAGCCGCCCGTGTCGCCACCTGGACCTACTTCGGTCTCAACGGATTCGCCGTCGGCATGTGGGTCGTCCACATCCCCAACATCGAGCACGCCACCAAGATCACCCACAGCACCCTCGGCCTGCTGCTGCTCGCCCTGGGTGGCGCCGCCTTCCTCGGTATGCAGGTCGCCGGCCCGCTCGTCGACCGAATCGGCCAACGCCGTCTGGTCCCGGCCGCCGGCGTTCTCCTCGGCCTCGCCCTGATCTGGCCCGGTCTCGCGCACAACTGGTGGACGCTCGGCTTGGCCTTGATGGCGCTCGGCTTCGCCAACGGCTCGATCGACGTCGGCATGAACGCCCAGGCCGTCGTGGTCGAACGCGGCTACCCCCGCCCGATCATGGCCGCGTTCCACGCGATGTGGTCGATCGGCGGTGCGTTCGCCGCGCTGATCGGGGCCGCCACGCTGCGCGCCGACGTACCGACCGAGGTGACGCTCGGCCTGGCCGGTGTCCTGTGCGTCGTCGTGTCGCTGGGGGTGAGCCGATTCTTGATCGAGGCAACGACCGAGGAGCACGACGAGCAGGAGGATCGCGCCAAGCCGCCCGCCAAGCTGGTCTGGGCGCTCGGCGGCCTCGCCTTCGGCCTGATGCTTGCCGAAGGTGTCGCCAACGACTGGGCGGCCCTGCACTTCCGCGACATCCTCGGCACATCGGTCAGTACGGCGGCCTACGCGTACGGCGCCTTCGCCGTGGCGATGACCGTCGGGCGCTTCCTCACCGACCGGGTGGCGGCAGTCGTCGGCCCGGCCGCGATCGTCCGCTACGGCGCCGCGATGGCCGCGGTCGGTCTGACGATCGTGATCGTCGTACCGTGGGTGCCGGTCGCCCTGTTCGGCTGGGCGTTGTTCGGTCTCGGCCTGGCCGGCGGCGTACCGCAGCTCTTCACCGCGGCCGGCAACCTCGACCCGCGCGCTGCCGGCGCGCTGATGGCGCGTGTGGTCGGACTCGGGTACGTCGGTCTGCTGGCCGGCCCGGCGTTGATCGGCGGACTCGCGCATTGGATGCCGCTGAACATCGCGTTCATCCTGCCGGTCGTGCTGTGTGTGCTGACGTTCTTCGGCGGGCCGGTGCTCAAATCCCGGTCTTGAGCGCCTGCTCGAGATCGGCCCACAGGTCGTCGGGATGCTCGATCCCGACGGCCAGCCGGATCAGATCCTCGGGGATGGTCGGCACCTCGATCGGCCAGCGGCGACGGCGTTCCAGCATCGACTCGACCCCACCGAGGCTGGTCGCGTGCACCCAGAGCGCCGTACTCTCGCAGACTCGCTGAGCCCCCTCGGCGTCACCACCGAGCTCGAACGACAGGATCGCGCCGAAACCTGACATCTGCGCCTTGGCCCGGGCATGACCTGGATCGTCCGGCAGTCCCGGGTAGCGCACGCGGCTGACCCGCGGGTGCTGGAGCAGCCGCTCGGCGAGGAACGCCGCGTTGGACTGCGCTCGCTCGAGGCGGAGTGCGAGGGTGCGCAGACCTCTCAGCGCCAGCCAGGCCTCCATCGGGCCGGGGATCGCGCCGAGGCTGCGGCGGCGGAGGTCGAGCGCGGTCCACAGGTCGTCGTCGGCGGTGACGATCGCGCCGAGAACGACATCGGAGTGACCCGCGATGAACTTCGTTGCCGAGTGCATCACGATGTCGGCACCGAGCCTGATCGGCTGCTGCAGCAGCGGTGTCGCGAACGTGTTGTCGACGACAACGGTCGCACCCGCCTGCCGTCCGGCCGCGGAGATCGCGGGGAGGTCGGCGACCTCCATCGCGGGGTTGGTCGGCGACTCGATCCACAGCAGGTCCGCGCCCACGACCGCTTTGCTGACCTCCGCGGTGTCGGCGATGTTCACCCGCTCGACCGTCAACCGGCCGGTCGTCGCCTGCTGGTCGAGGAGCGCGAGTACGCCGGAATACGCGTGCTGAGGCGCGACGACCCGGCCCCCGACGGGGACGAGATCGGCGATCGCGGCCGCCGCCGCCATCCCGGACGCGAACGTCAGGCCACGCCCACCCTCGAGCTCCCCGAGCGTGTCCTCCAGCGCAGTCCACGCATCGTTCCCGAAGCGCCCGTACCCACGATCGCCACCCGCGACGTAGGTCGAGCTGAAGACGGGTGACTCGCCGACCGGCGCGTTCGGTACGCGCTCGGGCCGGCCTGCGTGGACGACGACGGTGGATGGATCGAGAGGGGACGTCATGAGGTGAATTCTCCCGGCTGCGGATCGTGGCAGGGCGGGCGGGGCGGGGGACGGGGGAGCGGGCGCGGCGTGGCTAGCGCCCGGCGTCAGCCGCGGCGTCGACGGTGGGGAGTGGGATGCCGCCGCCGCGGAGCAGCGTCATGGCGCGGCGGGCGAGTTCCTTCACCTCGGTGTCGTCCGGGTTCTCGACCCAGATCCGGACCACAGTCTCGATGATGTTCATCGCGATCCCGGCGGCCAGGGCAGCGGTGAACTCGACGTCCTGCGGGTCGTTGCCGGCCGGCCGTCGTACCAGCTCGTCGGTCAGTTCGTTGCGGAACCGCCAGATCATCTCGTTGAGGTGGGCGCTCACCGACGCCGTCTGCGCGGCCAGGTCGAACACCGCGCGAACCCGGTCCGGGTTGCTCTCCAGTTGGTCCAGCACCCGCTCGATCACCGACTGCAGACCGTCCGGCAGCTCCACCTCGGGCTGCTCGCGGAACCACGCGACCGCACCCAGCAGGCAGTCCTCGACGAACTCCAGGACGAGCGTCTCCTTGGTCGGGAAGTAGCGGTACAGCGTGCTCGGGCCGACCTCCGCGGCCGCGGCGATCTGCTCCACCGTGGTCCGGCCGAAGCCGTGGTCGGTGAACAGCTCGAACGCCTTGTCCGCGATCAGCCGGCGGGTCCGCTCCCGCTTCAGTTCGCGCAGTCCCATCTCCACCTCCGCGGGCAGAGTACCGGTTCGGGGACTCGCCGTGGTCGATTCTTCCGCCGGACGGTGATGGCGCTGCCGGTCACCTGGGAGTGACGGTGTGATCACAGTGTGGTGACGGCTACTGACTGCGATCTGAAGAGCTCTTAACCGAACCCCGATCGGAACCTGATCCCGGGGCCGCTACAGTCGAGCCGGTGAGTGAGTACTCGAGGGAAGAACAACGCAAGCCCCGTGTCGCCGTCGTGTTCGGCGGCCGGTCGAGCGAACACGCCATCTCGTGTGTGACCGCGGCCAACGTGCTGCAGGCGATCGACCGGGACAAGTACGACGTGGTCCCGATCGGCATCAGCACCAGCGGCCACTGGGTGCTGGAGAGCGGCGACCCGGAGCGGCTGTCGATCACCGACGGGAAGCTCCCGGAGGTCGACGTGACCGCGCTGCCGGTGCTGTTCGGCGCGAACCGCGAACTCGTGGTGAGCGAACCGGGCCAGGTACCGAGCACGCTCGGCGAGGTGGATGTGGTCTTCCCGCTGCTGCACGGCCCGTGGGGTGAGGACGGCACCATCCAGGGCCTGCTCGAGATGTCCGACATCCGCTACGTCGGTTCCGGCGTGCTGGCCAGCGCGGTCGGCATGGACAAGCACTACATGAAGGTCGTCTTCGCCGCGGCCGGCCTCGAGGTCACCCCGTACGTCGTCATCCGCGACCGCGACTGGACCCGCGACCCCGCCGCCTGCCGCGAGGCGGTCGACGCGCTCGGCTACCCGGTCTTCGTGAAGCCGTGCCGGGGCGGGTCGAGCCTCGGCATCAGCAAGGTCAACAACCTGGCCGAACTCGACGACGCGATCGCCGAGGCGCGCGCCCACGACCCGAAGGTGATCGTCGAGGCGTCCGCGAAGAGCCCGCGCGAGATCGAGGTCGGCGTCCTCGGCGGCCTGAACGGGGCTCCGGCCGAGGTCAGCGTCTGCGGTGAGATCGCGGTGTCCGGCGGTGGGCACGACTTCTACGACTTCGAGACCAAGTACCTGCCCGAAGGTGAGGAGTACACCGCCCTCTCGGTCCCCGCCGACCTCCCCGAGGAGATCGCGGCCGACATCCGCGCCAAGGCGCTGACCGCCTTCGACGCGATCGAGGGCGAAGGCCTGGCCCGCGTCGACTTCTTCCTCGACGCCGACGGCCGGGTCATCATCAACGAGATCAACACCATGCCCGGCTTCACGCCGACCAGCATGTTCCCCCGCCTCTGGGCCGCCACCGGCGTCGACTACCCCGCCCTGGTCGACCGCCTCCTCACCCTGGCCACCACCCGCCCCACCGGCCTCCGCTAACCCCACCCGGCCCTGCCCCTAACGCAATGGGGGGCAGGGCTGCTGGTGATCGCTGCCTCCAGCGGGACAGACGGTGGTCACCTGACGATGCTCACGGTCTCAGGCCTCGGCCCGCGGAGCGCCAACCCACCCCCGCGGAGCGCCAACCCGGCCCCGCGGAGCGCCAACGCAGCCCCGCGGAGCGCCAACGCAGCTCGGCACGGACCGTGCGCTGACCGCGTCGGTGTCCGAGTACCCAACTCACAGGCGCCTCGCCCGTTCATACAGGTAGCGCTGCTGCGGCAGGCTGGTTGTGCGGCCGGCCGCCTCCTCGTACGCCGCTCGCGCGCCCACCGCATCCCCGGACATCTCCAGCAGATGCGCCCGCACCGCCGACAACCGATGGTCCGACGCGATCCGCTCGTCGCCCTCGATCGTGGCCAGCAACTTCAGCCCATCGTCCGCCCCGCGCGCCATCGCCACCGCGACCACCTGGTTCAGCGCGACCATCGGGTTGTCGACCAACTGCAGCAGCACCTCGTACAACGCGACGATCTGCGCCCAATCGGTCTCCTCCGCTGACGGAGCCTCGTCGTGCACAGCCGCGATCGCCGCCTGCAACTGATAAGGCCCCACCGGCCCCCGCGGCAGCGCCGCCGTGATCAGCCCAACGCCCTCGTCGATCAGCTCCCGGATCCACAACGACCGATCCTGCTCCGCCATCGGAACCAGCTCACCCAGCGGCCCGGTCCGAGCCGGCCGCCGCGCATCGGTCAGCAGCATCAACGCCAGCAACCCGGCCACCTCACTGTCGTCAGGCAGCAGCCGATGCAGCATCCGCGCCAGCCGAATCCCTTCCGCCGCCAACTCCACCCGCTGCAGGCTCGGCCCCGTCGTACTCGCGTAGCCCTCGTTGAAGATCAGGTACACGACCTTCAGCACCGCGCCCAGCCGCTCGTCCCGATCCGCCGGCAGCACGAACCGAGCCCCGCTGTCCTTCACACTCGCCTTGGCGCGGCTGATCCGCCGGGTCATCGTCGCCTCCGGCACCAGGAACGCCCGCGCGATCTCCGCCGTCGTCAGACCGCCGACCGCCCGCAGCGTCAACGCGATCTGCGACGCGGGCGACAGCGACGGATGGCAACACAGGAACAGCAGGATCAGCGTGTCGTCGGTGTCCGCGCCCCGCTCACCCGGCTCCGGATCGGGCAACGTCGCCCACTGTGCCACCCGGTCCTCGCGCCGCTGACGGGCCTGTTCACGACGAAGCAGATCCGTCAGCCGGCGCGAAGCGACCGTGATCAACCACCCTCGCGGATTGTCCGGAACACCCTCCACCGGCCACTGCAGCGACGCGGCGAGCAAGGCCTCCTGCACCGCGTCCTCCGCGGTGTCGAAGTGCCCGAACCGCCGCACGAGTGCCCCGAGCACCTGCGGGGTCAGCTCGCGCAGCAGATCGTGGAGAGCGGTGGACATGACGATCAGTCCGCGATCTCGCCGCGGCCCTCGATGATCGGCCGGATGTCGGCGTACGCGGTCGCGCGGACGGACTCGGGTGCCGGCGTGTCACCGAGCCGGGCCGCGATCTCGGTGGCCCGGTCGAACGACTCGCACTCGACGATCCAGTACCCGGCCAGCACCTCCTGGGTCTCGGCGTACGGCCCGTCCGTCACCACCGCGGCGCCGTCCTTCGAACCCAGTCGCCTGGTCAGCACCGGTGCCGCGAGCCCACGGGTCTCGACCAGCTCACCGGATTCGATCAGGTCGTTGTTGAACTTCTCCATGAACGCGCCCATCGCGGCGAAGTCCTCGGCGGTCCAGGCCGGCTTGCCGGTGTCCTTGCCCGCCATCCCGTCGTAGTCCTGCTGCGACGCGTAGGTGAGGATCATGTACTTCATCGGAATCTCCCGTCGTCCCGGGCACCAGCGTCGGTGCCTCTCGCCTGCTACGTCGCCCCCGCCGGACCGAACCGGACACCGCCGACGAACAAACTTCGGTTTCGACTGGAGTATGCCGTTGTCAGGTACAAGGAGTGATGAGTTTGTTGAACCTGTGGACAGCATCCGACACATCGGTCAGCGCGTTCGCCTCGGGCGCGTACTTGGCCGGAACTGCGACCTCGAAATAGACCTGGCGGCCGATGGTGGTGAAGATGAACCCGTTCTCGACCTCCTTGGCGAACCAGCCCACGCCGTTCACCTCGAAGCACTGTGACTGCGCCTCGGCCATCCCGGCCGGCGGCGCGACCCCACAGGTGACCTCGATCGGCGGATCGCCGTACGCGGCGGTGAGCGGACTGACCGGATCGGTCTCGCGCCGGTCGGCGTCCAGCACCTTCTCGGGCAGCGCCTTCACCAGCGGCTCACAGGCCGCCGCGACCTCGGGCGCGGGCGACGGTACGGCGACGGGCGCAGGGCCCGGGCTGCACCCGGCCAGCAGGATCAGGCCGAGTGCAGCGAAGAGAACTTTGGGCATGCGAAAGGAGGACGGGGCCCCGGGGCGGTCAGATGTGGACGACGGGGCAGGTCAGCGTGCGGGTGATACCGGGCACGTTCTGGACCTTGGCAACCACCAGTTTGCCCAGCTCGTCGACGTTGCGGGCTTCCGCGCGGACGATCACGTCGTACGGACCGGTGACGTCCTCGGCCAGGGTGACGCCCTGGACCTCGGCGATCTGTGCCGCGACATCGGCTGCTTTGCCGACCTCGGTCTGGATCAGGATGTAGGCCTGGACCACCACGTCGTTCTCCACTCAGTCGTCCTCAGCGGGCTCCGGCGATGCCGACGCAGGGGTACTGCGAGGCGACCGGGCGTACTCTTCGTTGCCCGGTCACGGTACCGCCTAGACTCCGGTTGGCGATATGGGAGGTCTGCTGACGTGACAGAGACGTTGGGGAGCACGGGTGAGTTCGGCCTGATCGCGGCCGTCACCAAAGGGCTGTCCACAGGTGAGGACGTCCTGGTCGGACCCGGTGACGACGCGGCCGTGGTGGCGGTGCCGGACGGCCGGATGGTGATCACGACCGACCTGCTGGTGGAGGGCCGCCACTTCCGGCAGGACTGGTCGTCGGCCTACGACGTCGGCCGCAAGGCCGCCGCCCAGAACCTGGCCGACATCATGGCCATGGGTGCCCGGCCGACGTCGCTCGTGGTCGGGTTCGGCGCGCCGGCCGACCTGCCGACCGCGTGGGCGCTGGAGCTGAACCAGGGTCTGGTGGACGAGGCCGAGCTGGTCGAGGTCAGCATCGTCGGCGGCGACACGGTGCAGTCGGACAAGATCATCGTGTCGGTGACCGCATTCGGCACGCTGGACGGTCGTCCGCCGGTGCTGCGGTCCGGTGCGCGCCCCGGCGACGAGGTCGCCTACATCGGGCGGCTCGGCTGGGCCGAAGCGGGGTGGGCCGTGCTGGCGCGCGGATTCCGCTCGCCGCGAGCCGTGGTCGAGGCGCACCGCCGCCCGCAGCCGCCGTACGCCGAGGGGCCTCGGGCCGCGCTGGCCGGCGCGTCGTCGCTGTGTGACGTGAGCGACGGGCTGCTGTCCGACCTGGGGCACATCGCCGTCGCGAGTCAGGTTGCCATCGACGTGCACACGCAGGCGTTGACCGTGCCCGAGCCGTTGCAGGCCGTGGCCGCCGCGACCGGTGTGGACGGGCTCAAGTTCGTCCTGACCGGCGGCGAGGATCATGCGCTGGTCGGGACCTTCGAGCCGGCCGACGTCCCCGAGGGCTGGACCGTCATCGGCTCGGTTGCTGAGGGCAACGAGGAACGGCCGGCCGGAACCGTGACGGTGGACGGAGCGGCGTACGCTGCCGACTCCGGCCACGCCCATTTCAGGAGTTGAGATGTTGCCCAGAGTGCTGACGATCGCCGGATCCGACTCCGGCGGCGGGGCCGGGATCCAGGCGGATCTGAAGTCGATGCTGGCCAACGGCGTGCACGGGATGAGCGTGCTGACCGCGATCACCGCGCAGAACAGTCTCGGCGTCCAGGGAGCGTGGGAGCTGCCGGAGGAGCAGGTCCGGGCACAGTTCCACAGTGTGGTGGACGACATCGGTGTCGACGCGGTGAAGACCGGGATGCTGGCGTCCTCGTCCATGGTCCGGGTGGTCGCCTCCCTGCTGCGGACGCTCCCGCCATCTGTGCCGGTCGTGGTCGACCCGGTGTCGGTCTCGAAGCACGGCGACGCGCTGCTTGCAGCCGATGCGATGGACGCCGTACGGACGGAGATCGTGCCGCTGGCAACTGTCCTGACGCCGAACCTCACCGAGCTCGGCCCGGTGGCCGGCATGGACCTGGAGACGGTGGAGGACCGAGAGCTCGCGGCGAAGCTGCTACTGGACGCCGGAGCCTCCTGGGTCCTCGTGAAGGGCGGCCACGACCCGGGTACGGCGTCGGTCGACATCCTGCACGGTCACGGGGTACGACGGGCCTACAGCGCGGTACGGGCGGACAACAGGCACACGCACGGCACCGGATGCACGCTGGCCAGCGCGATCGCGTCGTACCTGGCGCGCGGGTACGACGTACCTGGTGCGGTGGGAGCGGCCAAGGAGTACGTGACCGGGGCGATCGGGGCCGGGTTCGCGCTCGGTGGTGGAATCGGTCCGGTCGATCACGCTTGGCGATTTCGAGGGAGTAGCAGTTGAGCAAGCAGCAGCCGCCGGTTGACGGGTACTGCGAGCAGTGTGGGTTCAACTACGACACAGGTGACCTGCAGGGCACGGTGACCACGCTGATCCGGCAGTCGGCGGACTGCAGTATGTCGCTCACGAGAGCCGCGGCCGGGCCCGATCCGGACGTCGTACGGCTCCGGCCGGAGCCTGAGGTGTGGTCGGCGATCGAGTACGCCTGCCACGTGCGCGACGTACTGGAGGTCCAGCGGCAGCGGATCGCTCAGTGCCTGGCGGAGGACCGGCCGGTGTACGCGCCGATGGACCGGACGGGGCGGGTGAAGCAGGCCAAGTACGAGGACCAGGACCCGATGGAGGTCGCGGCCGCGCTGATGCGGTTCGCGCGCGAGTTCGGTGCGGCCGCTCGAGTGCTGACGCCGCCGCAGTTGGGCCGGCTGGGTCTCTACAACTACCCGGTGCGTGCGCCGCGCACACTGGGCTGGGTGATTCGCCACACCGCCCACGAGATCCAGCACCACCGCCACGACATCACCACGATCCTGGCGCGGGTGGAGCCGCCGATCGTCCCCAAGCCGCCGGCTGCGGAGGTCAGCGTCGATCAGCCCACTGAGCAATCGACGGCTCAGTAGTGAGGTAGTCGAGCGCCAGTGCGGCGGCGCCACGCAACGGACCGTCGGGCTGGTGCGTGGCGGGGAGTACCGGCGGGGGAGAGGTCCGGTGGAAGGTCATCAGGCCGGCTAGGTAGGCCTGCTCGAAGGTGGACTCGGCAGCGGCGCGGAGTGGGATGGCCAGCCCACCCAGCGTCACGACATCTGGGTCGTGTGCGTTGACGAGTCCGGCGATGCCGCTGGCGAGCGCGGTGACCACTCTGGCCACCGCACGGCCCGCCGCGCGGTCAGTGCGCTTCAGCACGTCCTCTGTGTAGCCGTACGGGTCGTCCGGCGTCGGCTCCTTGAGATGCCGTGCCAGCGCGCGTCCGTCGATGTCGAGGTCCCAGCACCCACTGGCCCCGCACGGACACTCCCGTCCACGCTCCCCGAACGGTATGTGCCCGTACTCCCCAGCGGCCCCGGACGCCCCCTGCGCCGGTACGCCGTCGATCAGCAGCGTGCCGCCGATACCCACCTCGACGATGAGGTGCAGCGCGGTACCAGCACCAGCGGCTGCACCAGTGCGGGCCTCAGCCACACCACTCAGCGTTGCATCGTTGCCGGCAAGCAGGGTGATGCCTGTGCCCGCGGTGATGGCCTCCAGGTCCAGCTCAGCCCATTCCAGCGTCGGTGCCTGCATCAGACGGTTGTCGCGAATGGTGCCCGGCACTGCCAGGCTCACTACTCGCAGGCGTTCGCCGTACTGTTCCCGCACCTGCTTCACGGCCCCCTGCAGGTTGCTGAGCACCACCTGCGGCCGGCGACTCCGGTGGCGTCTGGACTGCTGCGCCAGGAACGACCCGTCCAGCGCGACCACAGCACTCCGCCAACTGCTCTGCCGCAGGTCCAGCGCGAGCACCACAGGACCCTGTGGATGTGGCCGTAGAACGGTTGTGGGCCGCCCACGTCCCTGACTGGGTGCAGGCACCTCAGTGAGCAGCTGTAGGTCGCGCAGCCGCGCGGTGACCTCAGTCGCCGAGCTGGTGCTCAGCCGCAGCTCCCGGGCCACCGCAGCGCGCGTGATCCCGGGCCGGCGGCGCACCTGCGCGAGTACGTCGGCAGCCGTCTGCCACTGTCCGCGGCGAACTGCTGTTGTCATGAGATGGTTCTACCTTATGCTCGGAGAACGAGTTTAATGGAGGGGTGATGGGGATCCGGGACATCCGCGCCGTGCTGTTCGACATGGACGGCACGCTGGTGGACTCCGACGCCGCGGTCGAGCGCGCGTGGACGGTCTGGGCAGGGGAGTACGGCGTACCGGTGGCCGACGTCCTCGCCATCGCCCACGGCAGCCCGGCCGAGTCCACCGTCGACCGCATGCGCCCGGACCTGCCGGCGGAGGAGCGGGCGGCAGCCGCGGCCCGGCAGCTGGAGCTCCAGTACGACGACCTGTCCGATGTGGTGGCCACGCCTGGTGCTCATGAGGTGCTCAGCGTGCTCGGTGCCCTCGGGCTGCCGTGGGCGGTCGTGACGAGTGCGGACAACCGGCTGGCCAAGGTCCGGCTGGCTGCGGCCGGCATCGAGCCACGGGTCCTGGTGACCGTCGAGGACATCTCTCGCGGCAAACCGGACCCCGAGGGGTATCGCCATGCCGCTGACCTTCTCGGCGTACCACCTGCTCATTGCCTGGTCGTGGAAGATGCCGAAGTGGGCCTGGCGGCCGGCCGCGCCGCCGGAGCCGTTACTGCCGGTCTGAAAGACCTGTCTGCTGACATCCAACTGACCGATCTCCATCAGCTCGCTGACCTGCTGGCAGCCGCCCGGACGGAGGACAGTGGGCCTACCGACCTGACGGCCGGATGACCGGCCGGACGGACGAGATCCGGATCGGTGTCGGCCTCTCGTCAATGGGCTACCTCCTCGCGGGGCTCGGGGCCTGTGTCGCGGTGCTCGCGCGGGACCTGGACGAGTCCACCAGCCGACTCGCGCTGCTGTCGTCCGGGTTCGCAGTCGGGTTGGTCGTCATCGCGGTGGTCGGCCCGATGCTGCTGCGGACGTGGCCGCTCCCGACGGTGCTCCGCCTCGGCTCTCTCGTGTGTGCGGTCGGCGCGGTGCTGCTCGCGCTCGCACCTGCGTACGGCGTGGCAGTCGCCGGCGGACTGTGTATCGGACTGGGTGGGGCGCTGCTCGTGCTCGTCGCTCCGCTCATCCTGCACGGTCCAACGGCTGCTGCCCGGTTGAGTCGCGTCAACGCCGTTGCCAGTGCCACTGGGATCATGGCGCCGATCGCTATCGGTGCAGTCGACTCGCTCGGCCCGACTGGCCGGCTCGCGCTGCTGGCCGCCGTACCGCCGCTTGTCGCTCTTGCCGTTGTGAAGGGCAGGAGGCCTCGTCCGCGCGTTGACCCGGCGGGTGAGCCGGAGCTCCCGACCTCATCGCCGTACGCTCGGCGCGGGCCCGACCCTGTGGGCGCGTCGACCAGGTCTGTCGCCGTGGCAGTCGGCCTGGGCTGGCTGCGGGTGGTGCTGGCCGTCGGGGTGGAGTTCTGCTTCGTGGTGTGGGCGGTCGCGCGGCTGCTGGCCACGGGGTTGCCGGTGGCAACGGCCGCACTTCTGGGCAGCGCGTTCCCGATCGGCATGGCGGTCGGCCGTGCGATCGGCCCCATCCATTGGCGCGGCTGGTCGCCAGTCATCCCAGCCGGCCTGCTGGCCGTCATCGGCACCCTTCTGGTCAGCCTCTTCGACACACCCGCTGCCGTCACCATCGGCCTCGTCGTCGCCGGCACCGGCGTCGCGCCCCTCTACCCCGTCACCTTGGCCGCTCTGGTCGCCACGCCGGGCCTGAACCCGACCCGCCTGTCCGCACTCGGCGCATTGGCCTCCGGCACAGCGATCCTGCTGACCCCCGCCGCCCTGGCGGCCCTGGCCCGAGTCGCGGACCTCCGCACTGCCTACCTCATCACGCTCCCGCTCATCGCCGCCCTCATCGCCCTCACCCTCACCCGCCAAAGCGCGCCCAACGTTCGCGACAGCAGACCTGCCGAGGCCCTCACCCGCCCCACCATGTAGATCTGGCGGCGGTGTGCTGCCTCCGATCAGGGGCGGCGGGCCGCGAGGACGCAGAACTCGTTCCCCTCCGGGTCGATGAGTACGACCCAGCTCTCATCGCCTGTTTGACCGACGTCGGCGTGTCGAGCACCTAGGTCGAGCAGGCGACGGACCTCTTCGTCTTGCTCCCTGTCGGTGGGGTTGAGCTCGATGTGGAGCCTGTTCTTGACGATCTTGCCCTCGGGCACCTGCGCGAAGGTCAACGTCGGTGGCACCGGCCCAACCTGCTTCTTGGCGTCAGGCACCAGCGGGGAGCCGATGGTGACAACTCCGTCCTCCTCGCCTTGCACCTCGTAGTCGAGGACCGAGCACCAGAACCGGGCGAGACCGCTGGGATCGGCACAGTCGATCGCAAGCTCGGTGAACTTACTGGTCACGTCAGGACCTCCCAGTCAAGTAGCGAGTCCGCCACAGGCCACACGCTAATCGCAGCGCCAGGTCGTCGCGCAACGCGGGTTGGGGCACATCCGTGCTGTGGAGGCGAGTAGATTGCTCGCATGGAGTGCTTCGCTGCCGGGCGTACTCGCCGCTGAGGCCGGGCCCGCCGCTACGTCGCGATCTGCGAGCGCGGGTCAGGCATCTGCCCGATTCCCTTCAGCGCGAGAGGCACAACTTCATGCTCATTCGTTCGTACGTCCAAGCTGACCTTGCCCGGCTCACCGAGCTGACCATCGAGACGTTCCGGCCGTTCTACGAGGATTCCTTCCGCCCGCTCGTGGGCGAGACCATCTTCGCCAACCAGCACGGCAACTGGCGTGACGACTACCGCAAGCAGGTCGCCGAGCTCCACGACCCCGCACAGCACAAGTACGTCGCGGTGGCCGACGCCGACGGCGATATCACCGGTTACGTCGCCTGGAGCATCGACCCGGTACGCCGGAACGGCAGCATCACCATCCTGGCCGTCGCGGCAGACCACCGCCGGGACAATGTCGGCACCGCGCTCTGTGAGCACGCCTTCGGTGCGATGCGACAGGAGGGCGCGGAAGTAGTCGAGATCGGCACTGGCGGAGATGACTTCCATGCGCCCGCCCGTGCCCTGTACGAAAGCCTCGGCTGCGTCCAACTCCCAGTAGCCGTGTACTACCGCAAGCTCTGACCCACGTCCGTCTGGGCGCGACCGGCGCCCAGACGGACCGGCCGCCTAGGGCTTGGCGTATTTGCCGACCATCTTGACGAGGGTGTCGGGCGGGATGACCTTCACGTGCGGGGCGAGGCCGTTGACGACCGTCATGACGTTGTCGACGGACTTGCTCCAGGCATGCCAGAGGACGACCGAGTAGCCGGCCGTCGAACGCGGGTTGCGGACGGCACTGTTGAGCTCAGCGGTGACGGACGCCTCGTCGGCACCGTCGAGACCGTCCCACAGCATGGTGCGGGCGGAGATGACCGGCTTGCCCTCCGACCAGACGACCTTGCCCTTGTGGGAGTCGTAGCGGGAGTACTCGAGGTAGATGAGGCCGTCGATCTGGGGACGCTTCAGGTACGACGACCACAGGCGCTTGTCCTGGAACGAGTCGAAATCGATGATCTGGACAGCCGACAGGTCGGCGCGCTCCATCGACTTCGCCAGCGAAGCGGTGTGCCGCTCGAGGGCCGCCGCGGGGTACCTGCTGGGGTACATGTAGCCGCCGCCGGACGGGCCGACGACCCAGCGATCCTTCACCGACTGGTCGTAGTACCAGCGCATCACCGAAGGCGCGAGATCGATCAGCGACGGTGAGATGCCCCACCCGAGATCGACCGTGCTGCGGTGCGGACTGCCGAACCACCGTTGATCGGTTGGGAAGTCGCCGAGCATCCATTGGATGTTGTCGCCGTCGGTGATCAGGAACGTGACGTAGTGGGCATTCGGATCCGGTTCGAGGGCCCTCCCCCCACCCCCTCCGCGCTGGCTCAAGCGGTCTTCGGTCACGCCGGACAGGACGGATAGGTTGCGGGCATGGTCGGCCGGGATCGCCTTGACGCCGGCGTCGGAGTTCGGGCCGATGAACTTGTCCTCGCCGTTGGCGGCATCGCCCCAGCCGATCACCGTCGCGTCGTCGTCGAGCGCTTCGACCACCTCGGCGCGGAACGCCGAGTTGCCGTCGAAGAAGGCGAGCGTCCCCGCCATCGTGACGTAGTCCCGCAGTCGTTCCGGCCAGTCTCCTCTCTGCTCGATCGCGACGTCGTGCCGCAACCGCGACCAGTAGTTGTCCATCACCCAGCGGTCGTCCTTGTCCCGGACGTCCAGGACCTTGCGCAATCCGTGCCGGATCGCGAGTGCCTCCAAGCTCTCCTCGACAGCCACGGCACCCGTCAGACCGGCGAGGGTGGTCGCCACGTTGACCGACGGGGTGCCCGTTCGAAAGAGAACATATCCGGCCACGCGGGAGCGGCTGACGGTTTTCCACAGGTCCCCGGGGCGTGCCTGGACGCCGTACCGGGAGACGAGGTCGTCGAGCCAGATCTGGTAGCCGAGCGAGGGGATGTTCAGGTACAGCGTCTCGTTGCCGCGACGGGCGAGCAGGCCTTGCAGCGTGGTCGCGAGCGTGCGCTCGGCCGCGCTCAGCGAGTCCTCGGCCAGGACGCTCAGCAGTCGCGGCCGCTGACCCTTCGGGTACGCCGACCCCGCGGCAGTCAAGCCGGATGCCGACGATGCGGCAGCGGGGAGTGCGAGGGACGGGGCGAGCGAACTCAGGCCCAGCCCGGCGGTCAGGCCGAGGGCATGGCGGCGGGTAAGACGTCGTCGATCGGACATGCGGTGCCTCCAGGAGCGGCTGGTGACTGTCCTACGTTGTCATCTGCCCGGCGACGATGCCACAACAACCCTCGCGCCACAAGAGGTCAGGTCAGTCCGTAGCGGCCAAGCAGGTCGGCGAGCGAGTCGACACCGGACGAGAGGTCGTACACCTCCGCATGCAGGCCGACGCTCAAAGCAGCCGCCACATTGCTTTCGTTGTCGTCGATGAAGAGCACCGAGGAGGCGGGCACCTCGATCGAGCCGAGGATGGCCCGGAAGTACGCCGGATCAGGCTTGGCCAGCCCGAGATCGCACGAGTAGAAGGTCTGGTCGAACCACTCGCCGTACCCGCGCTCCTGCATGATCGCGCGCCGGTAGGCCTGCTGGTTGGTGGCGAGGTGGCAGGCGATGCCGCGCGCGCGCAACCGCGCGATGAGTTCGACCACCGCCGGCTCGGCGGCGAACTGGGTCCACGGCTCCAACGCGTCCGCCAAGGACACTTCCGACCCCCATCGGCGCAGTACCTCGGCGACCGCGTCCCGGAAGTCGCCCTTGCCGACCAGGGCCGGCCGCTCGGCTGCCATCAGGTCGGCGACGAAGGCCTCGCCGTCGCCGGCGGGGACGAACGACGACAGCCGGGACGACCAGTCGATGGTCGAGCGCTGGATGACGCCGTCGGCGTCGAAGAGTACGGCGGAGATCATGCGGCCATCCTGTCAGCCGCCCGGAGCCGGGCACGAAGCCGGGAGCCAAGCCCGCCCGGAGCCGGGAACGAAGCCGGTGGCCAAGCCGCCAGGAGCTGGGAGCCAAGCCGGGAGCAAGGCCGAACGAAGCCGGGACCGAAAGCTGGGAACTGTGTGACAACCGGCGGGTCGAGGTGTGGCCGGGACCGGCCGCTGGGAACCATGGCCCCTTGACCGGTTCAGTCGGTATGCGCTTACCTAGTCGGTGCCTGAACAATTTTGGACAACTTCCGGCGGAAATGAACACAGAAAGCGCCAGGTGAGGCGTATGACAGTGAGCAGAAGGAAGTTTCTCGCGCTCGGCGCGGGCGCCGCAGCGGCGGCCGCGACCGGCCTCACCGGCTGCGGCTCCCGAAGTTCTCTCGGTGGATCCGACGAGCTCAGCATGTGGACGTGGGTCGGCTCGGTGAACGACGACCTGATCGGCCAGGCGGAGAAGGCGATCCCGGCGTACGACGATATGAAGCTGGCGATGACCCGGATCGGCACCAACTACAAGACCAAGGTGCTGACCTCGCTGGCCGGCAAGTCACTGGTCCCGGACATCGTCGCCATCAACGACGACGTGGCGACGTACTTCCCGAACGCCGACCAGTTCTACGATCTCAACGAGCTCGGCGCCAAGGACCGCGAGTCCGAGTTCCTGCCCTGGAAGTGGAAGCTCGGGATCACCGCCGACGACAAGATGATGGCGTACCCGATGGACACCGGCCCGACCGCGCTGTTCTACCGCACCGACATGCTCCAGAAGGCCGGGATCGACACCGATCCTGCCGCAGTGGCCGAGCTGGCTCCGACCTGGGACGCCTACATCGAGCTCGGCAAGAAGCTGAAGGCGGCCGTCCCCGGCTCGGCCATCACGGACAACATCACCGGCGTCTACCTCTACGCGCTGGCGCAGCAGCCGAAGCGCTACATGACCGAGGACGGCCAGTACATCGGCGACCAGGACCACATCCGCGAACAGTTCGACCTTGCGATCCGGGTGGTCAAGGAAGGGCTGTCCGCCAACGCGCAGCAGGACACGACCGACGCCGACGCCGTCGTCACCAACGGCAAGCTGGTCGCCTACAACGCGGCCGTCTGGTGGGCCCAGCTCGGGCCGAAGAACGCGGCGCCGAAGACCAAGGGACTCTGGCGGGTGACGGCAGCTCCTGGTGGGGCCGGCAACCGTGGCGGGTCCTTCCTGGCGATCACGAAGTACTGCAAGAACCCCGAGGCCGCCTTCGCGTTCATCAGCTGGCTGGAGTCGGCGAAGAACCAGGCCCAGGCGTTCCTCGACCCGGTGCTGTTCCCCTCCACACCGGCCAGCTACACCGACGAGCGGATGACGGCGCCGGACCCGTTCTTCGGCGGTCAGAAGATCGTCGACGTCTTCGGCGCGTCGGCCAAGAAGTACCCCGGGGCCTACTTCAGCCCGTACGACTCGATCATCGGCTCACCGATCGCCGCCGAGCTCGTCAACGTCGAGACCGCCGGCAAGTCGCCCGGCCAGGCCTGGGCCGACGCGCAGCGGCAGATCGAACGCGAACTCACCCGAGTGGGGGCGATCTGACATGGCAGTGACCAGTAAGACACTCCCGACCACGGTCCGCACGACCAAGGCCCCGGACCCGTCGAAGCCGACGGGCAAGTACCGGCAGGCGCTGCCGCAGTACGCCGCGATCTCGCCCTTCTTCATCCTGTTCGCCGTCTTCGGCGCCTTCCCGGTGCTGTTCTCGATCTGGATCTCGTTCCACTCCTGGGACGGCATCGGGCAGATGAAATGGGTCGGGCTGGAGCAGTACAGCTACCTGCTCGCCGACCCGAAGTTCTGGCAGTCGATCGGGAACACGCTCATCATCTGGGTGCTGTCGACCGTGCCGATGCTGCTGCTCGCGCTGGTGATCGCCAACGCGCTGCACAACGCCACCCGGTTCCGCAGCTTCTACCGGATCGCGTACTTCATCCCGAACGTCACCTCGGTGGTCGCCATCACGATGGTGTTCGGCTCGATCTTCAGCAACAACTTCGGCCTGCTGAACGCGTTCCTGCAGTCGGTCGGGCTCACCCAGATCGAATGGCTCACCCAGCCGTGGGGCATCAAGGTCGCCATCGCCTCGATCGTCACCTGGCGCTGGGTCGGCTACAACGCGATCATCTTCCTGGCCGGCCTGCAGGCGATCTCGAACGACGTCTACGAGGCGGCCAAGGTGGACGGCGCGTCGCCGCGGCAGACGTTCTGGCGGATCACCGTCCCGCTGCTGCGCCCGGTCATCCTGTTCACCGCGGTCACCTCGACCATCGGCGGCCTGCAGATCTTCACCGAGTCCCAGGTGCTGGTCGGCGACACCGGCGGCCCGGGCGGATCGGGCATGACGATCGTGTCCTACCTGTACGAGAGCGCGTTCCTGGACAACCAGTTCGGGTACGGCGCCGCGATCGGCTGGGCGCTGTTCATCCTGATCGTGCTGTTCAGCATCATCAACTGGAGGCTGATCGGTGGTAGCGGCGAACGAATCAGCCGCCGCGCCGCCCGCCGGGCCCAGAACGGAGAGGAGCAGGCCGATGCGCGCTGAACGAACCCGCAACGTGATCAGCCACGTCGTGCTGATGTTCGGCGTGGTGCTGTCGATCTTCCCGTTCTACTGGATGGTGGTGATGGCCTCCAACACCACCCCGGACATCTTCAGCTACCCGCCGAAACTCGTGATCGGCTCGCACCTGTTCGAGAACATGGGCAAGGTGCTCGACAACATCGACTTCTTCGGCTCGATGCTGATCACCCTGATCGTCTCGGTCGCGGTCACCGTGCTGGTGCTGTTCTTCGACTCGCTGGCCGCCTTCGCGTTCGCCAAGTACGAGTTCCCCGGCCGCGACTGGCTCTTCGGGTTGCTGCTGGCAACGTTCATGATCCCGGCCCAGCTGTCCCTGGTGCCGCAGTTCGTGACCCTGGCCGAGTTCGGCTGGATCGGGTCGCTGAAGGCACTCATCATCCCCGGCGCGGCGAACGCGTTCGGCATCTTCTGGATGCGCCAGTACGCCCGCGGCGCCATCCCCGACGAGCTCATCTCCGCGGCCAAGGTGGACGGGGCCGGCTTCTTCCGCCAGTACCTCACCGTCGGCATCCCGGTGCTCAGGCCCGGCCTGGCGTTCCTGGGTATCTTCACCTTCATCAACGTCTGGAACGATTACCTCTGGCCGTTGATCGTGATGACGGACCCGAACAAGCTGCCGCTTCAGGTCGCCCTGCAACAACTGAACGGCATCTACGGCACCGACTACTCGATGGTGATGGCCGGCGCCCTGATGAGTGTCATCCCGCTGATCGGCGTCTTCATCATCGGTGGACGCCACTTCATCGCCGACATCGCCGCCGGCGCCATGAAGTTCTGACCCATCCCAACCACAACGGGACAAACCTTGACTGACAGCAAGCTCCGCTGGGGAATCATCGGCACCGGGAACATCGCCTCCCGGTTCGCCAGCCAGGTGCCGACGTCGGCGGTCAACACCGTCGTCGCCGTCGGCAGCCGATCGATCGACTCCGCCAATGCCTTCGCCGACAAGTGGGACATCGCCAACCGGCACGGCTCGTACGACGACCTGCTCGCCGACGAGACCGTGGACGCGGTGTACATCGCCACCCCGCACCCGATGCACGTCGAGTGGGCGATCAAGACCGCCGAAGCCGGCAAACACGTGCTCTGCGAGAAGCCACTGGCGATCAACAAGGCCTGGGCCGAGGTGATGATCGAGGCCGCGGTCGCCAATGACGTCTTCCTGATGGAGGCGTACATGTACCGCTGCCTGCCGCAGACCAAGCTGATCGCCCAGCTGGTCCGCGACGGCGAGCTCGGCACCGTCCACCAGATCCAGGCCACCTTCGCCTTCGCCTCGTCGTACCGGCCGGAGAGCCGGATCTTCGCCGACGACCTGGCCGGCGGCGGCATCCTCGACGTCGGCGGCTACCCGGTGTCGATGGCCCGGCTGATCGCCGGGGCCGCGACCGGGCAGCCGTTCGCCGACCCGGCCGCGGTGACCGCGGTCGGGCACGTCGGCGAGACCGGCGCCGACGAATGGTCGGTCGCGACGCTGTTCTTCGACGGTGCCGTGACCGCCCAGGTCAGCACCGGCGTCCGGCTCCGCGACGACAACCAGGTCCGCATCTACGGCAGCGAGGGGTACCTCGTCGTCGAGGACCCGTGGTTCGGCGGCGACGGCAAGCCGACCCACGTCACCCTGCACAAGGTGGGGGAGGAGCCGCGGGACATCTCCGCGGAGCCGGCCCTCATCTACGCCGCCGAGGCCGACGCGGTCGCGGCCGCGATCGAGCGGCGGCAGGCACCCGAGATGAGCTGGGCCGACACGCTGGGCAACCTGACCGTCCTGGACGCCTGGCGCAAGGCGATCGGCCAGCAGTACGCCAGTGAGCGGGACGACGCCGTCATTCCGACCGCGACCGGGCGGCCGCTGGCACGCAAACCAGACGCACCGATGAAGTACGGCCGCGTCCCAGGGCTGGACAAGGACGTGTCCCGGCTCGTGATGGGCGTGGACAACCAGGAGACGCTGACCCACGCGGCGGCGATCTTCGACGACTTCGTCGAGCGCGGCGGTACGACGTTCGACACCGCCTACATCTACGGCGGCGGGCGGGGCGAGAAGCTCCTCGGCCAGTGGATCACGTCGCGCGGCAACCGCGACGAGGTCGTTGTCATCGGCAAGGGCGCGCACACCCCGCACTGCGACCCCGAATCGATCACCCGGCAGCTCACCGAGAGTCTCGAGCGGCTGCAGACCGACCACGTCGACCTCTACCTGATGCACCGGGACAACGAGGACATCCCGGTCAGCGAGTTCGTCGACGTACTGGACGAGCACTTCAAGGCCGGCCGGATCAAGGCGTACGGCGGATCGAACTGGTCCACCACGCGGTTCGACGAGGCCAACGCGTACGCCGAGGCGAACGGCAAGCAACCGTTCACGCTGCTGAGCAACCACCTCAGCCTGGCCCGGGCCTACGACGTACCGTGGAAGGGTTGCCGGCACGTCTCCGACGACGAGTCGCAGGCGTGGTTGCGGGACCGGCAGGTCGCGCTGTTCCCGTGGTCGAGTCAGGCGCGCGGGTTCTTCACCGGACGGGCCACGCCGGAGGACCGCTCGGACGAGGAACTGGTCCGGTGCTTCTACTCCGACGAGAACTTCCGCCGACTGGACCGGGCCCGCGAGCTGGCCGCGGCCAAGGGAGTGGAGCCGACAGCGATCGCACTGGCCTGGCTGCTGCACCAGCCGTACCCGGTGTTCCCGCTGATCGGGCCCCGGCACATCAGCGAGACCAGGACCTCACTGCCCGGGTTGTCGGTGGAGCTGAGCGACGAGGAAGTGGCCTACCTCACTGCCTGAGCGGGACCCCGGACCGAATTGGTCGAGCGTCGGCGCCCATGTAACATGGTCTGTCGGTGTCAAGACCCTGAACACGGAGAATCATGTCTAAGAAGTGCGATGTCTGCGGCAAGCAGCCGACGTTCGGCAACAGCGTTGCCCGCTTGGGTAAGGGCGCGATGATCCGCCGGGTCAAGGCTCGTACGCCCCGGCGGTTCAACCCCAACATCCAGCCGGTCCGGGCGCTCATCAAGGGCACCCCGACCCGCATGAAGGTCTGCACGTCCTGCATCAAGGCCGGCAAGGTCCAGCGCGTCGTCGGCTGACCAACAGCTTTCCTCCGTGTAGGGCCTTGAATAGGCGCCCGGGATCACCCCGGGCGCCTCTTCGCGTGTCCTCACAGCTTCCGCGCGATCACGGTGATCTCGTTGCGGTTGTGATGGAGCTGCCGGGCGTGCAGTACGTCGTACTCCTGCCGCAGCACGTCCATCCCGCGGCGCGCCCCGTCGAGCGGGTTCTTCCCGCCGCCCTTCAGGGTCACGACCGCCAGCCCGCCGCGGCGCAGGTGCGCGCCGGCGTCGAGCATCATCCGGGCACTCATCACCTGGTCCATCCGCATGTCGTTCACCACGACGTCGAACCGCACCCGGTTCGCCGCGAAGAAGCGCCCGGCCGTCGTCGCCGCATGGTGAATCCGCCGGTCGCCGCGCAGCCGTGGATCGAGCGCGCCGGGATCCACCGACCAGACCTCCTGCCCGTGCTGCCGCAGAATCCGGGTCCAGCCGCCCGGCGACGCGCCCAGGTCCAAGGCCTTCCCGCCGGCCGGCAACTCCAGTCCGAAGGTCGCGATCGCCTCCTCCAGCTTGAACTCCGACCGCGACACCCGATCCTCCGACCGGGCCAGCCGCATCCGCCCGCCCGGCCAGTCCGACAGGCTGAACTCGAGCCGGTTCAGGCCCAGGAGCATGGCCCGGCGACCGGCGAAGCAGGACACCACGACCTCCTGGCCCGATCGCGTGACCGTCACTCCGCGGTCGGCGAGGGCGTCCTGGATCAAGTGGTAGTAGGACCCACCGGTGCTCGCGCTGTCGGTCCAGGCCTGCACGGCCAAGGCCTTGGGGTAGTCGCGAAGCTCTTCCAGGATGAGTTCGGCCAGCTCGTAGCCAGGGGGCAGCTCGTCCGGGGAGAAGCTCGCGATCTCCGTGGTCAGGTGCCGTACGAAGATGATCCGGCCCGCGTCGCACGCTCGCGCCAGGTCCTCGACCGGCGGCCCGGCGACACGCCCGAGGTCCGCGCTGACCCGCTCGATCCGCACGTCCCGGCCGAACTCGGCCCGGATCTCCCGCACCGCCCACTCGTAACTGTCGGCAGCGACCGAGAACAGGATCGGGGAGAGCACAGCACATGGTAGACGGACCGGTTAGCCTTCCGGGCGTGGAGGAACTGACCGTCGAAGTGTTGCGGGCCTGGGCTCGGACCGCGCTGGCCGAGCTGGGCCGGGCGCGGACCGAGATCGACGAGCTGAACGTGTACCCGGTGCCCGACGGGGATACCGGGACGAACCTCTACCTGACCTGGGAGGCCGCGTGCGACGCGCTGCCCGAGGGTGAGCTGACGTTCGCCGAGGCGGTCCAGGCGTTCGGCCGGGGCGCCCTGCTCGGCGCCCGCGGGAACTCCGGCGTCATCACCTCCCAACTGGTTCGGGCCTGCGGCCTCCGCCTCGCCGAGAACCTGCCGCGTCACCAGGACGCCGCCGAGCACGCCGTACTGGCCGATCCCAGGATGAGCGAGCCCGTCGCGTTCGCCGACGCGCTCCGGTACGCCGCCGATGCCGCGTACGGCGCGGTCGCACAGCCGGTCGAGGGCACCATGCTGACCGTCGCCCGAGCGGCCGCCACCGGGGCGATGACGGCCGCCAACGACGGGAAGAGCCTGGCCGACGTCTGCCTGGCCGCCGTCGCGTCCGCCCGGCAGGCGCTCACGAAGACGACAGAGCAACTGGACGTACTGCGGCGTGCAGGGGTCGTGGACGCCGGGGGAGCGGGCCTGGTCGTGATCCTCGG
Organism: Kribbella sp. NPDC049174; assembly: GCF_043197365.1. Classification (NCBI taxonomy): domain Bacteria; kingdom Bacillati; phylum Actinomycetota; class Actinomycetes; order Propionibacteriales; family Kribbellaceae; genus Kribbella; species Kribbella sp. NPDC049174. The sequence goes on along the minus strand of NZ_JBICSZ010000004.1, from coordinate 166,313 downwards.
CGCGATGGAGTCGGTGCTCACCGGCAGGATCGTGCGGGTCGAGGTGCCGGCACGGGTCGAGCCCCAGGGTGAAGGCGCTGAGAGTCAGGACGGACCGGCGTACGAGGTGATGTACCTGCTGGACGCGCCGGACGACAAGGTCGGCGACTTCCGGCAGACCCTGGCCGGCCTGGGTGACTCGGTGGTTGTCGTCGGCGGCGACGGGCTGTGGAACGTGCACGTTCACACCGACGACGTCGGCGCCGCGATCGAGCAGGGCATCGACATCGGCCGGCCGCACCGGATCCGGGTCACCCACTTCGCCGACCACGCGCACCACCACGAACCGGTCCCGGGCCGAGCGGTGATCGCGGTCGTCGCCGGTGACGGCCTGGCCGACCTATTCGCCGAGGCGGGGGCGCACGTGATCCGCGGCGGTCCCGGTCGCAGGTGCTCGACCGGTGAGCTGCTGGCGGCGATCGAGAAGTCGAAGGCGCCCGAGATCGTGCTGCTGCCGAACGACAAGGACTCGATCGCGGTCGCCGAGGCCGCCGCGACCGCGGCCCGCCAGGACGGCATCCGGGTCGCCGTCATCCCGACCCGCGCGCAGGTCCAGGGTCTGGCCGCGATCGCCGTCCACGATCCCGAGCGCAGCTTCGACGACGACGTCGTCCACCAGTCCGCGGCCGCCGGTCAGACCCGGCACGGCGCGGTCACGATCGCGGTCAAGGACGCCTGGACGATGGCCGGGATGTGCCGTATCGGCGACGCGCTCGGCGTGGTGGACGGCGACTTCGCGCTGATCACGACGGATCTGGAGGCGGCCGCGATCGGCGTGGTCGACCGGCTGCTCGGCGGCGGTGGCGAGCTGCTCACGATCGTCACCGGACAGGACGTGGAGCCCGGTCTGGTGGTTGCGCTGGAGCGGCACGTACGCCGGAATCGCAAAGATGTCGATGTCGTGGTGTACGACGGAGGACAGGACAGGTACCCGCTGCTGATCGGGGTGGAATGACAACGGATATGGACCGGAAGCTCCGCGACTTCCTCGGTGCCAGGACGGCCAAGTCCTTCGCGGAAGTGCTCGGCCTGGAGACGGTCGGGGAGCTGCTGCGGCACTACCCGCGCCGGTATCTGAAGAAGGGTGAGCTGACCCCGTTCGACGAGCTCGAGGTCGGCGACCAGGCCACCGTGAACGGCCGGGTCAAGAAGGTCACCGTCCGCTCGCTGGACACCAAGGCGGAGATCCCGATCGCCGACGTCCAGAAGTGGGCCCGGCGCAAGACGCTGACCAAGGTGGTCGTCACCGACGGGCAGCGCGACCTGGAGCTGGCCTTCTTCAACCAGCCCTGGCTGGCGGCCAAGCTGCAGCCGGGCACCGCCGCCCTGTTCTGGGGCGAGGTGACGATGTTCCGCGACATCATGCAGCTGAAGAGCCCGGGCACCGAGATCCTCGACACCGACGACCTGTCCGAGGCCGAGATCGAGCGCCGGGCCCGGCCGTTCCGGCCGCTCTACCCGGCCACCGCGAAGTTGCCCACCGCAACGATCGAGCGCTCGATCAAGATCGTCCTGGACAGCCTGGACGAGAACCTGGACGACCCGATCCCGGAGCTGATCCGGCGCAAGGAGAAGCTGCTCGGCCTGCGCGAGGCGCTGCAGAAGGTGCATCTGCCGGACACCGAGAAGGACATCCGCGAGGCCCAGGCGCGGTTCCGGTTCGAGGAAGCGCTGGTGATGCAGACGATCCTGGCCCAGCGCCGGGCCGTCACCGACGCGCTGAACGCGGTGCCGCGGCCGCGGACCGAGGGCGGGATGCTGGACGAGTTCGACCAGCGGCTGCCGTTCAAGCTGACCGAGGGCCAGGCGGAGGTGGGCGAGGAGATCTTCGCCGATCTCGCCCGCCCGCACCCGATGCACCGGCTGCTCCAGGGCGAGGTCGGTTCCGGCAAGACCGTGGTCGCGCTGCGGGCGATGCTGTCGGTGGTCGACGCCGGCGGCCAGGCCGTCCTGCTGGCGCCGACCGAGGTGCTCGCGACCCAGCACCACAAGACGTTGACGAAGATGCTCGGTGACCTGGCCGAGGAGGGGATGCTCGGCGGCGCGGAGCGGGCCACCCGGGTCGGCCTGCTGACCGGGTCGCTCGGGGCGGCAGCCCGTCGTACGGCGATGCTGGACGCGGCCAGCGGCGCCGCCGGGATCGTCGTCGGCACCCACGCGCTGCTCGAGGACAAGGTGCAGTTCGCGGACCTCGGGCTCGTCGTCGTGGACGAGCAGCACCGGTTCGGCGTGGAGCAGCGGGCGGCGCTGAGCCAGAAGTCCGGCGACAACACCCCGCACGTGCTGGTGATGACCGCGACCCCGATCCCGCGGACCGTGGCGATGACCGTGTTCGGCGACCTCGCGGTCTCGACGCTGACCGAGCTCCCGGCCGGGCGCTCGCCGATCCAGTCGTCGGTGGTCCCGGCGAAGGAGAAGCCGGACTGGCTGCAGCGGGCCTGGGCCCGCGTCCGCGAGGAGGTCGGCAAGGGCCATCAGGCGTACGTCGTCTGCCCGCGGATCGGCGACGACGTGAAGAACGCGGCCGACGAGGAAGGCGAGTTCGTCGCCGGCGAAGACGAGAAGGGCGGCGCGAAGAAGCAGGCGCGGCCGCCGATCTCGGTGCTGCAGGTGTCGGAAGCGCTGGCCGAGATCCTGCACGACCTGCGGGTGGAGATCCTGCACGGCCGGCTGCCGGCCGAGGAGAAGGACGCGGTGATGTCCCGGTTCGCGGCCGGTGAGATCGACGTCCTGATCGCGACCACGGTGATCGAGGTCGGCGTCGACGTACCGAACGCCTCGACGATGGTGATCATGGACGCCGACCGGTTCGGCATCTCCCAGCTGCACCAGCTGCGCGGGCGGGTCGGCCGGGGGCGCGTGCCGGGACTGTGCCTGCTGGTCACGGACCTGTGGCCCGGATCCAAGTCGTACGGGCGCTTGGACGCCGTCGCCTCGACCACGGACGGGTTCGAGCTGTCCCGGATCGACCTGGAGACCCGGCGCGAGGGTGACGTGCTCGGCGTCGCGCAATCGGGTAAGCGGAGCAGTCTGAAGCTGCTCAGCGTGCTGCGGGACGAGGAGATCATCTTCACCGCACGGCACGTGGCCAACTCGATCGTCTCGGTGGACGCCGAGCTCGCCGAGTACCCGACACTGCGGTCGTTCGTCCGCAGCGCCCTGGAGTCCGAGACCACCGAATATCTGGAGAAGACATGACCCTGTCGAATTCCGCGCCTCCGGCGCGGGGGTCACGGGGCCTTGGCTCCCGTTCTTCCCTCGTCGCTTCAGTCGCTTCGCTCCCTACGCTCCTCAGTCCAGAACGGGAGGCCCCGTGACCCGGATCGTCGGGGGAGCGGCCGGAGGGCGGCGGATCGCTGTGCCGCCGGGGACCGGGACGCGGCCGACCGCGGACCGGGTCCGGGAGGCGTTGTTCTCGTCGCTGGAGTCGGAGTTCGGCAGCTTCGACGGGCTGGCGGTGCTCGACCTGTACGCCGGTTCCGGGGCGATCGGGCTCGAGGCGCTGTCCCGTGGCGCCGCTCGCGTCGTGCTGGTCGAGTCGGACCGCCGGGCCGCCGAGGTGATCTCCGCGAACGTCCGGGCGGTCGGGCTGCCGGGGGCGACCGTGCTCACCCGGCCGGTGGAGAAGGTCGCGGCGGGAGACAGCCAAGGACCGTTCGATCTGGTGTACGCCGACCCGCCGTACAAGCTGGAGACGGTCGAGCTCCAGGAGATCCTGATCGCGTTGGCCCAGGGTGGCTGGCTGGCCGGCGACGCCGTGGTGGTGGTCGAGCGGGGCAAGCGGGAGCCGTGGGAGTGGCCGGAGGGGTTCGCCGCGCTGCGGGATCGCAAGTACGGCGAGGCCCGGCTTTGGTACGGTCACCGCCATGAGTAAGGCCGTGTTCCCAGGCACCTTCGATCCGCCCACCAACGGGCACCTCGACATCATCGCCCGGGCCTCGGCCGCCTTCGGCGAGGTGATCGTCGCGGCCGGGGTGAACCAGTCCAAGAACCGGCTGTTCGAGGTGGACGAGCGGATCGCGATGCTGACCGAGATCGCCGCGCCGTACCCCAACGTCCGGATCGGCACCTTCGAGGGTCTGCTGGTGGACTACTGCCGGGCCGAGGGCGCCGGTGTCATCGTCAAAGGGCTGCGCTCGGCCGCCGACTACGACTACGAGCTGCAGATGGCCCAGCTCAACCACGCGATGACCGGGGTGGACACGGTGTTCCTGCCGACCCGGTCGGAGAACGCGTTCATCTCCTCCAGCTGGGTCAAGGAGATCGCCAGACTCGGCGGCGAGGTCGCCTCCTTCGTGCCGCCGGGTGTTCACGCACGGTTACTGAAGAAACTCTAGAATCGCCCCGAATTGGGCGACTGGCCGCGGAGTTGGTAATGTTGAGCACCGGTCTCGACGAGACCGAGATCTTGCCTGCCCACGCCTGAAAGGGATGTCCTGAGCGTCTTGGACCCGCGGTCCCCCCTCGTGATCGATACGCACGAGCTGACACGCCGCGCCGGGTCCCAGCGCGAAGTCACCTTCACGGCACCGGCTCCGGCGGATCTCGGAATCGACGTGATCGGCGTCCCTGAGGGCGATCCGATCCAGTTCGACCTACGGCTGGAATCGGTTGTCGAAGGGGTTCTCGTCACCGGCACGGCCCGCGGCCGTCTGGTCGGGGAGTGCGCGCGGTGCCTGGTCGATATCGAGGACGAGTTCCTCGCTGACGTCCAGGAGCTGTACGTCTACCCGGAGAGCGAAGCCGAACCCGACGAGGCCAGCCGGATGGAGGGCGATCTGATCGACCTCGAGCCGGTGCTGAGGGACCAGGTGGTGCTCGCGCTGCCGTTCCAGCCGTTGTGTACGGACGACTGTCCGGGTCTGTGCCCCGAGTGCGGGGTACGCCTGGCGGACGAGCCCGGCCACACGCACGAGGACGGTGGCGATCCCCGCTGGGCCGCCCTCAGCGGCCTGCTCCAGCAGGACGAACGACCGCAGGACAACTAGATACCGAGCACGAGTCATACACACGCACACCAGCCGGCCGGGTCCACCAGCCCCCGGCCGAACCGAGGAGTCATAACCGTGGCCGTTCCGAAGCGGAAGATGTCGCGCAGCAACACCCGCAGCCGCCGGGCCCAGTGGAAGACCACTGCCCCGTCGCTGGTCACCTGCGTGAACCCCGCCTGCCGCGCGAAGCACCTGCAGCACACCGTTTGCCCCAACTGCGGCCAGTACGGCGCCAAGGGCGAGCGTCGCCAGGTCGTCGAGAGCTAAGCGACACCTCACCCAGTGAATTCGGTCAACGAAACGGGGCTCTACGCCGAGCTGAACCAGCGGCTCGGCGTATCGCTGGCTGACGAACTACTGGAGCACGCCTTCACCCACCGCTCGTACGCGTACGAGAACGGCGGGTTGCCGACGAACGAGCGACTGGAGTTCCTGGGGGACTCCGTCCTCGGCGTCATCGTCACGGAGTCGCTGTTCCGTAACCATCCGGACCTGTCCGAGGGCCGGCTGGCCAAGCTGCGCGCCGCTGTGGTCAACATGCGCGCGCTGGCCGGTGTCGCTCGCGAGCTCAAGCTGGGCAAGTACTTGCGGCTCGGCCGGGGCGAGGAAGCGACCGGTGGGCGGGACAAGTCGTCCATCCTGGCCGACTGTGTCGAGGCGCTGATCGGTGCCGTGTACCTGGACCGCGGCTTCGAGACCGCCGGTCTGGTCGTGCACACGCTGTTCGACGACCTGATGGAGTCCTCGGCCCGGCTCGGTGCCGGCCTGGACTGGAAGACCTCGCTGCAGGAGCTGGTCGCCCAGCTCGGCGTCGGTGTGCCCGAGTACGTGATCGCCGAGTCCGGCCCGGACCACGCCAAGACGTTCGAGGCGCGGGTCCGGATCGGCGCGGACACCTACGGGCACGGCATCGGCCGGAGCAAGAAGGAAGCCGAGCAGCAGGCCGCGGAAACCGCCTGGAAGGCCCTGCGGGCGGCGCATCCGGACAGCACGGACCCCTCCCAGTCCTGAGGTGCCCGAGCTTCCGGAAGTAGAGGTCGTCCGCCGCGGGCTGGCGGAGTTCACCACCGGCCGGACGATCGACGCCGTCGAGGTCCTGCATCCCCGCCCGGTCCGGCGACACGCCGCCGGGCCGGACGATTTCGTCGCCCGGCTCAAGGGCCAGGTGTTCGCCGAGCCGGCCCGGCGCGGGAAGTACCTGTGGCTGCCGCTGGAGTCCGGTGACGCGGTGCTGACCCACCTCGGAATGAGCGGCCAGTTCCGGGTCCAGCCGGTCGGCGCGCCGGACGAGCCACACCTGCGGGTCCGGTTCCGGTTCGCCGACGACGGCGGAGAGGTCCGGTTTGTGGACCAGCGGATGTTCGGTGGTCTGTCGTACTCCGACGGTGGCGCGCAGTTGCCGCCGGAGATCGCCCACATCGCCCGCGACCCGTTCGATCCTCTGTTCGATCCGGACGCTTTCGTGGCCGCGGTCCGCCGCCGCAAGACCGGGCTGAAACGGGCTTTGCTGGACCAGTCGGTGATCAGCGGCGTGGGCAATATCTACGCAGATGAAGCGTTGTGGCGGGCCAAGCTGCACTACGCCCGGGCGACCGAGACGCTGAAACCCTTGCAGATAAGGGAGATCCTGCGGCACGCCCACGAGGTGATGGCCGAGGCGCTGGACGTCGGCGGCACCAGCTTCGACGCCCTGTACGTCAACGTGAACGGGGAGTCCGGCTACTTCGAACGCGGCCTGAACGTCTATGGACAAGAGGGTTCGCCGTGTCCGCGCGACGGCCGGCCGATCCGTCGCGAGCCGTTCATGAACCGTTCGTCGTACCGGTGCCCGAAATGTCAGCCGGTCCCTCGCCAGGTCCGCTGGTAAGAGAGGTATCGTTAAAGAGTGTGGACCCAGGTTGACCGCCGGGCCCACCGGTGTCACCCTGAAAGACGGCACACATTTATAGGCGCTCCGGGGACCAGGGGCGCTCACAGGCCAGAACCCTTCCGGAGGACAGCACAATGGCCAAGGCTCTTCTAGGGCACCTTGGAGGCACTGACCCGCGCATGCTCGAGCAGGTTCGTCTGCTCAACCGGCGTGTCGCCGATCTGGAGGCGCACGTGATGCGCCTGCAGGCAGAGAACGACCACCTCGTCGCACAGGTCCACGAGGGCCGGTTGCTGACCGTCGACGAGGCTCTGCGCGCCCCCGCTTCGGTCTGAGGACCCGAGCCGCGACAACGAGAGTTCCATCTCTACCGTCCGCACAACCACGGCGGTGGCCCCCGTCCGGGCCTCCGCCGCCTTTTTTGCTCACATTGCACTGCATGTACCAGCTTCTGTGCCCTGTGCCGGCCACTCTCACGGTCGGCCTCCACCGGTTCGCGCGCATCTGTTTGTAGACTGCGAAGCGGAACTACTTCCCCCGGGTAGCGGCAGCATCACGAGCAGTTACGACGGTTCCTTCGGTATCGTCTGTCCTTTCACGGGTTGGAGAGCTTCGCCTTGTACCTGAAGAGCATGACGCTCCGAGGCTTCAAGTCGTTCGCGTCGGCCACGACGATGAACTTCGAACCGGGCATCACCTGCATCGTCGGCCCGAACGGCTCCGGTAAGTCCAACGTCGTCGACGCACTCGCGTGGGTGATGGGCGAGCAGGGTGCCAAGTCGCTGCGCGGCGGCAAGATGGAAGACGTCATCTTCGCCGGCACCTCCGGCCGCTCCCCGCTGGGTCGCGCCGAGGTGGTGCTGACCATCGACAACACCGACGGCGCGCTGCCGATCGAGTACGCCGAGGTGACGATCTCGCGGACGATGTTCCGCAACGGCGGGTCCGACTACCAGATCAACGGCCAGAACTGCCGGCTGCTCGACGTCCAGGAACTGCTCAGCGACTCCGGTATCGGCCGCGAGATGCACGTCATCGTCGGCCAGGGCCAGCTCGACTCGATCCTGCGCGCCACGCCGGAAGGCCGCCGCGGCTTCGTCGAGGAGGCGGCCGGTGTCCTGAAACACCGCAAGCGCAAGGAAAAGGCGATCCGGAAGCTGGAGGCCACCGAGGGCAACCTGCACCGGCTCGGCGACCTGATCGCCGAGATCCGCCGCCAGTTGAAGCCGCTCGGGCGCCAGGCGGAGGTGGCGCGCCGGGCGGTGACGATTCAGGCCGAGGTTCGCGACGGCCGGGCCCGGCTGCTCGCCGACGACATCGTCCAGGCGCAGTCCGCGCTGGAGGCCGAGCTCAAGGACGAGGCCGCGCTGACCCAGCGCCGGGCCGAGACCGAGGCCAGGCTGCGCGAGGCGCGCGAGCTCGAGGCGGAGCTGGAGGACGCGCTCCGCGAGGACGCACCGGCCCTGCAGGCCGCCCAGGACACCTGGTACCAGCTGTCCGGCTTCGGCGAGAAGATCAAGGGGACGGCGCGGATCGCGGCGGACCGGATCCGGTCGCTGAACGACGAGGCCGACGAGCCGCGGGCCGGGCGCGACCCGGACGAGCTCGAGCTCGAAGCGGCCCGGGTCCGTGAGACCGAGGCGCGGATCGAGGCGGAGGTCGAGGCGCACTCGGAGCTGCTCGCCGAAGCGGTCGAGCGGCGTCAGCAGCTCGAGTCGCAGGAGGCCGAGGAGGAGCGCCGGATCTCGGCGCTGATCCGGGCCGCCGCCGACCGTCGCGAGGGGCTGGCCCGGCTGACCGGCCAGGTGAACGCGCTGAAGAGCCGCGCGGCCGCCGCCGAGTCCGAGATCGGCCGGCTGGCCAGCAACATGCGCGAGGCCGAGGCGCGGGCGGCGAAGGCGCAGCACGACTTCACCGCACTGGAGACCCAGGTCGCCGGGCTGGACGCCGGTGAGAAGGGGCTCGACGACCAGTACGAGGCCGCCCAGGCGGTGCTCGACGAGATGGACGAGCGGCTGGCCAAGCTCCGGGCCGAGGAGCGCGACGCCGAGCGCGAGCGCACCGGTCTGGCGGCCCGGAAGGAAGCGCTGGAGCTCGGTCTGAACCGCAAGGACGGCGCCGGCGCCCTGCTGGCCGCCTCCGAGCAGGTGAACGGCCTGATGGGCTCCGTGGCGGCGCTCCTGAGCGTGCGGCCCGGCTACGAGACCGCCATCGCGGCCGCCCTCGGCGAGGCCGCGGACGCTGTCGCGGTCACGCACGCCGACGCGGCTCTCCACGCCGTCGGTCACCTGAAGGAACACGATCTCGGCCGTGCCGGGTTGCTCCTGGGCGATGCGCCGGCCGACGACTACGCGTCGTGGCCTCCGCTGCCGTATGGAGCGTCGTACGCCGTGGATGTCGTGGAGTGCCCGCAGAACCTGCGGCCCGCGCTGCGGCGGCTGCTGCGCAAGGTCGCCGTGGTGGACGACGTACCGGCTGCTCAGTCGCTGGTGCGCCACCTCCCCGACGTCACCTGCGCCACGCGGGCCGGCGACGTACTGGGAGCGCATTTCGCGTACGGCGGTTCGGACGCGGCGCCGAGCCTGATCGAGGTGCAGTCCGCGGTCGACGAGGCGGCGGAGAAGCTGACCGAGGCGACGGCCCGGAGCGAGCGGCTGCGGTTCGAGCTGGCCGCGCTCGAGGACGAGCGGACGCGGCAGAAGGAGTCCGTCGAGATCACGCTGGCCCGGTTGCACGAGTCGGACGCGGCGATGGCCGCGGTGGCCGAGCAGTTGGCGCACTTCGGCTCGCTGGCGAAGGCGTCTCGCGGCGAGGCGCAGCGGATGGCCGAGGCGATCGCGGCGGCCGAGGAGGAGCGCGACCGGAACCTGTCCGGCCTGGCCGAGCTGGAGGAGCGCCTCACCGACGCCGAGCAGTTCGACGACGACGGCGACGAGCCGGACACCACCGACCGGGACCGCCTGGCCGAGGCGGCCAAGGCCGGCCGGGCCGCCGAGATGGAGGCGCGGCTGGCGCTGCGGACCACCGAGGAGCGGGCGCGAGCGCTGTCCGGGCGTGCGGACTCGCTGGAGCGCGCGGCGCGGCAGGAGCGCGAGGCACGGGCCCGGGCGATCGCGCGGGCCGCACGGCGGGCGCGGCAGTCCGAGGCGGCGCAGGCCGTGCATCTGGCCGCTGGTCACGTGCTGGCCCGGCTGGAGTCCTCACTGCAGCAGGCAGCGGCTGAGCGGGCCGCGATCCAGGCGCAGCGCGCGGACCGCGAGCAGGCCCTGGCGCAGTCCCGCTCCGCGACGCGGAACCTGAGCTCCGAGCTGGAGCAGCTGACCAACACGGTGCACCGGGACGCGCTGGCGCGGGCCGAGCAGAAGATGCGGCTGGAGCAGCTGTACGAGAAAGCGCTGGGCGAGCTCGGGATCGAGGTCGAGGCGCTGGTCGCCGAGTACGGGCCGGACCAGCTGGTGCCGCCGCTGCCGAAGGATGGTGACGACAACACCCTCGAGCTCGAGGGCGAGCCGTTCAACCGGACGAAGGTGGAGAAGCGGCTCAAGCAGGCCGAGCGGGCGCTGAACCAGCTCGGGCGGATCAACCCGCTCGCGCTGGAGGAGTTCGACGCGATGGAGGAGCGGCACCGCTTCCTGTCCGAGCAGCTCGACGACCTGAAGAAGTCCCGGCGCGACCTGATGGACATCGTCAAGGAGGTCGACGAGCGGGTCGAGCAGGTCTTCACCGAGGCCTACCGCGACGTCGAGGTGGCCTTCCAGCACGTGTTCAGCCGGCTGTTCCCGGGTGGTGAGGGCCGGCTGGTGCTGACCGACCCGGACGACATGCTCGGCACCGGCATCGATGTCGAGGCGCGCCCGCCGGGCAAGAAGGTGAAGCGGCTGTCGTTGCTGTCCGGTGGTGAGCGGTCGCTGGTCGCGGTCGCCTTCCTGGTCGCCCTGTTCAAGGCGCGTCCGTCGCCGTTCTACATCCTCGACGAGGTCGAGGCGGCGCTGGACGACACCAACCTCGGCCGCCTGCTGGAGATCTACGAGGAACTGCGCGAGACCAGCCAGCTGCTCGTCATCACCCACCAGAAGCGCACCATGGAGGTCGCCGACGCCCTGTACGGCGTGACCATGCGCGGCGACGGCGTGTCGTCGGTCATCTCCCAGCGAATCCGCGAGCCCGAGCCGGTCTGACCTTCGTCGACCCGTACGGCGCCGAGCCGAGCCAGCTCGAGGACCGTGCCGCCGGGTCGGTCGAGCGTTTGATCGGTCAGGCGGTGATCGTCATCGACGCGATCTGGTCGCCCTGGACGTCGAAGGTGAAGTGGGACGGGCCGTTGAAGCCGTCGCCGCCGACCTGGGTGAGGATCGTCAACGGGTTGCCCGGCGTCGACACCTCGGTCCCGGTGAAGGTGGCGCGCTTGCCGATCAGCTCGTTCTCGCTCCAGAACCGGATCCGGTCCGGTCCGCGGAACTGGCGGCCCCAGTCGTCGACGTAGCCGTCCGTGGCGAAGGCCGCGACGAAGGCGTCGTTGTCCTGTTGGTCGATCGCGGTCAGCGCGCGCTGGACCGCGGCCGGGATCTCTTGGCTCATGCCGACGACGATAACGCCCCCCGGTTGAACCGGTCGGGGGTTCCCCACGTGTAGGGAGTGAAGGGTCGGCAACCGTGAAGGGAGTCATCATGAAGCGTCTGGGCATTGTCATCGGTGTGTTCGTGCTCGGCCTGGCCGGGTTGACGGCCTGTGGTGACGACAGCGACACACCCGCGAGCGGGGCAACCGCGGCCAGCATCGGGACGAAGCTGGCGACCGCGGACGTCGCCGGGCTCGGCAAGGTCGTTGTGGATGGCAACGGGCGGACCGTGTACGTCTTCGACAAGGACGCCTCCGGCAAGTCGAACTGCGAGGGCGACTGCCTGGCGAAGTGGCCGGTCGTGCCGGCCGGCGAGGGCAAACCGCAGCTCGACGGCATCGACGCGTCCCTGGTCGGCACGGTGACCCGCAGCGACGGCAGCAAGCAGCTGTCGATCGACGGACTGCCGATCTACCTCTTCGCCCAGGACACCCAGGCCGGCGAGGCCAAGGGCCAGGGCGTCGGCGGCATCTGGTGGGTCGTGGGCGCGGACGGCAAGAAGAACAAGACCCAACCGGCCGGCGATGACAACGACGGCTACTGAGTCCTTCCCGATGTGGGTGCCCGCTGTTACCGGTATCGTGCGGTCGGTGGGTGACTACCGGGGTCCGGACGCTGCCGAGGCGCTTGTCCGGTCTCTGTACGCCGAACACGGCCGGAGCCTGCTCGCCTACGCGACCAGGCTCACCGGAGACCGGGCAGCCGCGGAGGACGTCGTACAGGAGACGCTGGTCCGGGCGTGGAAGCATGCGGACGACCTGACCGAGGGCAAGGGGTCCGTGCGGGGCTGGCTGCTCACGGTGGCGCGCAACATCGTCACCGACCGGGCCAGGGCCCGAGCGGTCCGGCCGACCGAGGTGGCGGACGTGGTGGACCGGCCACCCGTGGAGAGTGACCACTCCGAGTCTGTGGTGAACACCATGGTGGTGCTGGACGCGCTGGACCAGGTGTCTCCTGAGCACCGTGAGGTGCTGGTGCAGCTGTACTACCGCGGTCACTCGGTGACCGAGGCAGCGAAGGAACTCGGCGTCCCGCCGGGTACGGTGAAATCGAGATCGTATTACGCCCTCCGAGCCCTGCGCGCGGTGATGGCAGGACAGGCTGAGTTGGCTCCAGGAAAGGGGGTGGCCCGATGAATGAGCACGACCGCTCGCAGCTCGGCGCCTACGCCCTCGGCGCATTGGAGCCCCACGAGGTCCGTGAGGTCGACGAGCACCTGGCCACGTGCGCGGAGTGCCGCGCCGAGGTGGCCGAGCTCGAGGAGATGAAGGAGTTCCTCGGCGAGGTGCCGCCGGAAGCGTTCCTGGAGGGGCCGCCGCCTGACGGCGACCTGCTGCTGCAGCGCACGTTGCGCGAGGTGCGGACGACGGCGCCTGCGGCTGCGCCTCCTGCCAAGCGGTCTCGGTGGCTGACGGTTGCCGCTGCGCTCGTCGTGGTGGCCGGAGCGCTCGGTGGCGGTGTCCTCATCGGGCGGCAGAGCGCGGAGCCGGCCGACGTGCCAGTGGCCGGGGCCAAGCACGTGGCAGCGACCGATGCGACCACTGGTGCGCGAATGGCAACCACAGTGGAGCCGCGGGCCGGGTGGAGCTGGATCCAGGTCGAGATCGACGGACTGAAGGCCGGAGCCGAGTGCGAGATGCTCGTGACCGACACGGCCGGCAAGACGTGGGTAGCGGGCACCTGGCGGGTGTCGGAGAAGTCCGCACGCGAAGGCAGTGAGTTCGGCGGCGGTGTGCTGGTCCCGATCGACAAGGTGAAGTCGGTGGAGATCAGGACGCTCCAGGGCCAGCACGTGGTGACCACCACGATCTAGTCGCTTGCTCTCGCGCTTGCCGGGCGCGAGAGGATGGGGCCGTGGCTACTACCTCCGACGACCTTCGGGCCCGCCGTCAGGCCGCGGCCGACAACTGCGACCGCTGGGTGTCAGCCCGCCGGGTGCCGGTGCCGGACAGGTTGCAGCAACTCGCTGACGCCGCGTCTGAGGGCAAGAGCGACATGTACGGCAGCGGCGGTGACGTTGCTGCGTTGGAGCAGGAGGTAGCCGAGCTGCTGGGCAAGCCGGCGGCCGTGTTCATGCCGACCGGGATCATGGCCCAGCAGAGCGTCCTGCGGGTGTACGCCGACCGCGCCGGGGCCAGCCGGGTAGCGGTGCATGGGCTCTCCCACTTGCTGGTGCATGAGCTGAACGCGTTGGAGGAAGTGCACGGGTTGCGGATCGAGCGGCTGACGTCGGAGCCGCGGCAGCCCCGGCCGGACGAACTGGCCGCGATCCCGGGGAAGCTGGCCGCGGTGACGTTGGAGCTGCCGCTGCGTGAGGCCGGGTTCGTTCTGCCGACCTGGGACGAGCTGGTCGTGTTTGCGGAGTCCTGTGCGGAGCGCGGCGTACCACTGCATCTGGACGGGGCTCGGTTGTGGGAGAGCACGCCGTACCTGGAGCACAGCCTGGCTGAGGTCGCTGCACTGGCTTCCAGCGTCTACGTGTCGTTCTACAAGGTGCTGGGCGGGCTGAGTGGTGCAGCGCTGGCTGGTCCGGAGGACGTGATCGCCGAGGTACGACGTTGGCAGCGCAGGCTGGGCGGCAACCTCTTCACGCTGTTCCCGTACGCCGTGTCCGCGCGCGAGGGACTCGAGACGGTGGTGCCGCAGATGGGGGACCTGTACCAGCGGGCCGTGGAACTCTCGATGGCCTTGCAGAGCGAGGGATTCCGGGTGTTCCCGGAGCCGCCGCACACCAACTCGTTCCGCGTCTACGCGCCCCGGGCCGCCGAGGCGATCGAGCGAGCGGCGGTGGAACGGATGGAGGCGACGCGGGAGGCGATCTGCCAGCCGTGGCAGCCGGCCGACGTACCGGGCTGGTCGTGGGTGGAGCTGGTGGTGACTCCGAACACGTTGTCCTGGCAGGTGGACGAAGTGGCGAAAGCCTATGGGGAACTTCTGGAACAATGAACGCGTAGCACCTTCAGTGAGGTTGGTGTGGGGATACGGGGAGAGAAGTGCTGACATTCGTCATCACCATGGTGGTTCTGCTGGTTCTGTCGGGGCTTGTGCTGCTGGCGGTCGCTCGGGGGGAAGGTAAGCACTTCGGGTAGTACCAGCGCTTTCGGGGAGTACCGTGCCGGGATGAGACGGTTGATCTTCCAGGAGTACGTGACGCTCGACCTGTACGCCGCCGACTCCGACGGCGGGCTGGACTTCTCCGGCACGATCGCCGAGCAGGCGGACGTGGACAATCTGGCGTTGCTCGAGACGGTCGACACGATGCTGCTCGGGGCGGAGACGTACCGGTTGTTCGCGGCCTTCTGGCCGACGGAGGCCGCGACCGGGGATCCGATCGCGCCGAAGCTCAACGGGTTGCGCAAGGTGGTCGTGTCGCGAACGCTCGAGTCCGCGCCGTGGGGTTCGGGCGAGCCTGCCCTGGTGATCCGTGACGCGGTCGAGGACGTGCGGGAGCTCAAGAGCGAGGAGGGCAAGGACATCATCTTGTGGGGCAGCATCTCGCTGTTCCACACGCTGCTGATCGCCGGTCTCGTCGATGAGGTGCAGCTGCGCGTCTGCCCGGTGCTGATCGGTGCGGGGAAGAGCGTGTTCCCCGGTGGTGGCGAGACGCGCGTGCTGGAGCTGATCGAGGCCAGGCCGTGGGCGAACGGCGGCGCGCTGCTGCGCTACCGGCCGGCTAGCTGACCGCGTTGACGATCGCTCTCACGATCGGAGCCGCGACGGTGATCGTCGGCAGCACGAGTAGCCCGATGGCGACGGCGTATGTCCCGGCGGAGAGCCATGGGTAGCGCGGCTCGGGGTCGGCCAACCGCTGGACCCTGAGCACGGTGGCTGACTTGGCTGCGGCCAGTCCGGCCTCCGGAGCAGGTGCGCCGGCCAGTGCGACCAGGGCCCGGGCCAGTGGGCGAGGACCGTTGCGGCGGCGCGCGTCGTCGTCCGCCAGCAGCTCTACCAGCGTGCGTGCCTGCTCCAGAGCCACCTCACTACGCACCCAGCGTGGGAAGGCTTGGTGCAGCGCGGTGAACGCTTCCAGCACCAGGTCGTGGCGTGCACGGAGGTGAGCCTGCTCATGCGCGAGTACGGCGTGCAGCTCGCTCTCATCGAGTCTGTCGAGGGCTCCGACCGATACGACGACCCTCGCGCCACGCAGCGCGGGCAGGCAGTAGGCGAGCGGCGTCTCCTCGGACAGCACCCGCAGACCGGGGATGAGACCGTCCGGTGTGGCCAGTACGTCGACCAAGTCGCGGTGCCGTTTACGCCGGGCTCTCGTACCGACTGCTACGTGTCCTGCCGCCCAGACGAGCTTCACGAAGACCAGCGCGGTCATGGCGAGAATCGCTGCGGCCACGAGGTCCCTGATGGAGGACGGGTTGAAACTGGGCTCACCTGGCTGGCCTGCAGTGGAGTACGAGAGGGCAATACCCGCGCCTAGTGCTGCCAGGACCGCGGCGATGGCTATCGCTTGCCAGAGCGCAATGGCGGCCCGCGGAATCCGGTAGGGCCAGGCGGAGCGGGCCAGTAGCGCCGGAGCGGGTCCGGTCAGCACCAGGGCCAGTGCGGCGAGTAGGACCGGGGTGATCACCCCGCCTGCTCCTCCAACCGCGAGAGGGCCGCGCGCAGGAGTGCGGCTTCCTCGTCGCTGACCTGACCGACAAAGCGGACCAGAGCCTCGCGACGATCACCCGCGCGGTCGAGAGCGTCGCGCATGAGGTCGGCGGCGAGCTCCTCGCGGGGCGCCGCGGCCCGGTACCGCCAGGCCTTCCCGTCGCGCTCCCGCTCGGTCAGCTTCTTCTTGGCCAGCCGGTCCAGCACTGTCATCACGGTCGTGTAGGCGAGCTCCCGCGTGGCCGACAACTGCTCGTGCACCTCGCGCACGGTCAGCGCGGCCGGTGCTGCCCACAGCTGCTCCATGACCAGGCGCTCCAGGTCGCCCAGGGGCCTCGGTGCCTTCTCTTCGCTCGCCACGTGACCAGTATAACTACACATCGTAGTAGATCCGCGCTAGCATCTACTACGTAACGTCGTAGATGGTTGGGGAGCGCCGACGCGTGGACACTCTGGACCTGGCTCGATGGCAGTTCGCCATCACCACCGTGTACCACTTCTTCTTCGTCCCGGTGACGATTTCGCTGGTCGCGATCACTGCTGGGTTGCAGACCGCGTGGTACCGGACGGGGAAGGAGAAGTATCTGCGGTTGACCAAGTTCTACGGGAAGTTGTTCTTGATCAACATCGCGATGGGTGTGGTCACCGGTTTGGTGCAGGAGTTCCAGTTCGGGATGAACTGGAGTGATTACTCGCGGTTCGTCGGCGACGTGTTCGGTGCGCCGCTGGCGTTGGAGGGGTTGCTGGCGTTCTTCTTGGAGTCGACGTTCATCGGGTTGTGGATCTTCGGCTGGGACCGGTTGCCGCGGCGTGTGCACCTGGCCTGTATCTGGATGGTGGTGCTGGGCACCCAGTTGTCGGCGTATTTCATCTTGGCGGCGAACTCGTGGATGCAGAACCCGGTCGGTTTTCGCTACAACGCCGAGCGGGGCCGCGCGGAGCTGACCGATGTGTGGGCGGTGCTCACGAACAAGGTGGTGCTGGTCACCTACCCGCACACGATCTTCGCGGCGTTCATGGTTGGTGGCGCGTTCGTGGCCGGGGTGGCGATCTGGCATCTGGTCCGGCGTCCGTCGGTGGACGCCGATGTGTTCCGGACGGCGCTGAAGCTTGGTGCGGTGATCGTGCTGGTGGCCGGGGCGGGGGTGGCGCTGAGTGGGGATCAGCAGGGCAAGGTGATGACCGAGGTGCAGCCGATGAAGATGGCCGCGGCCGAGGCGTTGTACGAGACGGAGAAGCCGGCGTCGTTCTCGGTGTTCACCGTCGGCACGCTGGACGGGTCGAAGGAGATCTTCTCGGTCAAGCTGCCGTACCTGTTGTCGTTCCTGGCGACCGGGCACTTCGACGGTGAGGTGCAGGGGATCAACTCGTTGCAGGATGCGTATGAGCAGTTGTACGGGCCGGGGTCGTACAAGCCGAACATTCCGCTGACGTATTGGACCTTCCGGTTGATGATCGGGGTCGGGATGGCGTCGGCGGCGATCGCGTTGTGGTTGCTGTGGGCGACGCGGCGGGGCCGGGCGCCGAACCGGCGGCTGGTCTGGCTGGCGGTCCCGTTGCCGCTGCTGCCGCTGGCGGCGAACACGTTCGGCTGGATCTTCACCGAGACCGGCCGGCAGCCCTGGCTGGTGTTCGGGTTGTTGCCGACGGCATCGGGTGTGTCGCCGGGGACGACCAGTGGTGAGGTGATCACGTCGCTGGCCGGGTTCACCCTGCTGTACGGGGTGCTGGCGGTGGTCGAGCTGAAGCTGCTGTTGCGGACCATCCGGGGTGGGCTGGCCGGGACGGACGGTACGTCGGGGCCGGGCACACCGGACTCGCCGTCGGACGAGGCCGACAAGCCGTTGTCGTTCGCGTACTGATTCGCGTGTTGAGGAGCGTTTCATGGAACTCACGACTGTCTGGTTCCTCGCGATCGCGGGGTTGTGGATCGGGTATTTCGTGCTGGAGGGCTTCGACTTCGGCGTCGGCATGCTGCTGCGGGTGCTCGGCCGCGACGAGCCCGAACGGCGGGCGGTGATCACCACGATCGGGCCGGTCTGGGACGGCAACGAGGTGTGGCTGATCGTGGCCGGCGGGGCGACGTTCGCGGCGTTCCCGGAGTGGTACGCGACGCTGTTCAGCGGGTTCTACCTGCCGCTGTTCGCGATCTTGGTGGCGCTGATCCTGCGCGGGGTGGCGCTGGAGTACCGCGGCAAGCGCGACGACCTGACCTGGCGCGGCCGGATGGACACCCTGATCACGATCGGGTCGGTCACCCCCGCGTTCTTGTGGGGGCTGACGTTCGCGAACCTGGTCCGCGGCGTCCCGCTGGACGCCTCTCACGAGTACGTCGGCACCTTCGGTGACCTGCTCAGCCCGTTCGCCCTGCTCGGCGCCGCCGCGTTCACCGCGGTCTTCGTCGCCCACGGCGCGATCTTCCTGGCGCTGCGCACGACCGAGGACCTGCGCCACCGCGCGAACCGGCTGGCCACCCGGGCGGGCGTGGTCGCCGCCGTTCTGGTGGTCGCGTTCTTGTGGTGGGCCCAGGCGATCCGCGGCGACACCGCCTCGGTGATCGTCGCGGCCGCCGCGGTGGTTGCCTTGGCCGGCGGCCTGGTCGCGAACCGCGTCCGCCGCGAGGGCTGGGCCTTCATCGGTACCGCGCTCGCGGTCGGGCTGGCCGTGACATCACTGTTCGCCGCGATGTTCCCCGCCGTCATGCCGTCAACACTTGATCCCGTATCAACATTGACCACAGTCAATGCGGCATCAACGCCGTACACGTTGAAGGTGTTGACGATCATTGCCGCGATCTTCCTGCCGCTGGTGCTGCTCTACCAGGGCTGGACCTACTGGGTGTTCCGCAAGCGCGTCACGGTCGAGCCGGTCGCCGTCTCATGAAACCGCTCGATCCGCGGCTGCTGCGCAGAGCGCGGGCCGCCCGGATCTTTCTGGCCGCCTCGGTGCTGATCGGTGTTGCCAGTGGGCTGCTGATCATCGTGCAGGCCGTGCTGCTGGCCCGCGGCATCGCCGGCGCCGTACTGCATGGTGACCCGATCACCGGCGTCGCGTGGGCGCTCGGCGCTGTGGTGGTGGGTCGGGCGTTGCTGGTGTGGGGCCAGGAGGTGGTGGCGCAGCGGGCGGCGGCTGCGGTGAAGTCGACGCTGCGCCGCCAGGTGCTGGAACACTCCCTGAAGCTGGGACCGGTCTGGCTGAGCGGCGAACGCAGCAGCGCCCTGACGACCCTGCTGACCAAAGGACTCGACGACCTCGACCCATACTTCGCCCGCTACCTCCCACAGTTGGTGCTGGCAGCAACCGTCCCCGCCGCGGTGATCGGCTGGATGGCGACCGGCGACCTGATCGCGGCCGGGACGGTGCTGGTCACCCTGCCGCTGATCCCGATCTTCATGGCGTTGATCGGTTGGGCGACCCAGGCGCACAGCAGACGTCGTCAGCACGCGTTGTCCGTCCTGGCCCACCACTTCGCGGACGTCGTCGCCGGACTGCCCACGCTCAAGCTGTTCGGCCGCGCCAAGGCCCAGGAAGCCGCCGTACGACGAGTGACAGACAAGCACCGGGTGGCGTCGATGAGCAGCCTGCGGCTGGCCTTCCTGTCGTCGCTGGCGCTGGAGTTGCTGGCCAGCATCTCGGTGGCACTGGTCGCGGTCGGTGTCGGACTCCGACTGGTCGAAGGCCAGCTCGGACTCGAGACTGCGCTGATGGTGCTGATCCTCGCGCCCGAGGCGTACCTCCCACTGCGACAGGTCGGCATGCACTTCCACGCCAGCGCTGACGGCGTCGCCGCCAGCGAAGAGGTGTTCCGCGTCCTGGAGACACCACTACCCGAGCGAGGCGAGCGGACCGACGTACCTGACCTGCGCGAGACCTCCCTCCACCTGTACGACGTGACAGTGCGGTACCCGGCTCGCGACGAGCCGGCACTCGACGGCTTCGACTTGGATATCCGACCGGGTGAGGTGATTGCACTCACCGGCCCGAGTGGGGCGGGTAAGTCGACAGTGCTGGCTGTTCTGCTCGGGTTCGTCGAGCCGGAGCGCGGTGTGGTGGTTGCCGGTGGGAGTGCGGCCGACGAGTTCGCGCCGACGGTCTGGAGGCAGCAGTTCGCGTGGGTGCCGCAGCGGCCAGGGCTGCGCCTGGGCACAGTCGCGGACAACGTGCGGCTGGGCCGTCCGGGTGCGTCGGACGACGAAGTGCGACTGGCGTTGATCGGCGCCGGGGCGAGTGAGCTCAGTCTCGACAAACCAGTGGGGGAGCAGGGGCAACTCCTGTCGGGCGGGCAACAGCGTCGGGTGGCGTTGGCGCGCGCGTTGATCACGGAGGCGCCGGTGCTGTTGCTGGACGAGCCGACGGCCGGCCTGGACGCGGATGCCGAGGCCGCTGTCGTCGCTGGGCTGCGTGCCACCGGCCGGACAGTGCTGATGATCGCCCACCGGCCGGCGCTGATCGCTGCCGCAGACCGAACAGTCACCGTTGGCGCAAGGGAGCTGGTGAACGCATGAGCGCAGGGAGGGTGGTCGCCGGGGGAGCGCCTGGTGTGGTTGCCGGGGCTGAGGTTTGGGGGCTGGTGCGGCCGCAGGGGCGGGTGTGGGGGCGACTGGGCCTGGCGCTGCTGACAGGGGTGCTGGCGGCGGGATCGGCGGTGGCGTTGCTGGCTACCTCGGCTTGGTTGATCACCACTGCGGCTGCTCAGCCTCCGGTGCTGATCCTGATGGTTGCGATCGTGGCTGTGCGGGCGTTCGGCGTCGGCCGCGGCGTGTTCCGGTACGTCGAGCGGCTGGTGGGGCACGACGCGGCGTACCGGGTGCTGGGGGAGACCCGGGCGCGGATCACCGGACGGCTGGAGAAGCTGGCTCCGGGAGGCCTGAGCTCACGCCGCAAGGGCGATCTCCTCGCGCGACTCGTGCTGGATGTCGACGCGGTGCTCGACCTCTGGTTGCGCGTCCTGCTGCCGGTTGCGGTCGCAGCAGTCACCGCAACAGCAACCGTCGCTCTCCTGGCACTGCTGCTGCCCGCAGCAGGCGTTGCCGTGGCACTGGCAGTCCTCGTCGCGTGCACCGTCGTCCCGTGGCTGACTGCCCAAACCGCCGCCCGGGCTGAGCGGAAGATCGCCGGCGCACGTGGCGAGGTCGCCGCCGCGGCAACCGAGACACTCCTCACCGCAGGTGACGTGGTCGCCTTCAACGCGGTCGACGACGTACTCGACTCCTTCAGCGCCAGCGACGCGAAGCTGGCCGAAGCGGAGCGACGCTCGGCCTGGAGCGCAGGGCTCGGCAGTGCGTTGCTCATGCTGTGCGTCGGCGGCGCGAGCCTGGCCGGGCTGGTGCTCGGCAATACGGCGAACATAACCGGCGCGGTGTTCGCTGTACTCGTCCTGACGCCGCTCGCGCTCGCCGACGTACTCGGAGGCATACCGGCCGCCGCACAGCTCGCCATCCGGGTGCGGGCGTCACTCAGCCGAGTGCAGGAGCTCCTGGACAGTCCCGAGCCAGTGACCGAGCCCGCAACCGCGCTGCCGTTGCCGGACGGGCGCGACCTGGAGGTGAAGCTCCTACGGGTCGGGTACGGCGACGACGACGTACTGGACGGGTTGAGTCTGGACATGCCGGCCGGGAGCCGGGTGGTGATCACCGGGCCGAGCGGTTCGGGGAAGAGCACGTTGGCGGCGGTGCTGCTGCGGTTCCTGGAGCCGCGGGCCGGTGAGGTCCTGCTGGACGGTGTGGACCTCGCGAGGCTCGAAGGGGATCAGGTGCGGTCTGTGGTCGGGCTGCTGACGCAGGAGAGCCACGTGTTTGACACGAGCATCCGGGAGAACCTCCTGCTCGCCAGGCCCGGTGCGAGTGACCTGATGCTGTGGAGAGCGCTGTACCGGGCTCGGCTCGGGGTGTTCGTGGAGAAGCTGCCGGACGGGCTCGACACGATGGTTGGCGAGCACGGTGCGCGTCTGTCGGGCGGTGAGCGCCAGCGGCTCGCGTTCGCCCGGCTACTCCTGGCCGATCGCGACGTACTCGTGCTCGACGAGCCGACGGAGCACCTGGACGAGGAGACCGGCCGGGCACTGCTCGAGGACCTGTTCGCCGCGGCCGGTCGCCGGACCGTGGTGCTCCTCACCCACCGGCCCGAGTTGGTACCTCCTCACGTACCGCGACAGCTGGTGTGCCTGCCGTGACGAATGCGGTTGGCGGGCTGGGTGTCTGTCAAGATGGGGAACCGTGTTGACTCCCCAGCTCGTCGCCCAGCTCGCCGACTCCGTTCTGATCGCCATCATCGTGGCCGCTGTGGTCCTGGTCGCCGGTACCGCCGGACTGGTCGTGACCCGCCGCCGCAAGGCTCAGCTGTCGTCATCCACCCCGCCGGCACCGCTGGAGACCGCCGAGCCGAAGGTCGGCGACGACGCGGAGGAGCCGCGCGACACGCCGACGCGGACACTCGAGGACACCGAGCTCCCCGAGGAGCCGGTCGCGACGATCGAGAAGCCCGAGTCGGCGCAGGGCCGGCTGGTCCGGCTGCGGACCCGGCTGGCGCGGTCGCAGGGCTCGCTCGGCAAGGGGCTGCTCGCGCTGCTCTCGCGGGACAAGCTGGACGAAGAGGCGTGGGAGGACATCGAGACCACCCTCATCACCGCCGACGTCGGTGTGACGCCCACGCAGGAGCTGGTCGAGCGGCTCCGAACCCGGATCCGGGTCGAGGGCGTCGGCGGCGAGCAGGCCCGGCAGATCCTCCGCGAGGAGCTGATCGAGCTGGTCAACCCGTCGCTGGACCGCTCGCTCAAGGTGAGTCGTAAGGACCATCAGCCGGCCGTCGTCCTGGTGGTCGGGGTTAACGGCACCGGCAAGACCACCACAGTGGGCAAGCTCGCCCGGGTCCTGGTCGCCGAGGACAAGCACGTCGTACTGGGTGCGGCGGACACGTTCCGCGCGGCGGCAGCGGACCAGCTGCAGACGTGGGGCGAGCGGGTCGGTGTGCGTACGGTCCGCGGGCCGGAGGGCGGTGACCCGGCCAGCATCGCGTTCGACTCGGTCAAGCAGGGCATCGAGGAGGAGGCGGACGTCGTACTCGTCGACACCGCCGGACGGCTGCACACCAAGACGGGCCTGATGGACGAGCTCGGCAAGGTTAAGCGGGTGATCGAGAAGTCCGCCGAGGTGGACGAGGTGCTGCTCGTCATCGACGCCACCACCGGCCAGAACGGGCTCACCCAGGCCCGGGTGTTCGCCGAGGTCATCAACGTCACCGGTCTGGTCCTGACCAAGCTCGACGGTACGGCGAAGGGCGGCATCGTGATCGCGGTCCAGCGCGAGCTCGGTGTCCCGGTCAAGCTGGTCGGCCTCGGCGAAGGCCCGGACGACCTGGCCCCGTTCGACCCCGAGCAGTTCGTCGACGCGCTGCTCGACTGAGGTCTCGTTTGTCCTGGGAGATATCTGGTACCCAGGGAGGATGACACGACCGAGGATCGTCATCGTCGGGGCCGGGTTTGCGGGGTACAACGCGGCGAAGACGCTGTGCCGGCTGGCCCGTGGGCGGGCCGACATCGTGGTGGTCAACTCCACGGACTACTTCCTGTACGTGCCGTTGCTGCCCGAGGTGGCGAGCGGGATCCTCGAGCCGCGCCGGCTGACCGTGTCGATCGCCGACACGTTGCCCGACGTACGCCTGGTGCTCGGTGAGGTGGACGGGCTCGACCTGGATCATCGGAAGGTCCGGTACGCCGATCCGGTCGACAGACGCGAGGAGATCCACTACGACCGCCTCGTCATCGCCGCAGGCAGTGTGAACAAGCTGCTGCCCATCCCCGGCGTCACGGAGTACGCGCACGGCTTCCGCGGCATCCCCGAGGCCGTGTTCCTCCGCGACCACCTGACCCAGCAGGTCGAGCTGGCCGACGCCACCGACAACATGGCCGAGCGGAACGCGCTCTGCACCTTCGTAGTCGTCGGAGCCGGCTACACGGGCACTGAGGTGGCCGCACACGGTGTGCTCTACACAGAGCTCCTCAAGAAGCGCCGGCCACGTCTGCGCCACCAGCGGATGCGCTGGATGCTCTTGGACATCGCCGACCGGGTCCTGCCCGAGCTGGACGAGCGATTGTCGCGTACGGCGGACAAGGTGCTGAACGAGCGTGGTGTCGAGGTACTGATGGGCAGATCGGTCGAGGAGGCCATGCACAACGGCGTACGGCTCACCGACAAGTCATTCGTACCGACACACTCGCTCATCTGGTGTGTCGGCGTACGGCCGGATCCCATGGTCGACGGACTGGGTCTCAAGACGCAGAAGGGCCGCCTGCTCGTCGACGAGTACCTGAACGTGCCGGATCGTCCCGAGGTGTTCGCCTGCGGTGACGCGGCGGCTGTGCCGGACCTGACGAGGCCGGGCGAGCTCACACCGATGACAGCGCAGCACGCCGAGCGCCAGGGCAAGCGAGCGGCCAAGAACGTCGCGGCCGGCTTCGGGACCGGTGAGCGGCGGCCGTACGTCCACAACGACCTCGGGTTCGTCGTGGACCTCGGTGGCACCCAGGCAGCGGCCAACCCGCTGCACGTCCCGCTCTCCGGCCTCCCGGCGACGGTGGTGACACGCGGCTACCACCTGCTCTCCATGCCCGGTAACCGTGTCCGCACTGCCACTGACTGGCTGTACGACGCCGTACTGCGGCGCCAGACCACCCAGCTCGGTGTCATCCCCGCGGCCGACGTACCACTGGAGACCGCGAGCCCGGAGCGCACCAGAAAGCACTGAAGAAGGATGTAGAGAACTGCGTGCCGGTCTCGTCCTCCGGGTGACAAGGCCCCAGGATGGGGCCGGAGGAGGAGATGACATGACCAGGTTCCTGCTGTTGGTGAACCTCGACGGCGGCAACGTCGACACTCCGATGCTGGAGTGGGACGAGGCCGACATGAAGGCGCACATGCAATTCCTGAACGACCACCTGGCGGGGCTGCGGGAGAGCGGCGAACTGGTGGAGGCCCAGGCGCTCAGGTGGCCCAAGCACGCCAAGGTGGTCCGTGCGGCCAGCGTGAACGCGCCGGTGGTGACCGACGGTCCGTACGCCGAGTCCAAGGAGATCCTGGCCGGCTACGAGATGATCGACGTCGAGTCGGAGGAGCGGGCGCTCGAGATCGCGGCCGAGCTCTCCAGTGTGCCAGGACCCGGTGGGGTGCCGACTCAGCAGCCGATCGAGGTCCGCCGGGTGATGGACGGCGACACGGACCTCTACGACGTGTGACCAGCACAAACACCGAGGACCTGCTGCGTGAGCTCACGCCGCAGGTCCTCGGCGCGGTCGTCCGGTGGTCCGGCGACTTCGCCGCGGCCGAGGACGCTGTCCAGGAGGCCCTGCTGGCCGCCGCGACCACGTGGCCGCGCGACAGTAGGCCGGACAACCCGAAGGCGTGGCTGATCCAGACCGCGTCGCGACGCCTGATCGACGAGGTCAGGCAGGAGCAGGCCCGGCGTCGCCGCGAGGAGCGGGCCGCACTGCGCGACGTACGGCCCGAGGACGTCGAGGAGCAGGACGACACGCTGCGGCTGCTGTTCCTCTGTTGTCATCCGACGCTCACGCCGGCCTCCGCGATCGCATTGACGTTGCGCGCGGTCGGCGGCCTCACCACCGCCGAGATCGCCCGGGCCTACTTGGTGCCTGAGGCAACGATGGCGCAGCGGATCAGCCGGGCGAAGCAGCGGATCAAGGGCGCTTCCTTCGAGCTGGACGCCAGCGAGGAGCGACTGCACAACGTGCTGCACGTGCTCTACCTGATGTTCAACGAGGGCTACACGAGCACCAGCGGTCCAGAACTGCACCGCAGTGACCTGTCCGGTGAGGCGATCCGTCTGATCCGCACTGTGCACGCGCTACTGCCTGACAACGGCCAGGTGACCGGACTGCTCGCACTGATGCTGCTCAACGACGCACGCCGGGCAGCACGCACCGGCAGCGCGGGGCAGCTGATCCCACTGGCAGAGCAGGACCGCACGCGGTGGAACAAGGGCTACATCACCGAAGGCGTCGCCCTGGCGGTAGAAGCCTTCAGTACGCCGCCACTGGGCGAGTACCAACTGCAAGCCGCGATAGCCGCGCTGCACGACGAGGTGGACCGTCCGGAGGACACCGACTGGCCGCAGATCCTCGCGCTGTACGGCCTGCTGGAGAATCTGTCCGGCAACCCGATGGTGAAGCTCAACCGAGCCATCGCAGCGGCCATGGTGCAAGGCCCTGACGCCGGTCTGAAGCTCCTGGAGCCGCTGGACAAGGAGTTGGAAGGTCACTACCGCCTGGACGCCGTACGCGGGCACCTGTACGAGATGCGCGGCGACACAGAGGTCGCCGCGCACCACTTCCGCGAGGCCGCCCGCCGGACGACGAGCCTGCCGGAACGGAACTACCTGACCACGAAAGCGGCCGCGCTCAGATCGGGCGGCGATGACCGGCCGCCGGCCGGGAATCGCGGATAGCGTCGGCCGTGTCGGTGGACAGGTCGGTCCACCACTGGATCTCCTCGTGGGTGGTCGGCTGCTGCGAACTCTGCGGGTCCTGCGGCACCTTCGGTAGCTGACCGAGTCGCTCCACCTGCTCCGCGAGGGCGTCCAGGACGGACCTGAGCTGGACATGGGCTACCTGCGTGAAGGTGCGGACGTACTCGAGCTCGGCCACCTGCGCGTCGCTGGGCGGTAGGTGCTTGACCGCACTCTCCACCGAGTCGCGTGCCTGCTCCAGTGCGTCCCGCTGCTGACCGCGGGCCGACTCCACCAGATCCTTCGCGTACTGCTCGGCCTCGGCGACGAGGTTGTCCGCGATCTGCTGGGCCTGGCTGAGCAACCCGACGGCGTGCGCGGTGATGTGAGCGCGCTGATCGGCGTCAGGGGTGCTGCTCCGGAGCCGCTCGACCTCGGCCCTGAGCTCGGCCCGGTCCGCGTCGGCATACTCGATCTGTTCGGCCAGCTCGTTCAGGTACGCCGCCACGTCGTCCGGGTCCAGGCCCCGGCGCCGCGAACGAAAGGTCTGGTGCCTGATCGCGTACGGGGACTGGGTGGGTCTCCGGGCGAACGGATCTTCGCGCGTCACTGCTGGCCCCCTGCCGAGGTCGTGGTCCCGAGGGACTCGGTGCGGATGTCGGCCGCCGGGACACCGGCTCCGGTGAGTTCTTCGACGGTCTGCCGGACCATGCCGGGGGAACCGCACACCAGGGCGGTACGGCCCGACCACGGCCCGTGGTCCGCCGCGACCGACCCGACCGGCCCGCGCGGGCCCGGGTACGACCTGTCGTCGGAGACGACGCCGGTGTAGCTGAACCACGGTCGCTGGGTGAGGCTGTTGAGTGTCTTGTGCTCGTAGAGGTTCCACGGCATGCGCGCACCGTGGAACAGGTGCACCCGCGGTACCACGGCCGGTGGCGTGCGCCGGTCGAGCTGTTCGAGCATCGCCCGGAACGGCGCGAGCCCGGTCCCACCGGCCACCATCAGGATGTCCTGGCCGTTGTCGGGCAGCTTCAGGCTGTCGCCGACCGGAGCGCCGATGCGGACCGGGTCACCTCGCTTGAGCGAACGCACGGCGGGCCCACTGACCTGGCCGCCGGGGACCAGTCCGATGTGCAGTTCGAAGGAGCCGTCCTCGCGCGGCGCGCTGGCCGGGCTGTAGTACCGCCAGCGCCGGGGCCGATACGGAATCTCCAGCGCGACGGACTGTCCGGGCTGGTAATCGAGGGGCTTGTCCGGCCGGATCTGCACGATCGTCACGTCCATCGTGCGTCGATCGACCCCGAGGACCTCGCCGGCCCACCACGCGGGGCTGTCCTCCGCCGACTCCTCGGCAGCCTGGACCATCACGGTCGCGACCAGGCCGTACGCCTCGGCCCAGTCCGCCGCCAACTCCGCGGTCCAGGCGGCGCCGAGGAAGTGCTGCAAGGTCGCGAGCAGCGACGCCCCGACCGCTGAGTAATGCTCGGCGACCGCACCGAACCGGCGGTGGTCCCGGCCGAGTTGCTGCAGGACGGGCACGACCTGGTCGAGCTGTGACGCGTTGCTGACCACGGCACCGAGCGCGCCGACCAGCTTGTCCCGCTGGTGGGCCATGGAGACCGGGAACATCTCCCGGACCTCCGGATGGGACAGGAACAGGTGTGAGTAGAAGAACAACGGCACCTCGTCGCCCGACTTCGCGACCAAGGCCCAGCTGCTCTTCAGTGCTGCCGGGTCCATCCCCGGCTCAGTGCACGGCGACGATGTCGTCCTGGGTCGCTCCCAGTGCCGTCACCACGCGCCCGACGATGTCGGCCGGCACCTCGTGCGCCTCCAACGCGTCGACCAGGTGCACGACCACCTTGCCGAAGTCGTCGCCGGTGATCCCGCGGCCCTGGTGTGCCTGCGCCAGGTCGGCGCCCTCGTACGACACCGGACCACCCATCACCTGCGAGACCAACTGCACCTGGTGCCGCTTGAGCCTGGCCAGATCGGTGTCTGCGAAGTAACCGGCGAGCTGCGGATCACCAAGCACCTTCTGGTAGAAGAGATCCACAACCGAAGCGATCGCCGGACCACCGCCGACCGCCGCGTAATCGCTGCTTCCCCCGCTGCTGCCCTGTGCCTGCTCGACCACGGCGCAACCATCTCCAAGTCCTCGAAATCGGTCCCCGAGCGGTGACGATCTGAGCACTCTGCGGCGTGCCGGGTCAAGCTTTTGGCGAAGATTTGTCACGATTCGTTCGATCTTCCGATAAGCCGTTGACACTGCGGCCCGGCCTTGTGAGAGTTGTTAGCCGCTGTGTCCAGCGAAGGTTGCCGAAGGCAATTATCAGGGTCATCGGTACTGCGCGAACGCCGCGTCGATGTCGTCATCCGTTGCCAAGAGCAACCGAAGCAGAACGCGCGCCTTGTAGGGGTCCAGGAAGCCGCCGTCGATCAGTCCACGCTGCAGCAGGTCGGACTCCGACCCCACCGACGTGTACGTGTTCCGCAGTACCGAACCACCGCCGGTCCGCGACGTCAGCACCACCGGCATCGCAGCAGCCAGCTCACCCAGCACAGGGGCGAGCGCAGACGGCACGTGGCCCACACCGAACCCTGCAACGACCAGACCTTGGTGGGTGTCCGCCAAGCCCTGCAGCAGCAGGCCGTCGTCGTCCATCGTCACCGTGTACAGCGCCACCCGGGTCGCATCGAGCTCAGCCGGCTCAGCCCTGCCGTGTACGCCGTCCAGCCGCAGCGGACGGGTGAGGATGCGGACCCGGTCCTCGACCACCTGGCCGATCGGACCGGTGTTGGGCGATACGAACGTCGCCGTACTGGTGCTGTGGGTCTTACGTACCCACCGGGCCGCGTGGATCTCCTCCTTGAACACGACCAGTGCACCGAGGTCGCGGGCCGAAGGGGAGCAGGCAACGCGTACGGCGGCCAGGAGGTTGGCCGGACCGTCAGGACCGGCCAGAGTCGGGTTGCGCATCGCACCGGTGAGGACGAACGGCTGCGGGTGCGGCCACATCTGGTCGACGAGGAAGGCGGTCTCTTCGAGGTTGTCGGTGCCCTGAGTGACCACGACACCGGTGGCACCGTCCGAAACGGCCTTCGACGCGGCGTCGACCACGTCGAGCATCTTCGAGGCGGTCAGGTTGGCACTGGGCACCTTCTCGACGTCCTGGATCTCGACGGCGTGACCGACCTCGGCCAGCCCTGGCACGGCCGCGGTGAGGTCGTCACCGGTGAGCCGGTGGTTGCCGGCCATCGAGATGGTGCCGCCCAGCGTGAACAACGCGACGCTCACAACCGTTCCTCCTCCGGATCGAACGGGCGCAGGCTACCGGGTGCGGGCGCGCACATGCATCCGCTCGCCCTGCGGGCCGTACAGACACAACATCTCGGCCGGACCCGGCCCAGGATTGCCGAACCAGTGCGGCACCCGGGTGTCGAACTCCGCCACCTCTCCCTCGGCCAGCACGAAGTCCTTGTCGCCGAGCACCAACCGGATCCGCCCCGACAGCACGTAGACCCAGTCGTACCCCTCGTGCGTCTTCTGCTCGACGTCACCGCCCGGCCAGCCCTCCGGCACGATCTGCTTGAACGCCTGCAGCCCACCCGGTCGCCGGGACAGCGGAATGTGCACGACGCCGTGGCGCGTGATCGGCTTCGCGTGGATCCGCGGATCACCCGTCGGCGGCGCGTCCACCAGCTCGTCCAGCTGCACCTGGTGCGCACGGGCGAGCGGCAGCAACAGCTCCAGCGTCGGGCGCCGCTGCCCGGACTCGAGCCGAGACAGCGTGCTCACCGAGATCCCGGTCGACTCGGACAGCTGGGCCAGTGTCGTCTTCCGCTCGGCCCGCAGCATCCGCAGCCGCGGTCCGACCGCCTCGAGGACGTCGTCGAAGGAATCCATGTTGCCATTGTGGCAAAGAAAGTTGTCGAAAACGAAGGCCGGCGCGGATCCTCGAGTTACCGAGCGAAGGAGTCCGAGAGATGAAGAAGTACGACGTGATCGTGGTCGGCGGGGGAGCCGCCGGGCTGAGTGGTGCGCTGGCGCTGGTGCGGTCGCGCCGGTCGGTGCTGGTCGTCGACGACGGTACGCCGCGCAATGCCCCGGCCGAGGGGGTCCACAACTACCTGACCCGCGACGGCGTCCCACCGGCCGAGCTGTACGCGATCGGCCGCCAGGAGGTCGCCGGGTACGGCGGTGAGTTCGCGACCGGCACCGTGACAGCGGTCCGCCGGGACGAACTGTTCACAGTCGAGCTTGCGAACGGTACGACGTACCAGGGCCGGCGGTTGCTGGTGACGACCGGGCTGACCGACGTGCTGCCCGACGTACGTGGGCTGACTGAGCGGTGGGGGCGGGACGTGCTGCACTGCCCGTACTGCCACGGGTGGGAAGTGCGTGACCAGGCGATCGGCATCCTCGCGACCAGCGGGATGGCGACGTTCCAAGCGCTGCTGTTCCGGCAGTTGAGCGACGACGTGACCCTGTTCCTGCACACTGCGCCGGAGCCGACCGAGGAGCAGTGGGAGCAGCTCGCAGCTCGCGGAATCTCCGTAGTGCAAGGGAAAGTCGAGCAGCTGGAGGTAGAGAACGACAAGCTGACCGGTGTGCGGCTGGAGGGCGGCACAGTCATCCCACGCCAGGCGCTGGCCGTGCAGACCAGCATGCGTGCGCGTGCGAGCTTCCTGATCGACCTGGGTCTCGAGATCGTCGAACAGGAGACGAACGGTCTGGCGACGAGCACAGTCGTGGCGGCCGACCTACAGGGTGCGACCTCCGTGCCCGGCGTCTTCGTCGCGGGCAACGTGACCGACGCCCGGGCAACGGTGATGCCGGCTGCCGCGGCGGGTTTGACCGCCGCCGGAGGTATCAATGCTGATCTGATCGCGGAAGAGACCCGCCTGGCGGTGGCCGCGCGCAGTAGTTGAGGAGTTGAATAGGGGCGGGAGGGTGGATGCAGGAATCGGTCGACCCGGACTTCGCCTCGTATGTCGACGCGCGGCAGGGCAGATGGCTCCGTACGGCGTACCTCGTGTACGGCGATCTGGAGCGAGCTGAGGACGCACTGCTGCACGCCTTCACCCGGCTGGCGCTGTCCTGGGTCAAGGTGGACGACCCGGACGCGTTCGTCCAGCGGCTGCTCTACCAACCGGCCCTGGTCCGGTGGAACCGGGTGAAGGCGTTCCCGGACGAGGATGACCCGGTCAAGCTCGCGCTGGCCGAGCTGACTCCCGCCCAGCGCGCTGTGTTCGTGCTGCTGCACCTCGAGGAGCTCACCGAGTTCGAGGTGGCCGACGTCCTCAACCTGTCCCACTCCACCGTCCACGGACACGGACTCACCGCGCTCAGTCGCTTCCGTACGGCGCTCGGTGCGGGCGACTGGCGGGACGCGGGAGAACCGCGATGAGGCGCGAGGACATCCCGCCGCTGCTCTACCGGGCTGCCGACCGGATGCCAGAGCCTGACCTGGCCGACGCGGCCTGGGCCGGTGGACTGGCAACCAGGCGCCGTCGGCGTCGCACCATCGTGATCAGCTTGCTGACTGTCCTGGGCATCGCCGTGGGCGCGGCGATCGGAGTCGGAGTCAGCGGGAGCCGGAACGCCGAGCTCATCCCGCCACCGACCACACCGACGCTCCCGCCCGGCTATGTCCCACCGGCCGGGCAGATCGCCGGGATCGACTACTGGGTCGCGCCACCCGCCGGCAGTGAGCGATTCCTCGACCGGGTCTACACACCGCTCGGCGACCGCCTGCGGCTGCCGGACGACCCGGAGCCGCTGTCCGAGCACCCGATCGAGAACCTGGCCGCAGTGGTGCTCGAGGAGCGAGGCGGCCGGTACGACGCGCTCCTGCTCGGTGCCGACTCGACCTGGGCGCGTGCCGACCTGCAACTGCGCCCGATCCGCACCGGATCGCCGCTGAGCTCAGGCGCGATCTCGCCCGACGGGCGGTTCGCGGCCTTCCCACAGCCGGGCGAACTGGTCACCGTCGACGTGACGACCGCCGAGGTCTTCCGCTTCACCCTGCCCAGTCAGGAGCTCAGCAGCGTGTCCTGGCTGTCGAGCGCCGAGCGCATCCTGGTGAGCGGCCCCAATGTGGCCTATCGCGTCGTGGTCGGCGAGGGCGGTGACGGTGAGAGATCGGTGACCGCGATCCCGTCGGCCAGGAATCCCGCGTCGATCACAGCGCCGTACCGGATCGACAGCTATGCCGTGCTCCGGTACCTGGTCAACGGCGAGTACTCGGTCGACAGCGAGCTGCAACTGCCGGTCCGGACCTGGGTCGGCCAGACCTTCTCGACGTACACGATGGCGGCCCGGCTGTTCGTCGCGAACGACATCCAGCAGGTGCCGACCAAGTCCTCTCAGCCACAGGTCGTGGCGGCCATCTCCACCCTGCGCGCACTGCCCAGCAGCCTGCTGGTCCTGGGGGAGACCGACCGCAGCACCCCCGCGATGGACCCGCAGGGCGTCCGGGAGCCCGGCTGCTGCGCCGTACTGGGCTGGTACGACGAGTACAAGCCGATGATCCAGGTCCGTGGCTGGGTGCTCGCCTGGGACGTCCGCACCGGCAAGGTGGAGCGCGTCACGGAGCTAGACGTCGACGGGGTCGCGCTCGGGCCCGGGGTCCGGCCCTGACTGCTCCAGGATGCAGCGCATGGTGAACGTCAGCAGGCGGTCCGCGTCCTCGGGCGTCGGCATCGGCTCACCGGTCAGCGCACGGATGACGAACACGCCGGCCAGCCACTGCACCATCAGCGCCGTGTCCACGTTGCTCCGGATCGGTTCACCGCGGGCGCGGGCCCGGTCCAGCGCAGCCTCGGTCAGCTGGATCCGCCGCTCCAGGAAGGCGCGGTAGATCGCCGCCGACCGCTCGTCGCGCGTCGCCTCCGACACCGCCAGGCGGATCAGAGCCAGCCCTTCTTTGCTGTTCACGAACGTCAGAGCATCGGTGTAGACCTGGCGCAGGTCGCCCTCGATCGACCCGGTGTCGGCATCCGGGATCTCGATGTCGAACAGGTCGGCCAGGGCGTCGTTGGCCAGTTGCTCCTTGCTCACCCAGCGTCGGTAGATCGTCGCCTTGCCCACTCCAGCGGCTTCGGCGACGTCGTCCACCGTCATTCCGTCGAACCCTCGCTCCAGCAGCAGCTGGACGGCGTACCGGCGGATCCTCGGCTCCGCGTCCGGGTCCCGTGGCCTGCCGCGGCGCGGCGTCACCCCGTGGTTGGTCCCCATTTCGTGTTCCCCAGCTCGGACGGGTGCAGTGGCGCGGCTGCGGGCCCGTGTGGTCCAGGCCAGAGTGCCACAACTTCGCCGATGTCACGCCGATGTCACCTGAACGCCCGGTTTGTCACATGCCTGAAACAAACGGACCGATCGGCTGAAACGGCGCGCCGACACCGTTTGCGGTGTGGCTGAGCGCGGGCTCCCCGGTGTTGTGGAGTTCTCCCGACTGAGGACGCCGGCCACCCCCAGATCGATGGAAGGGATGACGTTGATGGAGATCAACGCCGGCGATACCGCCTGGGTCTTGGTAAGCGCCGCCCTGGTGATGCTGATGACACCGGGCCTGGCTTTCTTCTACGGCGGCATGGTGCGCGTCAAGAGCGTGCTGAACATGATGATGATGAGCGCCATCACCATCGCCGTCGTCACACTGTTGTGGGTGCTGGTCGGTTACTCACTGACGTTCGGTGGTGACACCGGGCACGTGATCGGCAACTTCTCCGAGGTCGGCCTGTCCGGCCTGATCTCGCCCGACGCGGTGAGCGGGACGATCCCGACGCTCGCCTTCGTCGCCTTCCAGCTGATGTTCGCGATCATCACGCCGGCGCTGATCTCGGGCGCCATCGCCGACCGGGCCTCGTTCCGCGGCTGGATCGTGTTCGTGGTGGGCTGGACGACGCTGGTGTACTTCCCGGTCGCGCACTCGGTCTGGTTCCTGGACGACGGCAACGGCGGCTGGATCGGCGACAAGCTGGGCGCGATCGACTTCGCCGGCGGTACGGCGGTGCACGTGAACGCCGGTGCGGCCGCGCTGGCCCTGGCGATCGTGCTGGGCAAGCGGATCGGCTGGCGCAAGGACCCGATGCGACCGCACAGCCTGCCGCTGGTCGTTCTCGGTGCCGCACTGCTGTGGTTCGGCTGGTTCGGCTTCAACGCGGGCTCCGCGCTGAGCGCCGGCACCACCGCCGCGGTGACGTTCGTCAACACCCAGGTCGCCACCGCGGCCGCCGTGATCGGCTGGCTGATCGTGGAGCGGATCCGGCACGGCAAGGCCACCACGCTGGGCATGGCCTCCGGTGCGATCGCCGGTCTGGTCGCGATCACCCCGGCCTGTGGTGCGCTCACGCCGGTCGGCTCGATCATCCTCGGCCTCGTGGCCGGCGGGATCTGCGCCTTCGCGGTCTCGCTGAAGTACAAGTTCGGCTTCGACGACTCCCTCGACGTGGTCGGCGTCCACCTGGTCGGCGGTCTGGTCGGCTCGCTGGCGATCGGCTTCCTGGGTACGGCGGCCGCGCCGTCGGCCGTGGACGGTCTGTTCTACGGTGGTGGCGCCTCGCAGCTGGGCAAGCAGGCACTGGCCAACCTGGTGGTCGCGGTGTACTCCTTCACCGTCGCCTTCCTGCTCGGCAAGGTGATCGACAAGACCATCGGCTTCCGGGTCAAGGAGGACGACGAGGTCGCCGGTGTCGACCAGGTCGAGCACGCGGAGACGGCGTACGACTTCCTCGGGGCGTCCGGCCTGCGCGGCCACAGCCCGCTCGCCCGGCCGCAGGCCGCGGCCGAGGTCGACGACAATGAGACCACTGAGGCTTCGAAGGAAGGTGCGAACGCATGAAGCTGATCACCGCGGTGGTCAAGCCGCACAAGCTGGAGGACGTCCGGGCCGCGCTGGAGACGTTCGGCGTCACCGGCATGACGGTGACCGAGGCCAGCGGCTACGGCCGGCAGAAGGGCCACACCGAGGTCTACCGCGGCGCGGAGTACGAGGTGGACCTGGTCCCGAAGGTCCGGGTCGAGGTCGTCGTCGAGGACGGCGACAGCGCGGACGTGGTGGACGTGATCGTCAAGGCCGCGCAGACCGGCAAGATCGGTGACGGCAAGGTCTGGGTGACTCCGGTGGAGTCGATCGTCCGGGTGCGCACCGGCGAGCTCGACGGCGACGCACTGTAGATGGTTGATCGAGCAGCACAGCGGCGCGTCCGTGCCGAGGAGGCCGACGCGCTGCTGTACCTGCTCCTCTCGAAAGCCTGCGACGCCCTCGGTGTACCTGCCGAGGGCGTCGCGCTGGTCGCTGTCGGCGGCTACGGCCGGGAGGAGCTGTCGCCGTACAGCGACCTCGACGTGATGCTCGTGCACGCCGAGGGGTACCCACGGGTGGACGAGCTGGCCGCACAGATCTGGTACCCGCTGTGGGACTCGCGGACCAGGCTGGACCACAGTGTCCGCACGGTCGCGGAGGCCCAGAAGGCGGCTGCCGACGACATCCGGGTCGCCCTCGGCCTGCTGGACGCACGGCACGTCGCGGGAGACTCACACCTCACACTGCAGCTGCGGTCCGTGCTGATGGCCGACTGGCGCCGGACTGCCAAGACTCGGCTGCCTGCACTGGCTGAGGCGTGCAAGGACCGTGCCTCGACCGTCGGAGAGCTCGCACACCTGGCGGAGCCCGACCTGAAGGAGGCGTACGGCGGTCTGCGGGATGCCGTCGTACTGCGTGCCTTGGTGGCGTCGTGGCTGATCGACGTACCGCACCCGGTGGTGGAGCGGGCGCGACTGGACCTGCTGGAGATCCGCGACGAGCTGCACACGGTTGCGGGGCGTTCCACTGACAGGCTCGTTGCTGACGTGTCTGGAGAGGTTGCCGCGGGGCTGGGCATGGATGGGCGGGACGAGCTTCTGCGGCACGTGTACTCGACCGGCCGGACGCTCGCGCACGTGTGCGACGTGTCCTGGCGGCGGATCGAGAGCCTGATGACCCGGCCGCCTCGGTCCCGGCGTCGTCAGCGGACCGGTGGACCGTTGCTGCTGGCACTCGACGAGGGAGTCGGCCAGCACGAGGGTGAAGTCGTACTGATGCCGGACGCGCGACCAGAGCGGGACGCAGTACTGGGCCTGCGGGCTGCTGCCGTTGCTGCGGACCGAGAGCTCGTCTTGTCGCCTGCTGTCTGTGGACGGCTGGCTAATCGGGCGCTGGCGCTTCCTGAACCCTGGCCGGGTGAGGCGCGGCGGCTGCTGTGCGCTCTGCTGGGTGCGGGCAGCGGTCTGCTCGAGGTGTGGGAGGCGCTGGACCAGGCCGGGTACATCTCGCGGATCCTGCCGGAGTGGGACACCGTGCGGTTCCGGCCGCCGCAATCGGCCATCCACCGGTTCACGGTCGACCGGCACCTGCTGGAGACGTGTGTCGAGGCCTCGAAGATGGTCCGCGACGTACGGCGGCCTGACTTGCTGCTGGTCTCCGCACTGCTGCACGACCTCGGTAAGGCGGTCGAAGGCGACCACAGCGTGACAGGCGCGGTGATCGCGGGGCGAGTGGCTCGCCGGCTCGGGTTCGGGGAGTCGGACGCGGACACGATCGCACTGCTGGTCCGGCAGCACCTGATGCTTGCGCAGGTCGCTACCCGGAGGGACCTGGACGACCCCATGACTGTTGAGCTGGTTGTCGGGATCGTCCGCACTACAGAGACTTTGGACCTGCTGGAAGCCCTCACGTACGCCGACGCGCGTGCGGCCGGCCCTGCGGCATCATCGCCGTGGCGGATGCGGCTGGTCGGTGAGCTGTGCCGACGCGTGCGCAGTGAGCTGTCCGGGGGAGGGGAGAGCATGTGGACCGATGCTCCGCCGATCCCCGTGCCCACGCTGCACCAGATCGTCGGAGTTGGACGGCTCGGCGTGACCGTCTCCGAGCATCTCGGTGACTTGCGGGTCAATGTCGCCGTACCCGATCAAGTGGGCACGCTGTCGACGGTGGCGGCTGTGCTTGCGGTTGAGCGGCTCGCCGTACGGTCTGCGGTCATCACCTCCGTCGAAGGGCTGGGGATCTCGCAGTGGACCGTGGCCGGCTCGCCGCCCGACCCAGTGCGGTTGCGGGACCGGCTTGCGGTGGCCCTGCGCGACGACACCGACCTGGTACGGCGTTTGGCCGCGCGCGACTCGTCTGCGGCGAAGGTACGAGTCGCCAGCCGGGTGGATCTGTTGCCTGGTGCATCGGAGACGGCCACTGTGCTGCAGGTGCGAGCACACGACCGCCCGGGCCTGCTGTACGACGTCACCTCGGCGATCGCATCCACAGGTGCTGACATCCGCTCGGCTCACGTGAGCACGCTGGGTGCTGAGTGTGTGGACGTCTTCTACCTCACCGACAGCCACGGCTCGCCGCTGGACGACGAAGACGCGCGCACGACGGCAAAGACCGTCCTGGATCGTCTGACCTTCTAGTCTCGGCACTGTGCATGTCGTAGAGACACTCCAGCGTCAAGCGGTTGCCTGCGAGGACCTCGGGTCGTCGATGTACGCCGAGCTGTGCCGGCTCCTTGTGGACGACTACGAGGTCGGTGGGGTGTCCACCGGCGTACTGGCCGGCTATGAGGACCGCTCGTTCGGTGATGCGATCGCCCTGCGGCTGCTGGGCTCTGTGCACCGGCTTGTACTGGCAGGGGAGGCGCCGGAGCTTGCTGCGTTCTATCCGAGCGTGGGCGGATCGTGGGACTCAGTGCTCGGGTGGGAGGCGTTCGAGCAGGTGCTGCAGTCCCGGTCGGCCGAGCTGCGGTCATTGCTGACCCAGCCGCCGCAGACCAACGAGGTAGGCCGGGCTGCCGCGCTGTACGGCGGCCTGCTGCAGTTGGTCGACGCTGTGCCGCTGCCGGTGCGGTTGTTCGAGATCGGGGCGAGTGGCGGACTCAACCTGCGGGCGGACCACTTCCGGTACGACGCGCCCGACGGGACGTCCTTCGGTGCCGTGGACAGTCCGGTGGTCTTTGACGAGGCCTGGTCGGGTCAGTCGCTGAAGCCGGTGCCGTTGCGGATCGCTGAGCGGGTCGGGAGCGACATCGCGCCGGTGAACCCGCTGACCGAGGACGGTGCGCGCACTCTGACGTCGTACGTGTGGCCGGACATGCCTGTGCGACTGGCCCGGCTGCGCGGGGCCCTGGAGATCGCCCGTGAAGTCCCGGCCGACGTACGGCGGGAGGACGCGGTCTCGTTCCTGCACGGGCTTGAGTTGTCCCGCGGGCACGTGACCGTCGTGTGGCACTCGATCATGTGGCAGTACCTGACCCGCGACGACCGGGCGGCGGTGGAGGCTCGGCTTGCTGAGCTCGGAGCCACGGCAGGGGAGTCGTCGCCGTTGGCCCGCCTGCGGCTCGAGCCGCTTCCCCGGACGCCGGGCGGGCCCTACGACTTCCTGGTGGAGCTGCAGCTCTGGCCGGGCGGCGTACGGCGAATCCTCGGCCGAGCCGAGCCGCATGGCCAGGGATTGGTCTGGGAACTTCCCATCGAGGTCAAGTAAGCCCTTGTTGCCGGGCGGCGTTCAGCTGAGGGCCGCCACCAGGGTGTCGGTGAGCTCGGCGGCGTAGCTGCCGTCCGGGTCCAGGTCGGGGTCGAAGATGCCGATGTCGATACCCCGGCAGGTGGGTGCCGCAAGCAACGGTCGCAGCAGCTCGGCGAGCTGGGCGTGATCGATCCCGCCCGGGTCGGGACTGTCGACCGCCGGCATGATCTTCGCGTCCAGGATGTCGACGTCGAGATGCACCCAGAACCCGTCGAGCTCGTCCCGCTCGAGGTGCTGCAGCACACCGCTCGCTGCCGCGGCCGCGTCCTCGGCGATCTTGAGGGCCGGCCAGACCGGGATCCCGGCTGCCTCCACGTCGCCGACGTACTCGTCGTCCGCCCGGATGCCGAGCAGCGCCGCGTCAGTGTCGCGGGTGTACGGGCCCTGTTGCTCGAGATCGGTGAGATCCGCCTGCCCGCGTCCGGTGATCAAGGCGAGCGCCTCGCCACCGGCGGCCCCGACGTGCGGTGAGTTGTCGACCGTGCGAAAGTCCGAGTGCCCGTCCAGGTAGACGACGCCGTACCGCCCGCGCCGCTTCAATGCCAACGCCGGACCGAGCACGTTGCTGCACTCACCGCCCAGCAGGACCACGAATCGCTCTTCGTCGAACAGCTTCGTCAACCGGTCTGCCAGCTTCACCGTGTACGTCGCGATTCCCTCGGCGTTGAACACCCCGTCCCCCGGCTTCCACCCCTCCCGGTCATACCGGGGCGGCGTCACGCAGCCGGCGTCCCCGGCTCCGATCCGCTGGAGGAACCCCTGATCCCGGATCGCGCCCGCCAGCTTGTAACACCCCGGTACGGCGCCTGTCACCGGCGGCCTCAAGCCCAGGTTGGAAGGCCCGTCCAGCACGACCCGGCTCTTCGCCATCACACCCCCCTAACCGTTAGATCATCGATTACCGGTTAGATCGTGGTGCCCCGGTGGGCACCCTGTCAATCGGCTTGTTACCCGCGCCCGCCGCGGTCGGGTGGCGTCGCACCTTTGTCGAGGCCGGGTTTGGCGACCCCCGCGCCGGCCGGTGCTCCGGCGCCGCGGGCGCCCTGTCCGAGCGAGGGGCGATGGTTTGTCGCCCCGGCGGCGGGTGCCTGGTCGGCGAGGAAGCGCATGGAGTCGGCACGTCCGCCGACCCCGGCCGGCGCAGCCTGCTCGGCGCCGGCAGTTGCGCGCTCGACGCGGGTGCCGGCCGCGGGTGGCGGAAGTTTGCTCAGGTCGACCGTCTCGCTCCGGCCGGCAGTGCGGGCCTGCTCCTGCCCGTTGACGCGGGCCTGCTCGCCACCGTTGCCGGCTTCGGTCGAGAGCGCGGCCGCCGGGTTGGGGGCCTTCGCCGGATACGGCTCGCCGGGGTTGTTCTGGTAGTGCTCGCGGAGCTGCCCGACCGCCCGGTCCACGCCGGCCGTGGCGAGGTCCGCGGTCAGCGGTCCGCGGCCAGGGCGGTTCTGGACCCCGTCCCATTCGCCGACCGCCATCTGATTGACCACGTGTGCCCGAGCCGCCTGCTGGTGCTCCGGGTCCGGCGGCACGACATCGGCGAGCTCGTTGCGGACGACGTGGTCCGCCACGGCATCCCAGCCCATCACGACGGGCTGGTCGATCGCCGAATGCAGGAGTTGCGTGCGCTCCTGCTCGGACGAGGTCGCTCGGTTCAGCAACTCGGAGGTGGCATGTACGGCGCCGGCGTACTCGGGCTGGGGTTGCGGCAAACCGTCGTACCCGGCTCGCTGGGCGAACTCGCCGAAGTCCTCCATGGTGGCGAGTTCGGTCAGACCCTCGTTCAGTCCGAACGACTCCCGCCGCCGGACCGCGTTCGGCTCGTCCTGGGCGTCGATTCCGGCCCGGGCGTGCTTGGACTCGTGCAGGACGGTGGCCAGGGCCTGCGCCTGACGCTCAGGATCGTCGCCGAGCTCGCCGCCGGTGAGGTGGTCGAGGACCAGATCCTGGTTCAGGCGCATCGTGCCGTCGGGCGCCATCCCGCCCCACTTGTCGTCGGTGCGGGCGTACAACTCGCCGTTCCAGCGATCCTCGCCGCCCGGGTGCAGCTCCTGGGCGATCCGGTAGAGCCGGGCGAACTCCTGATAGGTCGCCGAGGACGGCTCGATCCGGACCATGCCCTCGTTGCTGACCACGGTCAGGCTCCGGCCGTTTCCTCATCAGCCCAGGGCGGACCCTCGGTCAGCAGCTCCTCGGACTTCTCCAGCCCACGGGTGAGTCCACGAATGGCGCCGCTGTCCCGGCCGGCCCGGTCCGCGATCGCCCAGATCTGCTGCCGGGCGGCGGTCAGCGCGGCCAGCCGCTGCTCCTTCGTGCCGGTGTCGAAGTCGGCCGTGTCGAGCACCCGCAGGGCCTCGGCCATCTCCGGCGACTGCCCGGAGTCGGTCGGCGTCGCCGCGGTCAGCTGCTCGATCAGGCCCTCCGCGACCCGGAGATCGGTCTCGTCGGACAACGTGGCGGCCATCTCCCGCAGTTGCGCCTGCACGCCGGCGACGTCCGGGATGCTCCCGGCCGACAACTCCTCGCGCGCCGCGACGTACTCCTGCTTGAACCGCTCGAACTCCATCGGCACCTGCCCCCTGCTCGTCACACACCGTCCCCAGCACCTTAGCTGCCGGGAGGCCCGCGGGGGCCGGCGACGACAGCCGGTGCCCGCGGGAGTTATCCACAGGACGCACGGTCGGTAGACTCGGTGGGGTTGTACTGGGTTTTCTCTGGAGAACGGACTTTTTCGTGTTCGATACGCTTTCCGATCGGTTGTCGGCCACCTTCAAGAACCTGCGTGGCAAGGGCAAGTTGACCGATGCCGATATCGACGCGACGACGCGGGAGATCCGGATCGCGCTGCTGGAGGCGGATGTCGCGCTG
Organism: Kribbella sp. NPDC049174; assembly: GCF_043197365.1. Lineage (NCBI taxonomy): Bacteria > Bacillati > Actinomycetota > Actinomycetes > Propionibacteriales > Kribbellaceae > Kribbella > Kribbella sp. NPDC049174. Next base: position 124,319 of record NZ_JBICSZ010000004.1, on the reverse strand, counting down.
CCGGTGGTGAAGGAGTTCATCGCGGCGGTCCGGGAGCGGGCCAGCGGCGCCGACGTGCGCGGCGGGCTGAACCCGGCGCAGCAGGTGATCAAGATCGTCAACGAGGAGCTCGTCACGATCCTCGGCGGCGAGACCCGCGAGCTGCGGATGGCGAAGCGGCCGCCGACGGTGATCATGCTCGCCGGTCTGCAGGGTGCCGGTAAGACCACCCTGGCCGGGAAGCTGGCCAAGTGGCTGAAGGAGACCAGGCACCAGACGCCGATGCTGGTCGCGGCCGACCTCCAGCGGCCGAACGCGGTGACCCAGCTGCAGGTGGTCGGCGACCGGGCCGGCGTACCGGTCTTCGCACCCGAGCCGGGCAACGGCGTCGGCGACCCGGTGGACGTGGCCCGCCGGGCGATGGACGAGGCCCGGACCAAGCAGCACAGCGTGGTGATCGTCGACACGGCCGGCCGGCTGGGTGTCGACGAGGAGCTGATGAAGCAGGCCGCCGACATCCGCGACGCGGTCACACCGGACGAGATCCTGTTCGTGGTCGACGCGATGATCGGTCAGGACGCGGTCACCACAGCCCAGGCGTTCCTGGACGGGGTCGGTTTCGACGGCGTCGTGCTGTCCAAGCTGGACGGTGACGCCCGCGGTGGTGCCGCGCTGTCGATCGCGCAGGTGACCGGCCGCCAGGTGATGTTCGCCTCGAACGGCGAGAAGCTCGAGGACTTCGACGTCTTCCACCCCGACCGGATGGCCTCGCGCATCCTCGGCATGGGTGATGTGCTCAGCCTGATCGAGAAGGCCGAGCAGACCTTCGACGCGGAGGAGGCCGCCAAGACCGCGGCCAAGCTGCAGAAGAAGGGCGGCAAGGACTTCACCCTGGACGACTTCCTCGCCCAGATGCAGTCGGTCCGCAAGATGGGCCCGCTGACCAAGATCTTCGGCATGCTGCCCGGCGCGTCCCAGTTCAAGGACCAGCTGGAGAACTTCGACGAGCGCGAGATCGACCGGATCGAGGCGGTCATCCACTCGATGACGCCGGCCGAGCGGACCGATCCGAACATCATCAACGGCTCCCGCCGGGCCCGGATCGCGAAGGGTTCCGGCACCGAGGTCGCCACCGTCAGCGGGCTGGTCGAGCGGTTCTTCGAGGCCCGCAAGATGATGAACGCGATGGCGACCGGCAAGGGCATGCCCGGGATGCCGGGAATGCCCGGGATGCCGGGGATGGCCGGCGGTGGCGGCGGCGCCCGGAAGGCGAAGCAGCAGGCGAAGAAGGGCAGGAAGCGCGGCTCGGGCAACCCGGCCAAGCGAGCCGGCCAGGCCAACCAGCAGCCGTCCGCGCCGCAGCCGGGCCAGCTGCCCGCCGCGTTCGGCGGCGCCGGCCAGACCGGCGACGACTTCGAGCTCCCGGACGACCTGAAAAAGATGCTCGGCGGCCAGTAGGTGAACCGTCGCCGCGGTGGCCGATTCGGTCGTACGGTTGTGGGGCCTCCCGGCCTGGACTGAGGAGCGCAGGGAGCGGAGCGACTGGAGCGACGAGGGAAGGCCGGGAGCCGAGGCCCCACAACCACGCCGTGCCGGAGGCGCGGCCATGAAATGGCGCACCGTTACCGGTTGTCCATAACCCTCTGGCGACTAAGATCGTGCCTACGCCCGAACACCCGGTACTGCGGAACACGTCGAAGGACGGCTCGGATGAGGCAGCAGTTCAAGAACCTGGACACGTGGCGGGGTAAGTTGACCGCCACCTGGGTCATCTTGGCGCCGCCTACCGCCATGGTTGCCGTCTTCGTCGCCGGTGGCGTCACCTCGAACACGTTCATCGTCGACGCGCACGCGCTGGCCCAGCCGCGCCAGGACGCGCAGTTCGACGACCTGGTCGACCAGCTACCGACGCAGCCGGGTGCCGACGGCAGTCTGCCGACCCAGCAGAAGTCGCAGATCCAGGTGCCGGTGACCGGTGCGGTCGACGGCCCGGTGCAGCCGATCCCAGGGGTCACCGGCAACCCGTCGGGCATTCCGGGGACCGTGCTGGCGGCGTACCAGAAGGCTGCCAACGAGCTGGCCGTGGCGATGCCGGGTTGTCACATCACCTGGCCGTTGCTGGCCGGGATCGGCAAGGTCGAGTCCGCGCACGCCAGCGGCGGCAGGGTCGAGCCGAACGGGAACACCCGCGGCAAGATCCTCGGTCCGGTCCTCGACGGCGGTCCGGGAATGGCTGCGATCACCGACACCGATCAGGGTCTGTACGACGGGAACACGGCCTGGGACCGTGCGGTCGGGCCGATGCAGTTCATCCCGGGGACCTGGGCGGCCTTCGGGGCGGACGGCAACGGTGACGGGACCAAGGACCCGCACAACGTGTACGACGCGGCCCGGGCGGCCGGCGACTACCTGTGCTCGGGTGGGGCGAATCTGTCCGATCCGCAGGGCCTGGTGCAGGCGGTGCTGCGCTACAACCACTCGATGGACTACGTGTCGACGGTGCTGCGGTGGATGCAGACCTACGCCAACCAGACGGTGACGATCCCGGACACCGACGGCATCATCAACCCGCCGGTCGACGACAACGGCAACGTGGACGAGTCGAACGACCCGACCCGGACGGACACCTCCACCCCGGCGACGACCCCGACGACCACGCCGACGGTCCAGCCGAGCACGCCGATCCCGTCGCAGAGCACGACGTCGAAGCCGCCCGCTACGTCGAAGCCGCCGGCCACGACGCCGAAGCCCCCGATGACGGCGACGCCGAAGCCGCCGTCGAACACCCCGACGACTCCGCCGACCAACACCCCCGGCACGCCGTCGGAGACGCCGACCACGACACCGACGCCGACTCCGACTCCGACTCCGACGCCGACGCCCACCCCGACTCCGGACCCGACCTGCACGCCGACGGCGACCACCACACCCACCGAGACGCCGACGGTCACCCCGACCCCGGAGCCGTGCACGACGGCGCCCGCGGGCGACCCGAGCTCCGAGTCCACTCCGGAGCAGGCGCCTCAGGCGGGTAGCTGAACCGGTAGGGTTTCAGCCGGGGTAAGCGGGCAGATTACCTGCGTCTCGCGGGTCCTCAGCCCGCCGATTCACGCCTGAGTGGTGCCCGTTGTCGGGGGTGTTGGCGGGTCAGGTAACTTTGCGTCGACTTGATGTAACTTTCTGGCGTATAGATCGTTGAGGGGACTATGCGCCTAACCCGTAGTGGAAACCGTCGGGTCAAAATCATCATCGCTTCACTGTGCACGGCCCCTCTCCTGGTCGGGGCCATCGTGACAGTCGCCTCGGGCGGGGCCGGTGCCTCCGGTCAGCTCGCGGCGGACAGCCCGGTTGCCCCATCGCCTGGAGCCGGGCTGAACAGCGGTGAGTTCGACGAACTGACGATGATCGTCCCGCAGCGTCCCGGAGTGGACGGCCGGCTCGGTTCGGACAAGCCGGCCCGTGCCGACGTGCCCGTCCAGGGTGCGACCGACGGCCGGTCCGTGGTCCGGCCGGGACGACCGGATGCCGTCAACGGCATCCCGCGCGGGGTGTTCCCCGCCTATCGCCGCGCCACCGCGAATCTCGCCGTGGTCCGGCCGAACTGTGGGCTCACCTGGCCGTTGCTGGCCGGGATCGGCAAGGTCGAGTCCGACCACGCCAGCGGCGGCCGGGTCGACGTGGCCGGCACCACCCGGGGCAAGATCCTCGGCCCGGTGCTGAACGGTCGCGGTGGCAACGGCCGGATCACCGACTCCGACAAGGGCCGGTACGACGCCGATCTGACCTGGGACCGCGCGGTCGGCCCGATGCAGATCATCCCGCAGGTGTGGACCGAGTTCGGCGCCGATGGCAACGGTGACGGCTTCCGCAACCCGAACAACGTGTACGACGCGGTCACCACGGTCGCGGTGTACCTGTGCTCGGAGGGCGACGACCTGAAGCGGCCGCGGGACCTGGTCGCGTCGCTGCTGCGATACCAGCACTCCAAGGACTTCGTCGCCACCGTGCTGAAGTGGATGCGGGTCTACAGCAAGAACGCGGTGCTGGTGCCGAACGAGAAGGGCAGCCTGTCGGTGCCCAGGGCAACCGGTAACGCCGAGCGCAAGGTCGACCCACGCGAGGTGCCGGACATCCCGGACGACAGCAAGCCGGCCACGTCCACCACGCCGAAGCCGAAGCCGACCGCGCCGACCACGACGGACGAGCCTACGGTTCCGGACCCGGCGGACACGCCGACCAAGGAGCCGACGCACAAGCCGACCCGGCCGCCGACGAAGCCGACGCCGACCCCGACGCCGACTCCCACGCCGACGCCGACCCCGACACCGACTCCCACCCCGACACCGACTCCGACCCCGTCGGACACGCCGACCAGTTCGCCGTGCTCGTCGGCCGATCCGACCACGCCGACCTGCACCCCGGGCGGCGGCTCGCACGGCTGACACTCCTCCGGTTAACGTCGCGGTATGACGGAAACCGGCGTACTCAGGCTCGTCGGCACGGTGTTGCCGGCCGGCGAGCGGCAGGAGCTCCACCTCAGCGGTGGGCTGGTCGTCGACCGGCCCACCGCTGCCGATGTCAGTACCGTCCACACCGGCGGCTGGATCCTGCCCGGTCTGGTCGACGCGCACTGTCACATCGGGCTGGACCAGCACGGTGCCGTCGGCCGGGAGACCCAGGAGCAGCAGGCGATCGCCGATCGGGAGGCCGGTGCGCTACTGGTCCGGGACGCGGGATCGGCCGCGGACACCCGGTGGCTCGACGACCGCGAGGACCTGCCGAAGATCATCCGGGCCGGCCGTCACATCGCCCGCTCCAAGCGCTACATCCGCAACTACGGCTGGGAGATCGAGCCGGAGGAACTGGTCGCGTACGTCGAGCAGGAGGCCCGGCGTGGAGACGGCTGGGTCAAGCTGGTCGGCGACTGGATCGATCGCGACGCCGGCGACCTGACCGCCTGCTGGCCGGCCGAGGCGCTCGATGCGGCGATCGCCCGCGCCCACGAGCTCGGCGCCCGGGTCACCGCGCATGTCTTCGGTGAGCACGCCCTGCCGGACCTGCTTGCCGCCGGCATCGACTGCATCGAACACGGGACCGGCCTGCTCCCGGAGATGCTGGACCGGATGGCCGAGCACGGTGTCGCGGTGGTCCCGACACTGATCCAGCTGGAGAACTTCCCGGAGTACGCCGACCAGGCTGCCGCCAAGTTCCCGGTGTACGCGGCCCACATGCGCGAGCTGTACGACCAGCGCCTGGTCCGGCTCCGGGACGCCTACGAGGCCGGCGTACCCGTGTATGCCGGGACCGACGCGGGCGGGGTGCTCGGGCATGGCCTGGTGGCGCAGGAGATCCAGGCGCTGACGAGGATCGGCCTGTCGGGCGAGCAGGCGCTGGCCGCCGGGTCGTGGGCCGCGCGCGAGTGGCTGGGTGCCCCGAGCAACCTCCAGCCGGGTGATCCGGCCGATCTCGTCGTGTACGACGAGGATCCGCGGGCGAATCCCGCCGTACTGAGCCACCCGCGGGTGATCCTCCTGCGTGGCAAGGTGGTCTTCAGTGCGTGATGGCCTGAATTCATGCCGTGACGGGAAAAAGTTCACTCAAACCCTGGCCGCGGCGGAAGAATTTGGCCTAGCGTGACTTCCGGGACCGCCGACGCCCCTCGGCGGACCGAATCAGGGAAGGAACCGCCCCATGGGGAAAACCGCCCGAGTACCCGTGTCCAGACTCTCCGCCCTCCTCGCCACCGCGGCCGCCGGCGCCCTCGCACTGAGTGCCCTGCCGAGCAACGCGGCCGAGCCTGTCGACCCGACGTCGTCCACGAGCGAGCTCGCCGCCGCATTCGAGACGGCAGCGGCCAAGTACGACGTACCCCGGGAGGTGCTCGTCGGCGTCGGCTACGCCGAATCGCACCTCGACGGTCACAAAGGCCTGCCCAGCCAGGCGAACGGCTACGGCGTCATGCACCTGGTCAGCAACAACAAGAACCCGACGATGTCGCAGGCAACCGAGCTCACCGGTCTGCCGGTCGAGAAGCTGGCCAAGGACACCGCGTCCAACATCCTCGGTGCCGCGGCCGTCCTGGACTCGTACGCCGACGCCGCGAAGCTGACCGACAGGTCGAACCTCGGCCAGTGGTACGAGGTGATCGCGAAGTACTCGCACTCCGCCGACGCGCCGACCGGTCGGCTGTACACCGACGAGGTCTACCGGATCATCGGCCAGGGCGTGAACGCCGCGGGCGTCACCACCGAGCCGAAGAAGGTCACCCCGGACCGCGGCGCCTACGCCAAGGTCGCTCCACTCGGGACGCGGACGCCGACCTCGGTCGCGGCCGTCGACTACCCGGGCGCGATCTGGAACCCGGCCAGCACCAGCAACTACCGCGTCGGCCGGACCGCGGCGATCTCCACGATCGTCATCCACGTGACCCAAGGCTCGTACGCCGGCACGATCAGCTGGTTCAAGAACCCGTCGGCCCAGGTCAGCGCGCACTACGTGATCCGGTCCAGCGACGGCCAGGTCACCCAGATGGTGGCCGAGAAGGACACCGCCTGGCATGTGCGGACCGAGAACCCGTACACGATCGGCATCGAGCACGAGGGCTGGGTGGACCAGCCGTCCTGGTTCACCGACGCGATGTACCGCTCGTCGGCCGCGGTGACCAGGAACATCGCCGACCGCCGAGGCATCCCCAAGGACCGGGCCCACATCAAGGGTCACAGCGAGATGCCCAACAACGACCACACCGACCCGGGTCCCAATTGGAACTGGAACTACTACATGGAGCTGGTGAACGGCGCGAATCCGAACCCGCCGGAGTACAACTTCACCACCTACGGCACCGGCGTCCGGGTCCGCTCGGCGCCCAGCCTGTCCGCCTCGATCGTGACCACACTGCCCGGCCCGACCCAGGTGTACGTCGTCTGCCAGGTGCAGGGTGACCCGGTCACCGCCGAAGGCACCACCAACAACTGGTGGGCCAAGCTCCGCGACCAGGGTGGCTACATGACCAACATCTACATCGACCACCCCGACCCGAAGCTCCCCGGCGTACCTGAGTGCTAGTGAACGGCCGAGGGCCCGGGAGATCCGGGCCCTCGGCCTTGTCAGCGTGGTCCAGTGCAGGCCCGGGTGAAGAGTAGAGCCTGCTGTAGCGACTGGGGTGTGCTGGTGCCGGAGGATTGAGGCATGTTGACCAAGATCCTGTCCCGTGGCGGCAGAGCCAGCGGCTACCTCGCCCTCCGCTTCCTGACGGGTCTGGGCATCCTCGCGGCGCTCCCGCTGGGCCTGCTGTTCAGCTGGGTCCCCGGTGTACGGGCGGGTCTGGTCCGGCTGGCGAAGCTCGAGCGGGCCCAAGCCTCCCGGTACCTGGACCTGCCGGCTGAACCCGGTGGCAACTCCTTGAAGCGCAGCCTGTGGCTGCTGTGGATGCCGCTGCTCATGGTGCCCGAGCTGTTCGTGGCGGTCATCGCGGTGATCGGGGCGCCGGCCGCACTCGCCGGCATGGCGCTGTGGTGGCTTGACCCGGGCAACTTCAGCCTGATGGGTCTCGACGTCGACAGCTGGTTCGAAGCACTCACACTCGGCCCGCTGCAGATTCTGGTCAGCCTGGGCCTGCTGGGCTGGGGTGCTCCCGCAGTAGCGCGTCGCCACGCTCAGACGGTCCGCGACGTGCTGGCACCCAGTGAGGCCGAGCTGCTGACGCAGCGAGTGGAGGAGCTCACCCGGAGCCGGGCAGGTGCTGTCGACTCGCACGGGGCCGAGCTGCGTCGCATCGAACGCGACCTGCACGACGGCACCCAAGCACAGCTGGTCTCTCTGGCCATGCGGATCGGCATCGCCAAGCAGATGATGGCCGACGACCCGGAGAAGGCTGCCAGCCTGCTCGACGACGCCCGTGACGGCGCAGAGCAGGCTATGAACGAGCTGCGCGGCGTACTGCGGACCATGTACCCGCCGATCCTCGCCGACCGCGGTCTGGCCGGAGCGGTCTCCGCACTGTGCGCCCGCTGCCCACTGCCGGTGGAGCTCAGGCTGGGCGAGCTCGGGCAGGTCCCGGCGGCTGTGGAGGCCGCTGCCTACTTCGTCGTTGCCGAGTCGCTCACCAACATCACCAAACACGCCGCGGCCGGGCATGTCGACGTACTGATGGAACGGCGTGGTGCGGAGCTCTACCTGGCGATCACCGACGACGGGATCGGCGGTGCGCGGATCGGCGAAGGGTCCGACCAGCTGGGCCGGGGGAGTGGTCTGCATGGCATGCTCCACCGGGTGGAAGCGATCGACGGACGGCTGGAGCTGCAGAGCCCGATCGGTGGGCCGACCACGGTCGAGGTGGTGCTGCCGTGCGGGTCGTGATCCTGGAGGACAACCCGATCCTGGCCGAGGGCCTCAGCCTGCTGCTCGGCAACTCCGGCTTCGAGGTGGTCGCGGTCGCCGGTGACGCGGACGAGTTCGCGAAGGTCATGGCCGACAACGCGCCGGAGATCGCGATCGTCGACGTACGGCTGCCGCCCACGTTCACCGACGAGGGCCTGCGCGCCGCCATCGAGGCCCGCCGGGTCCGCCCGGGTCTCCCGGTGCTCGTGTTCTCGCAGTACGTCGAAGAGGTGTACGCCGCCGAGTTGCTGGCCGCCGGGAGTGAAGGCGTCGGCTACCTGCTCAAGGACCGGGTCTCCCGGGTGGACGAGTTCCTGGAGGCGGTGCGACGGGTGGCGGCCGGCGGGACTGTGCTCGACCCGGAAGTGGTCAGCCAGTTGATGGTGAAGCGGAGCAGTCCGCTGGACCGGCTGACGCCGCGCGAACGTGAGGTGCTCGCGCTGATGGCCGAAGGTCTCGGCAACACGGCGATCGCGGAGAAGTTGGTCATCTCCGAGGGTGCCGTCCACAAACACGTCGGCAACGTGTTCCTCAAGCTCGATCTGCCCCCGACCGACTCCGGTCACCGCCGCGTTCTCGCCGTACTGGCTCACCTCGGCCTCTGACAACGTCGGTCATTCGCCCTTGACGAGTCGTGCTCGGTAGGCCACTCTCAAGTGCGAGAGCGCTCTCACGCACCGAACCGCCCCTAGGTGAGGAGAGTCCGATGAAAGTCCTTCTAGCCGCCGTGCTCGTAGTGAGTGCGGTGACCGTCCCCAGCCAGGCCGTAGCGGCGAGCCCTGACCAGCCGCTCGCAGTACCGCGTCAAGCGGCAGCCATGCAGCAAGACCTCGGTCTGACCGAGCAGCAAATGAAGCAACGCCTGCAGGCCGAAACAGCCGCGGCCAAGCTCGTTCCGGCCGCTCAGCGAGCTGCTGGCGCCGCCTTCGGTGGCGCGTGGTTCGACGCGACCACACAGAAACTGGTGATCGGCTTGGCCGGGCAGGATCGTGCGGCTGCGGTGAAGGCGACTGGTGCGCAGACCGTCGCCGTACCGGTGACTGCTGCGGCGCTGGACCGGCGCAAGGCAGCTGTCGACAAGCTGGCCGGCAAGGCGGTACCCGATGCGGTCAGTGGCTGGGCGGCTGACCCGCGCACAGGCAGCGTCGTGATCAATGTGCAAGCAGGTAAGCGTTCCGCGGCCGTCGACGCGTTCGTGGCCAGGGTCGCGAAGGCCGGCGCGGTCACGGTCCGGGAGGTGGCTGCCCAGGCACCACAGACGTTCGCGGCCGGCACGGTCGGCGGCGACCCGTACTACGTCAGCAACATCCGCTGCTCGATCGGGTTCTCCGTACATGGCGGCTTCGTCACGGCCGGCCACTGCGGTCGCGGCGGCACGGTGCGCGGCTGGGACGGCTCGGACATGGGCAGCTTCCGCGGATGGTCGTTCCCCGACAACGACTACGGCTGGGTGTCGGTCGGCAACGGCTGGTGGACCGTGCCGGTGGTGCTCGGCTGGGGCCAGGTGAGCGACCAACTGGTCCGCGGCTCCTGGGAGGCGCCCGTCGGTTCGTCGGTCTGCCGGAGTGGGTCGACGACCCATTGGCACTGCGGCCAGATCCTGGCGAAGAACGAGACGGTGAACTACGGCAACGGCCAGTTGTTCCACGGCGCGACCAAGACCAGCGTCTGCGCCGAGGGCGGTGACTCCGGCGGGTCGTTCATCACCGGTGACCAGGCCCAGGGCGTCACCTCCGGTGGCTGGGGTAACTGCAGCAGCGGCGGGGAGACCTGGTTCCAGCCGGTCAACGAGATCCTCTCGGCCTACGGACTCACTCTGCACACCGCCTGAAACGCAACGATCCCGGATCCCCGCCGCGCGGGGATCCGGGATCGGTTGCGTCACGCAGGTTCGTTGGGAACCGACTCGAGGGTGGGCTTGTTGCCGTTGCTGGTCGAGAGCGAGTCGATCAGCTGCTTGGCCAGGGCGAAACCGGAACCGCCCATCGTGATGGTCTTCACCAGGGTGTCCTCGATGCCCTGGGCACCGTTCAGCACGACCATGTTGCCGACCTTCTCGAACGAGCCCGCCGCCGCGGCGACGATCTGCGGGTAGGCCTCGGCCAGCTGCTGGGCGACGACCGCGTCGGTGTTGGTGGCCAGCGCCTCGGCGCGGGCCTTGATACCGGCCGCCTCGGCCATCGCCTTCGCCTGGACGGCGGCCGCCTCGGCCTTACCGGTCAGCTCGGTCGCCTTCGCCTCGGCCTCACCGCGCAGCGCGACCTCACGGGCCTGAGCCTCGGCCGCGGCGATCTGCGCGTCCCGGGCGGCCTGGGCCAGCGTGCGCTGCCGGTACGCCTCGGCGTCGGCCGGCTTCAGCACCGTCGACTCCAGCTGCTTCTCGGCCAGCGACGCGTTCAGCTTCGCGGTCTCCGTCTCGGCGACGACGACCTCCTGCCGGGCCAGCGCCTCGGCCAGCGGACCGGACTGCGAGGCCTTCGAGTTCGCCTGGTCCACCTCGGCCTGGTAGCCGGCCTGTGCGATCGAGCTCTGCCGGACCGCGGCCGCCTTGGCCGCGGCTGCGACCTGCTCGCGCTCGGTCGCCTCCCGGTCCCGCTCGGCCTGCGCGATCCGGGCGGCCGCCTCGACCGCGGCGGCCTGCGGACGGCCGAGGTTCTTGATGTAGCCGGACTCGTCGTCGATCTCCTGGATCTGCAGCGAGTCCACCACCAGGCCGAGCTTCTCCATGTCGCCGGCCAGCGAGCCGCGGATGTTCGTGGTCAGCGTCTCCCGGTCGTGCAGCATCTCCTCGACCGTGGTCGAACCGACGATCGCGCGCAGGTGACCCGCGAACAGCTCGTGGATGGTGCTCATCACCTGCTCGTCGCTCTGCTCCAGGAACCGCCGGGCCGCGTTCGCGATCGAGCCGTAGTCGTCACCGACCTTGTACGCCGTGACGCCCTTGATGTGCAGCGGGATGCCCTGGCTGGACACACACGTCACCGTCAGCGGCGTGGCCCGGATGTCCAGCGGCAACCGCCGTACGGTCTGGAAACCGGGCAGCACCGCGGTGCCGCGGCCGACGACGATCTTGAAGCCGAGCGTCTCGTTGACCTGCTCGGAGCTCGAGTGCGCGCCGAGGCCGGAGATGATGAGGGCCTCGTTCGGTTCGGCCACCCGCCAGACCATCCGGAACAGGATCAGCAGGACCACCAGCGCGACGGCACCGATGATCAGGTACGTCCAGAGCATTTCCCCTCCAAGGGAACAAGATGTTTCAGAAGGCGCGAGCGACGTAGACCGTGCGGGGCGGGTCGAAGTCGACCACCACCACCGGGGTGCCCACCTCGATCACCTCGTCGGTCGCCGGGTAAGCGTAGAAGGCCTCGGTGGCACCCCGGACCGGCAGCATCACCTCGCCGACGATTCCCGGTGCGATCCGGCCGATCACGCGTCCCCGCTTCCCCACCATGACGCCCCTCCGACGTAGCTCAGCCGAGTTCAGTTCCCGAAGCCTAGTGCCATCACAGCTTGTGGCCGCGGCGGTACAGGCGCATCGTTGGAACTGGGTCGGCCTGGGGGCGTTGGGGGAGAGGTTGATGGGAGCTGAAGTCCGGGTCGGGGTCGTCGAGGAGGGGTCCGACGACGCTCGGCTCGAGGAGTTGGCCTTGCTGCTGCGGCAGGAGCTGCTGACGCTCGACGTCCGCGCGGTCGAGCCCTATTGCGAGGGTGAGGTGCCGGAGGGTTCGCGGGGGCCTGGTCTCGCGGCCATCGCGGGGGTGCTGAGTGTGTCGCTCCAGCCTGGTCTGCAGGTGCTCGGCACGGTGGTGTCAGTGGTCCGCGACTGGTTGCGCCGGTCCGGCGGCGGGCGGACGGTCAAGGTCACGATCGACGGCGACACGATCGAGCTGAGCGGTGCCAGCAACGCGGTCCAGCAGCAGCTGGTTGATGCGTGGGTTCGCAAGCACACCGGGACGGATGCATGAGATGGACGGCTCGCGCGTCGCGCTCGTGATCGCGAACGACCAGTACGACGACCCGGGCCTGCGCGCCCTGGTCGCGCCGGCCCAGGACGCGGCCGCGCTGGCGGAGGTACTGGCGGATCCGTCGGTCGGCGGCTTCGAGGTGCAGGTCCTGCACAATGCGGCGGCGCAGGAGATCCGGTTCGCCGTCGAGGACTTCTTCGCGGACCGGGCGCCCGAGGATCTGCTGATGCTCCACTTCTCTTGCCACGGCTTGAAGAACGCAGCGGGCGAGCTTTTCCTGGCTGTCGCGGACACCAAGCCGACCCGGCTGGCCTCGACCGCGGTGGCGGCGGACTTCGTCAACCGGCAGATGGCCGACAGCCGGGCCCAGCGGATCGCTTTGTTCCTCGATTGTTGCTACGGCGGCGCTTTTCCGCGCGGCATGGTCGTGCGCGCGGCCGGTGAGGCGCAGGTGCGGGACGCCTTCGCGGGCCAGGAGCAGGTGGGCGGTGGACGAGGGCGGGTGGTGGTGACGGCGTCCAGCGCGATGGAGTACGCCTTCGAGGGCGGGCAGCTCGCGTCGGACGCGTCCGCGCCGTCGGTGTTCACCAGCGCGGTCGTGGACGGGCTGTCCACCGGCGAGGCCGATCGCGACGGTGACGGGTGGGTCGGCCTGACCGAACTGGTCGGATACGTCACCGATCGGGTCCACCGGGTGACACCGAACCAGAACCCGCAGATGTGGACCTTCGGCTCCCAGGGCGAACTCCTGCTGGCCCGCAGCCGGGTCCGCCGGATCACCCCGGCACCGCTCGCCCCGGAGCTGCTCGAGGCGATGGAGAGTCCGTTGCCGGCAGCAAGATTCGGCGTGGTCGACTATCTGCGCGAGCGGCTGGCCGGGAATGACCTGAGCCAGGCGTACGGCGCGTGGCAGGCGTTGGGGCCGATGGCGGACGACGACAGCCGGCGGGTCGGTCTCGCTGCTGCGGAGGCGCTCGAGGGAGCCATCCCACGGGTCACGCCTACTGAGCTCGATCTTGGTACGACGGGGTCGGGGGAGCTGCGGCTGGAGGGGCCGCCGATCGCGTTGACCGCGGTGGCCTCGTCCACGGCGGAGTGGCTCAGGGTCGAGCAGGACGGGGCACTGATCCGGGTCCGGGCGGAGTCGCCGGCGGACGGTGAGGCGGCGGTGGTCGTCAGCGGGCCGACCGGTGAGTTGACGGTCCCGGTGCGGCTGACGATGCCGGACACCGAGTCCGAGCCGCCGCCACCGCCTCCCGAACCAGAGCCCGGACCACCAACACCAGCACCAACACCCGAGCCCCCGCACGTGGCACCGCTCCTGCAGACGCGGACCCAGCGACCCGCCGAGAAGCCGGCACCCGCTCCGGCGAGGGAGAAGCTGGCACCGGCTCAGGTGGCGGAGAAGTCGGCACCTGCTCCGGTGAGGGAGGAGCCGGCACCAGTTCCGGTGGCGGAGCAGCCGGCACCTGCTCTGGTGAGGGAGGAGCCGGCGCCAGTTCCGGTGGCGGAGCAGCGGGCACCCGCTCAGGTGGCGGAGAAGTCGGCACCTGCTCCGGTGGCGGAACAGCGGGCACCTGCTCTGGTGGCGGGGGAGCCGGCACCTGCTCCGCAGGGGGAGAAGCCGGCGCCCGGTGCGCTGGGGGAGGAGTCGTCTCGGGTTCCGCCGTGGTGGGCGATCGCCGTACTGGTCGTCGGCGCGGTGGTGCTGGTCAGACTGAACTGGCCGGGACCGGCGGAATCTCGCTATCTCTGGAAGGACGACGAGGTCACCGGGTGGTCCGTGGTGCGGAGCTGGGGTGACCCGCTCATCCTCGCGTCGGTCACCGCGCTGGTGGCGAGCCTGGTCGCCCGGTGGGTGGGGCCGATCGCGCTGGGGGTCGTGGCCGGTTGTGCCGCGGCCGTGCTCGAGGACGGTCTGCTGGTCCTCGCCGGCGGGATCTCGTACGACCAGACGGCCGCCTGGGTCGGCGCGACCGCGGTCGCTGCCCTGATGGCCGTCGTACTCCTGATCGTGCTGTGGCCTGGGAGATGGCCGGTGTGGCCGGTCTGGCTGCCCGCCGCGGTCCTGGTCGTTGCCGGGGGCATCTTGTTGCTCGTCCAGCCGTTGATCAATCAGCCCGACGGCTGGGCCTTCTTCGACGTCACCTGGCTGGCCGTGTTCGAGTCGTTCGTCACGGTTGGCATCGCCTGGCTCGCGCTGGCCGCGACCGAGGCGAGGGCCCGAACCTGGCTCGCCGCGGCCGCGGTGACGTACGCGCTGCTGAACATCGTCGCGGTGATCCCCGCGCTCACCGAGGGGGAATCGCCGCCTGTCTTCCTGACCGGGCTTGTCGGCAACGGTCTCGTCGTCGCCGGTGTGCTCAGCCGCGGATGGCGCCTTCGGTCGCGCCCTTGATGAACTGGCGGGCGAAGATCCCGAACACGATCACCAGCGGCACCATCGCCATCAGCGCACCCGTCATCACCATGCTGTAGTCGACACCGTGGCTGCGGTTCAGCGTGGACAACGCCACCTGCAGGGTGAGGTGATCGGGGTTGGTGAGCACGATCAGCGGCCACATGTAGTCGTTCCAGGACGCGACGAACGTGAAGATGCCGAGGAACGCCAACGCCGGCCGGGCCGACGGCAGCGCCACATGCCGGTACACCCCGAAGAACCCGCAGCCGTCCAGCGTCGCGGCCTCGACCAGCTCGTCGTGGATCGAGTTCTGGAAGTACTGCCGCAACCAGAAGATGCCGAACGCGTTCGCCGCCCCGGGAATGATCAGTGCCTTCAGCGAGCCGACCCAGCCGAGCAGCGCCATCGTCTGGAACTGCGGTACGGCGGCCAGCTGCGCGGGCAGCAGCATCGTCGCCAGCAGGACGACGAACAGCGTGTTCCGGCCCGGGAACCGGAACTTGGCGAACGTGAACGCGGCCAGCGAGTCGAAGAACAGCACCAGTAGCGTGGTCGAGACGGCCACCACCGCGGTGTTGGCCATCGACTGGAAGAACGCGACGTTCTCCAGCACGTGCCGGACGTTGTCGTCGAACTGCGAGCCGAAGGTGAACTTCGGCGGGAACCGGTAGATGTCCGCGGTGCTGTTCGTGGCCATGATGATGGTCCAGGCGAACGGGAACATGAACACCAGCAGGGCGACGATCAGGACGGCGTGCAGCGCGATCCCGCGCCAGCGGTAGCGCATCACTTGGTCTCACCCCTGTCGCGGAAGATTCGCCAGTTGATTGCCGTGAACAACAGCACGAGCATGAAGATGCTGAGTGCGATCGCGGCCGCGTAGCCGTAGTCGTTGTCCAGGAAGGCGGCGCGGTAGAAGAACAGGACGACCGTCATGCCGCTCTGCCCGGTGCCACCGCTGTTGCCGACCATCACCTGCGGCTCGGTGAAGGTCTGCAGTCCGCCGATGGTCGAGATGACGACGGTGAACAGTACGACGGGGCGCAGTTGCGGCAGCGTGATCGAGAAGAACGTGCGCGTCGCGCCGGCGCCGTCGACCTTGGCCGCCTCGTACTGCTCCTTGGGGATCGCCTGCAGACCGGCCAGATAGATGAGCGTGTTGTACCCGACCCACTGCCACACGATCATCGTCGAGATCGCGATCTTGATGCCCCACGGCTGGCCGAGCCAGTCCTGCTCAGGGATGCCGAGCGACCGCAACGCGGCGTTGACCAGGCCGAAGTTGGTGCTGAACACGGAACCGAAGAAGATCGCCATCGCGACCAGCGAGGTGACGTTCGGGATGAAGTAGCCGATCCGGTAGACGTTGGTGAACCGTACGGCGGACTGCAGCATCACCGCGAGCACCAGCGCGATGGCCAGCGTCGGGACGGTCGACATGAAGAACAGCACGACGGTGTTCTCCAGCGACAGCCAGAACGTCGGGTCCTCGACCAGGAACCGGAAGTTGTCGATCCCGGTGAACCGGCGCGGGCTGAGGCCGTCCCAGCGCTGGAACGCCAGCACGATCGTGGACAGCATCGGGTACAGCCCGAACACCGCGAACAGGATGTAGAACGGCGACAGGGCCAGGTAGAACCGCCAGTACGACCAGACCCGCCGGCCGCGCTGCTGACCGGTGGAAGGCCCGGTCAGCGGCTCGGTCGGCGCGGCCGGCACTGTCGCAGTTCCAGTCATGGGGCCTCCCGGCCTGGACTGAGGAGCTGAGGCAGCATTCCGCGCCGGAGGCGTGGCCATGACACTGTCACTGCACCCCCTGCCGCTTGGCGATCGCCTTCGCCTTCGAGACCGCGGCGGACCAGGCGGCGTCGGAGGTCTTGGCACCGGACTGCACGGTCTTGAGCTCGTCCTTGAACGGCTGCGCGACCGCACCGTCGGCCGGGGCCTCGTAGGCGACCGGGATCGACTTGGCCGCCGGGCCGAACACGTCGATCGGCACCTGGCCGCCGAAGAACGGATCCGCGACCTTCAGCTGCGGCTTGTCGTACGACGCCGGTGTGGCCGGGAAGATCTGCGCGTCGGCGAACGCCTTGGCCTGGTTGTCCGGGTTCAGCATGTACTTGATCACCTCGAACGCCTTGGCCGGGTCGGCCGCGTTCTTGGTGATGGTCAGGAACGAGCCGCCGAAGTTGGCCGGGCCGCTCGGGGTCGGGGCCAGCCGCCACTTGCCGACACTGGACTTGACCGCGGACTTGATGTCGAGCGCCACCCAGGCGGCGCCGACGTGGGCCGGGACCGTGCCCTGGTCGAGGCCGGCGTTCCAGTCCGGCGAACCGCTCGCGGTCTTGCCGTCGA
The DNA here is from genome assembly GCF_043197365.1 of Kribbella sp. NPDC049174. Lineage (NCBI taxonomy): Bacteria > Bacillati > Actinomycetota > Actinomycetes > Propionibacteriales > Kribbellaceae > Kribbella > Kribbella sp. NPDC049174. Next base: position 107,240 of record NZ_JBICSZ010000004.1, on the reverse strand, counting down.
TCTTCAGCGTCATCGCCTTGACCACGGTGTCCCAGGCCTTGCGGATGTGGTCCTGGTCGCCGATGAAGGCGTTGTCCTTGGAGACGTACCGCTCGGTGCCCTGGCCGACGACGATGTCGTACAGGTCAGTGGCGTCCCAGACGATCAGGGCCTTCGGGTTCGACTTCTTCAGCTCCACACCGGCGGCGAAGAAGTCGTCCCAGGTCTTCAGCTGCTCGGCCACCTTGGCCGGGTCGCTCGGCAGACCGCCCTTGGTGAACACGTCCTCGCGGTAGTACAGCGCGGTCGGCCCGATGTCGATCGGGAGACCGATCACCTTGCCGTCCAGAGTGGTGGCCTGCTTGACCTTCCACTCGACGTAGTCGCCGAGCACCGAGTCCGCACCGACCGTCTTCAGGTCCACGAACCGCTCGGCCTGCGGCAGCATCGAGGCGATGTCCTCACCCTTGATCCCGGTGATGTCCGGGATGCCGGTGCCACCGTTGAAGGTGGTGATCAGCTTCTGCTTGAAGTCGCCGCCGATCTCGGAGTACTTGATCGTCGGGTCGGGGAAGTGCGCGATGGTGTCGTCGACCACCGACTTGCCCAGGCCGCCGGGCCAGCACCACAGCGTCAGTGTGGTGGCGGTGTTCTTCTTCGCTTCCGTCCCGGTGTCCATCCCGGACGAACAGCCGACGACCGTACCGCCGAGCACGGCCGCGAAGCCCCCAGCGAGCAGCGTCCGACGTGAGAGCTCCATGGTTCTACCTTCCTGAGTGGGCGCTGATCAGCGCTTGGAGGTGGTGGTCTTCGGGGTGGGCGGCCTGCCACGCGGTCAGGTCGGCCCAGTGGGGCGCCGCGTCGGCACCACCGAGCCGGGTCACTGACAGCGCGGCCACGAGTGCGGCGAACCGGACCCGCTGCTCGAGCGGCAGGTCCCACAGCGTGGCGGCGATGAAGCCGGCGGCGAACACATCACCCGCCCCGGTGGTGTCCGCCGCCTGTACTGGATACGCCGGTACGACGACCCGCTCACCGGTGGCGGCGTCGAGCGCCAGCGCACCGTCGGCACCGTTCGACACGACGACGAGCGGCACCAGCTCGGCCAGTCGTTCGAGGGCTTGCTCCGGGGTGTCCGTCCGGGTGTAGTTCATCGCCTCACCGGCGTTCGGCAGGAACACGTCGCAGTGCTCCAGTTGGTCGAGCACCTGCGGGTCCCACTGCTCCGACGGGTCCCAGCCGACGTCGGCGAACACCACGCAGCCGGCCGCCTTTGCCTTCGCCAGCCACTCGTTCGGCCAGGGGCCGATGTGGGCGGCGACGGCTCGGGCGACCGGCGGCGCGGTGATCAGCTCGTCGGCCGACAGCAGGGGAGGGGTGCCCCGGGTGACCAGTGCCCTGTCGTTGTCATAGGCAAGGGCCACCGTCAGCGGGGTCTGCCAGCCGGCGAGCTTGCGGGAGAGAGTCAGATCGATGCCTTCACCATCGGCGAGCCGGTCCCAGAGGCGGTCGCCGAGGTCGTCCGCGCCGAACGCCGCAGCCAGACCGGTCCGCAGGCCCAGCCGGGACAGCGCGACCGCGAAGTTGGCGATCCCGCCCGGGCTCTCGAGCGAGTCGGTGGCCCAGACCTCGGTGCCCGGACGCGGCGGAGTGGGCAGGCCGAGCACCAGGTCCTGGAACACCAGACCGGACACGACCACGTCCAGCTCCTTCATGCGATCCCACACTCCTGCATGCTCGATCAAACTCGTGCATGAATCTTGAATCGGATGCTCAGGATGCGCAATACCTGATCACAAATGTGACTGAAAATGACGGAGTTTGCGTGATACGGTCTCTCCGTGTTGCCAAAGCAGCGGCAGGATCAGATCGTTCGCTCGCTTCGGGCCGATGGGGCCGGGGGCGTGAAAGTGCTGGCCGAGCGGCTCGGCGTGAGTGAGGCGACGATCCGTCGCGACCTGGAGCAGCTCCATGCCGAGGGCCGGCTCACCCGGGTGTACGGCGGTGCCCTCGCGGTCGACGGCGGAGACGAGCCGTTCGCCGACGTGAACGCCGTACATGCCGCGCAGAAGGACCGGATCGCGCGGCGCGCGGCGGAGTTGGTGACCGACGGTGAGTCGGTGCTGCTCGACATCGGGACCACCGCGTTGCGGGTCGCGCAGCATCTGCACGGCCGGTCGTTGACGGTGGTGACGAGCAATCTCGCCGTCCTGGAGGAGCTGCAGAACGACGAGCAGATCGAGCTGATCGTGCTCGGCGGGTTCGTCCGGCGGAGTTACCGGTCGCTGGTGGGGTATCTGACCGAGGAGAGTCTGCGGCAGATCCACGTCGACTGGCTGTTCCTCGGGACCAGCGGCGTCCGGCCGGACGGGCGGGTGATGGACAGCACGATGATCGAGGTACCGGTGAAGCGGGCGATGATCCAGTCCGCCGACCGCGTGGTGCTGCTCGCGGATGCGACGAAGTTCCCGGGGCACGGCGTCGCGCGCGTCTGTGAGCCGGGCGAGCTGAACATGGTGGTGACCGAGCCCGACGCCGACGAGGCAACCCGGGCCCAACTGACAGAGGCAGGCGTAGAGGTGGTTTTGGCGTGAGACTGACGATCCTCGGCGGCGGTGGGTTCCGGGTGCCGCTGGTCTACCAGGCGTTGCTCGGTGACCGGGGCTCCGGCCGGATCACCTCTGTGGTGCTCTTCGACACGGACTCTTCCCGGCTCGCGTCGATCGGGGCGGTGCTGCGGCAGCAGGCCGTGTCGGTTCCGGATGCGCCGGTGGTGACCGAGACGACGGACCTGGACGAGGCGCTGCGGGGTGCGGACTTCGTGTTCTCGGCGATCCGGGTCGGTGGGCTGGAAGGGCGGACCGTCGACGAGCGGGTCGCGCTGGACCTCGGCGTACTGGGTCAGGAGACGGTCGGCGCCGGTGGGATCGCCTACGGGCTCCGGACGCTGCCGGTGGCGGTCGCGATCGCGCAGCGGGTGGCCGCGGTGGCGCCGGAGGCGTGGGTCATCAACTTCACCAACCCGGCCGGCATGGTGACCGAGGCGATGATCCCGTACCTGGGTGACCGGGTGATCGGGATCTGCGACTCGCCGTCCGGACTGGGGCGGCGGGTGGCGCTGGCGCTCGGGGTGGATCCGTCTACCGCGTTCTACGACTACGCGGGGCTGAATCACCTGGGTTGGCTGCGGGGACTCCGGTCCGGCGGGGTCGATCACTTGCCTTCGCTGTTGGAATCGGCCGATGCGCTCGCGTCCTTCGAGGAGGGGCGGCTGTTCGGGCCGGACTGGTTGCGGTCGCTGGGGTCGATCCCGAACGAGTACTTGCATTACTACTACTTCGCTCGCGAGACGCTGGCCGCCGTACAGGCTGTGCAGCAGACGCGCGGGACGTTCCTGCTCGAGCAGCAGTCCGCGTTCTACGCGGAGACGGCTCAGCATCCGGAGCAGGCGCTGGAGCTGTGGCAGAAGACCCGGGCCGAGCGTGAGTCGACGTACATGGTGGAGAGCCGTGAGGTCGCCGACGCGGGGGAGCGGGACGAGCGGGACATGGCCGCCGGCGGGTACGAGCAGGTCGCGCTGTCGCTGATGCGCGCGATCGCCCACAACGAGCGGGCATCGCTGATCCTGAACGTGCGGAACCGGGGTGTCCTGCATCACCTGGACGACGACGCGGTCGTCGAGATCCCGTGCACGGTCGACGCCAACGGTCCACTGCCGGTCACCGTGTCGCAACTGACGGATCATCAGGCCGGCCTCGTCTGCGCGGTCAAGGCGGTCGAGCGGTCCACCATCGAGGCTGCCGCCGGAGGCTCCCGAGCCGCCGCGCTGCGCGCTTTCGCGTGGCACCCGCTGATCGACTCGGTCACCGCCGCGGGCAAGCTCCTCGACGCCTACGCCGAGCAACTCCCCGGCCTGGCGCCCTTCCGGCAGTGACGGATTGGTTGCAAACCCACGGATCTGGCACAATGGCCTGCTGAGTCCGTCCAGGTTCTGTGCAGCCCTCTAACTCCACTGCCTGGCCGGCCCATTCGAGTGGTCACCCGTTGTCCCCACGACGCTGTGCTGCTCACCCAGACATGTATTCCAAGGGAGACCCCCGAAACGTGGCAGTCAAGATCCGTTTGAAGCGCATCGGCAAGAAGCGTGCGCCGCACTACCGCATCGTCGTGATGGACGCCCGGACCAAGCGCGACGGCCGGGCCATCGAGGAGATCGGCAAGTACAACCCGAAGACCGAGCCGTCGTTCATCCACGTCGAGTCGGACCGGGCGCAGTACTGGCTGAGCGTCGGCGCGCAGCCGACCGAGGCCGTCGAGGCGATCTTCAAGGCCTCCGGCGACTGGCAGAAGTTCAAGGGCGAGGCCGCTCCGGCGCCGCTGCGGGTCAAGGAGCCGAAGCGCGACAAGCAGGAGGTCTTCAACGAGGCCCTGGCCGAGGCGCACGGCACGCTGAAGACCGAGGCCGTCACCGCGAAGAAGTCCGCGGCGAAGAAGACGGCCGAGAAGAAGGACGACGCGCCGAAGGCCGCCGACGAGGCGCCCAAGGCCGACGAGGCCCCGAAGGCTGCCGACGAGGCCCCGAAGGCGGAGGCCGCTGAGGCCCCGGCCGAGGCCGCGCCGGCCGACGACGCCAAGGCCTGACCATGATGGAGACCGAGGCGCTCGAGCACCTGGTCCGAGGCATCGTGGACAACCCCGACGACGTCAGCGTCCGGGCCCGGAACCTGCGGCGTGGTCGCACGCTGGAGGTGCACGTGCACCCCGACGACATCGGCAAGGTGATCGGCCGCAACGGCCGGACCGCGACCGCGATCCGGACCGTCGTCGGTGCACTCAGCTCCGAGTCGTCGATCCGGATCGACTTCGTCGACGAGGTCAACCGGCGCCCGCGCCGCTGACTCGCAGTACTTCCTGGAGGGCCGCACCCGTCGCGGGTGCGGCCCTTCGCCATATCCTCAGGTCATCGGTAGAGCAGAAGGGTTTCGCGGGTGTTGGTGACAGTCGGGCGGATCGGCCGGCCACATGGGATCAAGGGCGAGGTCGGTGTGGACGTCCGGACGGACGAGCCGGACCGGCGGTTCGCCGACGGCGCGACCGTCGTCACAACCTCCAAGGTGCCTCGGACCCTCACCGTGGCGGCCAGCCGGTGGCACAGCGGGCGGCTGCTGGTGAAGTTCGCCGAGGTCCCGGACCGTACGGCGGCCGAGCAACTGCGCAATCTGGTCGTGCAGGCCGAGATCGACGAGGACGAGCGCCCGGAGGACCCGGACGAGTACTACGACCGCGAGCTGATCGGCCTCGCCGTTCGCACGACTGACGGCGCCGAGGCGGGCGAGGTCATCGACGTGGTCCACCTCCCCTCGCAGGACCTGCTGGAGATCCGCCGTCCGGCCGGCAACGCCGTACTGGTGCCGCTGGTCGAGCAGCTCGTTCCCGAGCTGAACGTCGACAAGCGGTACGTCGTAGTCGCGGACCGGCCCGGCCTTCTGGACCCGGAGGGCGCTGAGGTGGTCCCGACCGAGCCAGGCGCGGACTGATGAGACTGGACGTCGTCACGATCTTCCCGGAGTACCTGGCCGCACTGGACGTATCTCTGGTCGGCAAGGCGGCGAAGAGCGGTCTGCTGGCCATCCACCTGCACGACCTGCGCGAGTGGACCCACGACCGCCACCGGACCGTCGACGACACCCCGTACGGCGGTGGCGCGGGCATGGTGATGAAGCCAGAGCCGTGGGGAGACGCCCTCGACGCCATCGCACCCCCTGACGGCCCCGCACAGCCCAGACTGATCGTGCCGACCCCTGCCGGTCGCCCGTTCACTCAGGAGCTCGCGTACGAGCTTGCAGCCGAGCCATGGCTCGCCTTCGCGTGCGGCCGCTATGAGGGCATCGACGGACGCGTCACGTCGTACGCGGGGGAGCGGATGCGGGTCGACGAGGTGTCCATCGGCGACTACGTGCTCAACGGCGGTGAGGTCGCCGTTCTGGTCATGGTCGAGGCAGTTGCCCGCCTGCTGCCTGGCGTGATCGGCAACCCGGCGTCCCTGTCCGAAGAGTCGCACTCGGGTGACGGCCTGCTGGAGTACCCGGTTTACACGAAGCCGCCGAGCTGGCGCGGGTACGACGTACCGGACGTGCTGCTGTCGGGAAACCACGGCCTGATCGCCACCTGGCGTCATGAGGAGTCGGTACGGCGTACTGCCGAGCGCCGGCCTGATCTGCTCGCGGCGTGGGGCGATGCGGTCGCCGCGAAGGACGATGCGACGTCGCAGGTCCGCCTGCTGCCCGCTACCGAGGCCGACGCGGGGGAGATCCACACACTGCAGTTGGCCGCCTTCCTGTCGGAGGGACGGGCTTACGGTGACCTGTCCATCCCGCCTCTGGTGGAGGACCCGGCGGGGAGTGTCGAGCGGCTGAAGCAGGGCGGCGTACTCAAGGCTGTGGCGGGCACCAGGATCGTCGGCTCGGTCCAGGTGACCGTGGACGGCTCCGTGGCCCGGATCGGCCGGCTCATCGTCGCCCCGGACTGGCAGGGTCGTGGTCTGGGCACCCGGCTACTCCGGGTGGCCGAAAAGCTCGCGCCTGCCGAAGTCACGTCGTACGAGCTGTCGACCGGTGCGGAGAGTGACCGCAACCTCGGTCTGTACCAGAAAGCCGGTTACCGAGAGGTACGACGGGAGCGGCAGACGGCGAAGGTCGAGCTCGTCTTGCTCACCAAGCGTCGGCGCCGCCGTTGATTTCGTTGTCGCTGGGGCGGTGTGGCAAGATTGTTCGCTGCTGCCCTTCGGTGCTCCTGCCACAGGGGGTGACCACCGCTCGGCAGCATCTCGAATGACTCTCACCACCGACATTTCGTGGGTGACCTGTGGCACGCGCGAGGAAGAGACACCTGATGAGCAACATCCTGAACGAGCTCGACAACGCGAGCAAGCGCGACGACATCCCCGCCTTCCGTCCCGGTGACACCGTCAAGGTGCACGTCAAGGTCGTCGAGGGCAACCGGTCCCGCGTCCAGGTGTTCCAGGGTGTCGTCATCCGGCGCCAGGGTGGTGGCCTGCAGGAGACCTTCACGGTCCGCAAGGTCAGCTTCGGTGTCGGCGTCGAGCGGACCTTCCCGCTGCACACCCCGATCGTCGAAAAGGTCGAGGTCGTCACCCGCGGCGACGTCCGCCGGGCTAAGCTCTACTACCTGCGCGAGCTGCGCGGCAAGGCAGCCAAGATCAAGGAGAAGCGGGACGTCCCGGCCTCCTGAGCGTCTTAGCGACGACGGTCACCTATGGCGCCGAGCACTGCGACTCGCGCTCGCCCTCGCCCGGTAGCCAGGAGGGCACGTCGCAGCAAGGGACGTCACCGCAGGCTGAAGCAGCGCAACCCGCTGCTCAGTCTGCTCGTCGAGATGAGCACCGTGACGGCGCTCGCACTCGTCATCACGGTGGTACTGCGACTGTTTGTCGCGGAGGCGTTCTACGTCCCGTCGGAGTCGATGTACGACACGCTGACCACGAACGACCGGATCCTGGCCGAGAAGATCAGCTACATGCACCGCGACGTCGATCGCGGCGACATCGTCGTCTTCAAGGACCCCGGCAACTGGCTGAACGAGGAGCAGGTCGAGCCCGGTCCGTTTCGCAAGGTCGGTGAGTTCGTCGGCATCCTGCCGCGCAGCGGCGAGGGTCACCTGGTCAAGCGGGTGATCGGTATCGGCGGCGACCGGGTCATCTGCTGCGACCGGGCCGGCCGGATCACCGTGAACGGCATCCCGCTCGACGAGCAGGAGTACCTGCTCCAGGACGCCAAGCCGTCGTTGCAGCCCTTCAACGTGCAAGTACCGCCCGGCCACCTGTGGGTGATGGGCGACAACCGGGCCGAATCCGCCGACTCCCGCGCCCACATGGGCGGCCCCGGCGGCGGGTTCGTGCCGGTCGAGAACGTGGTTGGCCGGGCTTGTTGCGTAATCTGGCCGTCTGACCGGATGACGATGCTGCGTCCTCCGGAAACCTTCAAGAAGCCGGGGCTGAAGAAGTGACCGATACACCGACGAAGACGCCGGAGAAACCCGCCCATCGCTCGGGGTTCGCCGCGGCCGCCCGTGAGTTCGTCCTGATCGTGGTCGGGGCACTCATCGTCTCGTCGATCCTGCGCGCGTTCGTCGGGCAGATGTTCATCATCCCGAGCGAGTCGATGGAGAACACCCTGCTGGTCGGCGACCGTGTCGTGGTGGAGAAGCTCACCGACGTCAAGCGCGGCGACGTGGTCGTCTTCGAGGACCCGGGCGGCTGGCTCGGCCCGGAGGAGAGCGGCCAGAAGCGCGGCTCGGTCGGCCGGTTCTTCGAGGTGGTCGGCCTGCTCCCGGACTCCAGCCACGGTCACCTGATCAAGCGGCTCGTCGGTATGCCGGGCGACAAGGTCGCCTGCTGCGACGAGAGGGGCCGGCTGCTGGTCAACGGCCAGCCGCTCGAGGAGACCAGCTACCTGTACCCGGGCGATGCGCCCTCGCAGATGGAGTTCCAGGTCACCGTCCCGGCCGGACGGGTCTTCGTGATGGGCGACCACCGGTCCGCCTCCGGCGACTCCCGGGTCCACCTGAGCGACACCGATGCCGAGGGTGGCAACCCCGGCGACGCGGCCTTCGTCCCGATGGACAAGATCACCGGCCGAGCCGTCCTGGTCGTCTGGCCGGCCAGCCGCTGGAGCAAACTCGGCGTCCCCGACACCTTCAAATCCGTCCCGCCCGCGGCCGAACCGCCCCCGGCCAAACCCTCCATCTCCCTCACCGCACCCCCGAAGTGAGCGAGCCCCCGGTGCCCCAACCCTCTCCCCGCCCCCCGGCCCCGGCAGTCCTCCGCACCCACACCTCCAAGCACGCCGCCCGCTGTGGCCCAGCACCAGCCCACAAGCCCCACCGGCCTGCTGAGCGGTTCGGCTGGTGTGCTTTGGTACCAGCCTCCACACCCGGCTCACCCCGGCTGCGGCACCAGCTGTCTGGGGTGCCTAGGGTGGGATTTGTGGGTGGAGTTCGGAGGGTTGGATGAGTGCGTTGCCTCGGGGGAGTACGGTGCGGCGGGATGCCGGGTTGTACGGGTACGAGCGGGCGCTGCGCCGCGTCGGCCTGGATCCGATCGCCGGCGTGGACGAGGCCGGCCGCGGACCCTGCGCCGGTCCGCTCGTCGCCGCCGCGGTGATCCTGCCGGACGGTAAGCGCGGCCAGATCCCCGAGCTCGCCGACTCCAAGCTCCTCACCGCCAAGGCCCGCGAGCGCTGCTACGACGAGATCCGCAAGCGCGCCCTGGCCTGGTCGGTCGTCTCGATCGAGTCCACCGAGTGCGACCGCCTCGGCATGCACGTCGCGAACGTGGAGGCGCTCCGCCGCGCACTGTTCCGGCTCGACGTGCGGCCGGCGTACGTGCTGACCGACGGGTTCGGTGTGGACGGTCTCGGTGTCCCGGGCCTGGCGATCTGGAAGGGTGACCGCGTGGCGGCTTGTATCGCCGCGGCGTCTGTGATCGCGAAAGTGACCCGCGATCGGGTGATGGAGCACTGGGACCAGGTGTACCCGCAATACGGTTTCGGGATCCACAAGGGCTACTGCACGCCTGAACACCAGGCGGCACTGGACGAATACGGCCCGTGCCCGCAACACAGACGGCGGTTCGAGAATGTCCGCCGCAGTCTGCGGCCCGATATGGGACAGAATGTGACCAGTCCCACCGGAGTGGAGAGCCGATGAGCGAGCGTAGCGAGCGAACAGACAACACAGCCGCATTGGCGCTCAGGCCGGAACCGAGCGCTAGCGAGGTGGAGGCGTGAGCGCTGACGACCTCGAGAAGTACGAGACCGATATGGAGCTTCAGCTCTATCGGGAGTACAAGGACGTCGTCGGGATCTTCAAGTACGTAGTGGAGACCGAACGGCGGTTCTACCTCTGCAACGCGGTCGACCTGAAGGTCCGCACAGAGGGCGGCGACGTGTACTTCGAGGTGACGATGGCCGACGCATGGGTCTGGGACGTCTACCGTTCCGCCCGCTTCGTCAAGAACGCCAAGGTCGTCACCTTCCGCGACGTCAACATCGAAGAACTCGCCAAGTCCGACTTGGAAGTCCCGAAAGACTCCGACTTCGGCCGCTGATCCGCCCTCGATCCTGCGCACGCCGCCGCCACGGAGAGGCCGCCGGGGCCTGACGACTCCACGTGAGGCGGGGCAGACTGCGGCGTGGTTTCGGCAGAGGCGCGGAGTGTACGCCGCGAGCAGTCGTGGGCACCAGCCGGCGTCGTCCTGCTGGATGAGCCTCAGGTCGGCTGAGCCCGGTGAGGCTGACTTCTTCCGATCGCGCGGTTACGGGGTCGGGGGTGTTGGTGGTGGGGTGGTTGGGGTCAGGCGCCAGCCGGTTTCGGTGTGTTCGATGAGGGTTAGGTCGGCGAGGGTCTCCAGGCATTGTTGGGTGGTCGCCAGGTCGAGGCCGGCTGTCGTGGCGATGCGGGTGACGGGGACGGGGCTGACCACGGGAACTGCGTCGAGGGTTCGGCGGAGGTCGTGGTGGAGGTCGTCTGTCGGGCTCTTCGGGGCTTGCGGGTACGGCGTGAGGCGGGTGCCGAGCGGCGAGATCGCCTCGATGATGTCGGCCACGTTGGTGACGAGCACGGCGTCGCGTTCGCGGACCAGGAGATGGGCACCTTCGGACATGCGTGAGGTGATCGGGCCCGGTACGGCGAGCACCGCGCGACCGCACTGCTCGGCCCAGCCGGCACTGTTCAACGCGCCACTGCGAACGGCCGCCTCGATCACGACTGTGCCGAGCGTTCCCGCGGCGATCAGCCGGTTGCGGGCGAGGAACCGGAGTTTCGTCGGCGAACACCCCGGCGGCAGCTCGCTCACCACCAGCCCGTCCTCCACGATCCGGCTGAAGAGCGCCGAGTTGCTCTTCGGATAGCTGACATCAACCCCACACGCCAGCACTGCGACCGTCACACCCGAGTCAGCCAGCGCACCCCGGTGAGCCGCCGCATCGATCCCGTACGCGCCCCCGGACACCACCGTAATCCCGTTGTCCGACAGCCCGGACGCCAGCTCAGCCGCGACATGCTCGCCGTACGACGAAGACGCACGAGCACCCACCATCGCGACGGACCGCGTGAGCACCTGTCGCAGATTCGCCTGCCCTCGCACCCACAACCCGAAAGGCACTCCGGCCCGCCGCGTCAACTGCCCGGCGTCCGCGAGCACCTCCACCTGCTCCGGCCACTCGTCGTCTCCCGGGATCACGAACCGAGCGCCGGCGGCCGCCGCCCGCTCCAGATCGCGCTCCGGCTCGACCTCGGCCAGCCGAGTCGACCATCGCTCCGTCCCAGGAGCTCCCTGCTGAAGCAGTTCCCAGATCTCCAGCGCCTCAAGGCCTTCGAAGGCTTTCAACGCCGCGAGATCGCCGGGTTCGACGACCCGAGACAGTCCAGCTCGAGCCAGTCGTTCTCTGTCGTCCGCGCCGGCAACCGCCGCACCCGTCGACCCGCCGGTGCCTCCGACACCCGCTTCGTCTACCCGGGCTGAGGCTTCCTGCGCCACCCCGGACGGTGGTGCGCCACCGGCGGGAGCAGCGTGGTCTACGAGATCAGAGCTGAGGGTGCAGTTCGTGGTCATGCGGCGGTTCCTTTGAGAGGGCGAGCGTCGGCGAGGTCGGTGAGAGGCTCGCCGGTGCGGAGTTGGAAGGCTTGGTGGGTGAGCTCGACGGTGGGTAGGTCGAGGCCCTGGAGATCGGCCAGCGTCCAGGCCAGGCGGACGACGCGGTCGAAGCCGCGGGCCGTGAGTCGGCCGGCCGCGTACAAGTCTTCGAGCAATTTGTGGCTAGCGGCATCCAACGGGAACTCGCGGCGCAGGACCGGCCCTGGAACCTCGCTGTTGAGGGTCCAGCCGAGGCCGCGATAGCGAACGGTCTGTCGGTCACGAGCTCCTTGCACGCGCTGGGCCACGGTCGCTGTCGACTCGGAACTCTCGCCGTCGGCGGTCCCGCGGGCCGCTGGAAGGATCTGGCGCTGGATGTCGATGCGATCCTTGATCGGACCACTGATGCGCTGCTGATAACGCGCCAGCACCTGTGGCGTGCAGTTGCAGATCCCACCGGCTGCGCCGGCCAGCCCGCAGGGGCAAGGGTTGGCCGCAAGCACCAACATGAACCGCGCCGGGAACTTGGCGACTGCCGCCGAACGGTGCACCTCGATGTACCCCGACTCCAGCGGCTGCCTCAGGGTGTCAAGCGTCAGCGGATGCATCTCGGGCGCCTCGTCGATGAACAGGATTCCTCGGTGCGCACAGCTGATGGCTCCCGGCCGGGGCATGCCCGAGCCACCCCCGACGAGGCTGGACAGCGAAGCCGTGTGATGTGGCGCGATGAACGGCGGCCGGACCACGAGCTCGGCGTCGTTGGTCAGCAGCCCGGCCAGCGAATGCACAGCGGACACCTCCAGCGAGTCGTCCGTGCGTAAGTCCGGCATCAGCCCCGCCAGCCGTTCAGCCAGCATCGTCTTGCCCGAACCCGGCGGGCCGTGCAGGAAGAGGTGGTGACCTCCGGCCGCCGCCGCCTCGATTGCTCGCCGGCCCTCGCGCTGGCCGATGACGTCGTCCAGATCGACCTCAGGCACCCGCGTCAGCGACTCCGACAGCAACCGCGGCTCGGCCCGTGGCGGTTCCTCGTCCGGGATCTCGGTCCCGCGCAGCATCGCAACCACCTGCCGCAGCGATCGCACGCCGTACACCTCGATACCGGGGACGAGGCGCGCCTCGCCGGCGTTCAGTTCGGGCACGATGATGCGCTCGAAGCTGGATCGGGCGGCGGCCAAGGTCATCGCGAGCGCACCACGGACCTCGCGGATCCGGCCGTCGAGACCGAGCTCGCCGATGATCGCGGTCTGTCGCAACGAACCGGTCTCGATCACACCTGCCGCCGTGAGCAAGGCGCATGCGATCGCGACGTCATAGTGCGAACCCGTCTTGGGCAGCGTCGCCGGCGAGAGGCCGATGGTGACCTTGCGGTCGGGGAATCGCTCGCCGCTGTTCACCACCGCGGCGCGAACCCGGTCGCGCGCCTCGGACAAGGACGCGTCCGGAAGACCGATCAAGGTCGTCTTCGGCAGGCCTTGCGCGATGTCGGCCTCGACTTCGACCAGGTGCCCTTCGAGACCGACCAGGGCCACGGACCATGTCTGTGCGAGAGGCATCAGGCCGCGCCCCTCACGTGGTCCACGCGCGGCGGGGAGTTGTGGTCGAAGAGGATCGCGACGAAATCGATCCGGATCGTGCCTGGGTTGAGCTGGTGGGTCTGCAACCAGCGGCCGGCCAGCTTCCGCAGCGTGGTCAGCTTCCGGTAGGTGATCGACTCCAGCGGGCTGCCGTAGTTGAGCCCGCGGCGGGTCTTCACCTCACAGACGACCAGGGCGTCGCCGTCCCGCGCGACGATGTCGATCTCGCCCAGCTCGCAGCGCCAGTTGCGCTCGAGGATGACGAAACCTTCGGCCGTGAGATACCTCGCGGCGAGATCTTCGCCGTACCGCCCGACTGCGTTCTTGGTCCGCATCGATAACCACCTCCGGCTAAGAACATGCCGGGATCAGGTACCGATTCGGACGCGACTTTTTGGGTTGTGGACAACCCAAAAGGCCCGGTCAGCTGCGCATGTGTTTACCGCGGGTCGGCTTCTGCGGCGGCGTACGGACCGCGCGCAGTTCGCTCTCCGGCCGGATCGCCTGCAGCCCGCCGGTCCCAGGGTCGGTGTCGCCGATGTCGAAGTCCCAGCTGTCCTCGTTCGCCAGCCGGCTGTGCCAACGCCCGTACAGGCCGTAGATCAGCAGCCCGACGACCATCCAGATGCCGAACTTGGTCCAGGTGCTCGTTTTCAGGTTGAGCATCAGCCACAGCGTCGCGCCCAGCGACAGCAGCGGGATCAGCGGCACCATCGGCACCCGGAACCCACGCTCGAGGTTCGGCTCCGATCGGCGCAGGGTGAGTACGCCGATCGCACAGAAGGCGAAGCAGAACAGCGCGCCGATGACCAGCAGCTCCTCCAGCTCGAGCACCTTCGGATACAGCGTCAGGACCAGCGCGGCGAACCCGGCCGCGGCGGCAGCGCGCGCGGGGGAGGAGTACACGCGGCTGACTCGGCCGAGGCTCTTCGGCAGCAGACCGTCACGACCCATGTTGAACAGCACACGGCTCTGCGCGATCAGCACAACCATGATCACGGTCATCAACGCGAGCAAGGCACCCAGGTTGACCACCTTCGCGGCCCAACCCACCCCGACCGCGGCGAGCGCTTCCGAGACCGGTGCGCTGCCGCCCAGTTCGCCGTACGGGCGCATGCCGACCAGTACGACTGCCATCGCGATGTACAGGATCGTGACGGCGCCGACGCCGAGCAGCATGCCCTGCGGGACCGTCTTGCGCGGGCTGCGGGCGTCCTCCGACGCGGTCGCGATCAGGTCGAAGCCGATGTAGGCGAACACGATCGAGCTGGCCGCGGTGAAGATGCCCATCATGCCGAACGAGCCGAACGACGAGTCGAGGATCCAGCCGAGCAAGGTCGGACTGGCCGTCGCGGGCGCGGCTCTGGCCATCGGCACGAACGGCTGGTAGTTGGCCGTGTCGATGTGCATCGCACCGACGACCACGACCAGCAGGATCACGGCGACCTTCGCGATCACCACGACGGTCAACACCCGGGCCGACAGCTTCGTGCCGGTGACGATCATCGCGGTCAGGACCAGCAGCAGCAGCGGCGCGACCAGGTTGACCTTGGCGTCGGGCCCGAAGAACTGGGCGATATTGGCGGGCAGCGTCACGCCGAATCCGTCCAGGGTGGCCAGGAAGTACGCCGACCAGACGCGCGCGACGATCGCGGCGGCGGTGACCAGTTCCAGCACCAGCGCCCAGCCGACCAGCCAGGCCCACATCTCGCCGAACGTCACATAGCTGAAGGTGTAAGCGCTACCCGAGACCGGGATGGTGGACGACAGTTCGGCGTAACAGGCCGCGGCCAGCACACACACGATCGCCGCGATGACGAACGACAGGATCACGGCAGGACCGGCGACCTTGGCCGCCTGGTTGCCGCTGATGCTGAAGATGCCGGACCCGATCATCACGCCTAGGCCGAGTACGACCAGGTCGCGACGACCGAACAAGCGCGGCAGACGGTGCCGTGCGTCCTCGACTCGAGTGAACGCCGACTCGACCGGCAGGCGCCGGCCTACGGTCTGTCCGTTCGCTGAGGGGGCCATGGTCAGGGGTGCCTCCGTTGCTACTAGGGCAATCGGGCCGAACAGTAGTCGACCGTCGGGCTATCGACCAGACCTCCTCTCATCGGCCCCCGCGCGGTGGCTTGCGATGCCGGGTCCGCTCCCGCATGGTCGAGGCATGGCGCCGGACGAAGTCGGTACGAATCCTTCCTGGCCGGAAGGTTTCACAGTGTTACTGACTGACTACGAAAGGCATCTGACGGCGGAGAGGGACCTCAGCAGACATTCGGTCAGAGCGTACCTTGGAGACGTCGCGGATTTAGTCGAACATTTGATTCGGCTTGGTCACGATGATCTCGAGGGCCTGGACATCCGCGGTCTGCGTTCCTGGCTGGCCAAACAGCAGAGCCTCGGGAAGTCGCGGAGCACGATGTCGCGCCGGGCGACCGCCGCGCGTGTCTTCACCGCGTGGGCGCAGCGGACCGGGCGGATCAGCGCGGATCCCGGCGCACTGCTGGCGAGTCCACGGCCGCACAAGAGCCTGCCCGGCGTACTGGGACAGGCCGATACGCGAGCGGTGCTGGATGCGGCGGCCGTTGCGGCCGACGACGGCAGTCCGATCGGTCTGCGCGATCTGGCCATCATGGAACTGCTCTACGCGACCGGCATCCGCGTCGGCGAACTCTGCGCACTCGACGTCGACGACATCGACCCGTCGCGGCGGGTGGTCCGCGTGTTCGGCAAGGGTCGCAAGGAACGGTCGGTCCCGTACGGCGTGCCGGCCTCGGACGCGCTGCGCCGCTGGCTGGACGAGGCGCGGCCACAGTTGGCCCGGTCGGGGAGTGGTCCTGCGGTGTTCCTCGGAGCTCGCGGCGGCCGGATCGATCAGCGTGCGGTACGGCGCCTTGTGCACGAGCGGATCGGGGTCGTCGACGCGCCGGACCTGTCGCCGCACGGGCTCCGCCACACGGCCGCAACCCATCTGCTGGAGGGTGGCGCCGACCTCCGCAGTGTGCAGGAACTCCTCGGTCACGCGTCGCTGGCGACGACGCAGATCTACACCCACATCTCCTCCGATCGGCTGCGGCGGGCCTACGAACAGGCGCATCCGCGAGCTTGAGGTTCGCTCGCCGCCGGCCCGCTCGAGGTGTGTGTCGGTGGTGGGATGCGGCGCAGTGGTGGGGGAATGCGGCAGACTGCGGGGCATGCGGGTTTCGGCGAAGTCTGACTATGCGTTGCGGGCGCTGATCGAGATCACTCAGCGCTGGGTGGCCAACGACCCCTCGGTCGTGTCGGCCGAGGAGCTCAGCCGCGCGCAGGGGATTCCGCACGGCTTCCTGCAGGGGATCCTGGCCGACCTCCGGCGCGCGGGCGTGCTGGCGAGCCAGCGCGGGCAGTCCGGCGGGTGGAAGCTGGCCGTCGATCCGAACGAGATCTCCGTCGCCGACGTGATGCGTGCGGTCGACGGGCCGATCGTGAGCATCTCCGGCGTACGGCCCGAGAGCGTCGCGTACAACGAGCGCGCTGTCGTGCTGCAGCGTGTCTGGATCGCGGCCCGCGCGAGTCTGCGGGATGTGCTTGAGCACACCACGCTGATCGACCTCGCCAAGGGCAAGCTTCCGGCCGGTGTCGAACGGCGGTCTCGGGACGAAGACGCGTGGCAGGCCCGCGTCCCCGGCAGCTGACAGCTGCTGGCTGGTGGCGATCGGCTGTGGTCGCTGGGTGAAGGTCACCTGGCGGGTCACCTGTCCGCCTAGTGCCGTCTGATCAGCAGGCCGGCTGCGAGGGTCAGGGCTGCCGTGGTGGCGACGACGGCTGCGGCTGTTCGTTCGCCTGTCGCGGGCGACGCGTTGGCGAGGGCGCGAGGTTGGGGCGCGCCTGAGCCCGAGGTATCCCAGACGGGTGATCCTGCGCCTGGCGCGTCGTTGCCGGGTGGTTCTGCACCCGGTGGGTGCGAGTCGGCGAGGGCTGCACGCGGTGGTGCTGCGCCGGGTTGGTCGGCATCGGGTGGTGGGTTGGCTTGGGTGTCTCGGGAATGGGCGAGGGGGAGTAGGCGGACTGGGCGGTTGGGGAGGAGGGTGAGGGGGTTGAGGTACTGCTTGCCCTGGATTAGGCCCCAGTGGAGGCAGGTTTCGGGTGCGCAGTGGGAGCCGGCGGCGGAGAGGTAGCCGATGACTGTTCGCGGGGTGACGGCGGAGCCGACGGTCATTGAGGGGACGACTGGCTCGTAGGTGGTGCGGTGTGGGCCGGTGGAGATGACGACTACGCCTCGGCCTGCGAGTTGGCCGGCGTACGTGATCGTGCCGGAGGTGGCGGCGAGGACGGGCTGGCCGGGGGAGCCGGACAGGTCGACGCCGCGGTGGCCGGGGAGCCAGGGCTTGGCGGGGAGGTCGAAGCCGCGCACGACTCGAGGTCTTGGGTGCAGGGGCCAGGTGGCCGCTTGCGGTTGGGTGAGTGGGGGCGGGATTGCCGCGGCGGGTGCGACGGCTGGCGCGGCCAGGGCGGTGCGCGGTGGCGCAGGCGCGGGAGTGAGGCGTGGTGCGGTCAGGGCGGCCAGGGGTGGGGCGGCTGTGGTTGGGAGGGGTGGGTTGGGTGCGGCTAGGGGGAGGGCGGCGACGGGGAGGGTGGTGAGGAGGAAATGGAATGGGTTCATGGTTGGAAGATGCCGTGGGGGTGGGGGGTTGCGGAGGGTGAGTTGGGGGGCTGTGGACAAGTGGGGGCCGGTTCGCTTCGGGGTGGGGTGGTCCCGTACACTTCCGGTGGCGTCCCATGCGAGTGGGACGACTTCGCACGCCCGCATACCTGTGCGTTCCCCTCGGTCCCGGTTCACGCCGGGATGGGTGCGCACACCGGGCGTCAGGCGCGGCGGACCACCCGGTCCGGCGCGGGACAACCGAGACAGCGCCGATCGGACCGGGTAGCCCGGCCACGGCGCGACAGGAGGAAACACCTCATGGCCGTCGTGACCATGAAGCAGCTGCTCGAGAGCGGCGTGCACTTCGGGCACCAGACCCGGCGCTGGAACCCGAAGATGAAGCGCTACATCCTCACCGAGCGCAACGGCATCTACATCATCGACCTGCAGCAGTCGCTGTCGTACATCGACCGCGCCTACGAGTTCGTCCGGAGCACCGTCGCCTCCGGCGGCGCGATCCTGTTCGTCGGTACCAAGAAGCAGGCCCAGGAAGCGATCGCCGAGCAGGCGACGCGGGTCGGCATGCCGTACGTGAACCAGCGCTGGCTGGGCGGCATGCTCACCAACTTCCAGACCGTGAACAAGCGGCTCCAGCGGCTCAAGGAGCTCGAGCTCATCGACTTCGACGACGTGGCCGCCTCCGGCGTCACGAAGAAGGAGCTGCTGCAGAAGCGGCGCGAGCACGACAAGCTGCTGAAGACCCTCGGCGGTATCCGCGACATGGCCCGGGTTCCGGCCGCCGTGTGGATCGTGGACACCAAGAAGGAGCACCTCGCGGTCGACGAGGCGCGCAAGCTGAAGCTGCCGATCATCGGCATCCTGGACACCAACTGCGACCCGGACGAGGTCGACTTCCCGATCCCGGGCAACGACGACGCGATCCGCTCGGTCGGCCTGCTGACCCGCGTGGTCGCCGACGCCGTCGCCGACGGTCTGATGTCGCGTGGTGGCCAGGGCGCTGCCGCGGCCGGCGAGGAGCTGGGCGCCGAGGAGCCGCTGGCTGCCTGGGAGCGGGAGCTGCTGGAGAGCCAGAACGGCACCACCGAGGCGAAGGCGACCGAGGCGAAGACCGCCGAGGCCCCGGCCGCGGAGGCCACCGAGGTCAAGGCCGAGGAGACCCCGGCCGCCGAGGCCCCGAAGGCCGAAGAGGCTCCGAAGGTCGACGAGACCCCCAAGGCCGAGGACGCCCCGAAGGCTGACGAGGCCCCGAAGGCCGACGAGGCCTGACAGCCCTGAGTGCCGCCCGGCCCAGGCCGGGCGGCACCACCCAAGGCCCAAGCACCGGGCCCCAAGCACCGGCCGCAAGCACCGGGCCGTGAGCCCCGGGCCCAAAGCACGGGCCCAAGGCACCAGGGCCGAAGCCCTAAGGCCGAAGCACCAGGCCCAAGGCATCAGCCCAGGCACCAGGCCCCAAAGCACCAGGCCGAGTGGGCACCGCGGACTCCCGCGGAAACCCGCCGAATCCAGCAGGCCGCCCATCCAGCCGCACCGACAAGACGAGAGAACGAGGAATGGCGAACTACACCGCCGCTGACGTGAAGAAGCTCCGCGACGCCACCGGCGCGGGCATGATGGACGCGAAGAAGGCGCTCGAGGCGACCGACGGCGACTTCGAGAAGGCGATCGAGGAGCTGCGCATCAAGGGCGCGGCCAAGGCCGCCAAGCGTGGCGCCGAGCGCTCCGCCACCAACGGCCTGGTGGCCGCGGCGGAGAACGCGCTGGTCCAGCTCAACTGCGAGACCGACTTCGTCGCCAAGAACGAGCAGTTCCAGCAGCTGGCCGCCGACATCGTCGCGCACGCCGCCGCGAGCAAGGTGGGCGACGTCGAGGGCCTGCTGAGCGAGAAGCTGGCCGACGGCAAGAGCGTCGCCGAGAACATCGAGGCCCTGGCCGCTGTCATCGGCGAGAAGCTCGAGCTCGGCAAGGTGGCCGTCTTCGACGGCAAGGTCGCCGCGTACATGCACAAGCGTGCCGCGGACCTGCCGGCGCAGGTCGGCGTACTGGTCGAGTTCGAGGGCGACAACGTGGACGCCGCCCGCGGTGCTGCCATGCAGGCCGCCGCGATGCGCCCGCTGTACACCACCCGCGACGAGATCCCGGCCGAGACTGTCGAGAGCGAGAAGCGGATCGCCGAGGCGACCGCCCGCGAGGAGGGCAAGCCGGAGCAGGCCCTGCCGAAGATCGTCGAGGGCCGGGTGAACGGCTTCTTCAAGGAGGTCGTGCTGCTCGAGCAGCCGTCGGTCCAGGAGAGCAAGAAGACCGTGAAGGCCGTGCTGGACGAGGCCGGCGTGACCGTGAAGCGGTTCGCCCGCTTCGAGGTCGGCGCCTGATCGCAGGCAAGGACTGACAGCCGACAGCGAACGCAGCATCATCGACGAGGAGGCCGGAATCGTGACGGAAGCCCTGGGTACCGAGACGAGTCCGGCCTCTTCGCCGCATCTCCCGGCCTATCACCGGGTGCTGCTCAAGCTGTCGGGTGAGGTGTTCGGCGGCGGCAAGCTCGGCGTCGACCCCGACGTGGTGAACTCGATCGCCAAGCAGATCGCCGACGTGGCCCGGTCCGGTGTCCAGGTCGCCGTGGTGGTCGGCGGCGGCAACTTCTTCCGCGGCGCGGAACTGCAGCAGCGCGGGATGGAGCGCAACCGGGCCGACTACATGGGCATGCTCGGCACCGTGATGAACTGCCTGGCCCTGCAGGACTTCCTGGAGAAGCTCGGTATCGAGACCCGGGTGCAGACCGCGATCACGATGGGGCAGGTCGCCGAGCCGTACATCCCGCGCAAGGCCGAGCGGCACCTGGAGAAGGGCCGCGTGGTGATCTTCGGCGCCGGTTCCGGTATGCCGTACTTCTCCACCGACACGGTCGCCGCGCAGCGGGCCCTGGAGATCGGCGCCGAGGCGCTGCTGATGGGCAAGCAGGGTGTGGACGGGGTGTACGACTCCGACCCGAAGAAGAACCCGGACGCGGTGAAGTTCGACCAGCTCTCGTACGACGACTTCCTGGCCCGGGGCCTGCGGGTGGCCGACGCCACCGCGATCAGCCTGGCCCGGGACAACGCGCTGCCGATCGTCATCTTCGGCCTCGAGGAGGGCAACATCGCCCGGGTCGTCAGCGGCGAGAAGATCGGCACGGTCGTCTCCCCGGGGCAGTAGTCCGGGTACGCCGTACGGCCCGCGACACGCCGGGTGAGCCGGGGCGGGCCGTCGTACCCGAGGACCGGGATCGGCCCGGCCGGGGACAAGCACTAGGATCGTTCGACACGGGCGGTGACGCCCGTGGTCTGGTAGACCTGCGTTCGTAGGGTTCCTGTGTTCGCAGGTTTGGAGTGGCCGCGCCGAGGCGGCCCTGAGGAAGCGAGGAATGTCGTGATCGACGAAGCTCTCCGCGAAGCCGAGCAGAAGATGGCGAAGGCCGTGGAGGTCGCGAAGGACGACTTCGCCGCGATCCGCACCGGCCGGGCCCACCCGCAGATGTTCGCGAGCCTGCTGGCCGACTACTACGGCAGCCCGACGCCGCTGCAGCAGCTGGCCGGTTTCCAGGTGCCCGAGCCCCGGACCGTGCTGATCTCGCCGTACGACAAGGGTGCGATGGCGGCGATCGAGAAGGCGATCCGCGACTCCGACCTGGGCGTCAACCCGGGCAACGACGGCGCGGTGATCCGGGTGGTGATGCCGCAGCTGACCGAGGAGCGGCGCAAGGAGTACATCAAGGTCGCCAAGACCAAGGCCGAGGAGGCCAAGGTCTCGATGCGCAACATCCGCCGGCACGCGATGGATCAGGTGCACAAGACCGTCAAGGACGGCGACGCGGGTGAGGACGAGGGGAAGAGTGCTGAGAAGCGGCTCGACGGGTTGACGAAGAAGTACGTCGACTCGATCGACGAGCTGCTCAAGCACAAGGAAGCCGAACTGCTCGAGGTGTGATGGGCGTCGAGAGCACGCCCGCGCCGAGTCCCAGCCCGAGCCGCGCCGGCCGCAACCTGCCGGCGGCGATCGCGGTCGGTGTCGGTCTCGGCGCGCTGATCCTCGGATCGCTGTTCTGGCAGAAGGTCCTGTTCACCGTCCTGGTGCTGGCCGTCGTGCTGCTCGCCGTCGACGAGATGATCAAGGCCCTGCGGACAGGCGGCGCGGTCATTCCGCGGGTCCCGCTCTTCGTCGGTACGGCGGCCATGCTGGTGGCGGCGTACTTCGGTGGACCGATGGCGCTGCTGGTCGCGATGGCGGTCACGGTGCTGGCGACGATCTTCTGGCGGATGCCGGGCGGTTCGGTCGGGTTCGTCCGCGACACCAGCGCCGGGGTGTTCCTGATCGGCTACGTCCCGCTGCTGGCCGGGTTCGCGATCCTGCTGGTCCAGCCGGAGGCGGACGGTCCGCAGCGGGTGGTGACGTTCTTCCTGGTCGTGGTCGCCAGTGATGTCGGCGGGTACGCGGCCGGTGTGCTGTTCGGTAAGCATCCGATGGCGCCGACGATCAGCCCGAAGAAGTCCTGGGAGGGCTTCGCGGGCTCGACGCTCGGCTGTATCGGCGCCGGAATCGGTGCGGTCGTCTGGCTGCTGGACGGGCACTGGTGGGCCGGCGCGATCATCGGCGCGGTCGCTGTCTGCACCGCGACCGTGGGCGATCTCGGCGAGTCGATGATCAAGCGCGACCTCGGCATCAAGGACATGTCCAACCTGCTGCCCGGTCACGGCGGCGTGATGGACCGGCTGGACTCCTTGCTGGCCACGGCTCCGGCTGTGTGGCTGTTGTTGCACCTACTCGTCTGATGAGGACCTGATGACCGTTGCTCCCGACGGCCGGCCGCTGGTCGGCGATGTCGTCCGGCTGGACCGTCTCGTTGCCGCCGACATCGAGCCGCTGTACGACGCGATCGCGAACGAGCAGGTGTACGCGTCCGGGTTCGGCGGCGGCATCGCCGGGCTGCCCGCCGACGCGGCGGAGATGGCCGAGCAGTGGATCGGGTCGTCCGCCCAGCGAGTGGCGTACGTGGTCCGGCTGGTTGCCGACGGCACCGTCGTCGGTACGACGAGCCTCGGAGATGTGGACCTCGGCAACGAGTCGGTGCACCTGGGCTGGACCGGGTACGCGCCGTCGGTGTGGGGGACCGCGGTCAACCCCGAGTGCAAGTTCCTGCTGCTGCAGCACGCGTTCGAGGACTGTGGCTTCGGCCGGGTGAAGATCCAGACCGGTACGGCGAACACCCGGTCCCAGGCGGCGATCGCGAAGCTGGGCGCGACGCGAGAGGGCGTACTGCGCCGGCACAAGCGGCTCGCGGACGGCTCGTTCCGCGACACCGTGGTGTTCTCGATCCTGGCCGACGAGTGGCCGGAGGTCCGCAAGCGGCTCGAGGACCGGCTCAGCTGACGGTGCTGCGGGTGCCGGCCAGTTCGGCGAGGGCGGCGTACGAGTTGATCAGGTCCGAGCGGTCGTAGGTGCTTGTCGTGAGCAACACTTCGTCTGCCGCGGTACGGCGTACCAGTCAGCCCAATGCGGCGTCGACCTCCTCCGGAGTGCCGTAGATCTGGCCGCGGAGGGACTGTTCGAAGAACCCGCGCTCCTTCTCGGTCATGTCCCGTTGCTGTGCCGGCTCCAGCGGTGGGAACACGCCACGGGTGCGGGAGTAGGCGGTGGACCACGCTTCAGGCAGTAGGAGCCGTCGAGCCTCATCAGTGGTTGCTGCGACCGCAGCAGTAGTTGCGAGTACGACGTACGGCCTCGGAGCCCACGTGGACGGCTGGAACTCGGTGCGGTAACGGTCCAGCAACTGCAGGAGATCTGACTCGGCTTTGACGCCGGCGATGACCAGGGGGAGGCCCAGTGAGGCTGCAAGGAGTGCGCCTTCTCCTACAGCGAGGATGAAGGGTGGGACGCGCAGGCCTTCGCCGGGGCGGGCGTGGACCTGTGGGTGGTTCTGCTGCGTGCCGTCGAAGTACCCGAGGAGTTCCCGGACCTGTGCGGCGAAGTCCTCTGCCGCGTCCTTCTCGACGCCGAGTGCGCGACGGATGCCGTTGGTGAAGCCGACCGAGCGGCCCAGACCCATGTCGATGCGGCCGGGGAAGAGTGACTCGAGTACGCCGAACTGCTCAGCCACCACCAGCGGCCGGTGGTTCGGCAGCATCACACCGCCGGTGCCGACCCGGATCCGGCTGGTGCCGGCCGCGACAGCCGCGGCCAGCACAGTCGGCGCCGAGCCGACCACTCCGGGGACGCTGTGGTGCTCAGACACCCAGAAACGCTTGTAGCCAAGCTCTTCCACCCGCTGGGCCAACGCGACTGTCTGCCGCAGCGTCTCCGCCTCTGACTCACCAACCCGAGTCCTCGAGCGGTCGAGCACAGACAACGGAACACCGGTCAGCGCAGACATATCCAGTCCAACCGCTGCCCCGAAAGCCTCATTCCCCGAGCAGTCGGCGGAGATCGTCGCGGAAGCGATTGCTGGAGGTCAGGGGAGCGAGGAAGGCTTGCTCGACCTTGATGCGGACCTGCTCGGCCTTCTCCAGGGTGTCCTCGCCGTGCGGGGTGAGGGCGACGATGTTGCGGCGGCGGTCCTCCGGGCTGCGACGGCGTTCGACCAGGCCGCGTTCCTCCAGCGTGTCGAGCAGGTCGCCGATGGAGGTGCGGTCGACGCCCAGCCGGGCCGCCACTTCCAACTGGGAGAGCGGCTCCTCCGACGCGACCGTGGACAGCACCGCGAGGTCGCGGCCGGTGATACCGAACGGCTCCAGTGCCTTGGCCTGTTCCTCGGTCAGCCGCGCCTGCACGTGTTTGAGCAGATAACCCAGCCGGTCGGACATCATGGGCAGAATCTACCGGGAGACTGATCTTCAGGAGAGCTGATCATCAGCTATGCTGACGATTATGCCACCCACCTTCGGTCTGAAGACCACCCCGATGCATGTCCCGTACGCCGATATCCAGCGCGTCTGGCTGGAGGCGGACGAGATCCCCGAGTTCCGCGACGCCTGGCTGTGGGACCATTTCCTGCCGCTCGTCGGTCCGAAGGACGGCCCGGTCCTGGAGGGCTGGACGCTGCTCAGCGCGCTCGCCGCCCAGACCTCCCGTCTGCGTGTCGGACTGCTGGTGACGAGCAACCGCATCCGACCGCCGGCGGTGCTCGGCAAGATCGCCAGCACGCTCGACGTCATCTCGGGCGGGCGCCTGGTCATGGGGCTCGGTGCCGGCGGCACCCATCAGCCGCCCGGCGCAGGCGGGATCCCGGGCGACAACCCGGCCGTCGCGGAGCATGCGGCGTACGGGCTGACCCTGGTTCCGCCGCGCGAAGGCGTCGACCGACTGCGTGAGACCATCGAGATCCTGCGCGGCATGTGGACCCAGGACGTCTTCGACTACCACGGCCGCTACTACACCCTCGAGGCGAACCGGAACGAGCCGAAGCCGATCCAGCGCCCCGGCCCGCCGCTGCTGATCGGCGGCTGGGGCAACCGGATGATGGGCCTGATCGCCGAGACCGCCGACATCTGGAACATCAGCGGTCCGCCCCACAACGACCTCGACTTCCTCGCGGATCGAGTCCGGCGCCTGGACGCGGAGTGCGCCCGGATCGGCCGCGATCCGGGCGAGATCAGCCGCTCACTCCAGCAGATCGTCTCGTACGACGACCCGGCTGCCACCCGGTCCGTCGTCCGCCGGGCTGTCGCGCTGGGCTTCGACCACATTGTGCTGTCGCTGCCGCGGCCGTACCCGGATCACGCCGCTCGCTGGCTCCGTGACGAGATCATTCACCCTTCGATCTGAGTGGAAAGGGTTGGTGAGTTTTTCACCAAGCTCCGGCGTCAGGTGGAAACTGGATACAGGCGACTACGCCCGGTCATCCAGTGAGTCCGAGGAGTGACATGAGGATCCAGGAGCGCACGACGACGAGACTCAAGGCCGCTGTCAGCGGTCTCGCCCCTGATCGCCGCGACCACGGTGCCGCTGGCATCCAGCGCCGCAGCAGCCGCTCCCAGCGCCACAGCAGTCGAGCCCAGTGCCAGCACAGTCGGGTCGCCGAGCGCCGTACAGGCTCAGGCCGCGGCGGCGGCCAAGCCGGTGCCGACGCTCGGCTACTCGGCGCAGGGCGTGCGGACCCTGAACATCGACTTCCAGTACCAGCAGACCGGCTACTGGTGCGGCCCGGCGGCGACGCGGATCGCGTTGTCGGCGCGGATCTCGCCGCCGAGCCAGCAGCAGCTGGCCAACGAGTTGCCGACCGACGAGAACGGCACCGACTGGATCGGGCAGGTGACGCGGGTGCTCAACAACCACCTCGGCACCGGCTGGTACGAGACCAAGGAGATGCCGAACGACCCGCCCACCCAGGCCCAGCGCGACCTGCTCTGGCGTGACGTCGTCCTCGACATCGACAACAACTACCCGATCGTCGCCAACATCGTTGCCCCCGCCAACAACCACCCGCCGGGCTATCCGAACTACACGATCTGGCACTACTTCACCGTGATCGGCTACGACACCAGCGACATGACCGTCCTGATCGCCGACCCGGCCGGCTTCGCCCCGACGGCGACATACTGGCTGACCTTCAACCAGCTCGCCACCTTGATCCCACCGAAGGGCTACTCGGCCTGATCGCCCAGCGGGCCGGGGTACGCCGTACTCCGGCCCGTCACTCGACCGCGGTGGACCGGCTGAGTTGCTCCCACTCAGTCACCTCGGCCAGGAGCGCCTCATGGTGCTCGCGGAGTCCGTCGACCGCGTCATTGCCGAGCAGGAGGCGCAGCGGCGGCTTGTCGCTGTCCAGTGCCTTCATGATCGCTGCGACACCCTTGACCGGGTCGTTCGGCTCGGAGCCCAGCAGCTCCTTGGTGGCCAGTCGGGTGGCGCCTGCTGTCTCCCGGTAGATGTCCAGCTCAGCAGTCGTTCGCTTGTTGCGGTTGAACTCGGTCCGGAACGCGCCAGGTTCCACCAGCAGGACGCGGATGCCGAGGGGCGCGACCTCGGTGGCCAGCGCCTCGGACAGTCCTTCCAGGGCGTGCTTCGCCGAGTTGTACGCGCCGTACCCTGGATACGTCTTCAGCCCACCCAGTGAGCTCATCTGCACGATCGTGCCCGAGCCCTTTGCGTGGAACAGCGGCAGGACGGCCTTGGTCACCTCGGCGGCGCCGAAGAAGACGACATCGAACTGCTCGCGCAGCTCCGCCATCGACACCTCCTCGATGGCTCCCATCACCATCGAGCCGGCGTTGTTGACCAGGACATCGATCCGGCCGAAGACCGCCACCGTCGCCTGGACCGCGGCCTCGATCGAGGCGGGGTCGGTGACATCCAGCGCGGCCGTACTGACCCGGCCGTCGCCCAGCTCGGCCAAGTCGGCCAGAGTCTCGGGTCGGCGAGCGGTGGCCATCACCTGGTCACCGGCGGCCAGTGCGGCCAGGACGAGCTCTCGTCCGAAGCCGGTGGAGCAGCCGGTGATCAGCCAGACCCGGCCTGGTTCGTTGTGGTTTTCGTGTGCGTTGTTCACGCTTCGAGTCTTCGTCGGGACCCCGGCCCGGGACCAACATCGGCTACCTGGCGCGGCAGTAGCCTGAGCCTGTGACCCCTGAGCTTCGCCAACTGCGGTACTTCGTCGCGGTGGCGGAGGAGTCGAGCTTCACCCGGGCCGCCGCGCGGCTGACGATCGCGCAGCAGTCGCTGTCGCAGCAGATCACGCTGCTGGAGCGCATGGTCGGCGCGAAGCTGTTCGACCGCGACAGCCGGGGGACTTCGCTGACCGAGGTTGGCAGGGTCTTCCTTCCCGAGGCACAAGCCGTGCTGGCGCGGGCGGATGCGGCCATGACCGTCGTCGGCCGGGCGGTCCGCGGCGAGACCGGCCACCTCAGGCTGGCGTTCCTGGCGACGACGGCGCACTATCTGCTGCCACCGGTGGTCCGGGCCGTCCGCGAACGCCTACCCGATCTCCAGCTGGCGACCGAGGAGACCACGATCGGCCGGCTCGTCGAAGGCATCACCAACGGCTGGTACGACGTCGCCTTCTCCCGGCCGCCGCTGGTCGACGGACTCGCGACCCGGACGCTGGTCACCGAGGAAGTCTGCGCCGTCCTGCCCGAGGGGCATCCGCTGGCCGGCCGGACCGAGCTGAACCTGGCCGAGCTGGCCGATGACCCGTGGCTCCTCACGCCGCGCAGCTCGTGGCAGCCCTGGCACGAGGTGTACGACGAGGAGTTCCGCGCCGCCGGGTTCGAGCCGAACGTGGTGCACCGCGACCCGAGCATCCAAGTGCTGCTCGGGATGGTCGCCGCCGGGGTCGGGGTGACCAAGCTGGCCCGGTCCGCGCAGAGCCTCCGGCGTACCGGGGTGGTGTTCGTGCCGCTGGCCGGGCAGACGGTGTCGACGCAGATGGTCTGGCTGCCGGGCAACACCTCGCCGGTCCTGCCGGCCATCCGGGCGGTGGTGGCGGAGCTGGCCGAAGCCGGTGCGATCACCACCACCGGCTAGGGCAGTGACGCGGGACACGGCCCGTGCGCAGGAAGTGAATTTGTGAATGGAGAAGGCGGCGGGCGACAATAGGGCGGTTATGACTACCTCCCTCCCACTTGTTTTCGATGAGCCGCGCCGTGCCAAGAAGCCGCCGCGGCATCTGGCCGACCTGTCCGGGGAGGAGCGGCGTACGGCGGTCGCCGCGCTGGGGGAGCCCGCGTTCCGGGCCAAACAGCTGTCGAACCACTACTTCTCCCGGCTGGTCTCCGACCCCGCCGAGATGACCGATCTGCCGGCCGCCACGCGGGACAAGCTGGTCGCGGACCTGATGCCGCCGCTGCTGACCCGGGTGCGCGACCTGGAGTGCGACAAGGGCCAGACCCGTAAAACCCTGTGGAAGCTGCTCGACGGCTCGCTGGTCGAGTCCGTCCTGATGCGGTACACGGACCGCACCACGATGTGTGTCTCCTCGCAGGCGGGGTGCGGGATGGCGTGCCCGTTCTGCGCGACCGGCCAGGCCGGGCTGACCCGCAACATGACCACGGCCGAGATCGTCGAGCAGGTCGTCGACGGTGCCCGGGCGCTGTCCCGCGGTGAGATCGCCGGCGGCCCCGGCCGGGTCAGCAACATCGTGTTCATGGGCATGGGCGAGCCGATGGCGAACTACAAGGCCGTGATCGGCGCCGTCCGGCGGTTCACGGACCCGTCGCCGGAGGGCCTCGGCATCTCCGCCCGCGGCGTCACCGTGTCGACCGTCGGCCTGGTGCCGCGGATGAACCAGCTCGCCACCGAGGGGATCCCGGTCACGCTCGCGCTGTCGCTGCACGCCCCGGACGACGAGCTGCGTGACGAACTCGTGCCGATCAACAACCGCTGGAAGGTCGACGAGGTGCTCGACGCGGCCTGGGCGTACGCGCAGCAGACCAAGCGCCGGGTCTCGATCGAGTACGCGATGATCCGCGACATCAACGACCACGCCTGGCGCGCGGACCTGCTGGCCGAGAAGCTGGCGGCGCGTGGCGACTGGGGCTGGGTGCATGTCAACCTGATCCCGCTCAACCCGACGCCCGGCTCCAAGTGGACCGCGTCGGACCCGGCCGACGAGCGTGAGTTCGTCCGCCGCCTGCAGGCCGGCGGCATCCCGACCACCGTCCGCGACACCCGCGGTCAGGAGATCGACGGCGCCTGCGGTCAGCTGGCCGCGGCCGACAGAGCATGACGGTGCCGGAGGCGCCCGCGCAGTTCACGCGGGTTCGCTGGCGCCCGGGGTACGACGTCGCCGAGGTCGACCGGTTCGTCGTACGGCTGCTCGCGACCCTCGACGGGCGTCCGGTGGACAGCCCGGTGACGTCCGACGAGGTCCGCAACGTGGCGTTCAGTAGCTCCCGGTTCCGCGGGGGCTACGACGTGGACGAGGTCGACCGCTTCCTGGACCTGGCCGTCGGCTGGCTCAACGGCCGCTGACCACAGTCGGTCAGGCCAGCCCGGTGAAGATCTTCGCCAGCGCGGATGGCTGCGAGAACATCGGCCAATGGCCGGTCGGCAGCTCGACCAGCTCCCAGTTGGGTGACTCGAGTTGCTCGGCGACATCGCGGGATGGCACGGCTCCGTCCATCAGGCACTTGATGTAGGTGGTTGGGAGCTCCCCGATCGGGCGGACCAGGGCGGCTGGCTCCGAGATGGCTCGCCCGGGATGCGGCGTACTGCGGCTGACGATCACGGCGATCGCCTCGTCCGACAGGTCCTGGTCCGCGTAGTCCTCGGCAACGAGTGGCGGCCAGAAGCCACCCGACTCCGCCAGCTGCCCCTCGACCCAGGCACGCCCTTCGTCCGACCACCCGTCGATGAACGACTTCCCGTCGGTCGGGATGTTCGAGTCGACGTACACCACCCGCGACAGCCGGTCACCGATCCGCGCCGCCGCCTGACCGACCGGGATCCCGGAGTAGCTGTGCCCGGCGAGCACGACGTCGCGCAGATCGTTGCCCTCGACCACCGACACGATGTCGTCGACATGCTGCTGCTGACCGACCTGAGCCGACTCCGAGTCATGACGCTCCGCGAGCCCGGGCAGCGTCACGGCGTACACCCCATGCCCCTCAGCCCGCAGCACCTCGGCCACCTCGTCCCACGCCCACGCACCCAGCCAAGCCCCCGGCACCAACACAAAATCCACCATGCCGCGCACCGTAAACCACCCCACCGACAAACTGTGATCATGCGCATCGAGGTACGGCGGTACGACGAGACGGATCGTGAGGCGGTGCTGGCGCTCGCGCCGCGGCTCGCCGAGGGTGTTGCGGAGTGGCGCCCGGCCGAGCGGGTTCGACGGGCCGCTGTCGGCTGGGTCGAGGATGCACTCAAACGAGCCGGCGAGCCGGCCCGCTTCGTCTTCGTCGCCGCGGCTGACGGGCAGGTGGCGGGGTTTGCGGCGGGGGAGCAGCGGACGCATTGGACCGGACAGGTGGACCTGTACGTCGGGGAACTGGTCGTGGACGTCGAGTGGGAGCGGAAGGGAGTCGGCCGGGCGCTGGTCGACGCGGTGAGTGAGCACGCCGGCCGGCTCGGCATCGACCGCGTCACGCTGGAGACCGGAGCTGCCAACACTCCAGCGCGCAGGTTCTACCGCAGCCTCGGCTTCCAGGAGGAGGACGTACGGCTCACCAGAGTCCTCAGCTGACCAGCGCGGCGGCTTCTTCGATGGTGTTGACGAGGCGGACGGAGGTTGCCATCGGGCGTTCTGCGGCCAGGGACTGCAGGAGTGGCCAGACCGGGAGTTTGACGGTCCAGTGGTGGACGTCGACGAGGATCAGGGGAGTCTGGGTGGCCTGGTCGCCGTAGTAGTTGGGGGTGACGGCCTGGAAGATCTCCTGGACCGTGCCGGCCGCGCCGGGGAGGTAGAGGATGCCGCCGCGGGCACGACTCAGTAGGACGTCCTCACGCTGGGCGTTGGAGAAGTACTTCGCGATCGACGACGCGAACACGTTCGGCGGCTCGTGACCGTAGAACCAGGTCGGGATCGACACTCCACCGTCGCCGGGGAACGCACGCCGTACGCCGAGACCCGCGGCCGCCCACGCCGCCACGGACGGACGAAACGAAGGTACGGCGGTCAGCGTGGACAGGACCGTGTCGACGACGGAATCGTCGTACCCGGACAGTGAAGCACCCAGGTTGGCGGCCTCCATCGCGCCCGGACCGCCGCCGGTGACGACGGTGCGACCGGCCCGGGCGAGAGTGCGACCGAGGAGCACAGCGGAGCGGTACGCCGTACTGCCACGAGCGATCCCGTGGCCGCCCATCACGCCGATCCATGGCTCGCCGTCAGGGAGCTCCGTGAGCGCGTCGGCGATGGCGTGGTCGTGCAGGGCCGACGCGAGGGTGCGGCTGGTGTCGCCCTTCTCGTCGTGCTGCCGGGACCACGCGTAGATCTGCGCGTCCGGGGTGGCGTCGTACCCGTGCTCGAGGCCGGCGTAGAGCTCCTCGGCGTCGTACAGCGTGCCGCGGTAGGCATCGAAGGGCAGCGACGGGATGGCCGGGAAGACGAGCCCGCCGCCGTCGCGGATCCAGGCCTCGGCCTTCTCCTCCAGGGCGCAGCCGAGGAACAGGGAGCCCCGCGGGTCCAGGCCGAGGAGTTCCGCGGTCCGGCCGGACAGGTCGACGGACTGCACCCGCCAGCCCTCCATCGAGGCGGCCCCGGCGGCCACGATCCGGTCGAAATGGGTCAGCGACTCGACGTCGACGTGCGGAATGCTCGGCAGTGTCACGAGCAGCACCCTAACGGGCCGGAACGCACCCGGAACTCACCTGGAACCGAACCGGCATTCTCCCGGCATTTCATCGACCTCCGCTATGAGGAGGGCCGGTGATGAGGTAATCCTTGGGGCATGACACATGCGGAGCTCTGGGAGCGTCACAAGGCCGTCATGCCGGACTGGCTCGCGTTGTACTACGAGGAGCCGATCGAGATCGTCCAAGGATCCGGGCGGCGGGTCACGGACGGCGAGGGGAACACCTACCTCGACTTCTTCGCCGGCATCCTGACCAACGCGATCGGCTACGACATCGCGGAGATCTCCGACGCTGTGCGCGAGCAACTGGCCACCGGGATCGCGCACACCTCGACGGTGTACCTGATCCGCAAGCAGATCGAGCTGGCCGAGCAGATCGCGGAGCTGTCCGGCATCCCGGACGCCAAGGTGTTCTTCGCCAACTCCGGCACCGAGGCGAACGAGGCGGCGATGATGCTCGCCACCCAGAACCGCCGCTCCAACCAGGTGCTGGCGATGCGCAACTCGTACCACGGCCGCGGTTTCGGCACGGTCGCGATCACGGGGAACCGCGGCTGGTCCGCCAGCAGCCTGTCACCGGTGAACGTGCAGTACGTGCAGGGTGCGTACCGGTACCGCAGCCCGTTCCGCGACCTGCCCGACGCCGACTACATCAAGGTCTGCGTCGACGACCTGCGCAACGTCATCGAGACCACCACCGCGGGCGATGTCGCCTGCCTGATCGTCGAGCCGATCCAGGGCGTCGGCGGATTCTCCTCACCGCCGGACGGCCTGTACGGCGCCTTCAAGCAGGTGCTCGACGAGTACGGGATTCTCCTGATCGCCGACGAGGTGCAGACCGGCTGGGGCCGGACCGGTGAGCACTTCTGGGGGATCCAGGCGCACGACGTGGTGCCGGACGCGATGACGTTCGCCAAGGGCCTGGGCAACGGGTTCGCGATCGGCGGCGTGGTCGCCAAACCGGACCTGATGGACAGCTTGAGTGCGAACTCGCTGTCCACCTTCGGCGGCAACCCGATCTCCACCAGTGCGGCGAAGGCGACCATCGACTACCTGCTCGACCACGACCTGCAAGCGAACGCGGCCAAACGCGGTGCCCAGCTGGCTGACGGGCTGCGCGGGATCTCCGAGGAGTTCCCTGAGCTCGGCGACGTCCGCGGCAAGGGCCTGATGCTGGCAACCGAGATCGTCAAACCCGAGGACAACAGCCCCGACGCGGCCACCACCGCAAGGCTCCAGCAGGAGACGAAGAATCGCGGCCTGCTGGTCGGCAAGGGCGGCCTCTACGGCAACGTCCTGCGGATGGCCCCACCGATGACCCTGACCGAGGCCGAAACCACCGAAGCCCTGGAGATCATCCGAGACTCCTTCAACACGCTGCGCTGACTTTCAGTCAGAGCTGAAAGGCAGGTCGGGAGACAGAAAGGCCCCGATCGCTGGGATCGGGGCCTTCCGCATCGTGGTGGTTACAGCGGAGCTTCTGCTGAGGTGGCGGCTTCGGCGGCTGAGGGTGGGGGAGTTCCCCGCACCTTGCGCTGCCGGCGGGAGCGGCCTTCGAGGTAGCGGGCCAGGATCGACAGCAGCGAGCAGAGGCCGATGTAGATGACCGCGATGACGATGTACGTCGGGATGTACGGGAAGCCGTACTGCAGCCGGCCGCCCATCTGCTTGCCGACGTACAGCAGTTCGGCGTAGGTGATGATGAAGCCGAGCGCGGTGTCCTTCAGCAGCACGACGAGCTGGCTGACGATGGCCGGCAGCATCGAGGTGATGGCCTGCGGCAACAGGATCAGCCGGACCACCTGGTTCTTGCGCAGACCGGTCGCGTACGCCGCTTCACGCTGACCCTTCGGTACGGCGGCGATACCGGCCCGGAAGATCTCCGCCAGCACGGAGCCGTTGTACAGCGTCAATCCGAACACGACCGCCCAGAACGGGCCGAAGCCGAGGTCGAACTGCAGGTTGCCGTAGTAGAAGAAGAACATCAGGATCAGCAGCGGGATGGCCCGGAACAGCTCGACGACCAGTGTCGCCGGCGCCCGGAACCACCAGTGGTCGCTGATCCGGGCTGCCGCGAACACGGCACCGAAGATGAGCGCGAGCACCGTGGCCAGACCGGCCGCCTTGAGCGTGTTGAGCAGGCCGTTCAGCAGTTCCTGCTGGATCGACGAGTAGGTGAACTGGATCCAGCGTCGCTCGGCGAACTGCCCGCTCTCGTTCAGCCGGTAGATCACCCAGCCGATGACGGCCAGCAGACCGACGATGACGATCGCGTTGAGGATCCGGTTGCGTGCCTTCGCCCGCGGGCCGGGTACGTCGTACAGGACCGCACTCATCAGGCCACCGCCGTCCGTCGCTCGGCCCACCGCTGCAGGAAGACCAGGGGAATGATCAGGATCAGGAAGCCGACGGTGATCCAGACCAGCGTGGCGATCTGGTTCTCACCGCGTTCGGCCATCACCGCCGGGATCGCACCGGCCTCCGCGACGGAGAAACCGGCCGCGATCGTGGTGTTCTTCAGCAGCGCGATCATCACGCTGGTCAGCGGCGGCACGATCGCCCGGAAGGCCTGCGGGAGTACGACGATGCCCAGCACCTGCATGAACGTCATCCCGACCGAGCGGGCCGCCTCGGCCTGGCCGGCCGGGATCGTGTTGATACCGGACCGGACGATCTCGCAGACGAACGCCGCGGTGTAGACCGTCAGGGCGACCACCGCGGACCAGAAGAAGTCCGGCAGCGAGATCTGCATCTTCGGGGCACCGAAGACGAGGAACGCGAACACCAGGGTCAGCGGGGTGTTCCGCAACACGTTCACGTAGCCGGTGCCGACGGCGCGCAGCGCCGGGACCGGGGAGACCCGGAATCCGGCCAGGATCGTGCCGAGCACCAGGCTCAGCACCGCGGCGATCAGGAACAGCCTGAGCGTGGTCCAGAAACCGTCGACGAACAGTTCCCAGTTGTCGGTGAGGACCGAGAGCATCGCGACCTTCCAGAAAAAGAGTGGAGCGCAATCCCCGACGAGCGGAGCGCAGGCCGGCCGCGACGCCCGTCAGGACGCCGCGGCCGGAGTGGATCAGTACTTCTCGAGCGGCGGCGGCGTCGAGTCCGAACCCGACTTGCCGAGCGTCTCGTCGTAGATCGCCTTCCAGGTGCCGTCGGTGGCCGACGTCTCCAGGATGGTGTTCACCTTGTCGCGCAGCGCCTTGTCGGCCAGCGGCAGGCCGATGCCGTACTTCTCGGTGCTGAACGGCTTGCCGACCACGCGCAGCTCGTCGGGTGCGGTCGCCGCGTAGCCCTTGAGGATCGCGTCGTCGGTGGTGACGGCGTCGACCTTGCTGTCCAGCAACTGCGAGACACACTCGGAGTACGTCTTGAACTCGGAGATGTTGCTCGTCTCGGTGAGCTGCTCGTCCTTGACCCGCTGGATCGGGGTCGAGCCGGTCGCCGAGCAGACCTTCTTGCCCTTCAGCGCGGTCTTGCCGGCGTCCATCGAGGTGTCGGCCTTGCGGACCAGCAGGTCCTGGCCGGCGATGAAGTACGGGCCGGCGAAGCCGACCTGGGTCTTGCGCTTGTCGGTGATCGAGTAGGTGCCGACGTAGTAGTCGATCTCACCACCGGCCAGCGCGGTCTCCCGGTTCGCCGACGGGATCTCCTTGTACTCGATCTTCTCCGGGTCGAAGCCCAGGTTGGCCGCGACCATCCGGGCGACCTCGATGTCGAAGCCGCAGCGCTTGCCGTCGGCATCCTTGTAGCCGAGGTTCGGCTGGTCGGCCTTGACGCCGACGACCGGGTTCCCACGGGTCTTGATCTTGGTGTAGGTGGCGCTGCCGGCCACATCGGCCGCGGCCGCGGTGTCGAACTTGTGCAGTTCGCCGCAGGCGTCGGACGCCGCGTTGCCGCCGTTGCCACCGGCGGCGTCGGGCTCGTCGGACCCGCAGGAGGCGACGGTCAGCGCGAGCGCCGCGACGCCGAGGCTGGCGACGAGGTTGCGCATTCTCATGATCTGGTTCCCCTTCGTGTGGTTGCTGGTACGGCAGCGGGCGGACGTCAGTGCTTCAGGATCTTGCCGAGGAAGTCCTGGGCACGCCGCGAGGTCGGGTTGGTGAAGAAGGTCTCCGGAGTGGCCTCCTCGACGATCTCGCCGTCGGCCATGAACACCACCCGGTTCGCGGCGGTGCGGGCGAAGCCCATCTCGTGCGTGACCACGACCATCGTCATTCCCTGCTTGGCCAGGTCGATCATCACCTCGAGGACCTCCTGGATCATCTCCGGGTCGAGCGCCGAGGTGGGCTCGTCGAAGAGGATGACCTTCGGGTCCATCGCCAGCGCCCGCGCGATCGCGACGCGCTGTTGCTGGCCGCCGGACAGCTGAGCCGGGTACTTCGAGGCCTGGTTGGCCACCCCCACCCGCTCCAGCAGTTCCATCGCCCGCTGCTCGGCCGCCTTCGGGTCCGTCTTGCGGACCTTGCACGGACCGAGCGTGACGTTCTGCAGGATCGTCTTGTGCGCGAACAGGTTGAACGACTGGAACACCATGCCGACATCGGCCCGCAGCTTCGCCAGGGCCTTGCCCTCGCTCGGCAGCGGCTGGCCGTCCAGCATGATGGTGCCCTCGTCGATCGGTTCCAGCCGGTTGATCGCGCGGCAGAGCGTCGACTTGCCGGACCCGGACGGGCCGATCACCACGACGACCTCGCCCTTGTCGATGGACAGGTTGATGTCCTTCAGGACGTGCAGGTCACCGAAATGTTTGTTGACGCCGGTCAGGGCGACCAGACCGGCCGCCTTGCTGGTGTCCGGCGTCAGGGTTCCGGAATCGCTCATGGCCAGAACCTAGCGGAGGCTTGGGTTCCGTCGCAGCGCTGGTCGGTTCCACGGTGGTAACGATCTGCAATATAGCTGAGCAGGCTGTGACCACCCGGTCACAGCCTGCTCGAAGCTGCCTCAGCAGCAACCGCCGGGGGCGATCGTGGCCGCGGTGGGAGGCTCTTTCACCGCTGCCTCCACGTCGGCGAGCATCCGCTGCCGCGCGGCCGGTGAGATCACCCGGCCGCGGGTGATCACGGTGTGGATCCGGCGGGTGTTGCGGATGTCGGTCAACGGATCCGCGTCCAGAACGACGAGATCCGCGATCTTCCGGGGTTCGACCGAGCCGAGGTTCGCCCGCAGACCGAGGAACCGGGCCGGCTCGACGGTGGCGGCGTACAGGGCCTGGCGTGGTGTCGCACCGGCGCCGACGAGGTGCTCGAGCTCGTCGTGCAGGGCGAATCCGGGGACCGAGTACGGCGTCCCGGTGTCGGTGCCGGCCAGGATCGGGACGTCGTGGGCGAACAGTTCGGCGACGAATCGTTGCCGCCACGCCCACATCTGGTGCTGGCGGGCGATCTCCTCGGCCGGGCGGTTGGGCCTGTAGAGGTTGTTGAGCGCGTAGTCGTAGCTGAAGACTGCATCGGCGCTCAGGTACTTCGCCAGCGCGGGATCGAGGGCCGCGTAGTCCGGCTGGTCGAGCACGGTGTGCATGGTGAGCGTCGGCGTGACCCGGGTTCGGTTGCGTCGCAGCGTTCCGAACACGTCCGCGGCCCGGGCCCGGCTGAAGGTGTTCGCCGCGATCCACTCGATCGGGTGCAGTTGCCGGAACCAGGCGTTGTAGTCGCCGGCTGTCACGGTGATGTCGCGGACCATCCGCCGTACCTCGGCCTCCCGGGTGGAGACGGCGAGGCCGAGCGAGTGGATGTGCTCGATGCTGCGCTGTCCGGCGTTACTGACCTCTTTCGAGGTGAGCTGGTCAGGCCCGTGGCCGTGGACGGTCAGCCCGTTCTTGCGGGCCTCGTCGAGGATCGCGGCGTACGACGCGGGGCTCAGGCGCGAGTAGACCTTGACGAAGTCGGCCCCCTCGGCCTTGAGCCGCCGTACGGCGGCCCGCGCGGACGGCTCGTCGTCGACCACGATGACCTGGATCAGGTTCGGGTCCCACAGGGTGGGGTCGCCGTCGATGATGTTGCTCGCGACCACCATCCGGGGTCCGAGCAGGGTGCCGGCCTCGATCCGGTCGCGCCAGTCGTACAAGGCCGGATTCGTGCCGGCCATCTCGCGGATCGTGGTGATTCCGTTCGCGAGGTACAGCGGGGGAGAGACCCGCTCGTCGCCGAGGCTGTGGACGTGCATGTCGGCCAGGCCGGGGATGACGAACTTCCCGGCCAGGTCGAGCTCGACGGCACCACGCGGGACCGGGAGGTTGCGGCCGACGCCGATGATCCGGTCGCCGCTGATCAGGACGGTCTGGTGGCGGTCGCGGCGGCCGGTCGCGACGTCGATGACAGTGACATTGGTGAGCGCGGTGATGGCGGTCCGGCCGATCGCGGCGACTGCCGGCGCCGGGGCGGCGGTGAGCGAGCCTCCCGCGATGACAGCGGCGCCGGCGGCGGTACGGGCGAGGAACTGACGACGAGAACTGTTCATGCCCTTCACTATTCTCGTCGCGCCGGCGCGGGTCAGGGGGTGCAGACCGCGCATCCCAGGTAGGGGAATGTCTACCGCGGCACGTACTCTAGGTGGCTGTCATGCGTACTTATGAGGTCCGCACCTACGGGTGCCAGATGAACGTCCACGACTCCGAGCGGCTGCGCGGCCTGCTGGAGGACGCGGGCTATGTCCGCGCGCCCGAGGGTGACCAGGCCGACGTGGTTGTCTTCAACACCTGCGCGGTCCGGGAGAACGCCGACAACAAGTTGTACGGCAACCTCGGCCACCTGGCGCCGGTGAAGGCCAAGAAGCCCGGTATGCAGATCGCCGTCGGCGGCTGCCTGGCGCAGAAGGACAAGGCCACCATCACCAAGAAGGCGCCCTGGGTGGACGTCGTCTTCGGCACCCACAACATCGGCTCGCTGCCGGTGCTGCTGGAGCGGGCCCGGGTGCAGGAGGAGTCGCAGGTCGAGATCCTCGAGTCGCTCGAGGTGTTCCCGTCCACGCTGCCGACCCGGCGCGAATCGCCGTACTCGGCCTGGGTGTCGATCAGCGTGGGCTGCAACAACACCTGCACGTTCTGCATCGTCCCGGCGCTGCGTGGCCGGGAGAAGGACCGCCGGCCGGGCGACGTACTGGCCGAGGTCGAGGCGCTGGTCGCCGAGGGCGTGCTCGAGGTGACCCTGCTGGGGCAAAACGTGAACTCGTACGGCGTCGAGTTCGGCGACCGCTACGCCTTTGGCAAACTGCTCCGCGCCTGCGGCACGATCGACGGACTCGAGCGGGTCCGGTTCACCTCGCCGCACCCGCGGGACTTCACCGCGGACGTGATCGAGGCGATGGCCGAGACGCCGAACGTGATGCCCTCGCTGCACATGCCGCTGCAGTCCGGCTCGGACCGGATCCTGAAGACGATGCGCCGGTCCTACCGCCGCGACCGCTACCTCAAGATCATCGAGGACGTGCGGACGGCGATGCCGGACGCGGCGATCACCACCGACATCATCGTCGGCTTCCCGGGCGAGACCGAGGAGGACTTCCAGGGCACGCTCGACGTGGTCCGGCAGGCCCGGTTCTCGGGTGCGTTCACGTTCCAGTACTCGAAGCGTCCCGGTACGCCGGCCGAGTCGATGGAGGACCAGATCCCGCGCGACGTCGTCCAGGATCGGTACGAGCGACTGGTCGCGTTGCAGGACGAGATGGCCTGGGGAGAGAACAAGAGGATCGTCGGGCGGTCGCTCGAGGTGCTCGTGGCCGAGGGGGAGGGGCGCAAGGACGCCGCCACCCACCGGCTGAGCGGCCGGGCTCGCGACAACCGGCTCGTCCACTTCGCCCTTCCCGAGGGTGTCCAACCGCCGCGACCGGGTGACGTGGCCACGGTCGAGGTCACCTACGGCGCCCCGCACCACCTGGTCGCGGATGTCTTCGGCTCGGTACGACGTACGCGCGCCGGCGACGCATGGGAGCGGACGCAGGACGCACCAGCCACCGCGGGCACGCCTGGCGTCATGCTGGGGATGCCGACGATCGGTGCGAAACCGCTGGAGCCGGCGGTCGGCGGCTGCCAAGCCGGGTGAAACTTCCCGAGGATGCCGAGCCGTTCGCGGCGGGGCGGGACGCTGACGTCTACTCCCTCGACGACTCCTGGGTGTTGAGGCGCTACCGCGACGGGCACCCGGTGCGGGACGAGGCCGACTTCATGCGCCACGTCGCGAAGTACGACTACCCCGTGCCCGCGGTGCGCGAGATCGACGGCCCGGACATGGTGATCCAGCGACTCGACGGCCCGACCCTCGGTGACGCCGCGCTGGCCGGTAACCTCAGCGCGACCGAGGTCGGTGAGATCCACGCCGATCTGCACCGCCGCCTGCAGGCGATCCCCGCTCCCAGCGGTACGCCGGGCCTGGTCGTCGTCCACGGTGATCTCCACCCGCTCAACGTGATCGCGACCGCCGACGGACCGGTCGTCATCGACTGGCGCAATGCGGTCGAAGGGACGGCGGCGTTCGACGTCGCGATGACCGCGATCATCTTCGCCCAGGTTGCGCTCGATCCGTCGTTCGAAGCGCTGTCTCCGCTTCTGCGCGAAGCCCTGGGCGCCTACCTCGCCAACTCCATCGATCCCACCCCGGGTCTCGCCGACGCGCTCGCCGAACGCGGGCGCAACGTCACCCTTACGCCTGCGGAGTTGGCGTTGCTGCCCGCGCAGGACGAGCTGATTCGGTCGTATCTCTAGGCGTTCAGGAACTGCGACGGTTTCAGGGCGCGGGTGACGATGCGGAGTTCGCCGATGTGGCCGGCGAAGGCTTGCTCGATCACGTTGTCGTAGTGGTTGGCGCCGACCAGCCACGGCCTGCCCGCGGTCGCGAGCCCGTTGGATGGAGTCGCCGGGTTGCGGAGCAGCGGTGACGAGTCGACGTACAGGGTGGAATGCCGTCCGTCGTTGACGACCGCGAGGTGGAACCACCGCCCGGGGACCTGCTCGTGACCCCAGTTGGTGAAGGTGTCGTTGCGGTCGAGTGGGTACACCGCCCACTGCAGTTGGCGACCGCCGGAGAAGGCGAGGTTGACGACCGGCTCGGACGGGTCGCTGCCGGTCTTGCCCGCGTCCGCGCCGGTGCCCATCCGGCTGAGCAGTCCCTCCCAGGCGTGGTCGGCGCCGTCGTCGGCCAGCTTCACGAAGGCCTCGATCGTGTAGCCCTTCGTGAACGTCATCGTGTTGAGCGGCGCGTTGTCCGCCGTACGCAGGTAGCCGCCGCGGGCCGGGTTCTTGCCGCCGGCAAACAACCAGCTGGCGTGCCCGGGCTGGTCCGGGTGGAACTCGGCGGACGCGCTGAGCCCGTTGTCGGAGAGCTGCACCCGCGTGAGGTGGTTGCCCTGACCCGAGTGGTCGGTCACCTGGTCCGACAACGGTCCGTCGAATCTCCAGTACGCCGCTGTGCCCGCAACGACGAGCTGCTTCGCCGGCCGGGCCGGGCGGACCGGGATCGCGGCGAACCCGGCGAACCGCTGCTCGAAGTCGATCGGGACGCTGAACCGGTTGGTGTCGTCGGTCAGCTCGATCTCACCCTCGGCCAGCTCACTGCGCCGGGCCGGGTCCTGGTCGAGGATCCACGGCGCGATCGTCTCGACGTCGATCGTGTTCCGGGCCAGGTCGAAGTGGTAGAGCCGGATCATCGCCGATCCGCCGTAGTACCGGTCCTGGTAGTTGGTCAGGTGCAGGTGGACGTCGTTGCCGGCGGCATTCTTCCGGACCACCCGGCCGGGGGGCCAGAAGTGCCCGTTCAGGGTGAGGAAGATCTGGTCGTTGTCCTGCACCAGCTGGTCCCAGACCCGGTTGCCGTGGTCGGTGAAGTAGGCCACCGGGTTGCCGTGGTCGGCGTTCACGAGCTCGTGCGTGGTCAGGATGACGGGCAGCCGCGGGTGCGCCGCGATCACCCCGCGGGCCCAGGCGAAACTCGCGTCGGACGGCCGCCAGTCCATTGCCAGCAGCAACCACTTCCGCCCGGCCGCGCGGAACACGTGGTAGCTGTTGTAGCCGTTCTGGGTGGAGCCGCCGTACGTCGCCATCCGGCGGAACCGCTGCGGGCCGAACGTCCGCAGGTACGCCGAATCGCCGCGAGTGTCGTCCTTGGACGCGTCGATGTCGTGGTTGCCGGCGAGCACGGAGTACGGCATCCGGGCCCGGTCGAGGACCTTGAACACCGGGTCGGCCTGGGCGAACTCGGATGCTTGTGCGTTCTCCACCACGTCACCGAGGTGCGCGGTGAAGACGATGTTCTCGGCCGACCGCTGGTCGATGAGGTACTCGAAGCTCGCGATCAGCGGTGCCGCATCGCCACGGTCGAGGTCGAACAGATACTGCGTGTCCGGTACGACGGCCAGCGTGAAGCGCGGGTGCTCGGTGTCGGCGCTTGTTGCGGCGGCTCGTGTTGTCGTGGCGGTCGCCTTCGTGCCGGACGCCGTGGCCTCGCCGGCGGTGAGCACGCCGGGTGCGATCACCGCACCGGCACCGAGTGCGCCCGCTTGCAGAAGCCGCCGCCGGCTCGTCCCGTCGTACTGCTCGTCCATCCCGCCTCCAGAGCTCTCTGACACAGCAGGAAACTCTAAAGCGGTTCAGCTCCTCGGTCGATGAACACGAGAAGAACCCTGGGCGGTTGGGGTGATCAGAAACCTTGCACGATCACCGCGGGGAGTCCATCGCCGTGCAGCCCGGCCAGAACGCGGGCCTCGTGCGGCACCACCGGATCAGGCAGTTTGTCGAGCGCGAACCAGTCAAGGGCGTCAGCCTTCCCCGGCTCCATCAACCGCGGCTCACCACTCCAGGTGGATGCGGTGAAGAAGAAGTCCACCCGCTCGTCGATCGGATCCCCGTTCCCACCGGTCCGATGCATCGCGGTCACCGGCACCAGCTCGGCCGGATCGATCTCCACCCCGACCTCCTCCCGCGCCTCCCGAATCGCCGCGTCGAACACCGACTCATCCTTCTCCACATGCCCGGCCGGCACCGCCCAGTACCCATCCATGTAGCCGGTGTTGGCCCGCAGCAACATCAACACCTCATCCGCCCGCCGCAACACCACATAAGCCGCCGGCACCACCCGAAACCGATCCATACAAGCACCCTAACCAGCCCCGCCGACAACCCTCAGATCACCCACAAACGGGCACCGCCTTCGGCGGCGGCAGTTCTTTCTCCGCCTCCGGTGGGCCGCGCACTCGTGACGCGGACCAATGTGATGGGCGAGCGGACTGTGCACAGCGGGCGGACGGTGAAGGGACACCGCCTTCGGCGGCTGTTGTTTCGCGCCTTCGGCGGGTCGCGTACTCGTGATGCGAGCCAGTGTGGTGGGCGGGCGGGCTGTAATCAGCGGGCTTTCGTGTCTCTCGCTCAGGCCGCCGCCCGTGGGCGTCGTCCACAGCTGGTTCGCGCATGGTGGTGGGCGCGTCTGCGAGTCGCGGCGCCGCCGGAGGCGGCCAGAAGGTCGGCCGCGCCGGAGGCGTGTCCTTTGAGGCAGTTGCCGGAACATGCTGAAGGGCCGCGACCTGGTGGTCGCGGCCCTTCAGGGGTGGTGCTCAGGCGGGGCGGTTCGGGTTGTCGGGGATGTCGTCGTTCTGGCCGTCGAGGCCGTCCAGGCGCTCCTTGGCCTTCTCGACACCCTGGTCGATCTTGTCGCCGTACTTGCCGCCCGTCTTCTCGTCGACGAAGTCACCGGCCTTGTCCAGACCGCCGCCGACCTTGTCGCCGTGCTGGTCGACCAGGTCACCGGCCTTGTCCTTCAGTTCGTCGGCCTTGCCCTTGAACCTGTCGAAGATGCCCATCTCGGGGCTCCCATTCCTGCGTAGTTGAATGCTTACAGACAGCTAGCGGTGATCTTCGCATCTGCTACGCCGGAACTGTGGGATCTCCGCGAGTGCCCTGCGGACGGGCTCAGACGCCGCCCGACCCTGGTTCGGACTCTACGTCCCCACCGGACTCGATGTCGCCACCCGACTCCACATCGCCGCCGGACTCGACATCGCCGCCGGACTCCACGTCCCCACCACTGCGCTTCGCGGCGTCGAGCCCCTCGTCGCCCCCGAGCCCCAAGGCTTCCTTCGCCTGGTCGGTTTCTTCCTCGAACGGATTGGTCACGTTGTTCCTCCCGTAGATGTGTTGCGATCTGCAGTGTTCCTACCGAACAACCCGGGTCATCCACAAGGTCAGTGGCACGCTCTTGGCACAGTCTTCAACAGCGGCCCGACCGGGGTGGTGGGGTGGGGACGGACAGATCACTGCCAGACTGGACCGATGGCCGAACCACTCGTCGTCGCGGTCGTCGGCCCGACCGCGGCCGGCAAATCCGACCTGTCCGTTGCCCTGTGCAAGCGCCTGAACGGCGAGGTGGTCAACGCCGACGCGATGCAGGTCTACCGCGGCATGGACATCGGTACGGCGAAGATCAGTACGGCGGAACGCGACGGCGTACCGCATCACCTGCTCGACATCCTCGACGTGACCGAGACGGCGACCGTGGCCGAGTTCCAGCAGTTGGCCCGGGCCGCGATCGACGACTGCATCACCCGTCAGGTGGTCCCGGTGCTGGCCGGCGGCTCGGCACTGTACGTCCGGGCGATCCTCGACGACTTCGTCTTCCCCGGCACCGACGCGAAGGTCCGGGAGCGGCTCGAACGAGAACTCGACGAGATCGGGTCCGGAGCACTGCACCGGAAACTCGCCGAGCAGGATCCGGCCGCGGCCGCGCAGATCCTGCCGAGCAACGGGCGGCGGATCGTGCGGGCGCTGGAGGTCATCGAGATCACCGGCGGTCCGTACGTCGCGACGCTGCCCGAGCATCA
Organism: Kribbella sp. NPDC049174; assembly: GCF_043197365.1. Classification (NCBI taxonomy): domain Bacteria; kingdom Bacillati; phylum Actinomycetota; class Actinomycetes; order Propionibacteriales; family Kribbellaceae; genus Kribbella; species Kribbella sp. NPDC049174. The sequence goes on along the minus strand of NZ_JBICSZ010000004.1, from coordinate 62,318 downwards.
CTACGTCTACCCGGGTGCGGTGCAGGTCGGTCTCGACGTACCGCGGCCGGAGCTGGACGAGCGGATCGGCCGCCGGGTCGACCGGATGTTCGACGCGGGTTTCGTGGCCGAGGTGCGAGATCTGCTGAACAAGGGTTTGCTTGACGGGAAGACGGCCAACCGTGCCCTCGGCTACTCGCAGGTGATCGCGATGCTCGACGGTGAGATCAGTGAGCAGGAGGCGCGGGAGCGGACCGCGCAGTCCACCCGCCGGTTCGCGCGGCGGCAGGACTCGTGGTTCCGTAAGGACCAACGCATCACTTGGCTCCGGTACGACGACCCCGATCTGGTGGAGAAGGCACTTTCAGTGCTGAGTAAATCGAAGTTGGCCGAAGGCAACCGACAGGGGAGCGGCGGCGTAGTCGGGGTGGAAGAAGGCCTGGGGGCCGTCGATGCGAGGGGGTGACCGTGAGGCCGGGTTCCGTGAGTACCTGCTCGCGGACCGAACCCGACTGATGAGGACGGCACTACTGCTCACCGCGGGTGACGTGCATACCGCGGAGGACCTGGTTCAGACCGCCTGCACCCGGGTGTACGTGCACTGGCACCGGATCCGGCACGAGGGCGCCGGGCCGTACGCGCACCGCATCCTGGTCAACGCGTTCCTGGACGAGCGCCGCCGGGCCGGCCGCCACCCGGAGGTGGTGACCGCGGAGACGCTCGAGCCGAGGCTCACCGACGAGGTGGACCCGGTCGACACCCTCGCGGTCCGGCGGGCGTTGCTGGAGCTCGCGCCGCGGCAGCGCGCGGTCCTCGTACTGCGGTACTTCCAGGATCTCGACGTGGCCAGCTGCGCGCGGATCCTGGAGTGCACCGAGGGCACCGTGAAGAGCCAGACCGCCAAGGCCTTGAAACGACTGAAGGATCTGATGAGCGAGGAAACGGATCCTGCGACGGGGAGTAGCTGAGAAGTGGACGAGGTAAGGAAGCTGCTGGAGGGGTTCGCCGACCAGGCGGCCGACGGACTCCCGGCCGCGGACATCGACGCGGATGTCGCCCGCGGCCGGCGCGCCCTGCGCCGGATCAAGCGGCGGCGCCGGGTGACCGGCGTGCTGTGCGTCGCCGCAGTGTCGGCCGCCGTACTGGCGATCGGCGACCAGGTGAAGTGGTGGAACAACGGCAGTACGGAGGTCGCGTCCGGCGACGGTGAGAAGACCGCGACGGCGACAGCTCCCGAGACCGCGACGCCGACGCCGATGATCGCCGAGGGCAGTGAGTCGATCTCGACGTACGCCGGTCAGCTGGTCGAGCTGGTCGCCAACCGGCAGCCGTGGAACACCATCGGCTGCTCACTCACTCCGAAGGGCTGGACCGCGGAGACCCCGATCGCCGAGGACCGTGTGGTGCTGTCCGGGCCGACGGTGCGGACCGCGGACGCGGCCACCAAGGTGGTGCTGCAGACGGCCCCGGCGGCGAAGAGCCTGCGGGCGGTCCGGATCACCGATGCGGGTGGCAAGAGCTTCCACATCGGGACGTTGAACGGCCGCCTCGCCGGTCAGGTGCAGCTGGACGGCCAGTGGCTCCTGGTCGAGCTCCCGGCCGGCACCCTGGACTGGAACGACGGTCTCCTGCAGCAGTTCATGGCTTCCTGCACCGTCAACTAGCCGCGCCAGAACTGGCGCCACCGCCGACTTCGGGATAGGCAAGGGCTTGTCCCTGTACGTCGACGCCCGCGGGAGTATCCGGTGACACTGAAGAAGCTGGTCGCATCCCTGTCTGCTGGTGCACTTGTCCTGTCCGCCGTGACGGCCAGTTCCGCCGCCGCACACAAGTCCGAGCCGCCGGTCAAGACTCCGACCTCGATCGGGTTCGGCGGCGCCGTCTCCTCGGTCGACCCGGAGGCGACGAAGATCGGGCTGGACGTGCTGCGACGTGGCGGCAACGCGGTCGACGCCGCGGTGGCCACCGCGGCCGCGCTCGGGGTGACCGAGCCGTACTCCGCGGGGATCGGCGGTGGCGGGTACTTCGTCTACTACAGCGCCAAGAAGCGCAAGGTGTACACGATCGACGGTCGCGAGACCGCGCCGGCGGGGATGAAGATCGACTCGTTCGTCGACCCCGCCACCGGTCAGCCGCGGCCCTTCGCGCAGTTGGTGACGTCCGGGCTGTCGGTCGGCGTACCGGGAACGCTGGCGACGTGGGATTCGGCGCTGCGTCAGTGGGGTTCGCTGTCCCTGCGCAAGGCGCTGAAGCCGGCGGCGGATCTCGCCGATCGCGGGTTCGTGGTCGACCAGACCTTCCGGCTGCAGACGCTCGACAACAAGCCCCGGTTCGCCCAGATCGTGCCGACCGCCAAGCTGTTCCTGCCCAACGGCGACGCACCGCTGGTCGGCTCGGTGTTCAAGAACCCCGAGCTCGCCGACACCTACCAGCTGATCGGGAAGAAGGGCCCGTCGGCGTTCTACGGCGGACCGCTCGCGGCGGAGATGGCGGCGACGGTGCAGAACCCGCCGAAGACGGCGAACGCCGAGCTGCCGGTGTTCCCCGGTCTCCTCACCACCAGCGATCTGGCGAAGTACAAGGTGATCGACCGGGATCCGACCAAGGTCCGGTACGACGGTCTGGACGTCTACGGCATGGCGCCGTCGTCGTCCGGTGGGACCACGGTCGGGGAGGCGCTGAACATCCTCACGCCGCAGCGCATCCGGCAGATGACGACTCCGCAGGCGCTGCACACCTACCTCGAGGCGTCGGCGCTGGCCTTCGCGGATCGAGGTGCGTACGTCGGTGACCCGGCGTTCGTGAACGTCCCGACGAAGGAACTGCTCTCGCGTGGCTTCGGCGCCGAGCGGTCCTGCCTGATCAGCCCGACCAGCGCGTTGGTCAAGCCGCAGCCGGCGGGCTCACCGGATGGCTCGTACTCGCCGTGTACGCCTGGTGTCGCGACCACCGAGCGGCCCGACTCCGAGGGTCTGTCGACGACGCACCTGGTTGCCGCGGACAAGTGGGGCAACGTCGTCTCCTACACACTGACGATCGAGCAGACCGGCGGCAGCGGCATCACGGTCCCCGGTCGCGGCTTCCTGCTGAACAACGAACTGACCGACTTCTCCGCCGCGCCCAACCTAGCTGACCCGAACCGGATCGAGGCGGGCAAGCGGCCGCGGTCGTCGATGTCGCCGACGATCGTGCTGCGCGGCGGCAAGCCGTTCCTGGCGCTCGGTTCGCCTGGTGGCTCGACCATCATCACGACCGTCCTGCAGACTCTGACGAACCGGCTCGACCGCGGCATGACCCTGCCTGAGGCAGTCGCCGCGCCGCGCGCTTCCCAGCGCAACACCCCGGCCGTGACGGCCGAGCAGGCCTTCATCAGCTCGCCGGCCACAGCCGAGCTGATGGCGCTCGGACATACCTTCGTACCAGCAGGCGCACCAGGCACGTCGGCCGCCGAGATCGGCGCGGTCGCGGCGCTGGAGTTCCTGCCCGGCGGAGCGATCCTGGCGGCGGCCGAGCCGACGCGTCGAGGCGGTGGATCCGCGGGGACTGTCAAGCAGTTGTACCCGCGCTAAAGATTCGTGATGATCGCGGCGACCAGGGCGGCCCGTTCGGCCAGGCTCGCCGCGATCACCTGCTCGTGGACGGCGTGGGCGCCCTTCCCGCGGGGGCCCAGGCCGTCCAGAGTCGGCACACCCAGCCAGCCGGTCAGATTGGTGTCGGCGGCACCTGAGGCCGCCCCACCGCCGACCTGCTGACCGACGGAACGCCCGGCCGCGGCGACCGTGTCGAGCAGCCGGGAGGCGGCCTCCGACGGTTGCCAGGCCGGCCGGTTCGACAGCACGGACACCTCCAGTACGGCGTTATGTCGTACCGGCTGGAGGCCTTTCACAGCATCGAGCACGGCGCGCTCCGTCTCCGGATCGACGAACCGGAACCCGAGATCGGCCGACGCAGTCCCTGGTACGACGTTCGTCCGCCCGCCACCCGTGATCGTGCCGACGTTGCACAGCACCTCGTCGTACCCGGCCACGAGGGCGCGAACGGCGATCAGCTGATCGACGAGCTCGTCGATCGCGGAGACACCGCTGCTGGTGTCGAGTGCCGCGTGCGCCTCCCGGCCGGTCACCTCGATCCGGACCCGGCTGCTGCCGCGGCGCGACGTCTTCACGTCGCCGTTCGGATGCGGCGGCTCCAGACCGAACGCGGCCAGCACGCCGGCCGACTCGGCTGTCACGAGCTCACGCGCTGAGGGCGAGCCGATCTCCTCGTCAGCGGTGACCACAACCCGCACCGGACGGTGGTCGAGGTCGGCGATCTGCTCGAGGGCCGTCTCCAGGACGACGAGCCCGCCCTTCATGTCGAAAACGCCCGGGCCATGGATTACGCCGTCCTGTTCCCGCCACGGCATCGCGTCCCGCAGTTGGCCGATCGGCCAGACCGTGTCATGGTGCCCAAGGAAGAGCAGAGGTGCTTCCGCGGCGCGTGGACCTCGGCCGGGGAAGTCGGCGACGACGTGGTCGCCGGTCGGCGCCGGTACGCGTCGGGCGGTGCCGCCGAGTTCGCCGTACCGAAGCACGAGGCGGTCGGCGAAGGCGTTCAGCGCTTCCACCGCACCGGTCGGGGTCTCGTGCTCGACGTACTCACGCAGCCGATCGATCATCCTCATGGATAGTCAACGTATCATCATTCGGTCATCGATTGACTCCCTCTGAACAGGAGGGATTTACTCAATACAGCATCAAGATCCGTTACGTATCTTTGAGGGGTTGTCGTGAGGTTCCGTCCGGTCACACTCACCACCGCAGAGCGGTTCGCGGAGGCGGCTGTGCTGTACCGCGAGGTGTTCGGCTACCAGGACCCGGACTACGCCCTGAACCCGCGGCTGCTCGGTGCGCTGGTGAGCAACGGCGGCTCGGTCGTCGGCGTACTGGACGAGGACGATCGGCTCGTGGCCTTCGCGTACGGCTTCTGCGGCACCGACCGGCGCGGTTTCTACCACTACTCGCAGTCGGCCGTGGTCGCCGCGGACCAGCAGGGCCATGGACTGGGCCGCCTGCTCAAGCACACCCAGCGCGAGGTGGCGCTCAGCCACGGCATGAGCCGGATGCGCTGGACCTACGATCCGTTCCAGATCCGCAACGGACACTTCAACCTCGACGTGCTCGGCGCCCGCGGCCGGTGGTACGCCCCGGACATGTACGGACCGGGTGGCGACCGGCTGATCGTCGAATGGGACCTGCGCGCTGAGCCGCCGGCGCGCGAGGACCTCGAGCTGGATCTGTCCGAGGCCGACTGGGGAATCCTGGGCGGCGCCGGGGACCGCCCGTTTCTGGCCCTGCCGGCCGACCCCGCCGACGTCACGACCGAGGTCGCCGAGCGGGTCCGTCAGGGCTTCGCCGATCTGCTCGGCAAGGGGCTGGCCGCGGAGTCCTGCCGCCGGCTGTCGAACGGGACGGCGGTCTACCTCTTCGGGACGGTGGGCGATGTCTGAGGACCTGACGGCACGCAACCGCGAGCTGGCCAGTCCGCACGAGCGGTACGACGCCCGCCTGCAGCGACGCTCGTCGACGCAGTTGCAGCGGCGCGTGGTCGAGCAGGAGCGGGCCTCGATCGAGGCGGCACTCGACCAGATCCTGGCCGACGATGCGATCGCCCAGGCGGCGGCCCGGATCGTGGCTGCCCGCCGGCGCTTCATCGTCGGCTCGGCCAAGTCGTTCTCGTACGCGTCACTGCTCGCCTTCGACCTCAGCGCCGGCCTGTCCCAGGTGACGCTGATCGACGGCACGGTGGTGCGCGGCGTCGACGTCCTGTCCGATGTGCGGTCGAGCGACCTGATGGTGGCGTTCTCGCTGCGCCGGTACCGCCGCGACACGGTCGAGATCGCCCGGCAGTTCGCCGAGGCCGGTGGTGAACTGGTCGCGGTCACCGACTTCGAGGACGCGCCGCTGGCGAAGATCGCCGACCAGTGCATCTACGTCGCGACCGGCAGCGCGTCGTACGTCGACTCGCCGACCGTCGTGGCCTCCGTGCTGCACGTGCTGGCGACCCTGACCACGGCGAGCGCGAAGGGCGCCCGCCGGCGACTCGGCGAGCGCGACCGGTTGAACACGGAGCTGGGACTGTATGTCAACTGAGCTGCCCGGACGCGATGAGCTGTCCAAGTATGTAAAGGTCACCGCTGCCCGGCTGCACCGAGTCAGAATGCCGCTGGTGCACGCGTTCCGCACCAGCTCGCACCGCAAGACGCAACTGGACCACATCCTGGTCGAGTTGGAGGACGCGTCCGGAGCGATCGGTTGGGGCGAGATCGCGTCGCCGTCCGATCCGTACTACGCGCCGGAGACGGTCGAAACGTGCTGGCACATCGCCGAGCATCACCTGCTCCCGGCCGTGCTCGGGAAGCCGTGGGAGCGACCGGAGCAGGTGGCGCAGTTGTGGGCCAAGGTCCGCGGCAACCAGTTCGCCAAGGCCGGTGTGGACGTGGCAGCCTGGGTGCTGTGGGCAGCTGTGCACGAGGTCCCGCTCGCGCAGGCACTCGGCGGGACCCGGGGCGAGGTCATCGCCGGGGTGTCGCTGGGGATCGAGCCGACGATCGGCGACCTGCTCACCGAGGTACGACGGCAGGTGGCGGCGGGCTACCCGCGGATCAAGCTGAAGATCGCGCCGGGGTGGGACGTCGAGCCGGTGCGCGCCGTCCGGGCCGACTTCCCGGACCTGGATCTGCATGTCGATGCCAACGGCATCTACACCGAGTCGATCGAGCACCTGACCGCGCTGCGTGCCCTCGACGAGTTCGAGCTGACCATGATCGAGCAGCCGTTCGCGCCGCGGAACCTGCTCGCCCACGCTCGTCTGCAGCCGCATCTGGTGACACCCATCTGCCTGGACGAAAGCGTGGAGACGCTCGACGACCTGGAGACAGCGCTGTCGATCGAAGCCCTACGGGTGCTGAACATCAAGGTGTCACGGATGGGCGGGCTCACTGCCGCCCGGGCCGCCCACGACCGGGCTCAGCAGGCCGGCATCCCGGTCTGGTGCGGCGGCATGCACGAGTTCGGCATCGGCCGGGCCGCCAACGTCGCCCTCTCCAGCCTCCCCGGGTTCACCCTCCCATCGGACGTGTCCGCCTCGGAGAAGTACTACGCCCGGGACCTGATCAACCCACCCGTCAGTGCCGAGCACGGCGTCGTACAGGTGCCCAAGGCAAGCGGTCTGGGTCATACCGTCGACACTGAGCTGATCGCGGCGAACACCGTCGCCACGCTGTCCTTCTGACAAGAACAGGAGCGGTTCCATGCGCACGGCACTGACCGGTGGGCAGGTGGTGGACGGTACCGGTGCGGATCCGGAGGCCGCGACGGTTCTGGTCGAGGGCGGACGGATCGCCGCCGTACTGCCACCCGGCGCCGACGTGCCCGGAGCTGAGGTGATCGATGCCATGGGCAACATTGTCGCACCGGGCTTCATCGACCTGCACTCGCATGCGGACTTCACCGCGCAGACCTCTCCGGATGCGAGCACGCAGCTGTATCAGGGCGTGACCACGCTGGTCACCGGGAACTGCGGCTGGTCGCCGTACCCGATCACGGACCTCGACCAGATGAAGGCCGGTACGGCGTTCCTGGCGCCCGAGCACGACTGGTCGTGGCGGGACACGCAAGGCTTCGCCGGCGCGGTCGAGCGCGACGGACTCGCCGTGAACCTCGCCCTCCAGGTCGGCCACTCGTCGCTCCGGCTCGCGGTCATGGGTGGTGCCGAGCGGGCACCGTCACCGGACGAGTTGCGGCAGATGCAAGACCTCCTGCGCCAGGCTGCCGACCAGGGAGCGGTCGGGTTCTCGACCGGGCTGATCTACGCGCCGGGCACGTTCGCCGATGCGGACGAAGTGGCTGCGTTGGTCGCGACCGCGGGGGAGCGCGGCCTGCTCTACTCGACGCACATCCGCAACGAGGGCGCCCATCTGCTCGAAGCGCTCGACGAGGCGATCACAGCCGCGCGGGCTGGTGGTGCCCGGTTGGAGGTCTCCCACCTGAAGGCTGCCGGCCGAGCGAACCATGGCCTGGTCACCGCTGCACTCGAACGTCTCGACCAGGCGCGGGCCGATGGGTTGGACGTTGCCTGGGACGTCTATCCGTACACGGCCTCGAGCACGACTCTGACCGCCTGGTTGCCCGCCTGGGCGATGGGCGGCGGCACCGCCTCGCTACTAGCCCGTCTCGCGGATCCAGTCGAACGGGAGCGGATCGCCGCGGAGATGCGCACCGCCGCCCAGTTCGACCCGCAAGCCCTCGTGATCGCATCCCTGCCGCCCGGGCGGTACGAGGACAGCCGTGGGCTCAGCGTCGCCAAGATTGCACTGCGCGACGAGGTGGATGACGCCGAGGCCGTGCTCCGGGTGCTGGAGCATCACGACGCCGCGGTCAGTGTGGTCAACCACGCGATGAGCGAGGACGACGTCGTGACGGTACTGCGGCATCCCTGCACCAGCGTGGCGAGCGACGGCTGGATCCTCAGCGCCACCGGTTCAGGTCACCCGCATCCACGCAACTTCGGGACTTTCCCGCGCGTCCTCGGCCGGTACGCCCGGGACCTCGGTGTGCTCACGTTGCCGGAGGCAATCCGCCGGATGACCTCGCTGCCCGCGTCCAGGCTGGGCTTCGACGACCGTGGCGTGGTGAAGCCGGGTGCGGTCGCGGATCTCGTCGTACTCGATCCAGAGCAGGTCGCGGATCGGTCGACGTACGACGATCCGTGGCAGCTGTCGGTCGGAATCGAGCACATGCTCGTCGCGGGCGAGCCGGTGCTGGCGGACGGCGTACCGACGGGACGGCGGCCGGGGCGAGTGCTCAGGTCCGCTTGAGGCGCTTGGGTGCGGTCGGCAGCGGGGGAGGAGCCGACGCCGGCTCGTCCACGGTCGTCTCCAGCCATCCGTCGTACTCGGTCAGGAGTTCATCCAGTACGGCGTGATCAGTGTCCTGGAGTACGACGAGCCACGGATGGTCCTCGTCGTCGTCCTCACCGTGGAACCGTCCACGTCGTACGACACCGTTCAGCCGGGTCGCCACCGCTTCGGCGTCCTCCTGCTCCCAGAAGTAGGCGATCTGCTCCACGGTGCACACACTACGATCTCCTTATGGGCGAGCAGAGCGAGGCCATCATCAAACACAGCGAGCTTTGCTCATCCGCGCCCGGAGCGAAGCGAGGACGTGGATGAGCACCTTCCCCTGGCTGAAGGGGCACGGCACCGAGAACGACTTCGTGCTGCTGCCCGACCCCGACGGATCGATCCACGGGGAGCTGGACGCGAGCCTGGTGCGATTTCTCTGCGACCGGTACGCCGGGATCGGGGCGGACGGCGTCCTGCGGGTGATCGAGGGCGGCAAGCAGTCGTACGTCGAGGACGGCGGCGACTGGTTCATGGACTACCGGAACTCCGACGGCTCGGTCGCGGAGATGTGCGGCAACGGGATCCGGGTGTTCGTCCGGTACCTGGTCGACGCCGGGCTGGCCGGGGACAAGCCGGTGCGGGTCGGGACCCGTGCCGGGATCAAAGAGGTCGTGCTGAACGACGACGGCACGCTGACCGTGGACATGGGCGAGCCTGTGCTGCCCGGTCCGGCGGGCATCGTGGTGGAGGCCAACGGCCACCAGTGGCCGGCCGTGCACGTCGACATGGGGAATCCGCACGCCGTCGCCTTCGTCGACAACCTGAACGAACCCGGTCATCTGGTCGACCAGCCGGTGTGGACCCCGACCGAGGCCTTCCCGTCCGGCGTGAACGTGGAATTCGTCGTACGCAAGGGTCCGAACGAGGTTTCCATGCGGGTGCACGAGCGCGGGGCGGGGGAGACGCGGTCCTGCGGGACGGGTACGTGTGCCGTGGCGGTGGCCTCGGCCCGGCAGGCTCGGCAGGAGCGGCCGGTTACTTACCGTGTCGGCGTACTGGGTGGTTCTGTCACCGTGACGTGGCGGGAAGACAACCACCTGGAGATGACCGGACCGGCCGTCGTGCACGCCCGCGGCGACTTCGATCGGGCCTGGTTGCCTGCCTGAAGGGGAATTCCGGCCGGGCGTGGGGCGTTGACGTCTGAAATCGGGTCGCTTGTACTGGTGGCCCGTGCCACGATGGAAGGTATATGACGACCCATTCGAACTTTTACGACGAGACCACCGACGTCGAAACCGACCTGCTCCAGGGCGATGACTCCGGCGATTCGTTGACGGGTCATGACTCCGAACTCAACCCGGACCTCAGCACCGAGGGCCTCGAGCTCGAGGAACGCCAGGCGCTGCGCCGCGTCGTCGGCATGTCGACCGAGCTGACCGACATCAGCGAGGTCGAGTACCGCAAGCTGCTGCTCGAGCGGGTGCTGCTGGTCGGCGTCTGGACCGAGGGCAGCGCCGAGGACGCGGAGAACTCGCTGGCCGAGCTGAAGCTGCTCGCCGAGACCGCCGGTTCCGAGGTGCTGGACGGCGTGATCCAGCGGCGGAAGAAGCCGGACCCGGCGACCTTCATCGGTTCCGGCAAGGTGTCCGACCTGCGCAACCTGGTCGCGTCGCTCGGCGCGGACACGGTGATCGCCGACGGCGAGCTGGCCCCGGCGCAGCTGCGCAACCTGGAGGACAAGCTCAAGGTCAAGGTGGTCGACCGGACCGCGCTGATCCTGGACATCTTCGCCCAGCACGCGAAGAGCAAGGAAGGCAAGGCCCAGGTCGAGCTGGCCCAGCTGCAGTACATGAAGCAGCGGCTGCGTGGCTGGGGTGGCAATCTGTCCCGCCAGGCCGGTGGACGCGTCGGCGCGGCCGGCGGCGGTATCGGTGGCCGTGGTCCCGGTGAGACCAAGATCGAGACCGACCGGCGCCGGATCAACACCAAGATCGCCAAGCTGCGCCGCGAGCTGAAGTCCATGAAGGGCACCCGCTCGACGCTGCGGCAGGAGCGCCGCCGCAACTCGATCCCGTCGGTCGCGATCGCGGGCTACACCAACGCGGGCAAGTCCTCGCTGCTGAACAGGATCACCGGCGCCGGTGTCCTGGTCGAGAACGCGCTGTTCGCGACCTTGGACCCGACCACCCGCCGGACCACGACCTCCGACGGCCGCGTGTACACGTTCACCGACACCGTCGGCTTCGTCCGGCACCTGCCGCACGACATCGTCGAGGCGTTCCGGTCGACGCTGGAGGAGGTCGCGGACGCGGACCTGCTGCTGCACGTGGTGGACGGTTCGCACGCGGACCCGCTGGCGCAGATCCAGGCGGTCCGCGAGGTGCTGCACGAGATCGGCGCCGACGACGTGCCGGAGATCATCGTGATCAACAAGGCCGACGTCGCGGACCCGATCGCCCTGGCACCGATCCTGCACCGCGAGTCGCGTGCGCTGGTGGTCTCGGCACACACCGGCGAGGGCATCGACAAGCTGCGCGCGCTGATCGAGGCGTCACTGCCGCAGCCGGACGTTTCTGTCGACCTGCTGCTGCCGTACGAGCGCGGCGACCTGGTCTCCCGGATCCATTCCGAGGGCTCGGTCGAGCAACTCGATCACACTGCCGACGGCACCCGGGTCACCGCTCGGGTTCACCCGAACCTGGCCGGCGACCTCACGCCGTACGAGGTCACCAAGACCGCCTGATCACTGCAACGAGAGAACCGGCCGGTGGAGTTTCCACCGGCCGGTTCTCTTTGTGTGTCAGAGGGTCCGCAGGTCGATCGTGTCGGCCATCAGCTGGTAGCCCGCGTCGTTCGGATGCAGGTGGTCTCCGCTGTCGTAGCGCGGGGCGATGCGCTCCGGGTCCTTCGGGTCGGCCAGTGCCCGGTCGAAGTCCGCCACGGCGTCGAACTCGCCGGAGTGCCGGATCCAGTGGTTCAGCGCGTCCTGCTTGGCCGCGGCCTTGGCGCTGTAGTGGTCCGATCCGGCCAGCGGCAGGAGGGTCGCGCCGATCACCCGAACACCGCGCGAGTGAGCATCCCGGATCAGCTGCCGGTATCCGGCGATCAGTTCGGCCACCGATACGTCGGGTGCGGGCTTGTAGGTCGGGGTGTCGCTCTCGCTGAAGCCGATGTCGTTGACGCCCTCGAGGATGATGACCGTCCGGACGCCGGCCTGTTCCAGCACGTCCCGGCGGAACCGGTTCGTCGACTTCTCGCCGTACCAGGCCGAATCATTGACCACCAGGTTGCCGCCGATGCCCTGGTTGACCACCGCGGTGTCCCGGCCGGCGGCGCGCAGCCGGTCGGCGAGCAGGTCGGGGTACCGGTGGTTGGCGCCGGCCGTCGAGGCGAAGCCGTCGGTGATCGAGTCGCCGAAGGCAACCACCAGATCGCGCTTGCGGCGCGCGGCCGTGTCGATCCCGCTCAGGTAGTACCAGGACCTGGTGCTCGCGGTGAACGCCGCCGGTCCGTTGTCGGCCCGGCGATCACCCTCCGCCCGGTACGTCGACGTCCACGCCTGCGAGTGGAACGTCGCCGGACCGGTCGTGTCCTTCAGGTAGAGGCTGACGGTGACGGACTCGGCAGCCTTGACCGGGAACTCGACCGGATCGGAGACCAGGTCCGTGACCGCCGGGATCTCGAACGAGCCGCGGCCGCGGACGGTGAGCCTGGTCGTCGTTCCTGGCACGATCGCAGCGCCACGACCGGCCCGGGCGATGGTCGCACCGGTCACGCGGAGCGGGCTGGCGCCGTACCGGTTCGACAGATGGATCCGGACGCTGTCGCCTCCGGTGGTGAGCCGGACGACCTGGCGGACGGTCTGGTCGGAGAAGCCCTCCTCGGACCAGTTCGGGCCGAAGCCGGCGCTCGGCCGCTGGGGGGACGCGGCCCAGCCGGCGGTCCAGTGCCGGCCGGATTCCTGGCTGTGAGCCGAGTTGTTGTCGTGGCTCGTGGCCGCGGCCGTCAGCGGGACCAGGGCCAGTACGGCGGATGCCGCGACCACATGTTTGAGACGCATGGTGCAGTCCTTTCTGGGCAGGCAGCAGCGACTCGGCTGCACCGGTGCGCCGAGTTGGTGCCTGAGGAGATGCGGCCCCAGCGGCCGCGGACAGAGGTCAGCTGGGTTTCGGTGTGGTGCTGCGCTCGAGCAGCTCGAAGGCGGCCGCCGACGGGGTGCCGGTGGGCGCGGTGTACATCAGCAAGCGGTGAGCCGAGCCGTCGGGGAACTGGACGACCTCGAATCCCAGCTCGAGCCGTCCGACCTCTGGATGCTGGAAGAGCTTCGTGCCGAAGGAGCAGTTCAGCACCGAGTGGCCCGACCACAACTGGGCGAATTCAGAGCTCTTCATCGACAGCTCACCGATCAGCTCGGCCAGGTACCGGTCGTCGGGATGCCGGCCGGCGACCAGGCGCAGCGAGGCCACGGACCGCTCGGCCTCCAGCTCCCAGTCGGCGTACAGCTCCCGCGTATGCGGATCCAGGAACAGCATCCGGGTCAGGTTCGGCCGGGTCTCCACCGAGCACGGGCTGTGCTCGTCGTAGTGGCCGGCCAGCAGCCGGTGGGCCGTGGAGTTCCAGGCCAGTACGTCGCTGCGCCGGTCCATCGCGATCGCGGCGACCCCGCTCATCGCGCTCACCAGCCGGCGCGTGCCTTCCCGGGCCGGCTCCGGCTCCTCGGCCTTCGGCCGCGGATGGTTCGCCGGGCGGGCCAGGTTGCGCAGGTGCGCCGCTTCGTCGTCATCCAGGCGCAGCGCCCGGGCGATCGCCAGCAGGATCTCGTCGGACGCCTGCTGGCTGTGACCCTGCTCGAGACGGGTGTAGTAGGTCATGCTCACCCCGGCCAGCTGGGCCAGCTCCTCGCGCCGCAGGCCGGGCACCCGGCGGGCGCCGTACGAGACCATGCCGACGTCCTCCGGCTGCAACCGGGCTCGCCGGGTGCGCAGGAAGTGCCCGAGTTCGGTCTCCACGAGCTTCATGGTAAGTGGCCCGGATCCGGTCCGGTCGTCGCAGCGTCGGCACATGCTTCCACTGTCGCGGCTCCGCGGCCGGCGTACCTCTCCCTGGTCTGCCTAGCACTGCCAGTGACAGGCAGAACGGCCGGTGGTTCTGCGAGAGAACCACCGGCCGTCTGTCAGGTCAGGACCTCACTTGCGCTTGGACACCTGGACCTTGATGGTCGTGCCCTCGCGTTCGAGGACCTTGATGTTGATGCCGTTGTTCGGCACCTTCACGCCGGCACTCGGCTGCTCGGCGTACCAGTACGTCTTGCTGTCGTTGAAGGTGGGAACACCGTTCTGGCCACGGATGTAGCTCGGCTGGCCGTTGGTGTGCAGGGTGAACGAGTCCGCCTTCTCCAGACCGAACGGAGCGTCGTACCCGCTGACTCGCGGCCGCCAGAGGGTGCCGTCGAGCTTGTTGATCGGGACGGGGTGCGAGTCGATCGGCAGGATCAGGCCCGAACCGGGGTGCTCGTTGGTGTTGTTGTCATCCACCGAGGTGTCCCAGTACGAGACCAGCAGGCCGTCCTGGTACGGGAAGTGCTCGACCCAGTCCGGCTTGGTGTTGAGGAAGCCGAAGTTGTACGGGCCGGTCTTCAGGTGCTGGTCGTACGCCACGTAGTTGATGTGCGACGCCAGATAGTAGTTGTCGTGCAGGCTGATGAAGCTCGCACCCATCGAGCTGAAGCCGTTGAGCGTCCAGCCTTCCGGGGTCGCCTCCGCGCCGGACGAGACCAGCGTGGTCGCGCCGTTGGTCACCTTGATCTCGTCGGCGAAGAAGCCCTTGCCACCCGCCGCCGGGTCGGTGCTGTAGCGGAACTGCAGGCCGACCGTCTTGTTCGCGAAGGCCGACAGGTCGAAGGTCGCGTCGACCCAGCCGTTGCTGGTGCCGTCTATACCGTTGCCCTCGGCCGCGTTCGCGATGCTGCCGGGGATCGCCTTGTAGCCGGTGCCGTCGTTCACCTCGACGTAGGCGTAGTCACAGGCCGTCGTACCGCAGTCCTCGATGTCCCAGTTGGCCTTGAAGCTCAGCGTCGTGGTGCCCGCCGGGATCGCGACCTGCCGGTTCATCGTGTTGTTGAGCATGTGGCCGCGGCCGCTCCACCAGGACTTGCTGCCGGCCGCGGGCGGGACCAGTTCATTGACCAGTTCCTTCTTCGGCAGCGTGACCACCAGGCCCTGGGCCTTCTTCGAGTTGTACTCGTGCGGGCCGAGCTCGAGGGTGCGGTTCTGACCGGCCGCGACGATCTCGTAGTCCAGCCAGCCGAGCTGCACCTTCTCCCAGGCGCCGAAGTCGGCCGCCTGCTCGCCGATACCGCCGTCGCTGGGCTTGCCGACCCGGCTCTGCGCCATGATCGACCACCAGTTCACGCCGTTCTCGACCGGCGGGCCGGAGGTGTCGTACAGGTCCGGCAGACCGAGGTCGTGACCGAACTCGTGGGCGAAGACGCTGATGCCGCCGTTCTCCGGCTGGATCGTGTAGTCGCCGACCCACAGCCCGGTGTCGCCGAGCTGGGTGCCACCGGCCGGGTTGTTGGCCGGGCCGCCGGCCAGACCGACGTACCAGCGGTGCGACCAGATCGCGTCCTCACCCTGCCACGGGTCGCCGTCGGCCTGGTCGCCGCCGGAGTGGACGATCTGGAAGTGGTCGATGTAGCCGTCGGCCTCGTTGAAGTTGCCGTCGCCGTCGAAGTCGTAGCGGTCCCACTGGTCGAACGTCTTCAGCTCGGCGGTGATCTCCGCGGTGGTCCGGCCGGCCGCCTTCTGGTCGGCGACCCACTGGTTCACCGCGTCCCGGACCAGGGCCCAGGTGTTGTTGCAGACGTTGCCGCCGCACGGGAACCCGTTGGACCGGCCGTAGCGGGCCTCGTTGTACTGGACCTTGACCCAGTCGGTGACCTCGCCGTCGACGCTGTAGCGGCCCGACGACTGCTTCTCGTAGTACTTCTTCACCGAGTTGCCGGTGCCGAAGTACATGTCCTGGAACCACTGCCGGTTGTAGTCCGGGTGCCACACCGTCGAGTTGTCGACCGCGCGGTCCGGCTCGGGGATCGCGTTGTGCAGCGGTCCCTCGAAGGTCGCCGGACCGGGGAAGGCCGGCGAGGTGTCCTGGTCGGGGTAGCTCGGGTGCCGCTGGTTGCCGAACTCGGCCAGCACCACGAAGATCCGGTCGGTCTTCTCGCGGCCCAGCTCGACGTACTGGTCGACCCGTCCCTTGGCGTTCTTGACGCCCTTCGTGCCGACCTGCTTGGCGCCGAGGTTGACCACGGTGCTCGCACCGCGCTTCTCGGTCTTGGCCGTGCCGTTCAGCACCTTGGTCAGGGCCTCCTGGCGCAGCTCGCGACGCTTGTCCTCGAGCGGGCTCGGCAACTCGTCGGACGTCTGGGCCGGCTCACTTGCGGTGGTGACTGCGGGAGCCCCTTGAGGCGGAGCAGCGGCGCCGGACGAGGCGTAACTCAGTCCGATCGTCGCCGCAAGGGCCAGGCTGAACAGCCCGGCGGGTAGCTTGCGCACGATTCCCCTCCGTACTTTCGTCGATACCTACCGCGTATGGTGACGCGGTGTGTTCAAAGCTCCCCCGAGCGTGTTTCGCGCGACAGTACGGGGAAATCCGCGATTCCTGAAGTGGTTGCGGGAAATATCGGGAAAGGTGCGGGGAATCCTGCGTCATCGGTGGAATTACTCAGGCGCCCGGGCCGCTCGGATTGGCAGACTGTCTCGTGTGGAGCGTGACTCGGTCGACCTGCTGCAGCCGTTGTGGCGTGCCCTGGTCGTGTTCCGGCTGATCACCTGGGCGTTCGCCTGCTTCGGGGTCTGGACCCGCTGGGACGGCATCGTCCGGCCGTCCGGGGCGGTGCTCCAGCTGGCGATCATGGGGGTCTGGACGGTGATCTCCTCGATCGGCTACAGCCGGCGATGGGGACGGCGGAACACCCGGCTCGCGTTCGCCGACCTGATCGTCACCGTCGGCTGCATGTACGCCACCCTGCTCGCGCAGCCGTTGCTCGACATCCGCGCCGGGGCCTCCGTGCTGACGTCGGTCTGGGCGGCCGGGCCGGTGATCGCGCTGGCGATCTCCCGCGGCCGGGACGGCGGCCTGCTCGGCGCCGCGACGATCAGCTTGGTGCTGCTGTCGCTGCGTGGTGTCGAGAACGCCTCGAAGATCCTTGCCAACGTGCAATTGCTGCTCGTCGCCGGTCTGGTCGTCGGGTACGCCGCCTCCACCCTGCGTCAGGCGGGAGCCCGGCTGCGGGAGGCGATCGCGGCCGAGAGCGCGACCGCGGAGCGGCTCCGGCTCAGCCGGTCGATCCACGACGGCGTACTGCAGGTGCTGGCCCAGGTGCAGCGCCGCGGCACCGCGATCGGCGGCGAGACGGTCGAGCTGGCCCAGCTGGCCGCCGAGCAGGAGGTTGCCCTGCGCACCTTGATGTCGACCCGGCCGACCGTTGCCGAGGGCGACCGGATCGACCTCTGCGCGCAGTTGTTGCCGCTGGCCACCACGCGGGTGGACGTCGTCGTACCGGCCGGCCAGGTCCTGCTTCCCGCGCCGGTGGCCGGGGAACTGGTTGCCGCGGTCAAGGAAGCGCTGAGTAACGTGGACAAGCACGCCGGCCCGCAGGCGCGGTCCTGGGTGGTGGTCGAGGACCTCGGCGACGAGGTGCTGGTGTCGATCCGCGACGATGGCACCGGTACGACGCCCGCCCGGCTGGAACAGGCCCGGGTCGACGGCCACCTGGGGGTCAGCCAGTCGATCCGCGGCCGGATCGCCGATCTGGGCGGATCGGTCATGGTCCGGACCGCCCCAGGCGAAGGAACCGAGTGGGAGCTGAAGGTGGGTACGGCATGACTGTATTGATGCCACGCCTCCGGCGCGGCGGGTCATGGGGCTGTAACTCCCGGCCTTCCCTCGTCGCTCCAGTCGCTGCGCTCCCTGCGCTCCTCAGTCCAGGCCGGGAGGCCCCATGACCAGGGTCATGATCGTCGACGACCATCCGATGTGGCGCGAGGGTGTGGCCCGGGACCTGGGCAGCCGCGGGTACGACGTCTGTGCGACGGCCTCCGACGTGTCGGGTGCGGTGAAGATCGCTATGGCGACGCGGCCGGACGTGGTTGTGATGGATCTGCAGCTGGGCGACGGCTCAGGAGTCGACGCGACCCGCGAGATCACCACTGAGCTGCCGGACACCCGGGTGCTGGTCTTGTCGGCCAGCGCCGAGCAGGACGACGTACTGGCCGCGGTGAAGAACGGCGCGTCCGGGTATCTGGTGAAGTCGGCCTCGTTGGACGAGTTCGACGACGCAGTACGACGTACTGCGGAAGGCGACGCCGTGTTCAGCGCCGGACTGGCCGGACTGTTGCTGGGGGAGTACCGGCGACTCGGGTCCGGGCCCTCGGGGCCTGAGGTGCCGAAGCTGACCGAGCGGGAGACCGAGGTGCTCCGGCTCGTCGCACGAGGGCTGACGGCTCGGCAGATCGCTACCCGGCTGGTGCTGTCGCACCGGACGGTGGAGAACCACGTGCAGAACACACTGCGGAAGTTGCAACTGCACAACCGGGCTGAGCTGGTCCGCTACGCGATCGAGCACGGCATAGACGACGCCCCCGAGTAGTCCCTCGGAGGCGTCGTCCCTTGCGTTACAGGCCGTTCGAGAACAGCAGGCGGTTCACCGTCCCGCCGGTGGTGCCACCGCTGATCACGTTGGGCGTGGCGTTGGACTCGATGTACGACTTCACCGTCGCCGGGCTCGCCGACGGGCTCGTCTGCAGGTAGAGGGCCGCGACACCCGCTACGTGCGGCGTGGCCATCGATGTGCCGTTGTAGGACCCGGTGGTGTTGCCGGGCAGCGTGGACACGATCGCCGAACCCGGCGCGTAGATGTCCACGCAGGAACCGGTGCTCGAGTACGACGCCCGCGCGTCGGTGCTCGTGGACGCTGCGACCACCAGGGCGGTCGAGATCTTGCGCGGGAGCCGGTCACACGAGTTCGCGCCGGTGTTGCCGGCCGACGCGGCCAGGAAGACACCGGAGTTGATCATGGCGCGCAGCGAGTTCTCCAGCGTGGTGTTCGCGCTGAAGTTCCACGATGCGTTCGCCACCGCGGGCTTCACCGCGTTGCGGGTCACCCAGTCGACCGCTGCGATCGCTGACGACGCCGTACCGCCGCCGCTGCAGTTCAGCCACTTCACACCGTGCAGCCGGACGCTCTTGGCCACGCCGTACGACGTGGAGCCGATGGTGCCGGCCACGTGGGTGCCGTGACCGTTGCAGTCGGTGTTGTTGGAGTCGATGCCGTTGAAGTCGAAGGTGGCCCGGCCGCCGAAGTTCGGGTGCGACGGGTCGACGCCGGAGTCGATGATGTACGCGTGCACGCCGGAGCCGGTCCGGGTGTAGGTGAACGAGTTCGACAGCGGCAGGTTGCGCTGGTCGATCCGGTCGATCCCCCACGACGGCGGGTTGGTCTGGGTCGTGTCGAGGACGTTCTGCACGTAGACGTCCTGTGAGATCGCGACCACGTCCGGGTTCTTCTGCAGGTCGGCGAGCTGGGCCGGGGTGAGCTTGGCGCTGAACCCGTTGACCGCCGTACTGAACTGGCGCTGCGGCGCGATGCCGAGCCCGCTCTTCAGCCGGACGCCCTTCTTCAACTCGACGATGTAGGTGTCCTTGACCGCGCTCACGCCGGCCTCGGCCTTGGCGAGTTGGACGGGGACGATCCGGGCCGACGGTTCGGGGGCGGACGCGGCGCCGGCAGTGCCGGCGGTGGTCAGGGCGAGTGCCGGCACGATCGCGGCGGCGAGGGTCAGGCTGATGCGGTGCCTGATACGGGGACTGATACGGGGACTGATACGGGGACTGATGCGGCGACTGATTTCGGGCACGGTTCCTCCTCAGGGAACTCATCACCCACCGGGGCGGAGGGGTGATCACCGTCGGTCCGCAGTCGACTACGGAACGAGGGTGGTGCGAAGTTAGGGCGTGCTCACCTGAGGCGTCAATCAGTTCGGTTGCGACCTGATGCCATGGCACTCCCTTGCCGCCGTGGTGCGCTTGAATGGCTTCGTACACTGTGCGTTCCACGTCGAGCGTGGTGTGCTCCTGTTACGACGCCCGTTGTTCGGGTGCCCCAGCTCCGGAGGATTTGTGAACCGGTCGTCCCTCGTCCGTGCGCTCCTCGCGCTCGTCGTCCTGGCCCTGTCGACGTATGTCGTCCTGACGGCCTCGCCCAAGCTCGGGCTCGACCTGCGCGGTGGGACGCAGATCGTGCTGGAGGCGAAGGACTCGCCGACGGTGAAGGCGACCAAGGAGACCACGGATCAGGCGACCTCGGTGCTGCACCGCCGGATCGACGCCCTCGGGGTCAGCGAGCCGAGCGTGACGCGGCAGGGCGACAAGCGGATCATCGTCGAGCTGCCCGGTGTGCAGGACCCGCGCGAGGCCGCGAAGGTGATCGGCAAGACCGCGCAGCTCACCTTCCACGAGGTGCTCGACCAGGTCGCGGCCAAGCCGGCCAAACCGGCCGCCGGTGAGCTCTATCTGCCGCCCGAGGACGGCCAGGGCTTCCTCCGGCTGGCCAAGCCCGCCATGACCGGAGAGATGATCGGCGGTGCCGAGGGCAGGCTGGACCCCCAGCAGGTCGCCCAGGGCTGGTTCGTCGAGCTGAACTTCAAGGGTGACGGCGGCAAGATCTGGGCGGACATCACCGGCAAGGCCGCCTGCCAGCCGGTCAACACGCCGCCGCGGATGATCGCGATCGTGCTCGACAACGAGGTGATCAGCGCCCCGCAGGTGGACCCGAACGGCGGCAACCAGCTCTGCAACGTCGGCCTGACCGGCGGTTCCAGCACGATCAGCGGCACCTTCACCGAGACCGAGGCCAAGGACCTGGCCGCGCTGATCGAGGGCGGTTCGCTCCCGGTCCCGGTCGAGGTGATCGACCAGCGCACCGTCGGCCCGTCGCTCGGCAAGGACGCCATCCAGGCCAGCGCCACCGCCGCCGTCATCGGCCTGGTGCTGACCGCGCTGTTCATCATCCTGGTCTACCGCCTGGTCGGCCTGATCGCGGTCTTCGGCCTGATCGCCTACTCCGGGATGTCGTACGCCGCGCTGACCGCGATCGGGGCAACACTCACCTTGCCCGGCCTGGCCGGGTTCGTCCTCGCCATCGGTATGGCGGTCGACGCCAACGTGCTGGTCTTCGAACGAGCCCGCGAGGACTACCTCGAAGGCCGGACGGACGGCCTGGTGCGGTCGCTGCGCAGCGGCTTCCAGAACGCACTGTCCGCGATCGCCGACTCGAACATCACCACCCTGCTGGCCGCCGGTCTGCTGTTCTTCCTGGCCGCCGGCCCGGTCCGCGGCTTCGGTGTCACGTTGAGCATCGGTGTGATCGCGTCGGTGCTGTCGGCACTGGTGGTCGTGCGCGTCGTGGCCGAGTTCGCCGTGTCCCGCAAGTTCGTGATGAAGCGTCCGGGGATCAGCGGGATCGCCGGCCACGGCCGGGTCCGGACGTGGCTCGAGGCGCGGCGCCCGTCGCTGATGAAGCACAGCCGGCGCTGGCTGCTCATCACCGCGGTGGCCATCGTCATCGCGCTCGCGGGTGTTTTCGTCCGCGGCCTGAACCTAGGCATCGAGTTCACCGGCGGACGCTTGCTCGAGGTCAGCACCGCGCAGCAGATCACGCCGGACCAGGCCCGGTCCGCGGTCGCCGAGGCCGGCTACCCGAACGCGGTGGTCCAGTCGTCCGGTACCGACGACATCACGGTGCGGACCGGGACGATCAGCGACGACGAGGCGGAGAAGATCCGCGAGTCGATCTCCCGGGTCGGCGGCGGGACCGAAGTGATCCGGAACGAGAGCATCGGCCCGTCGCTGGGCACCGAGCTGCGGAACAAGGGTCTGATCGCGCTCGGGATCGCGTTGCTGGCGCAGTTGCTCTACCTGGCCGCGCGGTTCCGATGGACGTTCGGCGCGGGCGCCGTACTGGCCCTGTTGCAGAACGTGGCTGTCGTGGTCGGGGTGTTCGCCTGGACCGGGAAACCGGTCGACGGCATCTTCCTGGCCGCGATCCTGACCATCATCGGTTACACGGTGAACGACTCGGTGGTCGTCTTCGACCGGATCCGGGAGACGCGCAACGCACGCGCCACCGAGAACCTCGGGCCGGTGATCGACACCGCGATCGTGAACGTGCTGCCGCGAACCATCAATACGGGTATCTCGACTCTGTTCATCCTGGGCGCCTTGCTGTTCCTGGGCGGCGACTCGCTGGGCGACTTCGCGCTCGCGCTGTTGCTGGGCATCCTGGTCGGCACCTACTCGTCGAACCTCACCGCTGCCCCGCTGCTGCTGGAGCTGGAGCGCCGCTTCCCCGCACCGCCGCCGCGTCCGAAGCGTCCGCAGGTCGACCGGGACGCGCAGCCGGACCGCGGCGCCGTGGTCTGACGCTCACCGTTATCCACACCCTGCCTGCCGGCCCGGAAAACTGTCGTCCGCGCGGGCTAGGGTGTGGCGGTGGGAGTCGACGTACGCGAACTGCTCGAAGCCGCTGTTTCCGGTATCAACGGTCAGACCCGGCCTGGTCAGGTGGAGATGGCCGAGGCCGTCAATACCTCCATGCACGACGGCTCTCACCTCCTCGTCCAAGCGGGCACCGGCACCGGTAAGTCCCTCGGCTACCTCGTTCCCGCGCTCCTGCACGCGATCGAGGACCGGCGCGTCGTGGTCTCCACCGCGACGCTGGCCCTGCAGTCCCAGCTGGTCGACCGCGACGTCCCCGCGCTGCTGGACGCGACGGAGAAGTTGCTGCCGCGCAGACCGACGTACGCGATCCAGAAGGGCCGCAACAACTACGCCTGCCTGCACCGGATCCGTGAGGGCGCGCCGGATGACGACGGCATGCTCATCGACGTGCCGCCGCCCGGCCAGATCGGTCAGCAGGTGCTGGAGCTGCGCGACTGGGCCGAGCAGCAGTTGCTCGACGGCGAGGCCGGCGACCGCGACCACGCGCCCTCGCACCAGTACCAGGCCTGGCAGCAGGTAGCGATCTCGGCGCGCGAGTGCCTCGGCGCGCAGAAGTGCCCGTACGGCGAGGAATGCTTCGCCGAGAAGGCCAAGGAGCACGCCCGCAAGTCCGACATCGTGATCACGAACCACGCGCTGCTGTCGATCGACGCCTTCGAGAACCGCACGGTCCTGCCGGAGCACGACGTGATCATCGTCGACGAGGCGCACGAGCTGCCGGCCCGGGTGACGGGGGCCGCGGGGGACGAGCTGTCGCCGCAGATGGTCGAGCGGGCCGCGAAGCGGTCCCGGCGGTTCGTCGACGACGACAAGGCCGACGACCTGATCGACGCCTCGGACGCGCTGCGCGCCGCCCTGGACGGGACCCGCGAGGGGCGGATCGAGGCCTCGAACGGTCCGGTGCTCGAGGCGGCCGCGCTGGTCCGCGACGCCGCCCGCTCGCTGTACTCCGACCTCAACAAGAAGAGCGACGACAAGGACGACGACCCCGACGGCGCCAAGCGGCAGTCGAAGGGTGCGGTCAAGGAGATCTTCGACGTGTCCGAACGCGTCGCCGCGCTGAGCGATGCCGACGTCGTCTGGATGGTCGATCGCGACCGCTTCGGCCGCGAGCTCCGGATCGCTCCGCTGACGGTGGCCGGGCTGCTCCGCGAGCTCGTCCTGAAGGACCGGACCGCCGTCTTGACCTCCGCGACCCTCACCCTCGGCGGTGACTTCGACTCGATCGCCCGCCAGGTGGGGCTGCGGCCGTCGGACAAACTCGCCGACGACGACGAGATGCCGGAGCTGGGGGAGACCTCTGACACCGGGCCGCTGCCGTGGCGTGGCCTCGACGTCGGCTCACCGTTCGAGTACGAGAAGCAGGCCATCCTGTACGTCGCCAAGCACCTGCCGCCGCCGCATCGCGACGGACTGGGGCAGAAGCAGTTCGACGAGATCATCGACCTGGTGACCGCCGCGGGCGGCCGGACGCTCGGGTTGTTCTCGTCCCGCCGGGCCGCCGAGGCGGCGACGGCGGCGGTGCGGGAGGCGACCGATCTCAAGGTGCTGTGCCAGGGCGACGCGCAACTGGGGGAGTTGGCCCGGGAGTTCGTCGAGGAGCCGGAGACCTCGCTGTTCGGCACGCTCTCGCTGTGGCAAGGCATCGACGTACCGGGCTCGACCTGCAACCTGGTGATCATCGACCGGGTTCCGTTCCCGCGCCCGGACGAGCCGTTGATGGCCGCTCGACAGCGCGCCGTCGACGAGGCCGGTGGGAACGGGTTCATGGCAGTCGCCGCGACCCATGCCGCGCTGCTGCTCGCCCAGGGGACCGGCCGGTTGATCCGCCGCAGCAGCGACCGCGGCGTGGTCGCCATCCTCGACCCCCGCATCGTCACCCAGCGGTACGGCGCCTTCCTGCGCGCCTCCTTGCCCCCGATGTGGCCCACCGCCGATCGTGAGAAGGTGCTCGGCGCCTTGAAGCGGTTGCAGGAGTAGGGCCTATGAATCCGGTGACCAGTCCGCCGGTGCTGCCGATGATGGCGGCGCTGGGGGAGATGCCGTCGGGGGCCGGCTGGTCGTACGAGATGAAGTGGGACGGCATCCGGGTCATCGCCGAGGTGGACGACGGCGTCTGCCGGCTGTGGTCGCGGAACAGTCGCGACGTGTCCGGCGGCTATCCCGAGCTGATCGGTCTGGCCCAGGCGCCGGGGCTGCGGCTGCCCGCCGTACTGGACGGGGAGATCGTCACCCTGGACGAGGACGGGGCCCCGTCGTTCGGCCTGTTGCAGCGGCGGATGCACGTACGGGATCCGCGTCAGCTGCGGCACCTGATCACCGAAGTGCCCGTCTCCGTGCGGCTTTTCGACCTGCTCCGCTTCGACGGCAAGTGGTTGCTGGAGGCAACGTACGACGACCGGCGCGGGCTGCTCGACTCGCTGGAGATCGGCGACCCGTTCTGGGAGATCCCACCCGCGTACGACGACGGTGACGCGGCGCTGGAGTTGTCCGCGTCGACCGGGCTCGAGGGTGTGGTCGCGAAACGCCGGAAGTCGCGGTATCTGGCCGGCCGCCGCAGCGCCGACTGGATCAAGGTCAAGCCGGTGAAGACGCGCGACGTGATCCTGTGCGGGTGGCATCCGGGGGAGGGCAACCGGACCGGGAAGATCGGCTCCTTCTACTGCGGCGCCTACACCGAGCCCGGTGGCGAACTCGTCCTGATCGGCAAGGTCGGCTCCGGCCTCGACTTCGCCACCCTCGACCTGCTCAGCGCCGAGCTCGCCGGCCTGGAGATCGACCGGCCACCGTTCGACCCGTCGACCATCCCCACCTCCGACCGGCGGCGAGCCCACTGGCTCGACCCCGCCCTGGTCGCCGAGGTCACCTACTCCGGCTGGGCCGCCGACGCCCGCCTCCGCCACCCGGTCTGGCGCGGCCTGCGCCTGGACATCAACCCGGAATCGGTCCTCGTCTGACGCCTGCCGATGGGCGATCGTGCGAATGCACGCGAATGCTCTCGTGCGCCTGGGGAAAGTCCAGACACGGCTGACCGGGCAAATGTTCGGAATGCGGAGCGAATGGTGTGGCGCTGCGACGGATGATGTTCAGGTGTCTCATTTCCGCGCGGATTTCAGGCAACGCCGAGACGAACTCTGGTGCTCTTCACGTCACTAACTTGCCTAGTGCGGAATCGCCGCCATCGATTCCGCCCGGGGTGAGTCAGTCGTTCGCTTCCCGGGATGGTGCGGGAATCGCGAGCGCCGCCTCGATCTTGTCGGCCAATTTCTCGGGGGAATGGGTCGGCGCGTACCGTGCGATCACCCCGCCATCCCGCCCGATCAGGAACTTGGTGAAGTTCCACTTGATCCGTCCGCCCAGCAGGCCGCCCTGCTCACGCTTCAGCCAGTTGTACAGCGGAAGCGTCTTCGACCCGTTGACATCGATCTTGGCGAACATCGGGAACGTGACGTGATAGATCGTCGAACAGAAGTTCGCGATCTCGTTCTCGTCACCAGGCTCCTGGTGGCCGAACTGGTCGCAGGGGAAGCCAAGCACCGAGAAGCCCTGCCGGCGATATGCCTTGTAGAGCTTCTGGAGTCCGGTGTACTGCGGGGTTTGGCTGCACTGCGACGCCGTGTTGACCACCAGGAGCACCTGGTCGCGGAAATCGGCAAGAGACTGTTCATTGCCTTCGATCCGCCGCGCGCTGAAGTCATAGAC
Source organism: Kribbella sp. NPDC049174 (assembly GCF_043197365.1). Lineage (NCBI taxonomy): Bacteria > Bacillati > Actinomycetota > Actinomycetes > Propionibacteriales > Kribbellaceae > Kribbella > Kribbella sp. NPDC049174. Next base: position 36,196 of record NZ_JBICSZ010000004.1, on the reverse strand, counting down.
AGTCGTCATGACTCAATGCTGACACGACACGCCCGACTTCGCGCGTCGTCTGAGATGTCAGACTCGGCGCAGAACTGTTACGACCTTTCCGAGAATGGTGGCGTCCTTGCCGTCGATCGGCTCGAACGCCGGGTTGTGTGGTAGCAGCAGGATCTCGGTCTTGGTCTTCTTGAACGTCTTCACGGTCGCGTCGCCGTCGATCATGGCAGCGACGATGTCACCGTTCTCCGCGGTCGGCTGCTGCCGCACCACGACCCAGTCGCCGTCGCAGATCGCCGCCTCGATCATCGACTCACCCTTGACCCGGAGCATGAACAGCGTGCCCTCGCCGACCATTGCCTTCGGCAACGGGAAGACCTCTTCGATCTCCTGCTCGGCCAGGATCGGCCCACCGGCGGCGATCCGGCCGACCACGGGCACATACGCCGCGGCCGCGTGCACATCGCCCGCACCGGTCTCGTCGTACGTCGTCTGCCGCACCGAACCGAGTGCGGACCGGCGCGCCGCGGCGTCGACCTCGCCCGGGTAGCGGACCTCGATCGCACGCGGGCGGTTCGGATCGCGGCGGAGCAGGCCCTTCTGCTCCAGCACGCGGAGCTGGTGCGACACCGAGGACGAGCTGGTCAGGCCGACCCGCTCACCGATCTCGCGCATCGACGGCGGGTAGCCGCGGCGGTCGACCGAATCGCGGATGACGTCCAGGACCCGGCGCTGACGGGGCGTCAGCCCGGTCGCGTCGGCCGGACCGTCGGGCAGCTCGGTCACGGTCTGGTCCGTGGCGGTCCGGTCCGTGGCGGTCCGGTCCGTCGACGGGTCGTCCTTGCTGGAACCGCTCGGCGTCCTGGCCATCGGTGGTTGCTCCTCGGGTCGGGCCGGCGGTCCCGCACCGGCCAAGCTTGCTCGACTGACACGACCGTAGACCGAATCCTGAGATTCTTCAAACATCTGTTCGAAGGCGTGTCGGTTCGCACGCTTGTTCGTGTGTCGGGTTATAAGGCGCGCACGACGCCGGGAATTTCGTGGGCGTGTCCTGGTTGGAGGTGGTTGCGCAACGGGTGCCGGTCGGTTAATCATTCGTACAGGCGTTCGATCGAACAGGTGTTCGGGCCGGTCGCCGGCGGGGCCGCTTTCAGAAACTGTCGGAGGCGGCCGGTAGACAGAGATCGACACCGCAGGACGAGGTCTGAACGAGGTCTGGAGGATCCGATGAGCACAGCGGCTCTCGCGGCAGACGCACTGGCGGCACGCCAGGCACCCGAGGCGGTGCCCGACGCCCGCCCACGCCGCCGGCCCAGGATCGCGGGCACGACGACCGAGCGTCTTCCGGTCCGCGCCTGCTCCGGTGACGACCTCGGACGGCGGGTTGCCGACGGCCACGGATCGCGGGCCCGGCGCCAAGCGGTCGCCGAGGCGCAGGCGCCGGCGCTGCGGCTGACCCGTCGCGGCCGGATGCTCCTGACCGCGCTGTCCGTGATCGTGTTCGGCTCGGCGATCGTCGTCCTGGGCCTGCGCGTCACCGGCGTGCTCGAGCCCGGTCCGAACTTCACCCACACGGTCCCGGTCCAGGTCGCGCCCGGCGAGACGCTGTGGTCCATCGCCCAGGACACGAATCCGTCCCAGGATCCCGCCATCGTCGTCGAGCGGATCGCCGACCTCAACAAGCTCGCGACGCCGGCCGACGTAGTCCCGGGTCAAACCCTCCAGATCCCGATCGCCCGCTGATCCACGCGGATCCCGATCGCCTCCTGATCTTCGCGGTGATCAGGATGCCTTGACGGCGTAGCCCATGTAGGAGACGGCGGTGTCCTTGACCTGACCGACGTCCATCAGGCGGCTCAGGTGGCCGAAGGTGATCCGGCCACGCCGGGCCTGGAAGAAGTTCCACAACAGCATTGCCTTGTTCGACCGCGGTCCGAGACCGGTGACCTCGCCGAGCCGCAGTGAGTGCCGGCGCAAGGTCTCCTCGAGTTCCGTCGGCTTGATGAACATCTCCCAGGAGTGCAGTTGGGTGTCGACAATCCTGGTCAACCGCCAGTCCTGCATCACCTTGATGGCGAGCACCTTGCTCGCGGTGGTCCGGTTGATCGTGTCGAACAGATAGAGCCCGCCGGGTTTGAGGACCCGGGCCGTCTCCCTGATGACGTGCTCCAGATTCGACACGTGTTCGAGCACGTCACAGCAGTACGCGATATCGATGCTTTCGCTGTCCAACGGGAGTCGCTCACCGGTGGCGACGGCGTACTGGATCGCGAGTGCGGACGCTTCCGCGTGCTGCCGGGCGGTCTTGATCGACACCGCTGACGGATCGATCCCGAACACCCGGCACCCGAGTCGTGCGAACTCCTCCGCCATGAACCCGCCGCCGCACCCGATGTCCAGGGCCCACAGTCCGACCGGATCCGGTCCGGTCCGATCGAGTACGGCGCGGAAGTAGGCGAACCGCCCTGGCGTGAAGCTCCCGTGCAGCATGTTCAGCGGGTTGGCCTCGTCCCACCAACTCTCGCCGATCCGGTTGTAGATCTGGTTGTCGATCCCCATCGCAACCCCTCTCCACGCCAGTAAAGCAGCGGGGTCAGGGACGGCCGGGGCGCCATTCGTCCGCGCGGAGGGCGTAGACGTACTCGCTCGCCCACTCGCCCTTGAAGAACGCGCACTCTATGAGGTGCCCTTCGCGGCGCATGCCGAGGCGTTCGAGCAGGAGCGCCGACGGCGCGTTGCGGTCGTCGAGGATGGCGCAGATCCGGTGCAGCCCGAGGTCGTCGAACCCGAGCCGGAGGACTTCTCGAGCCGCCTCGGAGGCGTACCCCTTGCCCTGGTAGTCGGTGTGGAGTGCGTAGCCGATCTCGCCTTGGCGATCGGTGTCGCTGGCCCATTTGAGCAGGACTTCTCCGATCACCGTGCCGGTCTCGCGCAGCTCGATCGCGAGCACGAGCCACTGGCCCGGCTCGGTCAGGGCGTCCTGGGTGAGCTTGGCCTCGAGCGCCGTGCGCGTCTGTTCGCGATCGCGCACCGGCCAGGGCGTGTAGCGCACCACCTCCGGCCGCGAGTGGAACGCGTACAGGTCGTCCAGGTCGTCCATCCGGTGCGGCCGCAGGTCGAGTCGCTCGGTTCGCAGCGGATAGATCGGGCGCAGTCCAGGCACGGGTGCCGTCCTCGGGTAGGCTGTCTAATGCTGTTAGACAGTCAACTTAGCCCGTCCGAACCGCGCCGACAATGAGGTTTCCGTGAGCAGACGCGATCCGTCGTCACACACGGCCGCCGGGATCTCGGCCAGCGCGATCGCCGACGCCGCGCTGGCGATCATCCGTGCCGACGGCGTGGCCGGTCTGACCATGCGGTCGGTCGCCGAGCGCCTGGAGGTCCGCGCACCGTCGCTCTACCACCACGTCCGCAACAAGGACGAGCTTCTCGACGTGGTGGCGCGCAACGCGTTCGACCAGTTCGCCGCGGACCTCACGGCGTACGACGAGCTCCACACTGTCGACGACTGGATCGCGGTCACTATCGCCGGCTCGCTCGAGCTGCGCGACTTCTACGCCGACCATCCCGGTCTGGCCGGCCTGATCCAGGCGAAGGCGACGCCCGATCGCGACCAGGGCGAGGGATCGCGCGCGGAACTCATCCGCGCACAGATCCGCTCGCTCGTGCACCTCGGTGTACCCGAGCCGCAGGCCCGCGCCATCTTCGAGATCTGCGCGCACTGGACGCTTGCCGCCGTGGTGGCCGAGCCGACCACGCCCGACCGCTTCAGTGACGGGCTCGACTTGTTCATGGACGGCGTACGCGCCCGCCTGAACGAGCTCCTTGCTACTTGACCGTGCTCAGCCACAGGTCGGCGTACCGGGCGCCGTCCACAGCCGTCGCCACCTGTACGACGCTCGGCGACGGGCCATGTGGATCGCTGGTGAGGTCGGCGGACCAGTCGCGCGTGTCGACGATCGTCCGGCCGCGCGACCAGCTGCCGGAGAGCTCGACCCGCAGTGGGAACGACTGCGTGGTGAGCCCGTCCGGATCGATCACCGCGCACACCGCGCCGCCGTCGCCGATGCTCGCGCCGTCGGACTGGTAGAGCTCGCTCCGCTTCTCGATGAGCTTCCGGGCCAGCTCGGCCGACGGCGATCCACCCAACGACCGGGCCTGATCCAGCGAGATCTCCACGTCGTAGAACACGTCCAGGCCGTACATGGTCACCGGTACGCCGAGCTCCCCGGCGGCCCTCAGCACGATCGCGGCCGCCTCGGGATCGGTCCAGATGTTGAACTCCGCCGACGCAGTGGCGTTCCCGATCCCGGCCGCGCCACCCATGAACACGATCTCCCGCAGCCCAGCCGCGGCGTCGGGATAGGTGCGGAGCAGCAGTGCGATGTTCGTCATCGGTGCCAGCGGGATCAGCGTCACCAGCTCACCTGACGCGGCGGCTGCGCGCAGTACGTCTCGTAGTAGGTCGACCGCGTGGCCGGCGCCCGCCGTACGCGTAGAGCGCGGCCAGTCGAGGTTGCCGAGTCCGTCGGCGCCGTGCACGTGGGGAGCGGCGCGGACAGGCTGCAGCAGCGGTACGGCGGCGCCGGCCGCGACCGGCACGTCAGAACGCCCCGCAGCATCCAGCACCGTCAGTGTGTTGATCACAACGTCGTCCAGCCCGACGTTGCCGCCTACACAGGTCACAGCCTTCAGGTCGAGGTCGGGGTGGCGGGCGGCGAGCAGCAGCGCACAGGCGTCGTCCAGCCCGGTGTCGACATCAAGAATCACCGGCTTCATGCCGCCATCCTCACGCATCGGTGGATCCACCGTGCGTTGGTGGTCAATTCATCACTTGCTCTGGCGCTGTTGGTGTCGGTTTCCTACGGTCGTTGGCCATGATGCTCATGTCACGCCGCCCCCGTGCAGTACTGGCCGCTCTTGCCACCGGAGCCACCATTACCGCCTTCCTGACCACCCAGGCCGCCGTCGCCGAGCCCGCTCTCGGGCCGGTCGCCGCGCCCACGCCGACGGTCAACGAGACCTTCGACGGTACGACGTTGCCGGCCGGCTGGTCGCCCGTCGACGGCACGTGGAAAGTGCAAGGCGGCCGGCTGATCGGTACGTCGGCCACTGCCAGCCAGCAGAGTCGCATCACGTTCGGCAGCCCGCTGACCGACTTCCGGATCGAGAGCCACCTGCGCTTCGACTCCGCGCTCGACGGCGCCCGCTGGGTCGCGTTCGGGCTCGACCTCGCCCCGAGCGGTGCCGTGCCGTGGTCGATCGCGACGCTGCGGAATGGTTCGACCGCCACCAACGGGCTCGAGTTCGCCCAGCGCACGCCGACCAACACGTGGAACGTCACCGACACCGCCGCGGCGCCGATCCAGGTCGGCGTCGGCAAGGAGGTCGCCGTCGCGGTCGAGGTCCGCGGCACCCGCGCCACCTGGTACGTCGACGGCCGTGAGTCGCTGCGCACCACGATGGTGAACCGCAGTACGACGGGCGTGCAGGGGCTGCTCGTCAACGGGGCGACCGTCTCGTTCGACGACTTGAAGGTCACGCCGCTCGACAAGGAGTCGTTCATCCGCAAGCCGGGTGCGCCGCTGCGGGTCTGGGCGCACCGCGGTGGCTCGTCAGCCGCACCGGAGAACACGGCCGCGTCGGACGAGGTCGCCCGTCGCGGGCGGGCCGAGTGGATCGAGAACGACGTACAGCCGACGAAGGACGGCGTACCCGTGATCCTGCACGACACCACCGTCGACCGCACCACCGACGGAACCGGCGCGGTCCGTTCGCTGACGGCGGCTCAGGTGGCCGGGCTGGATGCGGGGTCGTGGTTCGCGCCCGCGTACGCCGGTCAGCGTGTGCCGACCCTGGCGTCGCAGCTCGACGGACTCAAGACGCGTGGCGGCAACCTGTTGCTCGAGGTCAAGGGCGAGCACACTCGTGCGTCGGTCGAGCGGATCGTGCAGGAGATCCACAGCCGCGGGATGAGCAGCCGGGTGTTCGTGCAGAGCTTCGAGCCGCAACACCTGCGGTGGATGCGTGAGCTGGCGCCGGAGCTGCCGCTCGGTCTGCTGCGGTCGACGCTCGACCCGGATCCGGTCGCGATCGCGAAGGACCTCGAGTTGTCGGCGTACAACCCGTCGGACGCTGCGTACCAGACCCGACCGGGCATCGTTGCCGAGCTGCACGCGGCCGGTGTCGCGGTGAACGTGTGGACTGTGGACGACGCGACCCGCTGGAACGCCTTGGAGAAGGCCGGTGTGGACGGCATCATCACGAACCGGCCGGCCGAGCTGGCGGGCTGGAATGCTGCCTTCGCACAGCGGGTCAAGCCGGCCGCGACCATCCTCAGCCCGGGCGCGGGGGAGCGGATCGACCGGGCCCAGGTGCTGCGTGTTGCTGTCGGCAACAATTCGGCCGAGCCGGTCGCGATCACGCTCGACGGGGTGGCGATTGTCAACGGGGCGATTGTCGACACCACCGCTCTGGCGGCCGGGAAGCATGTCCTGAAGGCGACCGTCGCCGGATCGACCGTCGAGAGCAGCTTCGACGTCATCGCTACTCCGACGGGTCTGGCCAACCTCATCCTGACCTCGGGTGCCACGCCCTCGGCCGTTTCGACGATGACGACGCTGCTCGGTCAGAAGCAGTACGCCGTACTCGCCACCTACGTGAACACCCCGGCCGCCCGCGGCCTGACCGCCGTACGCCGGCAGCAGATCGTGGCGGAGGCCAACGCGCTCGCTGCCCGCTGAGGTCCGCACTTTGTGCACCGCTCGGCCACGCTGAGCGGTGCACAAGTCGTTCGGTCGGCTGTCGTGTCGTTCGGCCAGTCGTCGTGTGTCGAGCGGTCAGCTGTCGTGGCGGGCGTCAGCTGTCGTGGCGGGCGGCGATGAGGCGGTGGTAGGCGCCGGTGAGGTGGTTGTCGATCGCCTCCACGGCGGCCGCGGCGTCACCGCCCGCGATGATGTCGCGAATCGCCTTGTGCTCGGCGTACGCGATCTCGTGGAAGTCCGGCCGGGCGACGTGACGTGAGTACAGGAACATGGCGACCTGGCTGCGGATCTGCTGCCAGGCGCGGTCGAGCCGGGCATGCGCGGCGGCCTGGTACAGCACGTCGTGGAACGCGAAGTCCAGGTCCAGCGCGGTCTGCGGCTCGTAGTCCGGCCCGAGCGCCCGCATCTTCTCGAGCACGTCGTCCATGGTCGACAGATGGACGTCGGTCAGGCGGGGGAGTGCTCGCTTGATCGCCAGTTGCTCCAGGCTCAGCCGGAGCGTGTAGATCTCCTCGACGTCGTCGTCGGTCAGTGAGATCACCTGGGCGCCGCGGTGCCGGCGCAGGACGACGAGCCCCTCCCGCTCGAGCTCGATCAGCGCCTCGCGGATCGGGCCGCGGCTCATGTCGAGTGCCGTCGCCAGCTCACCCTCGGGGAGGTGCTGGCCGGGGGCCAGGGCGCCGCTCACGATCATCTGCCGAATCGCCGGTACGACGGTCGCCCACAACGCCGGACTGCGATCGGTCTGCCGCGCGAGCTGCTCCAGCGGTCCGCCCACGACTGTCCTCCATCGGTGTAAATTGTCGATTGTTAACCATTGACTTTTGACAATGCCGAGACCAGGCTAACTCGTAGACCCCCAGACGGCGAGCCTCCGGAGCCGGCGATCCCGGCACCGCCCTCACCGCAAGCCGGCCCGGCTGCCCGGCCCGCAACCCCCTCACCCTCCATCGCCCCGAGGGAGCCCCCCGTGCTGCCCACCCCGCCCACATCCCCCAGCCCCCACACATCGCCCACCCCACCCTTCACCTCTCCCGCCGACCCCACCGCCACCCCCGCCCCACTCCGCGTCCCACCCGTCGGCCCCACGCCCGCCCGACTCCACGTCCCGCCTGTCGACCCCACCGTCCCGCCTAATACCCCGGTCGTCGCTCCAACCTCCGCGCCTCCCGCCCCGCCTAATACCCCGGTCGTCGCTCCAACCTCCGCGCCTGTCGCCCAATCCACCTCCGCGGTTGTGGCCCCGACCCCCGCCGCGGCGGCCACCCCACCCACCTCCACCCGCGTTGAAGCTCCCGCCGCACCTGCGCGACTCGCCGCTCCGTCCCACTCGCCCGCGGCGCTGCGGCGACCAACTGGTGTGAGCGGGTCGCGCGCTAGTGCTGGGCCGCCAGGTCGGCCGGCCACCACACTGTCCCGGCGCAAGCTGCTTGCTCTGGGAGTTGGTAGCGCTGCGGCCCTCGCCGGTTGTTCTTCGCCGTTCGACGACACCACGCGCGGTGGTGGGCGGGTGCTGGAGTTCACCACCTTCTACACCGGCCCCGACGGCGCCTTGATGCAGAAGATTGTTGATCGATACAACAGCTCCCAGAACGACGTCGTCGTACGGTTCACCGCCCCCGCGTACGGCGGCGACTACCTGACCAAGATCCTCACCGCCTCGCTCGCCGGCGCCCCGCCCGCGATCATCGCCCTGCACAGCTACGAGATCCCGCCGCTGCGCCGCTTCCTGCACACGATCGACTTCAACGACCTCGGCTTCAGCCAGGACGACTTCATCGACGGCACCTGGCAACTCGCCAACATCGAGGGCCGCCAGTACGGCGTGACGATGAGCACCGGACCCGCGGCCCTCGGATACAACCGCGCCCTGTTCGATAAGGCCGGCCTGGACCCGGACCGCCCGCCGACCACCGGCGCCGAGTTCATCGCGGCCGCCCAGGCCCTGAAGAAGTCCGGCCCGTGGGGCTTCATCCGCGAGACCGGCACCTTCAATCCCTGGCTCACCTTCAACTGGCAGGCCGGCGGCGACCTGATCGACGCCGACAGCCGCGCCCTGTTCGCCGAACCGCCAGGCATCGAGGCCGGCCAGTTCGAACACGACCTCGTCCACCGCTACCAGGTCGAGCCGGCCCAACTCGCCGGACCGCAACTCGGCGCGCTGTTCCGGAACCAGAAGGTCGGCATGGTCTTCACCTTCCCGTGGGTGCTGTCCCAGCTGATGAAGACCAACGCCCAGCAGGGCACCCAGCTCGACGTTGCCCCGCTGCCGCAGTTCTTCGACGGGCCGCGCTCGGTGGTCGCGACCTCACACATCTACTGCATCCCGAAACAGCGCAAGAACGACGAGTGGATCCAGTCCGAGGCACAGAAGTTCATCGCCTGGCTGGTCCGCGAGGGCAGTGTCGACTGGGCCGGCGCGCAGGCACCGGCCAGCGCGGCCGCCGCCGCAGCCATTGCCAAGAGCAACGACCCGGTGGTGCGCAAGATGGGTCTGTTCATCGACGAGGCCAAGCACGCCCGGTTCGCGCCGTACGCGTATCGGTGGACCCAGGCGTTCCAGTACCTGAACGACGCGCTCGACGACATCGTCTACCAGGGCGCGGACGTGGCGACCGAGCTTCGCCGGGCCACGGCCCGTGCGACCGAGAGCATGCGGGAGCCGAAATGAGCGTTCTGACCTCCCGGATCCCACTGAGCCGTACGGCGGCCAAGCGCGAGAAACCACGGTCGTGGTCGGCGCTGATCTTCCTCGCTCCGTTCGGGATCCTGTTCCTCTTCCTCTGGGCGGTCCCGGTCGTCCGCGGGTTCTACCTGAGCCTGACCGACGTCAACGTTGCCGAGGGCACCGGTGGCTTCGTCGGCCTGGCGAACTACGCCAACCTCTTCGGCGACGGCGACTTCCGGGCGGCCCTCGGTCACACCGTCCTGTTCGTCGTACTCAACGTCCCGGTCCTGGTGGCCGCCGGACTGATCCTCGCCCTCGTCCTCAACCGCGACCTGTCCGGCCGCAACATGCTCCGCGCGGCCTTCGTCGGTCCGTACCTCCTCCCCGGCGCGGCCGTCGCCCTGATCTGGACCCTTGTCCTCGACCCGGTCGACGGCTCACTCAACACCGTCCTGAAAGCCGTCGGCCTCCCAGCGCAACAGTGGCTGACCGAACCCGGTCAGGCGATGGGCGCCGTCGTACTGCTGACGCTCTGGTGGCGCGTCGGCTTCCCACTGCTCATCCTGCTCGCAGCACTGCAGGACATCCCGAAGCAGCTCTATGAATCCGCGCGAATCGATGGCGCCAGCAGGTGGCAACAGTTTCGGTATGTCACGTTGCCTGGTATTGCACCAGTACTTGGCTTGGTTGTGCTCTTGCGACTCATCGACTCGTTCAAGGTGTTCGAGCAGGTCTACCTCCTGACCCAGGGTGGTCCGAGCGGCAGCACCCGCGTCGTCCTGCAGATGCTCTACGAGACCGGCTTCCGCGACTTCCGGACCGGGTACGCCGCCGCGATCGGCTGGCTGCTCGCACTGATCATCCTCGCGGTCACGATCGTCCATCAGGTAGTCAGCCGACGGAGCGTGAAGTCATGACCGACACCGCGCAAATACCTCGCACCGGACAAGGCCAACAACCCGCAGCTGTCACGACAACCGTCCATGCCCAACGGCGCCGGGCCCGCTGGCTCGCGACGGCCGCGGCGCTCGTCTTCGCGATCCTGTGGGGACTGCCGCTGCTCTGGACGCTCTCGTCGTCCTTCGAAGGCTCGACCACACCGGGCAGTCGGCTGTTGCCGAGCGACCCGACGCTGGCCAACTGGGAGATGCTCGTCGATCCCGGCGGTCGTGCCGTCAACATCTTCATCGCCTTCTTCAACAGCACGGTCGTCGCCGTGGTCTCCACGGTGCTCGCCCTGCTGGTCTGCTCGATGGCCGGCTACGCCCTGGCCAAGCTCCCGTTCCGCGGCAACGCCGCCGTCCTCGGGTTGCTGCTGGCCACGATGCTGATCCCGGGCGAGGTCGTCCTGGTGCCGCTCTTCCAGCAGTTCCGCGAGCTCGGCCTGCTCAACACGTATGGCGCGCTGGCTTTGCCACACATCGTGTCATTGCTGGGAGTTGTACTTGTCAGACAGTTCATCGTGAATCTCCCGCCTGATCTGATCGACGCGGCCAAGGCCGACGGTGCGAATGCCTGGCAGATCTACCGGTACGTCGTCGTACCGCTGATCCGCCCGGCCCTGGCGACCCTCGGGATCCTGGTGTTCCTCGGCTCCTGGAACGACTTCCTCTGGCCGCTCATCTCGACCAGTTCGCCGAGTATGCAGACCCTCCCGCTGGCCCTCGTCACGTTCCGATCGGCGTACGGCGATGTCGACTACGGCGTCGTGATGGCGTCGGCGGCCCTCGCGATCACCCCACCACTGCTCGTCTTCCTCTTCGCCCAGCGATTCATCATCGCCGGCATCAGCACGACCGGACTGAAAGGCTGACATGACCCAGGAACAGACGCTGAACGCCTCTCCCAGCGACGTTCAACGACTCCCGTATGCCCCCTCCGACCCCGATGCCGCTCCGATCCGCGCCGCCCGGGTGACCGTCGACGCGCAAAGCGACCTCGGCGTACTCGACCGCCCGTGGGCCAGCCTCGGCTACGACGAGATCAACTGGACCTACACACCCCAGGGCCGCCGGACCTTGCAGACAATCGGCGGTTTCGCGGAGACGCCGTACCACGTCCGCCCGCACAACATCTTCAACAGCGGCACCGGACTGGGCCTGCCGCACTGGGGGAGCGGCAACGTTTACCACGAGGACGCGGACGGCAAGCCGTTCTACGACTTCACCATCGCCGACCTCACGTACGACGCTATCGTCGGCGCCGGCCACCATCCGCTGGTCGAGCTCGCCTTCACCCCGCTCGCACTCGTCCCCGACGAGGCCAAGACCGAGTTCCCGTTCGAGAACAGCCCCAGTCAATACAGCGCTTACGAAGCCGGCTGGTGGTCATTCCCGCCCAAGGACTATGCAAAGTGGGGTGGTCTGGTAGCGGCACTTGTCGAACATGTACTCGAGCGATACGGCGTCGACGAGGTCCAGCACTGGCTCTGGGAACTCTGGAACGAGCCGGACATCTCCTACTGGCGCGGCACCCCGGAGCAGTTCCACGACCTGTACGACGTCACGGTCAAGGCGATCCGCGACGTCTACCCGGCCGCGAAGGTCGGCGGACCCGCGGTCACCGGTGGCGACAAGGGTGCAGTGTTCCTGCACGGCTTCCTGCAGGCCTGCGCCGACCGTGACCTGCCCGTCGACTTCGTCTCCTTCCACACCAAGGGCTCGCACTTCACGCCCTGGCGCACGTACGGCCCGATCGGTGCACCGGCGCCGGTCAAAGAGTCGCCGTCGACCCCGAAGATGCTGCGCGAGATCGACCGCGCGCTCGCCGTCATCGAGCAGTTCCCCCAGTACGTCGGCGCGCCGGTGATCGTGGACGAGTGCGACGCCTCGGTGCCCGCGCACTGGGGCATCTACGACAACGCGAACTTCGCCTACCGCAACAACGAGTACTACCCGGTGTTCCAGGCCAAGCTGATGAAGAAGGTGCTCGACCTCAACGCACAGCACGCCGCGAAGGTGCACGAGGCAACCACCTGGAGCTTCTCGATGGAGGGCGAACGCTACTTCGAGGGCACCAGAAGTTTCGTCACCGCGTCCGGCATCGAGAAGCCGCTGATGAACGCCTACCGGGCCTTCGCACACCTCGGCGACCGACGTCTCGCCGCCACCTCGGACCAGGTAGCGGACATCTCCGATATCAGTGCCCTGGGCAACGGACTCCCGGAGGAGATCGACGTCATCGCGAGCCGCGACTCGGCCACCGACAGCGTCGCGATCCTGGTCTGGCGGCACCGAGACGACCAGTACGCCGAGGACAGCGACCTCACGAAGGTCGACGTGGAGGTCAACGGACTCGAGACCGGTGAGTGGACCGTGCAGCACTACCGGATCGACCACAGCCACAGCAACAGCCACACCGCCTGGCAGGACCAGGGCGCGCCGCAGGATCCGACGCCGGAGCAGCTTGCCGCGATCACCGCCCGCCAAGGTCTCGAGAAGTTCGCGGACGACACACAGGCTCAGGTCGACGGCGGCTTCAATCTCCAACTCGAGCTGCCACTGCCCTCGCTGAGCCTGGTCGTCCTGACCAAGGTGGCCTGATGTTCATCGGGGGTGCCTGGCGGGAAGCCTCGGACGGCCGGACGATCGACGTCCTGAATCCGGCCACCGAGGAGGTCGTCGCCCAGGTCCCCAACGCGTCCGACGCGGACCTGGACGACGCCCTGGCCGCAGCCGCGGCCGGCTTCGCGATCTGGCGTCGTACGACGCCGACCGAACGAGCGGAGGTGCTCGACCGGGCCGGCCGGCTCCTGCTCGACAGATTGTCAGACATCGCCACAATCCTGACCGAGGAACAAGGCAAACCGATCGCTGAAGCCGAGGCAGAGGTCAGGCAGTCAGCGGAGTACTTCAGTTGGTTCGCCGGCGAGGCGGTCCGGTCCTACGGCCGGCTGCTGCCGTCGGCGCCGGGCCGCCGCTCCTGGGTCGAGCGGCGGCCGATCGGACCGGTCGCCGCCTTCACAGCCTGGAACTTCCCGGCCTCCCTCCCAGCCCGCAAGCTCGCACCAGCGGTCGCGTACGGCTGCAGCATCATCGTCTGCCCGGCAATCGAGGCCCCACGTACGGCAGCCGCACTCATCCGAGCCCTGGCCGATGCAGGCGTGCCGGACGGCGTGGTCAACCTGATCACCGGCGACCCGCCGCGGGTCAGCGAGCGGCTGATCGGCTCCGACGTGATCGCGAAGATCACGCTGACCGGTTCGGTGCCGGTCGGCCAGTCGTTGGTGCGGCTGTCCGCCGAGCGGTTGCAGCCGTTGACCCTCGAGCTCGGCGGTCACGCGCCCGTACTCGTCTTCGACGACCTCAACGAAGATCAGCTCGGACGTGCGGCCGACGCCCTGGTCCGGGCGAAGTTCCGCAACGCAGGTCAGGTGTGCATCTCGCCCAGCCGGATCTTCGTCCAGCGAGCCGTCTTCGACCACTTCGTCTCGCTGGTGGTCGACCGCGCTCAAGGATTGGAGATCGGACCGCTGGCGAACGCCCGCCGGCGAGAGGCAGTCGCGGCGCTCGTCGAGGGCAGCGAAGCAAAGATCCACTGCGGCGGCGTGCATCCCGAGGGACGCGGGTTCTTCTACCCGCCGACCGTCCTCACGGATGTCCCGGCCGACGCGGCAGTGCTCAGGGACGAGCCGTTCGGCCCGATCATGCCGATCCTGCCGTTCGGCGAGATCGAGGACGGGCTGGCTCAGGCGAACGCGGTGCCGTACGGCCTGGCGGCGTACGTGTTCACCAGCGACCTGGAACGCGCCGACACCACGGTCGCGATGCTGGAAGCGGGCATGATCGGTGTCAACGAGGTGGCGCTGGCGGCCGCGGGCTCGCCGTTCGGCGGGGTCAAACTGTCCGGGTACGGCAGGGAGGGTGGCACCGAGAGCCTGGAGGCGTACACGGTGGCCACCGCGGTGACGACGAGAGGAGCTCCATGACGTTGGATCCCGGGGTGTGGGGCGTGCTGGCGACGCCGCTCACGGCGGACGGCTCGGCCGTCGACACCGCGTCGCTGGGACGGCAGGTCCGGCACTACGAGACGATCGGCGCGACCGGGCTGACCGTGCTCGGCGTCTTCGGTGAAGCAGCCCGGCTGACCCCCGCGGAACGCCGTACCGTCGTGGAGACGGTCGTCGCCGCTGCCGACCTGCCGCTCGTGATCGGCATCAGTGCGCTCGACCTCGCAGAGGTCTGTACGGAGGCCGAGAACGTCCTGCCAGTGGTCGGATCTCGTCTCGCCGGACTGATGGTTCAAGTGAACTCCAGCGATCCGGTGGCCCTGAGCAAACATCTGAACGAGGTGGCCGACCGCACCCAACGGCCGCTCGTGGTGCAGGACTACCCGGTGATCAGCGGAGTCCCGATCGCCACCGCCGACCTGGTCGCCGCCATCCGCAACGTGCCATCGGTCGTCGCGGTGAAGTCCGAGTCGTCGCCGAGCCCGCCCGCGGTCGCCGAGCTGGCGGCCGGACTCGACGTGCCGATCTTCGGCGGCCTCGGCGGCACCTGCCTGCTCGACGAACTGGCCGTCGGTGCGGCCGGTGCGATGACCGGCTTCTCGGTCCCCGAAGGTCTCCTCGCGTGCGTTGGAGCCTTCCGGGAAGGCGGGTTCGAGGCGGCCCGGGAGGTCTGGCGTGACTACCTCCCGCTGGTGAACTTCGAGTTCCAGGCCGGGATCGCGCTCGGTCTGCGCAAACGCAGTCTGGTGCTGCGCGGCTTGATCTCGTACGACGCGGTCCGCCCGCCGGCCGCCGTACCGCCGGAGAGCATGTACCGGCTGCTGACCGAGCATCTCCGTCGGACGCCGGGAGTCTCATGAGTGGGATCTATCGCGGTCTGGTCAGTTACGGCGACCGCGACTTCTCCAGGTTCCTCCGGCGTGCGTTCCTGCACGCGAGCGGCCGGTCGCCGGAGTCGCTGGACCGGCCGGTGATCGGGATCGCCACGTCCACCAGCGACTTCAACCCTTGCCACCGGCAACAGCCGGAGCTGGTGAAGTCCGTTGCCCGCGGCATCATCGCGGCCGGTGGGCTGCCGATGGAGTTCCCCACCATCTCGCTGGGGGAGAGCTTCCTCGAGCCGACCGCGATGGTCTACCGCAACCTGATGGCGATGGACGTCGAGGAGCTCGTCCGGGCCCAGCCGATGGATGCCGTCGTTCTGGTCGGCGGTTGCGACAAGACCGTCCCGGCCCAGCTGATGGGCGCGTTCTCGGCCGGTCGTCCGGCGATCCAGCTCGTCACCGGCCCGATGTCGACCGGCCGGTACCAGGGCGAGCGACTTGGCGCGTGCACCGACTGCCGGCGGTTCTGGGCGCGCTACCGGGCCGGTGATGTCTCCGAGCAGGAGATCGGCGAGGTCGAGCGCAACCTGGCCACCACTGCGGGGACCTGTGCGGTGATGGGGACCGCGTCCACGATGGCCTGCATCGTGGAGGCGCTCGGCATGGCGCTGCCGGACAGTGCTGCCGCGCCCGCTGTGCACGCCGACCGGTTGCGGATCGGTGAGGCGACTGGTGCCGCGGCCGTGTCGATTGCAGTGGCGGGGCGTACGCCGGACCAGGTCGTCACCGCGGCGTCTGTCCGCAACGCGCTGCGAGTGCTCCTGGCCATCGGCGGGTCGACCAACGCGCTGATCCATCTGACCGCGATGGCTGGGCGGCTGGGGCTGCCCATCGATCCTGATGAGCTGAACGAGCTGAGTGAGACCACACCGGTGCTGGTGGAGCTCAAGCCGACCGGTGCGCACTACATGGAGGATCTGCATGCGTCCGGCGGCCTCCCCGCCGTACTGCATGAGCTGAGGGACCTGCTGGACCTGTCTGCACTCACGGTGACCGGAGAAACGCTGGGGGAGCGGCTAGGCGATGGGCCCACCTGGGTGGACCGGGAGGTCGTGCGACCGCTGAGCGAGCCGAGCCGGGAGAAGGGCGGGCTGGTGTGGCTGCGTGGCTCGCTGGCGCCATCCGGTGCGTTGATCAAGCGGTCCGCGGCTGACCCGGCCCTCTTCGAGACCACCGGCCGAGCAGTCGTCTTCACGTCGTTGGAGGATCTCGCGGCGCGTGTCGACGATCCGGAGTTGGATGTCGAGCCGACCGACGTACTGGTGCTGCAGAACGCCGGTCCGTTGGGTGCAGGCATGCCCGAGGCCGGCTACCTCCCCATCCCGGCCAAGCTCGCCCGGCTCGGCGTACGGGACATGGTCCGCATCTCCGACGCCCGGATGAGTGGTACGGCGTACGGCACGATCGTGCTGCACGTGACACCGGAAGCCGCACTCGGCGGACCGCTCGCCCTGGTCCGCACCGGTGACCAGATCCGCCTGTCGGTCTCCGAAGCTCGCCTGGACCTCCTCGTCTCACCCGAGGAGCTCGAGAAGCGCCGGGCGGACCTCCCCGCGCCCGTCACGGAGCCGCTCACCGGCTACCGAAAGTTGTTCCGCGACCACGTTCTGGGAGCCGATCGCGGCTGCGATTTCGACTTCTGCCTGCCCGCCTCCTGACCCCCTCGGCGGGCCATAGTTTGCGCCCGTCGGGGCCTGTTCCAGCGGCGCCACGCGGGACTACACCGGGCCGCGCGGGTGTTGGAACAAAGAGACGCGCGCGGGATCCGGACGTTCTTGCAAACTGTCGGAGCAGCGATCTAGGATCCCTAGATGTAGTGGTTACACGGGTGTAATTTTCCACAGGTAGTGGTCAGTTACACACAAGTTGTCCCCAGGCAGATCCACAGGACGTCCCCGCGGCGGCCTCACGGGAGGAGTGATTCGTCGTGCACTGTCCGTATTGCCGGCACGCCGATTCCCGTGTGGTCGACAGCCGGGTGGCCGAGGACGGCGGAGCGATCCGCCGGCGCCGGCAGTGCCCGGTCTGCGAGAAGCGGTTCACCACCGTCGAGCAGATGCAGCTCACGGTCGTGAAGCGCTCCGGCGCGACCGAGCCGTTCAGCCGGGAGAAGGTCATCAACGGGGTCGGCAAGGCCTGCAAGGGCCGGCCGGTGGACGTCGACGCACTGGCCCGGCTGGGCCAGCAGGTCGAGGACGCGCTCAAGGCGAGCGGCTCGCCGGAGGTGCCCGCGCACGAGGTCGGACTCGCGATCCTCGGGCCGCTGCGGGAGCTCGACGAGGTCGCCTACCTGCGATTCGCGAGCGTGTACCGGCAGTTCGAGTCCGCCGACGACTTCGAGACGGAGATCGCGCTGCTGCGGGCGGAGAAGGAGCCGGAAGGCACCGAACCGCGCCCGCTGAAGCCGACCCAGCAGACGTAAACCGGGGGAACGAGTAACACCACGCAGTGCAGGAAGTTGAGCAGACACGCAGTACCGGCACGAACCTAACGGGGCGGTCCCGACAGACCGCGGCAGTGCAGACACAGGGCGAGGAGCAACCATGACAGAGACGGTGACCGGCCACTCGGGGTCGACCAAGAGGTCGGCGGCCGGGTTCCGCGGGCGGAAGAACGCGCCCGCGGGACTCACCATCGAGCGCATCTTCACGACCGAGGGAGTACATCCGTACGACGAGGTGACGTGGGAGCGCCGCGACGTCGTCCAGCAGAACTGGAAGACCGGTGAGACCGTCTTCGAGCAGCGCGGGGTCGAGTTCCCCGACTACTGGAGCGTGAACGCGTCCACCATCGTCACCACGAAGTACTTCCGCGGCGCGGTCGGGCACGACAACCGCGAGTGGAGCCTCAAGCAGCTGCTCGACCGGGTGGTCAAGACGTACCGCAAGGCCGGTGAGGACTACGGCTACTTCGCCACCCCGGCCGACGCCGAGGTGTTCGAGCACGAGCTCACCTGGATGCTGCTGCACCAGTACTTCAGCTTCAACTCGCCGGTCTGGTTCAACGTCGGGACGTCCTCGCCGCAGCAGGTGTCGGCCTGCTTCATCCTCGCCGTCGACGACTCGATGGACTCGATCCTGAACTGGTACAAGGAAGAGGGCCTGATCTTCAAGGGCGGCTCCGGCGCCGGCCTGAACCTGTCCCGGATCCGCTCGTCCAAGGAGCTGCTGCAGTCCTCCGGCGGTACGGCGTCCGGACCGGTCTCCTTCATGCGCGGTGCGGACGCGAGCGCCGGGACGATCAAGTCCGGCGGCGCCACCCGGCGCGCGGCCAAGATGGTCGTGCTCGACGTCGACCACCCCGACATCGAGGAGTTCGTCGAGACCAAGATGCGCGAGGAGGAGAAGATCCGCGTCCTGCGCGACGCCGGGTTCGACATGGACCTCGGCGGCCGCGACATCACCTCGGTGCAGTACCAGAACGCCAACAACTCGGTCCGGGTCACCGACGAGTTCATGCGCGCGGTCGAGGAGAAGGGCGAGTTCGGGCTGCGGGCGCGGCTGGACAACTCGGTGATCGAGACCGTCGACGCGCGCGAGCTCTTCGACAAGATCTCCCAGGCCGCGTGGGCCTGCGCCGACCCGGGTCTGCAGTACGACGACACCATCAACGACTGGCACACCACCCCGGAGACGGGCCGGATCACCGCGTCCAACCCGTGCTCGGAGTACATGCACCTGGACAACTCGTCCTGCAACCTGGCGTCGCTGAACCTGATGAAGTTCCTCCGCGACGACGACCTGTTCGACTCGGAGAAGTTCGTCAAGGCCGTCGAGCTGATCATCACCGCGATGGACATCTCGATCTGCTTCGCCGACTTCCCGACCGAGGCGATCGGCGACACCACCCGCGCCTACCGGCAGCTGGGCATCGGGTACGCGAACCTCGGCGCGCTGCTGATGGCGACCGGCCACGCGTACGACTCCGACGGTGGTCGCGCACTGGCGGGCGCTATCACCTCGCTGATGACCGGTACGTCGTACAAGCGCTCGGCCGAGCTGGCCGGTGTCGTCGGCCCGTACGACGGCTTCGAGCGGAACAAGGACGCGCACACCCGGGTGATGCGCAAGCACGCCGCGGCCAACGACGCGATCCGGACCATCCACGAGATCGACAAGGACGTCCAGAAGCACGCCACCGCGGCGTGGGAGGGCGTGCTGAAGATCGGCGCCAAGAACGGCTGGCGCAACGCGCAGGCCTCGGTGCTCGCGCCGACCGGCACCATCGGCTTCATGATGGACTGCGACACCACCGGTATCGAGCCGGACTTCTCGCTGGTCAAGTTCAAGAAGCTGGTCGGCGGCGGCTCGATGCAGATCGTCAACCAGACGGTGCCGCGGGCGCTGCGGCAGTACAGCTACACCGAGGAGACGATCGAGGCGATCGTCGAGTACATCGCCGAGCACGGTCACGTGGTCGACGCCCCAGGCCTGAAGCCGGAGCACTACGAGATCTTCGACACCGCGATGGGTGAGCGGGCGATCAAGCCGATGGGTCACGTGCGGATGATGGCGGCCGCGCAGCCGTTCCTGTCCGGCGCGATCTCGAAGACGGTGAACCTGCCCGAGACCGCGACGGTCGAGGAGATCGCCGACGTCTACTTCCAGGGCTGGAAGCTCGGCCTGAAGGCACTCGCGGTCTACCGCGACAACTGCAAGGTCGGTCAGCCGCTGGCGGACGCGAAGGCGAAGAAGTCGGTCGAGGCCGAGGCTGCCGTCGCGGAGAAGATCGTCGAGAAGGTGATCGAGTACCGGCCGACCCGCAAGCGCCTGCCGAAGTCGCGGCCGTCGCGGACCACGTCGTTCAGCGTCGGCGGTGCCGAGGGCTACATGACCGCCGGCTCCTACCCGGACGACGGTCTGGGCGAGGTCTTCCTGAAGATGGGCAAGCAGGGTTCGACCCTGGCAGGGGTGATGGACGCCTTCTCGATCGCGATCTCGATCGCGCTCCAGCACGGCGTACCGCTGGAGACCTACGTCCAGAAGTTCACCAACCTGAAGTTCGAGCCGGCCGGTCTGACCGACGACCCGGACGTCCGGATGGCGCAGTCGATCATGGACTACATCTTCCGCCGGCTGGCCCTGGACTACCTGCCCTTCGACGAGCGGGCCGCCCTGGGCATCTACTCCGCGGAAGAGCGGTCCCGGCAGCTCGACACCGGCTCCTACGAGCCGGCCCCGGTCGAGGTCTCGGAGGCCGAGTCCCTGAAGTCCGTCGAGCCGGCGCCGGAGAAGCCGGCTGCGGTCGAGGCGGCCGCCGCCAAGCCGATCGACACCTCTGAGGTCCGCACGACCGCCGAGATGTTCGAGCTCATCACCGGCACCTCGGTCGACGCACCTCTGTGCTTCACCTGCGGCACCAAGATGCGCCCCAGCGGCTCCTGCTACGTCTGCGAAGGCTGCGGCAGCACCTCCGGCTGCAGCTGACCCACCTGACCGGCCGTTGCGGCCGGCCACCAACTGAAAGCGCCACGGCCCCCGGGAACTTCCCACTTTCCCCGGGGGCCGCAGCGCGTCTACCGTCGTGCTGTGGAGGAGATCAGCGGTCTCCTTGCGGCCGGGGAGAAGGCGCTCGGCGACGGGGACTGGGTGGCGGCGCGGTCCGCATTCGGGTCCGACGGGGTCAGTGAGACCGCCGAGGGCCTCGCCGGGCTGGGCAACGCGCAGTGGTGGCTCGGCGACACCCGGGCCGCCTTCTCCTGCTGGGAGCGCGCCTACGCACTGTTCCGCCGCTCCAACCCGGCCGAGGCCGTCTTCATGGCACTCGGCCTCAGCCTCCTGTACGACGCCAACTACGGCGACCGTGCCGCCGCGCAGGGGTGGGCGTCTCGGGCAGTCCGGGTGGCTGCAGAGGTCGGTGACCCCGTCATATCGGCATGGGCCTCGCTGGCCCGAGCTGGATCCGCGGACGATGCGGCAAACGTTGCTGCCTGGTGCGAAGCGGCGTACGGCGTTGCAGCCGAAGTGGGGGACCGGGACCTCGAGTTGTGCGCACTCAGCATGTGGGGCTCGGCTCTCATCAACCTGGGGCAGGTCATCGAGGGCACTGCCTTGCTGGACGAGGCTCTGGCCGGTGCACTCGGTGGTGAGGGTGCCAGGCCTGACACTGTCGTCTTGACCAGTTGTCTGCTGATGCGGTCGTGCGTACGTGGTGCCGACTTCCTGCGGGTCGTGCAGTGGACACGCTCGCTCGACAGCTTCATGGAGCGCTACGGCTGCCCGTACCTCCACGCGACCTGCCGAGCGTCGTACGGCGCTGTGCTGGTCTCCACCGGTGACTGGCCGCGTGCTGAGATCGAGCTGACCGCGGCAGTGGAGTTGGCACGTGATGCGCTGCCGGCGGTCCAGGCAGAGGCTGCTGCCTTCCTTGCCGACCTCCGACTCGGTCAGGGCCGAGTCGGCGAGGCACGTCGTCTTCTCACCGGCTTCGAGGATCGCACCGTCGTACGGCCCGTCCTGGCCGCTGCCTACCTGGCTGCGGGGGAGGTGGCGATGGCTGTCTCGCTGATACGACGCCAGCTCGACGACACGACGCCTCTGGAGGAGGCCCGACTGCGTGAGGTGCTCGGCGCCGCCTGTCTGGCGACCGGTGACGTTGCCGGCGCGGTCGCGGAGGCAGAGCGGCTATCTGACCTCGGTACGACGACCGACAGCGGGTTGATCGCAGCACGCGCTGCCCGCTTGTGTGGACGGGCCCTTCTGGCGCAGGGAAAGTCCCGTGAGTCCGTGGCCCGGCTGACGGCGGCGCAGACGTGGTTCGGCCTGTTGGAGATGCCTCTCGAGGTCGCGCGTACCCGGATGATGTTGGCGCATGCCATGTGCTCCTACGATCCCGCTCCTGCCGTCGCCGAGGCCCGGATTGCTCTCGCGGTGTTCGAGGATCTGGGCGCCTCTGCTGATGCTGATGCGGCTGCTGCCTGGCTTCGAGCGGCTGGAGCGACTGCTGCCCGCAGTGGGCCTCGCGGTCTCGGGCTGCTGACCAAGCGGGAACTCGACGTGCTCGCCGTACTGGCTGAGGGTCTGCCCAATCCGGAGATCGCGGCCCGGCTGTACATCAGTCGCCGTACCGTCGAGCACCACGTGGCCAGCATCCTGTCCAAGCTCGGCGTACGGAACCGCACCGAGGCCGCCGCCTACCTCACGCAGGTGCACGAATAGGCGAGTTCACCGATGCTCGGGTCGATCTCCCGGTGCGACGCTGCGGACAGGCTCGCGAGCTAGGGAGATCATCATGAGCGAGACAGTGCTGGACACCACCCGCGTCGAGGCCTTCGGCCAGCAGATGGGCGACGTACTCAACCACGGGACCCTTGCGTTGCTGACGAGCATCGGCCACCAGGTCGGCCTCTACGACACCCTCGCGGAGCTGCCGCCGGCCACCAGCCACGAGATCGCCGGCGCCGCCGGACTGCAGGAGCGGTACGTGCGTGAGTGGCTCGGCGCGATGACCGTCGCCCGGGTCGTCGAGTACGACGCTCGCGACCGGACGTACTGGTTGCCGCGTGAACACGCCGCCTTCCTGACCCGCGCCGCTGGACCGAGCAACCTCGCCGGAGCAACCCAGTTCATCGCGCTGCTGGCCGGCGTCGAGTCGTCGCTGGTGAAGTGCTTCCGCCGCGGCGGTGGCGTTCCGTACTCGGAGTACACCGAGTTCCATCGGCTGATGGCCGAGGACAGTGGCGCGGTCTTCGATGCGGCTCTGATCGACGCCGTACTTCCGCTCGTGCCCGGGCTGCCTGCGCGGCTCGAGGAAGGCATCGATGTCGCCGACGTCGGGTGCGGTGGCGGGCACGCGGTCAACCTGATCGCCGCCACCTACCCACGCAGCCGGTGCGTCGGCTACGACTTCTCCACCGAAGGCATCGCCGCCGGTCAGGCCGAGGCGGCTGCGCTGGGATTGGCGAACGCGGAGTTCGTCGTACGGGATGCCGCAGCGTTGGGGGAGCACGCTCGCTTCGACCTGGTGACCGCCTTCGACGCGATCCATGACCAGGCACATCCGGCGCAGGTCCTCGCCGGTATCGCGGCGTCGCTGCGGCCCGGCGGGGTCTTCCTGATGGTCGACATCCAGGCATCGAGCAACCTCGAGGACAACCTGGACAACCCGTTCGCCACCTTCCTGTACGGCGTCTCGACCATGCATTGCATGACGGTCTCGCTGTCCCTCGCCGGCGACGGCCTCGGCACGGTCTGGGGCGAACAGAAGGCCCGGCAAATGCTGACCGACGCCGGCTTCACCTCGATCGAGGTCACCCACGTGGACGCCGACGCGTTCAACGCCTACTACATCGCCCACCGATAACCGCCCGCAGCCGCAGCCCGGGTCACGGGCACAGCGCCCGGGCCGTCCAGCTCTAGCAGAGCCAGGTCGGCTTCTGGTGCGACGCCCACGCATCCTTCGACGACACCCAAGGTCGCCGACTACCAAGGCAGGTCGTTCTGCAACTTCTCCGTCACCGACGGAACCCTTGTCCGCATCCGCCTCTGGTCCCAGAAAAACGGCGTCGAGTCCTGCTCCCTGATCACAGGCTCCTTCACGACCTGATCGAGCCTGCCTTGTCGCGATCAATTGCTGGCGTAGCTGATCGCGACGACGCTCGAACTGCTGCTGATCCGGCCGCTGTCGACTTTCTTGCCATTG
Organism: Kribbella sp. NPDC049174; assembly: GCF_043197365.1. Lineage (NCBI taxonomy): Bacteria > Bacillati > Actinomycetota > Actinomycetes > Propionibacteriales > Kribbellaceae > Kribbella > Kribbella sp. NPDC049174. The sequence continues at coordinate 12,313 of NZ_JBICSZ010000004.1, read as the reverse complement.
ACAACCAGTACGACGGTGAGGCCGTCGACACCCTTGGTCTTGCGCAGATTGACGCGGTAGGAACCGCTCGACGCCTTGAGTTGATAGGTGGCCGATCCGCAGCCCTTCCTGTTCGCCGCGCCGACCTGCCCGGCCCAGCAGGTCTTCTTCGAGGCCGTGATCCGGACGGTGGCTCCGGTCTTCGCAGTGGTGGTCTTCTCGACGCTGCCGCGGCCGCTGCTGCCGGTGCTGCCAGTGCCGGACGTGGTCTTGGTCGGTTCACAACCGGTCAGTAGCAGCGAGACCAGCAGTGTGATCGCGAGAGTGATCCATCGTCGGGCAGGCATGGGGCTTCCTTCCGTCACCCGGTCTTGACAGTGACCTGTGGCTTCAAACTGGTTGGCTTGAGTTCCTTGCGGACCAGCGCCTCGATACTCGTCAGTCCGCTCTTGTCCTTCGTCGCCGCAAGCCGGGCCGCTTTGGTGCGCGTCGAAAGCTGAGCCTCCAGTTCACGCGCCAGCGCCTCCAGTTGCTGCCGGCCCTGACGCGAGAACGTGCGGTGCTTGCTGGTGACAACCACGAACTGCACTGCGATCGCTCCGGACGTGCAGCCGGAACATGATGCGTTCACGGCCAACGCACGGTTCCGCGTGGCGAGCGTCGTACCGGGCCGGACCACTACGACCTGCACGGACACACTGGTCGCTCTGCAGTTGCTGCAACTTGACCAGGCGGTGGCGAGGTTGTCCGCCGTACCCCTCTTCGCCTTGCTCACGTAGACCACCTGTACTGCGGCAGCGGTACCGTTGCACCCGCTGCAGGTGGCCGATGCGCTTGCCACGGCATCGACCTGGGCCCGCTTGCCCCTGGCGCGTTCGATCATGGCAGTCCGGTCCGTGTCCGTACTGCGTGGCGTGGACGGGTTTGCGGACGCGACGAGGTCGAAGTCCTGGCCCTTCCGGAAGGTGAGCATGCTCGCGGTGCCAGTCGCACCTATGACGAGGGACGCGACGACCAGGATCGCTTCGAATCGGCGGTGAACGGTCATGACACTCCTTTGGCGGTCAGGGACGGGTCAGCCACCGAAACGGGAGTCCATCGGCTCGTGGTGAAGCCGGTGGCGACCAGTTCGGCGAGTTCCAGATAGGCGTCACGGGTGGCGGAGCGCAGGTCGTCGAGGTCGACCGCGGCACCGCTGTCCAGCGCCGGGTCCCACGGGATGCGGACCGTACCGGCGCAACGACTGGAGAAGTGGTTCTCGATCTCGTCGAGTTGGAGCCAGCGCGGCCTGCCTCTGGTCGTGTTGATGACCGCGACCGCGGACGACACCAGGTCGGCGTGCCCGTGCTGGTCCAGCCAGTCCAGTGTCCCGGCGGCGACCCGGGCGCCGTCGAGCGCGGGCGGCATCACCACGACGATCTGGTCCGCCTCCCGCAGGATGCCCTGGATCGCGCTGTCGAGGATGCCGGTCCCGGTGTCGACGAGGATCAGGTTGTAGTGCTGGGTGAGCAGGTCGAGCACGGTGCGGTAGTCCCGATCGCCCAGCGCCTGGCTGATGGTCGGGTCGTCGTCGGACGCGATCACCTCGAGCCGGCTTCGTGCCTGGGAGGTGTACGCGCGCAGGTCGGCGTATTTGGTGATCAGGTCGCGCTCGCCCAGCAGATTGGTGACCGTGGCCGGGGACTCCCGCCGTACTCGATAGATGAGCGAGCCGGCGTCAGGGTTGGCGTCCAGCGCGACCACGCGGTCGCCGCGGTGCATGGCCAGCGTGTGGCCGAGCATCAGAGTCGTGGTGGTCTTCCCGGCGCCGCCCTTGCGGCTCAAGGTGACCACCCTGCGTGGCTCGCGCAGCGGCGCCCGAACTCGGTCGATCCGCTCCTGCTCTCGTTGCTGGGCCAGACTCGGTCCGACGTTGATCCGGCCGCTCGAGACGTAGTACAGGCCGTGACGCCAGCCGTCCCGGGGCGGCGGAACGCGACGTCGGAGCATCTTGTCCTCGGTGAACGACGTTGCACCAGGTGGGTCGTCAGCGTTGCTGTGGTCCATCGGTTCCTCCTCGGCCGGCGACGGTGCGGTATGCCGGGCTCGAACCGCCCGGACAACGTGGAGCACAGATCTGCCCAGGACGACGCTGAGACCGACGATCGGGAGGGTGATCGCCAGCATGGACAGCAGCGCGAGTGCCGCGGCACCGAGTTGTCCTGTTGAGGCGAGCGCTCGCGCGCCGGTCCACAACTCGCTCGAGCGGCCCCAGAAGTCCGCGAGGTAGCCAGGGGCGTTCCAGGTGAGGAGCCCCAGACCGATGAGCAGCGCGGGAACGGTGATCAGCACCCACGTCGTGACGACCACACGAGTGCGGAGCCGCAACTGAGCCACACCGGGATCGTTGCGACGACCTGGCAGCAGGCTCAGCAGGATTGGCCGAACGTGGCCGAACAGGTTCGGTACGCCGGCCAGGTCGCCGAGGATGTAATAGCCGTCGAACCGGACCACCGGCAGCAGTTGCTGGATGATCTCCAGGTGGGACAGGGCGATGACCGCCAGCAGGGGGGACCATCCGGTCCACAGGTACATCCCTGCCGCGGCCACGATGAAGACCGCGTTGAAGTAGACACCGCCCAGGTCGGTCCGCAGCCGGCCGGCCCGGTCGAGTCGGTAGGCGCTGGTCACGTTGGTGTAGAAGGCAGGGATCCACAGGTAGATGCCGACACCGATCCGGCCTGGCTTGGCGCCGCCGTACCTGCAGCCGGCCGCGTGACCGAACTCGTGGAAGAGCGTTGCCATGAGCAACAAAGCCAGTGCGGCCAGGACGCCGGCCGGATCGACGAGAGCGCCGAACACCTCGGCGGGCGCCAGGGTGCTCACCACCCACATGTCGAATGCGATCACCGCCCCAAGCACCGCGAAGATGATCGGACGATGGAACAGCGGCGCGAAGATGCGCGCGATCACCCGAACCGCAGTGGCCGGCAGCAGCACGCCCCGTACGCTCAATGCCAGCAGCGGATCGGCCTTTCGTTGCCCTACCGGTGCGCCGTTGAACAGTGCCACCAACCCGGACGGTCCGAGCTTCTCGTCGATGAGGCGGACCAGGTCGTCGCGATCGAGGCGGTGGCCGTACGCCCGGCTCACCCGCTCGGCCAGCAGATCCGTCGACGTCCGCCCGTCGGCGTTCTCGACGATCAGGTAGAGCAGTTTGGTGAGCAGGACCATCTGCCGGTCGGCTCGCTCGACCAGGTATCGCTCGTCCCGGAATCCGGATCCCTCGTACTGTCCGAGCAGGCGTACGCCGGCCGCACGCCGCGGCCTGTGTCCGCCGAGCAACCGGACCGTTCGGGCGCCGTCTTCTGTCGTCGTCACGATGCGGGCTCCCGGCCAGCGCGGGGGGCACAGGCCCCCCGCGAGTTCCGTGCGCCGGCAGAGCTAGCGCTGGAAGGCAGCCACATGCTGCACAGCGGCGGCGGCCGCGGTCGAGCCGATCGTCCCCGCGTTCACCGCGATCGCCAGGTTGACGGCCGTGATGTTGGTGATGTTGATCAGTGCCAGCGCCTCACGCGCGGGCAGCAGTTCGGCCGACTGGCCGGAGACCTCCGTCCGGGAGATCCTGCCGAGATCCGTCATCGAAACCCCCTCAGTCCTGCGGCGTGCGGACGGCGCACATGGTCATCACCGCCCGCACACCCGATTCGGCCCGCTAGTGCTGCTTGACCACGATCGTCTGTACGGCCGCGGCCTTGGCCACGGACCAGTACGACGACGCGTTCAGCGCGACCGCCGTGTTGGACGCGTAGATGTTCGCCCAGTTGTACGAACCCAGCGCCTCCCGCTCCGGCAGCACCTGGATCTCCTCCAGGTCGAGTTCGACCGCCGTCAGTTTCTCGTTCATGAGTCACCTCCTCCACCCTGTTCGGTGCTCACAGCCAGTGGAAGCCGGACAGCATGCTCAGCGCGTTGTCACAGCGTTGTCACAGCGTTGTCAGGAAGCCCGTGGTCGACGTAACGGGGGTACATCAGGGATCGTTGCCTCATCGTGGATCTTCCGGTTGTCCGTCCCCACACGGCGCGAGGCAGCGGGTCGATCGTCCCGCGGGGGAGTGGAACATGACCGAACAGACGCAGACCGAATCCGTGCCAGGAGCGGCGGCACTGGTCATCCGGGTCTGGCGGGAGAAGGACGACGCTGCCGGCCTCAAGGCGCGCATCACCCAGCGGCCCGACCTCGGCGCCGACACCGAGACGACCACGGTGGTGGCGTCACCAGAGGCCGTCTACCGCGAGGTCCGGGTTTGGCTCGAGGAGTTCATCGGCCGAACGGCGGGTCAGGCTTGACATCCGGCCCTTCCTGACCAATGGTGCAGAGAGTGTGTGGCGGTTGGTGGTTTGGTCGTCACACACAGCGGGGATATCTGCAGGCAACACAGCCGGGGGGCAGGCGTGGTCCGACGCGCGCCGCGCCTCCACGAGGGGGGCCGTGCGGTGCGGACATTCTTGCGATGCGATCTTCGGCTTCAGTTGCTCGGCGACTGGCTCCTGACCGCCGCCGACGTATCGGCCGAGACGGTGGACCAGGTCGAACTGCCGGCCGGTCCACAGCACCTCATCGCCCTCCTGGCCCTCAACGGCCGCTGCGCCCGGACCCATGCGGCCGCGACCCTGTGGCCGGATTGCACCGACGAGGTCGCGGCCGCTCGCCTTCGTGCCGTTCTCTGGCGACTGCGGCACCGGCATATTGGCGTACCGCCGCTGCTGGAGATCGGCGACTCGTCGCTCGCGCTGGCCGACGCGGTCGTCGTGGATGTCGACTGGTTCCTGGCCGGTGCCGAGTTGCTGATCCATGACGCCGCGGATCTCGACAGCGGCGTCCTCAAGAGCGGCGTCCTCGACAGCGATGCGGCCGAGAACGCCGCTGTCGCCGTCCTGCACTCTGCGGAGTTGCTGCCCGGCTGGTACGACGACTGGGTGCTGACTGCGCGCGAACGATTGCAGTACCTGCGCCTGGGTGCCCTCGATGCCCTCGCGAACCTGCGCCGACGGCAACGACGTACGTACGAGGCTCTCCAGGCCGCGCGGGCCGCGATCAGCATCGAACCACTTCACGAGAGCGCCCACCGCACCATCGTCGAAACCCACCTGGACAACGGCGACCTCGTCGAGGCCATCAAGCACTACCAACGATTCGAGGCCATGCTCGACCGAGAACTGGGCCTCCCACCCAGCGACCTGTTCCGCGAACTGGTGGGCCCCTACTTGGCCGTTGCGTCCCACAAGGTAGCCCGCACCCGGTAACCGGCCTCCGGACTTAGCCGCTGACCGACTTCAGACACTGTCGTCAGTGGCCCGAACGGTCGGAGTCGGCGGCAGGCCGGGCGGTGCCGTCGAGGGCTGACAGCGCGTCCAGTTCCGCATCGGTCAGGTCGAAGTCGAACACAGCCAGGTTCTGCTCGAGCCTCGCGCGGTTCGCGGACTTGGGAATCGGTACGACGCCCTGCTGTGTCTCCCACCGGAGCACGACCTGGGCCGGCGTCCTGCCATGCGCCTCGGCAGCCTGCCGCACCGTCGGGTGGTCCAGCAGGTCAGTGCCCTTACCCAGCGGACTCCACGCCTCCGTGACGATCCCGTGCTTCGCGTGGAACTCCCGCTCGGCCCGCTTCGCCCACACCGGACTCAGCTGCACCTGGTTGACCTCCGGCGCCACGCCGGTCTCGTCGATCAGCCGCTGCAGGTGCGCCGGCTTGAAGTTCGACGTACCGATCGCGCGAACCAGACCAGCCTCCCGCAACGCGATCAGCCCTCGCCAAGCGTCGACGTACCGGTCCTGATCCGGATTGGGCCAATGAATGAGCAACAAATCGAGATACTCGACGCCCAACTTCTGAGCACTCGCCTCGCACGCCGTCCGCGCCCCGTCCACGCTGTGCCACCCTTGTTGAACTTCGACGTCACGAACACCTCATCCCGAGGCACCCCCCGCAACGCCCGCCCCACCCCAACCTCGTTGCGATAGTTCTCCGCGGTATCCACCAACCGATACCCGACCTCCAGCGCCTCCACCACAACGCGCTCCGCGTCGTCATCCCCCAACGGCGAAGTCCCCACCCCAACCCGAGGCATCACAACCCCACCCGTCAACCGAACCCCATCAACCACATCCACCACCCTCTCAGCCCAAACCTCCCGCCACCGTACGCCGCCCCACGCCCGGCCCGCCCAACCCACGCCCCCCACCCCACCGCACCTCGAACCCTCCGCCCGCACCCCCGACAGGCACATCTCACGGACCGCGGTGACCTCCAACCGAGCGCGCCACTGACCCCCTCGGGGATCCGGCCGACCCTCCCACCGAGCGCGCCCCATGGACACCCCTCGGGGATCCAGGCGGACCCTCCCACCGAGCGCCCCACGGGCACCCCTCGGGGATCCGGTCCACCCTCCCACCAGCCAACCCGGGCCGTACGCCGTACGGCCGCAGAAACCCTGTGTGACAAGGCACACCGCCCACCGTGCCCACCGTCTCAGCGCAGCAGAAGGGGGGCGCGAACTGTCGGCAGCGTGGTTCATCATGGGTGCGGCGGGTCGGAACGTGCGGGAGGGGTGGGCGAATGAAGAACCGGCTGATCACTCTGGTGGACCTCGGTCTGGACAGCTCGTTCGACGCGTCGATGACGTTCGTCCAGGGCATCACCGGGAACATCAACGCCGGCTGGGACCAGCCCGTGATCGACGTGAACTTCGTTCGCACCCGCGACCACGAGACCGCGTTCTCCGCACTCACCACCCCCTCGACCGTCCTGCACGTGATGGCACACGGTGACCACAGCGAGGAACCGTCGTTCCTTTCCACCGACGGCAAGACCCAGGTTTCGCTGAGGTCGCTGGCAGACTGGTTCCTCGACCGCCAGTGGGGCATCGCCAGCGGCGTCGTCATCGCCGACGGCTGCAAAACCGGCATCGGCAAGTGGCAACGCGCCATCCGCGACTGCCTCCAGGACGACATCACCTACATCGGCACCAGCACCGTCATCGGCTGGTACGAGGCGACCGTCTTCTGCTCCGCCTTCTACGGCGCCCTGGTCCGCAACCGCGGCCTCGGCCGCACGCCCGCCGAACAAGGCTGGGACGCCGCAAACCGAGCCATCCGCGCCTACGAAACCCTCACCGACGCCCGCTGCCCCTACAAACCGGTCCTCCTAACCCCCTCCCGCCGAGCCCTCCGCTCCCTCACGGGCTGACCCAGGAGCTCGGCTACGCCGGACCCGACGCCCAGCACGTCGCACGCCACGCCCAGCCCGCCGGACCGACGCCCAGCCCGCCGGACCGACGCCCAGCCTGGCGGACCGACGCCCAGCCTGGCGGACCCCACGCCCAGCCCGCCCGCGTGCTGAGCCAACCGACACGCGGGTGGCGGCTACTTTGGGTTAGGGGTGGGAGACTTTTTGTGGGCTCGTCGCGTGGCGAGGTCCGTGCTCTGGGTTGTCGGTGCCCCGGGTGGCGGGAGGACGGGGAAGCCGTCCGGTACGCATTGGCCGACCTCCTGACGTCCGCCCGACGTGGTGAAGGAACGCCACCATGAAGCTCCATCGCAACTCCCTCCTGACAGCTGCCGCCATCGTCCTGGTCCTGTACATCGTCTGCCTCATCGTTGGTCTCCCGGGCTGGGCCGCGGTCGTGCTCACGGTGGTCCTGCTCGTCATCCTGGCCGTGGTCTGGAAGCAACCCGACCCGCCTCGACCTCTGGTGACCTCACCGCCGTCCACGCCGTCCGTCGTACTGCCGGATCGGGATCCCGTCTTCACCGGGCCGCCGACGCGCACGGTTGCCGACGTACGTCTGCCGTCTGCCTCACCCGATTTCCAATTCAGCTTCTCGGCCGTTGTGCAGTGGTCGACCGTGCTGTCCGGTGCCCGGCATGCCGACCTCGGTGCGGTCGCGGTCGACGCGTTGCTCGAGCGCGCCCGGTCACTGACGGCGACCCAGCAGGTGACCGAGGAGTCGCTCAATCAGCACCGCCTGGCCGCCCTCCTCGGTGAGCCCGCGCTCGACGAGAAGGGACAGGTGCGCAGCTGGGCGACCGAGGTACGCCTTCGCCTGCCGGACGCCGACCAGAAGCATCTTCAGCACCTCGCCGCCCTACATCGCCGGGAGCAGACCGCGCTGCTCGAACGCCGGATGGAGCAGGACAAACGCGCGTACCTCAAGGAAGACGTCTTCGCCACGCCCGGTTCGGCCGCAGTCTGGTGGTTGGTCAACAACCCCGGTGAGGTCGAGACTGCCCTCGGCCTCCTCGACACCCTCGCCGAGCTGTCCGCCGCAGCCAACGATCTCCCGGTACGACGCTCGTCCGCCGACGTCATCGATCGCGCCACGGCGCCCCGTGCCGAGCTCGACTTCAACTCAGCAGTCGACCACCTCCTCGAAGCCGCCGAACCCGGGAGCGCCAGCCCGACCACCGAACCGAGTAGCGGGCATCTCCCGCAGCACGCCGGCCTGCGGCCATCGAAAGACAGCCCCAGTCCGACGCCGATCGAAAACACCAGGTCGCAACCGCACGAAGGCCCCAGCTCGCACCGGAGCGAAGGCAGCAGCTCGCACCAGAGCGCAGGCACCGACCAGCCACCGAGCGATCGGCCCAGCGCGCGACCTACCGACCAGCGGTCCGACAACGGGACCATCCCGCCGCCCGCCGATGACGACCCAAAGTCGACGTCCGCCCGCAAGAAGGGCACTACAAAGCAGCCGGAAGGTAAGTACCGGGAGCAGTTCTATACGGAGTAGGTCGGTGAGCCGGGCCGGGTGCAGGGTGGGCCCGCCCCACCGAGTCTGGGGGCGCATGTCACCCGTCCAGCCACTCGATGGTGGTCGCGCCGTTGTGACCGTGGATCGTGAGGAGCGCATCGATTCCGTCCGGCCAGACCGTGGTGGTCGGGTAGCGCCCACCCCAGTGCAGGGCCACCGTCCCGTCGGTCCACTCGACGCCCTCGGCGACCACGCCGATGCCGCTGACACCAGACACGTCGACATGACGGACCAGCTGGAAACAGCGTGGCCCGGATTTGTTCGCGACTTTCAGATGACGCCGTCGCGGGGTCCTCCGCAGCAGCGTGGTGGTTCGACCGCTGATCTCGTCCATGCCCAAAGTCAACGCCCGCGGCGGTGACCTCACCAGGAACCGAACCGGTATCCACAGGGCAGAAATTAGGAACTCTTCCGATCACCCGATCGCCGTAATCTGATTGCAAGGAGTGATCAACGCGCAGGGAGTGATACCGATGACGATCATCGAGAAATGGACCGGCCGGCACGCGCATGCCTTGCGCGATGCACTCCGGTTGACCAACGAGTCCTTCGCCGAGCACCTCGGCATCGCGCCAAGGACGGTCACGAAATGGGGAGAGCGCCCGGACATGCTGCCGAGCCCACAACTTCAGCAAGCACTCGACACCACACTCAGACAGGCGCCGACCGATGCCCGGGTCCGGTTCGCCGCGAAGCTGGGCCTGGACGAGCCCCAGATCCCGCTCGACCACGATGTGATCAGCAAACTCCATGAGGCACTCGGCGACCTCGCCCGCGCCGTGGCCCGCCTCGAGTCTGCCGAGCCGGAGCGATCACCGGCACACTAGGGCGGCGGACGTCGTACTGAAGGGAGCGCCGGTGAGGCGACGACTGGTGAACTCGTCGAGTGTGCGATCGGTCGGCTGGTCCGACGGCACCTTGGAGCTCGAGTACGTCAACGGCTCCATCTATCAGTACGACGAAGTCCCGCAGACCACCTTCGCCGCTCTGCTCGCGGCGCCCAGCATCGGCGCGTACGTCAACACGCACATCAAGCCGTGCTACGACTACCGGGAGATTTGACTCGGACCGTTTCTGTAGGCATGCCGGCGGGCACCGGACTGATCAACACGGGGGTGCGCTCAGCCCAGGAGGTGGACATGCGCACTCGTAGAGCATCTACAACTGGTTCCCGCACGGTGGCGATCATTGTGGTCGTCTGGCTGCTCATTGGCCTGGCGGCCGCCGTCCAGCGGAACTACTTTGCCGGGTCCGACGCGACGTGCGCGAAGGTGGGCACAACGCTGGTCACCATCGTCGTCGGCCCACTGAACTACGTCGGTGCGAATCCGAAGATCGACTGCTCAGCACCACAGCCGTCGAGGTAGCCGAAGTCACGAGCCTGCCGCCGACACGCCGCGGCAGGCTCGCGTCGGCACGGCGACAATCCACCCCGAGCGCCGACCCGTCACGTTCGTAGGCTCCGAGACAACGAGCCGAGGAGGGGCGGGGATGAGTGTTCTGTACGACGAGATCGCGGCTGATCTCGAGAAGTTCCAGGTACCGGGAGCCAGCTGGGCGGTGATCGACGGCGGCGAACTCGTCGACACCGGTTGCGCCGGCGTAAAGCAGGCGGACGAACCTGCCGCCGTCGTACCAGGAACGTTGTTCCAGGCTTGCTCGATCAGCAAGCCTGTCGCTGTTTTCGCGATGCTCCGGTTGGTGGACCGCGGACTGCTGGACCTCGATGAGGACGTGAACCGCCGACTCACCTCGTGGCAGGTCCCGCCGACAGGCGACTGGCAGCCGGTGGTCACGTTGCGACAGCTCGCCAGCCACAGCGCGGGCCTGACCGTGCACGGGTTCCCGGGGTACCGCCAGGGGACCGCTCTGCCGACCACCCGGCAGATCCTCGATGGAACTGCGCCGACGAACACCTTTGGCGTCCGCGTCGACATCGTGCCCGGTACCCAATTCCGGTACGCCGGTGGTGGCACCGTCGTACTGCAGCAGGTACTGGAGGACGTGACCGGCTCGCCGTTCCAGCAACTCGCACGCGAGCTCGTGCTGGAACCACTCGGGATGTCTGACAGCGACTACGCGCAGCCATTGCCGTCTGCCCTCCACGACAAGGCCGCGACTGCTCACGACGAGTTGGGAAGACCTGTGCCTGGTCGGTGGCACAGCTACCCGGAGCTGGCCGCTGCAGGGCTTTGGACGACGCCAACTGACCTTCTGAAGTTCGCCGTTGCCGTCCAACAGACGTATGCGGGAGCAGAGGGCGCCCTGCTGTCGCCAGCGCTTTCCCGCGAACTCCTGACGCCACAGATCGCTGCAACGGACCGGATCGGTGGACTGAATCACCTGGGACTCGGTCTGTTCCTTGGCGATGAGGGAGTGCGGTTCGGACACAGCGGAGGCAACGAGGGGTTCCGCTGCCATCTGCTCGCCTACCGGGACACCGGACAGGGCGCGGCGGTCATGACCAACGGCGACAACGGCAGCTGGGTCGTTCAGAGAGCCCTTGCCGCGATCGCTAGGGCGTATGAGTGGGACGACTACTCGCAGGAGGTCGACGAGCCGGACCTGCCCACCGACGAGGCGATGGCAAGCCTGATTGGGACCTACAGATTGGACGGCCGACTGCTGTTGGATGTGGCCCGCTGGGGGAGCGGACTGGCAGTGACCTTCGCCGGTCAGGCTCCTCTGCGTTTCAGCCCATCGTCGGCGACAAGGTTCGCTGCGGTGAACGCCGACACTGAGTTCGAGGTCCGTGACGACGGCAGTCGGCTCGTCTTCGTCCAGGGCGGAGCCGAACTGGACTGCACCCGGGAATAGCTGTCGATGGGTCCCGGTTACACCTGATGCCGTCCGGTTCATGACCCCGGGCCTCAACCTCAGCCGCTACGAGCGGCCACTCGCCGAGAGGCGTCTGCTGGACGGTGCGGTACGTGACAGGTGGGAGCCGGCTGACCGGCTCCCACCTCGTCTTACCGCTCGAGGATGAGTCCTTCAGCAGTACTGCGACGTGCGAGGTCCGCCCGTACGACGCTGTGCCGAGATATCCCGTGGAGCCACGCTTGTGTGGTGGGGCATCATGGGAGAAGTCGCTCGTGGAGACGCGAGTGAGTGATGTGACCAGAGGGACGACCACTGCCTCGCGGCAGGTGCCGGCTGACCGGTGCCGAGGGCGCTTCGCGAGGGTTCGGACAAGCTCCCGGACCCCGATTTGCATCTGCACCGCGAATGTCAGTAATGTTCTTCTTGTTGGAGCGAGACGCGGGACGCGAAAGCGGCCGGTCCTCCGACAAACTCCCTGAAGGTCTCGGAAGCCGAAACACGCCTCGGCGGGTTTCGGTCACTGGGTCGCGCAGGGGGACTGGGACGAAAGAGGCCGATTTGACCGGCCCCGGACGAAACAGTAAAGTTGGGCGAGTTGCCCCGGAGCTTCAAACGAAAGTCTGAAGCGCGGTGTGCGTCCGATTCTTGAGAACTCAACAGCGTGCCGAAAGTCAATGCCGAAATTGTTTTATCCCCGTTCACAGGCATTGGATGATTCTTC